>CAZVFC010000048.1:25925-74650 GCA_964625855.1 uncultured Verrucomicrobiota bacterium | reverse complement strand
AGCTGGGCGGACGTGCCGGGTTCGGCGGCGACCAATCACGTCGTCGTTCCGATTGACCCGGCCGACGGCAGTGTGTTCTACCGGCTGGCGTTGCCGTGATTGATGCCGCGGGTGTGATCTTTTCACGCGTCCGCTGCTGCCGTGCCTGGCGGAATCGGTCCTTCATTACGAGAAGGCGCATCCAGCGGCGGAGACGGCTGGTCCCTGTGATTGGCGACGCTCGCACCGCCAATCAGGGAACCACCGTTCTCGCCCTCTTCTCGATTCCGCCCTGGCAATGATGCGGCCCGGGGGTCGTCATCCAGGGAGGTTCCGTTGAGTGTAGTCTGCGACAGTGAGAGCGTCTCATCGAGGCTCCCTTCAACTCCGTGATCAGGAAGTCGGCTTTAAGGCGTGAACGGGGAGATAATGGATGTTAATCTGGAGGCATGAAACCGATGCTCATTGAAGTCGCGATCATCCTGGCACTGCTCCTGTTGAACGGGGTGTTTGCCATGACCGAGATCGCGATCGTAGCAGCGCGCAAAGGGCGGCTGCGCGCGCTGGCCAATGCAGGGAATGGTCGGGCCAGAATCGCGCTCGAGTTGGCCGAGTCACCAAACCGGTTTCTCTCGACCGTGCAAATCGGCATTTCGCTGGTGGGCATCCTTGCGGGCGCTTTCGGCGGGGCGACCATCGCCAAGGAAATCGCAAGGACATTGAAGGGGGTGGCCTGGCTCGCGGCCTATAGCGACGCTATTGGGCTGGGGATTGTGGTGCTGGTGATCACGTATGCTTCCCTGGTGGTGGGGGAACTCGTTCCCAAGCGTATCGGCCTGGGCAATCCCGAAGGCATCTCTATGCGCATGGCGAGGCTGATGCAGGTCCTTTCGGCGCTTACCTGGCCAGTGGTGAGATTCCTGAGCTTCTCGACCGACGCCCTGCTGCGCTTGCTGGCGATCCGGCCGCACAAGGCAGCCGTGGTCAGCGAAGAGGAGGTAAAGATCCTGATGCAGGAGGGCTTGCGGGCGGGCGCGTTCCAGAAAGTTGAGAGTGACATTGTGACAAGCGTGCTTGACCTGGACCTGTTAATGACGCAAGACATCATGACCCCCCGCCCGAAAGTCATCTGGCTGAATCGCGACGACCCGCACGAGACAGTCTGGCACAAGATTGTCGTCAGCGGGCACTCCTATTTCCCGATCTACAAAGGTGATCGCGACCACGTGGTCGGGGTGGTGTCGGTGAAGGCGATCTACGCGAACCTGGCGGCGGGAGTGGGTGTGAACCTGAAGGACCTGATGGTGCCGCCGTTGATGGTGCCGGCGACGCAGAACGTGCTCCAACTGGTAGAGACCTTCAAGAAGAGCGGCAAACACCTGGCGCTGGTGGCGGATGAGTTCGGCGGCATCGTGGGCCTTGTGACCCTGAACGATGTGATGGAAGCCATTGTGGGGGATTTTCCCTCGCAGGATGAGCGCGCCAAGCCGGCGGCGGCGAGGCGGCCGGACGGTTCGTGGCTGATTGATGCGATGATCGAGATTGAGCGAGTGGAACAGGCGCTGCCGGGATTCAGGGTCGAAGATCAGGAGAACAAAGACTACCAGACCCTCGCCGGGTACATCGTCAAACGCTTGGGTCACATGCCGAAGGAAGGGGAAACCTTTGAGGCGCACGGTTATGTCTTCGAGGTTCTGGATATGGACCGCCACCGTGTGGACAAGGTTCTCGTCATGCCAGCACCCCTTGCGGAGTGATGCGACCTCGCCGAGCAGCGCGTGCAAGCCGGGAATCAGGATGTCACGGGCGGCATCCCCGCAAGGCTGCGCCAGGGATGTCGCAGCAGCAGGGACACCCGAAGCGGCGTTAAAGCCTTCCCCGGTCGCGCGGCTGGCGCCCAGCGAGGATGGCGGCGCCCAGAGCACCGGTGTATTGAGGCAGCGGCGACACCTGCACTGTGCAGGCCAGGGCGGTTTCCAGAGCGCGCACCATGCCCGATTGGAGCGCCACTCCGCCGGTGAAGCAAACCGGTGGTGCGACCGATCGTCCCGCCAACCCGGCGACGCGCTGGGCGATGGCATTCTGCACACCCGCAGCGATGTCCGGCGGCGCAACGCCTTCGGCGAGGAGGCCAATAATCTCTGTCTCGGCGAACACTACGCACATGCTGCTTATCAGCGCGGCGTGCCGGCATTCTCGGCTTAGCTCTCCCAGCGTGGCCAGATCCACCCCCAGTCGGGTGGCGACGACTTCCAGAAATCGGCCACTGCCGGCGGCGCAGCGGTCGTTCATGGCAAAATCTCGCACGTGACCGCCGTCTTCGAGGGTGATGAACTTGCTGTCCTGGCCGCCGATCTCGATGATGGTACGGGCTTCCGGCAGCAGGTGATGCACGCCTCGGGCGTGGCAGGTGATTTCCGTAATGGTCGTGTCCGCGAACCGCACGGCGTTGCGGCCATAGCCGGTGGCGACGATGTTCCCGACGGCAGCCCGTTCCACCTGCGCCTCCTGGCACGCCCTTTCCAACAGTTGCGCGGCCAATCGCTGCTGCTCAATGCCTTGGTCGGCGAGGGCAGAACCAACAATGCGCGAGTGTTCGGAGTCGAACAGCACGACCTTCGTGGCGCGCGAGCCTGCGTCTATGCCGGCGTGAATCATACGGTCTCAGCCGGGCCTCCCCCGCACCGTCTCAAGCAGCGCCTCCACTCGGGTAGTGATGCGGGCGGAATCCGACGACGAGTAATCGGTGGTAATCTTGAGGTAGGGCAGGCGCAACTCTTCTTCGGCGAGCTTGCGTACCTGGTAAGACTCAACGTCGTAAGTAATGCAGGCCTGCCAAACCAGCTCAATAACGCACTGTGGCCGGAACTTCGCCACCAAGGCGCGCAGGCTCTCGAAGCGCCTTGGGTTGGGCGTCATAACCGAGCAGGGGAGGTGGTAATACTTTCGAGCGATGGCTCTGACCGGGTCCGGTTCGCTGTCCAGGTCCACGTCTTCGAGGATTGGCTTAAGGCCGGTGCAGTTCTCCATGCAGACCACGGCCGCGCCGCAGCCTTCAATCAATTCGAGTACCCGCTCGGCGCCATGCACCAGGGGAACGCCGGTCAGTAGAACGCGAATGGCGGGAGCGTGGTGCGCGGTGCGGGATGCATCGGTCTGGTCGTTTGGTGGTCCATACTGCTCGAGGGCGCGCTCGTACTGCTGGAGGTCGGCCTCGATGCCAGAGATAATGCTCTTGAAGTCCAGCAACTCCCGGCCGGTGAAGGGTGGCGGGTCAGCGATCTGGAGGTCAGCCAACTGGCGGCGTAAACTGCGCTCGCGGTTCATCAGTTGGATGGCGTTAACCAACGCCTCATCAGTGATCTGTGCCTTGAATCGGGCGGCCACGTGCTCCCGGAACCTGTGCATCTCGAGCACCCAGTGTTCGAAAGAGGCCGTGTCGTCCGCCTTTTGCGGCAGTTCCAGCACATACATCGGCTTAGTGGCGCCCAGTAGCTCAAACATCTTCTTCTTGCCGTCGCAAGTGGTCTCCGCCACGACCAGATCCGCCCAGTTCAGAAACGGATTCTTGCCCGTGACATGGTAGCCGAAGGTGGACTTGATGAGTGGGCAGAGGTTGGCAGGTAGAACCTGCTCCGCTGCCGGGATGGTGTCCGCCGATCCGCCGCATAAACAGACCGGCACCCCGCCCGCCGCCAGAATGATTTCTCGCGGGGTAAATTCGCACATGATCCCAACGATCGGCCGGCCCGCCGCTTTGGCGCTTTCGGCGTAGTCGTAGCAGTGATCAATCATGCCGGCGAACCAGGCCAGTGGCCCCGGTCCGTGATCGCCGGCCGCGAATGAGCGTAGGCAGGTATTGTCAGCCACAACACCGAAATCTCATGAGGCGCAACGGAGCGCAACAAAATTCGAGGCGCCCCTTAGACCCGTCCGTGGCTTCCCCAGCCGCTCTCGGTCGCGGCATCTGAGCCGCATCGCGCCGGGTGTTGCGATAAACCATGATTTCTCTCGATCCCTCTCAAGCTCCCCGGATTGGGCGTATAGAATGTCAGCGAACCTTCAAGGCGTTGACCTTTGTCGGGCATTTACCCGATACAAGTCCGTATTCATTCGCGAAAGACGTGATTGAACTTCGCGCCGGCTTGTGTGACGGTTGGAATAGCGCAAGTCAAATTATGAGAACAAGAGTAATGACCATTGTATGTGCGGCCGCAATCGGCTGTGCAACTACCACTCCAGCCCTCGCAGCCCCTGAGGAAGACACCTTGGCGGTGGCCGCTGACGCGGTGATTATGCGGCCGGCGCTTTTTGCCACGACGGTGGTGGGCAGCGCGATCTTCGTGGCGGCCCTGCCGTTTGCCGCCATCTCGAAGACGATCAAGTCCACCGCCGAGGCGCTGGTGGTAGCTCCCGGCAAGGCCACTTTTACGCGAGGCCTGGGAGACTTTGACTATGGTGAGAAGACCGAGGAAAACGAGATAGCCGCCAATCATTGAGGCGCCAGCCTCTCCAATCAGAACGCGATTTGTCCCTGGTCTAGGGCGCGAAGGGGAGCATCATCACGTCAACCGGTTGAGAGGCCGCTTGTGCGAGAATACAACCTGGCTCCAGACGGGTGCGGAGCAAAGAGGTACGTCGGCGATTAGGGCAGCGTAGCGAGCAGGAGCTCAGCGGTCCTATCCAGATCCTGGTGGAGTCGCTGCCACTCCTGCGTGAGCGGGCTCAGGGCCGTGGCCGGAACTCTCCGCGTGATTTCTCCACTGGTCACCAACACGGTGGTGGCATGCGAAAGGACCGTTCGCGAGGGTGCCCGCACCGACGCGACGTGCCAGGCCAATAAAGCGCACACCAACACCGCGACGGCAGGGGCCGGCAACCAGCGCACTACGGATGACTTGCGTGCCGGCGGGACCATGCGCCCAACCCTCCGAACGGCGCGCATGATCGAAGCGTGGAGGGCGGGCGGCGTCCCCGGTTTCGGCACGGAGCTTCTCAAAGCCCCGTCCAGCGCGGCCAAGTCTTGGGCAAAGCGGCGAAGCTCATCGTTGGCAGCCACTTTGCGTTGAACAGGGGGCCGCAGGGTTCGCGCCGCATCCAGTGCAGCGCAGATTTGATATTTCGAGAATAACAAGCGCATGGGTGCCGTTCTTGCAGTTAGGGCGCGCTCGGCGAGCGTGCCGTACGGAGTAAATCCCCACCGCCGCGGCAGGCGGGGTGAGCGTGCCCTGCCGTCGGAGTCACACACAGGAAGGCGGGTCCGGGTTGTTCCAGCTCGCGGCGGAGCGTGCGGCGCGCGCGGAAGAGCATCACCTTGATATGGGTCCGGGTTCGCCCGAGCACGCGTGCGATGTCTCCGATCTTCATTTCTGCGCCGTAGCTGAGCCAGAGGGCCTGGAACTGGGCGGGAGGCAACACCCGGCGCGCGAGCGCCCATAGGCAATCCTTGTCTTCCTGCGAGGCTAGCACCTCCGATGGGTCAGCGCCATGAGCGCGGTCGGGCACAGACGCATCCGCCAACGGCGGCGCAGCGCGGTGATGGTCAATGCATTTATGCCGGGCGATGGTGAACAGCCACGGAGGAAAGCCGCGGTTCGGATTATACAGGGCAATGGTGCGGTACGCCTTCAGGAAGGTCTCCTGCACGATTTCGGCGGCATCGGCCGGATTGCGGCAGAGCTGCAGGGCAAAGGCGTAGATCCGGCCTTCGTAGCGGGAAACCAGTTCTTCGAAGGCATCCAGTGAGCCGGCCTGGGTTTGCCGGGCCAGTTCCTCATCCGCGAGCGACTGGAGTTCGGAATTCAAATGTGCCGCGAGCAAGGCGGCCTGACATGGTCGCCTTCGCCCAGTCTGATTCTATCCATACCGCAAAGCCCGGGAAAGAGCGAATTAGTTCGCTGTCGCTTTCTCCGCCTTCTTTTGCGCCTCGCGAGCGGCGCCCGCCTTGACCATTTCGACGAAGTCGCTGGCGGACAAAGTCAAGCTGATGTCAACGCGGGGGCCATCCTGGTTGAGGGCGAGGGCCTGAGCGAGTTTAACCGATTCCGGCTTATCCTGCTGCAGTTTTAGGAGGGCGATAAGGCCTTGGGCGATGGATGCAATATGACCGGCAACCTCGTCGTCTTTTGCTTCAAGGGATAGCAGCCCATTGAGCGTTCCCTGGGATTCGGCGAGCTGAAGCCGCCCCTGTCTGGAGAGCCGAAACATGGCCGCGTTGGGATCTGCGGCGGGCAGGTCAAAACGACTGGCAGCCGCTTCAAGGAAACTAGTGGTTCCGGGCGCGCCCAACTCGGGCAGCGAGGCGGAAGCAGCCAGGCTCGACGAGGCACTGTCGAGGACATCCAGCGCCCGGGCAACCCGTTCCTCACGCTGGCCGATGACAACGCGCGCGCCGGCAATGGCAGCATAGACACGCGGCTTGACCCCGTTCTTCTCCTTCTTCTTGTCGTCAATCCAATTATAGATGACGTGGTTCTTGTAAATGTTGTTCTGAGAATCCTTCGCCGCCTTGGCAAGCGTCACCAGGCGATCGGCGTCGAAATCCGCGTAAACGAGCAGGATGCCGTCTTCTGGGGCAGGGCCGGAGCTGTAGGCAGTTGCGCCGTGCAGTTGTGTGCGAAGGTCAAAGCTGACGATGGCCTGGAAGGCCGCCAGCTTGGCCTGGGCTTCAGGCTTGTTCATCTCGCTGAGAACATACTGACCAATCGCGGTGGGGCGCAGGCGGTCAAAGTCCAGGTGCGCAACCCAGGCGGGGTTGGCGGCGATATCGGCTCGGCGCAGCGGGGTGGCAATGCTGGTGGATGCTGCCGCCACAACACAGCCGGCGAAGAGGGTGGCTTTCCAGTGGTTTCTTTTCATAATTCGGTCGTCATGTTTTCGGTTTGGTGCTCAACGGCATTAGGTTTCAAAAAGGTATACGGAAACCAGGCTGCAGAGGTTACAGGCGGAGCCAGAGTCATCGTGGGGGTCGAGGCAGGGATAAGCGCCGTTACCGCCGTGAGCGAGCCGCGACCTCAGCACTGGTGTATCGCGGCGTACATCGCCACGATGTTAGCGGGCGGCACGTCGGCCATGATGTTGTGGACCTGCTGGAAGACGAACCCGCCGCCCGGCCGCCAAATGTCCACCTGCCTGCGGACATGCTCGCGGACCTGCGCCGGGGTGCCCTTGGCCAGCACATCTCGCGTGTCGCAGCCGCCGCCCCAGAAGGTCATTTGGGCGCCGAAATCGCGCTTGAGGCCTGGGGCGTCCATGCCGCGGCAGGTGATTTGGACGGGGTTGATGGCATCCAGACCCGCGTCTATCAGGTCAGGGAGGATCTCTCGGACGCCACCGCAGCAGTGCAGCATGATTCGGAGGTGCGGCGTCCGTTGCTTTACTCGCTTCCACATTACCTGCTCGCGCGGCTTGAAGAACTCGCGATACATGAGGGGCGAGACTTGCGGACCCGATTGCATGCCCAGGTCATCGCCAAAAAGGATCACGTCAATGGAATCACCCGCCGCGGCGAGGAAACTGTCCAAGTTGCGCAGGTGAATCTCCAGCAGCTTGTCCAGAAACCGGTGAGCGCGCTCCGGTTCACCGGCTAGGAGCATGAAGAAGTTGTCGTTGCGGTAGAGGAATTGGCCGAACTCGAGCAGGTTTCCGCCGAACAGACCGATGATCGCCCGGTCCGTCTGCTGGCGCAACCGGCGCGCGCCATCCTGCAAGACCTGCGGGCCATCCGGTCCGGTGACGATGGGGCCGGGTGGGGAGGCGACGGCCGTCCACATGGCTTCGGGCACTGCCGCTTCGATGTGGTCGAGGTCATCCTGTTCGAGAAACGGGTAGTGGGCCTGCTCGAAATACCAGACGTTCTCCGGCATGCGGGCGATCACGCGCCGACTGGCCTGAGAACGCAGCACCCACTCGCCATCGTGGCGCTCGGGTTTTGCCCAAGCGGGCATCAGGCAAGGCGTCCCGTCCGGCAGCGTCCACTCGGTCCAATACTTGTCCTCCAGCGCAAAGGCGCGGCCCAGTTCCATGGTGTCCACGTGGAACCGCTGCAAAACGTCCTCATCCACGATGGCGAGCTGCTGCACCGGGTCATAGACGCGGATGGGTTTCCTCGGCAAGCCGAGGTGGTCGCGCAAGCGCGCGTAAGCCATAGCGGAGATACCCGAGGAACGGTGACCGGACAGGTCCACCGGCACGCGGTCGGATTCCTGGTGATTCAGGGCGGCAAGAACGCGTTCGCGCGAAGTCATATTGCTGATATTGGCACTAATCGGCCATCATAGGCTTCTTGATGCGAGGTAGCGCTCCGCTTCCAGGGCGGCCGCGCAGCCCAGTCCGGCTGCGGTAACCGCCTGGCGATAGACACGATCGGCACAGTCACCCGCTGCAAACACGCCCGGGACGTTGGTAGCCGTGCCGTTGCGGGGCGTGAGATAACCGTTTTCATCCATGTCCACGATGCCCTTGAAGAGCTGAGTATTTGGAGTGTGTCCAATGGCGACGAATAAGCCGGCGCAGCCTACTACGGTCCCCTGGTCTGTCTTAACGTTCTTCACTCGTACGCCCGTGACCTTGTCTTGTTGCACGTCGAGGACCTCGGTTACGACCGAATCCCAGATAGGCTGGATTTTGGAGTTGGAGAGCGCCCGCTCCGCCATCAGCGCTGAGGCTCGCAATTTGTCGCGGCGATGGATAAGGTAAACGACCGAGCCAAACCGTGTCAGGTACATCGCCTCTTCGCAGGCTGAATCCCCACCGCCCACAACCGCCAGCGGTTGATTCCGGAAGATCGGTAACGCTCCGTCGCAAGTGGCACAATAGGTAACCCCTTTGTTCTCCAGCTTGTGCTCGCTCTCGAGGCCAAGCCGGCGGTGGCTGGCACCAGTGGCGATGATCACGGTCTCGCTTTGAATCGGTTCGCCGTCAACCGTTAGGCCAAAGGGCTGTCGGGAAAGGTCCACCGCCTCGACGGCGCCGAACTTGACGCGCGCCCCAAATCGTTCGGCTTGTTTCTGCATCCGGGCCATCAGTTCATAGCCGTCTATGCCCTCGGGGAATCCGGGATAATTCTCAACTACGGTTGTGGTAGTCAGCAAGCCTCCCGGTTGAGTGCCGGTGAGCACCAATGGACGCAAATTCGCCCGGGCGGTATAGAGTGCAGCCGTCAGTCCGGCGCAACCGGAGCCGATGATGACGATTCTTTCCATAAGGAAGCGAGACGTTAATCACCTGGAGGCCGCTTGGCAAGCAGCGAGGAATTGGAAGCAGCCGCCGGCGCCCATTACCAGTCGGCGAGGACACGTGCATCCTCTCGAGCCGGCGCCAATGGCTCCTTGCCTCGGTGTGTCACGCCGCCTGGAGCGACATCACTTCCGGTTCCGCGTCCTCCTCCACAGCCGCGCCGGTCGAGAAAGCGAGGTACAGAATGGCGAAGAAAGAGGTGAGGGGGAGAATCAGGAAGAAGGCAACCCAACCACTCTTGCCGCGCGCTTTGGCAATGTTTACCGCCCAAAGGACGAAGGTCACCAGGTTGAGTACCGGCAGCAGGTGGCCCAAGAACCACCAGCCGGACATGCCGGCTGCGCGCAGCAGTGGCAGGAATTGCACCACAGGGATCCACACCAGCGGACCGGGTGGGTGTCCTGCTTTCTGGCAGATCAACATGAGGCAATAACAGTTGAACAGGTAGATCAGAAGCAGTGTTCCCGTCAGGATCAGCAATGCTTTGATGTTGACCAAGGCTGTCAGCGGCACCCCGCCGGCCTTGTTCCCATGCCAGGCCTGTGCCAGTTGCTCGCGGAACTCCCTGACTTGTTGCGGCCTGAGCTTGGCGACTCCCGCCTTGGCCCAGGCAGCAGGGCTGTGAGCGCCCGCTTTCTGGTTCTGCTTTCCGTCATAGCCCAGTTGCGACCGCAACTCGGCAGGCACGTCGCTAATCTTGATACTGGTCATACCCCCGGTGTGGAGGACGAAGATGTAATTCTTCGCTTTCGTGGTAATTGTCACATTTGTGTACACCTGTGTTCCGATTTGGAGCAGAGGGAAGGTCTCCTCCACGGCGGCTAGCGCGCCGGAAGGCGGCATTGACAACGCGGCCAGCGCCAGCCACGCGAGTTTGCCAGCGAGATCACACCGCATCCTGCAAGTCTTCATACTTGAAATGTCTCTGACGCGACAAATCCCCAGATCACACCACTGGTGCAGGAACGCCGCACGCCTCGTGCCACTCAGCGTAAGAACCGTCCCGGTCACCGTGTCAGGGGCGGCGACCGGAAGTAGAATTCACGCGGGAACGGGTTCCATAAGGGCGAAGATCGCCAGTTAGCGCGAAGGAGCAGTATCTCCCGATCCGGAGGGTCCGGAGCGCAGTGGGTTATTCTGCCTGGACAGCCAGGCTGAACCTATTTTACTTCGGGGATAACCTCCGTCGGCAACGGCGGCAGGGTATTCGTAGCCGAATCACCCGTTGACTCCGTCATTTCTTCCTTCTTCGGCTCTTCCTTTTTCTCGGCCAGGAGTTGCCCTCGCTCCTTGAGCAAGGAGTCCACCGTCCAACTCGATACCAGGTAAATCCGTTTTTCGTAGCTCTTCTCCTGGGTCAGTTTTTCCTCGAGCTTCTGCTGTTTGTCCTTGAACTCCTTGTCAAGTCGGGTCTTGTCCTCCGGCTTTTCGTCCTTGTCCGCGGTGCGCTCCTTCGGAATCTGAGCCGCCACGCTTAGAGCCACTGGGAAGTTGTCGTTGGTCTTCTGGCCTATTTTGAGGGTGTAGGCGAAGTTCTCGAACGTGTCGAGTGTGATGACGGTGGGCTTGTCGAGGCCGGCCTGCTCCAGCTTGGTGTCGGCGGGCAGAATGTCATTGAAACTCGGGGAACTCAGCGCGTACGAGAAGCCAGATGTCTTGGAGGCATCCAGTTGCTCACCGGGTTTGGCTTCGCTCAGTTTCCAGTCGGTGGCGCTCTCCGTCTCTCGCGTTACCTTCCAGGAATTCGTCGCCACGGGGTACGTGACGGCAATCGAACGAGTCTTCTCGACTTTGAAGAAGTCTTTATTGAGCCACTGTTCCGGCTTGGCTTCCAGGTTGCTCAACGGGTCCGAAATGACAGCGACAGTCTTGGATCCCGTGCCGACCATCACATAGCGGCCGTCGGGCCAGCCTTCATTATCGGGCATGTCGCCCATGGGCGACGACCGACCCGTAGCCTTGCGCATGTGCGTTTTGCCGAGCAACAACGATTGGATCGGCTTCCCGTTCTGGTCGCGCAATTCCACCAACACGGCGGTGTTGGTCTCCGGCCCTGGCGGCAACAGTTTGTAGCGTCCCAGCATGGACGGCCCGATTTCCTCCGACTGAACCGCTTTGAGCTCTGCCGCCTTGAGGAGGAAGCCACTGATTTCGGAGAAGTTCGCCGGGTAATCGTCGCGTTGCTTGACCCGCCAGAGGTTGTCCTTCTTCACCAAGTCCAGCTCGTTTGTGCCGCCCTTGATCACAATCTGCGCGACATCGTTGATGGGCAGGTCACCCAGTAGCTTCTGCCCGGTTGTTTTGGTGCCGCCCTTCCACGCGGTTTCCTTGCTCCGGTAGAGCCATAAACCGGCAGCTCCCAGGACCACCACCAACACCAAAAGGATAACAAGCTGTTTCTGATTCATTTTGCCGAAGTCTTTCTGCGTTTAACCACTGCGATCACGATGCCCGTTGCCGCCACCGCCAACGGGACCGCCAGGATGTTGATCCACTTGACACGCGTTTGGAGGGACACGACCTCTTTTCGGAGGTCCTTCTGAACCTGCTTGAGGCGCTTCCGGGTGTCCGCCTCCTCCTTGCGCAGCTTTTCAAGCTCCGTCCGCTGCTCGGGAGACAGAATGAAGCGCTGGTCCTTATCCTTCTTCTGCGCCTGCAATTCGTTGATCTTCCGCTGGGCGTCGGCGGCGCTGTCTTCCAGCCGTTTGATTTCGCTCTGGAACTTCTCATTGGCCACCGCTTCCATCTCCTTGATGCGTGTGAACGGGCGGCTCAGCGTCGCGCGGCTGCGAACGGCGATGAGGTTGCTGTCCCCTGTCATTTGTTCGACGATGTTCTGCGCCAGGTTAAGATTGGCGTTCATCGCCATCTGCAGGGCGCCGAACGGACTGTCAATCCGCCGCATGGTGAACGGGTCGTAGAGAAGATCCGCATCGCCGAACAGCACGACCGCATTGTCGCTCTTGGTTTCTTTAAGCGACTCTCCGGCCTTCTTCTCGTCTTTCTTGTCGCCGTCGGCCGCTTCGTCCTTCTTCTCCTGCGGTTCGCCGTCCGGGAACGCCGTCTTGAATTTGCCGGAGAGGCGAATGGCAAGTTTGTAGTTCACATCGGCGGACTTGAACTCCTTCATGATATTATCGCTGGCCAGATTGGCCAGCATCGCGTCCACCAACTGCGCGTCTTTCGAGCTTTGCAGGAGCACGGTCTCCTTGAGGCCGGTGGTTGGTGTCCCAGTGAACGCTCCGCAGAGCGGCAGCCAGATGTTGTCAAGTTGGCTGGTCGCGACGTCCTCCTTGTTGAGGCCGTCAGCGGTTAAAGCCAGCCAGGCGGGAGCTTCCTGCGGTCCGCCATTGCGGCCGCGCAACTGCATTTTGAACCGCATGTCGGCCACGACCTTGCTGGTGTCAAACTGGATGCCCCAGGCCTTGAGCAGCTTGTCCAGCGAGGACCCGCCGCCTCCCATATTGGCCATCATCGGGTTCTGCTGCTGACGGTTGTCCGCGAGGCATTGGGCGTCCAGGAACGCCACCACCTTGCCGCCCCGCATGATGAACTGGTCAATGGCGTACTGGCCCTTGTCCGAAATGTCCTTCGGAGCAATCACCAGCAGCAACTTGATGTCGTCGTCAATTCTGTCTACGTCCATCCCGACCCGCTTGACGGTGAAATCGTTCCCGAGCTCGCTGACGAGCGCCCACGGCTGGCTGCCTTGCTGGCCCATCTGCATCATCATCGGATTGGCGGGCATCCCGAATAACGGTAACGGGCTCATGATGCCCACCGTCGGCTTGTCCGGCCATCCGACACGGGCGATGGCCCGTGTCAAGTCGTACTCCAGCAGCCGTTCACGGTTCGGCGCCAGGAAGGGAATGGACTGCTGGACATCGGCGCACTTGACCGCCAGGCCCAGGTAGAACCTCTCAACTCCTGGCAAGGGCTGGGGTTCAAGGCCGTCCAACCGGGCCGAGTCCTCGGCGTCAGAGTCTGGCTGCGGATCGAGTTTCTCGACCTTAAGCTTGCCACCGGCTGCCTGCTTGTATTCGGCCAGCAGGTCCTCCACTTTACGGGCGTAACCCTTGAGATACACAGTTTCCGGGGTCGCGGATTCGCTCTGCGTGCAGTAGAACCGGACGGTGACCGGCGTATCCAGCTTCTTGAGGATCGCCTTGGTGCCGGCGGAAAGGGTGTAGGCTTTTTCCTGGGTCATGTCCGCGCGGGTGCGCACGAAGCCCAGGATGAAGTTGACCAATACCAGAACCACAAGCATCACCCCGACGCCCAATGTGGAATATAGAATAGTCTCGAGAGATTTCTTTTGCATAGTCGTCTCCTGGCTTAGCCGGCTCGGTGGGTGCGCAGAATCACGCTGGTCGTGAACAGCGAGAACCCGATCATCGAAAGAAAGAAGATAATGTCACGCGAATCCAACACACCTTTCTGGAAGCCCTCGAAATGCGTCATCACGCTGAATGAGGTCACGAAGTCCGCGAGGCGCGAGCTGGCGAACTGTTCCAGGACGTTGATTACCGGCGGGTAGCCCGCCAGGATCAGGAACAGGCACACCATTACTGCAATGATGAAGCTGACCACCTGGCTGCGGGTCAGGGCCGAAGTGACGCAACTGATCGCGAGGTAAGCCCCCGCCATTAGCCAACTCCCGATGTAGGCGGTGAAGATCACGCCATTGTCCGGGTTCCCCAGGTAGTTCACCGTGATCACCGTCGGAAAGGTCAGAACGAGGCACAGCGCCAGGAACAGCCACGAGGCAAGGAACTTGCCGACAATGGCCTGCCAAGCCGTTATCGGCATGGTGAGCAGCAACTCGATCGTGCCCACTCGGCGCTCCTCGGCCCACAGGCGCATGCCAACGGCGGGCACCAGGAACAGGTAGAACCAGGGATGCCAGTCAAAAAAGGGCCGCACCAGCGAAGCTTCGCCGGCCTCGAGGAACCGGGCCACAAAGAACGTGAAAAAGCCGCACAGCAGCAGGAAGATGACAATGAAGACGTAGGCCAAGGGCGAGGTGAAGTAAGCCCCTAACTCGCGTTTGGTAATAGTCCAGACGTTTCGCCAGGCGTTCATTGCGCCACCTCCTTCGCGGTGTCGGGCATGGTAATGCTGCGAAACACTTCGTCGAGCCGGCCTTCTTCGGACTGCAATTGCTCGATCCGCCATTCGTGGGCGGCCTCGCCGATGGCCTGCGCCAGCGCGCCGTTCGTGCCACCCTTCGGGAAGGCTCGCACGGTCACGCAGCCGTCCTTTTCATCCACCACGGTCACGCGCTTGACCAGCGGCACCTGGTACAGCTTGGTCGTCACAGCCGTCGAGGCCACACCGCGAACCCGCAGCGTAACGGCCCCCGCCCATTCTGACTTCTGCCGCAGCTCCTGCGGCGTCCCGTTGGCGACGATCTTCCCACGGTCAATGATGATCGCCCGAGAACAGACGGCATCCACCTCCTCCAGGATGTGCGTCGAGAAGATGATCGCTTTCTTTTCACCCATCCGGCGGATCAACTGCCGCACTTCGTGCTTTTGATTCGGGTCCAGCCCGTCCGTTGGCTCGTCCAGCACCAGCACATCAGGATCATGAATGATGGACTGGGCGAAACAGGTGCGGTGGCGGTAGCCCTTGGAGAGGGTTTCCACGCTTTGATGCAGCACCGCATCCAGGAAGCACATTTCCACGACGCGCGCAACCGCCTGCTTCTTAGCGTCGCCGCGCAAGCCGCGGATTTCCGCCGCGAAATTCAAGAACCCAAACACCGTCATGTCCGTGTATGCCGGAGCGTTTTCGGGCAAGTAGCCGATCAGGCGCCGCGCCTCGATGGGGTGCTGAACGATGTCGAACCCGCCGACGGTCACCGAGCCGCCCGTGGGTGGCAGGAAGCCCGTGATGACGCGCATGGTGGTGGATTTCCCAGCGCCGTTCGGCCCTAGGAAGCCCAACACCTCGCCCCGTTGCACGGAGAAGGAAACGCCATCCACTGCCCGTTTGGCGCCGAATGTCTTTGCCAGATTTTGAACGTTAATCATATTTGCTTAGTTCCGCTCCTGAGTGAGGGAACGGCCTGTTCACATACTCATTTCCGGCCCGACTGTAAACTGGTTTTTCGCGGCGCCGGTCTGATAGACTGCGAGCAGATCCCTTGCGCCGCACTTTCGGCATTGTTGGATTGTTTTCGCAGGCAGGTGTTCAAACTTTTTTTACAGGCAATGATACCGCCGATCCCTCTGATGCGGATCCTTGCCCGGCGCACGGCAGCATCTCCTGTCTTGCCTGGGAGAGGCTTGGTGATGCGGCAGGGCCCAAACCGCCGGAGGCGGACGTCGAGTTCTGACGTTCCAGCTAGCGCTGCTTCACCCGGATGCTTCCCCCGCCGCTGCGCAGGACCATTGGATTGCCGCCGCCATTGACGGAGCCTTCGAGACGGCCGTGCTCCATGTTTCCCACCACGGTTACCGCCAAGTCGGCGCTGACCCCGCCACCGGACGTCTTCGCATCGAGGTTAAAGGCGGCGGTTGTGGGGACGCTAACCGTGATGCCGCCGCCTCCCGTGGAGAGCTTCACGTCCGCAGCGATCTCCGATGGCAGCACGGCCCGGATAGACCCGCCACCCGTGGAACCGTTGATCTCACCGGTCACTTGTTCCACGGTGAGGTCGCCCCCGCCAGTCTGGAGACGCACGGGTCCGTCGAACTCTCTCGCGCCGATGCCTCCCCCGCCAGTTCTGAGTTCAAGGGACCCGCCCCCGCCTCTCACACCAGCCTCGCCACCTCCGGTGCTGAGCTGGATCGTTCCCTCGCAATCGGTCGCCTCGACACCCCCGCCCCCGGTGTCCCCGGCCAGCGGGCCCTGTACGCGAGCCATGCTCAAGCCGCCGCCGCCGGTGTGCGCCTTCACTTCTCCGGTCAGGTCAATCACGGTGATCCCCCCGCCACCCGTCTTGAGCTGGGCGTTGAACTGCGCCGGCACCGTAATGGTATATCTGCCTTCAGTCGTGGTCCCTCCGCTCCAGAGCGACGACCAATCGCGTCGGCTTTCACGGTGAGACCGGACAGTCACCGTGGCCCCCTCCTGTGTGAACTGGACGGCGCTTTCCTTCAGAAACGCCTCCTCGGCCGCCTTCGTCTTCCGCTTCACCTTGCGCCACACATCCACGACCACCTCGCTCGTGGCGTTGGTGCTGACCTTGATGGAACCGAAGTCCACCTCAACCACCAACGTGCCGCCCGGCTGCACTGCAAAGCGCCGGTTGACTTGTTCCTCCGTCGCGGCCAGACCAGCCGAAGCGGTCACGAGCCACAGCAACAAGGCGGCTTCCCGCCCACTCACTGCTCTCGATAGTATCAGTCGCTTCCTTCTCACGATGATCGTCAACTCGGGCTCCAACTCTCAATGCGGCCGGTGCGTCGGCCCGAATTCCACGACCAGCCGCGTTAGTTTCCGTCCTGCAACCAATTACATTTTACCGGACGCCGCTGAGACAGCAACCAGAAAGCGCCCCGCTCATTGTAATCGGGTGTATGTTGTTGCGAGCAGGAGAGTTCCAAAGCTGAGACAACCGTGTCCCTGTCGGGAGGAGCGTTTAGGCCGCGGTGTGGGTACGGTGACACCCCGGTGAAGCGCCCATGTTGGTCAGGTCAACATGGGCGCCTCACCGGAGCTCCTCCGCAGTTTCGCCGGGGAAGCGTCCTCCACGACCGTTGGGGAAAGGCCCAAGGCTGCGTCACGCTCCCAAACCAGGCCGCTCAGTCTTCTGCATCTCAGTTTGTCGGCCTGCTGCGGAGTATCCGCGTTGCGAGCATGTCAAGCCGACCTGCAAGTTGACGCGATTCGACGACGGCGAGGCTGACGCGAGCCCCCGAAGCCCGATTTCGCGTCTGATTGTGCTTGCGCAAATTGTGGCAGTTCTGTAAGAAGAGGTGTTATTCCCTATTCCGCCGGTCGTGCGCATCTCACCGCCCGCTGGTGAAACGGGGACGAGTGCCACAATCAATCTGCTGCCTATGAGACTTTCCCGTAAATGCGGGACAGGTTCTGGCCGGACGTACGGGCAACGCCTCTGCGGATGCAGGGGTGGCTGGCGCGTGCGCCGAACGACCAGGGGCGGTTTATGTCCTTGTGGAGGCAAGTTATGATGAATCATCCATCCGATCATGTTCCATTCATTCGAACCGTTCGCACTCTCCCGCTCCTGGCCGCGCTGGTCGGGCTGATCTCGACCCAGAGCTACGCCGCCACGCGGACGTGGGACGGCAGTTCCAGTGCCTACTGGAACACCGCCGCCAACTGGGCCGAAAACGCCGTGCCCACGGACGGCGATAGCCTCGTATTCCCGGCAGGCCCAACGCGCCTGACGACCACCAACAACACCAGCTCCTTGCGACGGTTCAACTCCATCACGATTTACGGCACAGACTACTATCTGCGGGGCAACTCGCTTACGCTGTCCAACGGCATCACCGCCACCTATGCCGCAGGGCGCGCCGCCTGGGTCCAGATGGACATCGCGCTTGCCAATACGCAGCTCATCGAGTGCACCACCTCGAATTCGATTCTGTATGTGACAGGCGACATCGCTTTGGGGGCGAACCGGCTGCTGGCAGACGCGACGGGCAACATGTTGTTCGGGGGCGCGATTAGCGGGACGGGCGGCATCTCGAAGTACGGCAGCGGCATCCTCCGGATCTTCGGCTCGGCCGACAACACGTACACCGGAACCACGTTTGTTAACGTCGGCACGTTGGAGATGGGCAAGAGCAGCGCAAACGCCATGGCCGGTGATCTGGTCGTGGGCAATGACACGGGCGACCGGGAAACGGCGAAATGGCTGAGCAATGAGCAGTTGCCCAGCAGCACCGACGTGAGGGTAAACAGTCGCGCAGAGCTGGACTTGAATGACTTCGACGAATTGCTGAGCGGGTTGACGTTGCGCAGCGGTGCCGTGTTCACCGGCACTGGCACGCTTACGCTGGCCGGTAACGTCACGGCCACCATGGTCACGAATCACGTGGCAGCGATTTACGGCCACTTGAGCCTGGGCGTTTCCACCCGAGTATTTAACGTCACCAACACGGGTGGTGTTTGGGCGTGGATGACCATCCATGCGCAGATCAGCGGCTCCGGTGGCTTGTTCAAGGCGGGTGGAGGTTTGCTTACCCTGTCCGGAACCAACACTTACAGCGGAACGACCACTGTAGCCGATGGAACTCTGGACCTGGAGAACGATGATGCCCTCGGCAGTACGGCTGCCGGCACAGTGGTGCAGGATGGAGCCAGCCTGCGTCTCACCGGGGCCCACATCGGGAACGAACCGCTGCGCCTGGCGGGAATGGGCGGTGCTGATTGGGCAACCTTGCTCGCTGAAGGCGACGACAATTCGGATTCCTGGGCGGGGGACATCACGCTTGAGTCTGATGTAACCATTGGTGCCATTGACTCGACAAATGTCTTAAGCCTGCTTGGAAACATCAGCGGTTCGGGCGGTTTTAGCAAGAAGCTCCCCGGCACGCTCATCCTGTCAGGCGCGACGGGCAACACCTACGGCGGTGACACCATTATTGAAGCAGGCACACTGCTCCTCGGCAAGACCTCCGGCGCGGCCATCCGGTACGGCACCCTGTTCATTGGGGATGGGGCGGGCGGCGCCAACGCCGACGTCGTGCGCTTCCAAGCCGACAACCAACTCTGGTCCACGGTGCCTGTCGTCATTACCAACTCCGGTTGGCTCGACTTGAACGGACACGACGACATCGTAGGCCCGCTGACCTTCTCAGCGGGGCGGGCCGGCAGCGGCGCGGGCGGGCTGCTCCGCCTGGGCGGCGACGTCACGGTCAATTACGTCAGCTCCGGCCGTCCCGCCATCGAGGGGAATGTGCTGCTTTATGCCAACCGAACGTTCAACATCGCCAACTCCAGCGGCAGTCCGGACCTGGAAGTGTCGGCTGTGGTGAGCGGCTCGGCTGGCTTTACCAAAACGGGTTCCGGTGCGCTGGCCATCTATTCAGCCAACACGTTCAGCGGCACAGCGATTGTGAACGACGGATTGGTGTATCTCTACCATGATGTCGCTCTCGGGTCCACGGCGGGCGCTACCGTGGTCAACGACGGCGGGGTGCTGGTGCTGGCTAATGGTCGTGACATCGGCGGGGAGCCGCTGACCTTGAATGGCGGTGGTGACGGCATCGCCGGGGCGCTGGCCTCGATCGGAGGATCGAACTCGTGGGCGGGCACGGTGACACTGGCGACGGACGCGGTGATCACCGTGCAGACCAACCGTTATCTCAACCTCTGCGGTACGGTCGCCGGTCCGGCCGGGTTCATCAAGGGCCAGCCGGGCACGCTGATGTTCTCGGGTGCGACCGCGAATATCTTTGCCGGGAATGCGGTGGTGAACGAAGGCACGCTGTTACTCAACAAGAGCGTGACGGACGGCGCGCTGCCGGGACCGGGTTCCCTGACTATTGGAGAATACGAAGGCGCGTTCTTCAGCGATGTGGTGCGCGAACTCGACAACTACCAGATTGACACCACGGTGAACATCACCGTTAACCGCTCCGGCTGGCTAGACCTCGACAACCAGACGGACACCCTCGGAAACCTTTCCCTTTACTCAGGCCGGGTCACGACCGGCACGGGGCTGCTTCGGCTGAGCGGAGACGTCACCTCCGTGGCCACCGCACTCGACTGGGCCGTCATATCCGGTCGCCTCTTCCTGAACCCCCCAACCAGGAGGTTCGACGTCTCCAGAGGCGCGCAATCAAGCAACGTGATCCCGGTGCTGCTGATCGAAGCTGACATTAGTGGGACGGGCGGCTTGCTGAAAAGTGGCGAATGTGAGTTGGGGCTGCGGGGCGCCAATACCTACAGCGGACTAACGACTGTCACGGACGGAGAATTGATGGCCCTCTCGGACAGCGCCCTGGGCAGTCCGGGTGCCGGAACCATCGTTGAGTCGGGTGCGGGTCTTGGTCTAGGCGGAATCTATGACAATGACATCCACATCCTGGGTGAATCGCTGACGCTTTCGGGCTACCTAAGTGGCGGCGGCGGATTCGGCACTTCGAACTCCTGGTCGGGTCCGATTACCCTCCCGACGAATGCGCTCGTTATGGCACATAGCGAGGGGTTTCTAAACCTGGCCGGGCCAATTGACGGGCCTGGCGGCCTCACCAAACCACTCTGGGCCAACGGTACGGTTATTATGAGCGGCGCGGATGCAAACACCTACGCAGGTGACACCCAGGTTGAAACGGGCAGCCTGGTCCTGAACAAATCCGCCATGGACGGTGCCATACCAGGCAATCTGATCATTAACGACGGTGGCACCTGGACGCCTGCCGGTTTAGTCCGCCTGGAGCGAGCAAACCAGATTGCCAACAACGCCGACATCACCCTCGCCAACCCGGCCCGGCTCGAGCTTGGTGGCTACTACGACCGGGTGGATGCAGTAACCGGCAACGGCGCGATCACCTTAGGCTCCGGGCACCTGATCGCCGGCCACAGCGGCAGCAGTTTCACTTTCGGCGGCGTGGTGTCCGGCACCGGGTATCTGTGGAAAGTGGGCGGTGGGACCTGGACGTTGACCGGCAACAATACCTACCTCGGCACGACCTATATTGAGACCGGGACGCTAGTGGTGAACGGGTGGCAGCCTGCCAGCGACGTCGAGATCGGCAACGCGTGCATCCTGGGAGGCATCGGCACTGTCGGTCGCATTACCTCAACCGGCGGCATGCTCTCGCCCGGCGTCAGCCCTGGTATCCTCACCAGCAGCAACCTGCTTTTCGACGCCTCGTCCGATTTCCGCGTCGAACTTACCGAGGCCGGCGGCGACCAGTTGCGTGTCAGCGGGAAAGTCGGGTTGGCCAACGCCAGCCTCGTGCTCTCCGCGCCCGGTTTTCTGCCCACGGAGGGCCAGCAGTTTATCATCATCAACAACGATCTCACCGACACCGTCACCGGCACGTTTGCGGGATTGGCCGAAGGTGCGTTGGTCTCGGCGGGACCGCGGCAGTTCCGCATCACGTACAAGGGAGGCACCGGCAACGACGTGGTGCTGACCGCTACCAACACCGCCGCCCTCCGACCCGCCCTGACCATCTGGCATACGACGACCAACGCCGTGGCCGTCGCTTGGCCGCTGTCGGACATCGCCTGGATGCTACACGCTACGACGAACCTAGCCGCTACCCCCATCTCGTGGATGGAGATTCCGCCGCCCTATCGAACCAATGGCGGGAACCTACAAGTCATCGAGGCGGCGCCGACAGGCAGCAGGTTCTATCGTCTGCACGGGCCGTGAACACCGGCCACTGACTCGTGACTACTGACCATTAAGTACAGGCCCAATCACCAGCGCCGATCATTCATCAAACAGAAGCGCCTATGGAATCGAAACCGCTAATGCTCGACGCCGTGAATCTTAAGCCCGCCGGCTGCCCCGAAGAGGGCGGATCACCGCTCACGCAAAGGTCCGGCAGACTTTGCCTCACCGCAAGAAAAGGAACGGCGCTGCTTGTCATGGCAGCCGTCCTCGGGCAGTTGGGCGCGATTCATGGTGAACCGATCGTCACCAACACCGCCACCTCGATCTACGCGGTGGTTACCGATCCAGTGCGCCTCGCTTTCGCGCCGGATGGGACACTGTTTGTCGGTCGCGATGCCAGCGGCTCGGGCGGCGGCACCGGCGACGCAGTGAAGATTCATCGCGTCGGGCCGGGTGGCTCGCCCGTCACGGAATTCGGCAACCTCACCATCAGCGATCCGGACGCCCTGATTGTTGATCAGGCCGGGGCGGTGTCCGGCACACCCGGCGCGGTGCTCGTGGGCGGCGTCCACCCCGGCGGCACCACCGGCAAAATCTCGAAGATCGCCTCCGATGGCACGGTCACCACCTTGTTCGGTCCGAACGCGAGCATCCTGAACCCTACACACTTCATATTCGATTCTGCGGGACGGCTGCTGTTCACTGAGAACAACGGCGGGAAGGTCATGGTGACCAGCGGCGGCGCACCCACCAACCTGATCGGTCTGGCAGGGGCGACCTACCTCGTGGAGGACGCGGCGGGCCGGCTGGCCGTGAGTTCTTCAGACACCTGGCTGCGCCTATACAGCACTAACGGTGTCCTGCTCAACGGCAGTTTCGCCCAAGCGAAAATGGGTTCGCCACTGGCGCGCGGGCAGGGCGGAATCTGGGGAACCGACCTCTACGCGGTTGCCGCCGACGGTAGCCTGCTGCGCGTGGACTTGGCGGGTGAGACCACCCGTGTCGGCGGCGGCTTCAGCAACGTCGCGGACCTCCAGTTCGGCCCGGATGGCGCGCTCTACGCCAGCGAGTTCTCCTCGGACCGCATCTATCGCTTCACGCAACCCAATGTGCCCGGCGCCCGGACCACGGTCTATGCGCGGGTCACCGACCCGGTTCGGCTCAGCTTCGCGCCCGATGGCACGCTGTTCGTGGGCCGCGACAACAGCGGTTCCGGCGGCGAGCACGATGACGCCGTGAAGATTCACCGCATTGGCCCCGGGGGTTCGCCTGTTGCGGAGTATGGCAACTCCCCGATCACCGATCCCGATGCAGTATTCTACGACACGACAGGACAATTCTCCGGCACGCCGGGTGCAGTGATCGTGGCGGGGGAGCAACTCAACTCCACGGTCGGCAAGATCGTGAAGATCGTTCCGGACGGCACCATCCTGACCAATTACGGCCCGACGGGCTTCGGCTTCAATCCCAACCTGTTCGTCCACGACGCGGCCGGCGGACGTCTGCTTTTCAGCGATGACGTCGGCGGCAAGATCTGGGCGATGACCAACAGCACGCCGACCACGCTGATCACGCTGGCCGGGGCGCTGCACTTCACAACGGATGAACTGCACCGCCTGGTCGTGGGCGCGAGCGGCAGCCCCACGCTGCGTCTTTACAGCGCCGCGGGGACGTTGCTGACCAACGCCTTCGCCTCGGTGGCCACCGACAGTCCGCTAGCCTGCGGCCCGGGTGGTTTCTGGGGCACGGGTGTCTTTGGCGTAAACAGCAATGGCGACCTGCTTTCCCTGGACAGTTCCGGGGCGGCCACCCGGCGCGGCACGGGCTTCGGCCTGCCTTGGGCCATGGCGTTCGGACCGGATGGCGCGCTTTACGTGAGCGAAATCAACAGCGACCTCATCTGGCGCATCGGGCCCGACGCGCCCCGGCTCTCCGTCATGCTCGACACTCAACTATCTACCCTTACTGTTTCCTGGCCCTTGCCGGCCGACGGCTGGGTGCTGAAGTGGACGAACCGGGTAGTCGGCGTCTCGGCGCCGTGGCCGCAGATCCCGCCGCCCTATCAGACCAACGGCGCCTACCTTCAGTTCACCGAGCCGTCACCGGCCGGCAACAGGTTCTATCGCCTGCACAAGCCATAAACGCAGCCCGCCGCGTGGGGGCAGGGGCTGGGCGAGCCGGTTGACCGGGCACTGGCTGACTTCTGCCAGTACATCAGGCCTCGTTGATCATCGTGATTCCCTTGAAGCGGCAGAACCGCTTGAGGTCGGGTGTCAGGTCGCCGTACACGGTCACCCGATGCAGACCCTTCGACCAGTTTTGCCAGAGCTTCTCGCAATCGCCGTCCACCTTCACCGTGATTTTGGTACGGCAGCCCCTCTCGATGTCCGGCGTCTCAATGATGTCGCCGGTGAAATAGAGGAGTTGGTCGGTGCCGGTGAGCCAGGCCTGCGTGACCTTCTGGCCTTGGCGCATGAACACCTGGGGCACGCAGCCCTCCTGCCGCTCCATGATGCTCCGCAGGCGATACGGCGCGCTGGGGCCATCGGGGCCGTCCATCTTGATCGAGCCCAGGCAATGGGCCAGGATGATCGCGCGCTTGGACTCATCCATCGTCGGGTCGCTGATGAAGCCCGGGCGGCCCGAGAGACCCTGGAGGAGTATAAACGTCATGGCGCTCGTCAGGTCGGACTCGCAAATGCCCCCCAAACCCAGCCCATTGAGCCGCACGAAACCAACACACGGGAAGGCGGGTAGTTGGCGATACATGCTCCCGTAACAGTCCACGGTAAGGAGGGTGGCCTCCTCCTCCGCCAGGAGTCTCTCGAAGGCCAGCGCCAGTTTGCATGAACGGAAGATCTCGTCGCGCGAGGGTTCCACGACTTTGCGCGCCCTTCGAATCCAGCCCTTGGTTTCCGCCGCGGCGGCCTCAACGCTGATGGAGTTGTAGGCGTCCAACACCCGCTGCCGGTCCACAGCCCGGACCTGCGTGCCGAACTTGTCGGCCACGGCCGAGAGGTACTGAGCCGGCATAGCCCGTGACGTGACATTGAGAATCCGTGCCTCGCGCAGGTGATGGATGGCGCGGAACGGGCGCACCGCCGCCGCGAGTTGCGTGAGGTCGCTGGTCAACATGCACTCGAGCTGGGTCCCAGCCGGTTGCTGGCGCAGCGCGCCATAGCCCGACCATTCATGCCCGGAGTAGGGCGCGGCGAACAGAACCGTGGGCTTTTGGGCGAGAAGGATCTCCCTGAGCATTTCCGAGACGCCCATCGAGAGGTGGATGACGAGGATGCCATCCACCTGCGGCAAAGCGGCTTGCACCCTGGCGAGTTGAGCCTTCTCGGTAACCAGTTCGTTAACCACGAAGTCCACGTCGGCAAAATCCTGTCTCAGGCGGCCGAACTCCGCCTCGTATCGCTTGTGCTCGGCTTCGAGGTCCATCGTGGGTGTGGGCCAATGCGCCTTGGGCCGGCCCAGGTAGAGTTTGGCGACGCGGACCTTGGACCTGCGAGCGCCCGGGCTGATGACGCCAGGCGCCAGTGTTTCGGTGCGCGCGGCCCATAGCGGGGAACCGCTGAGACAGAATGCACAGCCGCCGGTCAGGATGGCCGAGCGAGCAAGAAACGCGCGCCGGCTGACGGCATCGTTTCCTTCGGATAGGGGAGACGGATGGCCGGCAATGAGTGGGAAATAGGAGTTGGTCTTCACGGCAGGCATCCAACCACTCTCGTGCCCGGGCGTAAAGGCGAAAAGAGCGTGAGGAGTGTCGCTTCCACGCCGATGCACAAAGGCTTCTGTGAACGGCACAGACCTCGAGGCCATTAGTCCCGCAGCGCCACCAAAGTGTGGGGTCGTCAGGCCGCTGCAGAACCGGATGTCAGATTCCTTTTGCACGAGGGCGGCCTGCTCTGGTAGAGATCAGCGTGCCTTTCCGGTTCTGTCGGCCTATGAAGACCAGACTGCCCGCCATAAGCGCCGTGGCGGCGTTCGTTGCCCTCATTCCCCAACTTCCTGCCGCCCCAATGGCCACGGCGTTCACGTACCAGGGGCGGCTGGCCGAGTCCGGTGCGCCGGCTGAAGGGATTTACGATCTACGATTTACGATTTACGACGATGCCTCCAGCCCGGGCGCGGTCGCCGGACCGCTAACCAACGTCGCCGTTGCGGTTAACAACGGCCACTTCGCCGTCACGCTCGACTTTGGTGCCGGCATCTTCACCGGCGACCCCCGCTGGCTCGAAATTGCCGTGCGCACCAACAGCGGCGGGGCCGACTTCACTACGCTGAGCCCCCGCCAACTGCTGACGCCGGCGCCCTATGCGATCTATGCGGAAACCGCCGGCACCGCGCTCAGCGGCAACGCCGGCCCCCCCGCCGGCATGGGCACGGTCGTGTTCGGGACCAACACATCCAGTTTGGATTGGGTCACCAACGTGACCCGCTACTTCGTTGACTTCCGAACGCTCACCATTTCCGGGGCTGGCACGAACCCGGCTAATGGCATTTACCAGGCAACGACGGCCATGGGTGATCCGACGCACCCCCCCACGAACGACACCTTTCAGTGGACCAACGGGAGCGGTTGGTCGGTGTATCAGGATGTGCTGGGAGACCTGGGAGATGAAACTATCTTATATGCGGTGGTTCGTCCGGGGCCTGAGGGGTATTTGGATCGGATCATTTACAGCGTGCCACAACCGCCCCAGGGGGTTGGCTGGCGTGACGTATGGACTAACAGCCAGGTGGTGCTGACAGGTTACAGTCCTCAGGCGCCGCCGCCTTATGGTGTGATCACGGCCCAACGAGCCACGAATGTATCCCGGTATTTATCGCTGCGGACGGACGACGAGCTAGTGGGGCTAGTGATTAGCGGCGGCGGCGCATCGGGAGCGGGACTGTTAGTGGCTGGGACCGTGGCGGCGGCGGCGCTGGCCGGCGACGGAGCCGGGATCTCGAACGTGATGCCCGCCGGGTACCAGAGCGTCCTTGCCAGCCTCAATGACGCCCGCTTGCCTCAAGGTTCGGTGTTCAAGGATATGTTTGCCACGCCGCCGATGGGCATTTGCACCTGGCCGCAGTTTAACGCCGAGGTAAGCGAGGCGGTTGTGAAGCGGTTGGCCGATGGTCTATACACCAATCACCTCGTCGAGTTGGGGTGGCGGCTCATCCAGATTGACGGCGGCTGGCAGGCAAAAGGAACGGGCTATTCCGGGGGGCGGGGAAGCGACGGAAAACTGCACTGGAGCCCGACGTTTCCCAACCCCACCAACACCATCAAGTATCTGGCGGATCGGGGCATTGCCCTGGGACTTTACCATGAAATGGACGGCGGGAACGAGGGAATGCACCTGGTCGGCCACATGACCGAAGATGTGGCGTCGTTCAAGGGGTGGGGCGTGACGTACCTCAAGCTCGATAACGGCGCATGGACTCAAGATGGCCGATTCGCCCAACTATCCGAATTGCGGCAGGCGATGGATGCGGCGGATTGGCGCGCGTTCATCATTAACGGCGGATATCTGATGGCGCCCAACGTGCCCCACCCGGAGCCGCGCTCCCCGCTGGTGGCGGATGCGTGGCGGCTCAGTGTGGATGGCGACCTTTACATCAGCGAGAATCCTCCCTGGGGATTGAATCAGCTCCTGGCCCACTTCCATCACGGAATGCAGGCGATGACCAACCTTGCCGGACCTGGAAGATACATGGACTTCGACTTTCTGAACCTCGCCCATGTGCATGCTGTGGCCACTCCCCAGAACGCAAGCAATCTTGTTCAAACCGCGCTGAGCCTGTGGGCCATCGGGCCGTCCTCGCTCATGATTGATGGCGTCTCTGACGGAATCCTGCCGTTCGTCAGCAACCGGGCCATGATCGCGATTCACCAGGACCCGCTCTGCCTTCCCGGAGCGGCCATCACGCAAGACGCCAACTCGGAAATCTGGATTCGCACGCTGGTTGACGGCGACCGGGCGGTGTGTGTGGTCAATAAGACCTCGACGCCCATCAGCCCGATGATCAGCCTGGCATCGTTGGGTTATGTGCCCGGCCCGGACATCTACCAGAAGGTGTACAGCGTTTGGGACAAGCGGGTGCTCGCTTATACGACCAACAGTTTCACGGCATCAGTCCCGGCTTATTCCGCTAATCTCCTCCGGGTTTCCAGGTAGGAGCATGCCTGATAGAATGATCCTGTCTTGCCCGTTACCTTGCGATCCCATGAAGCGTCAGACCTCGGCCCACTATCGCGTTTCCGCAGTGCTGCTCATCGCGGAGTTGCTGGCCTTTTGCCCGAAGGTGCTTCCCGCCGCGGCGAGCCTCCCGCCCGCGTCCGAAGTGACCCGCCGCATGATCGAACGGGCGCAGACTGTTGCCAGCGCGGAGCAGGCTCCAAAATACCAATATGAGAAACGCTACGTCCTCGAGCACCTGGAGCCCGCCAGCCAGACGCCCAAACCTGAGGAGAAGCTTTACCGGGTGACATTGATCGCCGGGATTCCCTTCAACCGGCTGATCCGGATTCAAGGACGGGACTTGACGGCCGAGGAGCTGGTGGAGCAGGATCGCAAGGAAGAACGTTTCCGGCAGAGGTTCCTGTCTGCCGACAGCAAGAAGCTCGCAGCACGCAAGGAGGGCTGGGTCACACCCGAGTTGCTGGACCGATACCAGTTCACGGTCGTAGAACGGGTCCTGCTCACCAACCGCCCCACGCTGGTGCTGACGTTCAAACCCAGGCTGGCGAAGCTGCCGTCCAAGACCGTCCGCGACAAGTTGCTGAACCGGCTGGAAGGCACAGTCTGGATTGATGAGGCGGACGCCGACACGGCGAGGCTTTCGACCAGGCTGACCGAGTCCTTCGCTTTGGGCTGGCTGGGCATGCTCGGATCGCTGAGCCAGTGTGAGCTGACCCTGGAACGGCAGCGGATGCCGGGCGGAATCTGGGTCAACACCCGGCAGGTGCTTCTCCTCCAGTGCCGGAGGTTGGCGACAACCATGCGCTTTCGGGTGACCGAAGATTCGAGCAGGTTCAAAGAAGTAGCAACGCAGGCAGAATAGGTGGACGTCCGCAGACGTCCGCATTCGTGAATGGGAGAGGGACTTCTGCGACGCTGTGGGTGTGAAACCTAATTCATGCACATGGCAAATTCATTCGGGAGGGGCGCATTCACGAATGGTTGGGAGAGCCGACTCGCCGAGCCCGCCCCTGGCGGGCCGTTTCTTCCTCGGTGCCATTCGCATCCCTGGGCGGAAACCCACGGGCAAGCCCAACCGTTGCAGTCTGAGGCCCTTTACGCCAAAAAGCCCCAGAAAAGCACTACCCTTGGTGGCTCCCCTAATAGCCTGGCCCCTATATGTGGGGTACTTTGGCTTGCTCCGTTTTCAGTCCCTCAGCCGGTCACCTTGGCCCACAGAAAAAGCGGGCGCCTCGGCAAGGCGTTCCTGCCTGCCTTGCCAAAGGCTCGCGAATGCGCCCATGCAGAAGTATTCAGTCAGAATTGTCTTGCGCGCGCGACTGTCGGCACTACGATTAGCCCCGAGGCAAACACTCGGATGAAAGGAACCTGTTCAGATGGTTAACTGGAAAAACAAGCTGCTGGCCTTCCTGCACGACCCGCCGCACAAACCCTTCCGCATCTCGGGGCATGAGGACGCTCGGGAGTCGTTTCTACGCGAGGCTGGACTTACTCCGGATGACATGCGCCACCATTTCGTGCGCATGGACGATCACATGGCTGCGGCGGCAGACCGCCTTGTCTTTCCAGATCCGGAGACTAGCGGCGTAAGGTCGGATTGGAAACGGAGCGGGTTCGCCTTCCACCATCCGCTTGCGGGCACGACTCTGCGCCTCTCCGAGTTCCCGGCCACGCCTGAAGCCGCGGAGACCATGATGACCCGTGCGCTCCAGCGCGTCGGCGCAAAGGACGGACAGAACTGGGAGCGCAAATTCCCGCTGGTTTGGCGCCTCTGGCCCGAGCTGTGCGCGCGGGAGAATGGTCAACTCAGCTTCCTGGTCGCCGACACCCGGATTCCCGACCACACGCTTTGGCAGCACAACGGATTGGTCAGCGCCCTGGCGAACTGTGACCAAGGCGTTTCCTTCCTGCTCTTTCAGATCGGTCCCGTCCAGGACTTCATCAAGCAGGCGCGCAAGACACAGGACCTCTGGGCGGGGAGCTTCCTGCTCAGTTATTTAATCGCGCAGGCCATGCTTGCGGTGGCCAAGGAAGCCGGCCCGGACGCAATTATCTGCCCACAACTGCGCGGCGTGCCCTTGGCGGACTGGTTCTGGCACGACCAAGGCATCCTGCCCGACGCGCTCCGAGCTTCTCATCGCAACGAATTGCTGACGCCGAGCCTGCCTAACCGCTTCCTCGCCGTGGCTCCCAAGGGCTGGAGCAAGGGCGGAAGGGGGCTTGCCCAAATGACTGAGGACGCCGTGCGTAATGCCTGGAAGCAAATCGCGAATGCGGTTCATGCTGACGTCGTCGCAAAGCTGCAAGAGAGCGGCGGCCAGTTCCCGGACTGGGACATGTTCTGGGATGAGCAGGTCGCCCGCTTTCCTGTGGTGGATTACGTCGTACATGATTGGGTTGGGCCAGAGGAGGCAGTTCGACAGGCTGAACAGCTTGCCACGCCGCCGCTGAAAGATGGATGGCGGAATCACCCGCTCTGCCACGCGGTGCAATGGGCGAGAGAAATGATTCGGCCTGAACATCGCGACGCCCGCTGCTACAAGCACAAGTCGTGGAAACAAGGGACGGAGTGGAGGTCCCTGCTGCTGGACGCGATCGGCCAAACTCTCTCAGCCGGGGCGCTACCGGTCTTCGACAACGCCGGCTTGGTCTGGGCCCTGAACTATGCGCTCACCGACTGGAAGTTCGCCGCCGCTAAGAATGCCCGTGCCTTCGACGCTTGGGATACCAAGAGCCCCCCACTTGAGCGCGGGGTGCCCAAAGACCACCTCGACGGGCGTAACGAAGTCCTGGGCGGGCCGACCAAAGGGCTGGATGAAGAGAACCCAGACAATCCAAACAACCGGTTCTGGGATTTCCTACGCAAAGCCTACGGCGGGGAGGAACGCGGCGGGTTCAAGGGCAGGCAGAAATACGGCGCAGTTAATGTGATCAAGCGCCTGTATCCGCGAGTCTGGGTGGAGAAGACCCTTGGCGTTCCTCCGCCCCGTTTCGAGTCCGTCCAGGACATTGCCAATGCCATTGACCGGGAGGAAACCGATGCTCCCGCCGACAAGGAACCGGCCTACTATGCCGTGCTCTGCATGGACGGCGACGACTTGGGCCAGTGGGTGAGCGGCGCCAAGACCCCACCCTTGTTCAAAGTGCTCGCCGGCACCGAGGCGGATGAAAAGTCACCCAAGGGTTACTTCAAAAAGCACTGGCAGCCGGCCAAGGCTGGCGGGCTGCAGGCTGGCGCGGTTCGTCGCCCGCTGACGCCCGGATTCCACGCGGCCCTCTCCGAAGCGTTGGGCAACTTCAGCCTCTACTGCGCTGGTCAAGTGGTCGAGGCTTTCCATGGTCAACTCCTCTACTCCGGCGGAGATGATGTTCTGGCAATGCTCCCGGCGGAGAAGGCGCTGGATTGCGCCTTCGCGCTGCAATGCGCCTTCCGAGGCGAACTGCCAGCCGAGGCGCCGCGCTGTGTTCGTCAAGTGCTGGAAGATCTGTTTGAGTTCTACCCTGACTCTCCGGGCTTTATCCGTTGCAGGCACAGTTCCGGCAAAGGCGAACACCTCCGGCCAAACTGGCCGTTGATGGTGATGGGACCCGAAGCCACCGCTTCTGTCGGCATTGCTATCGGCCATGTCCGCGCCCCCATGCAGGACACCATCCAGGCCGCGCGTGACGCCGAACACGCGGCCAAGTCTGTGCCGGGGAAAGCAGCTTTCTGCGTCAGCATCCTCAAACGCTCGGGCGAGTCGCCCCAGTTCGCGGCAAAATGGGAAGGCGGCGTGGCTGGCGTCTGGGCGGAACTCACCAGCCGCGTTCTCGACCGGTCTGGGCGTTTTGCCTACCGTTACCTTCAATTGCTACGTCCGTTGCTGACTTCGACCGCCACCCACAACGACAGCGGCTGGGGAAAGCAATGGACTTCCGACTTGAAGAGCGCTGTCGAAGCCGAATTGCGCCATGTGTTGAAACAGCAGGCGAACCAAGAGCCGGCCGACGCCACGAGCAACTCCAGCCGCTGGATTGGCGCACTCATTGGAGAGAACCTTGAGCAGCCCGCCCTGACTCCGCGCGGCTTCATCCACTTCTGGATGGCTTGGGCTTTTGTCAGACGCCTGCAGGACCAACCATGAAAGCGACCTTCACCCCCGTTCTCATTGAACCTACGGACGTTCTCTTCTTCCGCGATTCCATTCCCATGGCGGCTGGCCAGGGACGCGGCCACGGCTGCCGCCTGCCTTGGCCCAGCACCCTGCACGAAGCCTTTCGCAGTACACTACTGCTGGCCGACGGAGACCTGCGACCTGCCAAAGCTGAGACGGGCCGCCACCTTGGCAGCCGTTCCCGACGGGAGCTGGGCCGCGGCGCCCCATTATCGGTCTCGGCGTATCGTGAGGCGCGTGGCCAGACGCAAGTCGCTACGACCGCCTATCAATCCCTGCGCACCCTTGGGCCGTTCCCGTGGCTGGAGCCTCATGAGCAAAAGCCCAACGCACCCACTGGTTTGTTTCTGCCGGTCCCGCTCGACGCCCAAGTCAGCGAAGATGACCAGATTCATCCCCTCCAATTGCTTCAGCAGCAAGCCGCCGTCTCCAGCGTCCCGCACCTCCCTTGCGTGCCCGTCTCGCCCATTCCCGCCAGCAAGAACATGTGCCTGGGCTGGTGGACGCCCGGTCAATACGGTGCCTACCTGAACGGAGAACTGGAAGCGAATCTCGCTCCGCTTCCCGAGTCGGGCTTATGGGCAGCCGAACACCGCATCGGCTTGGAGATCGAGCCCGGCACCTCCGCTGCCAAGTCCGGCCAACTCTACTCCGGGGCCTACCTGCGTCCGAGCAAGGAACTCCGCCTGGCCGCATGGACAGCTCTGGTGCGTCCGCGCGACGATGAGGCCGAACGGCTTGCGAAGCTTTCATTTCTGCTTCTCGGCGGTGAGCGACGGCTGGCTCGTCTCTGGCCCGGCCCCGACACCGCACTGCCCAAAGCGCCGCTCTCAGAAGGCAACGGACCTTGCCTGGTCAAGTGGGCGCTCATCACGCCCACCGTCTTTGCGCACGGGTGGCTGCCCGGATGGTGCAAGGACAACTCACCGCAGCAACGCCCCGCCGGCGAGGTCTGCCTGCGGCTCCCGGGCCGCGCGCGGCTCATTGGTGCGTGCCTTGGCAAATCCATCCCCTTCGCCGGCTGGGACGCAGTGGATGGCACCCCCAAGGAAACCCGCCTCGCCGTCCCGGCCGGTTCCGTCTATTACTTCCTGTGCGACTCTGCGCCCACGGCCAATGCGCTGATCGCCCTGCTGCACTGTGACCCCCAATCTGATACGTTCGGCCCACGTTCTGATTTCTTCGGTGAGAAGGGTTTCGGCTGCGGCCTGTGCAGCACGAGGGTCGACCCGCACTGCACGTCCGCAGACGTCCCCGCGTTGGCCGAGGAACTCTTTAACTGCTAAACACACACTATGACAAACAACATGAAGCGACATTTACTAACCCTCTACACGCGCACCCCGCTGCATGTGGGCAGCGGCACTTCCGTGGACGTGGTGGACCTGCCTATTATGCGCGAGCGCATCACCGGCTTCCCGGTCATCCCCAGCACCAGCCTGAAAGGCGTGCTGCGGCAATGGGCTCGCGACGCCCACAGACCCGACGGCACGTTGCTTCTCAGCGAGGAGGAAGGTCGCACGCTTTTCGGTGAGGACCGCAAGCTCGATGAAGCGGCTGGCATCACCGCGCACGCCGGCTGCGTCCAAATCATGGAGGCCAAGATTCTCGCCTTCCCCGTCCGCTCGCTCGCCGGGTGCTTTGCCTGGCTGACCTGCCCGGCGGCGCTGGAACGGTTCAATCGCGACACAGGCAGAGCCGTGCCCGTTCCACAGCCACAGAAAGACCACGTCATTGCTGGTGCTGAGCTGCTCATCCCAAACCAGGACCGGGCAGTGCTGGAGGAATATGCACTCGCGACTCAGAAGGCTGACCAAGGGAAAGGGGTGGTTGACGTCGCTGCCAAACTCGAATCGCTGACGAACGATCCACTCTGGACAGCCCGCGACAAATTGGCCGCTCGCCTCGCCATTGTTCACGATGAGAACTTCCAGCACTTCGTCACCACTTGCACTGAGGTTGTCGCCCGCATCGCCATCAACCCTGAAACGCGCACCGCGAAAGGGTCGAGTGGCGAAGGGGGTGGTGCTTTGTTCAACCAGGAGAACGTTCCGTGCGAGGCGTTATTCTACAGCGTGCTTACCGTCCTGCCGCCGCGCCGCGATACGGCTGAGAGGGAGCCGGCCAATGCCCTCGCCGCCCTCTTGCCGGACGGTAGAGACCCGAGTAAGCAGCCGCCCATTCTCCAAATCGGCGGCGACGAAACCACCGGCCACGGCCTCTGCGAAACCAAGCGGGAGGAACTGCCATGAAAACGCTCGCTCAAATTCGCGCGGCGAACGCCCTCAAGTGGAAGGACCATAAGTTCGGCGGCCAAAAGGGCGGCGAGGTGGTGAGCGGCTTTCCCATGCTCATCAAGGCGGATGGCCTGTTGACCGCATCCGCGTTCGCCGTTGAGTGGAAGGACAAGGAGAATGGGCAGCGCAAGCGCCAAGGCGAATTCGATGTTGTGAAGGCCGTGGCTCAACACCTCTCCGGTGCGGGCATCGCCATTGTCAAGGCCACAGACCCGGACACGCTGGTGAAGGAACTCGCGGAGGCTCAGGACGCCTCTCAACTTCGCCGCGCCACGGCCGAAGCCATCGCCTTCCTCAACTACCTCAAACGCTTCGTGGCCTAATAGGAAGCCTATGCCAACTGTTGAGCAGCCTGTCCTGGAGCGCGCCGTGACGACCAACATTCGGCGCGCGCTTCGCAGCGACACATCGCCAGCATGCGACTCGTGGACTCTTCTGCTGGACAAGCTCTCCTTCCGCCACTGGAAAGATGGTCGTGAGGACAAGAAGGCCGATGCGCCCAAGAGCCAAAGTCTCAAGCAGGTTCGGGACTGCTACAAGAACGGCATGCAGCGCCTGAGGTCCGCTTGCGAGGCGAGGCTCCGCTGGCTAGATGGTCTCGCCCGCCAGCACGGCGACCGGTTCCGGGTCGTGCATCTCGTAAACGACTCTCGCCTGCTCGTCCACCTGGGCCGGGTCAGCGTGTTAGAAAACGTCGGGCTCTGCGCCGACCGCACCACCGGGCTCCCGTGGATTCCAGGCACCACCCTAAAGGGTGCGTTGAGCACTTGGGTTTACTGGGAGCAACTTGCCGAAGGCGATTTACCAAGTCGAAGCGCGCACGCACTTGCCAGAAAGGTGTTTGGCTCGGATGACGAGAAGGACCACGAGGCCGGCGAGATCATTTTCATTGGCGGGTTCCCGCACCAGCCACCCGCCCTGGAGCCCGACATCTTGACCCCTCACCCGGAAGAAGGACGCGGGCGCATAGTCCCGAATGTGTTCCTGGCACTGGGCAAAGGCAGCATCTGGCATTTCGCCCTGCTGGGCCGACCAGCAGCGGAAAGTGACCAGCTTCTGAAAGTGACGAGCGACTGGCTGGATCAATGCCTGCGCCAAACGGGCTTGGGAGCAAAGACCGCTGCAGGTTACGGGGTCTTCCGGTTGCCAACCCCGAAAGAACTGGACCTCGTGCGGCGCGACGCTGAACAGCGCCTGGAGAGGCAGAGAGCGATGGAACAAAGAGCTGATGCCGACAGGAAACTGGCCCAAGCGCCGCCAGAAGAACAGGAGTACCAGAGGTTCCTACGAAGCAAACCCGAATGGACAGCCTGCGCGAGGGAAATTGCGTCCAAACAGGAACCTGAACGTGGTTGGGTGCTGCGATTCTTCCGCTCTGAGGAGGGGAAGGCAATCTTGAGGTCCTGGAACAACGAGAAGGGTAAGAAAAGGATCGAAGCTCTGAGGCAAGCTGGATTATGAAGCTCACGTCCCAACCAACCACTCTTGAACTGCTGACTCCTTGCTTCGCTGGAGGCGCAAGCCCCACTGAGTCTGCCGAGGTGCGAGTCCCAACGCTGCGCGGTCAATTGCGGGTTTGGCTGCGGGTGCTCTTTCCCGGACAGGCCATGGACGACCTCATCTTCGGCCAGGCGCAGCGCGCCCCTGCACGGGCTTCGCGCGTATCGCTTAGACTCGTGTCTGAGGAGAGCCGCAAGGTGAGCCAGAATCTGCTCGACTACACCGGTGAGCGCGATGAACGGGACGCCATGGGGAAGCCGGAATCCTACTTTCTTTGGCCATTGCGTCCCCAGCCGGGCTCAGAACAGAAGCGGGGCGTGCTCTTGCCACTGAAAGCAGACCGGAATGCCTGCTTCACGTTCGCGATGACATGGTTTCCGCCATTCGCAAGCGAAGAGCCAGCACTCCGGCCGAAATTAGACGCCGCCGTTCGAGCGTTCTCTTTGCTCGGCGCCCTCGGAACGCGGGCCACCCGCGGCTATGGGAGCGTGTGGGGTCCCGACGACCAGTTCGCCGATGTTGAATCTCTCAGGGGTGCGCTCTCATTCCTACCGCCGAATGTTCAGGTCAGGCTCCTAAAGCCGGAGTTCTTGACCGGACGCGATGCGTTGGCCGGCGCTGCCCGGTGGATGCGCAGCCTTCGCATCGGCAGCGCCAACTTCGGGACGCCCAGCCAGTGGGGCGAGAACGATCACGATGTCGCCGATCCGGCGCAGGGTCAGAGTCACAACGCTCTGGTGTATCGGCACGCGCTCGGCATGCCACTTGCCCAGCGTTTCCGCCGGGGCAACGAGACCACCACGGTCTCGGCCAAGTATTCTCCTTCCGACCCGACCGGCGACAACGGGCCTACAACCGACCGCTACCCCAGCCCCGTGCGGATCAAGGTTTGCCGGCTCGCTGGTAAGTACCGCTTCTTAGTCGTGATTCTTCGCGGGCTGCTTCTACCCGAGCACACGAAGATTCGACTTTCAGCCAAGGGGGGCTACGAGCGCGAAGCCCTTCTCAGCCACGGTTTGGTTGAGCACATCGCGGCGCAGGGCGAGGCCGCACACTAGCCATGCCCCTCTCCTCATTCTCACCGTCGGCACCGCCACGGCGGGCACGCTCAGCCCTGATTGCCCTCAAATCCCCATCATGGTAAATTGCCATCATGATTAAGACCCAAGTGCAGATTCCCGATGAGCTGTTTCAGCGGGCCAAAGAGGTGGCCGCCCGCAAGGAGTGGTCCTTCGCCGAATTGGTGCGGCGCGGGCTGGAGTATATGACGGAGACCAATCCCCCCGGGCGCAAGCCCGGCAACAAATGGCGCCTGCCGCCGCCGGCCAATTTGGGGCGTCCTCTCCTCCCGGAGGAGGAGTGGACGGCGGCCTGTCACCAGTGAGGTCAGGGTTACATGATTTCCTTCGACACCAACCTGGCCGTTTATGCGGCGAACTCGGCCATGCCGCAGCACTCGGCGGCCCGCCAGTTCCTGGAATCGCTGGCCCCGCGAAGTGACGTGGTCGTATGCGAGTTGATGCTGGTCGAGCTGTATCTTAAGTTGCGCAATCCAGCGATCTTCCCCAAGCCGTTAACCTCTGCCGAGGCGTCTGAGCGCTGCCAGAACTTTTGCCGGAACGCAAACTGGCATTTGGTGGAGTCGGCCCCGGTCATGGACCAGGTCTGGAAACTCGCCTCCTCCAAGGACTTCGCGTTCCGCCGCATCATTGACGCCCGGCTGGCCCTGACCCTGCGCCATCACGGCGTCAACGAGCTGGCTACGACCAACGAAAAGGACTTCGCCGGCTTCGGCTTCAGCCGCGTCTGGAACCCGCTGAAGACATGACCCTCCTCTCCCTCGCCTCCAAGCAAATCTGGCCGCAGGTGCTGGCGGTGCTCCACACCAGGCCCGAGCGGTTCATTCTGTTCCATTCAGCCGAAGAGGCCGAGTCCAAGCGGCCTGCCGAGCGGCTCAAGGAACTGCTGGAGTCCTCCCGCAGCCTGGGCGCGGGGGGCGTATTCCTGCGGCCGGTGCCTCATGATCGCTTTCAGGGCGTGGTGGACGCCTTTGCCAGCGCCGCCGAAGAATATGCGCTGGACGACTCAAACTGTGAGGTCAACCTGACCGGCGGCAACAAGCTTATGGCCATGGCTGCCGCTGAATGGTGTCGTTTGGCTGGCGTGCGCTGCTTCTATCTCGAGCGCGACTTGCGCGTCTTTCCCTTCCTGCCCAAAGGGAGTGACCTGCTGCCCCAGGAATCGTTTCAGTTGGACCCGCACCTTGCCCGCCAACTGGAGCCACTCGCCTTACTCCGCTGTCAGCTTGGCAGCGCGGAAGTCACCGGAACCGGGCAGCGCCTGACCCTCAACGAGCGCGGTCGCAGTCTGCCGGAAAGTGAGTTCGGCCCCCTGCTGCAGAAGCGGCAGGACTTCCGCAAGTTCCTCGCCTGGGACGTGCCGGAGCTGCAGGATCAACCGGGCTTTGCCTTGGAGTTTGCGACCGCCGTCGCGCTCCTCAAGCTGGGCGTGCCCGTGGTCCAACGCAGCGTGCGGCTCGTGCCAAGAGTGCTGCGCGGCTCGGGCCGGGAAGAAGGCGAGTTGGACCTCGTGTTCAACTGGGGCGGCAAGCTGTGGGTGGTGGACTGCAAAGACTGGCTGCCAGCCGAAAACAAGGTGGACCGGCTTCGCAACGAGATTCTCCGCCAGATCACACCTGACGGGCGGCTGACCGAGTTGCTCGACAAGCTGGCGGAGGAACTTCGCGAACGCGAGTTGCATCCGCTCAAGGAAGACCTCCTGGCGGTGGCGGAAGCCGGCGGGCTGCTGGGGCGGGCCATTTGTGTCCGGCACTCGCCCCTGCGGCTGCAAGCGGCTGAGTTTGCCAGAAGCCGCAACGTCCCGGTGGTGCTCAAAGATCGCCTTATCCCTGGCCTGCGTCCCATCTTGTTCCCGAACGAGCCGGCCTCGCTTGACCAACTCCGCGCCCTTGCCGCTGCCCGCACGCGCGCTGCCGTCTGATGCAATCCGTAATCCGCAATCCGAAATGCCCCCCTGGGGATTGCCGATTGCGGATCGCAGATTCAGCCTCCCGAGAAATGCGCTCGCACGAGTGGATTGATGCCCGCCGCCGAAGCCTGCTGGACCACCGCCCGCCGCCCGCGTACTCTCTGATATGAGCGAACAGGAATTCCTCGCCGCCTTGACCGCGAATGAACTGCGGATTGCGGATTGCGGATTGCGGATTTAGCCTCCGCTGACATGCGCTCGCACGAGTGGATTGATGCCCGCAGCCTGGCGCTGCACGAGGCGGTGGCGGCCAGGCTCGAAGCCGAGCCGCAGCTTCTGCAAGTGGCCCGCGCCAACCTGGAACGTTGGCTCGCCGCCAGCCCTGCAGCGCCCCTCCGGGAATGGGAGCAGTTGCTCGATACGTTGCCGTTCACGCAGTTGCTCCGGTTGTTACGTTCCCGGGATGCGGAGGCGGCGCGGCTGCGCCAATCCAGCCCTTTCGCCGGCCTCCTGACTCCCGCTGAACGCCAGGCCATTCTGAGCCGCTATGAGGGGCGCCTCACTTGAGCACTGCCTGCGCACCTGCGGGGACAGGCGAGACGCCCGTCCTACTTTCCGATGAATCGAGCCTCGCTTGAGCACATCCTGCGCGCCGCCGCGGCCATCACCAACGAGCGCGACATCGTCGTTGTGGGGAGTCAGGCCATCCTTGCCCAGTTCCCCAACGCCCCCGACGTGCTTCTGTCCTCCATTGAGGCCGATGTCTTCCCGCGAGCTGAGCCGGCCAAGTCCATCCTGATTGATGGCGCCATTGGCGAATTGTCCGCCTTCCACCAGACCTTCGGCTATTACGCCCACGGTGTGGACGAAACCACCGCCACCCTCCCGCCCGGCTGGCAGGATCGCCTCGTGCCCATCCGCAACGAGAACACCGGCGGCGCTACCGGCTGGTGCCTCGAAGTCCACGACCTGGCCGCCTCGAAACTGGTCGCCGGACGTGAGAAAGACCTGGAATTCGTCCGGCTGCTCTTGCGCGAGAGCATGGTCGCGCCCGACACCCTCGCCGCCCGGGTCGAGGCGCTCCCCCTGGCACCGGACCGCCTGGACCTCGCGCGCAACCGTTTCCGGGGAGTACAAACTGGCCTGTGAAGTCTTCGTCTGGCTCCGCCTCCGCCCGGCCAACGTCCGCAGACGTCCCAGACCCGGACCTCTGAGCCCCAACCTGCTTTACTAACCGCATGAAACCGCCCCGCGTCAAAACCAGCCCCCGCAAGCCCGCCCAACCCGCGACCCCGTCAGCTCACGCACCACGCAAAACGCATCACGCATCACGTTCCACGCCTCGCCCCAATCCGCAATCCGCAATCCCCAATCCCCAATCCCAGACCATCCTCCTCGCCGTCACCGGCATGTCTCCCGCCGTCCTCACGGAGACCGTCTGGGCGCTCGCTCACGAGACACCCCCCGTCATTCCCGACCGCGTCGTCGTCCTTACCACCATCAGTGGCCGGCAGGCCATCGAGCGCGAACTGCTCACGCCGGCGCAGCCGGGCGTCCCCGATCTCTGGCAGGAATTGCGCGCGGCCATCCTGGGGCCGGACGCCGCCGCCGACCCGCGCCTCATGCTCGATCCGGCCCGCGTTATTGAAGCCCCCAACCCGCGCACGGGCCGGAGTGACTGGCTCGAAGACCTGCGCTCGCCCGCCGAAAATGCCGCCACCGCCAACTTCCTCCTCAGCGAAGTCCGCCGCTGGACGGAAACCCCGGACACGCGCCTGGTGCTCTCGATTGCCGGCGGACGCAAGACCATGGGCGCGCTGCTCTATGCCTGCGCCTCGCTGGTCGGCCGCGAGCACGACCGCCTCACGCACGTCCTGGTCAATGAGCCCTTTGATGATCCCCGCCTCAAGCCCCGCTTCTACTTCCCCAGCCAGCCCTGCCAGCACCTCAACGTAGGGCAGTGCGTCCCGCCTGCCCGCGCTGGGCAAGCGGGACCCGCTGCCCAACCAAACGAACGCGGGCAGGCGGGACGCGCTGCCCTACCTTTGCCTGAGAGCGGCCAGGTGCTCGCCGCCCAGGCGCGGATTGACCTTGCGGACATCCCGTTCGTTGCCTTCCGCAACCTCTTCGAGCGGGACATGATCCGCAAGCCCGCCTCCTTTGTGGAGCTGGTCGAGCGCTGCCGGGGCCGGGTCGAGGAAATCGCGCGGCGGAATGTCCGCCTCCAGGCCGCGTATTCCCGCCGCCAGATCCAGGTCAACGGCCATCCCCTCAAGCTCTCCGCCCCGCAGTTTCTGCTCGTGCTGTTCCTGGCCGAAAACGCCAAGCTCGGCAAGCCCGCCCCCGCCAAATACTCCAACGCCCTTGAACCGCTCCGTGCCTTTGCCGCCCGCCTCCGCCAGCAGTGCGTGGCCGAGGACGGCAACGATTGGCGGGATGAAGCGAGCTTGCCCCCCGGCTACGATGATCAGGCCCTGCGCAAGACCCTCAACGAACTCAAGACCCGCCTCCGACAGGCCGGCCCCGACTTCGCCGCCCTCGTCCCGCTCTTGCCCGAGAAAGGCCGCTTCACCCTCGACCTGCCCCCCGGCTCCATCACCCTGGCCTAGCCGGGCAGCGTAGCGCAGAGTTACACTCAATCTTCGGCTCCGCGGACCTGCCCCACCTGCCCGACGTCCTCCCACGTCTGAAAGGCGCCCCGGTGCCACAGCGCCGCGTAGAGTGCCGCCATGAAACGAAACACCCGTCACATCCGCGCCCGGCACCATCAGTGCTCGCCCCCCAAAATCCGCAATCCGCAATCCGCAATCCGCAATTCTCAACATGCCCACCGCCTGCATTAACCAGCCCCGTTGCCAGGTCAGCCTCAAAAGCGAGCGCCTCGAAGTCTTTGGCCATAACGAGGCCACCGACCGCGACGAAGTGTTGCGCGCAATCCCCATCCGCGACCTGGACCGGCTGATCATCGCCGAGTCGGTGCAGATCACCTCGCCCGCGCTGGCCGCTCTCCTGCGAGCCAACATCCCGGTGAACGTCCTCGCCTGGAACGGCCAGTTCCTGGGCGGGTTCCTGCCGGCGCAAAACGACCACGGCCAGGCCCGCCTCCGCCAATACCGCCAGACCCTCGAGCCCGCTTTCGGTCTCCAGATGGCCGGTCGCGTCGTCACCGCCAAAATCTATAACCAGCGCCGCGTTCTTCAGCGCCTGGCCGCATCGCGCAGCGCCGAATTGCGGACTGCGGATTGCGGATCGCGGATTGAAGGCCCAAGCACACCCGAGCAGCCCCAATCTCCAATCTGCAATCCGCAATCCACAACTCCCGCCCGCCAATCCGCAATCTGCAATCCGCAATCCGCGACCCCCGCCGGCCAATCCGCATTCCGCAATCCGCAATCCCCAACCCCCGCCGGCCAATCCGCAATCCGCAATCCGCAATCCGCAATTACCTGGCTGGACGCCCTTTTCGCCTCGCTCAAGCGGAGCGAGACCATAGACGAGCTGCGCGGCTATGAAGGCGCGTCCACCGCCCGCTACTTTCAGGCCTGGGCCTCATTCCTGCCCGAGGCGTTCCCCTTCGAGCGCCGCTCGACCCGCCCGCCCCTTAATGCCGTCAACGCCTGCATCTCCTTCGGCGCCACGCTCCTTTACAGCGAGGCCGTGGCGTTCATCCACGCGCACGGCCTCGACCCGGCCCTCGGGCTGCTCCACGCCACCGAGGATGGCCGCTGGTCGCTGGCCCTGGACCTTATCGAGCCGTTCCGGCCCGTGCTCGTCGAGGCCCTGGCCCTGGACCTCTTCAGCCATCAGATTCTCAATGCCGCGCACTTCGAGCCAAAGAATGGCGGCGTCTATCTCAACGACGACGGCCGCAAGAAGTTCATCCTGCAATACGAGCGCCGCATGGAGCGCCAGTTCCTGGCCGAGTGCGTCGAGCACCGCACCACCTTGCGCCAACAACTGGAGCACCAGGCTGTCATGTACAAGGCCGCGCTGGAAGACGCGGCGAAGTTCGAGCCGTTCCTCATGAACTAATTGCGGACGTGCCCTCACCGTCAGCTCCATCAACACCGCCCGCCGCAACCAATGACCGCAAACGATGGAATCCGCAATCCGCAACCCGCAATCCGCAACCCGCAATCCCCATGCCGCTCCCCCAATCCGCAATCCGCAATCCGCAATCCCCGATGCCGCTCCCCCAATCCGCAATCCGCAATCCGCAATCCCCAATTCCCCTTGGTGGTTCGACGCCTTCCCGCTGGTCCCCTACGAAAAGGCGCCGCCGGGTGAAAAGCAAATGCTGACACTCGTGGCCTACGACATTTCCGATCAAAAGCGGCTCGGCAAAGTGGCCCGGGTCTGCGAAGACTTCGGGGTGCGCGTCCAATACAGCGTGTTTGAATGCCGCCTCGAAGAAGCCGAGTTCACCGAGTTCTGGCTCCAGCTCCTGGCTGAAATTGACGAGCAGGAGGACCGGATCGTCGCCTATAAAATTGACGCCCGCTGTGCCAAAGAAACCATGACCGCCGGCACGATGGTCTGCTCCGAAAAAGCCCTCTGCTACCTCGTATGACGCGCCCCCTTCCCAAATCCCTGTCCGGCGGTGCCCAATTCGCAGGTTTCCCGCCCAGGTCGTCAGCCGCCGGCCTTCAAAATGGGTGGGCTCCTGACCTGCAATTAAACTGGCTGACCCGCAGTTCTTTAGGTAGAGTTGCTGGTGTCCAGGCGAAGGGCTGGCGAGTGCCGAATTGGCACAAACCGCCGGTCCTGACCTGGACGGCTCTGGCGCCCCCGCCAGCCAACAAGTTTGGAAGCCAGAGGGAGCCACGGGCAGAACGCCGAAAGGCAATGGAGACTAGACAAACTACTCCATCTTCATACTTTGGGCAGAGGGAGCCACGGGCAGAACGCCGAAAGGCAATGGAGACCGTATCTAGACTTTTCAACACTTCAGTCGCCTCTCTGCAGGGAGCCACGGGCAGAACGCCGAAAGGCAATGGAGACCAGATCATCTTGATATTTAGCTAAGAATTCTTTTCCACCGGGAGCCACGGGCAGAACGCCGAAAGGCAATGGAGACCCGAGCCACAAAATGCAACGTTGTTAAATAGTGGGTCAGGGAGCCACGGGCAGAACGCCGAAAGGCAATGGAGACCCTGGGCCTGTCCCGCTTCCTTCGGGCTAGGGGATTTAGGGGAGCCACGGGCAGAACGCCGAAAGGCAATGGAGACTTTAATTGTTCCCCGCAATGTCTTTATAGCGCATTGGGGGAGCCACGGGCAGAACGCCGAAAGGCAATGGAGACAAATACCTTTCGATATACGCTTTGGCTTCTGTCAAAGGGAGCCACGGGCAGAACGCCGAAAGGCAATGGAGACATAGCCTCCCGGTTCCTTATGTAGTAGCGAAGTGACGGGGAGCCACGGGCAGAACGCCGAAAGGCAATGGAGACCCCTTCCCGCTTCCCGGCCAGCGTCGCCAGCCCGTTGGGAGCCACGGGCAGAACGCCGAAAGGCAATGGAGACTAGAAGTTCCCGGCAATGATGTTGAACTCGTTGCCCAGGGAGCCACGGGCAGAACGCCGAAAGGCAATGGAGACCAATGAATACTCCTATGAAGTCCAATACGGTGCAGTTTCGGGAGCCACGGGCAGAACGCCGAAAGGCAATGGAGACCCGTTAGCTCTGTTTTGTGGGTTAGGTAGTAAGAGCGTGGGAGCCACGGGCAGAACGCCGAAAGGCAATGGAGACATATCATTCGACGTGTGTAGGTAATTTTACACTCAGTAGGGAGCCACGGGCAGAACGCCGAAAGGCAATGGAGACCACAAGTAAACATCTTTCATCTATAGTGTTACAGAATAGGGAGCCACGGGCAGAACGCCGAAAGGCAATGGAGACGGAGCGCGTTCGCCAAGAATCAGATTGAGCTTGCCGATGGGGAGCCACGGGCAGAACGCCGAAAGGCAATGGAGACGTTTTCCTTAATGGACTTCCACTCTGCTTTGCTGCTGCTGGGGAGCCACGGGCAGAACGCCGAAAGGCAATGGAGACCTCGACGGCCTTCAGGGCGGCTTCAACTGTCAGGATTGGGAGCCACGGGCAGAACGCCGAAAGGCAATGGAGACCAACTTTGCATAGAGTTCTTCTGTGCAACTTGCTTTAGGGGAGCCACGGGCAGAACGCCGAAAGGCAATGGAGACCAAAAGACTTTTCTGTCATTCCATATTTATCCATTGCGGGAGCCACGGGCAGAACGCCGAAAGGCAATGGAGACTGTGCAGATTCACGAGGTAATCAGAGCTAGTGCCCCGGGAGCCACGGGCAGAACGCCGAAAGGCAATGGAGACATCTGCATGCCTGGCCATGCTATCGAGCAGCCGACAGGCGGGAGCCACGGGCAGAACGCCGAAAGGCAATGGAGACCAGGCGGCAGCGACGGCGGTCGGGAGCATGGATAAATTGGGGAGCCACGGGCAGAACGCCGAAAGGCAATGGAGACTTGGCTTGCGTTTGTCTTACAGTGGGATTAGGTTGCGGGGGAGCCACGGGCAGAACGCCGAAAGGCAATGGAGACCGGTGAGACGCGCATAGACCGCCGCCAGCAGCTTCCGTGGGAGCCACGGGCAGAACGCCGAAAGGCAATGGAGACCGGGCAATGGCATTCACCTTCTCCCGGTTGGCTTGTTGCGGGAGCCACGGGCAGAACGCCGAAAGGCAATGGAGACTTGTCCAACGACTATGCATATTCAATAAACTTTTCTCGGGAGCCACGGGCAGAACGCCGAAAGGCAATGGAGACGCCTTGACGATCTTGTCAATGGCCAGCGGGTCTCGGTCGAGGGAGCCACGGGCAGAACGCCGAAAGGCAATGGAGACCCTAATGTCAATTGCCAGTGTTACTTTGCCATTTTCCTGGGAGCCACGGGCAGAACGCCGAAAGGCAATGGAGACACACGAAGTTTGCGTCTGTTGGGAACTGAATACGACTAGGGAGCCACGGGCAGAACGCCGAAAGGCAATGGAGACACTAATATCTTATCTACTAATTCAGCAATCGCCTTCCTGGGAGCCACGGGCAGAACGCCGAAAGGCAATGGAGACACCAAGAAGGATATTCAACAATGACTCTATCTTCAACAGGGAGCCACGGGCAGAACGCCGAAAGGCAATGGAGACACTCAATTATAGCCTTGCGTGAATCATGGTATCTAGGGGAGCCACGGGCAGAACGCCGAAAGGCAATGGAGACCGCAGGATCGCCTCGACTTGCTCTGCTTCGTCTTGCCCTGGGAGCCACGGGCAGAACGCCGAAAGGCAATGGAGACCTAGTCCTTTTGATAGGTGGCGCTCGAGGGCGGCTTGCAGGGAGCCACGGGCAGAACGCCGAAAGGCAATGGAGACGCGATAGATGATCTCATCGGTGACCATATCTCGGACGGGGAGCCACGGGCAGAACGCCGAAAGGCAATGGAGACTCGCCTTTCGCTTTTGGTTTGTGTTCACCGCCTGCCGGGGAGCCACGGGCAGAACGCCGAAAGGCAATGGAGACAGATAATGTCCCAGCACATGTCGGCGCGTCGAAAGTAGGGAGCCACGGGCAGAACGCCGAAAGGCAATGGAGACGCGGCGCGTTCGGCCCTCATTCTGGTCACCGTCGCGGGGAGCCACGGGCAGAACGCCGAAAGGCAATGGAGACTCACCGCGAGCAATGGAGCAACCGCGTTGTAGATGTCGGGAGCCACGGGCAGAACGCCGAAAGGCAATGGAGACGGTCAGCAATTGCTGATACCACACCATCCGCAATATCCGGGAGCCACGGGCAGAACGCCGAAAGGCAATGGAGACTCGGCGTATGCTAATGGTGCTCGGATGCAGCTTGAGGGAGCCACGGGCAGAACGCCGAAAGGCAATGGAGACCCTTTCGTTTCTGTCATGTTTCATCATGTCACATTTGAGGGAGCCACGGGCAGAACGCCGAAAGGCAATGGAGACCCCGAGGTTATGGGCCGGTTCAATATGGGGATGTTTTGGGAGCCACGGGCAGAACGCCGAAAGGCAATGGAGACGCTCGTATTCCCGCTCAGGTGTGTCTGAGCGGACCACGGGAGCCACGGGCAGAACGCCGAAAGGCAATGGAGACGCGGCATAGGCTGTTAGACGCCTCCTTTCGTTAGCTCGAGGGAGCCACGGGCAGAACGCCGAAAGGCAATGGAGACGTCCTTGTTCAAGCTGTCAATCGTCCGTCCAATGTCATGGGAGCCACGGGCAGAACGCCGAAAGGCAATGGAGACTCATCATGTCACTAGTGACAGCATGAGATTAACACAAGGGGAGCCACGGGCAGAACGCCGAAAGGCAATGGAGACAAAGAACCCGGCGCCGTATTGTGATTCCAAATTTTCGAGGGAGCCACGGGCAGAACGCCGAAAGGCAATGGAGACCCACCGTAACCGCCGACTCTTTAATTTTTGTCTTCATGGGGAGCCACGGGCAGAACGCCGAAAGGCAATGGAGACATCGCTCCGCCCGGGCCATCTCTCTTGCACATCGGGCAGGGAGCCACGGGCAGAACGCCGAAAGGCAATGGAGACTAATCGCGGGCTGAGGAGACGGAAGCCCGTCGGGATGGGAGCCACGGGCAGAACGCCGAAAGGCAATGGAGACATGGTCGCGCTCTCGTGAATCTGCACCAGATCCTTGCCCGGGAGCCACGGGCAGAACGCCGAAAGGCAATGGAGACTCCGGTTGGAGGTGGTTTTGTTTGAAGTTACTGCTCTCGGGAGCCACGGGCAGAACGCCGAAAGGCAATGGAGACTTCGTAGCTACTGCGGTTCTTCTCCCACCGAACCCAGCCGGGGAGCCACGGGCAGAACGCCGAAAGGCAATGGAGACCCGATTCCCCGCCCGGTACGCCTTGCCCTTGGAGGAAACGGGAGCCACGGGCAGAACGCCGAAAGGCAATGGAGACCTGTCCAGCGGGGTTCAGGATGTTTCGCTCTAAACTTCTTGGGAGCCACGGGCAGAACGCCGAAAGGCAATGGAGACCTTGCTTTTCCGCCTTGCGCTTTTCGCAATGGCGCTTTATGGGAGCCACGGGCAGAACGCCGAAAGGCAATGGAGACCCCGTGCTCCATGTGTTGCTTAACTGCGCCCGGCTTCGGGAGCCACGGGCAGAACGCCGAAAGGCAATGGAGACGCCGATTTAATTTCTGTATTGGTTGCTTTCATTTCTAGGGAGCCACGGGCAGAACGCCGAAAGGCAATGGAGACACTCCGCGCTCCGCAAGTGCCTTCAGCTTGTCGCGAAGGTGGGAGCCACGGGCAGAACGCCGAAAGGCAATGGAGACACTCCCGCCTCCTCGCACGCATTCATGCACCCCACCGACGGGAGCCACGGGCAGAACGCCGAAAGGCAATGGAGACTCAAAACCACAGGCCCGCGCCTCTGCGTCCAGATTTACAGGGAGCCACGGGCAGAATGCCGAAAGGCAATGGAGACAATTTCTGCGCGGAAAGCGGCGTCCACATCGGCAGATGTCGGGAGCCACGGGCAGAACGCCGAAAGGCAATGGAGACCACGTCCACGAGTATCGGTCCTTCTCACCGACCGATTCGGGGGAGCCACGGGCAGAACGCCGAAAGGCAATGGAGACGACGCCCGACCGCCCCGCCCATTCCCGCCGTCCCTACGACGGGAGCCACGGGCAGAACGCCGAAAGGCAATGGAGACGTCAAGTCAATGACGTGGGCGTCTTTATTCTTGAGGTAGGGAGCCACGGGCAGAACGCCGAAAGGCAATGGAGACTCGGCACTCACCGGCATCCACCAGCAGCACTCCCACGGGGAGCCACGGGCAGAACGCCGAAAGGCAATGGAGACCTGACCCTCGGTTTCGGTGTTGTACTTCACCTCTTTTCCGGGAGCCACGGGCAGAACGCCGAAAGGCAATGGAGACCACAATCCAGGGTGATTCGGATTACGCCCTGTGCTTCCGGGGAGCCACGGGCAGAACGCCGAAAGGCAATGGAGACTCCATAGATGTGATTTAGATTCCAAGCGCGGAGAACGCGGGAGCCACGGGCAGAACGCCGAAAGGCAATGGAGAC
>CAZVFC010000048.1:0-25825 GCA_964625855.1 uncultured Verrucomicrobiota bacterium | reverse complement strand
GGGAGCCACGGGCAGAACGCCGAAAGGCAATGGAGACCCAGTCCCGCGTCCGAACCCTCCGGGCCGTCATCATCGGGAGCCACGGGCAGAACGCCGAAAGGCAATGGAGACTTGATTGCAAGTGTCCAAAGCCTCGCGTGCGTTCGGCGTGGGAGCCACGGGCAGAACGCCGAAAGGCAATGGAGACCTCCGGTTCCAGTGTGGGTTCTGGCGCAAGAGCGCCGGGAGCCACGGGCAGAACGCCGAAAGGCAATGGAGACCAATCTTCATATTCGCCTTTCGTTTTTGGTTTGTGTGGGAGCCACGGGCAGAACGCCGAAAGGCAATGGAGACGATTCTGCTGATGATTTCTGTCTTCATTTTATCGCCTTGGGAGCCACGGGCAGAACGCCGAAAGGCAATGGAGACGATACGGCATAACGGCCTGGCCAGTCTGGCTGAAGTGGGAGCCACGGGCAGAACGCCGAAAGGCAATGGAGACGTGGTGAAGCTAACCTTGTTCTCCCACCAAAGGCGAAGGGAGCCACGGGCAGAACGCCGAAAGGCAATGGAGACCATGCCAGTGCTCCATGTGTTGCTGAGCTGCGCCCGGGGGAGCCACGGGCAGAACGCCGAAAGGCAATGGAGACCCGGGAGCGTAGATGAAGATTTCCCCCCCCGACCGATGGGAGCCACGGGCAGAACGCCGAAAGGCAATGGAGACGCCTGACCGCCTCCTGTCCCCAGTGGGCGGCCTGCATGGGGAGCCACGGGCAGAACGCCGAAAGGCAATGGAGACACTGCTCCCCTGCTTGGAAAGGAGGAGGGCACCAGGGGGGAGCCACGGGCAGAACGCCGAAAGGCAATGGAGACTCGTTGTTGTTGGTTCCCGGGTTAGTCACTCCCCCGGGAGGGAGCCACGGGCAGAACGCCGAAAGGCAATGGAGACCTGTTGTCTTCATTTATGTCGCCTTTCGTTGTTGTTGTTGGGAGCCACGGGCAGAACGCCGAAAGGCAATGGAGACCGCGCGCGGAAAAGCTGACAAGCTGAAAGCTGAAAAGCTGAAAATCTGGGAGCCACGGGCAGAACGCCGCAAGGCAATGGAGACTGACTCTGCGAACTCTGCGTCTCTGCGTTCATTTGGGTGTGGGTGCCACGGGCAGAACGCCGCAAGGCAATGGCGAAGGCGGGGCTTCGTCCGGCTTCCCGCTAATAGACCCCAAGGTGCTGCAGCGGTTCGATTTCCATCTGTTGCCCACATCACCCGCACGTTGGCCTGCAATCACCAGGGGCGGCTCCGCATTCCGATCGGCGCCCAGTACTCGGTCAACGTGATCTTCATGCTCAAGGAAAGCTTCAAACGGGTTCAGGGGCATCGCCCTATCTTTCCGCACCTCCCAATGAGGTGCGAAAGAGTGCTTGGAAACCCCGGTCTGGACGCGGTAGAGTGCATCGCATGAGCACGCTCATACTTCAGTTGGATGACGACTCGGCTCGCCTGGTGCGAGAGGCGGCGCAAATGGCAAACCAGCCCTTGGAATTCTGGCTGCGGGAGAAGGTCTGCCAGGCGGCGGCCTGAGTACCGAGGATGGCGAGTTCCCCCGGTACGGAGTTCCCGTCGTGTGGTGAATTGCTGTCACGTGACGGCACCTCAGATTTACAGAATCATCATGAGAGCATCGCTGGTCGTTCTGTTCCTTCTTTTCTTGGCGTCACCGCAGAGAATTGCGGCCCAAAATCTCGCCTCCAACATCACGTATGCGACTCCTGCTGATGCGCTGCAGGTCCTCGACATTTACACGCCCGACGGGGCACAGAAACGGCCGGTCGTATTCTGGATTCATGGCGGAGGCTGGCGAAGGGGAGACAAGGCGGACGTTCAGATCAAGCCGCGTGTATTTACCGAGCGCGGGTTTGTTTTTGTCTCGACCAATTACCGGCTTTTGCCCCAGGTGGAGATGGACGCGCTGATTCGTGATGTGGCACAGTCCCTTGGCTGGGTGCACAAGACGCACGTCCAGTTGAGTGCCAACCTGGGTCTGCCCGAAGATCCGGCCACAAAGGAGCTTTTCAAGTTCCTCGCCCCGTTGAAGGACTGAATTGCTGGCGTGCGCGGAATGTTATCCCCGGTGTGGCTACGGCGTGTATCCGGCGAGTGTCCGGTGAGTATCGGGTGAGACCCCCGGGAGCGGCCTGCTGCGGAGCAGCGTCAACCCAAATCGCTTCGTGTCCTGCCAGGTCATCTTGGCCGGCTTCCCTGGGCTGCTGCTGGTGTTACGGGGCCGCGGGAACCTGATCGGGCGCCGTGGTTTGAACTTGAGCCGGCGCCCTGCGCAGGCTAGGTAGAGGGTATGCCGATCCATTTGCCGCCGATTTCACGCCGCCAGTTTCTGGTGCGCTCGCTTGTGGGTGGCGCCGGGCTCGGGCTCTGCCCCGGGCTGCTCGCTGCCGCCAAACGCGCGGACCCGAACTCGTGGGCGCTGCTGGCCGATACCCACATTGCCGGGGACGCCGCAGCCGTGGCCCGGGGCATCAACATGACAGACCATTTCAAGCAGGTTTCGCGCGAATTGCTTGCCCTGCCCAAGCGGCCGGCGGGGGTGTGGATCGCGGGCGATTGCGCCTACAACAGCGGCCAGGCGGCCGATTACGCGCAACTGGCCGGCTTGCTGGACCCGATTCGACAGGACGGGATGCCGGTCCACCTGGCGCTGGGCAACCACGATCACCGCGAGCGCTTCTGGGAAGCGCTGCAGACGGAGAAGGCCGCCCGGCGCCCGCTCGCCGACCGGCAGGTCGCGCTCATCAGCACTCCGCGCGCGAATTGGTTTGTGCTCGATTCGCTTGAAAAGACGCTGGCGACGCCGGGCCTGCTGGGTCAGGGACAACTTGATTGGCTGGCGGGGGCGCTCGACGCCAGTCCCGACAAGCCCGCGCTGGTCTTGATCCACCACAATCCCGGGACCATGGCAAACGTTGGCGGCCTCAAGGACACCGAGGCGCTCTATGCGGTCATTCGGCCGCGGAAGCAGGTCAAAGCCTACATTTTCGGCCACACGCACGCCTGGAAAGTGGAGGAGGACCCGAGCGGCATTCACCTGATCAATCTGCCGCCGGTCGCCTACATTTTTCGGCGGGGCGATCCGGCCGGCTGGGTGCACGCGACGTTGGAGCCCAAAGGGATGCGCCTGGAGCTGCGGTGCCTGGATACGGCTCATAAGGCCCACGCACAGGTAGTGAAGCTGCGCTGGCGCGCTTAGCCGCAAATGCGCCTGATTGGCTACCTGACGGAGGAAACCGCCGCCCGCGTAGCGGGGGACTATCTCTACGCCCGGGGGATCGAGAACCAGATCGAGTTCCATAAGCCGGAAGGCTGGGCGCTGTGGGTGAATGATGAGGACAAGCTCGCGGAGGCCGCCAGCCTGTTGGAGGCGTTCCGCCAGAATCCCGTTGATCCCAAGTATCGCTCTGAAGGAAAGCGAGCTGCCGAGCTGCGCGAGAAGCACGAAAAGGGCGAGGCCGCGTATCGCAAGAAGGTGCATGACCGGCGCCAGCTCTTCCGCCCGCTGACAGCCTACGGATTCGGGCCGCTGACTTTCGTCCTGATCGCGATCAGCGTGGTGGTGGCGATTTACTCGCGGCTCGGGTCCGCGCACGAGCCGATCATGAGCCTCTTCATGACGGATTACACGCTGGAGGGCAACTTTCTGCGCTGGAATCCGACGCTGCCCGAAGTCCGGCACGGGGAGGTTTGGCGGCTCCTCACGCCGATCTTCATCCACTTCGGGCCGCTGCACATTGTATTCAACATGCTGTGGCTGATGGATCTGGGCAGCATGATCGAAGGCCGCCAGGGGTGGCTGCGGCTGGCGCTGCTGGTGTTGGTGATTGGGGTGGCGTCGAATCTGGCGCAGTTTTACTACGGCGGGCCGAGTTTCGGCGGGATGTCGGGCGTGGTTTACGGTCTGTTCGGTTACATCTGGATGCGCGGCAAGTTCGATCCCGGCAGCGGGCTGTATCTCCATTCCTCGACGGTGACGATGATGATGATCTGGTTCGTGGCGTGCTTCACGCCGCTGTTGCCGAACATGGCGAACGCCGCCCATGCGGGTGGGCTGGTGCTCGGGGTCGCGTGGGGCTGGCTTTCCAGCTTGCGCCATCGCTAGCTTGGGTGTTTCACACCTACGAGTCGGAGCGCGGCTGTCCTCAGCCGCAGCACCCCCGGCTATGCGGGCTTCCCCCAGTGTATCGAGACCCGCTCCCTATCGCACGTGCTGCGGCTGAGGACAGCCGCGCTCCGGTGGTGGTGTCGAGATGTGCCCCATCGCCGCCAATTTTCGCTCATCGGGCTCGACGCGCACGGCCGGCTGTGGCATTCTGCGGGAGTAGTGACACTTTAAAGCTTATGCATTCAATCTCGTCGAAACCGCGTATAATCAACTCGTTCTCACGCCGCACATTCCTGGGCAAGTCCGCGCTTGCGGCCAGCGTGGCTCCCCTGGCCCTTGGGAGCCTGACCTCGCCCTTCGTCCGCTCGGCGCGGGCTGCCGAACCGGGCGCGAACGACAAGGTCCGTCTCGGCATTATTGGCTGCGGCGGCATGGGGCAGGGCGACCTCGCGTGCTTCCTGCTCAATCCCGAGGTGGACTGCGTGGCGGTCTGCGACGTGGACGACGCCAAGACCGCGAAGGGCGTCGAGATCTGCGAGAAGAAGCGGGGCAAGAAGCCCGACACGACCAGGGATTTCCGGCGCGTCATAGACCGCAAGGACGTGGATGTGGTGCTCATTGCCACGCCCGACCACTGGCACGCGTTGCCGACGGTCCTGGCCTGCCAGGCGGGCAAGGATGTTTATGTCGAGAAGCCCCTGGCCACGACCATTGACGAGGGCCGCGCCATGCTCGAAGCCGCCCGCCGGCACCAGCGGGTGGTGCAGATGGGCTCGCAGTGGCGCAGTTGCAATCACATTGTCGAGGCGGGCGATTTCGTCCGCTCGGGCAAGCTGGGCAAGGTGAGCGTCGTCCGCGGCTGGGCGTATCTGGATTGGCTGCCGAGCATTGGCAACCCGGCTGACTGCGACCCGCCCGCGGGTGTGGATTACGACCAATGGCTCGGCCCGGCGCCCAAGCGGCCCTTCAATCCCAACCGGTTCCACTTCAATTTCCGCTGGTTCTGGGATTATGCCGGGGGCCTCATGACGGACTGGGGAGTCCACCTCATCAACATGATGCTCATGGGCATGGGGCAGGACTCGCCGAAATCCGTCTTCTCGACCGGCGGCAAGCTGGTATTCGATGACAACTCCGAGACGCCGGACTCGCAGGTGACGGTGTATGAGTTCCCGACCTACACGCTGATTTGGGAGCACAAGGCCGGCCTCAACAACGGTCTCAATGGCCGTTCCTGGGGCGTTGAGTGGAGCGGCACCGAAGGCAATATCATTCTCAACGACGGCGGTTATCAACTCACCACCGAGCCCAAGCGCGCGAACCTGGATTCGATGAAGAAGCCGGGCAGCCCCGATCCCCGCCCGGCGCATGTGCGCAACTTTCTCGACTGCGTCAAATCCCGCCAGCAGCCGGTCCTGAACCTGGAGGTCGGCCACCATGTTTCGACCGTGGCGCACCTGGGCAATATCGCCTATCGCACGGGCCACAAAGTCGTGTGGGACGCTGCGAATGAGCGAGTGGTGGGCGATGCCGAAGCCGACAGACTGGTGGGCGTTAAGTACCGCCAGCCCTGGAACCTGCCTTACTCCAAACGCGCTTAAGCCATCGCCGGCGGCCAGCGCCTATGCATGAAGCCGTCGGAGGAGCGCCGACATTCTTGTCGGCTCCGTCGGGGTGCTGCAACAAAGCCGACAAGAATGTCGGCGCTCCTCCATGCACACGCGCTGGCGGACCGCAACGACCAGCGGCGGCTCCGGAGGGTTCAATGGGCGGGCAGCGAGGCGCCCGGGGCGGGCGGGTTGGTGTTGGTCAGGACGAAGGTGACGCTGCGGACCGAGTTGACGCTGTGAACGCGAAGCGGGCGGGTTTTGCCGTGACTCAGCGGACGGGCGGCGAACGAGAGCAGCAGGAGGAAGGCGATGGCGGCGGCGACGGTCCAGACAACGGTTTTGGTCTTCATGGTCGAACGGGCCGTTCTTCTCTAACGAACAGTGGTGATTTGCTTAAGGAGCTGCCAGTCGGAGTTCTTGGGGCTGAAGGACCCTGGAATCGGCGGTGTGGAAGGGTCGCGGAGCCGGTAAACCTCTGCGTGGCCATCCGCGAAAGCCAGCCCGTAACCGCGCTGATGGCGCGTAGCGGGCAGGCTGGCGAAGGGCCGGCTGTCGTCCATGGTCACCAGGAACCAGGAGTCATCAATGCTCGCTTCGTGTTCGTCTATGACCAGCCAGAGGCGGGCGGGGCCGGCGGCGGCCAGTTCGCTCTCACGCATGAAGGTGCGGAACGGATTGGCCTGAGGGCGGGTCTCCATGTAACGGCTGCCCATCCAGCCGTTCATGGCGTAGCTTCGCACGCGGGGAAGGCCGTTGGTGCGGGAGGGGTCGGCCGGACAGCGATAGACGGGCACTTGGCTGGCGTAGGGGAAGAACTTGCCCTGGCGGATTAAGGTTTGGTTGGTGGCATCAGCGGAGAGCTTCATGTTGCCGAGAACCCACTGGTTGGTGGTGGCTTCGGGCAGCGGAAGGTTCTCGGCGAGGCGCCCGTCGCTGTCCGCGCTGTACATTTGCGCCGAGAGCGAGAGCTGTTTGAGGTTGTTCAAGCAACCGGCGCGCCGGGCGCGCGCCTCGGTGCCGGACAGCGCGGGGAGCAGCAAAGCGGCGAGGATGGCGATGATTGCAATCACGGCCAGCAATTCGATCAGCGTGAAGGCGCCGGCGCGTTCTCCGCCGGGAGCCGCGGAGAACATCGGCTGTCGCACGCATGGTCCGAAATGGCGCGCCATAAGATCTTTATCCCGTTAGATACCTGCCGCCGGCGCGCGTTGGAAGTGTGCGTCCCGGCGCACACCCGGACTTTCTATTGCGCGCAGCCGCGGAGCGATGTTTAATCGAGCCGATCGAGCGCGGCTGCGCCCTATATGCTGGAACCAGAGCAATGACGCCCAAAGGACTATGGCCGCTCGTCTGCGCGGCGCTCGTGGCGCTCGTGGAGGCGAGTCCGGCCCAGGGCTTGAAGGGCCTGAATCTGCGCGTCTTCAGACTCGCAGACGGTTTGGCCGAGTCCGCGTGCCTGTCGGTGACGGTGACGCCACAAGGTAAGGTGCTGGTTCGCCATACGGTTTCGTCGGGCATCAGCGAGTTAAGCGGCTATACCATCCGGGTGCTGCCGGCTCCTCGGGACGGCAGCAGCCGCGTCTATGGCAGTCCGGGCGGGCAGCTCTGGACGGTGTCACGGCAGGGCCTGTCGGAATTCAAGGGTGATCGCTGGGTCACGCACCCGGTGCCGGAGATCGCGGCGGAATTCAACACCGGCTTGGCGCGCGTGACGGACCCGGTGCCGCTCTGCCCGGTCAAGCAGGATCATCTGCTCCTGCTGCTGCCGGAGCGGTTGCTCGAATTCCAGGCGGAAGGCATGCCGGAACCCGGCACGCGTGTGGTGCGGGCCGTCACCGACACTCGGCTCGAACGGTTTTCCGGCATGCGACCGGCCCGCGACGGGGGGCTATGGATTACCGGCGCCGGCGGGCTGGCCAAAGTCCCCGGGCCTTTGCGGAACCTGAAAGCGGACACCCCCTGGCAGGAATACGTGCCACCCGCGCAGCTTCAGATTCATAACCTCCAGGAGGCCCGGGAAGACGAGAAGGGCGGGGTGACGATGGTGGGTGAGACCGGCACGAATCACCAGAGACTGCTGGTCTATTTCGACGGGCGTGCCTGGATGACGGAGGGAGCAGGGACGGAGAAGCTGCGACAGGCCTGGCGTGGGCAGGACGAAACCTGGTGGCTTTCGAGCATTGACTCGCTCGCACAATGGACCGGGGGAGGCCGGGAGACGATCGAGAATGAGGAAATCTCCGCGCGGCATTACTTCGATGCGGCGGTTGAACCGGGCGGGGTATTCTGGCTGGCGACCTCCGACGGCCTGCTTCGCTTTGCGCCGCTCACCTGGCGCGTGCCCGACACGTTGCGGAAGGTGGCTTTACCCCTGGCCTGCCTTAACGCTGACGAGAGTGGACGGCTGTGGTTCATTGCCGGCAACTTTCTCCACTCACTGCAAGACGAACAGCACCGGGAATATCCCTTGCCTGCCGCGATCGCAAAGGACCCGCCGACCGGGCCTTCTTTGTTCCCGATGAGGAACGGGACCTTGCTGCTGGAGACCGACGGGCGGATGTTGCAGTTCCGGCCGGCGACCGGCGCGTTCGTTCCGGCGCCCGAAGCCAATGGTGTCGGGAGGTTCAAGCCATTGGGCAGGGTAAGAGATGGCAGGGTGGTGGTGCAGAGTCTCGGCCCCGGCAGGCCGCCACACGGGTATCGCCTGGAAGCCTACGACGGTTTTAGATTCACGCCGTTCTTGGAGCCGCCGTCTGATCCGCTCGTGGGGACCAACCTCTGCGCGCTATTCGCCGCCCAGAACGGAGACGTGTGGCTGAGCAGCGAGCATGGCACCGCGTGCTATCGCGACCGGAAGTGGCGCAGCTTTGCCTCGACCGACCGGAGCGCGCCGGAAGGCGCCTTGTGGTTCGTCGAGCCGGCGGCGGGGCGCATCTGGTGCGCCACCAGCGACCGAATCTGGGAGTTCAGCGACCAGACCTGGCTGGTGGTGAGGAGCGGATTCGATCGCATCAATGCGTTGCGAAAGACACGGGATGGCAGCCTTTGGGTAGCCTCGAACAACGGTCTGCATCGGTTCTGGCAGGGGACGTGGATTGAGAATGACCGGGAAGAGGGGCTTCCCAGCTCCGCGGTTCGCGACGTCTGCGAAGATGCCCGCGGCCGCATCTGGGCTGACACCGCGCGCGGCCTGAGCCAGTATCATCCCGAAGCCGATCCGGATGCGCCGCGGACGTATATTCAGGAATGGACCGCCAAAGAAGCGAATGTCCCCGAGGGCGCCACCGTCACGCTTGCCTTCAACGGCCAGGACAAATGGAACTACACGCGCCGTTCTCGCCTGCTTTTTTCCCACCGGTTGGATGGGGGCGACTGGGCCCCGTTCCAGCCGGCGAACAACATTGCGTTCATTGACCTGCCGCCGGGCAAACACTATTTCGATGTGCGGGCTATGGACCGGAACGGCAACATTGATCCGAACCCCGCCCGGCTGGAGTTCGCCGTGATCCTTCCTTGGTACAAGGAGTCGCGTCTGGTGCTGATCGCGTGTGCGGGACTGGCAGTGGCGCTGTTCTTTGCCGGCCTGGCATTCAACCGCCACCGGCAACTCGTCCGGAGCTATGCCGAGGTGGAGCGGAAGGTTGCCGACCGCACCCGCGAGTTGGAGGTGGCCAACCGGGCTTTAGTGCACAGCCAGAAAATGAATGCGCTGGGCACACTCGCCGCCGGTATAGCCCATGACTTCAATAATATCCTCTCCATCATTAGAGGCTCGGCGCAGATCATCGAGGAAAACCTCGATAACCCCCAGAAAGTCAACACCCGCCTCGATCGCATTAAGACGGTGGTGGAGCAGGGAGCCGGCATTGTGAAGGCGATGCTCGGCTTCAGCAGCGATTCCGACCAGAAGCCGGGACCGTGCGATGTCAACGCCGTCGTGGATGAAACGCTGGTGCTGCTCGGGGACCGCTTCCTGCGCGAGGTCCAGATCCGCTTCGAGCGCGCGCCCGGCCTCCCCACGCTTTCCTGCTCGAAAGACTTCGTCCAGCAAATCGTGCTGAACTTCGTCCTCAACGCCGCCGAATCCATGGACCGACAGAAGCGCGTCACCCTCGTCACGGCCAGACTCGATAAGCCCCCGGCGGAACTGGTGCTGACGCCCGGGGCGGGTGTTGCCTACGTGGCAGTGTCGGTGCGGGATTCCGGCTGCGGGATTCCACCGGAAAACCTGACGCGCATCTTCGAGCCGTTCTTCACGACCAAGGCCCTTTCCGCGAGGCGAGGCACGGGTTTGGGGCTTTCGATGGCCTATGAGCTGGCGAAAAGAATGGAAGCCGGCCTGGCCGTTGAGTCCGTGGTGGGCCAGGGCAGCGTGTTCACACTCGTCCTGCCGGTCAAGGCTGCGTCCTCCGAGAGGCTGAAAGCCGAACTATGAATTCTCCCAAAATCCTGATCATTGAAGACGACGATCTGCAGTATGAGATCTATGAGGAAGCTCTGGCGAAATACCAACTGATTCGCGTGAGCAACGGCAGCGCGGCGCTGGCGCAAATCGCTCGCGACCGGCCGGACCTGCTGATTCTCGACCATGTGCTCTCGGAGGGCGAGCGCGGGCTCGATTTCCTGCCGGAGTTCAAGGAACTGCTGCCCTTTGTTCCGATCATCGTGGTATCCGGGGCGCTGGAGGTGCATCAGCAGATGCAAGCGCTGCAGGGACCGCGTCGGGCTCACTATTGTCTTACCAAGCCGGTGGACATCCGCTCGCTCAGGAGCACCGTCGAGACCGCCCTCAAGGAATGTGGCGAGCGCGAGGCCGTGCGGCAATTTGAAGCGCTCGAACGATCGCACCGGATTGACGCGCTGGATTTATTCAGCCGATCCACGGACCGCCTGAGCCGCCAGAACCGCATCCTGCAAATCCTGGGCAAGTCGCGCGAACGGCCCAACATCTCCGCGTTAGCCCGCCGATTCCGCGTGGCCCGCCGCACGATTATCCGCGACCTGCAGGAGTTGATCCGGCGGGGCCAGCTCAAGTCCGAGGTCTATCCGGAATGGGAGGACCCGCCGCCGGATGAGTGAGGACGGGAAAGGGTTGACAGCAGCCGGCTGGAACAGGTATGGCACCCGGCATGAATCGCCGAAGATTCCTTGGTTGTACCGCTGCGTCCACCGCCGCGTTCACGATTGTCCCCCGCCAGGTTCTTGGAGGCGCAAACCAGGTGGCTCCGAGTGAGAAGATCACCATTGCGTTGATTGGCTGCGGCACCCAGGGTTTGAGGGAGATGCCCGACCTGCTCGCATTGCCGCAGGTGCAGCTTGTCGCCGTCTGCGACACCAACAAGGACAGCAACGATTACGTGGATTGGTCGAAGGAAGGCCTCCGGAGCAGCATCGCCAATTTGCTGGGCAAGCCGGGGTGGAGACAGGGCGCCTCGGGCATTCCCGGCGGTCGCGAGGTCGCTCGCGAAATCGTGGAGCAGTATTACGCAAGGCAGGCCGACGCCGGCAAGTTCAAGGGCTGCGCCGCTTACGCGGACTTCCGCGAGTTGCTCGAAAAGGAGAAGGACCTGGACGCGGTCAAAGTCATGACCCCGGATCACCTGCATGCGACGATCGCGATCGCTGCAATGAACAAGGGGAAGCATGTGTTGATGCATAAGCCTCTGGCCAATCGGGTGCGAGAAGCACGATTGGTGATCGAGACCGCCCGCCGGTCGAAGGTGGCCACCCATTTCATTCCCGCGAGTTCAGGCGGGCAGGTTGCCGTGGCGATGAAGTGGATCCGAGAGGGCGCCATCGGCCAGCTCCGTGAAGTGCACAACTGGTCTAACCGTCCGGTATGGCCCCAGTATGCGACGATTCCCCTGGAGCGACCGCCGGTTCCCAAGGACTTCGATTGGGACTTGTGGCTTGGGCCATCGCTGCCACGGCCCTATCATCCGCATTATACGCACGCCGTCTTCCGAGGCTGGTACGAGTTCGGGGGCGGCTCGCTGGCCGACATGGGCCACTACAGCCTCTGGCCGGTGTTTGCAGAGCTCGACTTGGATGCGCCGATCGCGGTTGAATCAACTCCCAGCCATGTCTGTGCGATCAGCGACCATGTGAGCGCCAGAATTCACAACGATTACTCCTTCCCGGCCGCCTGCACCATCCGCTTCAAGTTTGGGGCCAAGCCCGGGCGGCCGGCCATTGACTTGTTCTGGTATGATGGGGGAATGAAACCTCCGACACCGGACGAATTGGAAGCGGATAATCGGCAGCTATCCGCCGAAGGAATGATGTTTGTCGGCGAAAAGGGGAAGATTCTCGCGGGCTTCCGCTGCGAGGACCCACGGATCATCCCCGAGCAGAAGTCCCGCGATTACTGGGGAGAGCAAGGTCCGGCGGCTCCTGATGTCCCGGAACGCAGCCGGGGCGGGGCACGACGACATGCCGACTGGCTGCGGGCCTTCAAAGGAGGAGAACCGACCAACGGCGACTTCCTTCTGGCCGGGCCAATTTCAGAGGCATTCAACCTGGGGGCGATCTCGTTGCGCCTGGGCGGAAAGCGGCTGCTCTGGGACTCACGAGCGATGAAGATCTCGAACTTGCCGGAGGCGAACAAGTACCTGACCCGCGAATATCGAAGAGGCTGGGAACTCGATGCCTGAAATTCACGGTATTGGAGCTATAGCCAAACCGTGCTGCGTGGCGACACTGGTCCGGTTCTTGTGCCTTTTCCTGGCCGTCTGCACCTGCCGCGGCAGTACCACGCCCAAGCAAGCTTCCCTTGACGAGTGGCGCGCCATCACCGCCCCCGCCGCCCCGCTCCCGCGGGTTTTCGTGAAGGGCGACCAAATCCGGCTCTACTTCCCAAGTGCAACCAATGTGATCGAATTCGGAGCCCGTTGGAGCCGGCTGCGCGTGCCAACCGAGGGTTACAGGATCAATTCGGCGCATTTGCACTGGAAGAAAAAGCTCCAGCGCGTGCCGGAGGGCCGACACGGCTGGCGTGAGGCCGTGGTCATCGGGGGCACCGAGTGGAACCGATTAGCCACCAACCTGGTCGCGGCGTTAACGCCTGCAACCCCCGGGAATGCCATCTATTACCAGGGATTCCTTGCCGATCGCCTGCTGTACCGCGATGCGTACGGCGTGCCCAGTTCCGTGCCTTTCGGCGAACAGCCCGAAGAGGTGGTTATCGAACGCCGATTCTCCATCGAAGAAACGCTGGAGCTTCTGGCACGGCTGGTGGAGGCGGATTTGGCGCAACATCATCCCGGCGGCTCGCTCTATCTGGTCATGGCTCCGCAGCTCAGACGATTTCCCCAGCCGTTGCTGCTCGACCTCCGGGAGCGTGAGTGTGTCTGGTTGACGCCCGCCGCACTCTATGACACGACCGAGCGCGGGTGGGGCGTGTCGGCTACAGCCCAGGGCCTCGGCGCGCTGCTCGTCGAGAGCCATGGAGTCGCCCTGCTCAAGAATCCTGTCTCCAGCTTGGGCAGGCTTGGCGATCTTGGGGTTCAGACCGTGGCCCGATTGCTCCGCCTGGCCATACCCAAGCCCCGCAGCCGGGTCGTCACCCCTCCCGATTCCCAAGGCATGGATCTTGCGGACTGGGAAGCCTGGCTGGATCGTCGCACCGGCACAAGGCAGGAGGACGGCTCACTCGACCTTCTGCTCGACGGGGAGCGGTTCTTCCCGCGGCTGAAGCAAGCCATCGCGGGGGCAACCAATCGCCTGCATTTTATCGTTTACATGTTCGACCGGGACGACGTGGGGGTTGACGTCGCCAATCAACTGAAAGCCCGCGCCGGGGAGATCGAGGTCAAAGTGCTCATTGACCGCATGGGGAGCATCAGTGCCGGGCTGATACCGCCTGGCACTCCATTGCCGGAAGACTTCGTCCTGCCCTCCTCAATCTCCGCATACCTGAAAGAGAATTCGCGGATTCGGGTGCGGCATTTCCTCAATCCCTGGCTTTCATCCGAGCACTCGAAAGTGTTTCTGGTGGATGGCACCCATGCGTGGCTAGGCGGAATGAATTTGGGCCGCGAGTATCGCTATGAATGGCACGACCTGATGGTTGAATTGCAGGGTCCGGTGGTCGCTTCCTTCGAGGAAGAATTCCGCCGTGGCTGGGCGCACGCAGGCGCGCTCGGCGACCTGGCTTACGCGGTAGCATTGGCCAAAGGGCCCGGGGCAGAGCCGTTGCCTTGTTCAAGTTCCGGCGACTGGATCAAAGTGCGCCGGCTGCCCACAAAGACGGCGTGGAAGCCACTCAGCGCGGCCGTTCTTGGAGCCATCCGAAGAGCGCGGAGCTACATTTACGTCGAGAATCCGTATCTGTTCGACCGAGGGGTCATTAACGACCTCGTGCGGGCGCGGAACCGCGGTGTAGATGTCCGGATCATCCTGCCGCGCGTCAATGATTTTAAAGCCGGCGGCCGCAGCAACCTTGTCACCGCAAACCACCTGCTTCAGCATGGGGTACGCGTGTTCTTCTATCCCGGCATGACGCACGTAAAAGCACTGCTGGTGGACGAGTGGGCCTGCGTGGGGTCGGCAAACCTCAACCACCTGAGCCTGCGCCTTTGCCAGGAGCAGAACGTCGCCACCTCAGACCCGCAATTCGTGGCGCGCCTGAAGCGTGAGTTGTTCGAGGAAGACTTCTCCCGCTGCTTCGAGTTGACCGAGCCGGTCGCGGTTGACTGGGTTGACTTTCTGTCCGACCAGTTGCTGGTGGACTTCTGAGGGCTGGAAACCGCTCGCTTCCTTCCGGGAGGTAGTGTAACACTCCAGATCATGATTGAGGCAGGACCAACCAGGCGTACGGCCCTAAGCCCAAGCCGCATTTCGTATCTGCTTATGGCAGGGACGTTTGTCGCTGTGGGCTGGCTACATCTGGCGACGCTGCTGCTGGCGGCGTTGTTCTCATACCTGGCGCTTAGCTGCCTGCATTTCGCAAGACAGCGCGGCCGATGGCTTACGGTGGGCTTGTTCTCCGTTCTCTTGGCGGCCGCTGCCTACCACCTGGGTTATTTCGTCAATCTCTCCGTCCGCGCCTTGCCTGAGATTGCAGACAAGGCCATCCCCTCCATCCTTCAGTGGGCGAAGGAATACCAGATCGAGCTGCCGTTCAGTGATTATGACAGCCTGAAGGAGCAGATGCTAGGCACCGTAACGCACGAGCTGAATTTCCTGGGCCGTTTCGCCCACGTCGCCCGAGGAGCCTCCACGCAAGTTGTGTACCTGGCGGTTGGCTGTGTGATCGCCATCAGCATCTTCCTTAACCCCCGGCTTGAGCTTGCCGATGGGGCGCCGCCCGTCACCAGAAACCTCTACTCGCTCTGCTGTCAGGAGATCGCGACCCGGTTCAAGCTGTTCTACCGGAGTTTTGCATTGGTAATGGGGGCCCAGATCATCATCTCAGCTATCAACACGATCTTCACCAGCATCTTCGTCTTGGCGGTACACCTGCCTTACGCGATCGTGGTAGTGGGTGTTACGTTCCTGTGCGGCTTGCTCCCGGTGGTCGGAAACCTTGTCAGCAACACGATCATCGTCGGAATTGGGTTTACCGTTTCTCCGAAGACCGCGCTGGTCGCGCTCATCTTCCTCGTCGTCATCCACAAGCTCGAGTATTTCCTGAACAGCAAGATCATCGGCCACCGCATCCGCAACCCTCTTTGGCTGACCCTGCTGGCCTTGGTGGTCGGCGAGCGGTTGATGGGCATTCCCGGCATGATCCTTGCCCCGGTGGTTCTGCACTACCTAAAGACGGAAACCTCAGCCCTTGAGGTCAAGGATGGTCAGGTATGAAGCGGGGCAATCAGTTCCTGCAGAAACGACGCATCAGGGAGTGCCTCGATTGTGCGCCAGCCGAATGGCCCGCCTCCGGGACGTTCGGCATCGCCGTATCCTTACGTCGCGATGAACCACGAAACCGGGCAGCCGTTCCTTAAGCGATTCACACCCGTAATCGCGCTTACGGCCATTTGCTGGCTGGTATATCTGTTCGACGCCGTCGTCTGCCAGTGCGGGCTGAACCGCTATGGCATCGTGCCGCGACACCTCGGCAGCCTGGCGGGCGTCATTTGGGCGCCCTTTCTCCACGCCTCATTCCGCCATCTCGCCGCTAACACACTTCCGCTGCTGGTGTTGGGAATACTCCTCTGCGGTCGCACTCGGGGGGAATTTGTGACCGTAACGCTTGGCGGCATACTCATCGGTGGTGTTCTCACTTGGCTGTTCGGGCGCAGCGCCTGCCATGTCGGCGCCAGCGGGCTGATCTTCTGTTACTTCGGCTACCTCGCCTCCCTGGCTTTGTTTCACCGCACCTTCGGAACCCTGGCAGTGTCGGTTGTGTGCATCGTCGCCTACGGAGGAATGGCCCGAGGCATCCTGCCCACGGCAACGCCGGTTTCGTGGGAAAGCCACCTGTTCGGATTGGTCGCGGGGGTGGCGCTGGCCTGGCTAATTGCCAAACTCAAGAACGAACCCGGCAAATCGGGTGATCTGCCCACCATGGGCCGTCCCAAGCTCTGACCTGGTTGAAGCCATGACCAGTGGCTCAGGAGCAGACTCGCCTGTGTGGCTGACCGACTTTAGCCTTTAGCCATCAGCCTTAAGTCTCTAGAATTTGGCGTGTTTCGTCCGTGCATTGATCTTCACGAAGGCAAAGTGAAACAGATTGTCGGTGGCACGCTCAGCGACGAGCGCGACCGCTTGCAGACGAACTTCGTATCCGACCGTCCAGCCGCGTGGTATGCCGAGCTGTATCAGAAGGACGGGCTCAAAGGCGGACACGTGATCATGCTTGGGCCGGGCAACGAAACGGAGGCGCGCGCCGCCCTCCAGGCCTATCGCGGCGGATTGCAGATCGGCGGGGGCATCAATCTCGACAACGCCCGGCATTGGCTCGAGGCGGGCGCGTCGCATGTGATTGTCACTTCCTGGGTATTCCGCGGCGGGCAGGTGGACTGGGCACGTCTCGAGCAACTCGTTGCGTTGACGGGCAAGGCGCGCCTGGTCCTGGACTTGAGCTGCCGCCAGCGTGGCGACAAGTATTTCGTCGTGACCGACCGCTGGCAGAAGTTCACGGACGTGGCCATCACCGCCGAGACCCTTGCCCGGCTCGCTGGCTCATGCGACGAGTTTCTCATCCACGCCGTTGACGTCGAAGGCCAATGCCGTGGCATTGACGGCGAGCTGGTGGCGCGGCTGGCCCGCTGGTCGCCCATCCCCGCGACTTACGCGGGCGGCGCCAATTCATTGGCCGACCTGGAAGCTGTGACGCAGATAGGGCAGGGGAGGATTGACCTGACGATCGGCTCCGCCCTGGACATCTTTGGCGGCAGCGGAGTGCGATATGAGGATGCCGTGGCATTCAACCGCCGGCTTCTGGCTTCATAATGCCGCGTTGCCGGCTGCGTGAGCAGTCGTTGACGCCACGGGGCATCCGCGATAGATCGGAGGCCACCGCGGCCGATGGTCACGTGCGATGTCGGGGATGAGTCCAGCCTGATCTATGCTCAGGTTCCATTCAAAAGAACCTCAGCGAATACAGATCGGCATCCCGGAGGACGAAGTGCAGTCGCACCGTCTTCCCTGCCAGCGCGGCCAGGTCCTTCCCCGACGACCAGGCCACCACGTGCTCGATCTCGTCGCCGATCGTCTCCGGACAATCCGCCAGGGCAAAGCCCGGGAAGGGTTTCCCGCCTTCATCCTGTATCTCGACCCGCAACCCCCCGGCGGCACTGGTCTGGAAATTCACCTCCAACCGCTTCCCGGAGAAGGTGAATGGCTTGGTTACCAACTCGCCGCCCCGAAACGGCGCATGCACCGAGACAAAACCATCCACGCGCAGCGCGTACCGGGCCATGTCGCAGGTCGGTTGCGCGTAATGCGATACCCGGTAAATGAACATCTCGCGCGCATTGGCCGGGACCACCCCCAGCGCGGGGGTATTGTCGCGCGCCACCCAGTCGGCGGGGCTCGGACCCGGTCGCAGGAACGCCTCCATGAAGGTGCGGTCATAGCGGTTGCCGCCGCGGCTGGTGAAGAACACCGAGTCGCTGGACGCCACACGGTAGCCGGGGTGGTTCACCAGCGCGCGCGCCTGGTCCGCAGGCAGCGCCGCCTTGCTCGGGAAAAAGCGCTTGGCCAGGGCGATGTAGATCTGTGGCGCACGGTAGTAAGGATGCGTCCCGTTCGTGTAAAGATGCTCCGGCGGCGTGTCGCCAAAGTCCATTTCCTCCGGGTCGGTCCAATGGATGAAGTCCTTGCTGGTGGTGCGCGAGATCCAGCGGAAGCCCTCCTTGCCCATTTGTTTCCAAGTCCGGAAATAGCAGACGTACACCTGCTCGGCTGCGGACCAGAACGCCACGTTCTGTGAATCGAACACCCCGTTGGTGAAGACCGCGCCGGCTTGCAGGGGCCTCCAGCGGATGCCGTCGGCTGATTTATAGGCATGCAACCCGCGTTTATGGTCCCCGGCCAGCGCTTTGAACCTCTCCGCGTCCGGCACCCCCGGCCGGGCATCAAGGAACGGGCTGAAATTGTGCGTGAAAGGCGCGTTCGTCAGCAGGACGTTGTTGTCTCGCGTGCCGCACCTTTCAAACAAGCCAAGGTTCGGCTTGGTCCAGGTAATGCCGTCCGGCGATTCGGCGTAGCAGACGGAGGCCTCCGGACTGTCGTCGCCGGTCGCAGCCGGCAGGCCCCGGTAATACATGCGGTAACGCGCGCCGTCCTTGATGACCGTCGTATAGCATGAAAACCCTCCCTCCCAGGGACGATCGAACTTCACCGCCACGCCTTCTCGCCGCGGCTCATGCAACCGCAGCTCCACGCCCTCCATCTTCGCAATCAGGTAATGATCCACAAAGAGTTCACGCTGGGAGCCAAGCTGGAGCAACTGGCCGGTTGACCACTGCGTCGAAACAACCAGGGCTAGGACGGTACCGTGCCGGACAAACGGTGAGCAATGCATGAGGTTACTTATCTATGCAGTCATTTCTGGGGACCGCGCCCGCCCCGGGCGCTGCCACCCGGCGCCCTCGCCGGGTGGGAGTGTGGCGTGCGCAGTCACTGAATGGTGGATCGTCTCGACCACTCCCGAAGGTGGCTGGCGAGGGCGCCACCCACTGCGCCCGGGGCGGGCGCGCTCCCCTGTTGCTGAATAGACACGGCTTACTGGCCTCGAGGCACGCGCGGTTTAAGTCTGGGTCCCAAATAGCGAGTCGGCTCTTCATGTCAGGGTTTGGGGGCAGGGGGCCTTCGATCCATCCACTTACCAACCGGCTGGTGGTTGAAGCGGGCGAAGCGGTCGAACAGGCCCTCGACCTTGTCCTCGACGAGCAGGCTCTCGAAGTGCTGGGGCATGAGGAAACGCTCGGCCCGCATGTGACTCAGGAAGTCCACCAGCCGATCATAGAAGCCTGCCACGTTCAGCAGCCCGACCGGCTTGTGATGCAGCCCAAGCTGCAGCCAGGTAAAGGCCTCGAATAGCTCCTCCATCGTGCCGATCCCCCCCGGCAGCGCGATGAACGCGTCCGAGAGATCGGCCATCTTCTGCTTCCGCTCGTGCATCGAGTTGACGGGTATGAGGGAAGTCACGCCGTGATGGCCCAGTTCGCGCGCGACCATCTTGCGCGGGATGACGCCGATAACCTCCCCGCCCGCCGCGAGCGCCGCGTCGGCCAGAATGCCCATAAGCCCGACGTTCCCGCCGCCATACACCACCGTCAACTTGCGCTCGGCCAGCACCGTGCCGCAACGCCGGGCCGCCGCCGCGTATTCCGGCAGCGCTCCGGGGCTGGAGCCACAATAGAAGCAAACTCGTTTCATCAGCGCGGAATCCTCCGCCGGCCAAAGCAGAGCGCAACCGCCTGCCCCAAGTCAAGCCGTACGCGAAGATCGTTCTGTTGACGGGAAAGGCGCTTGGGGCAAGACATCAGCCCATTTCAATTGACATTGGCGGACGGAAGCCGGCAACTCACGCGAAGGTCGCACCGTAGTCTCACCGGACACTCGCCGCATACACACCGAAGACACACCGTAGATAACTTTCGGCCACGTCTTTGTATAACTTCCTGTCCCAACGCGACTTAAAGTATGTGCCTTCCCAAAGACCGGCATAGTCGGCATTGCCTTTGTCCCACGGGTGTAAGCTGCTGTGGTCACGTGGCTTATACCGCCTAAGACGCCCTGGTGTTCGCGTTCTCCTCCATTTAACGCAATACACGCCGCCTGCGTGCTCAGCCGTTACTGCGAAGCGATTAAGTTTGACAGATTAGCGAGGGGCGACCATCGGGCAGCCCGCCGGCAAGGTGCAGTGTGAGAAGAGCGATCGTAGCCGGTTGCGGCGGTATGTTGCGAGCCAGCCTTCACGATCCGCGAAGCAAGCCGATCTGGAAATTGCCCACCGCCTCGCTGGTGCGCAGGGCGCGCGTATAGACCCGCAGCGAGCGAACAATTGGCGAGACCTTGGCCACGGAAGCCCCGTGGGGCGTGCGTAGCGTGGGGCTGAAGCGGCCCCAGCCAAACTGGCGTTCGTCGCCGCCATCGCAGAGCACACCGTTGACCACAAATGAAATGATCTTCGGCCCCCCGTCCACGGTGATCACGACGTGCTGGGGCTCTCTCGGCCTCACGGCGGCGCGGTCACTGTCCCAACTGGCTTCCTGCCGGCCGTCGTTTAGGGTGATGCGGATTATGCCTGCCGTGGTGGTCGAGACCAGGATGCCCTGGCCGGTGGGGGTGCGGTTGTCGAGAATCGCCTGGCCGGCTTCGAGCGAGTCGAGTTGCAGCCACAGGTCGAGGCTGAAGCCGGCGCGCAGGTCTTTGCCACCGAAATCGGCACGCTGGCTGTCGCGCAGGTTGAACTCCGGAAGCTTGGGCATCCGCGTTTCCCCGGGCATCGGTTTGCCGGCGGGCAGATCGAGCGCCAATCCGCTGGTGGCAACGGTGCGGGCGTCCCACTGGCCGAAGAGACCCTCGACCAGCGCCTTTTGGATCTCGTGAACGCGACCGACGTTCTTCTGCGTCTCAGTCACGTAGAACTTGCCCCCCTCCTCGACCAGGTCCGGATAGCTCATCCGGATGTATGGGTCGTCATCGTAGAGGAGGATCTCCGGCTGGGACCACTCGATCATCTTCCCTTGCGGCGTGTCAACTTCCCGCCCGGCCATGAGCCAGGCCGGGTTGCGGTCTTCGTAGGGCGACCCTCCGCGTTCGTCCCGGATGAACGGCCCGCCGTGGTTGTGGAACCAGTAGAGAAACTTCCCGTTCGGGCAATTCCACGCGAAGTTCGCGGCGCGCGGGTGCTTCACGCGCCGTCCGCCGGGCGAGGAGGTCTTGTAGGCGGGCTCAGTCCACTTGTGCCCGCCGTCGCGGCTGTAAGCGCAGGCCGGCCAGCCGTCCACGGTGCGATAAACGCAATACAGCGAGCCGTCGCTGAGCTTGATGACGCTCTGCTCCTCGGCAACCCGGCCGCCGCCGGCTGGCGCGCGCAGCCCGATGTCGCCGTCGGGCAGCGTCTCGAAGGTGATCTTCTCCGGGTCGCGCTCGGTCAGGATGTTCTCGCTCTTGAAGAACGCGCCCTCCGATTGGGCGAAGAAGCCCCGGCCCATCGCGCCGACCTTGTGGATCACCATGATCGCCGCGTCCCCGGTGATGAGCGGGCGCCCGACGTTCCAGAAGAAGCGCAGCTTGCCGCCGTACACGTTGTTGCGGTCGCACTCGAACTCGCGGATCGGCACATCGTAGCGTTTGGCCGACCACGAGCGGCCGTGGTCGTCGCTGTATTTGAACACGTAGTGGCCGAGCGAATCCACGCGCTTGAGGACGCCCTGGTCCTCGGTTTTCACCTCGCGAACGTTGTCGGTGTTGTGGTTGTAGAACACGTAGATGCGGCCATAGGGCACCTTCAGCATGACGGCGTAGGAAGCCTCCGGCCCGTCGGCGGGCTCGATCGGCACGACCCGCTCCCACGTGCGGCCCTGGTCGGTGCTGCGCATCGAGACAACGTGCTGGCCGCCCGCGCCCTCGTGGCCGGCGCCCGTGGTCATCACGCACAGCCACGCGCCGTCATCCGTCTTCACGATGTAAGGCTGATCGGCGTAGCCCTCGCTGGGAATCGGCCGGCCGTTGCTGATATGGCGCGGGTCGGGAACGGCGGGCGTGCCGGCGAAGCCGGAGATGCCGCAGCCACAAACAGACAGCAGAGCGCCAAGGATCCAAAGTCGCGTCTTCATGGCCATCGTTTTTCTCATAGAAGGATCACCCGTAGGGGCGGGTGTCAATAGGTAAAGCGCATCTCCTCAACCGAAATCTCTCAGGGACCCGGCCGACAGTGAAGGAGGCAATTTGGACCGCCCCGTCTGCCCGCTCGCCGCCAAGTGGATTCGCAAAGGGGTCAGCTTCAAAGGCAGCGGGGATGCCCTCCGCCAGTACCGCGATGCCATCGCCAAACCTGCTTAGCCAACGTCGCCTGTTTCACCGCAAGGCGATGCTTGCTTGCCTGAGGTCTTCGCTCTACTCTGGTTCTTGTCAGTTTGTTCGATCATTGGGTGTCAGGTTGCGGAATGCCTCCCAGCCTCACCACCCCATGTTATCTTTCAAGCCCCCCCAGTTCCGCGAGCAATCTAGCCCTCGTTACCTCGGCTGCTCCCGATAATGAGCTTCTTGAGCCGGGAGTTAGCGCGAAGACGGGCGCTACCGTGCGGCGGTCGGCTGGCAAAGGCTTCTGTTGGCGTCGGCGAGTGACTTCGGCTCGAGCTTAGGCACCCGGTCATAGGTCAACAGGCCGGTCAAATCCGTCTCGGCATCGGCAAACTGGTTGAACACGGCGCCCGAGCACCCGAAGCCTCCAATGAGCGTGCGAAGCGGATTGATCACCCTGGCCGCGTATTCGGCGGCGAACTGCTCTGGAGAGTGCATCTGGCCAAAGCCCGCGCCCGGCCTCCCTTTCCACACATGACCCGGCACCGGCATCTCCAGCCCGCCGCACTCGATCAGGATGCGCGGCTGCGAAACGCTGGCCGCGCTGGCCGCGGTCGGTGAGAAACCGCCCTGGCCCACCGCTTGCACGTCGCACAACCCCGGGGGCGTTGAGCCGCCCGGGCTCAGCACCAGGCGGGACGGATCCAGCGCTTTCACCCGGGCCAGGATGCGCGCCGTGTCGTACTGGCCCCAGCGCTCTTTGAACGGCACCCACATCACGATGGACGGATGATTGCCCCGCCCCTCGATCAGCCGCTCCAACTCGGCCTCGAATTGCCGGGCGGATTCGGGACGCCGATCGATCTCGGTCGAGCCGTAGGGCGCCACCCGGTCGCCGCTCGGCATGTCTTGCCACACCAGCAGGCCCAGCTTGTCGCACCAGTAGTACCAGCGTTCCGGCTCGACCTTCAGATGCTTGTGGCACAAGTTGAACCCGAACTGCTTCATCATCTCAATGTCCGACCGCAGCGCCGCGTCCGTCGGGGCGGTGTAAATGCCCTCGGGCCAGTAGCCTTGGTCCAGCGGGCCGAACTGGAACAACTTCCCGCCGTTCAACATGAGCGCCGGCATATTCCTCGCGTCCAGCCCGGTTGAAATCCCCCGCATTCCAAAGTAGCTCGCCACCTCGTCCGTCTTCCGGTCTCCGAGCCACAGTGAAACCTTCAAACCATAGAGGTGCGGCGCGGAGGGAGACCACAGCTTCGCCTTTGGAACGGGCACCACGATCGGCTGGCCCGCGGCGCCCTTGGCACGACCGACCTCCTTGCCCGCGTCGAAAGCGACTGCCTCAACCACTGCCTGGCCCGTGTCCCCGGCACAGGCTGCGGTCACACTAACAGCGCCGGCGTTGATATCCGGCACGAGTTTGAGCCGCTCAATATGTGTCTGCTCCACAGGCTCCAGCCAGATGGTCTGCCAGATGCCCGAACAGGCCGAGAGCAGCCCGGCCCGGCCCGCCAGCCCCTGCTTGCCTCGCGGCTGATGACTCGTGTTCGTCGGGTCCCACACCGACACAACGATCTCCTGCACTTCCTCGGCCTTCAGGTCGTCCGTGATGTCGAAACTGAACCGGTCATATCCTCCGCGATGGGTGCCGAGTTCCTTCCTGTTCACCCAGACGCGCGCCTCCCAGTCTGCCGCCTCGCAATGGAGCAGCACCCGCCGCCCGCGCCACGCCGCTGGCACAGTGAACTTCCGGTGATACCAGAGCCGCTGCTGCTCGTTGACCGGCCGCATGACACCCGACAAGCTGGATTCCACCGGGAAGGGCACCAGAATGGTCCTCTGGTAGGTCCCGCCGTTTGTCTTGTCGCGATGGGTGATGCCGAAATCCCAAACGCCGTTCAGGGTCAGCCACTCCGGCCGCACCATCTGAGGACGAGGATACTCCGGATGTGCGTTGGTCGGCGAAACGTCCTTGGCCCACGAAGAATACAACGACGGCTGTCTGGAATTGGCGCTCTGCGACACGGCGGCCAGGCACGAGGCTTGGAGAAGGGACGAGGCGGCTATAACATTGAACAATCTTGCATTCATAACGTGTGTAACTAGTACGTAAGTGTTGCGGATGGTCGGGGCTTATACACCTTGCGGAGCAAGGTCCGTAACACAGAGAGCTTGTCAAGGCTGAGAGAAGTCGAAAATGAACTACAAATGCTAGGGCACATTTGTCCTTGATTGGCCCGCCCAGAACCGGGCAGCCTCCGATTCGGGTGGCGCATTCCTAACGTACTTGACCATCTCGGAATGGGTGCCCACGAAGAATCTGAACCGCGTGTGTGTACTCCCCAAGCTGTAGAACACAACTTCTCCAGCGAATTCTTCCGGATCGCTCGTTTGACCCACCCGTAGTGGCTCGCCAGAGGAAAAGGAAGCGTGTTCCGCGTGCCACTCCGCAAAGCCAACAGCCTTAGCAACCTGAAGGATGCCGTTCGATGGGATTCGATATACATACTCGCTGCCCTCCAGGACAATGCTCCGCCCGCCCCCCGTTTCGAGGATCTGGACCGGCCCCCGGAAGCCATCCGGAACTACAAACCGAACGGCCGGACCACTTCGCTCCGCGCAACTGACTAGGAGGAAGCAGAATATCAGGCAAATGGAGCCAGCCAAGCATGGCAAAGAATGTCTTGGTGTCGCCAATAGCCCGAACTGTTCACCTGAGCATCTTACAATGGCCATTGCAACGAACAGCACCCGGTTTCAGCCTCGATCTCTTTCTCAACCCTAAAGGGAACAGGCGTGTTCAAATTGATAGGACTTGGGCCTGAATCCGGACTGGTGAATGCATATATACCGGTGGACCAATCGGCCACGGCCTCGTAGGCAGGGAACCTGTCATGGGTGCCCTCCACCGTGACCTTCACTCTGTTGAGGCCAACAGCCTTCAACGTCCATTTCACGAAGTAATCAATCGCGGGCGTCAACGCTGGTGGAGTAAAGGGATACTTAGCACTTCCGGACATCCTTACCACCGCTTCGCAAGCGCCCGATAGCGGCCAAAGGGTGGCTCCCCCACTAGGCCTGGCTCTGCGGATCTCCACCGTGTGTCTATCTGCATCGTACCGCTTGGAGTCGCTTGCGACCGTCTCACTGAGAGCAGTAAGTGTGGCGATCTTCGCGCCAATCAATCCAGATTCAATTGTCGCTTCCGTGCGAATGCGCGCTGTCTGCTCCGGCTGCCGGAAGAATCTGCGCCCATCCGTGGCGAACCAGTAATGAGCAGTGCCCGGCTGGAAGGGCTCAGCCATCCAGCTCGGCGGGCTCGGAATGAATGCATTGAATTCGAGGTGAATCGGGCGAAGCCCAAGCAGGTCAAATTTGCCCAGCGGGCTATTCGCGGAGGATGCGTACAGGCTCGCTCCACCGTTTTCTGCGGATGGATCGCGGCTGAGCCACCTTCCGGTCGAGGGATTGTAAAAGCATTGGGCAATCTGGGGCATCAGCAGCCAAGCGCTGAGGCCAAGGCTTGCTGCTACAGCTCGTTTGACGATATATATCTTCATGGGTTCAGGCTCAATTATTTGGCACGCTGGCACAATTTGTGGGTAATCCAAGGGAAAACAGCGGCCTAACGGCCG
>CAZVFC010000047.1:0-75767 GCA_964625855.1 uncultured Verrucomicrobiota bacterium | reverse complement strand
AATCAACACCAAAGTGTTCGAAAACCATCGCCGCGCAGCGGCTTAGTTCAACCATCGCGCTGCACTCGACGCCGCGGGCGCGGTCTGTTTGTATTTGTCGCATTCTTGGCGCGGCGCGAGTGAGCGCGGGCGTTAGGCAGCAGCACGCGTATGGAAAAACCACCCCCACTTCCTCCGGAGAAGAAAACAAGACAATGGAGCGTAGGTGAGTTGCAGGCATTGCGTGCAGCTTGGCGCTTTCTGATAGGGCTAGGCGCGCTTGCGACCATTGTTACCGTTGGGCTTTTGATTCTTTACGTGAATTTATCGCCAGACCAGAAGAGCAGCGATGTTCACAAGCACGACGTGCTGACAGGGATTATCATTTTGATAGTCGCGGCAGCTTTTGTGGTAGCTGGATGGAAGTTGCGCGCGTATCTGAAGAAGTGTGAGCGTGAAACCGGCCAGTCATCAAAACCATTTGGATGGATGCCATGAGACTGATGCCTAACAGCGTGGAGCCGACGGGGGCCAGCCGTTCAGGCGAGTTGCAAGTTCGTGCGTCAGCGGCGGCTGGTCCCCGCGGCTCACGCTGATCGTTAGGGGCCGCCGCACCACCCGTGTTCGCCACATGGACAAAACGAAAGAAGATCGCCGCGGCAGTATCACTGCTAGTGGTCGGTTTTATTGTTTTCTTCGCAATTATTGTCATAGACGGCGAGGGTTACGACAGGTGGAGGAACGTCCGCGAACTGCGTTACGCACGGGACGCCTGGGTTCGAGACGGCTCACCCGAGCCTCCCGATTTGTCGAGATACACCAGATCATCGGCTTCGAGCACGACATTCGTATACACCGCGTCTCACGTAGTCGATGGCCAGACCTACACGGGTTTGTTTGCGCATCGGTCCTACCCGCGGTTCGGCACGTGGGTGATCACCCGGACCGGCGACATCATCGTTGTCGACGAAGCTGGACGCGCGCGGTTGGCCAGGGTCCACAGGTCGAGGGCTGCGGCATGGTAACCCCTAACGAGGTCACTTCAGCGGATGGCGGGTGGCGCGTCCTGTTTACAATCGTAGCCCAGCCGCCCGCCACCGCTGAGTTTTTGCGTTCGGCGTGAAAACATGGAGACGTCACTGCCACTTTGGGAATTGAGGAACGAGCGATGCCGTTGCTGTGACGGGCAGGGAGAGTTGGTGTTTTTCACCTGCCCTCAGTGCCACGTCACGGTGCTGATCTGCCAGGAGATCGGGACGGTGTATGAGATCACCGAGAAGAAGGCCGGGAAAGAAGTCGGCGACACGATGGGTTCCACCCGGTGTTTCACTTGCGGTGGGCCACTCCATTCCGAGTTTCCACCTTCGACAGCCGAGCAGATTGTTGCTCTTGGCTTGTCACATGCTGATTATCGATAGCATAGCAGAGCCGAACAAACCGGCTGCACCGAACGCCGGGATCGCGTCTCGGTTGACAATCGAACATCATTGGCCCGGCGTCGGTGAGCCGGGACGTTGAAGACGTCATGAGTGTTGTCAAAGCCATCATAGGAGCTGCCTTAATGCTCTTCGGCGGCGTGGGTGCCATGCTGTCGCTTGTCGCGGTTGTTGACCCAACCGGCACTCAGATGGCAGATGACCTTGACCCTTTCGGCAAGCCCCAACCTCTCGTTTGGAGCGTGGCCATCCTGGTGATGTTTGTGGCGTTGATTAGCCTCGGGGCTTGGCTGGTCCATCGGAGCAGGCACAGAGCATATGCAAGCACCTAACCCCTATCAAGCCCGCGGCGTCAATAGGCAAAAGCATTTTTTTGCGGAAGGCTGAAAGCCTTCCGTTTAGCGGCCCTCGGGGCGGGAACTCCGGCTTAGTTTTCCGTTGGGCAGCTCGGACTGGGGAGTCCGGCTAAACACCTATTCGGGCTCAATCGGGCCCGAGTGCAGGCCGGGGCGAGCCCGGTCCACACGGGGCCTTCCAGCGCGGTGATCCAACGCCACCGCGCGGCCCAGAAACACACCGCAGTAAACCCAGGGACTATCCAATCAAAATACAGACGGCTACCCCGCACGGGAGGCGGAGCTCCAGTTTTACGGCGGACTTGTCGCTGGGGCGGATGCTCCAAAATATCAAGTCGTTCCGAGGTGATGTCGGCAGCTCCTGGTTCTGCGAGGCGGGACCGATTTACGAACGAAGGAAACCGGGGGCCAGCGGCCCGCCGGTCTCCCTGGTCCGTCTCTGGGGTGAGGGTAAGATAGTCCCGCGCGGGTTCGGAGTCCAGGAGCCAAGAGGCACCTGACCGCCGCTCCCATTCAAGAGCCCCGGATTGCGGGCTTGCCCAACGCAGATGGTAACGGCACTCAAGTGCCAAGGATAAGGATCTGCGACTCATGGGGGGCATAGCTTGGAAGCGCAGCCAGGGGCTTGAGGCGGTAATGGTCGCGTTTGGCGATGACGGCGGCTTCGCCGAAGGCCCAGCGCAGGTAGGGGTTGCCGAGCTTGGCCCCGCGCAGGCCCTTGATCTTGCCGGCGCTGGCGACGGTGCCCTTGACCAGGCGGCAGTAGGAGAGGAAGTCTTTGACGGAGGGGAAGTGGTCCCGATCGCCGATCTCGTAGAGGATGGTCAGACCGAGGGATTCACCGACGCCGGGCAGGGTTTTGAGCAGGGTGTATTCGCGGCAGGCCACGCGTTTGGTCTGGCGGTTGAGTTCTTCCTCCAGGGCGAAGATCTGCTCATCGAAGTGGCGGATCATGGCCACGTCGTTTTTGAGGGCGAGCTGGCGCAGGGGATGGTTTTCGGCCTTGAGGAGTTGTTCTTCCCAGTCGTCGCGGCAGCGGCGGGTTTGTTTGGCCGGGGTGCGGTTATGGGCCAGTTGGTGGGAGTGGATGCGATGGAGCAGTTCGGAGCGGCGCCAGACGTAGAAGATGCGCTGGCGCAGCAGGGCGCAGGGGGCGTTTGGCGGCGGGATAGACGTAGGCGGGGGGGGATGAGGTTGGAGCGCAGCAGGTGGGCGAGCTTCTCGGAGTCAATGCGGTCGTTCGATGGCCGAGCCGATGAGTGCTTAGAGGAGACAGGCACCTGGACGGGGCCGAAATTTGCAGGACCGGCAAACTGGAAGAACCGCTGGGCCACGACCCGGTCAGCACAGCGCCGCTCCAAGGGGCTTTCCTTGCAGCGGAGTTTGTCTCAGACTGTGCGCCATGCCGGTTTCGTTCAGCGCTTGGCAGTTGTTGGGGTTGATCCTGATCAGCGGCGTGTTGTGGATGCATTACGTGGAATCGAAGGACCGGCATCAACCGGAGCCGCGCTGGCGGCTGCTCTTTGCTTTCGCATTGGGTATCGTGGCCTGCGGCCTGTCGGTTCTGGGCTTTATCGCCTTGGAGGCGCTGGGCGTCCCGGGCATTGGTTTTAACGAGGGGGCCTGGACGGCCATGTTCTGCTTCGGGATCATTGGTCCGCTGGAGGAAGGGACGAAAGTCTTGCTGGCCTACTTGTTCGTGTTTCGCTGGCGGGAGTATGACGAGCCTTTGGATGGTTTCGTTTACGCTGCTGCGCTGTCGCTCGGGTTCGCCTGCGCGGAGAACTTCTACACCCTTGGCGGGAGCGACTGGCCGGACCAACTGGCCTACACCGTGGCGCTGCCACTGACGCATGTGTTGTTCAGCGCAATTTGGGGTTTGGGGATTGGCCACGCGCGCTTCGGCGTTTCCCGCCCCTTGCACCGGGCGCTTTGGCAAATCGGCAGCATCGCGCTCGCCATGTTCGTCCACGGCTTGCACGACTTTCTCATCTTTGCATACCAGGCGAGATTCGCCACCTGCGGCTTGGCCCTGGCCCTTTGGGTGTGTCTGATCTCGCGGGTGCATGTGTTGCGGAAACGAGCGGTCGCGGGACTCGGCGCGCCCAATCCGCGAGCCTGAAGCCGGAGCCTGCGTCTCGAGAACGTGCAGGGCCAGCCGAGGAGTGTGAGCCATCCTGCGGCTGCCCCTTGGTCCCTGTTGACGTCTCGGAATCTGGGCTATATTGCAGTGGCCGACCTGGTGGTGGTGTTAGTTTCGGGGTTTGTTTCATAGGTGCCGCCAGGCCGGCCTCCTCCTTCTCGAGCTCAGACAACGGGCTCGGGGTGTTTCTGGACTTCAGAACGTCCGCCTTCGCGGCGAGCAGGGTCTGCATGTCCGCAGGGGTGAGACGACTGATGTTACCGATACGGAAGCCGGCGACCAGGCTCAGCTCAGTTACCTTTTGCCGCGTCTCCCACTTTCAGCATAATGTGATGCTGAACGTCCGGATAACGTTCTCGCAACCGATCCGCATCGCTGGCTGCGTCCACGACAAACAATCTACTCCTGGCCTGGACTTTAGCTCCGGCCTTCCGCCACAGCGGCGGAATAGGCGCAGAGCAGAACCAGGCCCGCCCCCAGCAACAAACGCAGGCCGTAGGCGTAAGCCATTAGCAGCCCAAACAAGCCCCAAGCCAATAACACCTGCGGGGAATCCGTCAGGCTCAAGACGGACCCCAGCGCGTTCAACTCCATGAAGAAAGCCACTCCCGCGGCGAGCGCCAGCAAGGCCACGTAATAGTGATCTGCCCGGCGGGCGACCGCCGCCTCGACCCCGGCCAGAAAGGCCAGAGGCGCCACGGTCAGGATTGAGACTTGGGCCGCCGTCGGCAGATTACCCCAAACCCGGTGCAGGAAGAGAACCGCCGCCGCAATCAGGGCTGCGCCTCCCAGCAATGAAGCCACCCGCATTCCCCACGACACCCGCCGGGCGGAGTCCGTCGCATCCACCCCGAATTCCTGCTGGAACCTGGAGAGGAGGCGAGCCACGTGGGCATCCAAACCCGATCGTTGTTCGGCCGTCAGGGTCAGGCCTTTCTCCCGTTCCAGCTCAGCCAACTCCGCCCGGAACAAGGCGATTCGGTCCACCCTCTTCTGTGCTGCTTTCCGCGCATCCATAGCCATGCCGTCCTTTGACAAGGTGTTCGACTGGACGATACATACCGAGACGCAGACTCCCAGCAAAATAATTGACCCGTGCCGCCGCGCTTGACGCCCTATTGGCTTCGCCTTAGCATGGTGTTCACAAACAACAACGTGACTGCCATTCCGCCGGCTTCCTCTCAGAACTGGGCAATGGCGCTCGAGCCGGGAGGAGACGATGGAACGCAGTCAAAGAAAGTCTGCACAAATGAAAACGATGAAATCACTCACCTCTATGTTGGGGCTGGCATGCTCCTTCTTCCTGGTCTCCTGCGCGTCAACGACGACGCCATCCAGCGGGGCCAAAACCACCGCGCTCTACCTGTGTGGTTGCGAAGCTGACTGCCAGTGTGTAATGGTCGCGGTCAAGCCGGGCAAATGCGGTTGCGGTAAAGACCGCGTGGCGGTCCACCCGCTCAAGGTGGAAGGCGGCTCGGTCCTGGTTTGCTCGTGCGGCGGCAACTGCACCTGCGCGCTGAACGCCAATGATCCGACCAAGTGCGGCTGTGGCAAACCCGTCCGCAAGGTCGCGCTTAAGGGCACCGGCCTCTATTACTGCGCCTGCGGCGGCACCTGCTGCGTCACCATCTCGGACAAACCGGGCAAGTGCAAGTGTGGCAACGACCTGAAGAAGGCTGGCTGATTCCGGGCCAAGCGCAGGGCCCCGATCACCCATCGAATCAGGCCAACAGACCGGCGCCAACTCGCGAATGCCGTCGTGGCCTTCCGGCGCTTGTTGGACGCGGAGGTAGTTTATGCAGATTGATGAGGCATTTGCCGATTCCCAGGCACCCAACGCGGCCGCCATCAAGAACGCGCGCGGCGTCGTCATCAAGAAGAAGCTCGTTGGGCTGTTCCGTTCGGCTGACGGCACGCTGGTTTTTGGCGACTGCAAAGGCAGCGGCGCCGAGAATTATCGCCCGTCCGCCGACTTTGCCGATCCCGCCAAGCCCGTCTATCGTTGCACCTGCCCGAGTCGGCAGTTTCCGTGCAAGCACTCGCTGGCCTTGCTCTACGCCCACGCGCAGGGGACGAGGTTCGTGGAGAAGGATGTGCCCGCGGACATCGTGGAGAAGCGCGCCAAGATCCAGCAGCGCGCTGAGAAGAAGAAGGAAGACGCCGAGAAGCCCCACAAGGTCAACACCAGCGCGCTCAAGAAGAAGATTCAGACGCAGTTGGCGGGGATCAAGCTGCTCGAATCGTTGGTCAACGATCTGGTGAGGACGGGCCTGGGCACGCTCAACGCCAAGTCCGCGCGGCAAATGGACGAGCAGGCCCGGCAGCTCGGCAATGCCTACCTGCCCGGCGCACAAAATGCGTTGCACGCCTTGACCGGGTTGTTCTATCGCTCGGCAATCAGCTCGGAGGAAGAACTCAAATCGTCGGAGCGGGAACAGGTTTACAGCGCGGCGCTGGACCAGCTCAACCGCCTGCAATCGCTCTGCAAGCAGGGCGGCAAGTATTTGCAGACCCGGCTGGACGACCCGGCACTCAAGCCCGAGACCGAATCCGACATCGCGGCCTGGCTGGGCCACGCCTGGCAGTTGCGCGAACTCAAGGATGCGGGCCTGGTTCAGGCCAACGCGGAGTTGTTGCAGCTCGCCTTCAATGCGCACGACGACTGGACGCGCAAGGAATTCGTGGAAACGGGCGTGTGGCTGAATCTCCAGACCGGTGCGGTGCAGTTGACTCGCAACTATCGGCCCTACCACGCCGCCCGGCACATCCGCGAAGACGATTCCTGTTTCCACATCATGGTCTGTCCGGAGCTCTGCATTTACCCCGGCAACCTGAATCCGCGGGTGCGCTGGGAGGCCGCCGAGCCGCGGCCAGGCACTGCGGCCGACTACGGGCGGGCGCGCGAACATGCCCGGACAGATTTGCGCGCGGTGCTCAAGGACGTGAAGACGCAGTTGAAATCGCCGCTGGGCGACCGCCATCCGATCGCCCTGGTGAAGTATCGCGCCCTGGGGCGGGCGGGAAATGAGGTCATCATTGAAGATCCAAACGGCGAGCGGCTCGTGCTGGCCGAGGATGGGCACGCCGGAGACCCAGCGACGCTCCCGCTCTTGCCGATGCTCCCGAAGGAGGCGCGCCACGATCAGGCGATGCTGGTCCGCTTCCACCACGACCTGGATTCCCAGAAGCTCCGCGCCAAGCCGCTGAGCGTCGTGACGGAGCGGGACGTTATCCGGCTTACTTACTAAGTGTTATGAGCCTTGCCCTGATTGAAGAATGCGCGAAAGAAGCCCGCCGCCTGGCGATCGCGGGAAGCCCGCTCGCGGTCGGCGATTTCCGGCTCAGGAAACTTATCCCGCCGCTGGAGCAGGCCGGCGCGAAAGTCCCGGTGTTCGCGCAGGTCGCCCAGGCCATCGGCGATCTGGTCAACGGGAAGGAGGCCGACTCGGCGGCGAATCTGTTGAGCCTGAGCACACTGGTTAACGCCATTCTCTACACGCAAGGCCAGTCGAGCACGGACGGCGCGTTTCGGGAGCTCGAGGTGTTGGCCACGAACTGCGCCAGCACCCGGACCCCGGCGCGCACGCTCAAACCGCTAGTGGAGGCGCTCACATCCTCGGGCGGCGGGCGATTCGAAGTCATCAGAGCGGCGTGTGAACGCGGCGCGTTCAACGACCTGCGTTTGCTTGATCCCGCCATTCAGGCCCTGGGCGACAGCTTCCCCGAGCTGGCCGATCTCGTGGCGCAGCGAATCCTGCCCGGTTACGGCCCCGGCATCGTGCCGCGACTCAAAGCCACCCTCGATCTCAAAGGCAAGAAGCAGGACGCGCGCAAGCTGACGGTCATGCACGCGCTCGATCCGGCCGGCACGCTCGCGCTCTGCAAGACGGCGCTGGACGACGGCTCGCCCGACGTGAAGGCCGCCGCCATCGGGTGCCTGGGCAAGCATGAGGATTGTCTGCCGCTGGTGCTGGAACAGGCCAACGCCAAGAACAAGCTGCTCCGCGCCGCCGCGCTCGAAGCCCTCGCGGCGCACGACCGGCCCGAAATCACGAAACTGTTCACCGAACTGGTCAAAGGCAAGGCGCTCGACATTCTCGTCGGCCCGTTCCGCGCGCTTCGCAATCGGCAGGTCTTGAACTCACTTCTGGCCGAAGGTGGACGTGTGTTCGCCCTGATTCTCAAAGGCGACTCGGAACAGATTCCGCGCTTCTGGGGCATCCTCGATTGCCTGGAGCAGCGCCGGGACGCCGAGGCCGAAGAATTCCTGCTGGGGTGCGCCGCCAACTCCGATAAGCTCGCCCGTGTCAAGGCAGCGCAGAAGTCCGTCTTCGCGGGCACTGACGTAATGGCGCGCCTGGCGTCGCTGCTCTACCACATCGGCTCGCCGAAAGCGCTCGAGACCGTGCTGGCAAAGCGAGAGGCCTTGCCGGCCGCGGCGTTTCCCCATGTGCTGCGCAGCGCGCTCCGCACCTGGCCGGCCGACAAGGTCTTCGCGGAGTTTTCGGCGCTGCTAGAGCAGAAGAAGGGCGCCGGCAAAGAGAAAGGCGAGGAACTGCAGCGCCTCATTTCCGCGGCACACTGGGACGCCGCGTCGCGCTTTGCTCCCCTGACCTACGACGAACCAGGCTCGGACGAACAGCAGGGGCTCGGGAACGTGTCGTGGGACCCACGCTGGCTCGACGCCGCGATCAAGGCCGACCACCCGACCCTGGTGTGCTGCCTGGCCCGCCCGAACCACAAGGCGGCGCTGAGCTATCTCTTGAAATTGGGGGAGTCGAGGAAGACTTCCGACGCGGGCCTGACCGTGCGGGCGCTGATCCGATGCCAGTATCCCAAGGTCACGGACTATTTCCTAGAGCTCGTAGCCCGGAAAACGAAAGGCGCGAAGTATCTCGATTACGAGTTGCGGTTTCTGCTGGAGAGCGCGCGGCATCTCCCGGCGTCTGACCTGCCCAGGTTGGATGCGTTCGCCGCGAAGCTGGATGAGAAGTTTGTGGATACATACCTTGAGACCCTCGCGCCGTTGCGCCCTGCCAGGTCCGACGCGTCAGACAGGCCTGAAACGGTCAAGTAAACCGAACCTATCATGACCCCTGAACCCAACGGCCCGCTGCTGCCGCACGGGGGCTACCGCAAGCTGCGGAGCTACAAGGTGGCTGAGGCAGTCTATGACGCCACGGTGGTATTCTGCCGCCGGTTCCTGTCCCATGACCGGCGTCTGACGGATCAGATGGTGCAGGCGGCGCGGAGTGGAGTGCGGAATATCAGCGAGGGCAGCGGGGCGGCGGCTACCTCGCGCAAGACGGAGATGAAGCTCACCAACGTTGCGCGGGCCAGCCTGTCTGACGAGCTGGTCGGCGATTACGCCAGTTACCTGGTCCAAAACGGGCTGCGCGTATGGCCAAAGGATTCACGTGAAGCGAGGATCATGCGGGCGCGGTTGGCACAGGACCAGGCGCCCGCCCTGCCTCAAGCAGCGGAAGGCAAAGTCCGTTTAACCGGACTTTCAGGTTTGTCCGACTTCGTAGCGAAAGCGAAGCCAGAATTGGCCGCGAATGCGATGCTCTGCGCCGTCAATCAGGCGGCTTACCTGCTCCGCCGCCAGCTCGAAAGCCAGGGTCAGGCTTTTCTCGAGAAGGGCGGCTTTACCGAGAGCCTCCATGCCTCCCGCACTCGTGCCCGCAGTTCCGAGGCATCAGCAGGATCGCCAGCACCGGTCTGCCCCGAGTGCGGCAAGACTATGGTGCGCCGTGAGGCCAAGACCGGTCCGCGGCGCGGGCAGGCGTTCTGGGGATGCTCGGGTTTTCCAGATTGCAGGGGCACCCGCTCGTTTGACGAGGCCCCAGATCAGACCGGTCCGACTGGTCCGATCGGTCCGACAAACACTTGACCAATTCCTATGAGCCCACAATCCAACCAAAGACAAGACCTCCGCTTACCCGCGGAAATACTCTACGCAACGGAGCTCGACGCGCTGATCAAGGCCGAGAAACACCCCGTGCCAGCCGGCTGGCGGATGTCCCCCCGCTCGGTGCTCACCTACATTTGCGGCGGCAAATGCGGAAAGCTCGACATCACGCCGAAGTACATCGGCCACCAACGGCTGGTCGAAATCGCCATCTCCACGCTGGTCACCGACCGCGCGCTGTTGCTGATCGGCGAGCCGGGCACGGCGAAGTCCTGGCTGTCGGAGCACCTGGCGGCGGCCATCAACGGCGATTCCACTAAGGTCGTCCAAGGCACCGCCGGCACGACCGAAGAACAGATCCGTTACACGTGGAACTACGCCATGCTCATTGCGCGCGGCCCCAGCAACGAGTCTCTGATCAAGAGCCCCATCTTCCGGGCGATGGAATCCGGCAGCCTCGCGCGGTTCGAGGAAATCACCCGTTGCGCCTCGGAGGTGCAGGACGCCCTCATCTCGCTGCTTTCGGAGAAGCGGCTTTCGGTCCCCGAGCTCACAACCGAGGTTCCGGCGCAACGCGGGTTCTCCGTAGTGGCCACGGCCAACACGCGTGACCGCGGCGTTAACGACATGTCGGCCGCCCTGAAGCGCCGGTTCAACATCGTCGTGCTGCCCGCGCCGGCGGACCTGAACACGGAAGTGTCCATCGTCACCAAGCGCGTGGCCGAGCTGGCGTCCAACCTCCAGTTGAAGTCGGAGATTCCCCACGAGGATGCCATCATCAAGATTGTGACCATCTTCCGCGAACTGCGGGCGGGCCAGACGCTCGACGGCAAGAATAAGGTCAAGACGCCCTCTGGCGTGCTCTCGACGGCGGAAGCGATCTCACTGCTCGCCAACAGCATGGCGCTCTCGGGCAATTTTGGCGACGGCACGGTCAGCGACAACGATCTCGCCTCGGGCCTCCAAGGCGCCGTCGTCAAGGACGATGATAAGGACCTCATCGTCTGGAAGGATTACCTCGCCAATGTGATGAAGAAGCGGGGCGCCACCTGGCGCGGACTCTACACCGCCTGCCAGGAACATGCGGGCGAGTGAAGGGCGGACTGCCAATGGACGCCCTGCACGGTTGAACTCCGCTGAATATGCCCGCAGCTCCGCACATCTTCGGCGTCCGCCATTTGTCTCCGGCGGCAGCGTGGCATTTGCGGCAGTTGCTGGACCGGGTGCGGCCCAAGCTCGTCCTGGTCGAAGGCTCGGACGACGCCGATGATCTGATTCCGCACATCGTCAGCCCCAAGTCGAAGCTGCCGATTGCGATTCTCGCTTACACCACCGACACCCCGGTTCGCACGTTTGTCTATCCGCTGGCCGCTTACAGCCCGGAATATCAGGCGTTCGTCTGGTGTCAGGGAAACAAGGCCAAGGCTCGTTTCATGGATTTGCCCTCATCCGTCTTCCTCGGCCTGCTGGACCGCGATGACGGCACCGCTGCTCTGACTCCGGAGAAGCAGGACAAAGGGAAGCCGGATCAGGACGACGATGATGAGGAAGACGCCGCGGACGCGCCGATCGTCGAAGAGGCGCCTAGGGACGACTCGGTTTACGACCGGGTCGCCAGACTGGCCGGCGAGCCGGACTACGAAACCTACTGGGAGCGCCACTTCGAACAGCTTCGCGGCGACCAGAGCTACCGAAACGCCGCGCGCAGCTACGGCGCAGAGTTGCGCGCGATGGAGGATTTCTCCACCCGCCACGCCGCCGAGACTCTGGTGCGCGAAGCCTACATGCGCCGAAAGATCCGGGAGGCAATCGCCGAGGGCTTCAAGCCGGAGCAAATTGTGGTTGTCACAGGTGCGTTCCACGCTACGGCGCTCGGACCGGAGCACCCGCCGATGACCGACGAGGAATTTGCGAAGCTGCGCCAGCGCAAGTCCCGGATGACGCTCATGCCGTATTCGTTCTTCAAGCTGTCGTCGCAGTCCGGCTACGGCGCGGGCAACCATGCGCCCGCGTATTTCGAGATGGTCTGGAATGCGTACAACGAGAACACGGCGCCGGCGCTGCCCACGTTGTTTCTGACCAGCGTCGCGCGGGAGCTACGCTCGGCCGGAACCTTCCGGTCCACCGCCGAGGTCATTGACGGCGTCCGGCTCGCGGAGACCATGGCCGGTCTGAGGGGTTCGCTGCCGACCCTGCGCGAATTGCAGGATGCGGCGGTGACTTTGCTGGGCCAGGGGGATCGTTCGGTGGTGCGCGAGGCATTGCTGCGCGTGGAAGTCGGCACGGCGATCGGGGCGCTGGCCAAAGGCGTCAGCCAGACTTCCATTCAGGATGATTTCTATCGCGAGTTGAGCCGGCTCAAGCTCGAGCCCTTCAAGACCGGCGTGAAACGGGACCTGGATCTCGACCTGCGCGAGAACCGCAACGTCAAGAGCGCGGAGGCCGCTTTTCTCGATTTGCATCGCTCCAGCTTCCTCCATCGGCTGGCGGTGCTCGAAGTTCCGTTCGCGCAGAAAGTCGCGATCCGGCAGGAAGCGACCACCTGGGCTGAACGCTGGGTGCTGCAATGGACGCCGGAGGCTGAGATCGCCATCGTCGAAGCGGTGTTGCTGGGCGAGACCATCGAGCTGGCGGTGGCGTTCAAGTTCAAGCAGCAGCTCGAAAAATGCACCTCCATCGCGGAGGCCGCGACGGTTATCCGGCAAACCTGCGAGTGCGGGATGAGCGCTTCCATCGAACTCGCGCGGCAGACGCTCCAACGGCTGGCGAATGATTCCTCGGATTTCACCGCGCTCGCCGGCGCCACTTACGAGCTGGGACTGGTGATCCGTTACGGCGATGTCCGGCAGTTCGATGCCGAGCCGTTGAAGCCGTTGCTCGAGCAGATGTTTCTCGAGGGAACGCTGGCGCTAGTCGGGGCGGCGAATTGCGACTTGGCTGCTGGCCGGAACATGCTCACGGGCATCAACGAGTTGAACAAGGTCGCGCTCGATTACACGTCGCTGATTGATGAGCCGCTCTGGATCGCCGAGCTCCAAAAGCTGGCGCGCGCTGATCATTTGAATCCGCTCCTGTCCGGCTACGCGTGCGCGCTGCTGGTAGAGCGCAACCTGATTGCCAACGAGGAGCTGGCCAGGGAAGTTTCGCGGCGCCTGTCGCCCGGCATTTCTGCCGATCTCGGCGCCGGCTGGTTCGAAGGGCTGGCTCAGCGGAATCGCTATGCCTTGCTGACGCGTCTCGCACTCTGGGAGCAGCTCGACACCTACGTTGGCTCCCTGACGGAGGAGGAGTTCAAACGCGCGCTGGTGTTTCTCCGGCGGGCCTTCGGCGACTTCTCGCCGCAGGAGAAACGCAGCATCACCGAGAACCTCGGCGAAATCTGGGGCGTCAATGCGGATCAGGCGAGCGAAGTGCTGAGCACGGAGCTGACCGACAAGGAGAAGAAGAAGCTGGACGAGCTGTCCGACTTCAACTTTGAGGAGCTGTAATGGCACCCCAGTTGGACAAAGAACAGGTGAAACGCTGGCGGCTGATCCTCGGCCAGCACGCGCAGGACGCGCTGGCGCAAATGGGTGGCGCGGGCGGCTGCCAGCTATCTCCAGAACAGGCGGCCATGGACGAGACGCTCGCCGCCATCTACGACGAAACCGGCGGAGAAGGGAAGCGTGGCCAGCGCTCGGCCGGGCTTGGTCCATCTGCGCCAAACCTCGCCAAGTGGCTCGGTGATATCCGCAGCTATTTTAAGGAGGACGTGGTGACCGTCATTCAAAACGACGCCATCGAACGCAAAGGACTCACGCAGCTCTTATTCGAGCCAGAGATGCTCAAGAGCGTCGAGCCGAACCCGCAACTCGTTGGCACGCTGATGTCGTTGAAGGGGCGCATCCCGGAGCGAACCAAGGAAACCGCCCGCATGGTTGTCCGCGCGGTCGTGGAGAAGATCAAGCGATTGCTCGAACAGAAGCTCCGGCAGGCCGTGATGGGCGCGCTGAATCGCAACGAACACTCGCCTTTGCCGCACGCCGCCTCCATTGATTGGAAATGGACGATTGGCCGCAACCTGAAGAACTTTCAGCCCTCACTCGGAACCATCGTCCCGGAGAAAGTCTATTTCTACTCACGCGCCCAGCGCGCAAACAATTGGACGGTGATCGTCTGCATGGACCAGAGCGGCTCGATGGCAGAGTCCGTCGTCTATGGTTCGGTCACCGGCTCGATTTTCGCCTCGCTGCCCGCGCTGAAAACGCGCGTGGTCGCCTTTGACACCGCCGTGGTGGACCTCACCGAGCAATGCGGCAGCGATCCGGTGGACATGATCTTCGGCGTGCAGCTCGGCGGCGGCACGGACATCAACAAAGCCGTCGCCTACTGCGAACAGTTCATCAGCGACCCGGCGCAGACGATTCTCTTCCTGATCACCGACTTGTTCGAAGGCGGCAACCAGGCCCAGCTTGTGCGGCGGCTCAAGGACATGGTGGAATCCGGCGTGCGCGTGATCTGCCTGCTCGCGTTGTCCGATAGTGGCGTCCCGACGTTTGACCATAACCTCGCCAAAAAGGTCGCCGAGCTCGGTGCGCCCTGCTTCGGTTGCACGCCCAACAAGCTGCCGGAACTGATCGAAGGCGTGCTCAGGAAGCGGGATCTCAAGGCGCTTGCCGCCTGCGTTGCGACGAAGAAAGGGGCTGGTCATCAGCGCTGACGTGAGACCATGATACGACCTTCAACTTAAACCCCACATTCTATTATGCCTGACCTTCAAGACGGTGAGACCATCGAAATGCAGGGCTCTGCTGCGAAACCCTATGTTCTGAAGAACACGGGCGGTGTCTATTCGTGCAGTTGTCCCGCCTGGCGAAATCAATCTACGGCCATCGAGAAGCGCACCTGCAAACACTTGCGCAAGCTGCGAGGTGATGCAGCCGAGGAAGCCCGCCTCGGCGGCGCTCTGCCCCAGCGGCCGGTGAAGACCGCTGACGGACAAGGAGAGGAGGATTCCGGGCCGCCCCTGTTGCTCGCGGAGGCCTGGGACAACGCCACCGACCTGACCGACTGGTGGATGAGTGAAAAGCTCGACGGCGTGCGCGCTTATTGGGACGGCAAGCAATTCCTCTCGCGCCAGGGAAATCAGTATCACGCACCAGAGTGGTTCATCGAAGGCTTGCCCGCGGTGCCGCTGGACGGCGAACTGTGGATTGACCGCAAGAAGTTCCAGCGCACGGTGAGCATCGTGCGCCGCCAGGACAAGAACGATCTCTGGAAGGAAGTGCGTTTCCTGGTCTTTGACGCACCTGCGGCTTCCGGAGGGTTCGAGGCCCGGCTGGCCTGCGCGCAGGAGGCACTGGCCAGGGGCGCGGCGCAGTTCGCGCGGCAACATGCGCACCAACGTTGCCGGAGCCTCGAGGCTCTGCGAGCCGAGTTGAGGCGAATCGAATCGCTGGGCGGGGAAGGCCTGATGTTGCGTCAGCCGGGGTCACAGTATGTAGCCGGGCGTTCGACGACGCTGCTAAAGGTGAAGACGTTTCTCGACGCCGAAGCGACCGTCATCGGCCACCAGGCAGGGGCCGGCAGGCACAAAGGACGAATGGGCGCTCTGCTGGTCCGCTTGCCGGACGGTACCGAGTTCGCTATCGGCACCGGGTTCAGCGATCGCGAACGTGAAAGTCCGCCCGCTGTCGGCGCAACCGTAACGTTCCGCTATCAGGAGCTTTCGGAAGCGGGCGTGCCGCGGTTCCCGAGTTGGGTTGGGGTTCGGGTTGAATCCATCGCGAAACCACCTGAACAGAGTATTGACACATCGAAGCCGAATGCCCCCTCCGTCCCGGCGGCGACCGTCGTCAGCACCTCTGCAACCAAGGCCCGCTACTTTGAATATGTGCAAGGCACTTCGAGCAAGTTCTGGGAGGTCTCGCGAGCAGGCACTGCCATGACGACCCGCTGGGGCCGTATTGGCTCGAACGGACAGAGCAAGACGAAGACGTTTGCCGATGAAATCGCGGCGGCCAACGCCATGGCAAAGCTCATTGAGGAGAAGACCGCCGAGGGCTACCTTGAACGGCAACAATGATTTTGCGTAGAGAATACCCATGATTGCTGAGGTCCGGCGCCTGGCGGAGGACGCCACGCGGGAAAAGAACTGGAAACGCTGGGGGCCGTATCTCTCCGAGCGCCAGTGGGCCACCGTGCGCGAGGATTATTCGCCGGAAGGCGCGGCTTGGGAATACTTCCCGCACGACCACGCCCGCCGGCGCGCCTATCGGTGGGGCGAGGACGGGCTGCTCGGCATCACCGACCGGGAGTGCCGGCTCTGCTTCGCGCTGGCGCTGTGGAATGGAACGGATCCCATGCTGAAGGAGCGACTCTTTGGCCTGACCGGCCCGGAAGGGAACCACGGGGAGGATGTGAAAGAGTGCTACTTCTACCTCGATTCCACGCCCACGCATTCGTACCTGAAGGCGCTCTACAAATATCCCCAGACGGAGTTCCCTTACGCTCGGCTCGTCGAGGAGAACCGCCGCCGGGGCAGGCACGAACCCGAGTTCGAATTGGCCGACACCGGCATCTTCGACGGGAACCGTTACTTCGATGTCGTAGCTGAATATGCCAAGGCCGGACCGGATGACATCCTGATCCGCATCTCCGTCTGCAACCGAGGTCCTGAGACGGCGCCTCTGCATGTGCTGCCGACGCTGTGGTATCGCAACACGTGGAGTTGGGGGGCCAAACACGAAGGCCACAAGACCAGGCCGAGCATCAAGCTGGCCGGTGAGGGGTTGCTCCAGGCCGAGCACACCGGCTTGGGCAACCGCTGGTTTGCGGCCGGAGCGGGTCCCGACGGCAAGGCGCCGCAGTTTCTGTTCACGGAAAACGAGACGAACACGCGCGCGCTGTTCGGGGTGGAGAACCGGACGCCGTACGTGAAAGACGCGTTCCACGAATATCTGGTCCACGGCCGGACCGAGGCGGTGAATCCCGGGCAGACCGGCACTAAAGCCGCCGCGCTGTATCGGTTGGAAGTGCCCGCCGGCGGGGAAATCTGCCTTCGGCTCCGCCTGGCGCCGCAAGAACTGTCGTCCCAAGAGAGCTTGGGCAAAGAATTCGAGCGGGCGTTCCAGGACCGGATCAACGAGGCTGAGGAGTTTTACGCTGAACATCTGCCGGGGGGGCTTAGTGCACAGGAACGGTGCGTGGCGCGGCTCGCTTACGCCGGACTGCTCTGGACCAAGCAATTCTACCATTACATCGTCCGGGATTGGCTTGAGGGTGACCCGCTGCAACCCCCTCCGCCCGCCAGCCGCGCCGCGGGCCGGAACGTGGATTGGCTCCACCTCTACAACCGCGACGTGATCTCCATGCCGGACAAGTGGGAGTACCCGTGGTACGCCGCCTGGGATCTGGCCTTCCACATGATACCGTTCGCGCGGATTGATCCCGACTTCGCCAAGCAGCAGCTCGTGCTGTTCTTGCGCGAGTGGTACATGCACCCGAACGGCCAGTTGCCGGCCTATGAGTTCAACTTCAGCGACGTCAATCCCCCGGTCCACGCCTGGTCATGCTGGCGCATCTACAAGATGACCGCCGGCCGCGGCGAGCGCGACCGCGTGTTCCTGTCGCGCTGCTTCCAGAAGCTGGTGATCAACTTCACCTGGTGGGTCAACCGGAAGGATCTCGAAGGCCGGAATCTCTTCGCAGGCGGCTTCCTTGGGCTCGACAACATCGGCGTCTTCGACCGGTCCAAGCCGCTGCCGACCGGAGGCCATCTCCAGCAAGCGGACGGCACGGCCTGGATGGCTTCCTTTTGCGGGACGATGCTTTCAATCGCACTCGAACTGGCGCGCGACAACCCGGCTACCGAAGACATGGCCTCGAAGTTCTTCGAGCACTTCGTCGCCATCGCCGACGCCATGAACACGCAAGGCGGCACTGGCCTGTGGGATGAGGAAGACGGTTTCTATTACGACCAACTCCGCGTCGGCGGGTGCACGATCCCGCTGAAAGTCCGATCGCTGGTCGGCCTCATTCCACTGCTCGCGGTCGAGATCCTCGATGACGAACTCATCCAGCGGCTCCGCGGCTTCAAGAAGCGGATGGACTGGTTCCTCGAACACCGGCCCGACCTCAACCGGCTCATCTCCTATTGCTGCCTCCTGGAGAAGGGTAAAGGCCGCTGCCACCGGTTGCTGGCCATCCCGACGCAGAAACAGCTCGAGCGCGTCTTGCGCTACGTGCTCGATGAGAAGGAGTTCCTCTCGCCGTACGGCATCCGCTCCCTCTCGCGCATCCACCGGGACCGGCCTTACATCTTCCGTCTCAACGGCCAGGAGCATCGGGTGGACTACGAACCCGGCGAGTCCACCATTGGTTTGTTCGGGGGCAACTCCAACTGGCGCGGCCCGGTGTGGGTCCCGGTCAATTTCCTGCTGATCGAAGCCCTGGAACGCTACCATCACTTCTACGGCGAGGGCTTGCGGGTCGAATGTCCGACCGGCTCCGGGAAGTTGCTCAACCTCCAGGAAGTCGCCGATGACTTGCGTTCCCGGCTGGCCCGGCTCTTCCTTCCAGACGAGCAAGGGCGCCGCCCCTGTCACGGCGAGGACCGCCGCTATGCGGAGGACCCGCACTGGCGCGACCTGGTGTTGTTCCACGAATACTTTCACGGGGAAACCGGTCGCGGGCTGGGGGCCAGTCACCAGACCGGTTGGACCGCCCTGGCCGTTTCGTGCTTTCCCCGGCGGCGAGGGGAGGGCATAGTCGGCCGCAGATCAGCGGACCCTAAACGACTATGAAGAAGCCCTTCCGAGCGATCCTGTGGGCAGCCTTCTGCGCCGCGGCGACTGTCATAATGTCGGGTTGCCGCCAGGCGCCGCCCACCACGTTCGTAGCGGCACCGCCCGGTCCTGCCGATTTGGGACCTGCCACCGGATTGTCCACGCCATCCGCCGGGACGGTTGTGTTCGATCTTCGATACCGCGCGCAGACCGGCGGAGCCGATGACATTCCGTATCGGTCGTTTTGGGGCTATGGCGGCTCGGACAACGAGACCAGGACCAACGCTTTTCTCCAGGCCGTCCGGGATAAGGCATCCGGCCGTCTGCATTACACCTGCAATTACCTGCTCGCGGACCGCAAGTGGGCTGCGGTCGAATGTGATGGCCGGCAACCGTTGGCCCTGTACTTCGACCTGAACGCAGACGGTCAGCTCGCGGATAATGAGCGGATTCTCCCTACGTGCAAAGACGGTGAGGCCATCAATTTCATCACCCCCGATTTTCCGCAGCGGCTGGAAGGCGCCGGCCAGACGCTCTGCCGGGTCATGCTCCAGGTGAGATACTATGACGGGAATTCCGAGCCCAATATGATCTGGAGCCCGGCGTCCCTGCTGGAGGGCACAGCGACTCTCGATGAGCGGCCCACCCGATTGCTGCTTTATGCGAACGGCCCGGGCGGGGCGTTTGACCAGTACGGCTCCTCCAGTTATTCGCTCCTCTGGGGATCACGCACCAACATCGCCGCCGGCGAATACGTCTCGCGAGAGCAGCTCAGCAGCGTGATTGCGAGCGACGGCCAGTTCTACCGCTTGGCGCTCGAAGGCCGGCGTTCCAACGGGCTGCCCGCCAGGGTTCTGCTGGCGAAAGACACTTCGCCCACCGGGACGCTGGCGGTAAAGCTGGCAGGCTCCAACTCCCTGGCGACAGCGCTCTCGTCGGTTTATCTGCATGGAGTCGAAGACAAGACCGTGTATTTCCGTGTCAGCCCGGCGAAGGACAGGATGGTTCTGCCGGCGGGCAATTACGCCATGGCCAGTGGCACGCTGGCTTATGGGACAGCGGATGCCCGGGATTGGGAGCTTTCATTCGAACGAGGTCCATCCGTGACCGTGAAGGCCGGCGAGGTGTTCGAGCAGGGGCTCGGCGAGCCAGTCCTCGAGGTCCGTGCGATAAAGCAAGAGGACCGCTGGAATCGCCGGGCGGTCCCGTCGGACACCTTCAAGAAGGGCATGCGCATCTATCTGGAACCCCGGATCGTCGGTAAAGGCGGTGAGGTTCTCACCCGCTTCCGCCAGGCGACGACGGGCGCGCAACGCAAGACCGACCGTCCGCCACGAATCACCATCACCGGCGCGGATGGCAAAGTCGTGCTGGCCAAAACAATGGAGTATGGCTGAGGCGGGACTTGCGGGGTCTCATGGAGAGGCCCGAGAATGGCGGCCGGACGCTACACCGTTCGGATAACGCAGGAAACCGGCCCGCTGAGCGGACTGCTGACAGGCCAACTTGAACTGCGGATCGAGTAGCCGCCGATGGGGGAACGATACTGCACTGGTATCAGGATAGACATGCCGTTCCGCGCCGCCATCTTTGATCTCGACGGGACGTTGCTCGATACCCTCGATGATATCGCCAACGCCGCCAATCGCGTTCTGGCCGCCCGAGGTTTCCCGACACACCCCAACCCGGACTATCGGATGTTCATCGGTGATGGGGTGGTCAGACTGATGTTGCGCGTGCTGCCGGACGAGCATCGGGATGACGCCACGGTGCAAGCGTGTGTCGGTGCTTACGTGCAGGAATACGCGCGGAACTGGAACGTCCAGAGCAAGCCGTACAACGGCGTGCCTGAACTGCTCGATAGCCTGTTGGGTCGGGGACTGAAGCTGGGGGTGCTATCGAACAAGCCGGACCGTTTTACCCAGCAATGCGTGGGCGAACTGCTGGCGAACTGGGCTTTCGATGCGGTCCTTGGCGCAAGCGACGCCTTTCCCCGAAAACCCAACCCGGCGAGTGCGATGGAAATCGCCAGGAGATTGGGGGTTCGGCCGGCGGAATGCCTTTACGTGGGGGATTCGGGGGTTGACATGCAAACCGCCCGCGCTGCCCACATTTGCGCGGTGGGAGTGCTGTGGGGATTCCGAGGCAAGGAGGAGTTACTGAAGAATGGGGCGCAACATCTGGTTGAAAAGCCAGGGGAGATTCTGCGCTTGCTCAGCGAAGAGAGCCATGGCCGGGGCCAGGCTGCTTAACGCTTCCCGGCGGCCGCAATGATCGGTTCGATTTCAAAGCCCAGGGGCTTGCCCGCGGCGATCTTATGCCGGGCGCTCACGATCGCCGGCTCAAGACCAGGTGGCGTCTGGTCCTTCCACCAGTTCATTCGTTCGCTGTAGCACCACACATATTCGTCGGTGGTATAGAGCGCCCAGTAGGTATTATGTTCGAACCACTTGGCTCGGTCTTCCGGCGTCATGCGGTAGCTCAAGTACTGCTCCGGGTTGGGTTGCCGCAGCGCGAAGTTCTGGTCCACGTAGAGCGCTTGTCCGGCCCGGACCTGCCGCTCGTACTTTTCCCTTAGTTCCGGGGGCACCAAGCCGCGGGCCCGTTCGCGGATGGCGTGGTAGGCGCGGAAATACTGCTCGCGCGAGGTGTAGTAGTAAGCGTTTTCGTTGCCGTCAATGAACTGCGCCGAGGGGCTGGCACCCTCAAGCATGCCCACGAAGAAGTCGGGCATCAGCCCCCAGCCCTCCTGCTCCAACCGCTCCGTTCTCGCGGCTTCGGTCAGAGTCGCAAAGCGGTCAAAGAGGCTGACATGGAAGAACGTGAGGATTGTAGCGCCGGGCATCGGCTTCTCGAAGGCGCGCATAAGCTGAGCGCCGCGCTGCCGCACCTTGCGCCGATAGTCAGCGAACGTGTGCGCCTTGGCCTTGGGCTGTTTGGCGCAGTGCCAAAGGCTGAAATCGTAGGGTTCGGGATCGAAGCAGATGCCGCGAATCCGTCCGGCCTGGGCAACGCCCACCAACAGTCTGGCGTTGGCCTCGATGGCGTCCCACTGGCTGTCATCGAACCAATCGAAGTCGGCTGGCGGTGAGCCCCAGATGAGCACAAAGTTGTCTCGGAATCGCTCGAACTGCAGGCTTCGCAGGATGCCCTCATCCTCCGCGAACTTTGCGGACTCCACCCGCTTCGTCACGAACGCGTTGTGGCCGGCGTTCAGCCGGAAGATGAGGCCGTCGAAGAACCTCTTTTCCATAGTCGCAAGCCCGTCGCGCATCTGGGCCGGCGTTGGCACGTCCCAACCATATTCGATGAGTTTCTTGCCCGACGGAGTGGGTGGGGCCGCGACTACAAACAGCGATCCAGCAAAGATCGCCCCGAGGATCAGGGTCGCGGCCAACGGGCGCCGGTGCTCTTCAGACTGCGCGACGGCTGGCACGTGTCCGGCTCTGGACGCTGTGCCAGGGAGCCGGAATGGGTGGGAGATCGGATTCATGCTTTATGATTGAGCGCAAAGGCCGAGCCCGTCAATTGGTGTTCTTCCCTTCGGCCTCCAGCGCACGTATCCGGGCACCCGCGGGAGGCAGGAGCCCCGCTGGAGGCGTCCTGGCCAAACCCACGCGTCCGCGGCCACCCTAAACCCAGTGCCAAACGCCGCTCTGTCCACTTCCGGGACAGTTTGGCTTACCGGATTCGCCCGCAGGGCGAGAATTCCCCTTCCGATGGCCACCAGCAATCACCCGCTCCCAGCCAGCAGCGCCAGTGTGACCACGGCGTCACCCCGGCGATATACCGGTGAGTCTCCCATGTTGATCGGAACAACATGGGAGACTCACCGTAGTCTCTCCGGGGAGTCAGCGTCCCGTCGCCGTAGCCGGTCCTGCGGGATGGTGCCGAGGGGCCATGTGGGAGGGCGCGAGCTTGACGCCCTGGTCTTGAATTGCGCTGGAGGCCAGATCCGGCCGAGAGCTGTCAACGAACGTGGAGCAGGACAGCGCTGTCAGGCGGGATCGTCAGGGTTACGCCATCGCCGGCTAACTGTTTGGCATCAAGGGCTAGCGACGCGGCTTTGTCGCTGACGTTGGTAGAGGTGTTGCCGGAGGGCAGCAGCGTCGCCCGGGTGACCGAGGGCAGGGGATACGGAAGCTTGTCCGGATGGAGCACGCAACGGACTTCCTGCGCCGATTCGTCGAGATTGCCAAGCACCAACCAGGACTCGCCAACCTGACTGTATATGGCAGAGCCGGCGCGGCCTCCGCGAAGGGTTATGGCCTCGTTTCGCCAATCAGCGAAACAGCAGCTTTCGAGCGCGACGATGGGTTTGAGCACCTGGAACAACTCGAAGGTCTCGGGAGTGGCAGGCCAGAGTGTAACACCGGCGAGCAGGGCCTCGAGGGCAAAGAGACGATGGAGGCGGCGGGGGGATTTGGCATCGAGTTGGCCGTAGCTGATGACGCCGCGCGAGCGCGCGCCGACCAGCGACCATTCCAATGGCAGATCCTGAAGATTCGGCCCTTGGCCGGACCACTTGCCATAACCCCATTCGTTGGCAACGATATGATCGGCGAAATTCTCCGTCGCGAACATTGGGGTAGTCGTGTTGTGGATGATCACCAAACCGCGCGGGCCAACGCGCTGGCGCGTCCATTCCATGAGGTCCAGGAGCTCGTCAATGTCCCAATGGCCGGCGGCGGACTTGACTGCCTGCGGTCCCTCGTGGCGGGGGTTGCAGCAGAGCAGGGCGACGTTCCAATCATAGTAAACGCCGTCCAGCGCATGGTTGGTGAGGACGCGGTCAATAGAAGCCTTGAGCGCGTCAAGCCAGCCGGAGCGGAGGCACATTTGCGCGCCAAACTCGCTCTTGGCTTTGAAGACATTGTGCTGTAGTTGGCCTTTGAGATTCATCCGGGCCCAGTTGGTTCCGTGTTGCTGAAATTGAGGGGTGCTCGGATGCAACTCCTTGTTGGAGAAATACGTGGCGACCCTGATGCCGGCCTTGTGGCAATCCGAGATGACCTGATCGTACTTGTCCATGTCCGGATACGGCGGATAGGAACCGTCGCGCCAAAACAGGCCGTCATCGTAGTAGTCGCCGTCGTTGTGGCAGTGGACGGTTTGAATGCCGGTCTGGGCCCAGCGTCCGACTTCCTGGGAGCTGACCCAGTTGCCCCGGTTGCGATTGAAAGCAGTGTGGAACCAGGGCTTGAGCGCGCGTCCTTCAAGCAGCGGCAGGCCGAGGTAGTAGTCGAAGGTCAAACGCGCGGGGGCCGCGAGCGGTGATTGCGCATCCTGGAATGGCGAGACGGAGAAAACGATCCCAGCGGGCGTGGAGCGCGTCTGGAGAAGGCTCTTGGCCCGTCCACGCTCGCCAGTGGCTTGAAGATCCCATTGCGCCAAGTCGGAGGAGACGAACCACTCGAGGCCTTCAACCCCCGGGTCGGCAACCATCACGTAGCGAGGGACGTAAGGAGCGTTGATCGCCGCCGTGCCGCCGGCTTTCAGCTTTCCCCAGTGGCAACTGCCGAACGAAAACCCGGGCGCTCCTTCCTGCTCCGTCAAACCGTCGCGATAACCGTAAGCCGACAGACTGGGAGCGAGTACGGTCGAGACAGGGCAGATGTCCTGTGCGCGAAAGTCCTTGTCGCGGAAAGTCAGTTCCTTGTGAACCTTCACATAACCCCAGCGATATTCGTAAACCGTCTTAACTCGGACACTGGATCGCTTGCCTCGCGCGTCCCGCAAAGTGCTCTCGACGGTGAGGAACTCGTTCAATCCCTGCCGGCGGGTCTTGACCCGGGGAGCGGACTCCGCCAGGTCGGAATAGACATTGCCCGCTGCGTCTTGAACGCGGGTCTCGAACGGCGCGACCAGGAGGTTGGAGGCTCGGCCGTGCGTCAACCGGATGCCGGAGATGGCCCCTCCTCTTTTGAGATCGTGCTGTACCGTGTAGTAAGGAGTGCTCAACGTGAGCAAACCGGCCGCCCGGTCCCGCTCCACCGAATAGGCTTGCGGCCACGTGGATGCCAACCCTGGCGGTGGCTCAAGGGCGGCTGAAGGCAGGGCGGCGAGTAGAAGCATTGCGAAGGTGCCCAGACACGCAAAATGGGTGAGGGGTGAGGACTTGTCCCAAGCCCGACTGTCGTTTCTCAATTCTGGCATACGTTGCGGGTATTATGTTCGGACGGCAGTGTGCTGTCCACCAAACCCCGAACGCCGGCGCGCCGAGAAGTGGGGTTGGCGGCGCGCGTCGTTCGGAGACAGGAGTCCATTGAATATGGGAAGTGATACTTCGGTCAAAGGAGGAGAGACAATGGATTTCCACGACGACCACATAGGACAGGCAACGACAATATGAAAAAACTGTTCATACCAATCACGATCGCCCTTGCGAGTATGCTGCTTCTCACGGGGTGTCTGGCATTGCAAGTCGGGGGCGGCGACAAGCAAGAGGCGCACAAGGCTACCATTGGCCAGCAGTTAGTTGACTTGAAGGCGGCCAGGGACGCCGGAGCCATCACCGAACCGGAGTATCAGATTCAAAAGGCCAAGCTTCTCAACGAGAAATAGCCTCGCCCGCAGTATTACGCCTTCTCTTCGTGGTTGCGCGGCTCAGCGGCCCTTCGTAACGTTCCCGGCGTTGTGTCCTGCATAATCATGTCCGTCCATCGTTCGGCGACTGCACCGTTTTCGCGCAGAGGGTTCCTCAAGACTACCGTCGCAGCCATTCCTGCCATGTTGGCGGGCGGTGCGCCGTGGTTCTCCCGCGCCCGGGGCGCCAATGACCAAATCCGGATCGGCGTCATCGGCATCGGGTCCAACGTTAAACTCGGCGGAAAGGGCAAGGCCGACATCCGCGACTGGCGTAAAATGGCCGGCGTCAAGGTCGTAGCCGTGTGCGACGTTGACCGCAACATCCTCAATGCGGAAGTGGATCAGTTCAGCAAATGGGGCGAGAAGGTCCAGGCTTTCCGAGATCTGCGGCATCTGCTTGAGCGCAAGGATATTGATGCGGTCAATATCACAACACCCAACCACTGGCACGCGCTGGCTACGGTCTGGGCTTGCCAGGCGGGCAAGGATGTTTTCGTTCAGAAGCCGGCCTCTCACAACATCTTCGAAGGCCGGAAAATGGTCGAGGCCGCCCGCAAATACGAACGCATCGTCCTCTGCACCAGCGGTTCCCGCGAACGGACCGGCTACACAGAGGCGCTGGCCTGGGTGCGCCAGGGCGGGCTTGGAAAGATCCGGCTAATTTACGGCGTCAATTACAAGCCCCGGCCGAGCATCGGCAAGGTGACCGGAGCGCAGCCCATCCCTCAAGGATTGGATTACGAACTCTGGTCGGGGCCGGCACCGACGGAGCCGCTCATGCGCGAGTTCCTGCACTATGACTGGCACTGGAATTGGCACACCGGCAACGGTGACCTCGGTAACATGGGGATTCACTACGTGGACGGTTGCCGCATGGCGACCGGCCAGCGTCTGCCCCGCCACGTCGTCAGCCTGGGTGGACGATTTGGTTACAGCGACGACGGCCAAACGCCGAATACCCAGCTTATCTATTTCGATTATGAACCGGCTCCAGTCATCTTCGACGTCCGCGGCCTGCCCCGGGATCGAGCTCTTCTAAAGGAGAGCTGGAATGCAAAAGACATGGACGAACTACACGGTGAACGGACCGGAGTGGTGATATTCTGCGAAGACGGCTGCCTCGCAAAGAACAAAGCCTTCGACAAGTCCGGCAAGCTGGTCATGGAATTCAAGGGCGAGACGCCTGGGCTGAACCAGAGCTTCGTTGATGCCGTCAGGAGCCGGAACCGAAAAGCGCTGATGGGCGACATTGAGGAAGGACACCTTTCCGCCGCGCTGGTGCACATGGGCAACATCGCCTACCGGCTCGGAAAGGCTGTGCCCAGTGCCGAGATTGCCGAGCGGCTCAGCGGGCGCAAAGATCTTGCGCAGGCATTTGGTAGATTTCAGTCGCATCTCGAGGCCAACGGCATTGACCTGGGCAAGACACCGACGGTGCTGGGTCCAATGCTGAGCATGGATCCCGAGAAAGAGCAGTTTGTGGGCGAGTTTGCTGTTGAAGCCAACCAGCTCGCGACGCGCGCTTACAGGAAGCCGTTTACGGTTCCCGAGAAGGCTTGATTCGAAACGGTCTTGCAGAACAGAAACGGAAGAAGCGATCAGATTATGAACGATATGATGAAATCCCGCCGGCAGTTTTTGACCAGCACAGTGTGCGCGAGCATCGGAGTTGGCGCTCTTGGGACTCTGACCAAAGCGAACATGTTCGCCGCCGAATCGGCCCGCAAGATGCGGCTCGGCCTCGCCACCTACCAATGGGGAATGAACTGGGACATCCCCACCTTGATTACGAACTTGCAGAAGGCCAACGTCCTCGGCGTGGAGCTGCGCACCCAGTCCAAGTACAAGCACGGGGTCGAGCTGGAACTGAGCCTCACCCAGCGGGCCGATGTCAAGACGCGCTTTGCCGACAGCCCGGTACAGATAGTGGCGATTGCGTGCAGCGAACGGATGGATTGGCCCGAGCCGGAGCAGCTCAAAGCTGCGATCGAGGCATCGAAGAAATACCTCCAACTTTCCCACGACGTGGGCGCCAGTTCGCTGCGGGTATTCCCCAACCAATTTCACCCGAATGTTCCCAAGGAAAGGACCATCGGGCAGATTGCGAAAGCCGTGAACGAGCTGGGCGTGTTCGCTGCGGGCCTTGGCCAGCGAGTGGACCTGGAGGCGCACGGCCCGGCGGGTGAATTGGCAACCATGAAGGCCATCATGGACCAGGTGACCGAGAAGACGGTCGGCGTGCGCCTGAATTCCGACAAGCGCGATAAGGCGGGTGCCGGCCTGGAGGCGAACTTCAGCCTAGTCAAAAGCCGTTTGGCCAAAACCGTCCACCTCCACAATCTCAAGGACGCCGCCTTCCCGTATCAGGAGCAGATCGCGTTTCTGGTCAACGCCGGTTGGGAAGGATGGGCCCTGATGGAGAACACGGAGAAGGAGCCGGATCTTGTCGGCGCCATCATCGACCAACGCGAGATTTGGGAAGGGCTCTTGAAGAAAGCCTAGAAGAACAGCGAGAATCGCGTGCTACTCGATCTTGCGCATTGCAGACTCAGCGGCCCAGCAAACCCGCGGGAGCTTCCTAAGCTCCCGCAGTAGCGGCAGCGCCGTCGTGGCTGCGGGCTTGCCGATGCTGCCCAGAGCGGCGGCAACGGAACGGAGCACATGCACCTGCTCGCCTTTCACGGAGCCGGCGGCGATCAGGTCTGGCACCGCCGGGGCGGCGTCCTTGCCGATAGCGGCAATGACATTGGCAGACATCATGCGCACGCACACATCGCTGTCCTTCAGCGCGGCCGTGAGCGCAGGCAGCGCGGGCAGCGATGCTTTGCCCTGGTCGCGCAGAGCGACGGCGGCCAGACCGCGGGTCACCGGGTCGGGATCGGTTGTCAATGCCTGGCCGAGTTCGGCTATGCTTCCGGTTGGAACGCGCGGCTCCTTCAATTTCGCGGCGGCGGCCCAGGCCTCGGGGCCAGTTCTCGCCAGCACGATAGTGTCCACGCCCAGCCCGTAGCCGGAGGAGGCCTCTCGCTTGCCCAGGCATACGTAGGTGAGCGTGTGCCGTCCTTTGGCGAGGCGGACCCAGCCGACCTGATGAGCGAGGCCGACGTAGGTTTCCAGCGCATAGCCGTCAAACTGGAGTTGGGGGCGGAGATCCGCGCCCGGCTCGTGCTCAAGCTGCGGTGCCTGGGGCGGCTTGCCGTCGAGCAGCACGGTGTAGATGCCGTAATCGGAAGCCTGGGCGACCTCGGTGTATAGCTCGTAGTCGCCGTCTTCCGGCACGTTGAAGGGCACTTCGATCTTTGCGTCCTTGCCCTTGCCTTCGAAAAGGATGACGTCTTTGGACCAGAAGAGTTCCGGGCTGAGGGAGACTTTGCCGCCGACGGCTTTGCACTCGGCCAGCGACTTCTCGGCCTCGATTTGCAGGCCATTGCCTTGCGGCAATCGCGCGGAGCCGTAGGGCAGCGGGGGCTGGTCCTGGGCGATGCCCTCCTGGTACCAGAAAGCGACGCTCGAGATCAGATCGGTGCGCTCGCCGAAGGCGGACTTGACCGTGCCATCGGCGTTGTAGGTCCAGCCCCGGTGCTCGATCTCGGCCTTGAGCGACTTCGTGAACGGAATCGGGTCGAGCAGATGCCACCGGTAGGCAGTCATGCGTGAACCGAGGTCGGTCCCCTCGGCCACCGTCACACCGTAGTAGGGTCCGTCGTTGACGTGCAGCCCCCAGGCGTCGTTGAAGTAATCCTCGCTCCCGGTGCCCTCGATGGATGGCTTCTGGCCATCCACCCAGAAGTAATCATCGCCTTCGCCAAACCAGCCGGCCTCGGCCTGAACGACCGACATGACCGTGCCGACGTAGTGGCCCTTGCCGCTTACGTTCAGGAACTCGTAATTGAAACCGTCCGCGGGCGCCGGCAGTGCCTGCCGATAGCGGGCGTGGAAGTAAAGGGTGTCTGCCGGCATGGCGGAGACCTTGTTCCAATCAACGTGGAAGTAAAGCATGGTCACCCGTCGGCGGCCCTCGTTGGTGACGGTGATCCTGCAGGACTTGCGGAACGGCATCGGCCAATAGCAGTTGCGGGCACGGCCGTCGGAGCTGTTGCGGACCATGAGCGACTCGACCTCGCCCTCGACGCCGTTGCCGACCGCAAAGAAGTCGCCGATCGGCGCGTCCACGCTGGGCGTCTCGCTGCCATCGTAATACACCCGCAGGCGCAGAAGCCGGGGCCAGCCATATTCGTTGTCAGCGATGGTCATCCAGATGTGGGTGACGACACCGGGGCCTTGTAGGTCGGCCAGCACGGTCGTCTCGCCGGGAATGGGCCGCTTGCTGTCGTCGTTCGAACTCCAGTCGGGGTTGTTGGACGAAGCACGATGAGCCGTGAAGTTCTTGGGCTCAGTCAGACGGAAGGGATCGAAGAACCGCAAAGCCGTTGGCTGGGCGCGGCCGGTGAAGGGGACGAAGACGATTGAACCTGCGAGCAGGGTGAGGATGAGATTGCTGTTCATGATTATCGGTCGAGATTTGCGTTCAGCCCTTTGCCAGTGATGCAATGTCCCTGAGCATCTGTGTTTTCGCGTCCTGGGGCAAGCGCGTTAGACCGAAACCGTCGCCCCAGCCGTTGGTCACGCTGACGGCGGCCCCGGTTTTGCGGGCCAGGTCCACCTGTGCCGGCCAAAGCGATTTGTACAGCCAGGCACAAGGCAGCCAGGGTTTGCCGCCAAGCGCAGCCAGGTAACGGATCGGGGGTTGCCGGTAAAGCTCCTGGCCGAGCAAACGATCATAGCAGTGATCGCCGGCCTCACCGTCGCCCCAGAGACAGAAGTTGCCCATTGAGCAGTCGCTGGCGAACAACGCCTTGTCCGGGCCGAACGAACGCACGGTCGCGCGGAGCCTCCGCATCAGCTCGATGCCACCCGGTGAGAGAGGGCCGCCGCGCGTCTGGTGATGGTCCCAGCCCCAAGCCGTGAACGTTTCGTCCAGGACAATCGCGTCCGGGTTGAACAATTCCATGATCCACCGCGCCTGTTGGACCAGGTGGTCCCGCCATTGGGGCGAGGCGTGCGACATCTTCCAGGTCGTCTTGATCACGTCCGGTCCTTCCCATCCGAAGAGTGCCGGCTTCCCCGCCGCATCTACCAGCACGGAATCCTTCATCTTCTCGAACAGCGGCGACCCCTCGTCAAGGATCGTGTAGTGCATGTAGATGGCTGGGTGCACGCCGGCGCGGCGCGTGGCTTGGACGCGCTCCTTGATTTTGGCCAGCGACATTGGCACCGGCCCGGCGGCGTCTTTCGGCATGGCCAGCCATTCTTTTCGGTCCGGATGCACGAAATCCCCGTAGCTCAGGTAGTAGCCGTGTTGGGTGGCCATGCCTACGTGGAACTCGTGGAAGTGCTGCAGATCAAGATCGTACCCGCCGCCCCGGCGGCCATTGGGCTCGGCAGCCGAAAGGAAATCATAGTAGTGGACGCCTACCTCGCGTGGCCACGCAATCTCCGGGAAGTCCTCCTTGTGCCCGAACCGGCGAAACGCCTTCCAGGCCTCGGTCGCATCATCCCCGTGCAGCAGCAGAAATGCTCTCGCCACCTGCGTTTCGCCGGGCTTCAGCCGGACCCGCCGACCCATTCGCCAGGCGCGCGAGGATGCCCCTTGCAGCGCCTGGAAGAAGACCGGCTCCACCGACATCCCGAACAACGCGACACGACAGGGCGCGTCATTGGCGAACACGTCCACGACCGGTGCCAGCAGCGTGGCACGCGTAGTCGTACTGCGAGGGTCGCTGGCCTGAGGTTCCAGGTAATGGCACACGAATCCGTCCGCACCGACTGCTTGCCGACAGTCCTTCAAACGCCTTCGCTTGTCATCCGCAGGATCTCGCAACCCGGCTGCGGACAGCGGGACGTAAACCTGTTGGTCCGCAATGTTGCGGCACGGGCGCGCTCCGGTCAGGAATCCGATCAGGACTTCGCAAGGCCGTCCGGAGCGGTTCTCCAGGGTTAGCGCCGCCTCAAGGAGGTCCTCCTTGAAGTTACCGGTGGAGCGGCGCAACGAATGGGCCAGTGACAACTGAACAGGCCCGCATTTGCCAGTCGCTTTGCGGCAATCCAGCGCCGTCTCGGCGCCCGGCTTGCCGTCCTCCACGAGTTGAGCCCAGCCATCGAGCAGGCCCACCCTTTCCTCAGGATTCAGCAAAGGCTGGCCGTTGACAGCCACCCGGTCGAACAGCTTCGAGCCTTCGTGCCGGTGCCAGGAAATGCCTGAGCCGGCAGCGAGTATCGGTTCGTCGCCGAACAGCCGCCTGGATCCAATCGCGGTGCCGAGCAAGGTTGCTCCCGTGTTTGAGATGAATTCGCGTCGGTTCATGTCAAAAGTGCGCTACCGATTTCGTTGCATAAGTATCACCTGGAAACAGGCTCAGCGGTCCAGCGTGGCTTCTTTCATCCAGTCATTTCACGATCAAGTGGTCAATGCCCATGAGGTAACCCTTGGATTCCGGATTATGCCCTACCGCTTGGAACCGCAACACGTGGCGCCCGGCAGTCAGGTCCACCTTGCCCAGAGTTACCGGATCGCCCGGCACGACGGTGGCAGCGTAGGTGTCCACTTCCTGTCCGAGTGGTTTGCCGTCCACGAAGGCCTGGATGCGGGCGTAATCCCACGAGCTGGTGTATTTGGCCACGAACTCGTACGAGCCAGCCCGCGGAATCACGAGGGCGACATCAATCCATCCCTTCAGGTTGCAGGGCTGGACCCAGAACTGATGTCCGCCCGAATAGGCCGCGCCCAAATCCTGTCCCCGGTACTCGCAATCATGAGTCCCAGTCACTTGAGCCCAGATTCCCTCAGCAGTGCCAGGCCCCAGAAGGCTCGGCTCCCAGCGCAGATAGTCCAAGTCAACATGCCATCCCTGCGACAGGTTGTTCCGACCCATGACCCGAACCTCAACCTCAGTCGCGCCGGCAGGCACCGGGCCAAGAGGGAGAATTGATGGACCGAGAAGACGCTGCGCCGCGTAAAGATCGAACTGGGGGCCAATGGGTTGGTCCGCCACGAAGGCCTGAATGACGGCAGCGTTGGGACTCAGCATCGGGCGGATCCCAAGCACGTAAGCAGGCGAGGGCCGCTTGCCGAGACCGAGCACAAATCCCTGGCCTGCCTTCTCCGCGTGGAACTCCAGCACCCGGCCAGCGCTCACTCCGGTGATCGGATCGCTTGCCCGAGGCATGGGTGCCGCGCCCAGAGTGCGAACGACAGTCATCTCTTCCGCTTCGACGGCTTCAGAGAATCGAGCTGCCGGTTCGAGCTGCACGCAATCGAAGATCGCCTGGCCCGCCGTGGCAGCCACCAGGTTCAGGGTGTGTTCACCCTTGGCGAGGAGGAGACCTTGGAGTTGCAGTACGTGCGGCTGGGACTTCGCTACGATGGGCAGCACTTGGCCACCGCTCTCGAACGAGATCGCTGCCATTCCTGGTTCCTGGGCAGTGTGAATGCGGGGGGAATAGACCCCGTCCGCGTCAACCTTGAGTTTCACCTCCGCCAACTTCTGGCCCGCGGTGACCGTGCCGAAACTGATGGCCCGCTCGCGGTCGAACTCATACGGTCGCAATGCATCAGTTACGATCTTCGCCGTGCCTGTCTTCACCGCATCGGCCAGGAGCCCCTCGGCTTGTTGCGCGAAGGTAATCCCGAGGCCATAGGTGCGCAGCGTGTCCGCGGTGATCTCCGCGCAAGTCTGCGGGTTGTAATCCAAGTGCGTCGGCTTCGCAGCAGGATCGTCTCCGCCCGTGAACTTGACGCCGCGCAACTCAGCGAACGGCGGCGTCAGCTCGGCCTGATACCAAAACGCCGTCGAGCTGTAATCGTACTGCCCGCGAGGTCCCTGGCCGTTGGGCCCGTAGTTCTCGATGATCATCCGCATCCGCTTGGTGAACGGGATGAAGTCCGTGAAGTGCCACCGGTAGTTGCAGGTCCGATGCCCCTGCATGGAAGACGCGCCGTAACTGGGTCCCGACAGGTAACGGATGCCCCAGGCATCACCAAAGTAGTCCTCCGAGCCGGTGCCGATGTAAGGTGGGAAGTCATCGTCGTCCACCCAGACCATCTCGTCTCCCTCGCCCCACCAGCCGCCCAGCGGATGATCAATCGGCATGGAAACCCCGACAAAATGGCCGCGGCCCGCCGTTTCGAGGATGGGGTAGTTAAACCTCACCACGTCGGGTTCATGACGCCAACGCGCGTAGAAGTAGGTGGAGTCGTCAGGCAACCGCACCAAAGGCGCCCACTCGATCTCTACCCTTACGGTGGCTGGCGCCTCGAGGAAATTCTGTATCGAGAGGATGGCCGACTTGCGGAAGGGCATGGGGAAATACTGGTAGGCCTGTCCCCGTTGGCAGCCGGTGGTGACCGAGCCGTACTCAGCGGTCTCCCAGTCGAAACCGAAGAACGGCCCGAGCGGCGTCAGGACTTGGGGCCACTGGGCGTCGTCCCACGCGCCGCGCAGCACCAGTTTGCGCCAGGCGTAACGCTGGCTTGACTCCACGCGCGCTCGAATGGCGCGAATGACTCCTGTTCCACGCAGCGCGCACAGCTCCGCCGTCTGGCCGGGCGCGATATGGATCGTCTTGGGGATGGTATTTTGGCCTGGCAACCGTGGTTTCGGATCACGACCGGGATGTGACCACACGTCCGCCACCGCTGACAGGGCGGCTTGTTCCGTGGCGGTTAGAGGGAGTCGAAAACTGGAGACTGGCTGGGCCTGGGGAAACAGCACGTAGTTGAAGTGGTAGTATTGACCATGCGCTTTGTCGGCGGTGATCTTAATGTGCTTGGCGAAGGGGATTGGAAGATAGCTGTCCGAAGCTGATTGGGCATTGTCGCGACGGTACACCAGAGGCTTGATGAAGGGTGGGAGGTTGCCGTCAAACAGCTCTGGAAAATCCCATTCGAAGCTGGGACTCGGGGCACCATCGAGGTAGATGCGCAGCTTGCCCATCGGGTTGGCCGACCAAATTCGATAGATCACGCCGGGGCCATCAATATCCATCATCACGGCTTCGCCGTTAGGCTCCACGCGCAGGTAATGCCCCGCATCGCCGTTCGCCCCCCAGCGGGTCCGCGAATTGCGGTCCCAGCTCGAAAATAGCCCGCCTTTGTAGCCGGCCTGGACGTGCGTGAGCCGATCCAAGTCGGTCAAATGTTGGAGGATGTTCACGTAGGTCAATGGCTTTTCTGCTGCCGCAGCAGCGTAACAAGCCGTTGCCGCCAGCATGGCTGCGAACGAGGTAGCACCTGCCAGGAGCCCATGCCAGATGGTTTGGGCTGAGGTCGTGGAGGACGCGGCGCACGAACACCTGATGGTTGAACTAGTCTTCATGGTTGGGTCTTTGATTGGGTGGGCCTCACAATGGCCATTCGCGGTTATCACGGCGGCGGCGGAAGGTCATTATCACCAGCCGACTCGCAGGCGGGTGCAATTAGAGTTGAATTCCTGCAGCCAGACGCCCGAAGCCTGACGAAGCACTTGGCACATGTTGTTGAACGCTGAGCTGCTGGACTGGCCCTCGGCTACGTCGTGCTGGTAGTTGGTGAACGCTTCCCCAAGAATGCTTAGCCCCGCCTCCAGCTCAGCCAACTCGTTGGCGCCCCTGGATAATTGCTGCTGCGTCAGTGTGGCTCTGAAGGCGTCGAAGGCGCCCTGCAGCATCTGAAACTGCTGCCACACCGTCCCGTAACCCCCGGCGCCCAAATTCGAGGCCGTCCGCGTGCTCGTTTGGAACCAGGTAACTTGCGACTGAACAGTGGTTTGAGCGCTGCGTTGGGCCATGGGCGTGTTTGGAGTCGGCCCGCCGGGCGGAGGCACAAAGCCCCACGGCACCTGCGCGCAGAGCAAGCCTGCCGAGAGGATGACGAGGCCAGCTAACCAGATGACTTGACGGCTTGTACGAACTGACGATGGACCGGAGTGCTGGCGAGGCTGTCCTAAATGCAAGAGCCGGTATGATGCCGGCGCTACCAGGGCGGAGGGCAGGGCGTGTTCTCTTGGATCTCGTTTCATATCAGTCTTTCTTGGCTCCTTTGGAGGGCTTGAGCATTGCCGCTACGGCGTCGAGTTCTTCTCGGATGGCGGTGAGGTCGGCCTCCACTTTCTGGCCATTGTCACGAGTGTTGCGAATCAGCTCTTTCATGGAATCAGTGCCTGTGGCGGCAGGATCGTTTTCGAGCTCGTTTCGCAATCGGCGCAAGCCTGCCATGAACGGCTGGAGGGCCGCGCGGGCTTGCTCCGCATGCAAACGTATCCGTGAAAACCTTTCCTGTAAGTGCTCGCGGCGTTGCTCGGCCAGTCTGCGCACTTCCGGGTCCTGCACGTTTGCCAGACGCTCCTGCCATTGCTCGAAATAGGCTTGGCCACGCGTCCGGATCGCTTGTGCCCGCGCCCGGACTTTGAAGGAGTCCACTTCCAGCCGCTGAATGTCCCTCGCAAATGTCCTCCACTCCCGGGCCGGACATGGAGTCCGGGTCGCAGTGCGGTCCAGGGATTGGAGCGTTGCCCGGACCAACTGCTGCGCGTCCACCACGATCTGGTGAAGCTCGGCCACATCTTCCCTGGGCGCGGATGCGTTAGGGTCTTGCGGCTTTGTGACGCAGCCAGCAAGGAACACCAGTCCGGCGCCAAGAAGTGCCAGGGCCGGCCATCGGAATGAAGGATCAGCCGTGGGGAGAGGGGCTGCTGCTATTCCCATAAGATGCTGGATCATTTTTCAAGAATGGTTCAAGTGATTCGCTGTTGATCAATGCTCACTTTCGCCCGTTCTCGTGTCGAAATCGAGCCTCAACCGGCCTCTTACCCCGGAGCAGGCGTTACTTGTTAAGCAGCCAGAGAAAGACCCCCATGCCCGCGCAGAGCACCAACAAGAGCACCACGGTGAACCAAACCACCTGCATTCGCTGCTGGCGCACAGTCGGCGCCGCGTCTGGAAAGAGCCAATTACCAAGGAAGCCAGTCATGCGGCCAGTATGAACCCGGGGGCGACCCAGCGCCAGCCATCTTTCGTGCTGCGCATGGAAATTACCCGTCATGCCGGGCCGAGCGCCGCGAGCTGGATCGTATAGTCAACCCGCCGTGCTGGCCAGCCGGTTGAATTCCTCGATCAATTGATCGAAGTATTTGACCTCGTCTTCGAACAGGGCGCGCCAGTATTCCGGATTCCATTGCGCGGTTAGCTCCGCGGCGGTTTTTCCCTGCTGCTCAACCCAGGTGTAGTACTTGAGGTTGTGAATAGCCTTCCGCTCGGGGTAGGTGAGTTCCTTGAAGTATTCAATCCCCTGGTGGGCCAACGGGCCGGCATGGTCGGCGATGGCGTTCTGAGTCTGGTAAGTGCCCCGCTCCGCCCGCAGTTCCTGCAAGCGCGATTGGTAGAGATCCATCGAGTCAGTGAACACTGTTAGGATCACATCCCGCTCGTTGAGTCCGAAATACTTCGCGGTCTTGATCGCGGCCAGCAGGTTGCAGAGGCTGGAGATGCCCAGCCAGGGGAGCGTCTCGATTTGCTGCGGGTCGGCCCCGAGCGCCCCCAGGTGATCCCGGCCGACGGGCTCGTTAAACAGCCTCATAATCCGCAGGCAATCCTCATCGTCAATGGCTGCAACGGCGTCGGTATTGCGCACGTTGTGCACCCAGGGAACGTGCTTGTCGCCGATGCCTTCGATGCGATGGTCGCCGAAGCCGTTCAGGAGCAGAGTCGGGCATTGCAGCGCCTCGGTGGCCACGACCTTCAGCCCCGGGTATTTCTGTTTCAGGTAGTCCCCTGCGGCAATCGTCCCTGCTGAGCCGGTCGCGGAAATGTAGGCCGCCGGACGCAAGGCGGCCTCGTCCAATCCCGCCAGCACTTCCTCAAAGGCGGGTCCCGTGACACTGTAATGGAAGATCGGATTACCAAACTCGTCGAATTGATTGAAGATGATGTTCAGGGGGTCTGTCTTCAACTCCCAACACTTGTCGTAGATTTCTTTGACGTTCGACTCGCAGCCCGGCGTGGCAATGACCTGTGCGCCGATTTGTTTGAGCCAGTCAAAGCGTTCGCGGGACATGAGTTCCGGAAGGATGGCGATGGCCGTGCAATCCAACAGCGCGCAGTCAAACGCGCCGCCGCGGCAGTAGTTGCCTGTGGACGGCCAGACCGCTTTATGGACTTCAGGATCAAACTCGCCGCTCACCAGGCGCGGCACCAGGCAGCCAAAAGCCGCGCCGACCTTGTGCGCGCCGGTGGGAAAGAACTTGCCCGTCAGGCCGATGATCCGGGCCTTGACGCCCGTGATGGCAGAGGGGATTTCCAGGTAATTCACTCCGCCGTACAGGCCGGAGGCAACGTCGTTCTTCCACGTAATCCGAAATAAGTTCGCTGGGTTTATGTCCCAGAGCCCAACGCCTTTGAGATTTGCTTTGACGGATGGGGCAATGAGCTCGGGCTGGCGCAGTTCCCTAAAGGTTGGGATGCGCAGACCGCGTTGGCGGCAGCGGGCAGCGGTCTTCTTGATGACTTCCGGGTAGAGGCGTTTGATGATCTTAGACATGTGCTGGTGGCCCGTTGCATACCCGAACCCGGTCCTGGATGCAATAGGCATCCCGCGGGTATTGCTCCATTGGACCGAAGAGCAGTGAGCGGGCAGCCGCCTCCGCCAGACACCTGACCTGAAGGCGTGAGCTTTCCCTGTTGGATGAACGGGAGTCGTTGATTATCTGACCTTCGTGCCACCCAGTTCTGCGGCCAACTGCCGGACCAACTCGGGCAGCCGCTGCTGGAGCAATGGCGAGAGCTCAGTGCCCGGCGCGACGGAACAAGGGATGATCCCAATCAAGATGATTTCCGCGGCACAGCGGCCGCGCAGTGAACTGACCAGCAACATTTCCTGCAGGCCAATCTGGTGGGGAGACAGCTTCAGCGGGATGCGTTTCAGGAGGAAATCGTCCTTGTTGTAACGGAAGCATGCGCCGGGCACACCGGGCGCGGCGATGACATCAACGATATAGACGCGGTCAGCCTCCTCGAGCTTGTGACCGGCCATGAGCCCGAGGGTGCCGGCATCAAACACCTCCATGTTCTCGGGCAGCGTGTAGTGCGCTTGCAGGTGGCGGATAAAGTGGACGCCGAAGCCTTCGTCTGAGAGGAGCAGGTTGCCCGCGCCCAGGATCAGGGTCTTCATCCCACCTTGAGCCGGGTAATGTCGGCACCGGCGGGGTCAATGGTGTGGACGGCACAGGCGATGCAAGGATCGAAGGAGTGAACCGTGCGCAGGACTTCGAGCGGTTGGTCAGGCTGGAACACCGGGTTGCCGACGAGCGACGCTTCGTAAGGCCCGGCAACGCCTTTCTCATCGCGAGGCGAGGCGTTCCAGGTGGTGGGGACTACGGCCTGGTAGTTGTCAATCTTGCGGCCCTTGATGACGATCCAATGCGAAAGGCTGCCGCGCGGGGCTTCGTGGAAGCCCACGCCCTGGAACTCGCCTTCGGGAATCTCGGTGTGGTTGGCGTAGGCTGTGTCGCCGTTGCCAAGGTTGGCAATGAGCTGGTCGAGGCATTCGAGTGAGAGGTCGGCCAGAAGGTGAGCCCGCATGCCGCGCGCCAGCATTCGGCCCATGGTGGAATGGTAATCCTTGATCGTAAGACCAAGCTTGGCGTTTGCTTCATCCACGAGGCGACGGACGCGGGGGTCGCCGGCGGCATAGTTCACGAGGATTTGCGCCAGCGGGCCAACCTGGACAGGCTTTCCGGCCAGGCGGGGTGCTTTGCACCATGTGTATTTCGCGTCAGCCTGGAAGTCGGTGTAGTTGGGTTCGGTCACACCCTTCCAAGGGTGGAGGGAAGCGGCCCCTTCGTACCAGGCCCGGGCCACCGACTCCTGGATGTTGGCGAGGAGGTAGTCGTCGCGGTGGTCCCTGACGGGGCGGAGATTCTGCAGGTCGCCATTGCTGATGATTCCGCCGGCCAGACCGAAGCGCCGGCTGCGGGTATCCTGGGGAAACTCGGGGACGGCCAGGTAATTCGTGACGCCGGCGCCCAGGCCGAACCACTCCTTGTAGGTGGCCGCGATGGCCAGGACATCGGGATAATAGACCTGCTGAACGAAGCTGCGGGCTTCCTCCATGAGGCTGCGCATGAAGGCCAGCCGTTCGAGGTTCAGCGTGGCGAGATTCTCCAGGTTGATGGCGGTGGCGACGCCGCCGACCACGAGGTTCTGAATGTGAGGATTCTTGCCGCCGAGAATGGCCACGGCCTGTGCGGCCTTGCGCTGATAGTCAAACGCCTTGAGGTAGTGAGCCAGAGCCATGAGGTTGGCCTCTGGCGGGAGCTTCATGGCCGGGTGTCCCCAATAGCCCGAAGCGAAGATCCCCAGCTTGCCGCCGTCCACGAACGCCTTGAGCCGGTCCTGCACGGCCTTGAACTCAGTCGCGCTGTTGCCCGGCCAATCCGACAGACTCTGCGCAAGCCGGGCCGTGCCGGCCGGATCGGCCTTGAGCGCGGAAACGATGTCCACCCAGTCCAGCGCGGAAAGGTGGTAGAAATGAACCAGGTGATCCTGCACGGAGTGCTGCGCGATCATAAGGTTGCGCACGAGTTGGGCGTTGAGCGGCACTTCGACGTTCAGAGCGTGCTCGACGGCGCGGATCGAGCCGATGGCATGGACGGTGGTACAGACGCCGCAGAAGCGTTGTGCATAGGTCCAGGCATCTTGCGGCTCGCGGCCCTTCAGGATTACCTCAATCCCCCGCCACATCTGGGCCGAGGCCCAGGCTTTGGTTACTTGGCCGCCGTCCACCTCGACGTCAATTCGCAAGTGGCCTTCGATGCGCGTGACGGGGTCTAGTGTAATGGTGCGGGGCATGGTGCGGAGTCAGGGGAGGGTTAATGAATTAGATGGGTTACAGAAGCGGGCGCGCGAGGCCGGTGGCTCAAGTTGGACGGGCAGAACTCGCATTCTTTTCTATGACGGGATAAGGGAGGCTGCCGACTGAAGTGGTGGGGCACGGGGCAGTGCGGTTTGCCGCTGCCATCAGCGGGTGCCGGCGCAGACCGATGCGCGGCAGAACCGGCACCATCTTGACCAGCACCTGGTAGCCCAGCAACTCCATGGCCACGATCCCAACGCTGATCATCACCTCTGCCAACGACGGGAAATAGACCCATCCTGCGCCGGGGTTGAAGCCGATCAGATAGACATTGAAGCGATACAGCGCACCGCCGAGCACGATCAGGGCCGCGGAGGCGAAGAGCCAGCGGGGAGAATGACGGTTCTGATTTCGGAACAGGATCAGCGACCCAAAACCGAGAAGGGCAAACTCCAATTGGAAGAAGCAGGAGTAGCGGTCGAAGCTCCAGGCGGCTCCCAACTGCCCGCGCCAGGCGAGGTCGCCCAAGACCACGATGGCCCATAACGTCGCCAGCCAAGGGATGATTCCGGCGAGGCCGGAAAGCTGCTTGATTTCATAGGGCCGTCGGAAGGCGTAGGAGGAAATCAACGACTCGAGGATGGCGATCGAGTAACCGATGTAAACGCAATTGATCAGGAAGAAGAGGGGCAGGAGCGGGGTGTGCCAAAGCGGGTGCAACTTGGTCGCCGCGATCAGGAGCAGAGATCCGAGCGAGGATTGATGCATCGTCGGCAGCGTGATGCCCAGGACAATGACAAAGATCATCCCCTTTTCCAGCCGGGGGCGCAGCCAGGCAGCCGCCGCACGCACATGACCGATCCGGCTCATCACAACGGCCTTGTCCGGTGCGAAGAAGGGATGCAGCCGGTCCATAACCATCTGCAGACGGCGCCACCGACTCGTTTCCAGGCTGTAGAGAATGGCCGGCAGGAACTCAATAATCAGAACCAGTGAATAGGCCATAACGCACAGCGCGACCTCGAACATGGCCGAGTTGGCCTGCCACTTCGACGGGACGAAAAAGTTGTAGGCGTTCCAGGGTCGTCCCAAGTCCACCATGACCGAGAAGCCAGCCAGCCCGTATCCGAACATGCTCGTCAGTACACACGACCGGATCAGCGGGTGGTAGTGCATGTGGTTGTGGATATAAATCAGGATGGCCACCGCATAACCGCCGCAGGCAATGGCAGTGCCGACAGCGACATCGTAGGTGATCCAAATACCCCACGGATAACCGTCGCTCAAGTTCGAGACGGCACCAATGCCTTTGACGGCCCGGACCAGGATTAGGATCACCCCCAGCAGGGAAAGACCGAGCAGGACGAAGAACGATGGCGTGAGGATTCGCCCCTCTTGCTTTTGGAACTCGTCGTGAGCCATTTAGTTCTCCTTCGAGGGCGCCGCCGCCTTCGGGGGATGCCCGGCATCGCTCTTTTTCAGGTTCCGGATGGCGAGGAAGCAGAGTGAAGCGTAAAGGGCGATGGGGGCGATGAATCCCTTGTAGATAGTATGTTGGATTCGCTCCGAGAACGAGGCGGGCGCCTGCTCGGGGAGGGTGGGCAGGCCGAGCCGGTCAAACGGCAACGCCGCAAGGTACAGGTGGTTGGTGCCGCCGATCTCGTGCTCCCCGTAAATGTGCGGCACGTAGCGGTTCGGATGCTGCCGGAGGCGGGCGTGCGCTTCGGCCAGCAAATCCTCCCGTTTGCCATACAGGATCGCGCCGGTCGGACAGGTTTCGGCGCATGCCGGGAGCCCTTTGTCTTTCAGGTTGGTATCCCGGCAGAAGTCGCATTTTACGATCTGCGGGAGCGCGCGATCCCATTGGAACTTGGGGATGTTGAAAGCGCACGCCACCTGACAGTAACGACAGCCGATGCACACGTCCTTGTGGTACTCAACAATGCCGGTTACCGGATCCTTCGTCATCGCCTTGACGGGGCACACCGAAACGCAGGACGGTTTCTGGCAGTGCATGCACGAATACTTGATGTAGGACCAGCCCTTGGCGTCCTTGTAGAGTTTGATCAAAGTCCGGGTGTTGCCATCCAGGTCTTTCGGAGCATCCCAAAGACCGTCCTGATCAAACGAGGCCTGCTCAAAGGCAAGCCCGCCAGGCCGGGCGTTGACGCGCTTGCAGGCCGACATGCAGGCTTTGCAGCCGACGCACTTGGTGGCGTCGTAGAGCATGCCCAACTGGTTGTTATCCGGCTGGGGTTCCGGCGAAGCCGCTGCGGGAGTGGCTGTTGTGACCAGGCCCGCACCTGCCAAACCGGCTGCTTTAAGAAAACTGCGCCTACTTTGTTGGCTCATGGTGATGCGCTTCTTCGCGGTGGGCGGGGGCGCTGTTCGGGAGTTTCTTTGCGAACATGATGCCCGCACCGATGGCAGCGCCGGCAGCCAGCCCGACAACGCCTGTCGTGACCGGGTCCGGCCCTTTGCCTTTTTCCTTCAGGTTGGTCGGTGCGTAGCTGTCGAACGGCGTCGGATCGTGAATCTGCACTTTCTCAGCGATAGGCAGCTTGAAGAGGATGTCCGGCTCGGTGCAGCCGATGCAGGGATGCCCAATCGAGACTGGCCAGGCACCGACATCGTTGAAACGTTGGACGGAGCAATTGGCATAAGTAGCCGGGCCTTTACACCCGAGTTTATAGAGGCAGTAACCCCGGGCGTGGCCATCATCCCCGTAAGCCTGCGCAAAACGCCCGGCGTCGAAATGCGGACGCCGTTCGCAGTGTTCGTGAATCTTCCGGCCATAGGCAAACTTGGGCCGGCCCAAGGAGTCCAGTTCGGGCAGGCGTTTGAACGTCAGGTAGTAGAGGACCGTGGAAAGGAAGTTGTACGGGTTGGGCGGACAGCCGGGGATATTGACAATGGGTTTGTCGGTAACCAAGTCCCTCACGCCCACCGCACCGGTCGGATTCACCCCCACGGACTGAATGCCGCCAAAGCTTGAGCAGGTGCCAATGCACAGCACGGCGGCCGCTCCCGGGACCGCCTCGCGGAGCGATTCCACTGCCGTCTTTCCCCCTACCTTGCAGAAAATGCCGTTCTCGGCTTTCGGGATAGCGCCTTCTACCACAAGCAGGTACTTGCCGCGATTCGCCGCCATGGATTCATGCAGCGACTGCTCCGCCTGGACTCCGGCACCCGCCATCAGGGTTTCGTGGTAATCGAGCGAGATCAGGTCCAGGATGAGAGAGGAGACGGCCGGATGGCTGGAGCGAAGGAGCGACTCAGAGCAACCGGTGCATTCCTGGAAATGTAGCCAGATGACGGGCGGCCTGGCGCTGCTTTGGGCTGCGGCGGCGACACGCCCATGCATGCTCACCGGCAGCCCCATCATGGCTGTGGCAGTCAGACAGAGTTTAAGAAACTCTCTTCGCGGCAGTTCAGTTGGGAACCGGCCACTGTCGTTTCGAGTCCTTCGACTCGCTGACCTTGGACCATTCATCGTCTATAACTCAATTGGCGGTGCGTAGTTCGTGCGATAAGCCGTCTATTGCGGTGACACGGTTTTAGGGGCGGGCCCTGCTCAAGCCTTTGCCCGGGCCCGTCGGTTAGTTCGAGCCATCGCTTCTCTTTGCAATTCACATGCCACTCACTGCAAACAGGTGATAACCCACCGTTTGCACACAGTTCAGCGAGAATCTTGCTGGCCCGACCTACACGAAGTTTCGTCCCCGACGAATGTTCGTTGATCTAGTTGCGAAATTCACCGCATCCGTCCGGCTCCAGGAGCTGATGCTTATTCCGTTTGCGTCCAGTGAGGCCAAGAAGAGTAGGAGGCTAGCCAGGCCCAAAAACCTGGATAAACCCTGTGAGCGCAAGAGGTTCCAGCCACAGGAGCGCGGAGCATGCCGGAAATCTTGTGCGCTGCCGCTTGATTAGATGTAAGTCCTATCTGGACAGCATGTTACGTTATGAGCGGCCTCCGGTCCCATGCTCCTTACGCCGACACTCAGCACGGCCACGCACAGCCGCTTAATGGAAGGCGCTTCGCCTGACAGTCGCGATATATCCCGGTGAGTCCCCCATGTGGAGCGGGCCCCATGGGAGACTCACCGGGGTCCCTTTGCAGGCTAACTGGAGTGGCCTCCTTGACGGCCGCCGAAAGGCCCTGATCCTGCATCAGGCCCGCAATTCAACAGAATCCGAGGGGTCCTTAGATCAGGTGGCAGAACATGGCATCGCGGAGCTTGGGTTCAAACCACGTGCTCTTGGGGGGCATAATACCGCCGGCGTCCGCGATTGCCATAAGATCTTCAATGCCGGTCGGGAACATGGAGAAGGCGCAGGCGAATTCGCCGCTATTGACGAGGCGTTCCAACTCCGCTGTCCCACGGATGCCGCCGACGAAACCGATGCGTTTGCTGGTGCGCGGGTCGGTGATGCCGAAAATCGGGCCGAGGACATGTTGCTGGAGCAGGCTGACATCCAGGCTTTCGACGGGATTGGTGGTGGAGGTCAGGGCCGGGCGGAACTCCAAGCCGCGCCAGTGCCCGTTGAGGTAGAGGGCAACCTCGTGTTTGCGACCAGGGGTGCGTGCAGGATTCTGGTTGCCGGATTGCGGACGTTGGTTAAGGAAGACGCAATCGAGCTTCTGCAACAATTGCTCGGGTGAAAGGCCGTTCAAATCCTTCAGCACCCGGTTGTAGGGGAGGATCTGCATCTGGTTGTGCGGGAAGATGACAGCCAGGAAGAAGGCACTCTGGCCTCCGCCCTTCCGGGCTTGATATATCCGGGCAGCGGCGGCGCTGCGGTGATGACCGTCGGCGATGTAGAGGCACGGGAATCGGGCGAACTCCGTCTCGATGAACTCAATGGTGCTCGGGGCAGTTATAACCCAGGCGGTGTGGCGTACACCGTCGTCGGCGGTGAAATCAATGTCCGGCGGCTCTGCGGTCTTCCTCGAAGCAAGATCATCCAGTGCGGGCGTGGCACGATAGACGAGGAACACGGGGCCAGTCTGGGAATTCAGCGCCTCGATGTGGCGCGAGCGATCGTCTTCTTTGTCCGGGCGTGTCAACTCGTGCTTCTTGATGCGGCCTTGGAGGTAATCCTCGCAACCGGCGACGGCGACCAACCCGGTTTGGCTATGCCCGGCCATGATTTGGCGATAGAGGTAGAAACAGGGCTGCGGGTCCTGCCTAAGGACCCCGTCCGCGATGAGACGCTGAAAACTCTCCTTGCCCTTGGCATAAACCTCCGGCGCATAGGGGTCTGTGGACGGCGGCAAATCAATTTCGGGCTTGCTGACGTGGAGAAAGCTGAGGGGGTTGCCCACGGCGATTTGCCGCGCCTCGTCGGACGACATAACATCGTACGGCAGTTCGCAGATGCGAGCCGCGAGTTCGGGCTTCGGGCGCAACGCGGCAAAGGCTTTGATGGTAGCCATGAATGGGGCCTACGGTAAGCCGTTCATGGCCGAATGCCAATGGTCATTTCCTGCACTCGATCCCGCTGCCAGCGTGAACACCTCGGGCGTCCCGCCCGTTACCCACAAGAGGACGAGACGCCCGACCCCAACCGGGCGGAAACCCCTGTGCCGCCCGGTTTTCCCGCGCAGTGGCGCCGACACTGACCAGGAAGCGTTCCCTTTGCTTCCGCCCCAGCCTACGGCCAGCTAAAAGGCGCGATCACGCGGTAGAACTTTTGTGTGCTCACCAGGTTTGTCTCCCAATACCAGTGATTCGGCCCTATGATCACCGGACCGACATCGTACCAGGTGATATTGGTGCTCAACGCGCCGGTAGCGCGCACTTGGTAATGCACGTTGTTTTCGTAAGTCCAGGCCAGCCCAACCACCTGGTTGGTTACGAACAGGTTGGTGACGACGATATTGGTGATGATAATGTTCGTAAGCGGCCGACTCTGCAAAATGACCACCATGTAATCCTCCACCTCGCCGTCCTGGGCGGCCCCGGTTGGGCCAAGACCCCCGGCGCTGCTCAACCGGAAGCGAGCGAAGTTGGTGCCGAGTGTGGCCGTGCCCGGCACCGCGAAGCAGAGGCCGGCGTTGATCCCGGGCAGCAACAACTGGCCATTGAAGATCTGGTCGGCGGGATCCCACGCGCCGTTGGCATTGAAGTCCACCCAGGCATCAAGCAACCCGGTGGCACCGGCCGGCGCGGTGAGGGACACGTTGACGCAGGCCTGCGTGCCAACCAGCAGGGGCGTGGTGAACTTCACGCCATCCTCGTCGGCCAGGTTAACGTTGTCATCGCCCAGGGCCTGCGGCTGTGGCTGGCCGTTTGGTTCGGTGTCCTCGAGTGTACCTAGGCAGAAGCCCGGCACGGCGAAGTGCCGCGCGCCGTTGTCGGCCGCTACCGTCGGGTATGGACGCGGCGCATCGCCAAAGTCCAGGTCGGAGAGTTCCTCCGGGCCGGAGAGGGCGAAGGCCAGGTCCAGCGACTGGGGAGCGCGCGGATGATTGCCGCCATAGTGCAGATCCTGCCAGACTCCACCGCCGGCGATGTTCAGCCAGCAGGCGTCATCATTCCAGCCATTGGGTGTTGTCTTCCAGCCGAAGCTGTAATTGGCCGTGCCTGCGGCATAACTCACTCCCAACCAGTAAATCTTGCCTTCTACTTGCCGGAAGGCCTCCTCCTGGCTGATGTAGAAGTCAAACTGGTACATGTTGGTGTCACCCGGGTAGATCCAGGTCGGGATGGCTGGATCGTGCCACCATTCGGTGGTGTGCATATTGTTGCCGGCCTGATATTGGCCCGGGTTGAAGGTCATGGTCCATTGCCGCGCGCCCGGATGGCTGTAGGGATTGCCCGGTCCCACCGGCACGTCGTCGTAGATGGACAAGGTGATAGTCATGCTCCCTGGGCCGCCAACCGGCAAGAGGTCGTTCCTGAACGAACCCCAGATATGGATGTCGGTGATGGGGCCGCTTTGGGTGCACTGGAAGTCATCGGCCAAACCGCTGCGGTCATCCACATCAACGCCTTCATAACCCTGCTCGGGGGGTTGCAGCCATTTAAGCGGGTAGAGGGTGACAGCATAATCCTCGACCTCGCCATCAGGGGCGTAGCCGGTGAAGGGCAATCCGGCCAGCGAACTGAGGCGGAAGCGGGCATAGGTCTTGCCGGCTGGGAGACCGTTGGGCACGGAGAAGCTGATGGTGTTGGCGCCGGGGATGACGGGCTGATTGATGATAATCTGCTCGTTAGCTTCGGCCCAACTGCCGTTGCGATTGAAGTCAATCCAGCCCTGGAGCAGGCCCGGGGCGGTAGCGGTGACCTGCACGCTCGCGGGCACGCCCGAGATGAGCGCCGTGGTGAAGACGACGCCGTCCTCGTCATCCAGGCCTGAAGGCGGATTGTTGTCATCCCCTAGCGCATTCGGATCGGGTTGGCCGTTGGGTTCGGCATCTACCAGTACGCCTAAGCGGAGATTACCAATTGCGTGGTGGGGGCCGCTGCGCGCCAGCAAGGTCGGATAGGCCGGGTCAGGCGCATCACCGAAGTCCAGGTCAGCGATGCGCCACTGGTAATCTTCGACTTCGCCGTTGGGCACCATTCCTGGCGCATTGGTGTAGCTGAGGTTGGCCATCGTGCTGAGGCGGAAACGAGCGAACACGGGGGTGCCACTCACGGCCGTGGGCGGGACGACAAAGTTGATGACGTTCACACCGGCTACGGGGAGGACGAAGTTGTTGACGATTTGGTCGCCTGAGGTGGCCCAACTGCCATCGGCCCCGAAGTCAATCCACGCATTGAGGATGCAGTTAGCGATCGAGGCGACCACCTGGACTGTGGCCGGTTGGCCGGGTGCCAGGGGCGTGAGGAGCGTGACGCCATCTTCATCGTTCAACCCGGCGGCGTTATCGCCGGTAGCGTTGGCGTTGGGCTGGCCGTCCGTCTCGGAGTCAATCAGCGCGCCCATGAAGACGCCTGGAGCGATCCAGTGGCGCGCGCCGTTGCTCGCGTAGAGCGTGGGGAAGCTTGGGTCGGGGGCATCCCCGAAGTCCAGCTCCTCGATGTGCCACTGGTAATCCTCGACCTCACCGTCCGGGGCCTGGCCGGTAAAGCTGGTCACCGCGTTCGAGACGGTAGAGAAGCGGAAGCGGGCGAAGACATTGCTGCCGCGGGCAGCGCCCAGAGGCACGGTAAAACCCGGGTTGAGCGTGCCCAATGGAGTGACCGAGATATTAGTGAGGATTTGATCACCGGGTTCGGCCCAACTGCCGTCGGCGCCGAAATCCACCCAGGCCGAGAGATAGCCGTTGACCGAGGGTTTGATCTGAACACCGGCCAGCTCCCCGGGAATGAGAAGGGTGAGCAATGTGATGCCGTCCTCGTCGTCCGGGCCGAGCGGCGGGTTGTTATCGTCACCCAACGCGTTCGGACTTGGCTGGCCGTCCAGTTCGGCATCCACGCTCGCGCCCAGGAATACGCCCGGGGCGACGGTATGCCTGGCCCCATTATTGGCCAGCAGGGTCGGATAGACCCGTGGGGTGTCGCCGAAGTCCAACGTCGGGATTTCGACTTCCTTTGTCGTCAGTGCAAAAGCCAGATCCCAGGAATTGGTTTCATAGGGCCACCAGATCGGCTCACAGAAGGGCGGCAGCGCCCAATCGAGGATCCGCACTGCATCATCCGGCGCGAGAGAAGCCGGATCGCGGGGGCGGGTCTTCCAGCCCCAGGGATAGGGCGGGACCGGTCCGGACATGTAGGCCGCTTCAATGCTAATCCAGTAGATATTGGTGCCGTTGGCCGGATCCTGACGAAACCACTCGTGTTCCAGCAGGTCTTGTTCGAACTTGAAGCAGGCCTCAGGCGGCGCATTGGGATCGCGCGGATCAATATCCCACCCGACGAACTGGCAGGTGAAATTCGTGCAGACGATCTCATGTGCGATTTCGCCGGGCTGGCTGTAAGGATGTAACGGCCCAGCAGGAATATCGGTCCAGATCAGGATGCGGAAAGCGGTGGGTAGCTCCGGCGGAACCGAGTCGGACCAACCGATGAACGAACCCCACCAATGGATGTCCGTTACCGGACTGTCGTTAGTGCACACCCAGTCGTCGGCGACCACGGGAGTCGAACCCATTACCGATTTTTCATTCCAGCCATTGAAGGCATCCGTGGGGTGGTAGGGCTTGGGTGGCTGCGACCACTTAACCTCGTAGGATTGCTCAGTCGCGGCGTTCAAGCGGAACGCGAGGTCAATGTTCTGGGGCTGGTAGGGATGACCGGGCGGGTATATAAGATTCTGCCAGGGTCCATTGTAGGATTCCTTGGCGTTGACCCACGTGGCCGCGTCATTCCAATGATTAACGCTGGTCTTCCACCCGAATCTTACCTGAGTTCCCATGGCGGGATCAGGCAAATTCGCTTGAACGTCCAGCCAATAGGTCATTGGTGTTGCCGGACTGCCCTGCTGGACGAAGGAGCCGGTCGGGATACTGAAGTCGTACTGGAAACAGGTGAAGTCCCCCGGCCACTGGTAACCGCCCGGCGGGTCCAACCAGCCTTCAAGAAGGCCTGTCGCATACACCGAACATTTGTACTGCGCGGGGGTGAATGTGCGCGTCCATCTCACAGTACCCGGCATGCTCCACGGCATGAAATAGGGAGCGCTACCCGCCGGAATGTCATTATGGAAGCTCAGTGTAATGGTGATATTGCTGGGGCCGATCTGATAATCATGGTAGTCGTGGAACCAGGAAGCCCAAATGGTGATGTTGGTGATGGGCCCGGTTTCCGTGCACAGGAAATCATCGGCTAACAAGTAAGGCGGCACTGGGGGCTGTGTATTCGTCCAGCCGGTGGCGTTAACGTCAATGCCATTGTTGGAGAGGTCGGGCAATTGCTGCCACTTGCTGCTGATTTCCTCAGGGCTGGAGATCAGCTCGAAGGCGAGGTCCCAAGAGTTTGTCGGGTCAGGCCACCAGATCGGGTCGGCCAGACTGCAAATGACTCCCGGCTGGATTTCCCAAGGCAACGGCTGCAGGATTCGCACGGCGTCATCAGGCGCTGGTGAGGCCGGATCGCGTGGCCGGGTCTTCCAACCCCAGGGCGGACCTTCCATGATCTGCCAATACTCGGCAGCGATGCTGATCCAATAGATGTTGGTTCCTGTTGGGCCGGGATCCTGGTAGAACCATTCGTTCATGGGGAGGTCTTGCTCGAACAGGAAGCACGCCTCGTACTTCTTCATCCTCGGGTCATAGTCCCATCCGACAAACCTGGCGTTAAAGCTGGTGCAATGGGTCTGCCACTTGGCAACCTCCGGCCGGCTGAAACCGCCGGGTGGTGCCGGAAGGTCGGTCCAGATCGTGATCTGGAAGGCATTGGGCATGAAGGGCGGAAGGGAGTCTGATGTCCAACCCAGGAAGGAGCCCCACCACCGGATCTTCGTGATGGGGCTGGCGCTGGTGCACACCCAATCATCCGCTGCAATCGGCGGGAGGTTCGTCACGGACATTTCATTCCAACCATAGAAAAGGTTATCAGGATCGGCAGGGGCAGGTGGCTGGTCCCACTTGATCTGGCTCTCTTGTAAAGCTGCGGCTCCGAAGACGTGCGCATCATCACCACCTCCCTGGCCGACGCCAATATCGTTCACCTGGATGATGTGCGTGGTATTTGGCAGGCCTTTGACGATGAGCAAGACGGTTTGTGAACCTGGGGTGTTATACATATCCAGCGTGGCAACCGGAATGTTGTCCACATCCACAGCCACCAGGCCGTCATTGCTATCACCAGTCATGTGAATCGAGACCATGGTGCTGGCTGACGTGGTCGTAGTCTGGATCCAGTGACCGGCCTGGCGCATCCAGATTTCGCTTGCATTGCCGTCGATTGCTCCCGGATGCGACGCGATCCAGTCGTCGTACCAGGGAGGCGGGCCCCAGCTAAAATCCGCGTCGCGCCACTCCAGGACTGGATAGCTGAGGACGGTTTCGGCACCGCTAAGCGGGTTTTCGAATTCGAGGCTGGTTGAAGGCAGCCCCAGATACACCGCCACATTCGCGGCTTTCCAGGTAACGGTTGCTCCCCGGAGAGGGTAGCTCGCCAGCAAACCGACAGCTACAATGGCGGCGGCGAGCAGCCGCGCTGTCACTTTCGTTTCCCGGCAAGGAAACGTGGACGGATCGAGCGTGGATGATGTTGTTTTCATATTGTGTCTTTTCCTCTGCAGTTTCGTTACTGGACAAAAGCGTGTTCCCCTCCTCCGCCAGGGCGCTGGCCCCGCGGCTTCCCGGGATCTATGACTCGTGCTGTTTCAATCACAGAGCCTTTCCACCTGGCGTAATCCACCGCGCGCCGCCGCTGCCGCCAGAGGTTCAGTGCGGCGCTGATCCGAAGGCTCGACCGCCTAGCGGCTTCCGCAAAGCACTGCCGCTTTGCTTCCGTAAGACCCCAGCATACGGCAACCACGATTTTGGGATATCCGGTCTGCGGCTGATTCTCTCTCAGCAAAGAACTGACGGCGTATCAGCAAAAGGCTGAGTCAAGAGCCGGGCTGGCGCCTGACCCGAACTGCAAAACAGGTCGGCCCCGGCGGTCTTGGCGATGTGTTTCAAATAGGAAATCGCCGGATCAGCACTGCCCGGAGAGCCTGTTTCAGCATCCAGCAACGCGGCAAGCGCGTAGGACCGGTCCTCTTTGCGCTCCCGCCAGCGGTTTAGCCAGGTACAGACCTCGGTCCACATACGCGTTCGGCCATGGAGGGAAAGGACAATCACATGGGCCGCGACGGCTTCCATAACCGCTTGCTCCGCCAGCAGGGGATGGCTCAGCAGATCAAGCCGCCACACCCGAGTGCTGATGCCGGTCTCAGCCCCGAGGTGCACAGACAAGCGGTCGAGCGAAAGCTTCGCCCGCAGAGCCGTGCCGAGATCCTCGTATAGCAGCAGCACCTCGATTGCCGGCTTGAGTGGAACCTTGCCTGCCTCGGGTTTCATCTGTCCCGTTTTGGCTGCCATATCCTTGGAGCATAGGGCAACCCCGGAAGCGGCGGTATCCGGTCTGCGGCTGATTCTCTCTCAGTCAAAGGCTGAGGCGGGATCAGACCAATTGCTGGGCCGCGGCCCAGCGGACGGCCTGCCGGATCAGCTCCGGACCGGTCCGCGCCTGGAGCTTCTGCTTGATGTGCTGGCGGTGTGTTCCCACCGTCTTGATGCTCAAGTTCAGGCGTTCAGCGATTTGCTGCGCCGACAATCCCTGGCCGATCAATTGGAACACCTCGAACTCGCGGTCGCTGAGACGGGCCGGGGTTGCCTCCCCGACGCCGGAGTGGCGCCGGGTGAGAGTGTCCAGCAGTGCCACCGACATGCTTTGGCTAACATAGACCTGCCCTTGCAGTACTTGGCGAATAGCCTCCAACAATCTCTCGCCACCCTCGTTCTTCATGATATAGCCCCGTCCTCCCGCGCGCAACACGCGCTCAGCGTAGATTTGCTCGTCATGCATGGACATGACGAGCACAGGCACGCGCGGATGCTGGACCTGCAGGTCCTTCACAAACTCCAATCCGCTCTTGCCCGGCATGGTAATGTCGGCCAGCACCAGATCGGGCGGGGCGGACTTGATGGCCACCAGCGCCTGTTGCGCGCTTTCCGCCTCCCCGCTCACCAGCAGGTCCGGCTCGTGGTTTATCAGTTTGACCAGGCCATACCGCGTAATCGGATGGTCGTCAACGATTAGTATTCTTCTCCGCACCTTCACAGTGCGCCGGGTTTGGTTTGTCTTCATCTTGCGTTGTGTGCCTCCAGCGGAAGCAGTCCTTCGGGTGCCGTGCACCGGACGCGGGTCCCGCCGCCGGGAACAGGTTCTACCACCAGCGTGCCGCCAATGACCTCGGCGCGGTATCGCATGATGCGCAGCCCCATGCCCTTGCGCTTAGGCAGCTTGGCGGGGAGGCCAATGCCATTGTCGTTTACTGCCAGGGTAATAGAGTGGTTCTTCGCTGTCAGGCTAATGTCAATGCGTCGGGCTTTGCCATGTTTGAGGGCGTTGTTCACCGCTTCCTGCGCGATGCGATAAAGGTGAATGGCCTCGGTGTGGTTAGGCAGCAAGACCGGTGGAGTGCAACGAAAATGGCAGTCGCAACGAAAGACCTTTTTCGTGCCCGCAGCCAATTCGCGCAAGGCGTCCGCCAATCCCTCGGCCTCCAGGCGAACGGGGGAAAGCCCGCGAGAAAGTTCACGGGTCTGAGTCATCGCGCCTTGCACCATTTGGGCAATCTCCCGGGCCTGGGCGGCGCCGCCGGACGCCCCGTCCGCCAGATCCCTTGCCAGCCGCTGGCTGAGGAATTCGACTCCCGCCAGTTGCTGGCATAGGTTATCGTGAAGGTCATGACCGAGCCGGCGCTGTTCCCGCTCGCTGATCGCCAGGATTTCCCGTTCCAATTCCACGCGCTGCGTAATGTCGCGCGTGAACCAACGCGAATGGACCAGCCGGTCGCGCTCCCAGAACCCGTTGGCGTCAATCAGCACCTCCCGGGGTGTGCCGTCCTTGTGGCGCAAACGCGCGCGATATTCTCGGACCGTCTGCCGCCGCGCCACCCGGTTGAGCACCTCTACGGCCGCTCGCGCGTCCACGTGGAGCTCGGCAACGTGCCGCCCGAAGATTTCCTCCCCCGTGCGTCCCACCAGTTCCAATTCCGCCTGGTTGACCCTCAGAATGCGGCCATCCAGTCCCACCCAAAGCAGGCCCATAGGTGATTCCGCAAACAAATCGGCCAGTTCTTGTTCCCGCCGGCGCAGCGCTTCCTCGGCTTGCTTCCGGGCGGTGATGTCACGGATGATCCCGCAAACCATCCGTCGCCCCTTGAGCGTGAAGGTGCTGGCCGAAATTTCCACTGGTAAGGTCGTTCCATCCTTCTTCTTGTGGTAGCGCAGCGGAATGCGGGGCGCCACACCCGCGAGCGTGAGCTGTATCGTCGCCTCGGAATCCTCCGGTTCGGCGGTGATCGCACCGTGGGTAAGGCGGAGGAATTCTTCGCGCGAATACCCGTAGAGCCGCAACGCCGCATCGTTGACCTCCACGAACTGCCTGGTCGCCGCATCAAAAACGAAGGCGGCGTCCGAAATGGTAGCGAACAGCCGGCGGTGCTTTTCCTGGCCTTCCGCCAGTGCCTGGTTCGAAGCCTGGAGTTCGGCGGTGCGCTCCCGTACCCGGACCTCCAGTGTGCGCTGGATCTCCCGCAACCTCTCCTCCGCCCGCACTCGCTTGGTGATGTCCTGCGCCATGGAAAGCACTCCAACAACTGTACCGTCCCCTTCCTTGATAGGGGTGTTGGACCACTGGCAAAAAATCGTCCGGCCTTGCCTGGTCACGTTTGCATTCACGCTGTGGGCAGTGGTGTCGCCCTGCAACAGGCGACGCCAGATGTCATCCACTTGCGGTTGAACCGACCTGCAGACAATGAGGTCATAGGGATGCTTCCCTAGCGCCTGCTGCTCGCTGTAGCCAAACATGCGCTCCGCGGCCGGATTCCAGGAAAGCACCCGGAATTGCGTGTCCCAGAGTATATGGGCGATCGGCATGCGGTTGATCTGAAGCTGGAGGCGAGCCTCACTCTTTCGCAGCCGTTCTTCGGCGCGCTTGCGCTCCGTGATATCGGTAAACATTCCCAGGAAGCTGACCGGCTGGCCGTCCCCGTCCAAAAGGACGCTAGCCGCAACCAGCGTCCACACTTCGGAGCCATCGCAGCGCCGGAGGCGCTCCTCCACCCGTTTTCCATCTGGTTGTTTGAGGAATTCGGCGAAGTGCTGTCGTACAAGAGCCCGATCCTCTTCACAGACGAAGTCAAAGACCGAGCGGCCGACGGCTTGTTCCGGCGGGCAACCGAGCATCCGGGACATCTGGTCGTTTACAAATATCGTAACGCCCCCGAGGTCCGCCATCCAGATGCCCTCGTGAGTCGTCTCGACGATCCGGCGGTAGGTATCGCCGCTTGCGGCCAATGCCCCTTCGATGGGCTCGGGACCAGCCGGCAAGTGCTTGGCATGATCCATTGCGTCACCCCCGGAGTGAGGGGATGCAAGCGTTTGGCTCCTGTAATGCGAGGTCCGCTTCATCCGAGCTTGATCTGCCGCTACACCGCCGTGCGACGCAGAAGAGCGTAATTAAACTGCTGCTGCAAGTAAAGGCCTTATGCGGGCTCGGCGCGATTTGCACGGCTGTACGGAAAGAGGCTGGAAATAGAACTTGCCGCGTGGCTTGTGCCTGCTATCCTCTGTTGTTCCTAATACATCCAGGATTTGTATGGCAAGAATTTGTGAACTGACTGGCAAGCGCCCGATCAAGGGCAGCATCATTTGGCGCAGCGGCAAGTCGAAGAAGAGCGGCGGCATTGGCACGCATATCACGGCCATAACCAAACGGCGCTTTATGCCCAACCTCCAGCGCGTGAAGGCGGTGGTCAACGGCGAGGTGCGCTACGTGCGAGTCTCTGCCAGCGCGATCAAGAAGGGCTTGATCGTCAAAGCACCGAAGCGCACCTGGAAGAAGGAATCGGCTGCGGCGGCCAAAGCCTGACCCTCAAGACAGCTCAAGTTACGCGCGGTCTGGGCTGTTAGGGCTGGGTCGGTTGCTCGACCAGCGTGGAGGGGTCGATGATGCGCGTCCAGCGTTCCTGCTCGGCGACGGGGATGAGTCCCTTCTGCACTTTGCACCAGGCCATTTCTCGCAATGAGCGCCAGCCAAGTTTGCGTGCCGCCTCCCGCAGGTCACCGGTCCGCAGGCCGGGCTGGATGAGGTCCGCAATAGCCTCATTCAGCAAAAAGAATTCATAGATGGCAAGGCGTCCGCGATGGCCTCTTTGATGGCATTCCACGCATCCTCGGCCCTTCCACGCCCTGACTTGATCGAGCGGGATTCCCAGGGCGGCAGCCATTTCTTTCCGGGTTGAATCGGGGATGGCGAGATCCGGCTCAGCGCAATGCCGGCAGATGCGGCGTGCCAGGCGTTGCGAGATGCTGCTGACCAGAGACGCGGCAATGAGGTAGGGCTCGATCTTCATTTCCAACAGCCGCGTCACGGCGCCGATGCTGTCGTTGGTGTGCAGGGTGGAGAAGACCAAATGGCCGGTTTGGGCGGCGCGGACGGCGATTTCGGCGGTTTCAAAATCGCGGATCTCACCTACGAGTACAACGTCGGGGTCGTGACGCAGCACCGAGCGCAGGCCGGCGGCGAAGGTCAGGCCTATTTGCTCCCGGACCTGGATTTGCACCGTGCCTTCGAGTTGGTATTCGATAGGATCCTCGAAAGTGATTACCTTGCGGCCCTCATTGTTGGCCTGGGCCAGCGCAGCATAGAGCGTCGTAGTCTTGCCACTGCCAGTCGGGCCGGTCAACAGCACCATTCCTTGCGGCAATTGGGTTAACTGGGCCAGCACCGCTTCCTGATTCGGTTCCATGCCGAGTTGGCCGAGGTCCAGGAAGAGGCTCTGGCGCCCGAGAATGCGCAGGCAGACCGCTTCACCGTGCTTTGTCGGCACGATCGAGACACGAAGGTCGTATTCTTCGTCACCGGTCTTCATGGCGATGCGCCCGTCGTGCGGCAGGCGTTTCTCGGCGATGTTCAGCGCCGCCATGATCTTAAGCCGGGACACCACAGCCGCATGCAGGAATCGCATATCGGCCGGGACCGGCACGGTTTCCAGGATGCCGTCCACGCGGTACCGCAGCCGAATCGAGTTGCCATACGGCTCGAGGTGGATGTCGGTCGCTCGAAGGCGGACCGCTTCTTGGAGGATTTGGTCCACGAAGGCGGACACGGTGGATTCGAGGGCGGAATCGGTCTCCTTGCCCTGCACGTCGAAGACGATCTCTTGTCCGATTTCAGCGCCGCCGCGTTCCTCACGCAGCTTTTGGATCGTTTCGGCGCCGAGGCCGAAGTTCTTCTTGATGACGGCGTGGATGGAACTGGGGGTGGCCAGAACGATCTTGAATCGTTTGTTAAGCAACAGCCGAAGATTGCCCTCTTCCATCTGGCGCGGCGGCTCACTAAAAGCGAGGGTCAGACAGTCTCCTTCCATCCCCAAGGGCAGCATGCGGTAATGAAAGATGAACTTGATGGGCAACAGCTCGAGAGTCTCGCGTTTGAGGTCGAGCGCGATGGGATCAACAAATTCCAGGCGCTTGGCCACGGCGAGTGCGCGCCACGTGTCTTCCTCCGAGGCGAAGTTCAGATCAACAATCGCCCGATGCTGCGGCAGGTTGAGCCGTCGCTGGCGGCGCCGGACCTGCTCGAGCTGCGGCGCGGTGAGTTTCCCTTGTTCCAGCAAGAGGTCGCCGGCTTCTTTCGAGGCTGCCTCCGGATTCGCGCTCATTGAATCGGAACTACGATTGCCTTCTTCACGTTTAGGGGGACGATATTGGTCTGGGCCGCCTCGTTAGTCAATGTCAGCGCCTGTATTGTTGCCTCCGCCAGAAACAGGCTGGTGGCGACCTTGGCCCCAACCGGGGCGGCCGTAAAGGCGTCGCCGAGCTTGAAGATGACTTGCTTGGTGCCGTCGCCCGTTTGATAGAAGCCCTGGTAGGTCAGTTCGATGGTGCGGGTGGTGGGGGGTGCTGGTTGCGGCGGAATGAAGTGCCGGGTGAAGAAGGGATTCAGAGTATTGGTGTCTCCCAGCGTCTGCGGCCAAACATCTGGGGTGAACAGCCGTGCCAGCGGCGCGACCGGGATCGGACTCTGCGGCGGGTTGCTAGAGGAATCCGCCTCGTGATAGTCCAATGCCTTGCCGCCGAGATTCGTTACTGCCAGATAAAGCAGTAGCCACAAACCGGCGTGAATGCAGCCCGCGAACCAACGGCTTCGCACCAGTCTGGTAATTGCCCATGTCATGCGCAACATCCTATCGCCACCTCATCCATTCCTCACGCAAAACGAATCCCACCACACGCAAGGAAACGCGCACTTCATCCGGCTTCTCCGGCGTTTGTTTTCGCATAACCAACCGGTCCACGAACAGGACGGGTCTGTCCGCCGGGGCCTCCGGCACGCCTGCGGCACGAGCTTCTTCCGGCCGCAGGGGGAGACATCGCAGGAGTTGGATCGCGTTGGTGGCTGAGGCAGTAAACTCAATTTGCACGGGAATCTCGGCCAGTCGGTCCAGGCCGTTTGTGGGCGGCGCGTTGGTGAGCGCAAGCGGCGCCTCTAACGAGTGGATAGCAGCGATCTTGCATTGGAGGGCGGTGCGCAAAAGGCCGTCAATGGCTGTCAGCGCGGCCCAAAGCAGCTCGGGTTGCCTTACATCGGCCGTATGCTCGGGAAAGCCTGAATAGACGGCCGGTTCGATCGTCACCTTTTGTTGCTTGGCCAAGGTGCTCAAATCGTCTAAGGTCTTGCTCCGCTCGTTCTGATACTCAACGAGCTGAAAGGGAGCGTTGATTTTGGCGCTCAATTGCGGTGCGAGATGAAGCCGCCCGGCCGCCTCCCGCCTGGCATTTTCCAGAATCACCAGAGCCTGGCGGGTTTCGCCGATTTGATTCGTGATGTGCAGGAAATCAATTGCGATGGCATTGGTTTGATTCGGGTCCAGGGAGGCCGAGAGCTTTTGCCAAGCCTTCTGAAGCGGGGCATCCAGGCTCTGGGCGCGGCGCGCGAGGGGCAGAAAGACGAACAGGTAATAGGCCGCCAGACCCAGCCCGACCAGCGGAATGATGCCCCGCCGGCGATATTCTTGGAGGCGAAGTCTCACGGTGAGATCTGGGGCGTGTTGTCGCCGTTTTCCAGCGGGGACCACACCGGGCGCAGGACGCGCCTGGGCGGGACTCGGGACGTGCCGGCGGGGACGGCTTTCCTTTGCGGCAGCGGCTGCTGGAATTGCGTCACCGCAAAATCCATCGCCAACACGCGATGCTCGCCGGGGATGGCCACCTTCGGGTCCGCCAGGTCGCGCCTCAGATCGGGTGAGAGCAGGTCCACCTTCGTAAACAACCGCTGTTCGTTCAAGTCGTTGACCAGTTGGCTGAGGAGCCGACGCGCGCTTTCCGCCTCCTCAGGCATGCTGAGTTCCACAATGACGCCGGGTTTGCCTTTCGAGAGGTTGGTGGTCACAGGCGAGACCGGGGTGAAGACGGGCAGGTTGGTACTCGCCGGCTTGTTGGTCGCGGCCAACGCCGGTGGTTGGCTGAAGTAGCTCAACTGGTCGGCCACGACTACATACCAGAAGCTGCGATTGCTGCGTGACTGCTGCAGCAGGGCCATTGTCTTCAGCATGTCCACGGTGTTCTGTTGGGCGGCAAACACGGGGCGAAGCCCTTGGTATTCGACGATCAGTTCCCCTGTGAGGGCATCGTTTGCTTCAACAGTCTCCTGGGCCGCCTGGACTTTTTTGAGCAGGGCATCCTTGCGGCTGAGTAGCGACGCCTGGTGCCATGTGCCGAACACAAGAACTAGGAGGCATACGACGGCAACCACTAGACTGGCCAGTTCAAGCCTTTGCCGGGTGAGGCGTTTGCGCCAGACGGCGCGGTATTCGTCCGGCAGGAGCGACACGGGTTGAGCGCTGTATCCGAGCGCCTGCAACGCCGCACCAAAAGCCACCTCGAACCGTTTGCTGGGATATACCGACTCAGGCTGGCTGACTTTGGGCCAGGGCTGCAGATCCAGGTGGGCCTCCGCCTTCAAATATTCGAGGAGCCCGGGCTGGTCGAACCCACCGCCTGTCGCCACCAACTCGAACAAGGCCGGGTCGGGCGCGACGCCGGGATTGCGGTCGAACCATTCATTGAGTTGCCGTTTCAGCTCGGCTACCCAGCCCTCGACGGCTCGCACATACTCCGGGACGGTTTCAGGCTCGCTCAGCAGGTTATGGGCGCGCTTCAGTGATTCGGCGGTCTCTTCGGAGCAATTCCGCGCTCGCGCCAGGGCGCGCGTGAGAAAATCCCCCCCCATTTGAAAAGAGGTGGCGAAGGCACCTTGCCCCGCCAGCATGATGACGACCACGGTCGTCTGGGCGCCCAGGTGCACCAGCACGGCCCGCGAGGATAGCGGACAGGTGGCGCGGTAGGCGGCAATCAACGCATTGGCCGGCGTCGTGACCTCGCACAAGTCCTCCTGCTCCACCCCCAGCCGCACAATCCGCTCTCGGATATCGCCTTCCTGAGCGAAAGTCACCCAGAACTGTTGCCGGTTCTTGGTCGGTGTCTCCGTCCGAACAAAATCATAGACGATTCGACTCTCGCTTACGCCGCTGAGCTTGATGGTCTCGTCCTCAATCAACTTTGCGACGTCGCTCTCGGGCGAGAGCGGCAGGTCAATAACCTGCGAGATAGACAGGTGTTGCGGCAGGACCAACGCTAGCGGCACACGGCCCCGACTCTCGAGCGTGGTTTGTAGGTGGGTCTTGATCTCATCGCCGGCCACGAGGCCCTCGGCTTGCAGGTCAATGAGTTCCTCCTTGCGAATACGCAGCCGTCCGAAGTCGCTTTCCGCCAGCAGCAGCTTGATGCAGCGGCTGCCCGCGTCCACCGCCAGCACCTGCCGTACCGGCGGGCGCATTCGGTCGAGCTTCAGCATAAGCAAAGGACGGGTCGGGGAGGCTAATCCGGGCTCATCGTGTCAGGGAAGGCGAGGCGGAGGCCGACTGCTCATCGTCATAGACGAGGAACTCGCCGTTGTCCTTAACGATGGTGGCAGTCACGAAGACCAGCAGGTAGCGCGGGACCTCCAGGTCGGTACGACGTCGGAACAACGCTCCAATGATGGGAATGTCACCCAGGACGGGCACCGACTCGACATAGGTTGATCGCTCTTGCTCGAGCACCCCTCCCATCACGACGGTTTCGCCGGACCTTACGACAACGCGTGTGGCCAACTCCTGCGTGCGGTAGGTGGGAAGTAAGATGTCGAAGGAGCTCGCCGGGTTGCCTTGAGCGTTATACTGCACGATGGTGTTGTACTTCTGCAACTGTACCTGCGTATTCACCTTGGGGTTCAGCGCGAGGACGATGCTCTTTCCGTCGCCGCTAATGCTGGCCATCACATGCAACTCAGCACCGGCGGTGACCCTCTGGGGTTTGCCGCTCGGCACCACCGCCGAGGCGCTGTAGTACTGCTGGACGGTGGAGGCGACGGTGTATTCCTCGTAGTAGTACTGGACCTGTCCATCGCTGATCGTTGCCGGCCGGTTGTTGAGCACTGTCAGGCGTGGCGCGCTCAGAGTGTGGCTTTCACCGGTCTGCTCCAACGCGCTGATCGTGGCGCTCAGTTCTGAGACACCCAGGATGTTGGTGAACACGTCCTGGATGCCGATTCCAACAGCCGGGGTCACCGCCCCGCTTGGAGCGATGGCCGTGGGGAAGTTTTGGGCGTTGACCAGCCCAGTGAAGTCCTGGGGCGAGCGCTGCAGTGCATTCGTCCCTTTTGGAAACTGGCGCCCGGTTTCCCACAGCACACCCAATTGCATGAATGCCGGCTTTGAGATCGTGACAAACCGCGACTCGATCAACACCTGCTGAATCGGGCAGTCAAACTCCTTGATGATCTTCTCGATCACTTCAAGCTGCTCCGGCGTTCCCTTGGCGACCACCAGGTTGCGCTCGTAATCAATGATGTATTTCGAGCCGCTAAACAGGTTGGTGATGGCTTTCTCCAGGCTGGGGATGCTCGGAGCCATGTCGTTGACGAACTTTTGGAATTTCTGAACCTCGGTGACGGTAGTAACCGGACCGGCGGTGGTTGTGGTTCGGGTTGAATCCGGGGCGCCGAACTCAGCCGGCAACACAAAACCTTTCCGCAGCCGGTAGAATCGAGTTTCTTCCATCAATCGCTTGGGATCCTTGCCATCCACCACCCAGACCAATTCGTCGCCCACCTGGAACTGCAAATCGTAATTGCGTCCCACGTAGCGGAAGAACTCCGCGAGTTTCACCTTGTCCAGGTGGATGCTCAACACCTGCTTCAGTGGGGCAAGTGACTTGTCGGCTACGACATTCACTCCTGCGGTTTGGCTGAGATTCAATAGCACCGTTTCAAGTGGCACGTTGTCCAAGTGGATGCTTACCTCCTTCTCAAGCACTTTGACCATGCGGCCTTTGGCGCTTTCGAAGTCGAATAGCGGTCCTTGTTCGCGAATGGTCTTGCCGTAGGTTTCGGGGATCCACGGCGCACTCTCGATCCGATCCACGGCGTCCCGGATGTCCTTGCGCGCCGGCAGGCCGCGATCCTTGCTCTCCGTCAAAATGCTCCGGACCGTGGGGTCATAAATCGAATTCTTTGCGTCAATCGTCCGGATCTCATTCTCGAGCGCTTGTTCCCGGCGCTGCTGCCCGGTTTGGACCACCCAACCATGTACGCGCTCGACCATCGGGTTCTTCGGATCCTTTTCCATCAGCGCGGTGGCCTTGACTTGGGCTTCCTCCCAGCGCCCCTTGTTGGCCAGGTCCATAATTTCCTTGATCTCGGAGTCGTGAGCTTTGCTGTACCTCACCCGTGGCGGTTGGTTGGTATGGCCGGTCTGGGCCACAGGGCTGGGAGTGGTTTTGGGATGCTGGCATCCGGTAAACGAAAACAGCAGCAGCAGAACTGCCGCCGCTGCTTTCCACGTGGTTTGCAGCCTCAATCGCGAAAGCATGGGAGTCAAATGACGAATTATGCAACCATTAAATTCATTCGGCGCGCCAAAATGCAATCATTTAATTCAGAGTTTCTTGCGTCCTGAGGTCTCTGATTCGTGACGCTTCTCCGTCGCCCAGCGCGGGTGCCGGCGCCAAATGCCACCGTCAAACCTTGCTCATCCCTCTCCCGCCGCCAACCTTTCAAACCTCAGCCCGCTTTCGTTCGCCGCATGGTCGCCCGCTTCAATTCCCGCTCAGCCTCGCGCCGCTTGAGATCGTCACGCTTATCGTATTGAGCTTTTCCCTTGCCAACCGCAAGCGCTACTTTGACCTTCCCGTTCCTCCAGTAGAACGTCAGCGGCAGCAACGCGTTGCCTTTGACGGCTGCCAGGCCGAACAGCTTCCGGATCTCTGACTTGTGCAACAATAACTTGCGCGGCGCCTTGGGCCGGTGGTTCTGCAGGTTGCCGTGGGAATACTCGTCAATGTGTGCGTTGTAGAGATATACTTCGCTCTCTTCCACCCGCGCGAAGGCGTCGCTGATTTGACCTTTGCCCGCGCGCAGGGCTTTAACCTCGGTACCGCGCAGGACGATACCCGCCTCGAACGTTTCGAGGATATGGTAGTCGCGGCGGGCTTTAGGGTTGGTCAAAATGTCGGCCACCTCCGGCTTAGCGTTTGCGGCGCTTCTTGGTCACCGGTCGAGTCAATTCCACCAATTCCGGCAGTTCCCAGCTCATCTTGTCTTCGATGATCTCCTTCAGCGCAATATCCGCTGCGCCCAAGTGGGCTGTATCCGCCACCAGCGGACGGCTCGCCGCGCCCCCGCCGGAAGTCAGTTGCCGGACGCGGCGCGAGATCAAATTGACCAGAACGTTGGGGTTGCCAACCTTCTCCAATGCCTTTTTCGTAAGTTCAGCGTTCAAAGATTTGGTGTTGATTTTGAGCGGGGTACAGTAACTGCTTACCCCGCGAACGCAATATCAAATTTCTGAATGCGCTTGCCATGCAATTTAGCGATCCCTAAAAGTAGGTGCGATGTCTGTCGTCCTGAAACGTCCTAATCCGGCCCGGGCAGCGTCCTTTGACGTGCCCCACTTTCTCGCCGCCCGCAGCGCGGCCGTCAACCGCGCCCTGGATTCCTTTCTGCCGCCCGCCGCCGCCAAACCGGCCACCATCCACCGCGCCATGCGATATTCGCTCTTTGCGGGCGGCAAGCGGATGCGCCCCGCGTTATGCCTCGCCGCCGCGGCGGCTTGCGGTGGCAACGAAGCCGACGCCATGCCCCTCGCCTGCGCGGTCGAATGCATCCACACCTACTCGCTCATCCACGACGACCTTCCCGCCATGGACAACGACGATTATCGGCGGGGCAAGTTGACCAATCACAAAGTCTTCGGCGAGGGCATCGCGGTCCTGGCAGGCGATGCCCTGCTCACGCAGGCCTTCGAGATCGCCGCCCGGTGCAAGGGGTGGCCGCGCTATCCTCATCAGCGGCTCATTTCGGAGTTGGCCAGCGCGGCGGGCTCGCGCCAATTGATCGCCGGCCAGGTCGCCGATCTGGAGGGCGAGGGCAAGAAGATTTCCGCCCGCCAACTCAGAGACATTCACGAACGAAAGACCTCCGCCCTGCTTTGCTGTTCCGTGCGGCTCGGGGGCATGAGCGCAAACTGTACTCCTCACCAGCTCAAAGCGCTGACCGATTTCGGCTATCACGTCGGACTAGCCTTCCAGGTCATTGACGACATACTCGACGTCACGCAAACCAGCGAGAAGCTGGGTAAGACCGCCGGCAAGGACTCCAAAGCGCAGAAAGCCACCTATCCTTCCATTGTCGGGCTCGGACTATCCCGCCGCATCGCCGCGCAACTGACGCAATGCGCATTTACCGCGTTGAAGACTTTCGGCGGAGAAGCCACCGCGCTCGAGGCGCTGGCTGGCCACCTGCTCAGGAGAGACCGTTAGCCGGGGGTTCGGACTGATGTCCTCTTCCGCCAACGCTTGGACGGGCCGAGGCCGGCTTCTCACCGCGCTGTTAGCCGGCACGCCGGACCGGGTGCCGATCAATACCTACGAACTGGCGGGCCGCAACAGCCTCGACTGGTGCAACCAGCAGCCTAGCTACCGCGGCCTGATGGATTACATCCGCACGCACACCGATTGCATGACCAACTGGAATCCCCGGCCGGCCACGGACCGTTACACGTGCGAAGAGCGGTTCCTGTGCTCCGACTATCCCGTGGAGATCGAGACGCAGACTGAAACGGCGGGGCAGTTCGAGCGCACGATGCGGATCTGCCACACGCCCAAGGGAGACTTGTGTCAGGTGACCCAGAAGGCGGCGAACGTTCACACCACTTGGCAGGTCGAGCATTGGTGCAAGAGTCCCGCCGACGTGGACAAGGCCCTGAGCGTTCCCTTCGAACCGGCACGGTACGACGCCTCCGACCTCGCCCGGGTCCAAACCGAACTGGGTGAGGCGGGACTGGTCATCGCCTCGGTCGGCGACCCGGCCTATCTCGCGGCCGACCTCATGTCCTTCCAGGATTGCCTCATGTGGGCATTTGAGGACACGGCCCACTTTGCCCGCACGGTGGCGACCGTCGCAGAGCGGGTGATGGAGAACCTGCGACGCCAACTCGATTGCTGTGTGCTTGACATCTATCGTATCGTCGGCCCCGAGTATTTCACGCCGCCCTACCTGCCGCCGGCGATGTTCCAGCGTTTCGTGGTCCCGCATGTGACGAAGATGACGCGCCTGATTCACGACCGCGGCGCCAAGGTGCGCCTCCATTGCCACGGCAAGATGAGCCGGGTGCTCGATATGATTCTGGAGACGGGCTGCGATGGGATTGACCCGTGTGAGCCGCCTCCGGACGGCGATATCGAGCTGGACGAAGTCAAGCGCCGGTGCCATGCTCGCGGCGTCTCGGTCTGGGGCAACATCGAGCTGAAACTGCTGGAGCAAGCCACGCCCGAGCGGGTCCGAGCTGAGGTCCGGAAGATCCTGGCCCAGGCTAAAGAGGGCGGAGGTTTTGTGCTGATGCCTACCGCTGGTCCGATCAACGTCCCGCTGTCACCCCAAACCGAGGCAAACTATAAGGCGTTCATTGATGCCGGCCTGGAGTTCGGACAGTATTGAGGGCTTGGCATGAATCAAGGACTGCCATCACCATTGGGATTACAGCCCGAACCCGTCGGATACCGCCAACGCCGGCACGCTGCCTACGCCGCAACAGCACTCGTTCTCTGCGCATTAACCCACGCCCCGGCCGCAACCGCACGGGAGACTGCTGCCAACGCCGCCGCGGCACCGGAACCGAATCAGGTTCCGCCAGTCCCCGTGATGCAGGCCCGACAAGACCCTGCCAGCGGCCAGATTGACCTTGCCGAGAACGGCAAGCCCGTCCTGCGCTACAACTACAAGTCCGTCGAACCGGGCGAAGTGTTAAACCATGTCGCACCGGCGAACCGCATCTATGCCCGCCTTCGCAGCGACTACATCCACCCGCTCTACGGCCTGACCGGAGAGGTGCTGACGAAGGATTGGTCGTCCGACCATCCGCATCATCGGGGCATTTACTGGGCCTGGCCGGAGGTGGACTACGGCACGAACCGCGGCGACCTGCACGCCCTGCAGAACGTGTTCGCGCGACCCACGGGAGCAATCAGCCTCCACAGTGGTTCGGAGTTCGCACAAATCGAGGCCGAGAATCTCTGGCTCTGGGAAGACCATGAACCCATCGTCCAAGAGCGCGCCATCATCCGCGCCTATCGCAGCACGGGGCAGGGCAGGGTGATTGACCTCGCATTCTGGTTTCTCGCGCTCAAGGACAAAGTGACCCTCGCCCGGCGAGGGACGGCGCACTACGGGGGACTCAATATCCGCATGGCTACGCCAGCCTCGCAGGACATTTCTGTTTACACGGGCATCTCCAACGCTGTGCCGCGGCGCGCGTGGTCCGATCTGAGCGGCGTGTTTGGTGGCGTCAGCACGCCGTCCGGGCTGACCGTGTTGCAGCACCAACAGAACCCTGATTACCCGGGTGACTGGGTGCAATACACTAACCTGTCGTGGTGTCAGCCGACCTTTCCCGCAGCCGGCACCCGTTACCCCTTGGGCCGCGACCAGCCGCTGGTCCTGCGCTACCGGCTCTTCGTCCATGCCGGACCTAAGCCCGAGGATGCCCAATTGGTAAAGCTGTGGGATGATCTCCATACCTCCACGACCGCATTACCCGCCGTCCCCGCGGCTTCGCGCGCCACCAAGCCCAACATCCTCCTCATCCTGGCGGATGACCTCGGCTTCGGTGACACGAGCTGCTACGGCGCGACCAAAATCCCAACGCCGAATGTGGACCGCTTGGCGCAGGCCGGCCTGCGCTTTCGCGACGCCCATTCAACTTCGGCGACCTGCACACCGGCCCGATACGCCCTGCTCACCGGCGAGTATCCCTGGCGCAAGAAGGGAACGGGCGTCCTGCCCGGCAACGCCGAGCTGATCATCCCGCCGGGTCGCGCCACCGTGGCGTCACTCCTCCAACGCGCCGCCTACCGGACCGGCGTGGTTGGCAAATGGCATCTCGGCCTGGGTGGCAAAGGTGGTCCCGACTGGAACGGGCAGATCAAACCCGGCCCGCGCGAAATCGGCTTTGACTATTCCTTCATCATGGCCGCCACCGGCGACCGGGTGCCGTGTGTCTATCTCGAAAACCATCGCGTGGTCGGCTTGGACCCGAGCGACCCGATACAGGTCAGCTACGACCACGCCATCGGGACCGATCCAACAGGCAGGGACCATCCGGAGCTGCTCAAGTTGCACCCAAGCCACGGACACAACCAAACCATCGTCAACGGCATCAGCCGCATCGGCTACATGACCGGGGGCAAGGCCGCCCGCTGGGTGGATGAGGACATGGCCGACACCTTCACCCGCAAGGCCGTCGCGTTCATCGAGCAAAACAAGGATCGGCCTTTCTTCCTGTATTTCGCCGCCCACGATCCGCATGTGCCCCGCGTGCCGCATCCGCGCTTTGTCGGCAAGAGCGGTTGCGGAGTCCGCGGCGATGCGATCGTCCAGTTCGACTGGTGCGTGGGCGAACTCCTCCACACGCTGGACCGGTTGGACCTGGCACGGAACACCTTGGTGATTCTCTCCAGCGACAACGGCCCGGTCGTGGATGATGGCTACCGCGATGGCGCGGTCGAGCACCTGGGCGACCACCGGCCCGCAGGCCCCCTGCGGGGCGGAAAATACAGCATCTTCGAGGGCGGCACGCGCGTCCCGTTCATCACCCGCTGGCCGCAACGCATCCTGCCTGGCGTGTCGGATGCGCTTGTCTGTCACATTGACTTCCTGGCTTCCTTTGCCGCGCTCGCCGGCCAGAAACTGGCCGCCGGCGAGGGACCGGACAGCCGCAATGTGCTGCCGGCGCTGCTGGGCCAATCCCAGATTGGCCGCGATCAACTCGTCGAACATGCCCGTGTGCTGGCGTTGCGGGATGGCTCATGGAAATACATCGAGCCGGGCGCAGGGCCTCAGCGAAACCAGGCCACCCGCACCGAGCTTGGCAATGATCCCGCCGGCCAGCTCTACCAACTGGCTGAGGACCTCGGCGAGACTAACAACCTGATTCGGGCGCACCCCGATCGCAGCCGCACACTGCTCGAACAACTGCAGACCACGCGCCAGGCCGCCGGCGTACGGTCGCCAAACTAGGCGCTGACAAGTTATATAGGTTACATGCGTTACATGGTTACATCGCGCAACCGCACGCCGCGGCATGTAACGGGCGTTTCTTGACACAACCACCAGCTTCGGCAATCGGAACATGGGCGGAGCGCGGCTGGCCTCAGCCGCAGCACGTGCGTAAGGGAGCGGCTCTCGGGACAACGGGGCAGGTCCGCATTGTCGGGGCTGCTGCGGCTGATGCCAGCCGCGCTCCGGTGGCGCTGTCGGGATGCGCTCCCGTGTAACTTACGTGAGGTTCTAACCTTGTAACTATGCTACAGTCCGCGCGTCCGGCCCCGCAGCCCGGTCACGGACTAGCCGGCTCGGCGTTGATCTCGACCGGCTTGCCGTTGCCCACCACTACCTTGCCCGAAATGCGCGAGTTCGGAAGCGGCAGAGGAGGTAGTTGCGCGGAACGGTTCTGCAGGCTGCCAAGGCCCGTGCCGACACTAAGGCCGGCGGTTCCCGGCGGCGGCGAGGCCGCGCGGGTAGCCAGCAGCAGGTTGCCGCTGAAAACCACATTCTGGCGCAAGCTTAAATTGGTGCCGGTGACGCGGAACGAATAGCCCTGCGGTGTTACCTGGTCGGAATCGAGGCGGGGCGCCAGTTGCCCTTCGAGTGCCCCTTTTGATGCGCGGGCCGTCGAGCTGGCGGCAGGCGTTTCCAGCCGGACCGCCCGCTCGCGCCGTCCGTTGTCTGTGACCTGCACGTAGCCTCTGTAAACCGAGCCATCGGCATCCACAATACGCAGCTCCGAACCCCGTTGCTCCACTTGAAATGACGCCAGCACGGGATGCGCCGAGGTGGCGTCGTCGGCGGCCGCGGCCTTCGCCTTGGTTCCCGCGATGACTCGAGCAAAGCGCTGAGTTAGCCGGATGCTCTTGGCCTCTTTGAGGCTAGCGTCCGCCGATTTGGCCATTTCGTCCGTCAAAGTGGCGGAGAATCTGAGACGGTCGGCCGCAGCCGGCTCAGCAAAGGACTGGCGGGCCATGGCTGTCTGTCCAGACCAGTCGTTGGAGAGCTTGATGGATTCTTCCGCAACCGTTGGAGCTGAAACCGGAGCCGACGCGGTAACTGCGGGAGCCGGAGCGGAGGCAGCGGCCACCGCGGTGGCGAGCGGGCTCGCTCGGGTTGCCAGGCCGTACCGTCGCTCGTCGCGGCCATTAACGGTTCCGGCCGGGCTTTGCGTCATGGCTCCACCGGCGGCGGCCATCTCCCACTCGGCAGCCCGCTTGCGGTCAGCCTTTTCCGCGGCCGTGGCCGGGAGAGCCTCGCCGACGGCCTTGCTGCGTGCTGCCTCTCGGAAGGAGTCCTTGGCAAGGAGTCGCCTTTCGTTCCCAATTTGACGGGCCGAGCCGTCGGGTTCCGACTCCGCCTTATCCGCGAAGGCCTCCGCCGTTGGCTTCATCGGCTGCGGCTCCTTTGGCAGGGCAGGGGAGGCGGAGAAGGTGCTGGGGCTTGGCGGCAGCGTTGCCTGAGGCGGCACCGCTTCGGATACACCCCCGTAGCGCAGAGCATCGCTCTGCGTCGGCGGCGCCGCCTGGGGCGGCATCACTTCAGATACGGGCAGCTTCCTGGCTAGGAACGTCTCAGGCTTCTCACCGTGCATACCCGGGAGCAGCATCCAGACCGCCGCTCCAAGGACCGCCAGCAAGCCGAGTCCCCAGGCGAATCGCGGCCACAATTGCGCAACGAGCGAGGCGAAGGAGCGAGCCTCGCGTTGCGGTCTGGCAAGCTGCCGGGCCACTTCACCCTGCAATAGCCGTCGAGTCGCCGGATGCAATTCGAAGGGGGCGCCGGCCTCGTCGCGACGTTTCCTGGCCGCGTCGCGCAGCAGCTCTTCAATCGGGCGTTCCGGTTCGTTTGCCATATCAGCTAGGAGTTAGACGGAAAGGGCGCAGGTTTGCCCCGCGCGAATAGCTGCCGCGCGATGCCTTCCAGCCGATCGAGGCATTTGCTCAGGCGCGAGCTGACCGTCTTGGGGTTGAGCTTGAGCGTGCGGCTGATCTCTTCGTAGCTCAAATCACCAAAGTAGCGCAACTGGATCACTTCGCGGCAGGGTTCTTCGAGCTGCTCCACGGCCTGGTGGACCAGCGCGGCTTGCTCGGCGTTCATGAGCGCGGCGTCCGGAGCCGGGGCCGTGCCGGGTGGGTCAAGGGCCAGGCCGCTCTCGGGGTCTTCGGCCTGGAGGGAAACCGGGAGCTGGCCGCCGCCGCGTTTGGCGGCGTGCTGGCGCTCGCGGTAATCGCGCGCTTTGTTAGCGGCGATGCGAAAAAGCCAGGTTTGAAACTGGCTCTCGCCGTGGAAGGAATCGAGGTTCTTGATGACGGAAAGGAATGCGTCCTGGCAAATCTCCTCGGCATCGTCGCGCGTGAAATCGTGTCGGAGCTGGAAAACAAACCGCCCCGCCGCCGCGTAGTGCCGGTCGAACAACTCGTCCCACGCCTCCGCCTCACCGCGGCGACAGCGCTCGAGCAAATCTGCTTCAGGGTCCGCACCCATGTTCTTTATGACTGTATTTCAGCCGTGCGCGTTTGAACAGCCGGATATGGACGGCGGGGCCCGTTCGGACGGAGGTGGCCAGCATGCCCTGTTGGCCGGGAGATTCCCTGCCCGGCGCAGACCTTTGCCCGCGGCCGATTTGCTTTTGCATTCTCTGCCTGCCCGCTACCCTGCCTCCGTGCCCGAACTGCCCGAAGTTGAAGTCTTGGCCCAGCACCTTGCCCCGCTGCTGGAAGGCCGTATGATTCGCGCCGTCCATGTGCGTCGGGCGAAGATTCTGGCGCCCATGTCCGTTCGCGGCTTCACCCGGGCGCTGGTCGGGGCGAGGTTTGCCGGCGTGGCACGGAGAGGTAAATACCTTGTGTTTCGGCTGCGGCGTTCCCGGCAGACGGGAACGCTGACCCTGGTCGGCCACCTTGGCATGACGGGGCGGATGTATTTGTTGCCGACGGGAGCGCGTTTGCCCCGGCACGCGCCAGTGTTCCTCGACTTGGGCCGAAACAACTTTGTCTTCGAGGACACGCGCTATTTCGGACGGCTGACACTGGACATCGGCGCGCTTCAGAGACTCGGGCCTGAGCCGCTGGGAGCAGAGTTCACACCGGAGCGGTTCGCCAGCGCGTTGCGCCGCTCCCGCCAGGCCATCAAAGTCAAGCTGCTCGACCAATCCCTGCTTGCGGGTGTGGGGAACATTTACGCCAGCGAGGCCCTGTTTCGCGCGGGCATCGCCCCGACGCTGCCGGCGCGGCGATTGGGCCGGGACCGGGTGCAAAGGCTCTGGCGGGCCATTCGCGCCGTGCTCCGCGAGGCCATTGCCTGCGGCAGCACCGTACCGCTCAATTACTCCGGCCAGGGGACGCGCGATGGGTTGTTCTACTTCGGCCGTGCCCCCGGTGCGCCGGACTACTACGAAGAGCGGCTCCGGGTTTATGATCGCGCGGGCCGACCGTGCCCCAACTGTGGATGCGCCATTCGACGGCGGGTGCAGGCGGCCCGCAGCACTTACTTCTGTCCGCGCTGCCAGCGTGCCTGAGCAGTGGCAGCGGCGGAGGGGCTCCGAAGGCAGGAGAGGGCCGCGCCAGGGAGATGGCCGAAAGGGGGCGAACGCTCGATTTTCATAGATTCCCACCGTAACTCCACCGTAACTCCGCCGTAACAACACGCCGACATCGCGCTGAGACTGCCGTGGACCCAAGCCAACTGGAGGTCGTGCGCCACTCAAAGATTCGGGGAATCCGAAACTGTCATGGACAACGCCGGCCCGAATGGGCCACAATCTGCGCATCGAACAGTTTCGATTGCTATACGTCAACGAAGACAAATGAAACCTCATACAACATCAATTGGTAAACGCCTCACCCCCCAACAATCTGGCACGAATGAAGAAGGGTTCCGGTTCAACCGCCGGCAGTTTCTAAAGACCGCGCTCCAGGTGAGCGCCGTGCTGGCGGCGCCGCAGTTCATTCCCGCCACGGTGCTGGGCAGAGACGGCGCGGTGGCACCGAGCGAACGGATCTTGCTGGGCGGCATCGGCATTGGCGGACGCGGCAATTATGACCTGGGCTGCTTCCTTGAGGAACCGGATGTGCGGTTCGTGGCAGTTTGCGACGTGAAGAGCGAGCGCCGCCAGGCCGTCAAGAAGCGGGCGGACGCCAAATACGGCAACCAGGATTGCGCCATGTATCGTGACCTGCGCGATCTGCTGGCGCGGGAGGATATTGACGCCGTGCTGATCGCCACGGGGCCGAACTGGCACGCGCTGGCTTCGATTCTGGCGGCCAACGCGGGCAAGGACGTGTATTGCGAGAAGCCCTGCACCAAAAATATCGCCCAGAGCCTGGCGCTGGCTGAGACCTTCCGCCGGACCGGCCGGGTATTCCAGGCCGGCACGCAACGGCGGAGTCTGCCCAACTTCGCCTTCGCGGTGGACCTGGCCCGGCGCGGCAAGCTGGGCAAGCTCCAGACGCTTTATGCTCACCCCGGGGGGCTGGGCACTGCGATGAGCGGTTGGGAACCGGCGGAAGCCGAGCCGGACAAGGAGCAGGTGGACTGGAATTTGTATCTTGGACCGGCAGCCTGGAGGCCCTTCAACAAGAAGCTGCTTAATGGCTTCAACTTCGAGAAGGGCGGCGGCCTGACGGGCGGTGGCTGCCTGGAGTGGGGATCCCATTGCGTGGACCTTTGCCAGTGGGCCAACGATGCCGACCAGACGGCGCCGGTCGAGTACGAGCCCCAAGGCAAGGAACTCCACGCGCGCTACGCCAATGGCGTCAAACTCATCCTTCGCAACGACGGCTGGCTGAAGCTGGGCTCGTGCCCGGTTCGGTTCGAGGGCAACACCGGTTGGGTGGAGACGGGCGACGACGGCGAGTTGGTGGCAAGCGCGCCCGCGCTCCTGGCAGGTAAGGGCGCCAAGGTATCTGGCTACCCGGCGAACTTTCACATCCGCGATTTCCTGGACTGCGTCAAGACGCGCGGTCAGACCCGGGCGAACGCCGACGCGGCCTGCCAGGCGCATATCGCCTGCCATGCGGCCAACATCGCGCTTTATCTGAACCGGAAGGTGATTTACGACCCGGTGAAGAACGAGTTTGTACGGGACGAGCAAGCCAACCGGCTGCGCTCGGAGGCGCAGCGCGAGCCGTGGCGAATCTGAACGAAATCAAGGCCTGCACATGATCAATCAATCCACTTTAGGAATATCTATGGCTACCCAAAAGACTCTCGGTATTTGGTCGCTTACTCTCATCCTCGCCTTAGCAGCATCCGGCGGCCAACCGCGCTCGGCTGCCGTGGGCAACAAGGAGTCCACAGAAGAGAAACAGCGCGGGCTGATCCGCCTGATCGAGTCCAATGCGCCGCGCGGCGAGAAAGCCCTCGCCTGCAAGGAATTGGCGATCTACGGCACCAAGGACGCGGTCCCGGCGCTGGCTGCGCTGTTGCCGGACCCGGAACTGGCGTCATGGGCGCGCATTGCTTTGGAGGCTATCCCTGGCGCCGCTTCGGACGTCGCGCTCCGCAAGGCGATGAGCCGGTTGCAGGGTAATCTGCTGGTTGGCACGATCAACTCGATCGGTGTCCGCCGCGATGCGAAGGCCGTTAACGAGCTTTGCAAGAGGCTTGACGATCCCGATCCGAGCGTGGTCTCGGCTGCCGCGGTGGCCCTGGGCCGAATCAGCGGAACCAAGGCTGCGCGGGGTTTGGAGCAATCCTTGGTTCGCGGGCCAGCCGCAACTCGACCGGCGGTGGCCGAGGGCTGCATCCTCTGTGCCGAAAGGCTTATGCTGTGCGGCCAAACGGCTCAGGCCGCCAAACTCTATGATGCGGTTCGGGCAGCCGCTGTGCCGAAGCAGCGGATTCTGGAAGCGACGCGAGGCGCGATTCTCGCCCGGCAATCGGGCGGCCTGCCGTTGCTGATCGAGCAGTTGCGCTCACCCGATAAGGCGTGCTTTGGCATCGGTCTGCGCACCGCCCGGGAGCTACCCGGTCTTCCGGTAACCGAGGCACTCGCCGCGGAGCTGGACCGCTGTAGTCCGGCCCGGCAGCCGCTGCTGTTATTGGCGGTGGCAGATCGAAGTGATGAAGCAGCCTCGGCCGCAGTGCTGAGAGCGGCCAAGAATGGATCGAAGGACGTGCGGCGGGCGGCGATCGGCGCGCTGGAACGCCGGGGCAACGCGGCGAGCCTGCCGGTGCTGCTGGAGGCTGCGGCGGGCGGCGAGGCCGAGGTGGCGCAGGCGGCGATGGGTGTGTTGACTCGGCTGCCGGGCAATGACGTGGACACCTATCTGCTCGACCAGTTGCCACAATCGAGCGGCAAGACGCGGCAGGCGCTCATCGAGCTTGCGGGCAAGCGGCGCGTTGACCAGGCATTGCCGGCGATGGTGGGTTTCGCCTCCGATCCCGACGTGGGTGTTCGCTCCGCAGCGGTCCAGGTGATCGGCATTCTGGGTGATGAGAAGCAAACGGCAGCGTTGGTGCGGCTGCTGCAATCCGCACCGAGTCCAAAGGAGCGGGCGGATCTTGAGGCGGCGCTCATCGGGCTGGGTGGTCGCACCGGGGGCCGGTGTGTGCCGCACCTGCTGCCCCTGACGCAAAGCGGCGAGGCCGCCTTGCGCATCACCGCGCTCCATGCGCTGGCCGCGGCGGGCGGGCCCGAAGCCCTGGGCGCCGTAAAGGGTGCCATCGAGGATGCCGACGAGACGGTGCGCGACGAGGCCGTGCGCACGCTGTCCACGTGGCCGAACAACTGGCCGGAGGACGCCGGTGTGGCGGAACCGCTGCTCGCACTGGCCAGACATTCCTCAAAAGCTTCCCATCAGGTGCTGGGTCTGCGGGGTTATCTGAAATACCTTCAGGGCGACAAGCAGCTCAAGGCGGACGCCAAAGCAGGCAAGGTGAAAGAGGTGCTGCCATTCATGAAGCGGCCGGAAGAGCAAAGGCAGGCTATCGGCGTCATTGGCGACATCCCAACGACCGAGTCGCTGGAACTGTTGGTAACCTTGGCCGCCGAACCTTCCGTTGCTGAAGATGCCTGTTCGGCGGTGCTCAAGCTCGCAGGTGACAAGGAATCCGGCATCCCCAAGGACCAGCGCCGGCAGGCATTGCAGACCGTGGTCGAGAAATCACCGCAGGATGAGACCCGGCAGAAGGCCGGACAGATGTTGAAAGCAATCCAATAGCGGCAGGCCGATTCGGAGCGCGGCTATTCCTGTCCGCCAGCCGGATGATGGGCGAGACGGGCGGACAGGATGCCCGCGTTGCGTCACGCATACACTCTGGTCTGTTAATGCCTCCGTTGTGTCCGGTTTATCGGGAAGTCAGGAGGCATCGGAGGGGTAAAGGAGTTTGGGCACGCTGGCACAATTTGTGGGTAATCCAAGGGAAAACAGCGGCCTAACGGCC
>CAZVFC010000046.1:0-76571 GCA_964625855.1 uncultured Verrucomicrobiota bacterium | reverse complement strand
AATCTGCATTAACCCTGTTTTACCGGCATCCCGCCACTATCATGCATACGCGCTGTCGCCGCAGCGATTTGCCGGGGATTCGGCCGTTCCGAAGGTCGTCCTTGGCCCCAGGCCTTTTCCCAAACTCCGGGCTTGAGTTGGCGGGCGGGCGGGCGCAGAACTGGGGAGGCGGATCACCAACCAAACAACGCTTATGTCCAGTCCCCCGTCGGGAGGGCGAACTGAACTGATAGGAATTTGCTTTTCGCGCGCCCGCCCGTCTCAGCGCTGCGCGAGTGAGAACTTGAATGATGTCGTTCACGGCTGCAGCCTTGTGGCCTATCCAGGTTTGTCATTTTAGATAACCCCCGAGGATTTCCGTATTCAAAGAACGTCAGCAAGGAGGAATTCCCCATGGTTGCAGAGCGATTTGGCGAAGTTGCCGGTGCCTGACGGCATGCCGTTACTGCTTCCTCAAGCGATAGAACTTTGGGCCACCGGCGATTGAGTTGGTCACGGTGTAAGCGCCATCCACGATCACCGGGGCCGGCACGACAGGCGACCAAACGGGATTGCTCATCGTTGGGGTGCTTTCCAATCCGAAACCCGCGAAGCTGGCCGGCCAGGACAGCACCATGCTCCCGACAAGACGGCTTCCGTTCAGCACCGGCAGATCGGGACCGGTGTAAACCTCGGCCACCGCCCGGTAGAAGCGGCGCGGATACAGCTTTGCATCCACGTCAATGAACCAAGCCAAACTAGTCGTGCTCGTGAGGTTGGTCAGCGTGACCCAATGCACCAGGTTGCTGGAGGCTTGGATCAGGTAGGTCCGCCCAGGTTCACCGGCCAGTTGAAGCTGGTAATCCCCGTTCGGCAGCCGGGAGCCGTGACCCAGGCTGAAGGCCGGCAACCCCGCCGGCACGAAGCTCACCTCGTCGAGCCAGGCGCAGTTCTCAACCTCCAGCGGTGGGTCGGGAGGCCAGACCGGCGGGCATGGCCCGTTGTGATACCTCCAACGCAACGTGTTTGTGCCGGCCGGCAAGTTGAACGTTTGACGCTGCCAATCCGTATTGCCTGAAAACATCGTACTGGGACTTGTATTGTTGACGTAAAAGTACAGACCGCCACAAGTGGAAACCTTGCACCGGAAACTCAGAATGCCGGGTCCGACCACCGACACTTCCAGCCATGAAACGGGCCGTTCTGGCGGATGACCAGTCAGGACGGAACCACTGCGCGCCGCGTCCATACCATCGTAAGACTCCAACGTCTGTCCAACCCACGGAGCGTCTCCGTACGTCGTCCAAACAAGATGGGTCGCATCAAGTGCTTCAGAAACGGGAATCACAGGCAGAACTGTCAGCATGACATTGCTGCTAAGCACGCCCCCGAGAACGTTGGACACGGCTACCGAATAAGCCCCGGCGACGCTTAATTGCACGTTGGTCAGGGCAAAGAAAGTATTTGTCGCCCCGGCGATGGCCACGCCCTCGTGCCGCCATTCGTAGCTCAACGGCGCTTGCCCATCGGCCCCGACGTAGAAGACCACTTGCCCTCCGACAAAGGTTGTTTGAGGTGTGGGCTGGGAAAGAATGTTAGGGGATTGAGCCTGCGCCGCCAGAGAGAGGCCAAGGCCCAATAAAACTGGCCCCACTAACAGAGGGGTCCGGGGAGGTTCTTGGTTGTTCATATTGCTTCTCAGTTCAGCTCTGCCTAAAACTACTGATAACTGATAGGAATTTGCTTTTCGCGCGCCCGCCCGTCTCAGCGCTGCGCGGGTGAAAATTTTTTACAAACCATATCAAATGTACAAATAATAAGAGGGGTTGGGGTTTCTAAGTCAGGAGTTTCCTCTTATGGAGGAAGTATTAATTTCGATTCATACGAGCCAGGAACATCACAATCAGAATTAAATTTATCAGTTGGAATGTATTCCCTTAATACAACTATAAATGTAAATACAAAAAAACTTTGGATAAGGGGATCCTTTTTAAATACTGAAGGATATAAATACCATTCTGGTAATACTTCAGCTTCTTTATTTTATGGGTTTAATATAGTTAAAAATTTAAACTGATAGGAATTTGCTTTTCGCGCGCCCGCCCGTCTCAGCGCTGCGCGGGTGAGGGAGAATTGGTTTTGGGCTCTCACCGAACACACGGGCAAATTGATCGAGCCGAGCCCGAGTGTCAACGGCCAATTAGGGTCCCAAGCCGTCCAGTGGGGGCGGTCTGGGCGACGGGTCATGCCAGGCGCCGAGGTGGCGCAGGATCTTCTCCACCACCCGCGGGTCGTCAATGACGGCGATGACCCGCATCGGGTTCTGGCAAACGGGGCAGCGGAGCGGGTCCACGTGCCAGACCCGCAGGATTAGGTCGCGCCACCGCTTGGAGGGCAACTTCACCGGCGGGGGTGGGGCAACGCCGGGCCGGCGAATCACCAGCTCGGGCGGCAGGCCCCGCTGGCGCACCCCGCGCAACTTGTTGGAATACCAGCCGTAGTAGCGGACCATCTGGGCACCCTTGTCGGGGATGTGCTGAGTGATGGCGGCCAAGAAGTCAGTGGGGGTGAAGACCTCGAAGTTGCGGTTGATCTTGGCGTTAAGCCGCGAGCGGTAGATGACGAGGTCACCGGGCGACTCCAGGGTCATCTTCTCCACCGAGAAGGGATTGCGCAGGATATACTGCGCGAGGTCCTCCAGGTCCGCCTTGGCCTCGGGTGGCACCTGCTCGCCGGCATGCAGGTTGAACCCGCTGTGTTCTTGGGACTTCTGGTGGCAGGAGGGGCAGAACCAGCGGCTCTTGCAGGAGAAGGCCAGCAAGTACTCGTGCTCGCAATGGTCGCAGCGAATCCGGGCAAGGCCGCGCGCCAGGTCGCCGCAGTCCAGGAACTTGTGGACCACCTCTGGGATGATGGGCCGCAGGCGGCCGTAGCGGGGTTGGTATTGCTCGGGATAGGCCTCCTCGAACTCGTCGTAGTGGCGGTGGGCACACTGCCAGAGCGGCGACTTCTTCGGATTTCTGGCGCGATAGACTTGCATGGTCAACCGAGATGCCGTTTTGGGGGGCGAGTTCGTGCACCCCCCATTGCTGGCGTGGCGATGGCGGCCATCCGCCCAGGCGAAGTCCGCTGGTAGCGCCCACAACTGGACATCTGATTAGTATTGGATGTATGTCCAGTATATGGGAAGGAAACGTTATTGACCGGCTTTTCACCGACTATTCACCTTGATCCCCCGCGCATCTTTCTGGAAATCCTGCTCGGGCAGGCTGCACGGAAGAATCAACGACGCTGATTGCCGCGAAGGTGGAAGGCTGTCGGAAATGGCCCAAAATGGCCGGTTCCCCGGAGTATCCGGGATCCCCCTCGTACACGACAGGTACAAGACACGTACTAGCCGGGTACTAGCCCTGCACAAGCCTTGGGCCGGATTGGGTCGGCAGTATCCCGTGTGTCTCCGGTGAGTTCCCCAGGCGCCGCGGCACCAGGGGGCGTGTAACTCAGATACACGGCTTGGTGAATCTGGTCATCGTCCGGCGCCTTTGGCAGGGCCGTGGCTGGGGATTTGGACGCGCCAGTTGCACGCCAACAGCTCCATGGTTCCTCCGTTCTTCCTCCGTCCTTCCTCCGTCCTTCCTCCGTTGCTCCTCCGTCCCGAGAACGGAGGAACCTCGGAGGGAGAACGGAGGAGGAACGGAGGTACTACGCTGGTATGAGCTTGGGCTTGCGGGGCGGTGGGCTCCTATTTGGCCTTCTCTGCGGGAGTGGTGGCAGTCAATTGTTTCAAGAGTTCGTTGCCCTTGGGGACGAGGGTGATGTCGGCCTCGCCTTCGAGGATCTTCTGGGCTTCCAGGATGTCGAACATGGCGCGGGCGATGTCCGGCTCGCGGGCGATCTGTTGCAGGCCGGCGCCGACGATGCGCGGGCGCATGGCTGCTGCCTTGGCAAACTCGATCGCTGCCTGCTTCTCGGCGGTGCTGGTGATGATGCTCACTTGGTTCGCGCCGTCCTGCTTGATGGCCGAGGTGACCTGGCGCAAGCGATTGACCACTTTCTCTTCGATCTGCTTGATCATGTTGGTGTCGCGGAAGTGGACCTTGCGGATATAGACTGAGCCGAGCTGATAACCCCATTCGTGCGACTTGGGCGAGACCTCGGCGCGAACGGTTTGGCTCATGGCGTGGCGGTTCTCCATCATGTTGCTCAGCTTGAGATTGCTCAGGCAGCGCACGGTGGAATTGCTGACGTTGGCGGCGAGGGAGCCCCGCGGGTCCGCGTTCTTGAAGAGATAGGAGACCGGATCGCTGATGAACATCTCATACCAGATGCCGATGCCCATCGGCGCGCCCTCCTCGGAGTTGACGGGCTGGCTGCGGAGGTATTCCTGGTCGAGCCGCATGTCCAGGACGTGGCAGCGGCCCAGCCAATTCACCAGCGGCGCCTTCCAGCCGAGCTTGAGCCAAAGCAGGTGCAGGCCGGGCTCATCGAGGATGAGGGCCACCTTGCCGAAGAGCATATAGACCTTGCACTGGCGCTCCTGGACGATGGTGTAGAGGCCCAGGGCGCGGCAAAGGCCGAAGAAGGTGGGGCCAACGAGGAAGAGCCCGAAGAAAGTGGCGCCGGCGGCGATGAAGAATTCAAGCATGGGGCACCTCCAGGATGGCGCGGCGGGCGTCGCTGAAGAGTTTCAAGCGGACGTTGCGCACGTAGGCCGGGAGCGCGTCCGGGCCGCTCTTCTTGAGCTCGCGCAGTTGGTCGGCCAGGGCTTTGAGCGGCTCGACCTCGGCCTGGGCTTTCAGCGTCTCGATTTCCACCGCCGTCTTGGACTGCACGATCTTCTGGTCTGCGCTTGCCTGGGCGAGGCTGATATCGGACGAAACCTGGTTGTAGGCGGTGTTAATCGCGGCAAGGGCAGACTCGACCTCGCCGGGCGGGTCAATGCCCGTGATGAGCGAGGCGTCGAGCGCAATGCCGTAGCGCGCCTCGGAGGACTTGCATTCGCGGTCCATGTGCTCGTTGATGTCGCGCAGGTTCTTGCGGAGGTCGTTGATCGAGACGCCGATGGCCGCGGTCGCGATCTCCGGCGTCGGGATGGCGATGCCCGACTGTGCCGTGGGAGACGGTGGCGGCGCCTCGAAGTTGGCGATGCGCTCGCGCAGGACCGAGGTGAAGTAGCCCATGACGTGAACGATCGGCCGTTTCACGCCGAACAGGTAGGCGTAGAGGTTCTTCTCGGACACGCGGTAGCGGATCTGCCCGGTGAGGCCGGTATTGAGCTGGTCCTTGGTGACGGCTTCCAGGATCGTGCCGCCCTGGTTGGCGGACGGGTTTTCGGGGTCGAAGGCCATGTTCACCGTTTGCGTCGCGATGGACACTTTGTAGATCTTCTGCCACGGCCACTTGTAATACGGGCCGCCGGGCGATATGACGCGCACCTGGGGAAAGTCGTAGCGTTCCTTTTCCTCAGCGAGCAATGCCTCCGAGATCGGGTCTTGAAGCGTGGTGGCATTACCCACTCGCTCCGCTCGGCCGAAGCTGGTCTTCACGGCCCGTTCGTTTTGGTTAACGGTATAAAGGCCCGCGACCAGATAGCGGACGAGGAACCAGGCGATGAAACCGATTGCGACTCCTGATAGAATGCTCATAGGTGCGACTTCTTGGGAGCGGAGGTTACAGGGTTGCCGGGGGCGGCGCAAGGGCGAAGACGCGAACCAATGCCGTGGTAGGCGGCCAGGAAGTAGGCGAGTACCAACCCGACCACAACCGCCAACCCGCCCCAGAAGCGCGGCCAGGACGCGGTGCTCCCTTGCAGGCAGGCGTTAAACCACCACCCGGTCCCCAGGAAACCCAATAGGTTGCCCACGCCGCTATTCATCAGCGATAGCAGGGCCTGGCCGCGCGCGCGCCACGTGGCGTCAACTCGCTGCTCGAGATAGATTTGCGCGGTGATGAGAACCAGCGTGAAGGAGCATCCGTGAAGGAGCACGCCGGCGAGCACACAGGCTTTGGTGTTGAAAGCGCTGAGGGCAAACCGCAACACGCCGAACCCCAGACCGCAGGCGAAAATCCACTTCAAGCGCCACCGCACCAGCAGCGTCCCCAAGATGAACATGGCAATGATCTCGGTCACCTGCCCCAACGTCATCCAGGCGCTGGTATGCTGCAGCCCGAGCGCGCGCAGATGCGGCGGCGTCCAGGGATAAAAGCCCGCCAGCGGAATGCAGAACAGGGCGGAGGTCAGGTACACGACGCGATGATCCGGGTTCTTCAACAGCGTCAGCGCGTCCAGCCCCAAGCGCTCGTGCCACGTCAGATGCTCGGCGGCTTTGGGCGTTTCCAGCTCCGGCAGGAAAAAGGTGAAGCCCGCCGCCAGAAGCCATACGACGGCGCCGCTGTATCCTGCCAGCGGTGACGTGTCCGCGCCGAGAGCGCTGACAATCCAGCAGCCGGACATCCACCCGAGCGTGGCCATCGCGCGGATGGGCCCAAATTCCTTCTGGGCATTCGCCAGCCGCGCGAAGACGATGGTCGAGGCGATGCTGAAGGTCGGCGACGAACAGAGCGCATGGAGTTGGATCAGCGCCAGAACGACCCAGGGATTCCAACCCAGCTTGATTGCCGTGCTGGCCAACACCATGGCCGCGGCGGTCGCCAGCGAGAGCCCGCGCAACACCTTGGCCGGCGAAGCGTGTCGGTCGGCCATGGCGCCGAAGATGAGTGGGGAGACGAACGCCGCCAGGGCCGTGGCGGCAAAGGCAAGCGGCTTAATGTCGCGCAGTCCGTGGGCGTCGAGGACGGTGCTGAGCGGCACAAACCACATGCCCAGCGCCGCTCCCTGGAGGAAGAACAGCACCACGATCTCCGCATACTCGGCCTTGCGCAGGGTTCTGAGCACCCGCATAGAACACACGGGCGGCGGGAAAATTCAAGCTTTGCTGGTTGGTGAGCCGCGCCGTTGGCACGTTGGCAGAGGCGGCCGGAGGGCCGATCTCCCCAGCCGACACGCTGCTCGCAGGGCTTGCCTCGGCGGCAAGGGGCAGGAATAGTAATGGGCGTATGAAATGCAGAATCAAGTTGGTGGCGTCCTGGATTTGCGAGAAGGGACGGTGGATTACGGCGATTCTAGCTCTCACGATGATGCCGTTAAACGCGGCTGAGTCCGGGACCAACAGTCTGGCTGAGGCGCCAAAGGGAGCAGGGCAACGCGTCTGGTTGACCTTTGGCCTTGATCACGTGCCGGGTCTGGGCTTCGAGGTGATGGGCAACCCGCTGTGGCAGTACCTGGCATTCCTGATTTACGTGGTGCTGGCGTTCTACGTCTCGAAGCTGCTGGACTGGTTGATCCAGGTGCAACTGCGCAAGTGGGCAGCCAAGACGAAGACCCAGTTCGACGACCTGGTCCTCGAATTGCTCAGGGGGCCGATCAAGGTAATCGCCTTCGTGTTGTTGCTGCATGTCGGGCTGCGTCTGTTCGCCTGGCCGGAGTGGACGTCCACGTTCATATCCAACGGGCTGAAGATCATCGTGGCCTGTTCGCTGACCTACATCGCAGTCAAGTTTGTGGATCTCATGGTTGGGCTATGGCAACAGCGAACGCAAGCGGCGCAGGAAGGGATTGTGGACCACCAACTGTTCCCAATCATCCGGAAGACCCTGAAGATATTCGTGGTGGTGGTTGCGATTTTGGTGACGACCCAGAACCTGGGTATGAACGTGACGGGGTTGCTGGCGTCGCTGTCCATCGGGGGGCTGGCGGTTGGCCTGGCCGCGCAGGACACGCTGTCCAACCTGTTCGGCGCGGTGGCGATTTTCGCGGACAAGCCCTTCCGTGTCGGGGACCGCATTCAACTGGACACGGTGGACGGCACGGTCGAGGCCATCGGCTTGCGCAGCACCCGGGTGCGGAACCTGGACGGGCACCTGGTAACAATACCCAACAAGACCCTCGCCAACGCCAACATCGTGAATGTCAGCAAGCGCCCCAATATCAAGACCGTGATGAATATCGGCGTGACTTACGACACGCCGGCGGAGCGAGTGGAGCGGGCAATAAAGATCCTGGACGAGGTCTTCCGCCCGCACCCCAAAACAGCCGATTTGCTGATTAGCTTTAACAAGTTCGAGAGCTCGTCACTCAACATTTTGGTTGTGCATTGGTGGAATTCGACCGACTTCAAGGAATACTTGTTGGGTTTCCAGCAACTGAACCTCGAGGTAAAACGGCGCTTTGACGCCGAGGGAATCAGCTTTGCCTTTCCAACGCAGACGGTGTATTTGCGCCAAGACTCCGAGTGGCGCCTGGCGAACATGAAAGGCGAAGCCGCCTGACGAAGACGGCCGCCGCGCGGGCTATAGTAGGGCAGGCGAGACGCCTGCCCTACTACAGCCCGATGTCCGCCTCAGGTCTGGAAGGCACACAAACTCTCGACGTATGCGGCCGAGCCGTCGCGCAGCCAGCCATCGAGTTGGGCCTGATCTTTGAGTTGCTGGCCCCGCAATCGGGGGACAACCACGAAGCGTGACTCGATCTCCGGCAGCGCGGTCATATCCACCCAGAGCTTCTCGAATTGAGTTACGGGGAAGATGTCTTCCTGGCCGTGGCCCCAGCGCTTCTTCACATCCTTGAGCGTGATGTAGGTGGGCATTCTAGCCGCGAGGTGGCGAATGGCGGTGGTGACTCTCTCGTCGTTGCCCAGATCACCGCGCGTGAGGGCGAACGCCGCCAGCAGCTTGTCGAGATCAATCCAGCAGGTGTTCGAGTTGTAATAGCTCAGGTCGAACTCGACTTCCTCGCGGGGCATAGCTAGCCCTTCGACCAGCCGCACGCGGCCGTTCACCCGGGCCAGTCCGCCGCCCCGATCCTCCAGCCGCCGGGTGATCACCTCGAACGTGAGGCACGCACCGCTCTGGATGTGCAGGCCGAGCAAGCCGGGATCCACATCCATCCCCAGGGTGTCAACGTTGTGCAGGAGCAGGTATTTCAAGTGCGGACGCTCCGCAAGCAAGTGTGCCAACACTCCATTCCGCAGGAGGTTCGGCACTTCATACCAGTGGCCCACCGGGTGCAGGCATTGCAGGGGCAGGTTGTCGGTGTAGTCGCTGGCTTCGCCCGCGCCCCGCGCCCAGTTGATAAGCGCATGACGCAGGCTGTCGCGCACCTTCTGCTGCTGTTCATCGAGGATTTGCTGCGGCATCTCTTCCCAGGCGAACCGCAGGTCCCGGACGGTTGGGATCATACGCAAGCCGACCGATTTGCCGGGCGAAAGGAGGAGTGGTCCCTCGTAACCATAGCGACTCTGCCGGGCCAGGAATTGCTCGGTCGGCGCGTGCGTCAAGTAGCTGGTGGTGAAGATGTGCGGAATGGCAGTTCCGACCTCGCGCGAAACACGGCGGCTCTTCGCCAGGTGGGTCTCGATGAAGGTGCGATGTCCGCCAGCCAGTTTGCAGAATGGATGGAGAGCCTTTACCACGCCCGCCCCCTGCGTCCAGCGGCTGCCCGCCCCGGCGGCAAGAGTAACGACCGCCAGCTCCCCGTTCTTGAGCGCCGCCAGACCGGCCGCCTTGAGGTCAGCGGCCTGCGATGCCCAGCGCGTGGCGTCCGCCACATCCCCTTCCTTGACGTCCTCGATCACCGCGCTCGCCGGCAAGCGGTTTTGCGCCAGGCCGATCCGGCCTTCCTTCAAATCCGCCCGAATCTGCTCGTGTTGCATGCGGTCAAAGCCGTGCTCCTTCAGCAGAGTGCTGAGCGTTTGATCGGCAGCGGACTCCGCCTTGCCGCGCGGCAACATGACATCAAAGAGCGTCTGCACGACTCCACGCAATTCGGACCTGGTGCGGCAGGCCGCGCCAAACTTGTCCAGTTCGGCGCGCAGCAACGGGGACAGCGAGTGGCGGTCCTGCCGTAGCAACGCCGGCACCGTCAGCGTATAATAGCCCGGCGGCATGAGCGCGGCGCCGCCCTCCAGCAAATCGGCGAATGTGCCCCGCTCGTTGATGGCGAAGTCATAGACGACGGGCTCCATCGCAAACGGCAGCGCGTGTTGGAGTTCACGTTTTGTGGCGGACATGATTTCCTGGATGCGCTGTTGTGCCAGCGCTTTTTTGTCCGGGGCGAAGATGAATCCCATCCCGCCGCCGGACATCCCGCCCAGCATCCAGAAGCCCCAGAACGAATCGCCGAATTCGGCCTGCACGCGCCCGATGAGCTGCTCGGTGAAGTAATTGGTGGCCCACGGGATAATGGTTTGGATGGGCTGTCCGAAGTTCCGCGTGGTGGCGGCCCCGATCCCGCGCACGTCGCCCCGCTGAAGCGCGGAGAGAATCTCCTCGAGTATGCCCAGCATGCTCTGGCGGGCCTTCCATTCGGCTCCGCAACGCAGCAGGTACTTTTCGGTGACCATCTCCAGGATGGGTCCGACATTCTGCGCCATGCCGCCGTGAACCAGCACCAGGCTATCCTGCAATTTGCGCCGGGTCTCGAGCGAAGCATCCTGTTCGTTGAGGATGCGGTGTTGCGGCATCAGCCGGCCGCGGCTGATCCCGGACTCCGGGTCGCCTTCGGCGGCGAGCACGCCTTCGATGAGCTTCATGCCGGGCCACACTCCGCCCGAGTCCTGCCAGCCCCCGCCGGACCCGCCGAGCCATTCGCCGAGCAGCGCTCGCGCCAGCACCAACCGCCGCTCGTGCTCCTGCAACTGGCCGGTGAGCGAGGCCGCCTGGCCCGTCGCTCTCATGCACACGCTGACCAGCGCCGCGAGCAGGGTTGTCGAAACCGCCAGCCGGGAGCCCTTGGGGATGTTGTTTACGTTGCTGACGATCTCCAGGCCGCGGCCCGGTCCCAGCATCTGTGCCAGCAAATCGGCCAGGCTTTGACCCGACCCTTCGATGCCCGGCGGCACGATGCCGGACGCGATCACTGCCGCCTTGAGCAACCCGAGGTAGTCTTTCGCAAAGTCGAATACCTCCGCCAGGTTTGTAATGTCCGCCGAGGCGCCCAGGTCCACGCTGACCAGGCGCAGCATCGGCTCCTCGATAACGCGCAGGTAAACCTCCACCGGCGGGCGCGGCGCGGCGTCACGCCCATGCACGCCGAGATCAATGGACACGTTCAACACCTTCGCGCCTTCCGGGTAATCCATACCGAGGAAGAAGATGTCGCTCCAGCCGCAATGCGTGAGGTCCATCCGGACGGGTGTGCATTCACGCAGAATCGGGTAAGTGCCATCGCCTGCGTTAGGGCGGATCAGCTCTGGCCGGATGCGCAGGGGCTGATCGGCGGGATGGCCCATGCGGAACATCCACTGGTTGCCCCGCACCGAGCGCACGCTCCGGCGCACCTGGTCGGCCAGGGTCTGGAAGGCCAGCCGGTAGTAGGCGGCGGCGAGTGAGCTGCAGATGGCGTCGCTTGGACCCTCCGCCGTCTGAACCGCGAGAAAGTGGTCAATGGCCTCCTCGAAACGGCGCTGCAACAGGTGCTCGTAGCCTTTGAAAGGGATGAGCGAGCGCGACGAGTGACGGGTGACGGGTGACGGGTGACAGGTGCCTGACACTGCACCCAGCAGCTTGTCTGGCAAATGAAACCGGTGGATAGCGTACAGGAACAGCAGGGCGCGCACCCGCTCGTAGAGGTTTTCGCTGCGCCGCCGGAAGGCGTCCAGGCCGGCGCACTGCTGCAGCAATGCGTCCAGCGACAGTTCACCACAGGCTGCCTCGAGCGGTTGGTTACGCAGGGCAGGGTCCGTCGCGGTGATGATGCTGATTAGGTCCGGCATAATGGTCGGGGCGTCAGAAAGGAACGTCGTCCGGGAAATCGTCTTCCGGGGGCCGCTTACGCTTCGGCTTCTTGGACTTCTTCAATTGTTCCTTCGTCGCGGGGTGTTTCGGATTCCACCAGGGATAAGGGGCCCAATCAATGGGCGATCCGTCGCAGCCCGGGGTGCCACATTCCAACCACAAGGAACCGTTCCGATCCTGCCACACTCGCGTGGAATGGCCGTTGAACTTCTTCCGGCAGTGCAAACACCAGTGCTCCTGATCGAGATCGGGCCAGTCGCAACCAAGACTATGGGCCCGCAACAAGTTGAGTTTCTTGTTGTAGGGCAACTCGACGTAATTCGTCATATACTGCGGGTCCCTTGGTTTGTCCGCCGCGCCAGGAGCTCGACCAACCCGCTCAGCACTTCATCGCGTTCGTTGCCGTCGAGGGCCAGGGCCACTTGGGCCATGAGCAGCCCGTATTTCACGCCGATGTCGTAGCGACTCCCTTGCAGTTCGCAGGCCAGGTAACGCTCACGTTTAGCCAGCTTCGCCAGGGCAGTGGTAAGATGAGTGATGCGCTCACCGGCGCGCTGCACTTCGTCTCCCAGCAATTCCATGACCGCCGGCGTCAGCGCGTGCATGCCGAAGAAACACAGGTAATGCCCCGCCCGCAGGCCGGGCACGATCAGCCGCTGCTCCGCCTCGGTCGGAGTGGGCTTCTCGATGACTTCGGCAATCTCATACAGGCCCTTTTGTCCGGCCACCAAACGGCCCCCGATCGCTCCATAATACGGCAGTTTACTCTCATGTGTCGCGTGGACTGCGGAGACAGCACACTTCTCCACTCGGGCCCTTTCGACGAGTTGCTGCGCCGCGCGCTTTGGCCCGCCGCTGACATAAAGATGGTCTCCAACCAACAGCAGGAACGCATCCGTGCCGACGAAATCCCGTGCGCAGAAGACGGCGTGGCCGTAGCCGCGGCTGGTGGTCTGTTCGACAAACCGCAGCCGGGCATTCTGACCGCCGGCGGCCGCGGCGTAAGCGGCCTGGTCGCCGGGACAGACCACCACGCAGATCTCCTCGATACCAGCGGCGAGGATCTCCTCGATCAGGATTCGCAACGCCGCCTTTGTGAGGCCGTCACGATCCACCAGGGTTTGCAGAGGCAGGGTCCGCTGGCTCTTGCCGGCGGCGGTGATGATGGCTTTCTTGATTTCCACGGCTTGCTGCTTTCGTTGTTGTATAGGACGCCGCGAGCGTTGCAGAATGCCCATCCACAGTCAACTGCGGGACGGTTTGGGATAGTCAGTTTATGCGGCGATGCACATGCGCTTACGAATATGACGGCCTGCAAATTCTCTCAGAAGTTGGCGCCAGCCTTGGCGCTCGTGCTCATCCCGCTCACCGGGCTGGCCGCCGTCACCCAGCCTCGCTACTACGCCCACGAAACACGCCACGATGCGCACGGGGTCATCGCGCCCTGGTATCAGGGGCTGAATGGCCAGTGTGACCTGAGAGTTCGCATCGCGGCCGAAACCCTTAAGCGCTATCCCTGGACTACCACCAACACGGCCATCGCTGCCTGGCCTGATTACCTGTTTACCAGCCTGTGGCAGATTTCATCCAATGGAACCATTACGCCCAAAGCCCCGGGCGACTGGATGAACGGCGACCTCGGCCAGCGCGCCACCAGCACGCTCAACGGGTTTGTGGACTACTATCGCTACACCGGAGACCCGGCGGCCATCGCGCAGGTTACTTACATGGCCGATTTCCTGGTGGACCACTGCGTCACTCCCCCTGATCATCCCTGGCCGGGCATCTTCATCAGCGTCCCGGTTAAGGGCAAGGCTTACGGCAAGTGCGATCCGGGCGGCATGATTCAGCTCGACTTGGTTGCCTCGACCGGCCAGGGCCTTCTGCGTGCCTATCAACTCACGGGCAACTCCCGCTGGCTCCAGGCCGCCACTCACTGGGGCGATTTGCTGGCCGCGCACTGCAATCTCGATCCAGCCGCCGACCCCTGGCCGCGCTATGCCAACCCCGAAACCGTCAAGTGGAAGGATAATAAACAGACAGGTGGCGTCACCATGATCCTCGCCTTCCTCGACGACCTGATCCGACTGGGCTATTACGGCGACCAGAATCGGATCGTTGTCGCGCGTGACGCCGGTCGCCGCTACCTGCGCGACAGACTCCTGCCGGCCTGGGCCGCGCAGGACACCTGGGGCCGCTACTTCTGGGACTGGGTCAATGATGTCCAGAATTGCCTCACCACGCCTGACGCTATGCACTATGTGCTCGATCATCCCGACGAGTTTAGTAACTGGCGCTGCGACGCCCGCAATGTGCTCACCCTTTTCCTCAACCACAGCAGCGTCTCCGCGGAATCGCGCGGGGATGTCTATAGCGGTGCCTGGGCTTTCCCCGAGGCCAGCCGGTGTTGCCAGCGCTCGCTTTGGTACGCGCCGTTCTGCCTCGCTCCGGCGGTAGCCCAATATGCGGTCCAGGCTCAGGACCTTTGGGCCCGTGAGCTGGCCTATCGCATGGTGGTCCTGCAGACCTACGACGTGCATGAAACCGGGGTCAGCGAGGACAACATTGACGGCGGCATTATAGTCAACGGTAACTGGCTCAATATTGCGCACCCGCTCCCGCTGCGGTGGATTCTCGCGACCATGGCCTGGCTCCCGGAGGAACTCGGGGCCAACCGCGAGAACCATCTCATGCGTTCGAGTGCCGTGGTCAATTCCGTCGTTTATGGCAAAGGCAATATTGAATACTCGACCTACGATGCCCCTGCCAACACCGTTGATGTGCTGCGTCTGGCCTTCGCGCCTAAGGAAGTTCTCGCCGATGGCCGAAGCCTGCCTCGCCGCGGGGAACTCAACGCCAATGGCTACACGGTAAAGAGGCTTTCGAATGGGGACGCTATTGTCGCTGTTCGCCACGACGGTGCGACCCGGGTCGCGGTTACCGGTGGCGATCCTCAGGAAGCCGTTCCAGGCAGCGCGCTCAAGCTTGATGGACAGTGGTCTGCGGAAGCCGCTCCATCGTCTGGTGGGAACCGAATCCAGACTGCGACTGCTCAAGGGGCGGCACTCACCGCCATGTTCAAAGGCAACCAAGTCCGGCTCATCGGCGCGGTTGGGCCAGACGGTGGTCTCGCGGACATCTATCTCGATGAGGAGAAGCAGCTCGTCCACCTCGACTGCTGGAATCCTGCACCGCGCGCCCGCCAAGTGCTGTATTATCGCAACGGCATGACGCAAGGCACACACACTCTTCAAGTCGTAGCCCGCGGCACCGCCAACCCATATTCCACCGGGACGGCTGTCCACATTCAGGATGTGCAATACTCCGCGGCCACCCGCGCGGCGAACTTCCCCTCCGGCACCGGGCCGCGGGACACGCAACGTATGGTGTTCGGCTATACGGGGCGGGAAGACCTCCGAGACTCACGCGGTCACGGCTGGCGTCCGGCGACCGAACTGGTCACCCGCATCGGAGAGGGCAAGGACTCGGTAGCGGAATGCTGGTGGACCACTCCCATTACGGAACCGATCCACGGCACGTCTGAGCCTGACCTTTACCGCTATGGCGTCCATGGCCGCGACTTCTGGGTGAACCTCACCGTTGGCCCGGGGCGCTACCACGCGCGTCTCAAGTTCGCCGCCACGCGCGGCCTCGACACCCGGACCAATTGCTTCGACATCCGCATCAATGGGCGGCGCGTGGTCGAGCGACTCGATGTCGCTGCCACCGCTGGCGGAGCCGGCCGCGCGGTTGATCTGGTCTTCAATGAAATTGGGCCGGTGAACGGCGTCATTGAAGTCCGCTTCACCGCCGCTGCCAGCGGGGCTGCCGATACATCGGAACCTGGCGAAGCGTTCATCCAGGCGCTGGAGCTGGGGGCCGGTTCGGGGGGCAAAGGCGCCAGGCCGGTTAGCGCCCCGCCGCCGTCGCCGGCGAAGGACTTCGATTACTTCCAAAACTCCTGGAGCGTGATGGGGCTCAAGGACTACAACGACGGCACGCGCATCACGCCCGAGAACGAGTTGGTGCTGGCGAACAAAGCCAGGCTCCGCTTCGCCTGCGGACCAAGCCTGACCCCTCTCAGCCGGAGGCAAACCAAGACGCTTTTGGACGGGTGGCTTCCGGTGGTTCTGCTCAGCACTGAAGCGGGCGGCGTCCGCTACGATTTCACGCTCTGGGCAACTCCGCTCCCGACTGCGAAGGACTGGGGCGCCGCCTTTGACTGGCCAACCGAGGGGGACAACTTCCTGAACTGGGTCCGCGTGAAAGCAACGAATCTCGGCCGCACGCCAACAGAAGCGCGCGTACAATGGGCCATGCTGGCGACCAACGCTCCAGCGCCAACTGACTGGAGCGCATCACTGACGCCAGGGCAGGGGACGGAGACCTGCTTCCGCATCCCGTTCAAGCCAGTTGCCAGCGCCAATGCATTCGACAAGGAAAGCCCCAGGCTGTGGCTGGACCGCACGGCGAGTTACTGGCGCAGCCTGCTGGCCAAAGCGGCCCGCTTCGAGGTGCCTTGTGACAAGTCCACCCAGGCCCTCCGTGCGGCGCATGTCTGCCAAATGCTGGCCAGTGACCGCGGCGTGCTCCACGGCGGCGAGGGGTTCTATGACGAGTTCTACATCCGCGACGGCGCTTACCAGGTTCTTGAACTGGAAGAGGCCGGCTTGCTCGATGCCGCGCGCAATACTATCGCCGCCTACCTGCGCGCCCAACGGCCCGATGGCCGGTTCGAGACGCAGAAGATGCAGTTCGACGCCAACGGCCAGGCGGTCTGGACGCTCTGGCAGTTCTATAAGATCACCGCCGACCGCTCCTGGCTCAAGCAAGCCTACCCGCAGATGCGCCGCGCCGCCGAGTGGACCTTGCGCGCCCGACGCGAAGTCCCGCCCGATTCCCCCTTCGCCGGCGTCCTGCCCAACGCCGTCGCCGACGGCGAGTACCTCTGGGACGGCAAGCATCACATTGTTGGCTATGATTTCTGGAACTTGCGCGGGCTGCTCTGTGTCGCCGATGCCGCGCGCGAGCTGGGCGAGCAGGCCGACGCGCAGCATTTCCAACAGGAGGCCGACGACTACCGCCGTGCCATTGACGCCGCCTGGAAGAAGACCGGTTTGGCGTGGTTCCCGCCAAGCTGGGAAAAGGTGGGCACGCACTGGGGCAACACCGAAACGCTCTGGCCGACCGAGTTGTTTGCCCCGGACGACGCGCGCGTCGGGGCCCTGCTCGCCGAGGTGCGCGAGCGGCACGGGGGCGGCTTCCGTGAGGGCGCCATCCGCTGGACCGGTTTCAAGGAGCCGGCAATCCACCCCTACCTCTCCTCGTACACCACGATGGCCTCACTCATTCGCGGCGAGCACGATCAGTTCGTCGAGGAGTTCTACTGGTATTTGCTGCACTCGACCGCCACCCATGCTTTCCCCGAGGGCATCTTCTTCGGACGCCGCTTTGCCTGGGCCGACACGATTCCACACACCACTGGTGCGGCCAACTTCGCCTTCCTCCTTCGCCATGCGCTGGTCCATGAGCGGGGGGATGAACTGCACTTGCTTCTGGGCGCACCGGATTGGTGGCTGGAGCAGGGCAGGGGAATCCACGTCGAAAACGCGCCCACCCACTTCGGACCGATGAGCGTTAGAATTCGCGGCACGGCAGGGGGTGTCGAGGTCAAACTCGAACCGCCCCGCCGCCAGCCCGCCAAGCGCATTGTGCTCCACCTCCCCAACTCGCGTCCGGTGCGCAAGGCGCCCAAAGGTGTGCAGGTGGTTTACCGGCCTGACGAAGTCCGCCGTTGGGATTTTCCGGCCATCGTCGGAGCCTATCGCAACCTCCCCGCCCCACCGCTCAGTTTCGACAAGTAGGAAAACCACTATGCCGCGGTTCGCATGGTCCAGGGGCGCTTGCTAAGATAATTGCTTTTTTTCGTTGTAACCATGAGCCTGTGGGGGCCGTATGCTAGAATGGTAAATAGAGCATGAGTACGAAGACTTCACAGGCGGGATTGAGATCGAAGCACCAGGACGCCGTGCCGACTGGATTCACGCTGATCGAGTTGCTGGTCGTGATCGCCATCATCGCCATCCTGGCCGCGCTGCTCCTGCCCGCCTTGAGCCAGGCCAAGGCTAAAGCGCTGGCTGCGGCCTGCGCCAACAACATGAAGCAGCTCCAGCTCTGCTGGCAAATGTACACAGACGATTCTCGGGACCACCTGCCGGGGAACACAGCGATGAACGGCGGCGACATCGGCACCCGGGAGGATTGGACGGCTGACCCGTATTCATGGCTGCAGGGTAACGCCTGGACGGACACCACGCCGGTCAACCTGCAAAACGGGGTGCTCTACCGTTATAACAAGTCGTTGGGGATTTACCGGTGCCCGGCGGACAAATCAACCGTCCGCGACCAGGGCCTGGTTCAGCGCAACCGGAGCATCTCGATGAGCATGTATATGAATTTCCGGAACACGCCGGGTGATCCGGGCTATGAATTGTGCTGGCACCGTTTGGCGGAGGTTCAGCGGCCCGGGCCGAGCAAGGCCGCGGTGTTCATTGAAGAACACGAGAAGAGCATCCAACAGAGCGCGTTCGGCATCAATGCGCCGGACAGCCTCGCTCTATTTAACACCTCCTTGTGGACGTGGATCAGCTTTCCGGCCACGCGCCACAACCACGCCGGCCTGCTCAGCTTTGCGGACGGGCACGTCGAAACCTGGCGCTGGAGGGAGGGGAACACTATGCGGATCGCCCAATTGAACGATTGGATCGTCACCAAGCCCGGTGTCGCCAATACGGACCGCGACCTCAGTCGTTTCTTCAAGGTCGTGCCCGAGAAGGTGCCGGTGCAGTGAGAGTTGGAGATGAACGTCCGGGCTAGCGGCTGCCGGCAAGCCTCTCGGCCATGATGAAGGCGATCAGGTTGATTCGGCCGGGGCGGCCACTGGAGGCGCAGCAGGTGGACGTGCCGGCGGTTTCCGCGCGCGATGTGCTGGTACGCGTGAAGGCGGCGGGGATTTGCCATTCGGATGCGCATTATCGGGCGGGGATATCCCGGGTGGAGCCGCTGCCGCTGACACTGGGGCATGAGGTGGCCGGCGTGGTCGAGCAGACTGGGGCCGAGGTGCGCCACGTGAAGCGCGGCGACCGGGTTTGCCTGCATTACCTGGCAACGTGCGGCGAGTGCGCCTACTGCCAGCAGGGGAACGAGCAGTTCTGCACGGAGGGCAAAATGATCGGCAAATATCGCGACGGCGGCTACGCCGAGTTCATCGTGATGCCGGCGCGCAGCGTCTTTCAGTTGCCGGAGAAAATCCCGTTCGAGCAGGGGGCGATCATGATGTGCTCATCAGCGACTTCGCTGCACGCGTTGAACAAGGCGCGGCTCCGTGCGGGCGAGTCGGTGGCGGTGTTTGGGGCGGGTGGTCTCGGGCTGTCGGCGATACAACTGGCGCGGGCGTTTGGGGCGCGCGAGGTGTTCGCGGTGGACATCAAGCCGGGCAAGCTGGAATTGGCGCGGGCGTTCGGCGCGATGCCGGTCAATGCGGCTGCTTGCGACCCCGTCGCTGAGATCCAGCGCCTTACGGGCGGGCGGGGTGTGGATGTGGCGCTGGAGTTGATCGGGCTGCCCCTGACCATGCGGCAGGCCTTGCAGTCGCTGACCATCAAGGGACGGGCGGCGCTGGCGGGGCTGACCGACAAGCGGTTCGAGATCGCGCCCTATATGGAGGTGCTGAACAAGGAAGCGGAAATCATTGGCGTGTCGGACCATCTGGCGCAGGAACTGCCGGGTCTGATCGAGTGGGTGCGCCAACGAAAGCTGGACTTGTCGCAAATCATCACGCGCACCGTGCCGCTCGATGCGGGCGCGATCAACCAGGTGCTGGATGGACTGGAGAAATTCGGACAGGAGGGAAGGGCGGTGGTCGTGAATGCAGAATGAAGAAGGAAGAATGAAGAATGTCTGCCAGCGGCTATTTTGCGTGCCATTGTCGGAAGGCTGCGGTATAATAGGGTGCTGTGACTGAGGACAGCTTAACGTTTGACGGCTACGTTTCCCATCCGAGCCTCGGTGAAGAAGCGGTGGCGGGGAGGATTGTCTTCGCGTTCTGGCGGCTGCGGTTCGTGTCGGATGCGGCCACGGTGGAAATGCCGCTGTCGCGGCTGCTGATCGAGAAAGGCGACGCGGGCGACGAGCGGATCTTCTTCTCTGACCCGGAGCAGCCGGGGTGGTCGGTGTTTACCTTCGACGAACGCATCCTGCAGCGCGGCCCACTCTTGCAGCAGCCGCATACGCAACACCAGATCCGCGATATGCAGGGGAACCGCGAGTTCGGGCGGCGGCTGAAGGTGATGTTCGCGGTGCTGGGCGGGTTTGTGGTGGCCGCAATCGTGGTGTGGATGCTGATGGGGCTGATGGTGCGAGCGGTGGTGGCGCGGGTGCCGGCGCAATGGGAGCGCGAGCTGGGCGACGGCCTGGTGGCCGAGTTGAAGGAGGACGAGGACTTCATCGAGGATGCGAAGCTTAAGGCGAGGCTGGATCGCGCGGTGGCGCCGTTGCTGCGCGTGCTGCCCAAGGCGGGCCCGGAATACAAGCTCTATATCATTGATGACCCGATGCCCAATGCCTTTGCCCTGCCCGGCGGGCATATCATGGTGAACAACAGCCTGATCACGATGTCGGAGCGGCCGGAGGAACTGGCAGGCGTCATCGCGCATGAGGTGGCGCACGTCACAGAGAAGCACGGCTTCCGGAAGATCATTTCCGAGGCCGGACCGTATCTGATCGTCAGCGTGTTTCTCGGCGGCAGCCGAGGGGCGGCGGGCGCGCTGGGCGGCAGTTCAGAGTTGCTGGTGCGCCAGAGCTTTTCGCAGGAGTACGAGCTGGAAGCGGACGACGTGGCCTGGAAATACCTGGTCTCCGCCCGGATTGATCCGCGGGGGCTCGGGGAGATGCTCAAGAAGTTGCAGGCAGCGCAAGACAAGATGGGATTCCTGAGTTTCGAACTCGGCGCCTTCAGCAGCCATCCCGCAACCGTGAAGCGGCTCAAACGGCTCGACGCGAAGTGGAGCAAGCTCAAGAACAAGTCGGGTTTCATCAGCTACGACCAGCCGGAGCCGAGCCCCAGAGCCGACGCTCGCTAGAACATCGCAGGCGCAAGGGCGGGGAGAGATGGCTGGCGGCGCTGCCGCCTCTGCAAGGAACACAGCAACGCACAGCCGGGATGGTCGTCCCGGTGCCAGCCATCGCCAATCACTCTGCCTGAGGCGGCGTTTCGTGCTACAGGGCCAGCCCTGGTTCCCGCACCGGGGAGGTCCCTGATCTCGACCCGGTGGTTCCCCGGGTCTGCACCATGCTCAAACTCGAGCCGCAAGATCCCGCTGGCATGTGCATGCTTGACTTCTGTCCGCAGAGCAGACAATAATAGTGGCTGAGTGTGATGGTGTCTCACCCATCAAAAACATCCGCTGCCCTCGTCGGCATCCGCCGGACGCCGCACCTCGAGAGGAATCACCTCCCTTCGCGCCTTTGCCTGGTCGCCGCGTTCTCGCTGGTGCTATCTACCGCCTCGTGGGAGAGCCTGCGCGCCGAGACCAACCCGCCGCCCGCCACCAGCCCAATCGAAGGAACGAACTCCCAAGCAATACTCCTAGGCTACGTGCAATTGCAGGAACAGCTCGAGGCTACCCAGTTGGCCATCGAGCAGAACCGCCAGGAAGCCGAGAAGGCCGCCCTCCAAAGCGCCGAGGTCATTTCGATCGCGCTGGTGACCTTCCAGGAGAGCTTCGCCGCCCAGCAGGCGCGGCACTTGGCAGTGATGCAAAGCTATAACAAGCTGACGCTCATTGTGGCGGGCACGTTTGCGGCCATTTGTTTTCTGGCCATTCTCATGATGAGCTACTTCCAATGGCGCATGAGCAGAGGTCTTGCCAGGGTCTTAGCCGCTTTCCCGCCGGTGCTCCGGCTGGGTCACGGCCCCGCCGTGGCCGCGCTCGGTCCGGCTGAGCAATCGAGCCTGCGGCTGCTCGCGGCGACGGAACCACATGGGAAACGTATTCAGGAGCCGGAGCACACCTCCGCCCCGGCTCCAAAACCCCGCGAGGTGCCGACCGTGTCCATTGAACATCGGATCTTCCCCACGCCAGGGGTCACGCTGCAAAGGCGTCCGGTCCGGGCGCTGAGGATCGCTATCATTGTCGGTTTGGTCTGCGCGGGGGTGTTGGCGCTTTTGATCTATTTGGTCCCCGGCGAGATCGAGTATATCATTGAGCGACTTGTGCAATGACATCTTCGGTTTTGGCGGTGAGCACAGGCGCCAGGATGCCGGATACCGGAGTCCCCCGTTGACAGGACACAATGCCGCCATTAGTGGATCCGGGTGGTTCACAGCACTAGAACTTGAAATTCCATTCGTCCGACGCGTATTTCTCGCGGGCGAGGACTCTGATCTGCGCGTAGGGAATCTCCGAGAGCGACTCGGTGGCATGCCAGGTTTCGCGGAGTGCTGACTTGAGAGTGAGGGCGGGCAGTTTGAGGTTTAGCAGGAAGTCGGCATGGGACCGCGCTGCGCGATAGCAGGGCGCTCGCGACGGGAAGGGAAGCGTCTTCTCGACCAACCCGATGTCCAGGCTAAGAAGGAAGGCGCCGTGGAAGATGAGGAAACGGCGCTGGCGACGTTGGGCATTGCCGGAGATTTTGAGGCCGCCAATGGTGAGGTCCGTGTGACCTTGACGCTCAACGTGGGCGCGGATGAGAGGAGCCAGGGCCTGTTGATGGCGCTCCATGATGAACTCGTTGGTGGTGGCGATGCTGCGCAGCGGGCCGGAACTATCCATGCGTAGGATCAAAGAGTAATTCAGCACCCCAGGCCCTTGCAGGACGGTGCCACCGCCCGTGCAGCGGCGGAGAACAGGAATCGCCCTGGCTCGGCAGAAGGGCAGGTTGACCTCCCGCGCGACTTTGTTGGCATAACCGAGCACCACAAAGTGGCTCGTGGGTTCCCAGAAGCGCAGGATTTCCTCCGATTGGCCCGCTTCACAGCAGTCGAGCAGCGCCTCGTCGCAGGCAAGGTTTTCTTCGGGGCTGGCCAGAGTTAGATCGCAAAGCTTCACGTGCTATAGTATGATGCTATGGTTTAGCGGGCTAAACTGTCCAACATGGAAGCTTCGAGCGATTTGACGCGCGCGAGGCAAGAGTCTATTTAATTGGCTTCTGAATAACAAAGTGAAACCGCCTAAAAGAGAACCGAAAGAATGGCCGCCGGAACTGCATGTGCTGCCGCAGCCGGAAGAGACGGACGAGGAAGAGTGGCTCGACTCGCTCGAAACCGTGGTGGAACACGCCCTGAAGGATCAGGGTCCACAGAAGACCAGCCGGTTTCTGGACGGTCTCACGGCACGGCTGCGCGAGCGGGGCATGGACGTGCCGCATGTCGTGAGCACGCCTTACATCAACACCATTCCGGTTCATAAGCAGGCGCCCTTTCCGGGAGATTGGGAGATGGAGCGCCGGATCAAGAGCTTCGTGCGCTGGAATGCCATGGCGATGGTGGTCAATGCCAACCGGCTGCACAGCGGTTTGGGCGGACATATCTCGACCTATGCGTCATCGGCGACGCTGTGCGAGGTGGCGTTCAATCACTTCCTGCGCGGACGGACGGAGGATTTCATAGGGGACATGGTCTATTTCCAGGGGCACGCCACGCCGGGGATTTACGCGCGCGCATTCCTGGAGCGGCGGCTGGACGAGGCGCAACTTCACAACTTCCGCCAGGAGCTGGCCGAAGGCGGCGGGCTGTCATCCTATCCGCACCCCTACCTGATGCCCGACTTCTGGCAATTTCCGACGGTATCAATGGGGCTGGGGCCGTTGCTCTCGATTTACCAGGCGCGGTTCAATCGCTACCTGCGGGCGCGCGGCTTCACGAACGGCGAGGAGCCAAAGGTGTGGGCGTTCATCGGCGACGGGGAGACGGACGAACCGGAGACTTTGGGATCGCTCACGCTGGCGTCGCGGGAAAACCTGGATAACCTCATCTGGGTGGTGAACTGCAACCTGCAACGCCTGGACGGACCGGTTCGGGGCAACGGGAAGATCATCCAGGAACTGGAGGCGGCGTTCCAGGGCGCGGGTTGGAACGTGATCAAAGTGATCTGGGGTTCGGCCTGGGACCCGCTGCTGGCCGCGGACAAGAGCGGTCTGCTCCTCAAACGGATGGAGGAAGCGGTGGATGGCGATTACCAGAAATATTCCGTTGAGCCGGGCAGCTACACACGCAGGCACTTTTTCGGCAAGTATCCTGAGTTACTGGAGCTGGTGAATCACCTGACCGACGAACAGATCCACAAGCTGCTACGCGGCGGCCATGACTCGCGCAAGGTCTATGCGGCCTACAAAGCCGCGATGGAACATAAGGGGCAGCCGACGGTGATCCTGGCCAAGACGGTCAAAGGCTACGGGCTTGGCGAGGCCGGAGAAGGCCGCAACATCACGCACCAGCAGAAGAAGCTGAACGAGAAAGAGCTGCGCGAGTTCCGGGCCCGATTCGGCGTGCCGATTGCGGATGAGGAGATTGCGGAGACGCCCTTCTTCCGCCCCGCGACGGACAGCCGCGAGACGAAGTATTTGCTGGGGCAGAGGAAGAAGCTCGGCGGATTCCTGCCGCGGCGCAACGTCGAGGCAAAGGCACTCGAAGTGCCCAGGCTGGAGGCCTTCGGCGACCTGCTCAAAGGGGTGTCACGGTCAGAGCTGTCCACGACGATGGGATTTGTCCGGCTGCTGAGTCTGCTCCTCCGCAACAAGGCCATCGGGCGCCAGATTGTTCCCATCATACCCGACGAAGCGCGCACGTTCGGTTTGGACGCGCTGTTCCGCGAGATTGGCATCTATTCGTCCAAGGGGCAGCTTTACGAGCCGGTGGACAGCAAATCGCTGCTATACTACAACGAAACGAAGGACGGGCAGATTCTGGAGGAAGGGATCACCGAGGCCGGCTCGATGGCGTCGTTTGTGGCCGCCGGCACGTCCTACGCAACACATGGGCGGCACCTGATTCCCTTCTACATCTACTACTCGATGTTCGGCTTCCAGCGGATCGGGGATTTGATGTGGCTGGCCGGGGACATGCGGGCGAAGGGCTTTCTGCTCGGCGCCACCTCCGGGCGCACCACGCTCAACGGCGAAGGTTTGCAGCACCAGGACGGTCACAGCCTGATTCTCTCTAGCACCATCCCGACGCTGGCGACTTATGACCCCGCCTTCACCTACGAGCTGGCCGTGATCATTGCCGACGGCATGCGCCGGATGTATGCCGAAGGGGAAGACATATTCTACTACCTGACGCTTTACAACGAGAACTACGAGATGCCGGCCATGCCCGAGGGAGCAGAGGAGGGGATTCTCAAAGGGCTCTACAAGTTCAAGCGGGGGCCCGCGAACCAGCCGCTCAAGGCCCAAATCCTCGGCAGCGGGCCGATCATCCGCGAGGCGCTGCGGGCCCAGGAAATTCTAGGTGAGAAGTTCGACGTCTCGGCCGATGTTTGGAGCGCCACCAGCTACAAGCTCATGCGCAACGACGCGCTGCGGACCAGGCGCTGGAATATGCTCCATCCAACGGATGCGCCGAAGAAGTCGTACGTCGAGTCCGTGCTGGAAAGCGAGCAGGGCGTGTTCGTCGCCGTCTCCGATAACATGAAGATTGTGCCAGACCAGATCGCACCGTGGGTCCCCGGCGGACTGACGACGCTTGGCACCGACGGCTTTGGCCGGAGCGATACGCGCGAGGCCCTGCGCCGTTTCTTCGAGGTGGACGCCGAATCCATCGTGATTGCGACGTTGCACGCGTTGGCGGAGAAGGCGCAGGTCGAACAGGGCCTGGTGGCCAAGGCCATAAAGGACCTAGGGGTGGACCCCGAGAAAGCGCATCCGCAACTCGTTTGACGAAGGCCGCTCACAGTACAGACGCATCCGGCGGAAGTGGCGTGACCAAACCAGGAAACAGAACCAGCAACGCAGTCCGGCCGGCAGAGGAGACAAACAACCCCTTCAGCCTGGAGGGGGAAGTTGCGCTCATCACTGGCGGCGGGACGGGCTTGGGCCTCGCCATGGCCCAGCGAATGGCCGCGGCGGGAGCCAAAGTGATTCTGGCCGCGCGGCGGGCCGCGTTGCTGAGGACGGCGGTTGAGACCATCGGCCCCCAGGCGGGATATGTGGTCTGCGACGTAACGCGACTTAAGGACGCCACCCCGCTGGTTGCCCGGGCGGAAAGGTTGTTCGGCCCGATAACGATTCTCGTCAATAACGCCGGCATCCATCTGAAGAAGTCGGCGCTGGAGACCAGCCAGGAAGACTTCCTTGGCGTCTTGAAGACCCACGTGCTCGGGGCGCACGCGCTCACGCGTGCCGTGCTGCCCGGGATGCTGCAGCGCCGGCATGGCTCGATCCTCTTCGTGGCCTCGATGGCGTCCCTCTTCGGAATCCCCAATGTGATCGCCTACTCCGCGGCCAAAAGCGCCCATCTCGGCATGGTGCGCTCGCTGGCGACGGAGGTCTCGCCCGGAGGGGTGCGCGTGAACGCCATCGCGCCCGGCTGGATCGAAACCGAGATGTCGCGCCGGGTGATGGTCAAAGACCCGGCGCGCAAACGCCGCATCCTGGCCCGCACGCCGCTTGGCCGATTCGGAGAACCGGACGACGTTGGCGCCGCAGCGGTCTATTTGTGCTCCCGTGCCGCTAAGTTCGTAACGGGCGTGGTGCTGCCGGTGGACGGCGGCGTGAGTATAGGTTTTTAATGAAACTCGGCCTCGGCTTATATCGTCATCAATTGAATGCGGAGCACTACCGCTTCGCCAAACAATGCGGCTGCACTCACATCGTGGCGCACCTGGTGGACTACTTTCGTTCCTCGCGCAGCAATCAGCCGGGGGATCAGCCGGTGGGGGATGATGCGGGCTGGGGTTTGGCCGGGGACCCGGAGAAGCTTTGGACCTGCGAAGAGCTGGCCGCCTTGAAAAAGCAGGTCAACGCGGCCGGGCTGGAGCTTGAGGCAATCGAGAACTTCGATCCGGCGCACTGGCACGACGTCCTGCTGGACGGGCCACAGAAGGGCCGCCACCTGGAGAACGTCAAGACGATCATCCGCAACGTCGGCCAGGCCGGGATTCCCGTCTTTGGATACAACTTCTCCATCGCAGGCGTAGCGGGTCGTGTCAAAGGCCCGTTCGCGCGGGGCGACGCAGAGGCAGTCGGCATGGACGGTCCGTTCGACAAGCCGATGCCAAACGGGATGGCCTGGAATATGGTCTATGACCGCAACGCCACTCCGGGCACCATGCAATCGGCTACCCCGGCACAGCTCTGGAGCCGGTTGCAGGGTTTTCTGGACGCCGTCATCCCCGTGGCGGAGGAAGCGGGCGTAACCCTGGCGGCCCATCCGGACGATCCGCCGCTGCCCACTATTCGCGGGCAGCCGCGCCTGGTGTATCAGCCGCGCCTGTACCAGAAACTGATTGACCTGAAGCCCAGCCCGCGCAACGCCCTCGAATTCTGCGTCGGCACGCTGGCCGAAATGAGCGAAGGCGACATTTATGAGGTGGTGGACACCTACAGCCGGCAGGGCAAGCTGGCCTACGTGCACCTGCGCAACGTACGTGGCAAGGTGCCATTTTACCGGGAGACCTTTATTGATGAGGGAGACGTGGACATCTTCCGCGTACTGCGCATCTTGAAGCAGAATCGGTTCACGGGGGTCATCATTCCTGACCATGCGCCACAATTGGCCTGTGCGGCGCCGTGGCACGGCGGCATGGCGTACGCGCTCGGATATCTGCGGGCGGGGCTGCGGGCATGCGGCGCTTGATTGTTCTGGCAATTGGAAGTCCTTTGGGCAAATTGCTATGTATTAACGTATGGATTTGAAACTCCCTCATCTCGGCGAAGGCGCGGATTCGGGCACGGTGGTGAACCTGTTCGTCAAGGAAAGCGACACCGTCGCCAAAGACCAGCCTATTCTCGAACTGGAGAATGAGAAGGCTGTGGCTACCATTCCGTCCACGGCGGCTGGCACCGTCTCGAAGATCTTCGTGAAGGCCGGGGACAAGATCAGTGTTGGACAGCGAATCCTCTCCCTCAGCGAAGGCGGCGCCGGAGCCGCTCAGGCGGCGGTTCGAGCGGAAGCTGCCGCTGCCAGCAGACGCGAGCGCATCATTCAAACCCCGTCGCCGGAGCAGGTGCCCGCCCTGATCGAGGAGGAACCCTCCCTGGCAGGCGAGGAACCCAAGCAGGGCGCGGCCCCTGCTGCCGCCCCCTCGATCCGCAAGCTCGCGCGGGACCTGGGCCTTGATCTCACCCGCGTGCGCGGCAGCGCCCGCGGCGGCCGGATCGTGCTGGAGGACGTGCGCGCGTATATCCAGCGATTGCAGCGCTTAGCGGTCGCTCCGAAGAGCACGGGCGTTGCCGCTGCGCCGGCCCCCAGACCAGCCGTGGAGCAGGTTGATTTCTCAAAATGGGGCCCGGTTTCAAAGAGCCCGCTTTCGCCCTTGCGGCAGGTCATTGCTCGGCGGATGTCGGACAGTTGGACGAGCACGCCGCGCGTCACTCAATTCGATGACGCGGACATCACGGCCTTGATGGGGTTGCGGAAGAAGTACGCCGCGGCCTACGAGCAAAAGGGTGCGCGGCTCACACTGACGTCCTTTGCCTTGCCCATCGTGGCCGACATGCTTAAGAAGCATCCGATCTTCAACGCCAGCGTGGACGAGGCTGCGGGGCAGGTCGTCTTCAAGAACTACTATCACATCGGTGTGGCAGTGGACACGGAAGCGGGCTTGATCGTTCCGGTCATCCGCGACGTGGACCAGAAGAGCATGCTGGAGTTGTCCCGGGAACTCGAAGACCTCGCCAAGCGGGCGCGTGAACGCAAAGTAACCGCGGAGGAGCTAAAGGGGGGCACTTTCACCATCTCAAACCAGGGCGGGATCGGCGGCGCGCACTTCACTCCCATCGTGAACAAACCGGAGGTGGCGATCCTGGGCCTGGGCCGCGGGGCCATGCAAGCGGTCGTGCGCGACAATGCGATCGTGCCGCGCCTGCTGATGCCAATCGGCCTCTCCTACGATCACCGCGTGATTGACGGCGGCGCAGCCGCCCGTTTCACCGTGGACCTGGTGCAGGCTTTTGAGAACTTCCCGGAGGAGCGGGTGAAGCTATGACCCTGATTGCCCTCGCGCCAATGCCTTCTCTGCGATGGCAGGGATGCTGACCGCGCGCGAGAGGCCGAAAACAGCTTTCTAAATATGGAACCTATCCGAACTGAAATCGTCGTTGTAGGAGCAGGCCCGGGCGGTTATGCCGCGGCCTTTTACGCGGCAGACCTGGGCAAGAAGGTGGTCCTCGTCGAGCGCGAGAAGGTTCTGGGCGGCGTCTGTTTGAACCGCGGCTGCATCCCATCCAAGGCACTGCTGCATGCGGCCCACAGCATTACCTCCGCGCGCGAGTCCGAGCGTCGGGGCATTACCTTCGGCGCACCAGGCGTTGATGTGGCGAAGCTGCGGAACTGGAAGGACTCCATCCTCAGCCGGCTCTCGGGTGGGGTTGGCCAACTGGCGAAATTGCGCGGCGTCCAGGTTATGCATGGGCGTGGTTACTTTGAGGATTCGCGCTCCTTGCGGGTCGAGACGGATCAGGGACAGCAATTCGTGCATTACGATCAGGCCATCATCGCGGTGGGCTCCAAACCGGCCATGCCGCGGGATTTCGATCTCGGCAACCCGCGGGTGATGACCTCGACTGAGGCGCTGGAAGTGGAGGACATCCCCGAAAACCTCCTCGTGATTGGCGGGGGCTATATCGGCATGGAATTGGGGACGGTTTATGCCACCTTCGGGAGCAAGGTCGTGCTGGTCGAGGCGCTCGACACCATCCTGGCCGGGGCGGACCCGGACCTGGCTCGGCCGGTGGTGGCGTATGCCAAGAAGGCCTTCAAAGAAGTGCGCCTCAAGACCAAGGTGGGCAAGATGGCAACCAGCGGCAAGCAGATCAAAGTCGAGTTCAACGCCGACGGTCAGAAGAAGGAGGAGCTTTACGACCGTGTGCTGGTGGCCGTTGGCCGAACGGCCAACGCCGACGACCTTGGCCTGGAGAACACCAAGGTGTCCTTTGACGAGAAAGGCTTCATTCACGTCAATGAGAAGCAGCAGACGACCGACCCCGCCATCTACGCGATCGGGGATATCGCCGGAGGCGTCCTGCTGGCGCACAAGGCCTCCAAGGAAGCGCGGATTGCGGTGGAAGTCATCGCCGGCCAGGACAGCGCGTTCGTAGATGTTACCATTCCCGCCGTGGTCTTCACTGATCCGGAGCTGGCCTGGTGCGGCCTGACCGAATCCGAAGCCAAGGCCAAAGGCATCGAAGTGGCCGTGGCCAAGTTCCCGTGGGCGGCCTCCGGGCGGGCGTTGTCCTTCGATCATCCTGAGGGCTTGACCAAGCTGATCGTCGAGCCCGACAGCGAGCGCATACTCGGTGTCGGCATTGTCGGCTACGGTGCAGGCGAGTTGATCTCCGAAGGCGTGCTCGCCGTGGAGATGGGGGCGACGGCCAAGGACCTGGCTCTGGCTGTCCATCCGCACCCCACATTATCTGAGACTATCATGGAGGCCGCCGAAGCGTTCTACGGCCATTCCACGCACACGATAGTCCGCAAGAAGGCGGGTTAAGGGTCGTGCTGAAGCTGAAAGTCAGGCTGGCACATCTTAGCGCTTGAATATCGAGTTCGAGCGGATACTATTTCTCTTAGCCGGTCATTCCGACTGGCGGAATGGTTCGGGGCGTAGCGTAGCTTGGTAGCGCGTCTGAATGGGGTTCAGAAGGTCGTGAGTTCAAATCTCACCGCCCCGACCATTTTGTTATTCAGGCAAATGAGCACGTCAATACACCCGCAGGCGGTGCCGAAACACCTTCGCGCGGAGCTTGTGCCGGTTGCGCGGCGGGTATTCTGGTGGGGCACACCTGAGGAATGGTTGGATGACGCCGCCCGGTTCGTTGCCCAGGTGATGAGCTACGGGGACTGGGATGATACGATGCTTGCCCTGAGACTTCTGGGTGATTCCATGTTCCGCCTGGTTTTGCGCGACCCGCCTCCCGGCGTTTTCGACCTGAAGTCCTGGGTGTACTGGCATAGGCGCTACGGTCTGGACGTGCCGCCCCTGCCGCGCCGCAAACTGTAATCCATGTTGCCAGCCCGCACTGATCTCCTGCCTCTGGCTCAAAAGGTGTTGTGGCCCGAGCTGGCGGAGGTTCCTCGGCACTTCGTGCTGTATGGGGGAACAGCCCTCGCCTTGCGGCTGGGCCACCGCGCGTCGGTGGACTTTGATTTCTTCTCCAGCAGACCCGTTATCCCCGGTGAGTTGCTCCGCAACCTTCAGGTCCTGCGGGGTGCCAAGATCATCCAGAATGCCGGCCAGACGTTAAGCGTATCGCTCGAGCGCGGCGGGACCATCAAGCTCTCCTTCTTCGGCGGCATTTCCCTCGGGCGGGTAGGCGAGCCCGATCTCACTCAGGACAACGTCTTGTGCGTGGCCTCGCTGCTGGACCTCGCGGGCACCAAGGCTGCTGTAATCACCCAGCGAGCCGAAGCCAAAGATTACCTCGACATCCTGGCTATTATCGAGAGCGGCACCCCGCTCTCCCTTGCCATGGCAGCGGCCCGAGCGCTATACGGGAATGAATACAACCCAATGATGACTTTGAAATCACTGGCGTACTTTGGCGATGGCGACTTGTATAAGCTCACGCAGTTACAGAAAGACCGCCTGACCAGCATGGCCGCTCAACCGCCGAACGCATTGCCCGACTTGCAGCGAACCTCCGACGACGTGTCTCCTTACTCAGGCTGATGCGGTCGGCTTCGCAGTTGGCTTCAGCAGGTCGTGAGTTCAGATCTCGCCGCCCCGACCATTTTCATGCATCATGAACTCCCTCGCTTTATTCTTTGCAGCCGTGCTGGCAACGGGCCTGTCGGTCAACGCCCTTCGCGCCGCCCAAGCCTATCCCATCGTAGATACCGGCCAGAAGAAGTGTTACGACAACCGGAGCGAAATCGCGCCGCCAAAACCGGGGCAGCCGTTCTACGGCCAGGATGCCCAGTTCCGGGCGCACCCCGCCAGTTACACGCTCAGCGCCGACGGCTTGGCGGTGCGCGACAATGTCACCGGCCTGGATTGGCAGCGCAGCCCGGACACTGATGGAGACGGCTCGCTGACTCGACGCGACAAGCTGACCCTGGCCCAGGCCCAAGGGCTCCCGTCAAAACTGAACGCCGCGAGGTTTGGCGGCTTCGATGACTGGCGGTTGCCGTCCATCAAGGAACTGTATTCGCTCTTCGACGGCCGTGGCACCGACCCTAGCGGTCCCATGGACATGGACACTTCGCGCCTCACGCCCTACATAAACACGCAGTATTTCAAGTTCGCCTACGGTGATACCCGCGCTGGCGAGCGCGTGATTGATTCGCAATTTGCGTCGAGCACCCAGTACGTTGGCAAATCGCCCCGCGGGTTCGCGAAGCTCTTCGGCGTGAACTTCGCCGACGGGCGGATCAAAGGCTACGACCTGCAGATGCCGGGCGGGGGCGTGGAAAAGACGTTCTTCGTGCTCTGTGTGCGGGGGAATCCGAGCTTCGGCAAAAACGATTTCCATGACAACCGCGACGGCACCATCACGGACCGCGCGACTGGTTTGATGTGGTCCAAGACCGACAGCGGCAGGGGCATGAACTGGCAGGACGCCCTGGCCTGGGTGCAGAAGCAGAACGCGGCGAAGTTGCTCGGGCACGACGACTGGCGGCTGCCGAGCGTGAAGGAGCTGCAGAGCATCGTGGACTACTCGCGCTCTCCGGACACGTCGCGTTCGCCCGCCATTGACCCGGTCTTCACCTGCGCCACGATCACCAACGAAGCGCATCAGGCGGACTATCCCTTCTATTGGTCGGCCACGACGCACGCGGGGCTCAAGGGCGGTGCCGCCGCGATGTATGTCGCTTTCGGCCGAGCGGCGGGCTGGATGAACCCGCGCGGCATGGCGGGCGGACCTCCTGGACGGGGTGGTGGTTTCGGTCCCGGCCCGAGACCCGATTTTGGCAGCCCACCAGCGGGAAGGCCGCCGGGGATGGAACCGCCAGGCAAAGGGGCCGGAGATTATCACTTTGTAGATGTCCACGGCGCCGGCTCGCAGCGCAGCGACCCCAAGGCTGGTGACCCTGCGATGTTCCCGCACGGTCGCGGCCCGCAGGGCGATGTCATCCGCATCTACAATTACGTCCGCCTCGTGAGAGGCATGAGCCGCTCCATTTTCCAATAACCGAGGCAGGGGGCCTCGCTCCGCCGTGGTTCAAGGCCTGAACATGGCACGGACAGGACTCAGCGCGCTCCCGGTTTGGCAGCCTGAGCCTGGCTTGGGCCATTCCAGCAGTGGTGGAACACGTCTTCTCGGTGAGGCTACGGCGGTACCCCGGTGTGGTCCCCATGGGGGCCGACCCCCATGGGGACCACACCGGGGTATCACCGTGCCCACACCGTTGCCTGATGCGGCCTTGCGGGCAGGAACGAAAACCTGCCCGACGGCTGCAACCATCGTGATACGAGTAACATACGTGGCCGAGCGAGGCTCGCAACCGATCGAAGTGGGCCTTTATTGAAGGCTGTCTGGAATTCGTGTCTGGCTGCCTAGATTCCGGCCTCGCTGCGGAGCAGGGCTTCTTCCCATCGGTTGGCCTTGCGCGCGAGGCTATCAGCTTCAGGAGGAGATTCGACGCTGTGCTGGCTGAGCTTTGGCATCGGCTGGACCTGTCACGCAATGGCCCCCGAATCCCGATGCTAGTCGTTCCCGGAAGCCAGCCGCAATCCGCCGATGCCAGCGTGCTCTCGTTACTATTCACAGCGCCCCTATTGAGCACAGTTTGACCTTACTTGCCCGCCAGTTGCGTGCGTGCGAGCAATTCGCACATGTCTGGCAAAACGCTCATCACGCACTGGCGGGCGAGCCTCTTGATCGGCCGTTGGCCTTAGCCACCTACCCGGATCAGGGGGCAACCTGCAAACGGAAAAAGAGGCTGTTCCAATTGTCTACGTCCCAATACTGCGGGTAAATCATGGTGGGGTTGGTGGCTGTGAATGGCGAGCCTTGATTGGTCCAGACGTTCATGTCGGCGGAAACCTGCAATTGGTAATTGGTGCCGAGGAGGAGTGCTGAGAACGACGGCTTGACTGCCTTGACCAAATCCAGACGTGGGCCGTACTCAATCGCATAAAGTTGCTGAACTTCCGTGGGCGAGAAAACACGGCCGTAAATGCGGATATCGTCCAACTTACCGTTCACCCAACCAACACCTTCAGCCGAACCAATTGTCAATGGGGCTGTTATGCCCGAAGGGATTGCGGAAGGACCAACAACATTTGTGTAAACAGCATAGCCTGCGGTACCGTCAATCATGTAATTTGTTGCAGATGCACGAACTCCATCAATATAGAGCGTGTAATCGGTGCCCGCTTTAGTGAAAATGTACTGATGCCATGACCCTAACGCTGGTCTGTACCGAGTTGTCGCAAGCCAATAGCCGTGGTACGGGGCTGTTTCATTTATATGAAAATTCAGGTAACTACCTGGCGATGGGTTTGGCAATTGGTTGGGTGACCACCCGAACTGGATAAACCACTTGACATGGTTGCCTGAGCCGTTATCCAGAGCTAAAAAGTGCATAGGATTCGGAGTGGAGCCATCAACTCTCGCCCACAGGCTGATAGTGAATTCGCCATTGGGGAAGCTCAGGTAGCTCTGATTCGGTGCCACGATATGGGCATTCACGCCGTTAAATTGGTAAGCGCAATCGCTCACGCCAGAGCGGTCTGTGGTAAGGACGGCGTTCATTACCACCCCATTGTTCCCATTCCCGCTGGCATCGTTGGCATTCCCGTTGAACGGGTAATACGCAATCAATCCGTTGGTGAGCCAGTCTTGGGCGTGGACTTGCATGGCAAGGGTCGCCGTGATTGTCAGAATCCCGAATAATAGTTTCGTTCTTTTCATAGACGCTTTCCTTGTGTCGAGACAGCAACCACGACTCTGCGCCTCTGCTGGGGGATTGCAAGCCCCATGTTAAGGCCCGCCAGCGTTCACCGGCCGCGGGGTGTCAATGAACCTGACGAAAAAGATGATGACACGATGGATGGTGGGTTACCGACACGCGGGGCAGGCTCGCAGGCTTGGAGAAAGACCAATGAAGATATCCACCAAGCGGAGCTGCAATCTGTTTGAAGTCGCAAGCTGTCTGCAAAAGGCGATACGCTGGGACGATACCGCCTTGGCCGGTTACATGGCCGTTGCAGTGCGCGCGTCGCCGTTGAGAACAGCGTGCTTGCTTTCGCGGCGCGGTGATATAAATAAGACCTTGAGCATGAGAGCCAAGACCCTCGTCAGTTGCACTTTCTTTGCCGCGTTGGGGCTGGTGGCGGGCATCTATCTGGACCGCAAGTTCATTCTGCCGGGCACGGCGGAATCATCGGCCGAGAGCGATGCCCCGTCCGCCTCGAATTCAGCCGTGAGCGGCACCAATTCCGCGGTGGCGAAGCAAGAAGCCGGAGACGCGCCCAAAGCCGGCGCGACAACTCCGAAGGCCGCTCCCAAGCTATCGGCGACCGCCATGGCGTTGCAGGAGGTTACGGAAGCGCTGGGGCGCGATGATTTTGGCCAGGCGTTTTCGGTCATCGGCCGGATGCCTGCAGGGTCAGCGAAATTCAACGCCTACCAGACGGCTTTTGGGAAATGGGCCAGCGTGGATCCGACGGCCGCCCTGAAGGGGGCGATGCAGATGCCGGACAGCAATCTGCGCGACCAATCCATGCAGACCGTGGCGGCCGAGTGGGTGAAGAAGGACCCGGCAGCGGCATTCGCCTGGGCGCAGCAACTTACCGACCCCACCGTGCAGCGGGGCATTCTACAATCCATGGTTAACTCGTGGGTGAAGACCGATCCGCAGGCCGCGGCGGAATTCATCCAGAACATGCCCTCGGGCCGCCTGAAGAACGACGCCATCGGGCTGGTGGCCAACCAATGGGGGCGGACCGATCTGGACGACGCCGCGGCCTGGGCGAAGAGCCTGCCTGCCGGGGGCGCGCAACGCGAGGCGATCCGCCGGATCGCTTACCAGATGGCGAACACAAGTCCGCAGGCGGCGGCCGAACTGGCGAGTTCGTTGCCGGCGGGGGCGGTGCGCAGCGAGTTGCTGAGCACCGTGGCGTCACGCTGGGTGGAGAAGGACGCGAATGCGGCGATCGCCTGGATGCAGCAGTTGCCGGAGGGGCGAGACCGCGAGACGGCGCTGAGCCAGTTGAGCTTTCGCTGGATGCAGACGGATGCGCGGGGCGCGATGGCCTACCTGGAAAGTTTCCCCGAGGCATTCCGCTCGGACCTGCTCAACCGCGTAGCCAGCCGTTGGGGTTCGGCCGACCCGACCGCGGCGATGGGATGGGCCAATACGCTGCCGCAGGACGCGACGCGCGACCGCGTGCTGACCAGCATCGCCGGGAGCTGGGCGCTCAATTCGCCCCAGGAGGCGGCGCAATTCGTTTCCAGTCTTCCGGCCGGCGGAGCCCAGGACGGCGCGGCAGCCGCGGTGATGTCGCAGTGGGCGAGTTATGATCCGGAGCAGGCCGCGTCGTGGGCGGCGAGCTTCCCGGAAGGGAAGTTGCGGGAGAAAGTCTTGCAGCAAGTGGCGCAGCAGTGGGCGGCGTATGCGCCGGCCGAAGCGGCGCCGTGGCTCCAATCGCTCCCGGAAGGACCGTCGCGCGACGTGGCAATCGGAGGCTACGCCACCGCGGTGGCAAGAACCGCGCCCGAGACGGCGGTGCAATGGGCCGAAATGGTCTCGAACACGGACATCCGCAACAGCCGGCTGGAGACCATCGCGCGGACCTGGCTCAAGGCCGACCCGGATGCCGCGCGCAACTGGATAAACCAATCGCCTCTGCCGGACCGCAAGAAGCAACAACTGCTGGGTGCGGCGCCCGCCCCGAAGCGCTAACCGGCCGCGGCGGTCCTCGGGTTTCGGGGCCATCGCGTTCGTCCGGGTGCCACAGACATGGGAGAGAACGTGAAAGTGATTCGGGCAACGGTTCGCCAAGGAGGTGGGGATGGGGAATCCCGCTGAAGTAAACGATCCGCCACCCGAATCACTATAAGGCTATGAGACCGCTCCAGAATGTCAACACGGCAAAACATGGAAGCGGTTGAGCAGAATATTGACCGGACAGGGGTTTGCCCCTAGAACCACTGCATGACACGAAGTTGCATTGCGCGGAATTGGCCAAGGTTTCTATGGGCATTGCTCGTGTTGGGGGCAGGGCTGGCGGTCTCATTGCCGCCGGCCCTGGCCGAGTTCAAGGTGGGGCTAGTGCTGGATCGCGGAGGAAAGGACGACAAGTCCTTCAACTCGTCTGCTTATGAAGGCGCGACGCGAGCCAGGGACAAACTGGGCATCTTCCTCAAATACGTCGAAGCGCCGGACGACAATGCCTTCGAGCCCATGTTGCGGGCGCTGGCGCAGCGCAAGTTTGACCTCATCATCGGCGTCGGATTTGCCCAAAAGGATGCGATCCAAAAGGTCGCCTCGCAGTTCCCGAACGGTCATTTCGCCATCGTGGATTCGGAAGTGGATGCGCCCAACGTGCGGTCGTTGATGTTCGAGGAGCATGAAGGAGCCTATCTGATCGGCGCCATTGCCGCCATGACCAGCAAGACGGGCAAAATCGGATTCGTGGGCGGGATGGATATTCCCCTGATCCGTCGCTTCGAGATGGGCTACGAAGCCGGCGCAAAGAAAATCAATCCTGAGATCAAGGTGGTGGACAATTACGTTGGGGTGACGAGCGAAGCCTGGAACAACCCGCCCAAAGGGAAGGAGTTGGCGGTATCGCAATACGAGGCCGGGGCGGACATCATCTTCGCGGCGGCGGGCGCTTCCGGGCTGGGTGTATTCGACGCGGCGGAGGAGAAAAGGAAATTCGCGATTGGAGTGGACGCCAACCAGAATTGGACCAAGCCGGGCTTGATCCTGACGAGCATGTTGAAGCGTGTGGACGAGGCGGTGTTCACCACAATTGAAGACGCCAAGGCCGGCAAGTTCAGCGGCGGAGTGAAACGGTACGGGCTAAAGAACAAGGGTATAGGCTACGCGGTGGACCAGTATAATGAAAAGATACTGAGCGAACCCGTGCGCCAGCGCGCGGACGAGTTGAAGGCGGAGATTATTGCCGGGAAGATCGTTGTGCCGGACTATTATAAGCTTCAGAAGCGCTGAGCCCTGTCTATACACTACGGGCAACATGACGCCCGGCACAGCCCCAATCGTGGAGTTGCGCGAACTGACGAAGCGGTTCGGCAAGGTGGCGGCCAATGCGGGGGTAAACCTGCGGGTCGAAGCCGGCAAGATTCATGGCGTGATTGGCGAAAATGGCGCCGGGAAATCCACCGCGATGAAGCTGCTTTACGGCATGTTGCGGCCAGACTCAGGAGAGATCCTGCTTGGGGGGACGAGATGCGTCTGGGCGTCGCCAGCGGATGCCATCGCCCGCGGCATCGGCATGGTGCACCAGCATTTCATGCTCGCCGGCCCTTACTCGGCGCTGGACAACATTTTGCTGGGCGCGGAGCCCATCCGCCGGGGCCTGATTGACCGCCCGACGGCCCGGCGCAAACTGGAGGCTTTGGCCAGCCAGTATGGTCTGCCGGTGGACTGGAATCGTGCGATCGAGGAGCTGCCCGTCGGAGTGCAGCAGCGGGTGGAAATCCTGAAGCTTCTTTATCGGGATGCGAAGATCCTGATCCTGGATGAGCCCACAGCCGTGCTCACGCCCCAGGAGACGAACGGCCTTTTCGAGAACCTCAAACGGCTGCGCGCCGAGGGTAAGACGATCCTGTTGGTGACGCATAAGCTCAAAGACGTGATGTCGTTCACGGACTGCGTCACGGTGTTCCGGGCAGGGAAGGTGACGGGCGAAGTGGCAACGTCGCACACCGATCCGCAGGAACTTGCCAACCTTATGGTGGGTCGAAAGGTGGTGCTGAGCATTGACGTGCCCTCTGCCCAGCCGCGGCCAGAGCGGGCGTTAGAGGTCGCAGGACTGAGCCTGAAGGGACCCGCGGGAAGCCGCCGCCGGCTTTCGGTGGTCAGCTTCTCCGTGAGGCGTGGTGAGATCGTGGGCATCGCCGGGGTGGAAGGGAACGGCCAGTCCGAACTGGTGCAGGCAATCCTGCATCCGCGCGAGCCGAGATGCAGAACCACCGGGGTCGTCAAAGTCCTGGAGCAGGATGTATCACGCTGCGCCGCCCGGAAGATTCGCGAGTTGGGTGTGGCGGTGATCCCGGAGGACCGCTTGCAGGAGGGCCTTCTGCCAGATCGGCCGGTGAGTGAGAACTTCCTGCTGGGACTGCAACGGAGTCGCGCGTTCAGCTCCCTGGGGCTCCTCAATGCCAAGAAATTGGCGGAGACCGCCACTCTTGCCGTGAAAGACTACGCCGTACGCCCGCCGGATTTGGACCTGCCGGCCGGCAAGCTCTCCGGCGGCAACCAGCAAAAGCTGATCGTGGCGCGCGAATTCCAGCGGCAGCCGCGCCTGCTGATCGCGGCCCAACCGACGCGCGGGGTGGACGTGGGGGCAATCGAGTTCATCCATCAGCGCATCGTGCGTGCGCGGGACGACGGGGCAGGGGTGCTGCTGGTTTCCTCGGAGCTGGATGAGATCGTGACCCTGTCGGATCGCATCCTCGTGATGTATGAAGGGCGATTCGTGGCCGAATTCGCGCGCGGGCAGGTGACCGAACGGGAACTGGGCTTGAAGATGGGAGGAGCGTAAAGGAAAAGCCCGAAATCCGAACTCCGAAGTCCGAAAGAAGCGCCAATGAGTAAGATCCGAAAGTCGAAGGTGGAATCGGGCAGGAGCAAGCGTTGGGTTAAACCATCGGCAAACCCGCAGACTTCGGGTTCATTTCGGACCGAACCACCCGACTCTCCGGCCGTTCGCGCTGAGTACACCGGATGCGCACCGGAGGTACACCGGATGCACAACGGATTTTCCGGTGTACCTCCGGTGTGCATCCGGTGTACCTCCGGTGTACACGCCCTGGGAGCCTCTCCGGCTCGGCGGGTTTGCCAGAGGTTTACGCGCTGGGCTATTGCGGATGCCGCAGTCGGGTTTCGTGTGGGGTAACGGGCGGAGTATGAGGCGCATCGCCCAACCCATTCTAGCTGTGGCCTTGGGGCTCGCCGTCGGGCTGGCGGCTACCTGGGTGGCGGGCGAAAACCCTTGGCACGTCCTGAGGATCCTGGTGAAGGGGGCGTTTGGGTCGGGCTACGATTTCGGGATGACGCTGTTCTATGCCACCCCGCTGATCTTCACCGGGCTCTCGGTAGCGGTCGCGTTTCAGGCGGGACTGTTCAACATTGGGGCCGAGGGGCAACTGACGTTTGGCGCGCTGGCCGCGGCAACGGCCGGCGCCGTGTGGCCTGGCTTGTGGTCACCGCTCGCGCCGGTGGTGGCCGGGCTGGCCGCACTGGCTGCCGGGACAGTCTGGGGAGCGGTCCCGGGCTGGCTTCGCGCGCGGCGCGGCAGCCACGAAGTCATCAACACCATCATGCTCAACTTTGTCGCCGCTGGCCTGGCGAGCTACGTGGCGCTCTATGTGCTCAAGAATCCCGATTCGCAGAATCCGGAGACCCGGCCGATCGGCGCGGGATATTGCATTCCGCAGTTTGGGGTGTTTGGCGGGGCACCGGTGAGCGCGGCGCTGCCGCTGGCGCTCCTGGCGGCAGTCCTGGTCTGGATGCTTATGTGGCGAACCGTCCTGGGCTTCGAAATCAGGGCAGTGGGGCAAAGCGAATCGGCTGCGCGTGCTGTGGGGATTGACCCCGGCAGGATCAGGATTATCGCGATGTCGCTGGCCGGCGGCTTGGCGGGATTGGTGGGGGTCGGGGAGGTGCTGGGAAATGCGGGGAAGTTCAAGGTTGGGTTCTCGCCGGAATACGGCTTCATGGGGATCGCCGTGGCTTTGCTGGGTCGGAACCAGTCCGCCGGGGTGGTAGCGGCAGCGCTGTTGTTCGGCGCGCTGCACAAAGGAACCGCGGAGCTGGATCTGGAAACCGAGCACGTGACCCGAGAGGTATCATTGGTCTTCCAAGCGCTTATCATTCTGTCGGTCTCGGCGGAAGGGTTTTGGCACTGGATGAAGAAGCGCGGAGACCGCGTCGAGGCGCTCAGAGCCTGAAGGAGTTACATGAGTTGCATCAGTTGCATGAGTTGCATGGCGGGGAGTGGTGGCCGTGCTCGCGATAGGAGAGGGCGGCGATGACACGACAACTCCTGGAATCAACGCTGCGCGTTTCGACGCCGCTGATCTTTGCGGCGCTGGGCGGGATGTTCAGCGAGCGGTCGGGGGTGATCAACATCGCGCTCGAAGGGATGATGCTGGTTGGGGCTTTCGGTGCGGCGGTGGGAACGCTGGCAACCCATTCGCCGTGGCTGGGATCAGCCTGGGGCATGGGCGCGGGGATGCTGCTCGCGCTGGTCTATGGCATCTTCGTGATTCGCTTGCGCGCCAACCAGATTGTCGCGGGCACAGCCATCAATATGCTGGCGCTCGGCCTCACGCCTTTTCTCTGCAAGATACGCTATGACGTCACCGGGCAGACGCCGGCCATCCCACTGGACGAGCGGTTCCAATCTGCGCCGCTCTATCTGAGCTGGGTCCTGGTAGTGATCTGCTGGCTGTGGCTGAAGTGCACGCGCCAGGGGCTCTGGGTGAGCTTTGCCGGAGAGCACCCCGAAGCGCTGGACGCGGCAGGCGTTAGCGTCAATCGGGTGCGGTGGGGGGCGGTGCTGGTAAGCGGCGCCCTGGCGGGCATGGGCGGCGCATCACTCTCGGTGTTCCTGTCCTCCTCGTTCTCCCGCAACATGACAGCCGGGCGAGGCTTTATGGCGCTGGCCGCTCTCATCTTCGGAAAGTGGAGGCCGGTGCCAACAGCGATCGCCTGCCTGCTGTTCGGTTTCGCCGAGGCCGTCCAAATCCGCCTGCAAGGTGTGACTATTTGGGGAAAGGACCCTATCCCCGTGCAATTCATCCAGATTCTCCCGTATCTGGTCACTATCTTCGTGTTGGCCGGATTCGTGGGCCGGTCGCGGGCGCCCAAGGCCTTGGGAACGGTGTTCCGCCGCGCCTGATCTGCCGATGGAGCTGAAGCCGCGCGCGCCTATAAACGGCCCCGGAAATTATAAGTGCAAATTGAGCGAAGCTGTTGTTTGTTCATGGCGAGCCGATGAACCGTAATCCAAACGACCCAATGCACTGGCGGGGGATGCGGAAGAGGCAACCGATATGGTGGGAGCCTCGGAGCGCAGCCCGGACGGTCGCATCTAGTCCCGAGGGCGGACGGAGCGGGCGCCGACGCCGCAAATTCGCAGTGCCGCTTCTCAGTCCACTTTATTGCTTGCTTGGCGTTCTCGTTGACGTTCTAATCGCGCCGTGAACTGAGTGAGGCCCTATGGACTTTTTTGTATATTCAGTAATGTTCGGAGTCGGGCTGCTGTTTGCCATAGTCAGCGCCTTCCTGGGGCATTTGTTTGGCGGACACGATATGGACACGGATGTAGGGACGGGGGGCCATGCGGAGGCCGGGTTCCAGGACACGGGCATGCCTGGCCTTTCGCCGTTCAGCCCAACCACGATCACCGCATTTATCACCGCGTTCGGCGGCTTGGGGATGATCTTCTCGCGGATTGGGGCCACGGAGAGCCCCTGGATCAGCGCCCCCCTGGCGTTGCTGGGCGCGTTGATCATCGCCGCCGGAGTGGTTTGGCTGTTCGGGACGGTTTTCCACAAGGTGGACGCTTCCAGCGAGTCGCGCGTGGCGACACTGGTGGGGATGACCGCGACGGTCATCACCCCCATTCCGGCCAACGGCGTTGGGGAAATCGCTTACGTGCAGTCTGGCTCCCGCTACACCGCGCCGGCGCGAAACGAGCGCGGGGTGCCGGTCGCCAGCGGCCAGACCGTGAAAATCGCTCGGATCGTCGGCACCCAGTTCTACGTCACACCCAACTGATTTAATTGAATACCCAGTAACCCTTGACTCCCATACAAACTATGCAAAACCATACCTTCTTCCTGGCCGAAACGCTCCTCAGCGGGACCTTCGCCACGGTAGTTGTCGGCCTCGTCGTGGTCATCGTGATCTTCGCGGCCATCTGGGCCAGCCGCTACGTCAAGGTCGGTCCCAACGAGGTGCTCGTCGTCTCCGGCCGCAGGCACCGGTACACGGACCCGGACGGGACGGTGCAGGTCCGCGGCTTTCGGGTGCGGAAAGGCGGTGGCACCTTTGTGATCCCGGTCATCGAGAAAGTGGACCGGCTGTCGCTGGAATTGTTGACCATTGACGTGGAGCAACAGCAGGATGTCTATACCAGCAAGGGCGTGCCGGTGCGCGTGGACGGGGTGGCGCAGATCAAGGTCAAGGGCGACGACATTTCCATCGCCACCGCCGCCGAGCAATTCCTCAGCAAGAACACCGACGACATCAAGCACATCGCCAACCAAACCCTGGAGGGCCATTTGCGCGCGATCCTCGGCACGATGACCGTGGAGGACATTTACCAGAACCGCGACGCCTTCGCCCAGAAGGTCCAGGAAGTGGCGGCAGGCGACATGGCCAACATGGGCCTGGGCATTGTCAGCTTCACGATCAAGGACATCCGGGATAGTCAAGGTTACCTGGACGCGCTGGGCAAGCCGCGCATTGCGCAGGTCAAGCGCGATGCTGTCATTGCTCAGGCGGAAGCCGACCGGGACGCGATGATCAAGTCTTCGCAGGCCACGCAGGCGGGTCAGGAAGCCAAGTTCGCGGCGGACACAAAGATTGCCGAAGCGCAACGGGACTACCAATCGAACGTGGCGCAGTACCAGGCAGCGGTGAACCAGAAGAAAGCCGAAGCGGATCTGGCGTATGATTTGCAGAAGTACAAGACCGGCCAGCTCGTGAAGGCGGAGGAAGTGCAGGTCAACATCATCGAGAAGCAGAAGCAGATCGAGCTGCAGCAGCAGGAAATCATGCGCAAGCAGCGCGAGCTGGAAGCGAACGTGCAGAAGCCGGCGGACGCGGAGCGATACAAAGTCGAGACCCTGGCCAACGCCCGCAAGTTCCAGTTGGAGACCGAAGCCGCCGGGTCAGCTTCGGCGACCAAGGCCACCGGTTTTGCGGCTGCGGACGTGGTCAAGGCGACCGGTGTTGCAGAAGCGGACGCCAACAAGGCGCGCGGTTTAGCCGAAGCCGCCGTGATCGAGGCGCAAGGCAAGGCGACCGCCGAGGCGATGCGCGTCAAGGCCGAGTCCTTCAAACAATACAACGAAGCGGCGGTGGTCGAGATGATCATCCGCGTGTTGCCGGAGGTCGCCGGAAAGATCAGCGAGCCGCTGGCAAAGACCGAGAAGATGGTCATTATCAACTCCGGCAGTGGAGTGGGCGGCGGCGCCAGCAAGCTGACGGGAGACGTGACGCAGATCGTGGCGCAGCTCCCGCCCGTCATCGAGAGCCTTACCGGCATCAAGTTCGAGAAGCTGCTCGAACAGGTGCCCGGACTGAAGAAGGCGACGGAGAAGACCGAAGCCGGGGACAAGAAGTGAGGGAGAACCATGTTTGCGGCGTTCAACCTGGGCGGAGCGGAGATGCTGTTTATCCTGGCCGCGTGTCTTGCGCCGTTGGCGTTAGCGAGCTTGGTCTTCTGGATTTGGATGCTGATCCATGCCATCCAGAACAAGGGCTTGAGTGATGGCGAGAAGATTGCCTGGGTATTGGTGATTCTGTTCCTGCATTTCCTCGGCGCATTGATCTATTTCCTGGTCGGGCGCCCCAAGCAAAGACTCAGGGCGACCGGTTGAAGCCTGAGGGTCATGCGTCTCTTCGAAGCCATAATTGATGCGAACCACCGCGCGGTAGCGGGTGATCAGAAGGCTGGGCTGCACCCGGCGGAGTTCGAGAGCGGGCTGCCGCTGGTGGCGCTGACTTGCATTGATACGCGGCTGAATCCGCTGTTGCCAGAGGTGCTGGGAGTTCCGGAGAACCAATTCATCTGGCTGCGCAACGCGGGCAACATCATCACCGGACCTTTGAGCAGCACGATGCGCTCGCTGGCCCTGGCGTGCGCGGTCAAAGGGGGCAAGGAAATCGCCATCATTGGGCATACGGATTGCCAGGTGGGCAAGACGACGACCATGGCGTTGCTCGACCAGTTTCGGGCACTGGGCGTGGAGCGGCACCTGGTTCCAGCCAACGTCAACGAGTTCTTTGGCATGTTTGCCAGTGAACGGGGTAACGTGATCAAGGCCGTAGATATTGTGCGCCAGAGCCCGCTGATCGGGCCGAGGATTCCGGTGCACGGGCTGGTGGTGGATATAGAGACGGGCAAGGTGGAGTGGGTGGTCAACGGCTATCAGACGCTGGAAACCATGGGCGCGCGCTGGAACGAGGCGGTGGCTGCCGCTGGCCAGACCGTGGATGCTCTGAAGGGACTGGCCAACTTCGAGATTGGGGGGATCAAGTTCCCCGAGACGAAGATTGGCGAGGCCGTCACACAGGCGGGCGATTGGCTGTCCGAGAAGGTGCGTCAGTTGGAAAGCAAACCACCGCCGACACCGCCGGCACCGTCTGCCGAGCCCACTGCGTCTCCGACCAGTCGGGTGCTGCGTGCCACCTATGAATCTTGGCGCCGCGAGAAAGAGAAAGCCAAGACCGCTGTTCCCCCAAAGATTCCCTCACCGCCACCGGTTCGCCCCAGGTTTCGTCTTCACAAAAGGCAGAAGTGAATCAGGAGAACGACGTTTATGAACGAACAACCACCCAAGCCCCGCCGAGGCTGTCTCTTTTACGGCTGCATCACCGGCCTCGTGATGCTGGTGCTTCTCCTGGTGGCACTCCTGTTGGGGATCCATTTTGGGATGAAGAAGTTGAGCGGGCTGGTCAACCAATACACCGACACCAAGCCGATGACGCTGCCGACGGTGCAGATGTCCCAAGCGGACACAGACAAATTGAAGCAACGGTGGCAGGCGTTTGAGGAGGCTGTTCGGGCGCAGCGTCCGGCGGAGCCCCTCGTTCTGACCGCCGACGAGATCAACGCGCTGATTGCAGGCGGCCCGGACAAACAGCCCATGAAAGGCAAGTTCTACGTGCGCCTGGACGAAGACCGGTTGAAGGCAGAATTGAGCCTGCCACTGCAAGAGCAGCTACCCTGGAAGATGGTCAAGGGCCGCTATCTCAACGGCAGCGGCACGTTCGTTGTGTCGCTGCAAGGCGGGGTTCTATTCGTCGCGCCACAGACGATCGAAGTAAGAGGGAAACCGGTGCCGGAGATGTACATGCAGGGAATCCGCAAGCAGAACTTTGCTCAAGGGCTTGCCAACGAACCAAACGCCACGGCGGTGCTGCAAGGGCTGCAGGACATCCAGGTAAAGGACGGCAAGCTGATCGTTATTCCAAAGCAGAGGCCGGAAGCCCCAGGGGTCACGCCCGAGCGAGAGTAGCGCTGCCTCGGGGACTGGAGGCAGACCACGGCGCGCTAAGTGTTCAGAAGTTGTTGCACGGAAATGCCGCGCAATTCGAAGAGACGGCGAATGGCGTCCTCGATCAGGTTGTTCGGGCAGGAGGCGCCCGCCGTAATGCCGACGGTGATCGTTCCCAAAGGCAGCCAATTGCGGGTTTCGATCTCGATGTGCTTGTGCTGGTCGTAATGGAGGATCAAATCGCTCGAGCGCATCTTTGCCGCGTTCTTGATGAAGTAAGTCGGCAGCTTCGCCTCGCCCATCTCGGCCAGATGGGAGGTATTGGATGAATTATAACCGCCGATCACCAGGAGCAAATCCAGAGGCTGCTGCAAAAGTTTCTCCAGGGCGTCCTGCCGGTCCTGGGTGGCGCCACAGATGGTGTCGAAGAAACGGAAGTGTTGGTCAATTTGGCTCTCGCCATACTTGTGCATCATCGCGCGGCGGAGGCGACGCTGCACCTCTTCGGTTTCGCCCCGGAGCATGGTGGTTTGGTTGGCGACACCGATGGCCCGCAAGTGAACGTCGGGATCGAAACCTTCCGAGTAGGCCCCTTTGAACTTCTCCAGAAATTCCGCCTTGTCCCCTCCTTCACGGATGTATCGGCAGACATAATCGGTTTCATCGAGCGTGAACACCACCAGGTAATGACCGCCGCCATTCGCCATCGCCTGGGAACTAGTGGCCTTGGTTTCCTCGTGCCAGGCCTTGCCGTGAATGATGCTGGTAACCTTGTCCTTCGAATACTGCCGCACCCGTTTCCAAACGCTCATCACGTCACCGCACGTGGTATCAACGAACCGGCAGCCTTTCTCCTCGAGCATTGCGCGGGTGGATACCTCCATGCCGAACGCAGGGATTATGACAATGTCGTCCTTCCTCAAATCTCCAATGTCCGCGTTCTTTTCCTTGCCGGAAAGGAACTTAATGCCCATCGCGCGGATCTGGTCGTTTACCTCGGGGTTGTGAATGATCTCGCCAAGGATATAAATAGGCTGGTCGGGGAACACTTTGCGGGCGGCGTAAGCCAAGTCAATGGCTCTCTCCACGCCGTAGCAGAAGCCAAATTCCTTGGCTAGCTTGATTGTCAGGCTCCCGGCCGAGAGCACGTGCCCGCTGGCGCGAATGCGCTCGACGAGGTTACTGCGGTAATGCGAAAGGACCTGCGCCTGGACCGCCGACATGACGTCGGGGCGACGGAGGTTGATCTTCTGAGGTGCCGCAGGGGCTTCGGTTGACATACCTAGGCCACTGTAACACGTGGCGCCAGACCGTCTAGCAGAAAGCCCAGGCTCGGGCTGCCGGTCCCGGTCTAATACACCTTGCGCAGGTTGGAGGGGAGGATGTTCAACTCCGTGCGGTACTTGGCGACCGTGCGGCGCGCGATGACGATGCCCTTATCCTTGAGCATGCGAACAACCTCCTGATCCGAGAGCGGTTTGCTGGCATCCTCCTGTTTGAAGATGTCGGCGATCATGTCCTTCACACTGGTGTTGGACATGCCGTCGCCGTTGGCCGTCTGGATGCCGGCAGTGAAGAAATACTTCATCTCGAAGATCCCCTGCGGCGTCTGCATGTACTTGCCCGAAACCGCGCGGCTGACAGTGGTTTCGTGCACCCCGACGACCTGTGCCACCTGGACCATAGTAAGCGGCTTGAGCGCCGCAACGCCTTTGGCCATGAACTCCCGTTGGCGATTCACAATCTCCTTGGCGATGTTCAGAATGGTTTCCTGCCGTTGGTGCAAGCTCTTAATCAGGAACTTCCCGGCACGGATCTTTTCCCGGATGTAATTTCGCACCTCGGAAGAGTTCTCGCGTTGCGCCATCAAATCCTTGTAGGTATTGCTGATCCGAAGATGCGGGATGTGCTCGTTGTTAGTCGTAACGACGTAATCGTCGCCGGACTTCCGGACGAACACCTCCGGCAGGACGTATTGGTCATTGTCCGGCAGGAACGCACGCCCCGGACGCGGCTCCAGCCGGGCGATGCGCGCCAGCGCCTCCTGCACCTGCTCGACCGTGGTGTCGGTGCCGCGGGCGATCTCCGGGATGCGCCGCTTGCCGAGGGCATCCATGAACTCGTTAACAATCCGATATTCGAGAGTGTTCTGCTCGCCCTGGCGTTCAAGTTGCAGCAGGAGGCATTCGCGCAGGTCTCTGGCTCCGACGCCCGCCGGTTCAAAGCTCTGGACAACCTTCAGCACCTCCAGAATCTTGTCCGCCGATAAGCCGGTGGAAGACGCCAGCTCCTCCAGTGTGGCTTTCAGATAGCCGTAATCATCTACGTTGCCGACCAACATCTCCGCGATTGGCCACTGTTCCTCCGGTAACGCAGATTCACGGACCTGCTCGAGCAACGTTTCCTGCAGGGACGTGCCTGCCACCAGGGAATCGAACATGAACTGCCGCTTCTCTTCTTCCTCCGCGGAGGCACGAATCGGCAGATTGGTCTGCGCAAAATGATCGCGCCATTCCTGGTCGAGTTGCACCAAACGCTCGAACTCTGCCTGAAAATCGTCCACCGGCTCACCGGCGCTCTTCTCAGTAGTCGGGTCAAAGTCCAGATCGGCGGGCGGTTCAGCCAGGTCGGCCGCGTCAGGCGCCGGCGATTCCTCCTGGTCGTCTTTCGCCTGCAAATCCTGCTCCGCGCCGGACGCTTCCTCCAACACCGGGTTTTGCTGCAGTTCCTGTTCGACCAGGGCCTTAAGCTCCAGTGTGGGTGCCTGCAAAAGCGCGAGCGATTGCTGCAGTTGCGGTGCCAGCACCAGCGACTGCGTCAAACGCTGAGACAAATGTAGCCCTTGAGGCATGTTCGTATTGTAGCCGCAGCTCATCGCAACACAAGCAAGAACTTGGCACGACTTTGGCTCAAGCGGCCCAAGGTAGCGTTGGCGCCATGGTTGCCCCACTCCGAACCGGAGCACGGAGCGCGGGAAAATGCACCGGCTGGCGTCGCGTTGCTGCGATCCTACCGAAGCTTGCCAAAGACGTGGTGGGAGGCTGTAATTGGCGGGAATGAAACCCAAGATTCTAGTCATCGGCTGCGGGAGCATCGGGGAGCGTCACCTGCGCTGCTTCCAGCGGACAGGACGGGCGCAAATGTTTGCCTGTGAAAGCAATGTGCCCCTGCTGCAGAAGATCACCCAGCAATACCAGGTCGCCGGATTTCCGGACGTGGCTGCGGCGCTGAAGGCGGAGCGGTTCGATAGCGTGGTCGTTTGCGTCCCGGCGAACTTGCACATCAGCCTCGCGCTCCAATGTTATCGGCAGGGTGCGGCGCTGCTCATCGAGAAGCCGTTGAGCACCGCGCTGGGGGAGGTGGAGGAACTGCGACAGGAGATTGCCCGGCGCAAACAGTTCGTGCGGGTGGCGTTCGTTTACCATGCCCACCCGGGGATCAGAGCGATGCGCGAGGTGCTGCTCAAAGGCACGCTCGGACGGGCTCTCCAGGCAGGGGCGGCAGTGGGCCAGCATTTTCCGACGTTCCGCCCGGCCTATCGCCAGATTTATTACACGCGACACGAGACGGGCGGGGGAGCCATCCAGGACATGATGCCGCACCTGGTGAATGCCATCGAATGGCTGGTGGGCCCGAGCACGCGAGTTTACTGCGAGGCTGGCCACCAGGCGCTGGAGGGCGTAACGGTGGAGGACACCGTGTGCGCCGCGGCCCGCAACGGCGACGTGCTCACCACCTACGCGCTGAACCAGTTCCAGGCGCCGAACGAGGCGACGTTCTTTGTCCACTGCGAGCGCGGCAGCCTCAAAGCGGAACTGCACGAGCAGCGGTGGGGGATGTTTCTGCATGGCGCTGCCGACTGGGAGTATCACCCTGCCCCCGTCAAGGAACGGGATGACCTGTTTGTCACCCAGGCGAACGCATTCCTCGACGGCATGGCCGGCGCGGAAACCGACCTGGCCACGCTCGACGAGGCGGAGCAGACCTTGAAGTTCAGTCTCGGCGCGCTGGAATCCTGGCGGACGGGGAAGCCGGTGGAGATTGGCGGACGGGGCAAGGGATAGCTGACGTGAATGCGCTAGCTGGTTTAAATGAGTTGCTTGGGTTGCATGAGTCGGATGGAGGTATGTAATGAAGATTGAGAAGACGGAAATTCGGTTGGCGATGCTGGGAATGATCGAGGGCAACGGGCATCCGTATTCGTGGTCGGCTATCGTTAACGGCTATAACCCGAAGGAGATGGCCCAGTGCCCTTTCCCGGTGATTCCGCAATACCTGGCTGAGGTGCCGCTCAACACGATGCGGATTCCGGGCGCGCGCGTCACGCATGTCTGGACCGACGATCCGGGAGATGCGCCGAAAGTGGCGGCGGCCAGCCGGATACAGAACGTCGTGGCGCGGCCCGAGGACGTGATCGGCCAAGTGGACGCAGTGATCGTTGGCACAGACGACGGCCACGAGCACGTGCGCCGTGCGCGGCCATTCATCGAGGCCGGGCTGCCGATGTTCGTGGACAAGCCGCTGGCGATCAATGTGCCGGACTTGAACCAGTTTATCCGCTGGCACCAGGCGGGGAAGGTCTTTCTCTCCAGCAGCAACATGCGCTATGCGCCGGAGATCAAGCAGGTCATGCGGCAGAAGGCGCAGTTGGGTGAGTTGCGCTGGATCGCCACCTGCACAAGCAAGACCTGGGAGCGCTATGCGATCCACGCGCTGGAAGGAATCTGGCCGGTGCTTGGGGCGGGCTTCCTGACGGTGCGCACGGAGAGTCGGTCAGGCTCCGATATAGCGTACATCACGCACAAAAGCGGTGTGCAGGTGAATCTCGCGGTGATCTATGACGCCGTTGGCAGCTACGGCGCGCTGCACGTGTTCGGGACCAAGGGCAACCTGGCGGTTAGTTGCTGGGACACCTACACCGCCTTCCGCAACCAACTGTGCGCGTTTGTGGAAATGCTCCGCACCGGTGAGCGCCCTTACCCGCTGCTTGAGACGATCGAACTGATGGCGGTGATTATCGCCGGATTGCGCAGTCGTGAACGCAAGGGGCAGGAGGTGAAGGTGGACGAGGTCCTCGCCGAACTGGAGCCACCGCTCAGGCGCTGATCATTGCCAGATGCTGAACCCGCCGTCCACCACCAGGTTATGGCCCGTGACGTAATCCGAGGCGGGTGAGGCCAGGAAGAGGATCGCGCCGCGCAGGTCGGTTTCATCGCGGCCCATGCGGCCGAGCGGGGTGCGGTCGCTGTAGTCCTTGACAAAGCCGGCGGGCAGCTTGCCGCGGTCAAAGCCGCCGGGGGAAATGGAGTTCACATGCACGCCCATCGGTGAAAGGTACCCCGCCAGGTCGCGGGTCATGCCGACGACCCCCGCTTTGGCGGCGGCGTAATCAATGGGCTGCCCTTGCATATCGTTGCGCTGGTACATCCGGCGGTCCCGGCCAACGAGGGCGGCGATGGAGGCAACGTTGATGATCTTCCCGTGGCCTTGCTTCGCCATGACACGGCCAATTTCCTGGCAGCAGTAAAGCGAACCGACCAGGTTGATGGAAATCAACTGGGCGGCGTCCTCGGGAGCACGCTCGAACAAGCGCGCCTTGCCCTCACCCGGCGGCGTGCCGCCGGCGTTATTGATCAGGATGTCAATGTGCCCTTTCCACGCGGCGGCCTGCCGCGCCATTTCGACGACCTGCGGCTGCCGGGTCACGTCCAGTGCCAGCGGCAGCACATCCCGCTTATGCTTGGCGCGGACCTTTTCGGCAGTCTGTTGAGCACTGGAAAGGGTGCGCGAGGTGAGCACCAGATCGCAGCCGGCCTCGGCCAGCACGTCGCCCATGTAGAAGCCAAAATCACGCGCCCCGCCGATAATCACGGCTACCTTGCCGGTCAGATCAAACATTTGCTGGATGGTCATAGGTTGCTTCTCAAGCAGCCAATTCAAGCCGCTGAGGGTTCATAGTCTGGCGGATTCCAATCCCAACCTCAAGCAGAGGATTCTGTCCGTGACTGACTTCCGCCATGTCCACCGATGAGACAAGTGAGCTTTGCTATAATGTCCTTTTCAAGCGCCCCGGTTCCGATAGCCTCGGGACATGGTATTACGTCAAAGTCGCATTTTGCGCGAACTGCGTGCGGGGAAGACGCCCACCTGCTTTAAGCTGAACTTGAGCGATCCGCGCATCCTGGAGCTCTGTGGATTGGCGGGAGCTTCTTCGATCTGGATCTGCAACGAGCACGTGTCGAATGACTGGTTCAACCTGGAAAACCAGATTCGAGCGGCCAAGCTCTACGACGTGGATACGATCGTGCGGGTGGAGAAGGGCAGCTACAGCGACTACGTCAAGCCGTTCGAGTCGGACGCCACGGCGATCATGGTGCCGCACGTGAGAACGGCCGACGAGGCACGGCAGATAGTGGAGATGACCCGTTTCCATCCGCTCGGTCGGCGCGCTATGGACGGCGGCAACCCCGACGGGCGCTACTGCCAGATTCCAATCGCCGACTACATGGCGCACAGCAACTCCGAGCGGCTGCTCATCTTCCAAATTGAATCCCCCGAAGCGCTGGAGAATGTCGAGGCCATTGCCGCTGTTCCCGGGTACGAGATGCTGCTATTTGGCCCGGGCGATTTCAGCCACTTGCTCGGGAAGCCCGGACAGATTACTGCTCCCGAAGTAGTTGCGGCGCGAAAGCGGGTAGGAGCCGCGGCGCGAAAGCACGGTAAGTTCGCGATGGCGCCCGGCCTGATCGCACCGCGGGGGGAGTTGGAAGCGGAGGGTTACGGTGTGTTCACGCTCGGGGCGGACGTGCTCGGCCTGGGCGAGTATTTCAAGGCGAAGCTCGCAGCTTTTGAGGGTACGGCTGCGCCTACAACGCTCAAAGCCACACGCGCAAGCTGACGTGACACGGTTTACCTGGCTGGATTACAGCATCTTCGTTGTGTACCTGGTCGGCGCGGTGTCCGTGGGGTTGCTGTTCGTCAAAGAGCAGCGCACGATCAAGGATTACTTCCTGGCCTCGCGCAGCATGGGTTTCCTGCTAGTGGGGGTATCGGTATTGGCGGCCCTGTTCTCGGGCATTACCTATCTGGGTGCGCCCAGCGAGGTCTATGCGCACCGCTTCACGTTCGTGCTGTTCGGGCTCAGCTTCGTGATCGCCACGCCGGTCACGACCAGACTGTTCATCCCGCACTTCTACCATTCGCGATTTTACACGGCCTACCATTACCTTGAGGAACGCTTTTCGCTGCCAGTGCGGTTGCTCGCCTCGTCCTTGTTCATCCTGCGCGTCCTGTTGTGGCTGGCGCTGGTTACCTACGCTCCCGCCCTGGCTTTGCAGCAGGTCACTGGCCTGCCGCTCTGGTTCAGCATCATCTGCACCGGCACGCTGACCACGCTTTACACGACGCTGGGTGGCATGAAGGCCGTTATTTGGACCGACGTCGTCCAGTTCGTGGTCCTGTTCGGCGGCCAGATTATCATCCTCTGCGTTGCGATCGCACGCATTCCGGACGGGCTGGCAGGCGTCTATGAAATTGGCCGGGCAGGGGGCAAACTCGATCTGAGTCTGAGCTTGGACCCCTCCGTGCGAGTAACCCTGTGGGGGCTCTTGCTGGGCGGCACAGTCATCAACCTCGTTCAACTGGCGACCGACCAGGTCTCTGTTCAGAGGTATCTGACCGCCACCAGTCTCAAGGAGGCGCAGCGGGCGATGTGGCTGAAGTTTTGGCTGCTCATTCCGGTCATGATCGTGTTCTACCTCACCGGCCTGGTGCTTTATGCCTTTTACCAGGCGCACGGCGACCCGTTGGCGGCGGGGCGCATCACGCGGGTTGATCAGATTCTCCCTTACTTCGTGGTCACGGAGCTGCCGGCCGGCTTGCCCGGCCTCTTGATCGCCGCCATTTACTCGGGCACCATGTCGGCAACGTCTTCGGGCCTCAATGCTTTGACCGCAGCCACACTGGTGGACTTCCGGCAGCGTTTGTCGCACAGGCCCCTGTTGGAGGCTCAGCAGCTCAGCCTCGCCCGGCTGCTCACGGTGGCTTACGGAGTGCTGGTGATCGCGCTGGCGTTTGGAGTCAGCAAACTGGGCGCGCTGATCGAGGCGAGCAACAAGGCCATCGGGCTGGTCGGCGGCCCCTTGCTCGGCCTCTTCCTGCTCGGAATGCTGGTGCGGCGCGCTACGGCGTGGGGGGCCGTTGCCGGTTGGCTGGCCGGGGTTGTAGTCGCCGTCCCGGTTTGCTTCTACACCAGGACCTCTTGGTTGTGGTACGGTGTCGTGGGCTGCGCCGTCACCGTCTTCGTGGGTTGGCTGGCTAGTCTGCTGATCTCCTGGCTGCAGCCAGCCTCCGCTGTCGGCGGGCAGCCGGTGCGGAGTCCTCTCGTCTCGGAGAAGACTTCTTAAGACCGCATCCGATGGTTCGGGCAAGCCCCTTGGCCGGAAGGGAGATGGCACCGCATGCACTTGGTCAGGCCGCGTATGCTCGTGCCGGTCATCTTGACCGAACTTCGCGTGCGGAGGCTTTCCTCGTACCTGGCACAAGGAGAATCCGATGCGCCTCCTGGCGGACTCTGTCTATCGGATAGACATGTCAGATTTGCTTGCATGACCCGCGTTGTGGAGCCACAGTAGAATCAAATCACAAACTTATGGCCGGTTGGAAACCTTGGCACGTGCGGCGGCCGGTTGCACTGACCAGCTTGGTTTTGCGCCCGCGATGCGGTGTAAACTGCGCCGATCATTTACTACGGTTTCCGACGGCGGTACTAACAGTCAATAATCCAAGGCACTCATGAAAACGATAATGCAACTCAAGATCGGCGGTAAGCGTTCCCCAGGTTCTCAGCTCCGCGCGCAATATTCCAAACGGCGAATCCCGCCTGTGCCTGTTGCCCTCTGCCTCCTGGCGGGGGCAGTGACCCTGATGTTTCCGCCCGCGGCGCGTGCCCAAAGCGGCACCTGGAGCTTCGACGGAGACGGCATTTGGAGCGACACGAACAAGTGGTCAGGTGGCACCGTGGCAGACGGAGCGGGAAATACAGCCACTTTCAACATGAACATCACCGCTAACCGGACGGTTACCCTGGACTCCGTGCGTACGATTGGCACGGTGCTGTTCGGCGATACCGGTGGCAACCAACTCTGGACTCTCAGAACCTTGAACAGCAGCGTGCTGACCATGGACAATGGAGTCAACAAACCTAAGATTAGGGCGGTTCAAGGGGGGAATGGATTTCGATGCAACCTCGTGATTTCCGGAACCAACGGATTTAGGGGGCCTGACACTGCTAGCGGGGTTTTGTCGCTCGGTGCCGCCAACACCTATACCGGCGACACCGAGATCTCCCGCAACATACTGAAGTTGAACGTCGCTGGCGCGATCCCCAGCGGGCCCGGCTACGGAAACGTCGTGTTGCTGGCGAATGTCGGCAATCCGGGCGACACTTCCAAACTTGACCTGAGCACCTTCAGTCCCACCATCAACGGCCTGAACAGCGACTTTGATCCCGTCGCCAATCCAAATTATTACAATGCACCCTACGTGTATTCCACTGCTGGCGCAGGCACGAGTACACTGACGGTTGGTGCCGGGGATGCGGACGGCGAGTTTGGAGGCATCATTCAGAACGGCACCAGCCGCACTCTTGCCTTAACCAAGATCGGCAACGGCACTCAGACTCTGACCAACGCCAACACTTACACCGGCGCGACAACAATCAGCGGCGGCACTCTCAAATTGCGGTTCGGCGGCTCGATTGCCGGCTCAGGCAGCATCAAGCTGGGTGCTGGCGCAACGCTCGACGTTGGCGAAGTGGATTTTCCTCCGTACACGCTTGGCGCCAGCCAGACGCTGGACGTTAGCGGCGGGACGGGCACCATCAAGGGCGATTTGTCACTGGGTAATGGTGGGCCTTTGACCCTCACCTATGTGTTGGGTACGCCCACGCTTACAGTCACCGGCAATCTGATCCTGAATGGCAACACGACCTCCGTCACCGTGAACGGCAGTCCGCTGGGGAACGGTAACTACAAGCTTGTATCCGTATCCGGCAGCGGCGGGGTCTCAGGAACGGTGGGCACGGTCACCGTGGGAGGCTCCGGCATCATCGGCGGCGGCACTCCCAGCCTTTCCATCGTCGGCGGCGAACTTTACCTGGATATCGCCGGTGGTGCCACGGCCCTCGAGTGGGGCACCGGCGATGGCACTTGGGCCGTCGGCACCCTTGGCTGGAACATCGGCGGTGCCACCCCATGGGCGGACGGAAATGTTGCCTTGTTCGGGGACACGCTTTCCACGGGCAACCCAACCGTCACGTTGAACACCGAGGTTTTGCCACAGGGTGTCGTTGCGGGTTCGATCAGGAACTACACGATGACCGGTTCGGGCCACATCGGTGGGTCGGCGGAAGTGCGTAAGCTCGGCCCCGGTGCTCTCACACTGGACGTCGCCAATGCACACACCGGCGGCACCACTCTGCTCGCGGGCACGCTCAACGTCGAGAACGTAGCCGCTTTGGGCGATGCCAGCGGCATGTTCACTATCGGCGGCGGCACGTTGGATAACACCAGCGGTAGCCCGCTGACCCTGAATAGCTATCCCCAGGCCTGGAATGGTGACTTCACCTTTGCCGGCTCCAGTGACCTGAATCTCGGCGCCGGGTCCGTCACGCTGGGAGCCACCCGCACGGTCACCGTCGCTGCAAACACCCTTGCCGTGGACGGTGAGATTTCCGGTGCCGGCTTCGGTCTGATCAAGGCTGGCGCGGGTACGTTGGCACTGGGCGGCAATAACACCTTCAACGGTGGTGTGACCATTAACCACGGTGAGATCATCGTCAATAACCCCGGCGCTCTTGGCGTCAATGTCCTCACGATGCCCGACGACACGACCACCAAAATCCTCTCGCTCAACGGCAATAGCCTGACGGTGGCCAATGTGACCAAGAACGGCTTTGCGAGCCCAGCCACGGCCATCATCCGCAACAACCACCCCAGCACAGCGGTGGAGCTAACGGTCAGCATCCCCAGCAGCAGTGGCGCCTATACCTTCTGTGGGGCCATCACCGACGGCGGTGCGGCTCCGCTCGCCGTTACCAAGATCGGTGCGGGCACGTGGCAGATTGGGATTGCCGGCACTGGTTTCTTTGACTACACCGGTGACACCACAATCAATGGCGGTGTGCTCAGACCAGGCAAGAACAATCCCTTGCCTTACGGTGCGGGCAAGGGAAACCTGATCGTCGAGTCTTCGGGCACTTTCGATATCTATGACCGGGCAACGATCTCAGTCAATGGATTGTTCGGCAGCGGCGCGGTAGATAAGACTGATCCGGGCGGGGCGTTGAATGCCGTCTTGTATGTGGGCTTTAACGACGCTAGCGCCGAGTTTAGCGGAACGATCAAGAATACCGGGGTGCCGGGTTCCGGCAAATATTCCGGGGTGTCGTTGGTGAAGACGGGCACAGGCACACAGATCCTGAGCGGGGTCAACCTTTACACGAACACCACGACGGTAGATAGCGGCACGTTGCTCGTGAACAGCCCCGGCTCACTGGCGGCGGAAAGCGTGGTGACCGTGAACTCCGGTGGCACGCTCGGAGGTTCGGGCATGATCAATGGCCCCGTAACGGTCAACGCCGGCGGCAGCATCGTCGCGGGCACCGGCGTGGGCACATTGACCCTGGCTAACGGATTGGACCTCAGTGCCGGCGGCACCAACGTTTGGGAACTCGCGGCGTTGAAGGACAACACGGACGGCATGCCCGGCACGGACTTCGATCAGATCGTCCTGGCGGGTGGCTCCCTGAACCTGGGCGGTTCGTCCACCTTGAGGATCCTTTTCACCGACGCCGCGACGGCGCCGGACAGCAGCGACCCGTTCTGGCAGACAACGCGGAGTTGGACCATCATCTGGTTCGGTGGTGCCACCTCCACTTTCGCGACGCTTGAGAACGGCGTCTATCCCGCCGGATCATTTACGACCTCGGCGGACACCGGTAACATCGTGCTGACCTTTACGCCCGGTGTCGGCCCCACGCCAACGCCGGTCACCAGCTTCGGCATTGCCTCGGGCCCCGGCAGTGATCTGACCCTAAGCTACTCGGGTGGCACCGGTTCGCAGTTCGTCCTGCTCCAGACCAACAATGTCACGGCTCCCTTGGTGAACTGGCTGCGGGTCAAGACCAATACCAGTTCCCCGGGTTCATTTGTCATCACCCCGGGCTCTGATCCGCAGCAGTTTTACCGGATCAAGAGCGAATAGGGCGCCATTTCGAGAGACCAGTTTGACTCGCGAAGCCGGGGCGTGAGACCTGGCCTGTTGGCCCTCTGCCCATGCCTCTGCCTGTGTGCTGACATTGTCACTTGCGCTGAGCAGGCGGCTGACTCTGTTTTGTGATTGCGGCGCGGGGTGGTATGGACTATTTGTAACCCGGTCACCGGAGCGTAGCTCAGCCTGGCTAGAGCACTTGGTTTGGGACCAAGACGTCGCAGGTTCAAATCCTGTCGCTCCGACCACCTTTTGCACGTCCGAGACGAAATGAATCCAACACAACTCAGTGCGATTGAAATCTCCCAGCGGGCCAAGCTGCAGCCGATCGAAGCAGTAGCCGCCAAAGTCGGGATCAAAGAAGATGACCTGGAGTTTTACGGCAAGACCAAGGCCAAGATCACGCTCGATCTCTACCGGCGGCTGCAGGATTCCCCGACGGGCAAGCTGATCCTGGTCACCGCCATCAATCCGACTCCCGCCGGCGAAGGCAAGACCACCACGAGCATTGGATTGACCGACGCTCTCAATCGGCTGGGTAAGAAGGCGATTCTTTGCCTGCGCGAACCGTCGGTCGGACCCTGCTTCGGCGTCAAGGGTGGCGGCACCGGCGGTGGCTATGCCCAGGTCGCGCCGATGGAGGAGATCAACCTGCATTTCAACGGAGATTTCCACGTCGTTACTTCCTCTCACAACCTGTTGGCGGCGATGCTCGACAACCATCTGCACTTCGGCAACGCCCTGGGCATTAACCAGCGCCGGATTGTATGGCGGCGGGTGCTCGACATGAACGAACGCGCACTGCGCGAGATTGTCATCGGCCTTGGGGGTACGGGCAACTCAATCCCACGCGAGTCGGGCTTCGATATCACGCCGGCGTCCGAAGTCATGGCGACGCTCTGTTTCTCGGAATCCTTGCCCGAGCTGAAGGCGCGGCTGGGTCGGATCGTCGTGGCTTACTCGCAGAGCGGCAAACTGATCACGGCTCGGGACCTCAAAGCGGATGGCGCCATGACCGTCCTGATGCGGTACGGCGTTCAGCCGAACCTTGTGCAAACGCTGGAAGGCAACCCAGCCCTGATCCACGGCGGACCGTTCGGCAACATCGCGCACGGCTGCAACACTGTCACGGCGACCAAGCTGGGTCTGCGCCTGGCCGACTTCACGGTCACAGAAGCCGGCTTCGGCGCTGACCTCGGAGCGGAGAAGTTTATTAACATCAAATGCCGCAAGGCCGGCTTGCGCCCCGACCTGGCCGTGCTGGTCGCCACGGTGCGGGCATTGAAGTATCACGGAGGCATCAAGGTGCCGGAACTGGGAAAGCCGGACGTGGCGGCTTTGACAGCGGGTGTGTCCAACCTCGTGAAGCACATCGAAAACCTCCAAGCCTTCGGCTTGCCAGTCATCGTTTCCATCAATGTTTTTGCCAGCGACACCCCTGAGGAATGGCAGGTCATCCGCGACGCTTGCGCCAAAGTCAAGGTGCCGGTGGCGCTTTCAGAGCATTTTGCCCGCGGCGGCGCCGGAGCGGAAGACTTGGCCCGTCTGGTGCTCGAAACCACTGCGCGCCCAGCCAACGGCGCGCTGAACTTCACCTATCCCGATAAACTGTCCTTGCTCGACAAGGTGCGCATGATTGCGCAGAAGATTTATGGCGCGGCCGACGTGGTGGCCGAAGGCAGCAGTGCGGAAAAGCTCCGCTCGTTCGAGGATGCCGGTTTCGGCGAGTTGCCAATCTGCATGGCAAAGACTCAGTATTCTTTGTCCGCCGACCCGAACTTGAAAGGCTGCCCACAGGGCTTCATTGTTCCGCTGCGCAACGCCCGGCTCAGCGCCGGTCCGGGCTTTGTGGTGGTTTACACGGGCGACATTATGACCATGCCCGGCCTGCCGAAAGTCCCCGCTGCCGAGGCAATGGATGTTGATGCCAACGGCAATACCGTTGGCCTGTTCTGACGTCGCCGCACTTTATTGGGCCAGCGCGTGGAAGTTCGCTATCGCCTCGCTTGTGAGCAGTGCGCGGTCGTAAAGGCGCAGGTGCTTTAACTCGCCGTGCAGGGCAGGGGAGATCCGCAACGTGCGCCCGCCTGAAATGTCCTTGAATATCGGGCTGAACCGCCCGAAGCCGAATGGCCGCTGCGCCCCGCCGTCATTGAGCGCCCCGTCCACGACGAACCAAATCACCTTCGCGCGCCCGTCCACGCCAACAACGATATGGTGCACGGTGTTCGTCTCAAGCGCGCCGGCATCGCAATCCCAAAACGCAGCCTGCCAGCCATCGCACATCTCGAACCGGACCGTCTCGTGGTCACTGGTCCGCAACAAATAGCCTCGCCCGGCGGCATCGCGGGCGTCGAGAATCACCTGGCCTGGCGCGAGGTCGGTGAAACGCACCGCCACATCAATCGTCAGGCCGCCCGCCGTCTCTTCACGCGACGTGCGCCGTTGGATGTCCCCACAGAGCGGCGCCAGCTTGGGTCCGCGGATGGCGGCATTCGCGGCGCACTTCTCCCCGGACAGATTCAGCACCAGTCCATTCGTCGCCAGGTCACTCCGCGTGCCCTGATCCCACAAACCTTCGAGCAACCACGGCTCGACGTCTATCACTCGGGCCTCGGTCTTTTGGGTCGCGCAAATGTAATAGTGCCCGCCGTCCTCGATGAAATCCGGGTAGCTGCAACCCTGCAAGCCGCCGTCCACATAGGCCACGATCTCCGGCTGTGACCACCATACGAAGCCGTCCTTGAGCCGTCCGGCGCTGAGCCAGGCGACGTTCCGGCTCCCGGCGTTCAGGCCGTTATTGTAAGTGGTAGTGCCATTGTTGTGGAACCAGAGCAGGTAACGGCCATTGCGGGTCTTCCAAATCTTGGTGCAGGCGCGGGGTTGTTTGACAATGTGCCCCCCAGGGCTGTAACGCAGCTTGTCGGGCTTGGTCCAGGTATGGCCGCCGTCACGGCTGTAGGCGCTGCCGGCGTGGCCGCGCGTCGTGCGAAAGACGCACAGCAAGTCCTCCCTCTCCAGGTGCACCACATCGAACTCCTCCTGCACGGAGCCGAACTCCGGCAAGCGCACGCCGTTATCGCCGTCGGGCAGGAGCTGCCAGTCGAGCTTGTCCGGGTCCTTCTCGCTCAGGACATTGTCCGAGCGGTAGAACCAGCCCTCGCCGTTCTCGAGGATATACTTGCCTAGTTTGGAGAAGCCGAAGATCGCTTTGCCATCCCACACCGCAGGCGTGCCGATGGCCCAGAACATCTGCAGCTTGCCCTGCCAATCGTTGTTGCGGTCAGCGGCCGTCACGCGCATCGGCAGCCGGTAGCGTTGCGACCAGCTTTTCCCTTTGTCGTCTGAAAAGCGGTAGCAGAACCAGCCCTGCATATCGTCGCGGATGGGTTTGCCATCGGGCTTCGTGCGAATGCCGTCTCCATTGTAGTTGTAGAAGGCATAAACGCGGTCCTGCGGCGTGATGAGCGCCAGGGCGTAAGCCGACGGCCGTTCCTTGTCTGCCGGCTCGATGTCAGTCAGCGGCGCCCATGTCTTGCCTTTGTCCTGACTGAGGGTGGCGACGACATGTTGGCCTGCGGCCCCCTCGACTCCAGGGCCGGTGGTGAGCACGCAGACCCAGGCGCCGTCCTTGGTGACCACGATACGCGGTTGGTCGCAATAACCTTCGACAGGAATCAGGTTTCCATTGGCGAAATTGCGTGGATCAGGCGCGGCCATGCTCGCGCCGCACATCAGCCCCAACGCCAGCCACCGCACCATTCGGACGAAGTCAGAAGGCATCACACACCGATACTGCTTCGAGCTTCGGCGTCTGAAAAGCTTTGTTTGACGCTTGGTGTCGCCGCCACGCCGGCGCCCGGGCAGGCGCTATGGCTTGGCCCGAAGTGAAGGCAACACCGCTTTCAATGCGGGTTCGAAGTCGGCAGGATCCTGGTAGAAGTAGGCGATGCGCGAGGTGAGGCTCCACGTGGCAAGGAAATACATTTCCTCGAACTTGACCCAGCGGGCCGAGCCATCAATAAAGACCTGGTTGCCCCCTTTGGGCACCATTGATTTGGGCCCTCGGTGCTGGGGCATGTTTTTATAGACGAACTCGCGCCCGGTCTCCTGTCCGCCCCAGGTCCCGTTGATCTTCATGGTCGAGTCGGCCGCCAGGGTCCAGTTCGGCTTTGACGACGCAAGCTTCACCGGGCTGCGCGAGGGAAAGCTGCCGGCCGGATTGTGCCAGGTCTCGATCCCGCCAAAATACTGGAAGCCCAGCACCCACTGGGGGTAGGCGGCTTCATAGACGGGAAGACCGGGCCGATTGGGGCAAGTCCATACCGATACGACGTTTGACTGCACAACCAGCCCAACGGACTTCGCCGCTGTCGCTTCCGGTGGATTGAGACAGTTCTGAACGTACTCGCCGCCGCTGTAACGCGCGGCGAGAACCTTGTCCACGTTGTCGAGCGCATACATGTGAACCCCAATTGCCAGTTGTCGGAGATTGTTCAGACACCCTGTGCGCTTGCTCTTCTCCTTCGCGCTCGCCAAAGCCGGCAACAGCAATGCCGCGAGAATCGCGATGATGGCAATGACTACCAGCAGCTCAATCAGGGTGAATCCCAGCTTCGGGGTCGGACGTCTTACAGTACTGCCTCTTGTCCTTACGGACACGCAGGCTTTGTCGCAGCAGGTCGCATTCATAATTCAGATTCCAGAGGCTCCGCCGCGCCGTACTTCATTGGGCGCTGATTTGGCGCTTTCCGGCGCCGCCACCTTCGCGCCGGACCTCAGTGCCAATGCCCCTCACTACGCATCGGGGCGAGCCATAGACTTGCATAGTCGGATTTTGACCATGTTTCCAGCTTCTTGGCAAGCTTTGTTTTGCTGCTGGAAGGTGGGGTTTGGGAACTGCACTCCAAGACGGCGCAACGGGTCGGATGCCTTCAGGCCAGCCGTATCGCGCCGCCACCGGCGCCGGCTTCTGAACCCTGGTCTTCGCTCTCATACCACCCGTCGGATCAGCACCGCATAAGCCCCTTGCGCGGGTAGCAGACCAAGCCGCACGAGCATCGCTGCTCCACTGAACACGAAGCGATGTAGGTTGACGCACGTCTGGAACAGGGGACTCTTGGGAATCTCCCTCGAGACACTCCGCATACTCACCGTATCCACGCCACAGACACACCGTAGGTAACATTGGATAGCCTGCTGCGTAACTTATTCTCCTGCATTGACTTACATTTGATGTCGCAACCACCACCATAACGGCAGAAACCGCTTTGGCACGCGTAACTTTTTGATATTGAACAACTTCAACATCCACTATCAGCCTGACTTTGGACTTTAGACTTCTCTCGCCACCCGCTTTTGACGGCAGCAATTCGGAAGCGATTTGAATTGACGGTATTGGGGACGTGGCGTCGCCCCGGTGGGGGGGCAGGGCTCACGGCGCCCTGGCCCGTCAGCACCTGAGTCGGGTATGGCGGCCTTCGCTTGTTCCTACGACGGCATGACTCTACGCCCCAAAGCGACATCCCAAGGGCAGACCTGTCAGATGAACCCGAATTGGGCCCATCCAGAGCCTTTGGGGCAGGCTGCGAGTCGCACGGGCCACCTGGCTTGCCATCCCGGGTTCTCACACAGTCCCACTCGTGGCTCGACACGTGGGTTGGGTCGCACTACACTCTTTCCCGATGGTCCTGGATTTCACGAAGATGAACGGCGCGGGGAATGACTTTGTGCTCATTGATAACCGGGCACGGAAAGTCAGGTTGTCGCGCAGCCAGGTCGTGCGGCTCTGCGACCGGCACCGCGGTGTGGGTGCGGACGGTGTCCTGCTACTGGTGCCTTCGGCTTCAGGCAAGGCGGATTGGGCCTGGGAATTTTATAACCGTGACGGAAGCACGGGAGAGATGTGCGGCAACGGCGCGCGCTGCTTCTCGCGCTTTGTGCAGAAGCTGACGGGGGTGAGCGGGGGGCTTACGTTCGAGACCGAGGCGGGCGTGATCACTGCCAGCTTTCAAGGCGAACGGGTCACTGTCAACCTGACGCCGCCGGGAGACTTGCGGCTTAACCAGCGGGTGGTGCTGTCGGTGGGGACTGAGACGATTCACGCGATCAATACCGGCGTGCCGCACGCGGTGCTCTTCGTGCCCGACGCCGACCGGGTGATGATGGAGCAGCTTGGGCCGGAAATCCGCCACCACCCGCACTTTGGCCCGAAAGGCACCAACGTGAATTTCGCGCAGCGGCTCGGACCGAACCACATCCGAGTGCGGACGTTCGAGCGCGGGGTCGAAGGCGAAACGCTGGCTTGCGGCACAGGCGTGACGGCGGCGGCATTGATCGCGGCGCGACTGCACGGCTTCACTTCGCCGGTGAACGTGCAAGTGCAGGGCGGCGAGGAGTTGGCGGTCACTTTCAAGGAGGAGGGCGGCGAGTTCCGGGAGGTGCGGTTGAGCGGCCCTGCGGAGTTTGTGTTCGAAGGAAGGATTGAGGTTTAGCATGTTTACAGGAACCTACACAGCGATTGTAACGCCCTTTAAGCAGGGCAAGATTGACGAAGTGGCGCTCGAACGCCTGGTTCAGGCGCAGGTTCGGGCCGGCGTGGACGGCATCGTGCCGGTCGGCACGACGGGGGAATCGCCTACGGTGGATTATGACGAGCATGTCCGTATTATCGCGCTGTCGGTGAAGTTCGCGCGCGGGCGGATCAAGGTGCTCGCCGGCACGGGCGGCAACTCGACCAGCGAGGCGATCCTCCTCACGGAACGGGCCGCGAAGGCCGGGGCGGATGGCTCTTTGCAGGTGGCGCCGTATTACAACAAGCCGACGCAGGAGGGGCTGTTCCAGCATTTCCGCGAGGTGGCGCGCTGCACGCGCCTGCCCATCGTGCTCTACAGCATCCCCGGCCGGTGCGGGATCGAGATTGGTGTGGACACGGTCAAGCGGTTGGCACACGAGTGCAAAACCATCATTGGAATCAAGGAAGCAGGCGGCAGCGCGGATCGCGTGAGCCAGTTGCGGGCGATGCTTGGGCCGCGGTTTGAGATCCTGAGTGGGGATGATTCACTCACGCTGCCGTTCATGGCGGTCGGCGCGCAAGGCGTCATCAGCGTAGCCTCAAACGTTATCCCGCGCCAGGTCGCGCAGATGGTCAAGGCCTACGCTGTGGGCAACACCCGCGCCGCCCTCAAGCTTCACCAGCGGTATTACCCGTTGTTCAAGGACCTGTTCATCGAGACCAACCCGGTGCCGGTGAAGGCCGCCCTGGCGATGCTGGGCCAGATTGAGGAGGAATATCGCCTGCCACTGGTCCCCATGAGCCCTAAGAACCGCGAAATCCTGCGGGCCACCATGCAGGGCGTCGGCCTATTGAAATAGAATCCGACCGCTCAGCCTATTTCTTGACCGGTTCAGTCGCAGCCTCGGCTGGTTGCTTGCCAAACACGACAAACACGACAACCCAGAAGAGGGCGAAGATCGCCGGGGGGATAAAGAAACCCTTCCAGTTGTGCCGCTGGGCTTTTAGGTAGTCGTCACGCGTAACCTGGCTGCCAATCTTATCGAGGGTGGCCTTCAACTCGTCTTTCGTGTAAGCGATTCCGCCGGACTTCCACGCATCCGGAAGTTTATCTAGGTTGATTGAGCCATCCTCCTTCGTGTACATGCCCAGATGTTCCCCGAAGCTAAAGATGTTTGTATCCCCGCGGAGGTACTTGACCGTTTTCGTCAAATCCAGATATCGCCAGGCGGAGGCCTCCATTCCCGGAACATTCCAGGCCGGCAGACTCTTTGCCACCTGTCCTTCCTGGGTGACGACGGTCTTGGTGATGGTCGGTGCATTCCGCTCGATTTGGTAGCCAAATATGTAGCCGCTGAGCACCTGTCCGATTCCTAGCAGGAGAAACGCCAGCAGACTCTGAACGCTCGCTTTGAGATGGGCAGGAGCAACGCGGTCGCCGAACATGTAGGCCGCCACGTAGAGGAAGGCATAGGCCATGCCGTGGCAGAGCAGCCCAATCAGCGCGAACTGGAAGCCCGCCAAAGGGAAGATGAAGTATCGAGCCGCCCAGGCGCTCATGCCGATAACCAAAACCCATTTGAGGCCGATTCTGGCGACACAGAAAGGAAGGATCGCCATGAAGAAGAGTTCGGAGAACTGGTTGAGCGTCGTCAGGGCAACCGGTGCCGGATAACCATATTCTGAGAGGTAAGCAACGACTGACGGGAAGAAGTAGTTGCTCCCGAAGATGCTGACCATAAACGCACAAAGGACGAAGATGGTAAAAGTTGGGGACTTGAACATGGTCAAAGCCCCAAGGCCAAAGACATCCTTCTTCGCCCCTTCAGCGGGAGCGCCCTTGGGTGGTGTATCGGGGAGCGTGAAGGAATAAAGTCCGAGAAACAGCCCACAACCCCCTCCAATGAAGAAGAAATTCGGACTGGCGGCGCCGCCCGCGAGAATCTCCACGACCAGGTTGACGAGAATCCAGCCGACGGTTCCAAAAATGAAGACCTTGGGGGCCGAAGCCGAATCCGGAATATGTTTGAAGACGACGGTGTTGATTAATGGGATGGACGGCATGAAGCAAATTCCGGAGGTGAGCATCAAGACCATCAGCGCCGCAAAGGGAACCACGACCGCCGCCCCTGCCGCAGCGGATTCCGCCTGGACACAGATTACACCACAAGCCACCAGGGCTGCTCCGCCGATCAGATGCAGCAGGCCAAGAACCTTCTGGGCGGAAAAGTACCGGTCCGCGATTGGACCAATGAACATCGGGGCGATGATCGCTCCCAAGGGAATCGCCATGAAGAGATACCCGATGTGAGGGCCGCTCATCTTCCCATTGAGGTAGCCCCCGAGGGCTACAGACCAACTCCCCCAAATCGCAAATTGCAGCAGATACGCTAACTGCAATCTCGGGTAAACATAGGGCACTCTGTTTTCTGTCATTCTAGACTCCTGGTCGTTTTCAGTTGCATCAATTGATCGCCCTCAAGAAAGGGCCGCACTGCACAATCCGTGTCTTATGGCAGGAACCCTGGCTGCGTTCAAGCGAAAAACGCGTTGAATCCAGACACTTGACTTTCTACGGCGAGGTGTGCGTATTGAAGCGGGAAAGTGTATCTTGGTGCGTGTTCGGTTTGAGCGCGCATCGCGCAACACGCATTACGTATGACCAACATCATCATCATTGGTTCCAAGGGCCGCATGGGGCGGGCGCTCATCGCCTGCGCCGCCCATCATCCGGACCTGCAGGTCGTCGGCCAGATTGACCAGGGCGATGCCCTGCAATCTGTCATTGACCGGGGAGAGGTGGTCATTGACTTCAGCTCGCACAGCGCCACGCCGGCCATTGCGAGCCTCTGCGCGGCGCACAAGAAGGCAATGGTGGTCGGCACTACCGGCCACTCGGACGAGGGGAAGGCGCAAATCGCGGACTACCAATCGCAGATACCGATCGTGCTTTCCGCGAACTTCTCCACGGGCGTGAACGCGTTGTTCTGGCTGACGCGCAAAGCGGCGGAGATCCTGGGGCCGGGCTTTGACCTGGAGATCGTCGAGATGCACCATCGCCTGAAGCGTGATGCGCCGAGCGGGACCGCCAAGAGTCTGGCCGAAATCCTGGCTGCGGTTCGCAAGCAGCAGCTCGGCAAAGTGGTGCGGCATGGCCGCGCGGGAATTGTGGGCGAGCGCACGGCGGAGGAGATTGGGATGCATTCCGTTCGTGGCGGAGATGTGGTTGGCGACCATACGGTGATATTTGCCGGCGCAGGCGAACGCCTCGAACTCGCGCATAGAGCCTCGACGCGAGAGACGTTTGCGAATGGCGCCTTGCGCGCGGCGCAGTGGGTCGTGAAGCAGAGTCCGGGGCTGTATGACATGCAGGACGTGTTGGGGCTGAAGTGAAGGCTGAAGTCCGAAGTCCGAAGTCCGAAGAGCCAAGAACAACGCTTGGAATCGGGAGGCTAGCGCTCGTAGCCCTGGGAGCGAACCTGGGCGACTCCTGCTGTAACATCCTGCGGGCGATGGAGCGTTTGGGGGAATTGTCGGATGGACCGCTGCTGCGGTCTTCGCTTTGGGAGACTGCCCCCGTGGATTGCCCGCCGGGATCGCGGTGGTTTGTCAACGCGGTGGTCGGGCTCGTCCCCCGAGGCGCGGAGACACCGGAATCTTTGCTGTCCAAGTTGCAGGCGCTGGAGAGTGAATTTGGCCGACGGCCCAAGGAGGTGTTGAACGAGCCGCGGCCGCTGGATCTGGATCTGATTGCCTTTGGAAGCGAGACGCGTGCCGGCAAGGAGTTGATGCTCCCTCACCCGCGCGCACACCAACGTCGCTTCGTGCTGGAGCCGCTGAGCGAAATTGCGCCGGGCCTGGTTCTGCCTGGCCAGAAGAGGACTGTGCTGGAGTTGCTTGAGGAGATGCGGGCGACCGCATCCCACTCCGAAGAGCCGCCTATGCGCTTGAAGGTATGCAAGCTGCGCTGAAGGACTTGCCCTCGCTGATTCTTGCGTCCGCTTCGCCGCGGCGGGCGGAGCTGCTGCGCCAGTTGGAGCTCGAGTTCAAGGTTGTGCCCGCTGAGGTCGCGGAGATCCATCACGAGCAGATGACAGCGCGCGAACTTGCACAGATCAATGCCTATCGCAAGGCGCGCGCGGTAGCAAAGAAGCTGCCTGACGCCTTGGTGCTGGCCGCCGACACTCTTGTCTATTTGGATTCCATGCTGTTCGGCAAGCCGGCCACATACGAAGAGGCGCGCCAGATGCTGGAACAGCTCCAGGGCCGCACACATGAGGTGGTCACCGGCATCTGCCTGCTGCACTTGCGCAATCATCGTCAATCGGTTTTCGCGGAGAGCACATCCGTCACATTTCATCCTCTGGACGCCGGGAAGATCCGACGATACCTGAATAGCGTAAACCCACTCGACAAAGCGGGTGCCTACGCGATCCAGGAGCAGGGCGATTTGATTGTTGAGAAGATCGTTGGCTCTTACACCAACGTGGTCGGGCTGCCCTTGGAACGCCTGTCCGCTGAACTCGAATCCTGGGCCGCAGCGTGAGACGCGAAGGATTTTAAGCCTCACGCATCACGTTTCACGATTCACGCGCGGCTCAATTCCCGCCACAGGTGCGCGCTCATCAACTGACCTTTGGCAAAGCAGTCCAGGTCGAACTTTTCGTTCGGTGAATGGGCATTGTCGTCGGGCAGCGCCAGGCCAACGAGCAGTGCGTCGGCGTGCAGGATCTTCTTGAAATCATTGACGATGGGAATGGAGCCGCCTTCGCGCAGCAGGACCGGCTCGCATCCGAAGGCCAGCTTTAGCGCTCGTAGTGCGGCCTGCGCCTGCGGGCCGGTGGGGGACACTAGATACGCTTCGGCACCGTGGCCAGACTTGATCTCCAGGTGCACGGTTGGGGGACACAGCTTTTCCAGATGGCGCCGCACCAGTTTGGCGATGCGGACCGGGTCCTGTTTCGGCACCAGGCGCACGGTGATCTTGGCGCGCGCCCAGGCGGGCACAATGGTCTTGCTGCCCTCGCCCTGGTAGCCGCTGGTCAGGCCGTTGATTTCGAGCGTGGGGCGGGCGGAGCGCTGCTCGATTGGCGTGAAGCCGTGCTCGCCGAACAAGGCCGGCACGCCCAGGAATTTCCGGTACTCGCCAGCGTTGAAAGGCAGCCGCTTGAATTGCTTCCGCTCATAGGCCGACAAAGGCTCGACCTCATCGTAGAAAGCGGGGATCGTGACGCGCCCATTCTCATCCCTGAGCTTTCCCAGCAACTGGCACAAGGCCATTGCCGGGTTATCCACGGTGCCGCCAAAGATTCCCGAGTGCAGGTCGCGCGCCGGGCCGCGGAGCGTCACCTCGAACCCAGTGATGCCACGCAGCGCGTAGGTTAGGGCAGGATGCGTGGGCGTCGGCATGCCCGTGTCCGAAATGACAATCGCATCGCAGCGCAACTCGGCGCGCTGCGCTTTGAGAAATGACGCCAGACTGCTGCTGCCGACCTCTTCCTCGCCCTCGATGACAAAGGTCAGGTCGCAAGGCAGTTCGGTGCCGGTCTTGAGATAAGCCTCGACGGCTTTGAGGTGGGCGAGGTTCTGGCCTTTGTTGTCGCTGGCGCCGCGTCCGAAGAGAGAGCGGCCCACGATGCGCGGCTCGAAGGGAGGCGACTTCCACAGGTCGAGCGGTTCGGGTGGCTGCACGTCGTAGTGGCCGTAAACGACAAAATGACGGCGGTGCCCGGTTCGCGCTTTGGTGCGCGGGGTCCTGGCAACAACGATCGGGTTGCCCTGGGTGGGGCAAAGCCGGGCTTCCAATCCGATTTGCTGGCAGTGCTTGACGACCCACTGGGCACACGCGCGCAGGTCCTGGCGGTGCTGGGGTTGGGCGGAGACGCTGGGGAAGCGGACATACTCGCAGAGTTCCTTAATGGCCCGCGACTGGTTCTGCTTCAGGTAGTCAATGAGAGGTTGCATCGGAAGCGTTCTAGCAGGATACCTGCGGAAAGCAAACGCCTACTTCTTCCTGGGGCCTAACAAGCCGTCGAGGAGGCTATTGACCGGTGACTGATTGGTCGCGGGCTGATTGGTTGCGCCTGCCGCGTCCTGTCGAAGAAGTCCTCCCAGGCCCTGCAGGAGCCCGGAGACGCTATTTGTCGGGGCGTTGGTTGCAGTGCCACTCGGGGTATTGGTAGCGCCGCGCGGCCGGCCAGTCAGCAGTCCGCCCACTTCCTGGAGAATGCCGCCGCCGCCCTGAATACTGCCCCCGACCCCCGTCAGCGCGGTGCCCACCAGAGCCAGTTTGTTGATGGCCGCCTCAGGCTTGCCGATGGTGCCTTTCATGGTAAGGAAATCGGGCAACTTGGCGTAGGCCGCATTGGTCGGTGTGTTGGGGGGCAACAGGTTCATCCGCTCGGCGAGCGAGCGCTTTAGCGACACTGCGACCGGCACTTGCAGCATCGAGTTGGTCAGAGGCACGCCCAGGGTGATCGCGCCCTGGGCGATCGCCTGGAAGGCCGTGCTCTGCACCACGGCTTGCTGCAAGTCAACGCGGCCTGAGCCGATGACGCCGCGCGCGAGGATCGAGTCAATCGGCGCTCGCTGCATCTCATCCGCCAGTCCGCCGGTGCTCCCAGCTTTGCCCAGCAATCCTCCCAACAGCCGTGCGCCCGCTCCGACCGGGTCCCGAAAGAGATCGGGCACTAGCGAGACCACATTCACCACGGATCTCAGCAGGCGGTTCTCGATGTTCACGACGGCAAGGTTGAGGTTGGTGGTGATCACATCAAACTGGCCGGTGAGATTCCGCTGGAGGCTGGCGTCCGTTACGCCGGCGCCGCCGATTCGGGCTTGCGCGGTGAGCGTGCCGCCCATCTGGCCTTTGCTCTCGGGTTGGAATGAATTGATTAGCGGTGTTAGCGGCATGCGTTGCGCGTTCAACGCCAGGTCGTATTTGTAGCCCGGGATACCCATATCCAAGTCGAGCGTCATGTCTGCCGGCGCGCCGTTCAGGCTGAACTTGAAAGGATTCAATATCACCCGGCCGCCATCAACATTCGCCTTGGCCTGAAAGTCCGCGATCTCGACCTCTCGTAAATACAGGCGGCGGATGCTCGCCTCGGCCGTGAAGTTGCGGAACGGGAACCGTGTGGCCTCAGGTTCCTTTTCGGTGGCCGAAGGCGCGGATGAAGGGCTCGTTTGCGTCGGGCTTGGGGTGCCTTGATCGGGCTTCTTCCCGGCAAACAAGTCGTAATAGCTCGTCAGGTCCAGCGCCTCGGCAGCGAGCTTGAGCTGGCCCGTAATCGCGTTGGTTTGCGACATGTCAATCTGGCCGCTGAGCCCCACCTCGTTCCTGGCGCGCGCAGTGGGCGTCAGCGTGACTTGGAACTGCCGCACGTCGGCCACTCCTTTGCGGAGGGAAGCGTCGGCCTGCAGCTTCGCCTCCAATGGAGTGGCAGGGAGCGAGTTCTTCGCGTCCCGCACCACCAGCTTCGTCACCTGCATGTCCGCCTTGAGGCTGGACGCCCCCTGGGGGTCGTATTGCGTGGACGCAGTGCCGTTGATGGCAACCGAGACAAGCTGCTTGTCCGTCAGCATCGGCTCCAGGAACGGACGCAGGCCGTACTGGTTCAGATCCGTAAGCGTGGCCGTGAGTTGCGCTGCCTTGCTCACCAAGTTGTACGTCCCGGCGAGATCGAAGCCGCCGCCGGGATTCGCGCCCTCGGTCAACTTGCCTGCGGCCTTGCGGAGCTGGACTTGCTGCGGATTCATGCTCGCGTCGAGGTCCATCGTGGCGCCGAAGCTCTTGAACTCGTTCTTCCCATAACGCCCGCTCAACTCCGCCAGCGCAAGGTTGCCCGTGAAGGACTGGGTATCCTGTTTCTGAACGACATGGCCCTGGAACTCCACGGTGCCGGAAGCGAAGCTTGCATCCGGCTGCGGCATCACGCGGAGCAGGGTTGCCAGCACTGCCGATGCCTTCACCTGCAGGTCTGCGTTTGTGGTCCCCAGGTCGTAGGTGCCGGAGCCGGAGACAGCCAGCATCGGCTGGCTTTGCTGGGCGATCTTAAGCGCGTATTCCTTCAGGTCGAACTGCTTCAGGTCCTTGGCTTTGCCGTTGGCCTGCAGGCTGACGCTCGCCTGGGTGATGTGGTTGCTGCCAAATGCGGCAGAAAGGTTTTCGATCTGTGACGTCAGATCGAACGTGAGTTGCTTGCCGCCCTCCTGCGACAACAGCTTCATCTGCGCGTTGAGAGTCCCTTCCGGCTCCAGGCTGCCCAGAAACGCCCTCCAGTCCCTCAAATTCAGGCCCGCCAGGTTGAACTTGAAGGTCGAATCCCCGACGGCATTTGCGGTGTCACCCCAGGCGATTTGCATCGGGCTGGTCAGCTCGGCTTGCAGCACCGGCTGGCTCCGCTGCGTACCGGACAGTGTCAGCTCGCGAACCAGTGAATTGCTTTGGGCCAGGTCAACTGTGACATTGTATTGGGCCTGCAAGTCGAGCGGGGGAGTAGTCTCGTTGGCGCGCTTTACCTCGAACTTGCTGACTGCCAACTGACCGACAGCGGTAAAGGACGATCCCGCCTTGGTGATCTGCACGTCATTCGTGGAGTTCAGAACCGTGGTGCCGAAATCAATACCGTTCTTCGCACCGGCAAGGTTCAGCAGTTGCTTGTCAATGGAAACGATTGCCACCGCCAGCCGGCCCTCGGTCTTGCTCATGTCGAACGGCCCGCTGACGCGCAGCTCGCCCAGGCGCGTGCCGTTCCGTTGGAAGTGCAGCGCCAGTTGCTTGATGTCCGTGGGGCTGACTTCGCATTCCAGGTCAGCGCCGCCCCCCGCCAGTTCAGCATATGCCCCCTCTGCTCGGCTCACGTCCAGGTGCGCCTTGCCGGTGACGGAAGCCGGCTTCAAGTCCGTCGTGAGCGTGAAGCCGAAATTGCCGTTGAGTCTGCCCTGCATGAGTCCGCCGACACCCGGCGCCGGCGGATTGTCCTCCACCCGCAGGTCGGCACCCACCCCCAGCTTCCCGGTCTGCCCGTTCTTCAGGTCATCGAGCGTGACGTTGAGATGCGAGACCTCGAGCGAATCACGATTTCCATTCTTGTAGAGCTTCACCTTGCGCACCGTCCCTTCGGTAACCACCAGCGTCTTCAACTCGATCTGGGCCGGCTGGGAAGGCTTGGGCGGTTCGGCAGTCGGTTTACCCTGCTGCGACTTCAAGATGGGATCGAGGTTACTCGACTTGTCCGGGTTCTCGACCAGGTTCACGGTTGGCGAGGAGAGCACGACCTCCTCCACGCGGATATTGCCGCGCAGGATATCCATGAGACTGTAGCGCACCCGCACTTCGCTGGCAGTGAGAAGCGGTTCGGTGCCGGTGGTCTGGACTTTCAAGTCCTTCAGGACCACCTGGCTGAACGGGCTGATGGAAGCCGCGCCCACGGTGATGTCGGCATTCATAGCCTTGCCAACGCGCGGGAGGATCACGCCTTTGAAGAAGGCCGAACTGGTGGCCACGAAATAAGCGACGACCAGCAAAACGGTCAATATCCCGGCAATCCAGGCCAACTTCCGAAGCCAGCCTCGCCCTTTGCTGGGCGCTGGCGAACCAAGCGTTGTATCAGTCATAAAATCCTGCGACGAATTGTGATTGGGCGGGCCGTCCGTCATGCTGGCGGCTACCACCTTCCCCTAAAGATGCCTCCTTCCGGCAACTTAGTCCAGCCTTGGATTGCCCGGCTAGGGTGCATAGGCGTTTCTTGACACCGCCACCGGAGCGCGGCTGTCCTCAGCCGCAGCAGCCCCGACTCTGCGGGCCTCGCCCGGTGTCCCGAGAGCCACTCTCCTACGCACGTGCTGCGGCTGAGGACAGCCGCGCTCCGTTTCCGGGCTTCGCCATTTGCTGTTTCCCAGCCGTTGGCTTTCCGGTAAAAGAAAGCCGTGAGCTGGTTCTACCACCACTTAATCCGCCCCGTCCTGTTCACCCAGGACGCCGAGCAGATTCACAATCGCATGATGCGCACCCTCGGTTGGGTGGGGCGCCATGAGATCTTTTGCGATGCCTTGGAATCGTTCTTTGGCGCGCCGAAGCTGCCCATTGACGCGCTGGGCCTGAGCTTTCCAAACCCAGTGGGATTGGCCGCCGGCATGGACAAGCATGCGGAGGCACTGCCGACCTGGGCCGCCCTCGGCTTCGGGTTTACCGAACTCGGCGCCGTCACTTGGCACCCCCAGCCGGGGAATCCTGAGCCCCGCGTCTTCCGAGCCATTCCGGATGGGGCCATCGTCAACCGGATGGGCTTCAACAACCCTGGCGCGGAAGCTGTCGCGCGGCAACTAGGGGAGTGGAGGGCCCGGGGACGCTGGCCCAATCACCCGATCGGCATGAACCTTGGCAAATCCAAGATCACACCGCTCGATCAGGCGGCAGAGGATTACGCCAACTCTCTGCGCGTCCTGTGGCCGTTCGTGGACTTCTTCGTGATTAACGTTAGCTCGCCCAACACCCCCAACCTGCGCCAGTTGCAGGACAAAGCGGCGCTGGACGAAATCCTTGCCGCAGTCCAGGAAGTGCAGCCACAGCACGCGGCGCTAGCGGCCAACGGCCCTGCGTCACCCATAAAGCAGCGCAAACCCGTCCTGGTGAAGGTCGCACCGGACCTCACCTTCGAGGCGCTAGATGAGATTCTGGAGCTGACCGGCCCGCGCAATGTGGCCGGCCTCGTGGCGACAAATACAACGATCTCCCGCCCGCAGACCGATGATCCCACCCTCCAGAAAGTTTACGCGGAAGCCGGCGGATTGAGCGGACGCCCGCTGCGCTCTCGCAGCACCGAGGTCATCCGGCATCTGTACCGACAGACCCGCGGCACACTCCCGATCATGGGTGTCGGCGGGATATTCGACGCCGCCGATGCCTGGGAGAAGATCACCGCGGGGGCTTCGCTCATCCAGGTCTATACCGGCATGGTCTATGAAGGCCCCGGCATCGCCAAAGCAATCGTCCGCGGCCTGCTCGAACGAATGGAACAGCGCGGTATGACTGCGATTCAGCAGGCAATCGGAGTTGAGACCAAGTAGCACCCGCTGCCGGCTCCCAGACGCTCGACCCACTACGCCTAAACCGTTCAGACCTGCCAAGTAGCGCGGGTACGGACCATCCCCACGCGGGTGGGGAGAACGGTCACCGTCGAGCGGGGACAGCCTCGTAAGCCTGACCACCCGATGTTGTCTTTAGGGGTTGCGCGGTAAGGGCGCACAATCACGCATTCCTCCGTAAGGTCACGCGCGACACTGACGCCGGGCCAACCCCGAGCGGCAGCGTTCGCCGAGAGTTGCAGGCTTGAAGTGGCTTGCAGAACAAACGCTGCCTCTTGCCTAGCGAGAGGCTCTCCGAAAAGGGTTGTACGAGACGATTGAGCCGGGGCAGTGCGGTCGG
>CAZVFC010000045.1:0-77920 GCA_964625855.1 uncultured Verrucomicrobiota bacterium | reverse complement strand
CTGCCCCGGCTCAATCGTCTCGTACAACCCTTTTCGGAGAGCCTCTGGCTAGTCGGCTGCAACTTCGTCCCCAGCACCGCCATCAACCAATTGGAAATGTGGCAGGCGGAAACATGGGACCCCGCGACCATTGACCGCGAACTCGGCTGGGCCGCCGATCTGTGCTTCACCAGCGTGCGCGTGTTTCTGCATGACCTGGCCTGGCAGCAGGACAGGAAGGGATTCCTCAAGCGCATGGACCAGTTTCTGGGTCTGGCGGCAAAGCATCGTATCGGGGTGATGTTTGTCCTGTTTGACGGCGTGTGGGATCCGTTTCCCAAGCTGGGGAAGCAGCGCGAGCCACGGCCCCATATCCACAACTCCGGCTGGGTCCAGAGCCCGGGCGCGGAGATCCTCCGCGACCCCGCCCGCCAGGATGCGCTCAAGGACTACGTGCAGGGCGTGATCGGCCATTTCCGCAACGACCGGCGGGTGCAGGTTTGGGACCTGTTCAACGAGCCGGACAATCCGGTGCCGCAATATCGGGACGTCGAGCTCAAGAACAAGGCGGAGGTGGCCCTGGCGCTGCTGCAAAAGACCTTCGCCTGGGCCCGGGAAGTCCGCCCTTCCCAGCCCCTGACCTCGGGTGTTTGGATTGGGAACTGGGCCGACCCGGCAAAGTTGACTCCCATGGAGCGATGTCAGCTCGATGCATCCGACGTGATCAGCTTCCACTGCTATGGGAACCAGGAAGAAGCCGGCAAGTGTGTGCAGAATCTGCGGCGCTACCACCGACCGATTCTTTGCACCGAATACATGGCCCGCCCCAACGGCAGCCGCTTCGATCCCATCCTGGGCTATTTTCAGCAGGAGAATGTCGGCGCCTATAACTGGGGCTTTGTGAACGGGAAGTCGCAAACGATCTATCCCTGGGATTCGTGGAAGAAGGAGTATCACGGCGAACCGCCCGTCTGGTTCCACGACATTTTCCGCGCCGACGGGACGCCCTATGACCCCGCGGAAGTCGCATACATAAAGAAAGTCACCCAGTCCAAGCCGGCAGAAACTGGACCCGCAACCCGGTCACCTCATTGACATCAAGTTGCGATGCCTGGGCCGCCCGCGCCAATGTCCTGCCCCTGGGCGCCTGGAAAGAGCCGCGCCCGCAATAACCCGCTCCGCGCGGCCCGCGGGGGCCGAGGCCCTACGCAGGGTCCAAGGCGATGATCAACTCGTCCAGCTTATCGGCGATGGCCCGCCCCCCAGCGCAAGCCCGGATTGGGAGAATCTGCCACCCCCTTTTTCCTTCGCGCCGGGTCCTTGCCCGGCGATAATTGGCTAGGACTAACTGAGTTAGTCCCAATAACACCGTTGCACGGCGGATACACTGCCTTTACGTTGGACCCATCACGATCGCATGACCATCTCAGAGTTCGAGAAGCAGCCAAGAGGGCCATACGCCTTTGACCGCTGGATTTGGCACAAGCGAGTGGCGACGCCCCTCGGCGACTTTACGGTCCAGTTCCAGATGGGGACCAGCGATACAGACCCGCCCGATGATGAGATGGTGAGGCGAGCATGGGAGTTGGTGCAGTATGCACAAGCTCACGGCGATTACATTTTGGACATCGTGTTCGGATACTACCTGCTTGCCGATGAGAGCGACTGGTTGGATATGGCCGGCGTTCCAAGAGGACTCACCCGACAGACCGTTTCGTCTCAGCTTCGGGATGGCCGGATGCTGGTAGTGTCGCGCCATCTTGAATGGGATGAGCCTTACGACAGCGCGATTCATGTCGTCCCGCTCTGGGACGAGGAGCACGCTTTGTCCTTGGAGTTGCGAGACGGCCAGATTGTCTCTGCGAATGATTCGCAATTCACGATTGAGAACGGAGTATTTCGATGTCAGTGACGATACGCATATTGTCCAACGAGCCGATGGTGGCGGGCGGACGCTTTCGGCAAGTTCTGACGCACTTGGCCGCCGCCACCGCTCACTTTTTGCGTTGGGTGGCTCCAGATGCTGTGTGGCCTTGCCGATGACGCCGAAACGAAAGTCAATCATTGCGGGTTTTGCCTTCTTGGCTGCTGTTGTCGTGTACTTCTTCAGCATCGGATTCTGGGTCATTTGGCAGCAGAAAGCACCAACTCTCGAGGAGTGTCAGCGCCGCATTCGAGTCACGCAAACAGTGTATGCCCCCGTAGTCTGGCTTGAGCGCGTTGACCCCACCAAGGCCGTCGAGATAGCCATACGTGGATACGCTTCCCTTTGGCAGGACCCAGGCTTTCACCCGGACAGATTACCACCGAAATGAAGCCACACGCCCAGCCCAAGCATCCCGCTCCAGGCAACGCCGGGATCGCGTCTCGGTTGGCAATCCCACATCATTGCCCCGGCGTGCCTGCGTCGGCGCGTTGGGCGTAAGTGATCTGAAGTTCGCAGAGTTCATTTACCGCGTTGTCGGATTCGCCGGCTTCCTCGTAAGCGCCCTCATCTGCCTTCTCGCCACGAAGTCGTATTAAGACACAGGCAAGCGAAGCCTGCTCCTGATTGCAATTGCAGCGCGCTTAGGAGCAGTGATTATTGTGTTGCCTGAGCTTGGTGCTGGCGGCTCATCGCTTGGTTACTGGTAGTCCGACATGGTCATGCGCCTTGCGGACCAGGCCCCGTGGCGGGTGGGGTGTTGGCTCCTATTGTATGCTGCTTGTATCACGAGAGTTGCGGTCGTCGAACAACTTTCCACCCGTAACCCTTCGGCAAACCCGCAGAATTCGCGTTCATTTCGGACCGAACCGTCCGATTTTCCGGCCCTTCGCGCTGTGTACACGCTCTGGGAGCATTGAGCCGTTCTGGTGAGCTTGGGCCAGTCCTGGTCAACCGCAATCCCGAAGCGGCGCAACGCGTACTACCGTTTTAGCAGGAAGGAATTTTGTCATCGCGTGGATCAAATTGCTTTGACCTGGCGACGGCAGGCCCGACAATGGCTCTGCAACATTCATGTGTAAGCGCGCGACCATCCAGGCCCTGTCCACCAAGCCTGATTTCAGCCGTTGCATGGAGCGGATCGAGGCTTGGTTTCACCAGGAGGTCATTGACCGCGCCCCCGTACGCTTTTACAAGCATAACGCGCAGTTCGAGGTTGGGGAACCTCTGGATCCCGCGCGGTGGAGCTCGCTCGAGGCGCGCTGGTTTGATACCGCCTATCAGATCGAGAGCTTCGAGCGGTCAATTGCCGGGAAGGTTTTCCACGCTGAAACCTTTCCGGTGTTCGTGCCGAACCTGGGCCCCAGCGTCTATTCGGCCTTCTATGCCGGGCGTTTGCAGTTCGCAGAAGTCACCTCGTGGTACGAGGCGGTTCTCCCGAGCCTCGACGACTTGTCCGTCTTGCAGAACGATCCCTTCGCCAGCCCTTACTTCAGGAAGCTGGAGGAGCTAACTCGCGCGGCCCTGGATGCGTGCGGCGGCCGTTACTGGGTCGGCTACACGGACTTTCATCCGAGCCTCGACTGCATCGCGGCCTGGCGCGGGTTGGACGCGCTCTTCCTCGACATGGCCACTGCGCCGGAGAAGTTGGAGCCCCTGGTGGAACTCTCGGTCAGAGACTTCCAGCGCATCTTCGGCCACTTCGATGCCCTGCTCAGGGACCGGGGGCAACCCTCGGTCACCTGGCTCAACCTGCCCTGTCCCGGCCGGTTTCATATTCCGAGCTGTGACGTGGCCGCGATGATTTCGACCAGGCACTTCAAGCAGTTCTCGCTGCCGCAACTGCGGTGTGAGTTGGCGGGGATGGATCGAGCCATCTACCATGTGGACGGCAAAGATGTCGCCCGGCACCTGGATGTCATCCTGGAGCAGCCCGAGATCCAGGCCATCCAGTGGGTGCAGGGGCTCGGAGCCGATTGGCCCATCCTGCAATGGATCCCACTGCTCAAACGCATCCTCGCCACGGGAAAGTCAATCCTGGTGGATGTCCCGACCGAGGAGCTAAACGAGTTCATGGACCGGCTGCCTCCTGAAGGCGTGTTCCTCTGCCTGGGGGTCCGCGAAGGTGAGGAACAGGACATCCTGAGACGCGTCGAGCGCTGGTAACACGGAGCGATTGCTCCTCCTCAGCCAATTGGCTACGAAATATGAAAATGACTGCGGCCCCTCAGGTAGTCGCGGACCCCGCTCCCGGCGGCGTCCGCTGCAACCTGGCTTACATCTGGTGCATCTCGCTGGTGGCGGCGTTGGGCGGGCTGCTCTTCGGCTATGATTGGGTAGTCATCAGCGGGGCGGACTTGTTCTATGAAAAGTATTTCCATCTCGTCTCGGCCTCCGAGGTGGGCTGGGCGAAGAGTTGCGCGCTGGTCGGCTGTCTCCTGGGCGCGCTGGTCTCCGGCGGCCTGAGTGACCGGCTCGGGCGAAAGCGGTTGCTGCTGCTGTCCGCGGTGCTGTTCACGGTTTCGTCGCTCGGCACGGGGCTGGCCCCTACATACCTGGCTTTCGTGAGCTGGCGCATCCTGGGCGGAGTGGCCATTGGCCTCGCGTCAAACCTATCGCCCATGTATATCGCCGAGATTGCGCCCGCCGAGTCCCGCGGCAAGCTGGTCTCCGTGAACCAGTTGACCATTGTGGTTGGCATCCTCATGGCGCAACTGGCGAACTGGCTCATCGCCCAGCCCACACCGCCGGGCGCGACGGCCGAGCAGATCCTGAGCTCATGGAACGGGCAGCATGGCTGGCGCTGGATGTTCGCCGTGACGACGGTTCCTTCGGTGCTGTTTCTGGTCGGCTTGTTGTTCGTGCCGGAAAGCCCCCGCTGGCTCGCTCGGAACCGCCAGGACGCCAAGGCCCGGGCGGTGCTGGAACGCATCGGCGGGCAGGCTTATGCCGCCACCGCGCTGGCCGAAATCAAGGCCACCCTGGCCAGCGAAGTTGTCCGCGTGAACTTCCGTGAGTTGGTCCTCGCCCCGCGCATGAGAACCATTTTGCTGTTCGGCGCAGCACTGGCTTTCCTCCAGCAGTGGTGCGGCATCAACGTCATCTTCTATTACGCGAAGGATGTCTTTGCCGCCGCCGGTTACCAGGTCTCGGACATATTGCTCAACATCGTAATCATCGGGCTGGCCAACCTAACCTTCACGTTTGTGGCCATGTTCACCGTGGACCGGGTGGGGCGCCGTTTTCTCATGCTGGCCGGCTGGGTCGGCCTGACGATTATCTACCTGCTACTGGGAGCCAGCCAGGTTGCCGGACTCAAAGGCGTGCCCATGGTCATCCTGGTGGTGGCTGCGATCGGGTGCTATGCCTGCACCCTGGCGCCGGTGGTCTGGGTGGTGCTTTCGGAGATCTTCCCCAACCGCATCCGCGGCGCGGCGATGTCCGTGGCGGTGTTCGCCCTGTGGACCGGCTGTTTCACCCTGACCTACTCGTTCCCCTGGCTCAACGCGAAGCTCGGCGCAGCCGGCACATACTGGCTCTATGCCGGCATCTGCCTCTTTGGATTCTTCTACGTGCGCGCGAGGTTGCCGGAGACCAAGGGCAAAACCCTGGAAGTCATCGAGCGTGAGCTGGTGGACTGAGAAGGAGTCGGATGCGAGCGCCTTGGTGAACCTTTTCAGCAGGACAACATTGGCGCCTATAACTGGGGATTTGTGAACGGAAAGTCGCAAACAATCTATCCCTGGGACTCCTGGAGGACGCAGTATCAGGCTGAGCCGCTGGTCTGGTTCCACGACATCTTCCGCGCCGACGGGACACCTTACAATATGCAGGAGGTCCACTATATCAAAGCCCCCACTTCCCGCGCGCGGCGCTAATTGAAAGGATTCCCACGTCCGCCAGCGCAAGGCACCCAAGGGCGACACATTTCCGCGAAGTAGTGTTGCTCGGTGGCGCGTCGGTGGGCATGCTGTATCAGCGTGCCAGCCAGTCGAGTGGCGACTTTGCGAAGGTGAAACCTGCGTTTCGCGGGGAATAACCAGGCTGATTAGAACTATGCCTTGGCTTGCTAATGACGGGAACAGCGGACTCCCGGGGCGGAGAATGCCCGACCGGGAATGCGCGTTCACTCTGATCGAGTTACTGGTGGTCATTGCCATTATTGCCATTCTCGCGGCGTTGCTTCTGCCGGCACTGACCCGCGCCAAAGAGCGAGCGAATCGAACGGCGTGCCTGAGCAACCTCCGGCAGTTGGGCGTTGCCGTGCAGATTTACGCACACGACAACCGGGAGAGGTTGCCTGACGTTCGCTACGCACCGTTCGTTCCTCTCCCGCCCTGGCCGGGCACTCCACCGGGAAACTGGGTTTGGGATTTGCCCAACCAGCTTGTTGACGCGCTAATCGAGAACGGTGCCCGGCGGCAGATTTTCTACTGTGGTTCCAACAAGCAATTCGACAGCGACTTCTGCTGGTATTATCCCGGTAACAGCGCGGCCACCCAGGGCCCTTTCCGCATCTCCGGATATATCTGGTTATTTGCGGGGATTCCCCAACTGCCGCCAAAGTACTGGCGCTTCTCTATTCTTGGCAACCAAACGAACAGACCGGCTTCCACCGAGCTCATCTGCGACGTTACGATCAGCTACAACAGGAACTATACGCACGTGCCCGTTGGCGGACTTCCCGCCAGCGTGAAACAACGCACAAGCCATTTGGACGGCAGCCGTCCGGCAGGCGGCAATCTTATGTTTCTCGACACCCACGGCGAGTGGCGAAGCTACAAGAAGATGACGAACTTCTTCGGTGACCCGAAGTTCGAGTTCTAATCGGCATCCATCAAGAGCAACTATCGTGAACAGCATGAGACTACCTGCAACGGTCGTGGCGTCGCTGACGCCGGCGGCAAGCAACCCTTCCGGCCGTGCCCGCGGGTAAGCGAATCGCTGCTACCCTAATTTTAGGGTATGGAGTCGCACCTGGCTCGCGAAGTTAAACTGGGCCAATCCAATCCCTATTATGAAGATGACTAACCATAAGAACTCGGCTTGGTTTGCGGCGATCCTGGCGGCAGTGGCTTTCACCTCAGTCGCCGCCCCGGCGGCCACCGCCGAGCCGTCGCCCAAAGCCAAACCCAATATCCTGCTCATTATTGCGGACGATTTGAATGACTGGATCGGGCCGCTGGCCGGCCATCCGCAGGCCAAGACCCCCAGCCTCGACAAGCTGGCGGCTCGGGGTGTGACCTTCCGCAACGCGCAGTGCCCGGCTCCACTCTGCAACCCGTCGCGCACGGCCTTCATGAGCGGCATGCGGCCGTCCACCACCGGCATCTACCACAATCAGCAGGTGTGGATGCCGCATATCGGGCGCGGTTTGTGCATCAATGACTATGTGCGGCAACATGGATATACCTCGTTGGGCGCCGGCAAGATCTACCACTACCGCAACTACCGCGCGGAAGAGTGGGACGAGGTGGTTTTCCCTGCCGACGACACGCTGCCCAACCACCCGGCCAACCGCCGCCCGGGACCGTTCGGCTACCGCATGTTCACCGAAGGGGAGCCGACGCAGCCCTTCGACGAGAAGCGGCCCGAAAGTGAGTTGGCGGATACGCGGAGTGTTTCCTGGTGTATCGAGCGTCTGGCGCAACCGAAACAGCCGTTCTTCATGGTTTGCGGTCTGCACCGGCCCCACACACCCTGGGATGTGCCGAAGAAATACTTCGACCTGAACCCGCTGGATACACTTCAACTGCCCGCGGTGCTTACCAATGACCTGGCCGATGTGCCGCGGCGCGGTGTGGAATTCGCGAACCCTGGCGGCATGCACGCGAACGTTCTCAAGGCGGGCGTTTGGCAGGATCGGGCGCGCGCTTATCTGGCGGCCATTTCGTACGCGGACGCGCAGATCGGCCGGCTACTCGACGCGTTGGACAAATCTCCCTACCGCGACAACACCATTATTGTGTTCGTCGGCGATAATGGCTGGCACCTCGGCGAGAAGGAACACTGGGCCAAGGTCACCTTGTGGAACGAGGCGACCCGCGTGCCAATGATTTGGGTGGCGCCGGGCGTGGCCAAGCGGGGCGCGACGTGCGATCAGGGCGTGGACCTGATGAGCCTTTATCCGACCCTGTGCGAGTTAGCGGGCGTGCCGGTCCCCAAGCACGCGGAGGGCGTGAGCATCAAACCTCTCCTGGCCAATCCAGCCGCCGAGTGGGCCCAGCCGGGTCTCTCTACTATGTACCAAAACAACCACACGCTTCGCACGGCGGAGTGGCGCTATATCCGGTATGAGGACGGGTCGGAAGAGCTATACAGCGAGCGCACCGATCCGCGCGAATGGACGAACCTCGCGGGCAAGCCGCAATATGCGGACGTGAAGAAGAAGCTGGCGAAATACCTGCCCGCCAGGAACGCGGCTCCGGTCGAACCTCAGGAAGCGCCGGCTAAGAAGAAGAAGAAGAAACGCAAGCAATCCTGACGCGGCAAGGTCGAGTCTGTAACCCGCAGCCTCGATCATCGCGCGCTCTTCCCGGTGAGACCGGCGGCGCGGCAGTCCGCGCTATCGCTCGAGGTTGATGATCTGATCCAGTTCGTGCTCCAGCTCCGTGACACGAAACTCAGCCCAAAGTGGCAGGTGATCGCTCACTTCCTTCCTGGCCGCATCCTCCGGCTGGCCAGCCTCCCGATACAGGACATCGCCAAAGGCGATCGCTCCAAACTTCCCGGTGAACTCGAACTCCTCGCTCGGTATCCAGGCGATCTTGTCGAAGGTCTTTGTCTGGTCGAAGTTCGTCCCCAGACTGTTCATGCCGGGCGGCATCACAAATCGCGGTTCATCCCCGCCCGTGAGTGCCTGGAAGAAACGATCGGCATGAGCTTCGATGTTGAAATCCCCCACCAGGAAGAAGTCGGGATCGAACACCGAGCCTCGCGCCCTTCTTGCCTCGTGTTTGATGAACTTCACCAGCTCCTGTATTTCCCGTTCCCTCAGGTCCAGGCCCACTGCGCCCTGTTTCGACCCTTCCGCGATGTGGACCGACACGAGCGTGAAGTCGAAGCGCCCCGCTCGGAAGGACGCGCAATAGGGCGACCGCTGGAATTGAAACACGTTCGGACTGACGATGGGTCCATTGAAGGCGATCTCGCAGACCAGCCCCGTGCTGATGACCGTCCGCTTGTCGTATAGAAAAGCCAGGCGCTCGTTGTTCCCGGTCGGGTCGGACACCAGGATCTGGTAGTGCCCGGGCAGCAACTCCTGTAGCTTGGCCAATCCCTCCAGGTTGGTTTTCACCTCCTGAATGGCCACAACGTCGAAGCGCTCGCAGATATCGGCGATGTATTGCAGCGCGCGCTGCTTCTTCTTGTTCGAGAACTGCGCGATGTTCCAGGAAGCGATCAGCACGTTCTCATCTACCGAGCGCAGGGGGACAGTGTTGAGTAGGCTCATCAGGGCCTGGCGCTCCGTGGCGATGATTTGTTGTTCTGTAGGCATGTTTGGATTAAATGACCGACAACGGTGCAATTGGGGCGCCCGGGGCGCCAAGCCGCGCCAGAATGGGACCGAAGGAGCGCGATTGCAGCAAAATTCTTGGGATGGGCGTGGCCGGGAAGATTGCCGCCCGGCACGAGTGTGGTATATTGACTTGGCGACGGTGCTTATGGCCTTCGGCAGGCTTCTCGGCCTGCGGCCAATTCAAAGAGCGCCGTGGCGATTGCAAGGCGCGGGTGTGATGCCCGCGCCGTGTTGTTCTCCGGGAGCGGCCCGTCTCGGTCAGCAGGTCGTTTCGGCGCGTCGCCATACAGCCCTGACGTTCTTCAGCCTAAGGGAACCGGTGCCTCCGGTGCGTCGCCGAGGGGCTCCCCGGCGGTAAGTTCGAGGGCCTTGATTTCGGGCAGGGCGCTCTGGCCGGCAATGCCCTGGATGCCGCCATAGAGTTGGGCGGTGTGCTGAAGCGCCCGGCCGAGCTGCTTCTCGCGCGCCGCCCAGGCCTTTTCCATGGCGCGCTTTTCCTTTTGGAGGTCCTGCTGCATGGCGGCAAATGCCTCGACGACGGCCTCGATGTGCTGGCGGAACTCGACGCTGCAGAGGTAGGCATACAGCTCCTCCGTCTTGCCGGCCTTGCCGGTTTCAGCGAGGCGGGCCACCGCGGCGGTAACCAGGCCGTGTCGCAACGCGGCGGCCAGGGGGAGCGCGGAAAGGAAATCACAGACCCACACGCCGTCCACCTGGCCGAAGTGCCGCAGCTCCGGAGGCAGAACTTGGGAGACGATGACGGCGAGCTCGGCTTTGGCCGCGCGCTGGTCTTCCTTGAGCTTGGAGGCCCAGTTGCCGCTCCAGTTCTTGGTGCGCTTGGCTTCCCAGAGGATCATGCCACAGTCGTGGCCAGTATTGGTGTGGACCCGCTGGTGGATGTCGCCGCCGCGAACGCCCTTGCTGACGGGCTCGATGGCGTCGTAAGGGAAGGCGCCGGCGAGCTGGCTTTCGAGGTCCAGTTCGAGGACCTCGCCCTGAAGCTGCATTGAACCTTGCTCGGCCTTTTGCTTGAGGGCCGTGATTTGGAGCTGAAGGTCCGAGATGACCTTCTCCTTTTCGGCGAGCTTGAGGCGCTCGGCTTCGGTGGCGGTTTCGGCGGCCTGCTTGCGAATAGCCTCCCGCTCGGCGTCGAGTTTGCGCGCGACTTCCAGCTCGAGGCCCTGGGCCTTTTCCTCGACCTGCCGCTGCTGTTTGCGCAGCTCGAGCTCGGTCTTTTGGGCGTCGGCCAGTTTTTGCTGGCGATCGGTGAGCTGGCTCCGGAGGTCCTGCAGCTCCACCGTCAGATCTCGCTTGGCCTGCTCGCGGGCTTCGGCCTGAAGCGCTTTGCGCTCGAGGGTGAGTTTATCAGCGACCTGCTGCTCGATGGCCTTCTCGGCCCGGGCAATTTGCTTCTGGCGCTCGGCGAGAGCCGCCTCCCGAGCCTCAACGGCCTCCTGCAGCTTCCGCTGGCGGTCGGCGAATTCCTGCTCCAGTTGTGTGCGAATGCCTTGAGTCACAGCGTCAGTGAGAGGGATTTCCGCTTTGCATTTTGGACAGGTAATGGTGTTGGTGCTCAGGTTCACAATGTCCTTTCGGTTCGCCGGTGTTCAGCAGTCGTTGTTGGCGGGAGCGCATGCCTTCAAAGCCGCAGCGCGCTCCATTATGAGATCGCAGGTCCCGCGGGATAAGACGGTGAGGACGGCTTCGGTCTCTGACATGGTGGCGGTGTAGCGTAGTTGGCGGTGTCGGGCAAGCGGAAGGGTGGGCCAGGGAACCGCCTGATTCTCCGGCCCTTCGCGCTGAGTACACCGGATGCACAAGCGATTTTCCGTTGTGCCTCCGGTGTACACGCTCCGGGAGCCTCTACGGCCCGGCGGACTTGCCGAAGGTTTACGTGCATTTCTGCGGGCCATATCCGCAAGTCATTTCAGGACAATGGGTTGTGCCAAGAGCCGTGCGAAAGTTATCTACGGTGTGTATCCGGTTTGTATCCGGTGAGACTACGGTGTGTCTCGCTTGGGACGCGCTTGGTTGCCACGGCGGTTACTACCCTGTAGTCAAGCTAGATCGCTTCGTGCTCAATCCAGAAGTGCGTCCGCGTGGTTGGGTGCCCGCGGCATCTCCCGCCACTTCGAGCCTGACCCGGTGATACTGCGGGAGAGACCGGCTGCGGCCCCGGCACCTCATAGTTCTACTCTCTGCGCGAACACGAGTCGCACCGGGCCCAGGAGGCCCGAGTCCAGCAGCGGGTCATCTTTCGCATAGACCTTGCGCGTGCAGAAGGTCACGCGCCCGTCGGGCCGCGGCTCGCCTCGAAGCACCCAGTCCGGCCACCGCTGAGGCAAAGCCCGTTTCGGCAACCATTTCATTGAGTCGGGCAATTGCTCATCTCCGATCATCCGGTTGGGCCAAAGGTTGGTCACGCGCACTTCGAGTCGGTTAGCGCCGGGCCTGAGGGCGGGGGTGGCGTTAAGGCGGAACGGCGGCTTCCAAAGGATGCCCAAGTCCTGCCCGTTCAGGCGCACCTCGGCGATTACCTGCACGTCGCCCAGGTCGAGCCAGGCTTCGCGACCCGGCCCGAGGCGCTCCGCGCTCACCTCGAATTCCCGGGTGTAGCTAGCGGTGCCGGAGAAGTGGCGGATGCCCTCCTCCGGACGCTTGGTCCAGGACACGAGCGCGGCGAGAGAGGCCGAAGCCGGAGCACCCAGGTTGGGCGGGAATGAGACCTTCCACGGCCCTGTAATCTCCATGGGCAAGGGGACTTCCCGGCCTGGCACTTCACGCCTTGAACCGTCATTGAACTCCAGTGTGCGGTCGCCCGGCTGCCGCACGCGCGCGACTAGCCGCCCGCCGGTGTCGAACGCCAAGTCCAACTCCCCGTCCGCCTTCACCACGTGCCGTGCCGGCGCGGGCTCGCGGAATACGACGAAGACGGAGCCGGCGGGATCCAGCGACAGGTTCATCTCCACCCCCGAGGCCGTGGCTTGGTAAACTGCGGGCCGCGTGGTTGACCCGGTGACCGGGTCCCACACCTCGGGCTGACGCCCCGCGACACGGAACCTGGCGGTTATCGGCTCGGGCCGGAGTCTCTGGTTCGAAATGAAGTACACGTCCGCCTCCCCGATCCGCCGGTGGATGTAGAGGACCTCCGCGTCGCCGCTTTGCGCTTCCCAATCGAAGTCCGGTGCGAGGCCCAGGCGGTTGAACAGGTCCGGGAAGGAAAGTCCCCAGTAAACATGACCTTTGCCTGCGGCATGCTCTTTGACCGTGCGGCCATCGCAGGGTCCCCAGATTCGCTGGCCGAGGTCTTTCACCTCACGATCGCCATCGCCGACGTCAGCCAGGCTGGGCGATTGCTGCGGGCGGGGACCGACCACCACCGCGCCGGCACTGACAAGTTCCGCGATCTTCCGCAACAATGCCGGGCGCATGGTGGGGCGGTTGGCCAGCAGCAACACGCGGTAGCTCATCCCGCTCGGGAGGACAATGCGCCCGTCCTCGATTTTCGCCTGCAGCAGCGCGGTGGCGTCGCAGGCGTCGAAGTCGTAGCCGGGCGGCAGCGGGGGATCGAGTTCATCGCGCCAGCCGATGCGGTTGGGCACGTCCTCGCCGATGAACCAAAGCACGTCCGCAAAGAACCGCCCCTCCTGCAACAGATGGTTGCACCGGGCGAGGTAGCGCATCCAGGCCCGGCCCGGCTCCCACCAGGTGTTGGCCCGGTTGCAGTTCAATCCCCAGATGGCCATGGTAAAGCCGGGACCGGTGACGTCGTAGGGCTGGTGCGCGAAGGTGTGGAAGACGAACCGGTTCACCCCGGCGCAGTAGGCGCGATCGCCGAGCGGTTTGAGCGAGTAAGGATGATTCTGCCATTTGGCAAAGGGTGCGCTGGCCGTGTAGGACTCGGAGGCCACGATGCGGCCACCAGTGATATGAGCGGTGCTGGAGGCGACCTTGTTGTCCACGCGCACGCCCTGCCCGGCGCCGGTGTTGAGCCAGAATTCGCCCATCGGCACATCCCCGGGCCGCTGGTAGCCGATGGGGTCATACAGATACATCTGGCGTCCTGATCCTTCGATGACGTAGGTCAGGCCCTTCTCGCGCAGGTAACGCCCGACCTCGCCGAAGAAGCTTTCCGCGAATTGATCCGCCAGAAAACGCCGCCAGTCCCACAGCATGCGCTCGGACGCATCGGGGCCGTCCACGATCCAGCCTTCGATCAGGAGGGGCAGCCAAGGCGCGATATCAATCCCGGTGCGCTGCTTCAACCGCTGATCGAGGCCGGCCGTCCAGTTCTGGACGTCGCACTCCCAACTGTCAGTCTCCACGGCGGCGAATGTCTTGCCAACCGCGGGGCCGAAGCGCTGGACGAGTTGTCCGACGTATTGATCCAGGTGAGCGCGCACGACTTTGGAGTCCAGCTTGTCGCACTCGAGGCCGCGGCCGGCGGGGGTCGCGGGTTTGTTCGAGCGGCCGTTGCTTGTGTAGCCCACCCGCAGGATACGCCAATGGCCGGGCGGAACGTCCCAGGCCAGCCGGCCCTCGGAGGTGAGCTTGGCGGTCAGGTCCAGAACATCGTTGCCGGACACCACATAATCAGCCGGTGGCTGCATATGGCGGTCCGGACCGGGATAGCGGGCGTAGTTGCGCGCCTCGCCGCCATGCCCGCGGCATCGCAGCCAGCCGGCCTTGGCTTCGGCGAAATGGAGCCTGGCGGCTGAGCTCAGTTCCACCTCACCAATTCCCACCGGCCAAAGGTTGGTGAACGAGACTCTCAGGAAACGCGTGCTCAACTCGCCCAGGGCGACGGTGATCGGCTTGGCGCCGTTGGCGGTGTCCCAGGAGAACGAGAACTTTCCGGCCGACTGCCAGTCCTTGCCGTCGGCGGAGGCTTCAATGAGTGCGGGAAAGTCCTCATCCTGCACGTAGCCGCTGACGTTGCGCAGAATCATCGTGCGCAGCACACGCGGGGCGCCCAGGTCCAACTCAATCCGGTGCCCCGTGACGGATTTGGGGAACATCGCGCGCGGCTGTAATTGACCGTCAGCCAACAACTTCAACTCAGAGGCGCTGACCGAACCTGATACCCGCGTGCCGGAGGCCGGTCCGTTGACTTGTTCACCGGCAGGCAATCGGAAAGCGACCACGGCGATGTCACGGTAGAAGTTCTCTTTACTGGGCGGCGTGGGCAGGCTCGCCTCGAAGCGGGAAGGCCCGGTTGCGTCCACGCTCGCGTGCGTTAGTTCCTTCATGGAAGTCTCCGGGGTGATCCAGGGGCCTCCTGCCTCGGACCAGCCGTCACAGTTGTGAACGCCGAAGACCAGGCCCAGGCGCTCGGCTTCTTTCACGGTGTGCCCCAGCACGTCATACCACTGCTCCTGCCGGAACTTCAGCGGCCCTTCCGGGAAATAGCCGCCGATGCTAAACAAGTAGCAGCCGCCGAGCCCGGCCCGCTTCATCGCCTCGAGGTCGCGCGTGATACCCGGCTTGGTGACGTTGCCGTCAATCCAGTGCCACCACGTCAGCGGCTTGGCCGATTCGGGCGGGTTCTCGAAGGCCTGCTGAAGTCCGGCGCCGCCTGACGCAAAAACCGAAGCCGCGATTGCTGTAACTGCGACGACGCCAGCAAGACCATGTCTTATCATAGGTCTATCCTGTCTCGGCAGGCAGGGATATGCCAGCCGGGATTGCCACCCCAGTTTTAGGGTATAGTATCGCACCCGGCCCATGGGCAAAACTTGTTCGCTTGAGGCGGCACCGGTGGACCCAGCCGCGTCAGCCTCAACTATGTCAGCCTGTTGAACATGATGAAAGCGACCAGCACCGCGAAAACGGTTTGATTTGTTTTCGCTCGGGTCAGGTTTCGCAATTGTCTTACTGGGGAAGAACCTGCTCGAAGAACCCCCGCAAAGCCGTGGTGATTCGTAAAGGAGAATGGCTCACAGCGGCTTCTCAGTCTGCGTCGTAGATGGCATCGGCGGGCGCGTATTGCGTTTCGAGTTGGCTGGCCGAAAACCTGGCCCAATCTTCATCTTCGCTTTTCGCCCCCTGGCGCGATAGCAGGAAATCAACGTAGTGCAACGCCTCGGTCTGCAACGTCCCGGGCAACGCTTTGGCTTTCTCGTATATCAGCTCCGCCGTGCTCATGGGTTAAAAGTACCCCGGTCCCAGCCGGTTGTAAACCTCGCAACCCGAGGAATCAGGAATACGGCGCCCGAGGACAACGGCGAATGGTCGACCGGCAGGTCGGGATTGAGGACTGGATCGGACATAAGCAATCTCTGGTTTGTTTTCCGTCGCCCCTGTTCTACGCCCGCCCGCCCGCCGGCACAAGCCGCGAAACGGCCCGGGCAGGACCTAGCAGCTTCAGGTGACCGCGCTCCCAGTCAGGCGATCCAGCGTCCCGTTCGGCCTCATACACCCAAATCCTTTCTGGCGCACTGGCGTGGCTTCTCAAGTGCCTCGCGGCAGCACCGACGGTGTTTGCGAGTCTGCCAACGGGCTTTCCCAGTCGGGAGTCGGCGTTTGCGGGTCAGCCGATGTCGTTTGCAGGCCGGCCATTGGGAGGCGCCCAGCGGGCGGGCGCGGCCCGAAAGAAGTTGAGCTCACGATCAGCGATCACCCGGGCGACACGGATTGGATGTGCGGGCCGGTCAAGGCTCGACAACGCCCTGCTCTGGCATAATCTTCCTTGCATGAGCGAAGCGCTGCAGCATCTCACCGACGAGACGGGCAAGAAGACAGCCGTCATGCTCCCGATTACCGAATACGAGAAGCTGCTGGAGGACTTGGATGATCTGGCGGCGGTAGCGGAGCGGCGGGAGGAACCGACCATCCCCCACGAGGAGTTCAAAGCCGAGCTGAAGCGCGATGGCATAGTCTGACATCCAACGGGTGAGACATCGGAAGGATGTCCACCACCAGTGAGATAGTTCATGCGAAGCATCGTCTTCCACGGCTTGGCTGCGAAATGGTTTGCCGCAGGCCTCGGCGCGCTGGCCGCGGCGAGTCTTCCGTCGCTGAGCGCCCCTGGGCCCGGCCCGCAGGAGGAGCCCGCGGTGGCGCTGCCGCGCGCCCTGAATGATTCAGCCTCAGACTTTGTAATCAGTTTCTGGAGCACCGGCGAGGGGCTGCCGGTTAACAGCATCCAGGAACTGAAGGAAACCCCGGACGGATACCTGTGGTTGGGCACCCACCATGGGCTGGTCCGGTTCGATGGCGTGCGCTTCGAGACCTTCTTCCGCACCCCGACGGGCCTGCGCTATGGCACGCGGGTTGGGCCGCTGGAGGTGGATGGCCAGGGCCGGCTTTGGGTCGCGCCCGATCAAGTCGGACTGGTTTGTCTGGAGCGAGGGGTGTTTTCCGAGGTGCTCACCAATGGGGCGGTCCTCCGAGCGCGGGCGGCATGCCTGTGCAGCGACGGCACCAACGGCATCCTATGGGTGGATGCGGATGGCGGCCTGGGCCGGATTTCGGCCGGGGAACCGGGCCGGGCCGAGCGGGTGGCGGGGGAAGCTTCGGCAGGTTCACAGTGGATGCGTGATTCTGAAGGGCGGCTTTGGCTGGCAAGCCCCCGGAACCTGCGGCTTTATGAGGCGGAGAGTTGGCGCGAAGTCGCCGTGCCTGGAAGCGCACCGTTTGTGGCGGCGCCGCGGCGGGCGGGGGGGTTGTGGATCGCGCGCGAGGCCAGGCTGCGCTTTGTCACGGCGGATGGCGCGACGCGCATCGTGGCGGACTTCCCGTGGCGGGGCCAGTCGCGCGTGACCTGCATGCTGGAGGACAGCCGCGGACGGCTATGGATCGGAACGGAGTCACGAGGACTGTTCTGCTACGCCGCGGGCCAGTTCAAGCAGGTGGTGCCGACGGCCAGCGGCATTGCCTGCCTGCTGGAGGACGGACAGGACAACCTCTGGGCCGGCACTCAGGGAGGGGGATTGGTCCGCCTGCGCCAGCGGCATTTATTCATCCAGGACCTCCGCAGCGGGTTGCCCAATGAGTTTGTGCGCAGCCTGGCTCAGGACCAGGCCGGGCGGGTGTGGATGGTAACCAAGGAACGCGGCCTGGGCTGGTGGCAGAATGGCGTGTGGCATTCACTGGACCGGGCGGACGGTTGGCCGCGGCTCGACTCATATTGCGTGTTGCCCGTGAAGGACGGCGGCGTCTGGATCTCGACCGTTTACCGCGGTCTCTGGCGCTGGGCGGACGGGCAATTCAGCGAGGTTCAATTGGCTCGGAACGAGCCCAAGGAGCCGCCGGTTGACTTGATGGAGGACCGGCAAGGACGGCTGTGGATGGTGACGGACAACACGGGTCTCTACTGCCTGAAAGGAACCAATCTCACGGCTTATTCGACGGCGGAAGGATTGCCGAGCCAGCTCATGCGCTGTGTCATCGAGGACCAGGCGGGGGAGATCTGGGCGGGCGACTGGAGCGGAGGCATCGCGCGCTTCCGGGAGCCGCGCTGGGAGGTGGCGCGGCAACCGAGCGGGTTCCAGGACGCGGTGCGCAGCCTTGCGGCGGTGGACGGCGCGCTCTGGATTGGCACCGATGCCGGCGGCCTGCTGCGTTTCAAGGACGGCAAGACAGCGCGCATTTCGGCGGAGCAGGGTTTGCCCGGCAACTGCATCATGCAGCTCCTGCCGGATGGCCAGGGTTCTCTCTGGGGCGGCACCCCGTACCGGCTATTCCGCATAACCCTGGATCAATTAAACGCCGTGATAGACGGACGCCAGCCGCGGGTCGAGGCCATTACCTATGGCCGCGGCGATGGTTTGCCTGACGTCTCGTTCGCGGTGTGGCATGATCCGCGTTGCTGGCGCACGACGGATGGAGAGCTCTGGTTCGCCACGGCCAACGGCGCGATTCACTTCAAGCCGGGTGATTTGCAGGACAGCAGCGCTCCGCCTCTTGTCATCCTGGAGCAGACGCTGCTGAACGGCAAACCGCTGACCGCCGCCGCCTTGCAGAACCTGCGGCCCGGACCAGGGCGCCTGGAGTTTCAGTTCACGGCCCCCTGTTTGAGCGCGCCGGAACGCATTCGCTTCCGCTACCAGTTGACCGGCGTGGATGACGGGTGGGTGGATGCTGGAACGGCGCGATCCGCGACCTACGCCAGCGTCCCCGCGGGCGAGCATGTTTTCCGCGTCCTGGCCTCCACCCCGGAAGGCGAGTGGGGTTCTCAAACCGCGACAGTGGCGCTGGCCGTTCATCCCTACTTCTGGCAAACGAATTGGTTTCTGGCCGCCGTAACGGCCGCGATCGCCGGCGGCGGGGTCTGGATCTTCCGGCGAGCGACCGTGCGCCGGCTAGGCCGCCGTCTCGAACGGCTGCGCCAGCAGCATGCGGTGGAGCAGGAGCGGGCGCGCATCGCGCAGGATATTCATGACGAACTGGGCGCCAACCTCACCAGCATCGGCCTGCTGGCCGACATGGGCGCGCGCCATAAAGGCGATCCCGCGGCGCTGGCGCGTGATTTGGGCGACATCTCCCAAACCGCGCGCGCGAGCGTCGCCGCGATGGACGCCATCGTCTGGGCATTGAATCCGCGCAACGACTCGCTGGATCACTTTGCCAACTATGTCGCCCAGTTCACGCGGGATTTCTTCCGGCCCACCCCATTGCGCACCCGGCTGGAGCTGCCGGCCAACCTGCCGATGCAGCCGCTGACGACCGAAACCCGGCACCAGCTCTTCGTGTTGGTCAAGGAATCCTTCAACAACATCGTCCGCCACGCTCAGGCCACCGAGATGCGCCTGGAGTTGGCCTGCGAGAATGGCCGCCTGCGCCTTACCATTGCGGACGACGGCAGAGGACTGCCGGACCAGGCGGCGGGTGAAGGTCAGGACGGCCTGGCCAACCTCCGTGAGCGCATCGGGCGGCTGGGTGGGACGCTGCGGGTCGAGAGCCAGCCGGGCCGCGGCACCCGGCTTGACTTTGTCTTGCCTCTGGCCAAGTTGAGGGTGAGCTAAGTTATGGCACTGCGAGTTGCAATTGTGGAGGACGACCCGCGCTGGCGCTCGAACCTCGAGCGGTTGCTCGGTGAGACCGAAGGCCTGGAGTGTGCCGGCAGTTATCCCTCGGGCGAGGCGGCCGTCGCCGGCCTCCCGCGTCGCCCGCCCCAGGTGGTGCTCATGGACATCAACCTGCCGAAGATGTCCGGCGTGGAGTGCACCCGCCAGCTTCGGGCGCTGCTGCCGGAGGTCCAGATCGTCATGCTCACGGTGTACGACGACAGCGACCGCATCTTCCAGGCGCTGCAGATGGGGGCCAACGGCTACCTGCTCAAGCGGGCTTCGGCCGACGAGATTCTGCAGGCAATCCAGGACGTGCACCGAGGCGGCGCGCCGATGTCCGCCTACATTGCCCGCAAGGTGGTGCAATCCTTTCTCCAGCAGCCCCCGCCCACCCGCCCGGACGAGGTGCTCTCCAAGCGCGAATCCGAGGTGCTCGGCTATGTTTCGCGGGGCTACAGCGACAAGGAAGTCGCCGAAGCCCTGGGCCTGACCCCCGCCACCGTGCGCAGCTACCTCAAGACCATTTACGGCAAGCTGCACGTGCATTCGCGCACCCAGGCGATCGCGAAAGCGGCCAAGTAGGGTCATGCCCTAATTTGAGGGTATTGTAGGACGGCGGCCATCGGAAGTAGGCTCGACGCTGAATAGAACAACGCATCGTCTTCATGAGAAACCGCTTCGTGCCAGCCCTCTTGGCTAGCTCGCTGCTCGCTGCATTTGCCCTCACATCCGCTTCCGGCGCCGTTACTATCATCAGTGATAACTACACCGTTACCACCACGACCACGGGTTGGGCGCTGGGCAATGGCGTCAACTACGGCATCAATCCGCCCACGACCCGGTTGACCGGCACGGCGGCCGCCAATCTCCGGTACATTGACACCGTTGATTCGGGCCGCTCCGCCGACAAGTATGGCATCAGCAGCAACCGTTTGCGGGTCGAGCCCGGCACGGGCATTGGCCGATTCTCCCTGTCGGCGGACGGCACGAGCCCTTTTGACTTCGCGACAGCCCTCGCGACGGGCGGTGCCACACCAACCAACCCTGTGGTCTATGACATCAAGATTGCCATGCGGAACGACGCCACGGGCACGGAGCGGTTGTCCTTCGGCCTGACGACCGCGGAGGGCGACGTAACCACGCTGGATTTTGGAGTGCAGGTGGTGCACGCAAATCCCGCCGACAGTTTTTACACAATCTATAAGCGGATTGATGCCAATTCGGCGGGGGTGGCCGACATCAATGCGGTGATGGCGACGACCGCTAATAACACCACGGGTCAGTTGAATAGCATCTTGATTCGGGTGACGGATGCGGGGGCGGAGAGCGGGACGAATTACCACTCGCGCGTCCAGGTGTCGCTGAATGACGGCGGCACGTGGGTTTACGACACCCAGACCGACAGCGCGCTGCCCAACGGCTGGCGGCTGGACGGGCCAGGGCGGGTTCTTGTCTGGGACCAGGCCCCCAACGAAGGGAACGTCTTCTACGACAGCTTTTCAGTCGTCCGTCAGGTCGCTGTTTCCGCCGTGCTGGTTTCGCCGCCGGATAACACGCCGGATCTAGGCGCGGCAGTGACACTCACGGCGGCCGTGTCCAATTCGATTCCAGGCGATCTGACGGTGACCTTTTATGGACGCGAAGCGCCCAAACCCTATCCCGGTCCGGACTTCTGCGTTGCCGTGTTGCCCGACACCCAAAACTACGCGCGCGAGGCGGCCGGCAACGGCGATGCCGTGAAGGAAATGTGGATTGCGCAGACCGAGTGGCTGGTCACCAACCGCGTAGCACACAACATCGTTTACGTGGCGCACCTGGGCGACATCGTCCAGAATGGAGACCGGAAAGACGGCAATCCCAACACGACCGAGTGGCGCAACGCCACCAACGCCATGTATCGCCTGGAAAACCCGACGCGAACCGGCCTGCCGGATGGCATCCCCTACGGAATTGTGCCGGGCAACCACGATCAGGAACCGATGGGCGATGAAGACGGCACGACAACCCATTTCAACCAGTATTTTGGCGTGTCGCACTTCAGCGGCCGGAGCTATTACGGCGGCTGTTACGGCGACAACAACGACAGCCATTTTGATGTGTTCACCGCCAGCGGCCTGGATTTCATCGTGCTTTACTTCGAATACGGCCGCTACGGCTCCGGCATCCTGGACTGGGCCAATGGCGTCCTGGCAGCGCACCCAAACCACCGCGCTATCGCCGTGACCCATCACATGGGAAGTGACCGGACTCCCAGCAGCTTCAGCACACAAGGCTCGGCTATCTACAACGGGCTTAAAGCCAACACTAACCTCTTCCTGATGCTGGGCGGCCACGTCGCTTCGAACGGGGGCGAAGGCTCGCGCTCGGACACCTACCTGGGCAGGACGATTCGCACGTTCATCTCCGACTTCCAGGGCTGGATGAACGGCGGCAACGGGTTTATGCGGCTCATGTATTTCTCGCCCAGCAACAGCACCGTCACCATCAAGACCTATTCCCCCTGGGTCAATGAATACCGGACCGACGCCAACAGCCAGATGTCCTTTGCCTACCCGATGCCCCTGCCCACCGGCCCAGGTTCTTCCGGAACGCCTTACGTCGCCCTGGCAACCAACATCGGCGTCGCTCCCAACACGACAACCAGTTGGGTGTGGGCGGGCCTGCAGCCGAGGAAGTCCTATGACTGGTACGTGAAGGTTGCGGACCCGGACGGCAACAGCGTCACGAGTTTCGAATGGCAGTTTGCCACCCTGGCCAAGTTCGCCCCCAACTCGGCGCCCATCGCGAGCAATCAATTGATAACAGTAAGCGGCGATGCCCCCGTGCCATTGACGCTGCGCGCCCCCGACCCCGACGGCGATCCGGTGACGTTCCAGATCACCAGTGAGCCCCTGAGCGGCTCGATTACTGACTTCAATCCCGGCGCCGGAACCCTAACCTACCTGCCGGCCCGGGGTTATCGCGGGCCGGACCGCGTTAGTTTCATGGCCAACGACGGCATCACCAACAGCCTGATCGCCTCGATGAATTTGATCCTCGTCGCACCCCCGGACGCAAACGGCAACGGGCTTCCCGACGCGTGGGAAGCCCTCTACGGCGTCACCGACCCGAACACTGACTATGATGGGGACGGCTCAAACAACCTGGCCGAGTACCGGGCCAACACCAACCCCACCAACGCCGCCTCGACGTTGCGCATTCTTGGGGTGGAGAGTGTTTACACCGGAGATATAGACCTGGTGTGGGCTTCGGTCGGCGGCACCCGATACCGGGTGCAATACTCGGATGCTGATGCCGGCGGCGGTCCTGCCGGCCCCTTCCTGGATATCGCCCGCTTCCTTCATGATGAATTGGATCCGGCTCCTTACGGGGAAGCTTCCCTGCAGAGCTGCACCGACATGGCGCCGATCAGCGGGGCGCGCTTCTACCGGATTCGGCTGATGCCGTAACAACCAACGGCCCAAACACGGACGTTTCAACGAAACGCCCCTGCCAGGCCGTTCTGCATCCAACGAGAACGGCCATGCCGGTAATCAACCGCGAGCTGCGAGAAAGGCTGCAGCTTTCGGCGCCGGCTCAGAACACCCGTTGACGCCAAATCTGCTATCGGACTTTCAGCAAGACGACGAGCAGCAGGGGGGTCAGAAACACCTGCAACAGGAGGAAGCGCATGAGCACCTGGGTGTTGGACCAGCCGAGGTTCTTTCGGCAATGATCGTGTAGCGGGAACCGGACTTTGTGGAGCAATTGGACCAGCGACGGCACGCCACCACTGTTCCCTGTCCGGGCACCGTCCCTGGGTGGCGGGGAGGTTTCAAGCCCCAAGCGGCGGAAGCAGCGGAGCATGGCCAGCTTGGCCAGGCCCGTCCCGCCGTTGAGCAGTACGACCGGCGCCACGACCAGGACCAGGAACGGATTGCCCGCCATCAGCACCGCGATGCCCAACAGCAGCCCCAGGTAGCGCGAGCCCGCATCGCCCATGAGGAGCCGGCTTGGCTCAGCGTTATGCCAGAGATACCCCGCCAGTGCACCGGCGGCGGAGAACACCAGGACCGCCCAGGCGGCGGCTTCGGGGTTGTGCGGCACAAGCAGATAGGCGGATATTCGCTTATGCCCGATGACACCGTATAACAGGCCGCCCAGGGAAAAGAGCGACACCAAAGTGAGGGACCCGGCCAATCCATCCACGCCATCGGAACAGTTGGTGGCATTCATGGTGATCCAGAGCAGCGCCGTGGCGAGCACCACAAAGCCCAAGGGCGGCACCACGTAGCTGGTCTTGACGAACGGCAGCCAGAGCGCCATGGAACGTCCCTGGCAGAGGACAAAAGAGGTCAGGGCCGCGACGACCAAATCCAGCAGGCCTTTGCGGACTTCGCCCCATGGCCGGGGGCTGCGGTCATCGAGGAAGCCCATCAACATCGCAAGCGCCAGGCAATCGTTGACCTGGAGCATCTTGCCCGAAAGCGGCACCACCAGGAAGAGCACCGGGATGAGCGAGAGCACCATGAGAAAGCCGGCGCCGGTAGGTTTGCCGGCGGCGGCGGCGGCGCCTGGCGTGAAGGCGCGGCCGCGATCCAACGGCAAGACGCCGCGCCATCGCCAGAGGACCAACCACGACAGCCCCGCGGCCAGGACGGTTCCTATCCCGATCAAGACCAAGTGTGAGCTCAGAAGTCGAAAAGGACCCCAGAACTCAGTAAGAAGCGGAGCCAAGAAATGGAGCATCTGCGGGATTATCCAACCGAGGTCCGGCGCGGGCCGCGAACAAAGACTGATGGCTCGAGACTCCGGCAGACCCGCCAACCGAGGCAGGCCACGCCTACTCCCCACGTGGCAATCCTCACGGGCATCATGAAGCAGTCGGGAATGCCGTCAATCATTGGTAAGCTTATGGACCGTCCAGCCTGTCCTGGCGAGCAGGAAATGCTGTTGGGAGTCGTACGACGATACGTTGTGTGCGAGGGCAGCAGCCAAACAGAACGACACGCGAGGGCCTGGCCGAGCACCAAACCGGTGGCCCGGGTCCTAAACCGGGCGTCCGGCATGGGAAACATCCGAAACAAATAAAAAAGGGCGCACTTTGCGCGCGCCCCGTGAAAACCGCGACTTGTGCAGTGAGGTGATTAACTCTGGCTGCGCCGACGCAACAGGAACGCCAGCCCGCCGAGTGCCAGCAGGCTCAACGTGCCCGGCTCCGGAACGACCGAGAACGTCCCGTCCGAGCCATAGTAGGTTTCCCACCAGCCGCCGGGGGACCAGTATCGGGCGTACTCGACCGTGCTGTCCACTACGACCAGGTTGCCGGCGGCGTCAAAGGCCAGTTCACGCCCGCGGCTGCCTGCGTCGAATTTCTCCACGAAGGCACCGGTCGCCATGTCAAAGAAGTAAACATTGCCGTCGGTGTAATGCGCGTATGCCACCAAACCGGCCTGCTCGTTGATGTCTATGCCGTACGGATAGGTATATTGGTTGGACGCCTCCCATATCTTGTCGTCATCCAGGGGCAAAATGCCCGCCCCATTGAACTTGACGATCACCGGGGCCTGGCCTGCGGTGGCGCGGTAGGTATTCAAGTACCAGTTGCCACTGCTGTCGCGGGCCACGTCGTAGGGATAGAAAGTACTCCAGGCGCTCTGGCCAATAACCTGAGTGCCGGTATCGTTCGCGGTGGCCGTGGCGTTGCCCCCGAGGTCATAGCTGATGAGGCCGGTCCGAGCATTCGCGTAATAGCCGTTAACTAGGTAGATCTTCCGGTTGCCGGCAGCCTGTGTTCCTTCCACAACGATGCTATTTACATACTGGTTCGCTGTCTTGTTGCCTGCGTTAATCAACTGCGTCGCTGACTGCAAATCGGCACTCATCTCGAAACAGAGATCCAGCGAAAGGTCGGCGACGTAAAGGTGACCATCCGGGCCGATGGTGCTCTTGCCCGGGCCGAGCGTGCTGCCCCACGTAACGCCGCCATTTCCGAAACCGGACGCCACACCATCCGCCCGCAGCGCGTAGATCCCTTCGGGGGTATTGCGGCCGGCCCCAGTCGTTGCACTCGTGGCATTGGACACGAACACTTTGCCGAAGTTCGCACTCGATGGATTCTTGTCAATGGACACTCCAATCGGTGTATAGAAGTTCCTGTCAGTACCGTCCGCAATATACTGGTACCAACCCGGCGCCCCAGCAGTGGTCACGTGAATCTGGTAAGTGGAGTAGCCAGCCATGTTGAAGTTTATTTGTCCAGCCGTGGTGGGCAGACTCAGCGTTTGGGCGCCGCCATCCAGGATGGCCTCCACGAGATACGCATTCTGGTTCAAGACAAACGACACGTCATCACCGACCTTGCTTACACCCGAGGCGTAAGCGACGGCCATTGCCCTTGGGGCGAATGACAAAACGAGGATACCCAGTAGGAGTCCGGTCAACTTTGTTTTCATATTTTACTTAGAGTTGCGAGTTTCGATCTGCTGCTCACGCCTCTGGTGGAGGCGGCACGAACAATATTGCGGGCTTTATAGAAGAGATCTCCGAGAGTGTCAACGATAAAATACAGAAAAATGCAGGCCCATACCTCCTGACCTGGAGGAATTGACGTGAGCCGTTCCCGCTGCCACCCCAGCCTTCACGGCCACCGAAAACACCCCATTCCATTGGTCAATGCCCTGGGGTGGTATCAGGAGGTTTCCCCGCCGCCTCAGAATCCGCACGGCCAGTCAGGCGGGGTGTGCCTGCTCTCCCGCGCTTCGGGTCGTGCACCAGCGATGCACCAGCGATGCACCAGCGATGCACCAGCGGTAACCGGTAGTGCATCCGGTGTGCACCGCTGGTGCATCGCTGGTGCATGGCGTTGGGATGGCCCTGGCAAAGCTGAGAACCCGCCAGGTGCCCGGACCGTGCGTTGGGCGCACCGTTCCGCCCGGTCCGTCGGCCACCCACGGCTAACGCGCAGGAAACGGGCGGGAAAAGCCCGATGAGCTTGGTGTAATCCATGCCTATCCGGTCCCAGTCGCTCATGACAATATAAGCCTTTGTGGCGCAATGATATAATCGGTTTACCGCGTCAATTGGTGCCTTTCCCGATCGGATGGTCCTGCCGACTCGGGCGAACCCCTCCGCCAGCCGGAACCAGGCAGCGATGCAGCTTGACGATACGGGAGTCGGGGTGTCGGCGGGACGGGGGCTGGGTGCGCAACGCAGCGTGTTCTGCGAAGAACGATCTTCCCAGATGAGCCTTTCCTGCTAGAATCTCTGCGATGAAGTCAGCCTTGCAGCTCAAGCCGACGACCCTACTTGCCTCGCTCGTCCTGGTGACCGCTTACCTCGCGCCCTCGGCTGGGGCAGCGGATCACTACGTGTCCATGTCTCTTTACGCGTTCAGCCCCAGTTATCTCGAAGTTCAAGTCGGCGACACCGTTTGGTGGAGGAACGATGACTACTTCGACGAGATCTACTCGAGTGTCAGCACCCAGGGTTATTGGAACACGGGCGATATCTATCCGGGCGAGAGAGCCGGCTTCACCTTTCAAATCGTCGGGAGTTTCCCTTACCAAGACCCTGTTTACGTGTTGTTCGGCATGACGGGCACGATCGTCGTGAATCCGGCTACCTCGCAAACGACTCCAGGGCTGCTGCTTGATCCGGTGCGCCTTCCCAACGGGAGTTTCCAGTTCACGGTCACCAATCTTGTGGTCGGCCAAACGTGCATCATTCAGGCCTCAACCAACCTGGTGGACTGGGACGGCATCTCGACGAACCTGGTCTCCGCGGACAGCTTGCTGTTTACGGACGAGGGGGCCGCGGCGGCGGGGCAGAGGTTCTATCGGGCCTGGCACTTGCCCTGATGCCCGGCCCCAGCGCAAGGCCTCAAAGAGATTCTCGAATGAACCCGCTCCGCACGCTCTTGCTCGCAACGCTTCTGGGTGGCTCCGCTCTGGCGGCGGGCAAACCCAACATCGTGTTCTTCATTGCCGATGACCTGGGCTACGGCGACTTAAGCTGTTACGGCCAGCAGAAGTTCAAGACGCCCAACATTGACCGCCTCGCCGCCGAGGGCATGAGGTTCACCGCGCATTACTCCGGGCACAACGTGTGCGCGCCCTCGCGCTGCGTGCTCATGACTGGCAAGCATCCGGGCCATGCCTACATCCGCGACAACCGCGGCGGCCTGGGCCCGGAAGGCGAAGGCCAGGAGCCCGTCCCGGCCGGCGAACTCAAACTGCCGCTCACACTCGACAAGCTCGGCTACGCGCTGGGCGGCTTCGGCAAGTGGGGACTGGGCGCCGTCGGCACGAGCGGCGAGCCGGCGCGCCAGGGCTTCGACGTCTTCTTCGGCTACAACTGCCAGGCCGTGGCGCATAATTACTACCCGACTCATTTGTGGTCGAACGACACGCGGGTCGCCTTGAGCAATCCGGCCTTCAGCCCGCGCCAGAAGCTGCCGGCCGGGGCCGATCCGAACGCGCCCGAAAGCTACGCGAAGTTTTCCGGGAACGAGTACGCGCCCGACCTTATCAGCGCGCAGGCGCGCAAGTTCGTTCGCGACAACCAGGGTCGGCCGTTCTTCCTCTATTACCCCACCACGGTCCCGCACCTGGCGTTGCAGGTGCCGGAAGACTCACTCCGGGAATTTGCGGGCCAGTTCCCCGAGACGCCTTATCCCGGCGGCCGCGGCTATTTGCCCCATCGCACGCCGCGGGCCGCCTACGCCGCCATGATCACACGCATGGACCGGGAAATCGGCCGCATCCTTGACCTGGTCAAGGAACTCGGCCTGGACGAAAGCACCCTCTTCGTGTTCACCAGCGACAACGGCCCGCTTTACGACCAGCTCGGCGGCACGGACGCCGAGTTCTTCAACAGCCACGCGGGGCTGCGCGGACGCAAGGGGTCCTACTACGAGGGCGGATTCCGCGTGCCGTGCGTGGTGCGCTGGAAAGGAAAGATCGCGCCCGGCGGGGTGACCGACCGCGTGACCGGCTTCGAGGATTGGCTGCCGACGCTGCTCGAGCTGATCGGCGAGAAGGCCGAAACGCCGGCGGGTATTGACGGGATCAGCTTTGCGCCGACCTTGCTTGGCAAGAAGCAGCAAGCGCGGCCGTTCCTGTACCGCGAAGCGCCCGGTTATGGCGGCCAGCAATGCGTGCGCGCCGGCGATTGGAAAGCGATCCGCGTTGGACTCAACCCGGGGGCCAAGGCGCGCAAGGCGCAGCCCGCCGCGCTCGAACTCTACAACCTGGCCCGGGACCCCGGTGAGACCAACAACGTGGCGCCGCAACACCCGGAAGTGGTGAAGCAACTCGGCGCCATCATGCGAGAGCAGCACGTCAAGTCTGCGCTATTTCCCATCCGCGCGCTGGATTGAGCGCCAGCCCCGGCCCGCGCGCCAGCGTTTTGGAGTGCGGTGGGTGAGGGGCGAGGGCACACACCGCTTTCGCTTTGATCCGCGGCAGTGCAACCAAAGCGGCGTCAGCCCCGTTCCCCGCCAGCCGCCGCACTCCAAGGCCTTGCGGCAATTCGGACGGTGCCACGACCTCATGGGAGGCAGTCCCGCGATACCCTAATTTGAGGGTATTCCCAGGCCGCGGCCACTGTGCTTAATCTTAACAGCGATTGCAGCAAAAATGCGGCCGTCTTGTGCTTAAAGAACGCCTATGAAACACCTGATTGAGTTTACCGCCGTCCTTCTCCTTGCGTGCGTCACCGCCCAGGGCCAGACCATCATCGCTGACAACTACAACGTCGCTAACGTGGGAAGCGGCTTCCTCCTGGGTGAAGGCGTGAATTCCGGGATCAACCCGCCAGCCACGCGACTCACCGGCACCGCCGCGGATGGTCTGAGATACATCACCCGCACAGCCAAGGACCCGACCGGCTTTTATATTGGCGGCAACGCCAGATTGCGGGTCAACTCCGGGGCGCAGTCCGGGCGGATTACACTCTCCGCGGATGGCACAAATCCGTTTGACTTTGGCTCCGCGCTTGGAATCCCCTGGGCCACGGCGGCTAGTCCCGTCATCTATGATATTACGCTCTCGATGGACAACAATGCGACCGCCCTGCAAAGGATGTCGTTCGCGTTGGGCACGGTGGAGGGCAGCGCCGGTGTTTGGGATTTCGGGCTCCAGCTTTATCGGGCGGTAGCCGGCGATGGCTTCTACACCGTCGGCAAGAGAATTGACCTTGGGTCTTCGGGCTTGGCCGACGACCAAAACGCCGCGATCTTGGCCATGGCTTCGGGCACCGTGAACTCCGAAGTCAGCTTTGTTGTTCGTGTCACCGACGCTGGAGCGGAGACTGCCACCTTCAACTCGCGGGTGCAGGTTTCGCAGGATGGGGGGACATCGTGGTTCTATGATACCCAGGCTGATTCGTCGCTAACCAGTGGATGGCGGCTGGACGGAGCCGGCCGTTACTTTAGCTGGGATATTGCGGCAAACGACAGCTTCGTCACCTACGACAACTTCTCGGTAACGGTTATTCAAGCCGCAGTGCCGGAGCCGTCCGTCCTGGCGCTCGGGCTGCTGGCGGGCGTTGTCGGCTTGATCTGGCGTCGCCGGTAATGCTTGTGAATCAGAAGGGTTTGTGAGGGGGGCCGACTTCTATCGGTCCCCCTTTTTATTGCCCTCGGGCAGCGGGTGGGAACCCGCCTGCTCCGCGCAGGCCAGACCCTGCCTTTACACCCTAATTTGCGGGTATTTCCCGATGCCTCCTTTGGGGTTAGCCTTGGAGCCGACTGAAACTGCTTAAACACATCGCGGCTTCGCTCCTGGTTTCGGGCGTGCTCATCGGTACCGCCGCCGCCCAGCGGCCTAACATCCTGTTTGTCTTCGTTGACGACAGCGGATGGGGAGACTTCTCGTGCTACGGAAGCCCAGTCACCAACAAGCTGGGGCAGCCGATCACCCCTAACCTTGACCGGCTGGCCTCGCAAGGCATCCGCTTCACCCAGGGCTATGTGGCCTATCCCATCTGCTCGCCATCGCGCACGGCCGTGCTGACCGGCATCGAGCCCGCCCGATACGCCATCTACAGCTTCCTGAATAACCAGACCGAAAACGCCGCCCGCAACATGGCCGACTGGGTGCAGCCCGGCACGGTGACGGCGCCGCGCTTGTTCCAGCAGGCCGGCTATGCGACCGGCCAATTCGGCAAGTGGCACATGGGCAACGGCCGGGACGTAAACAACGCGCCGCCGCCGGCTGACTATGGGTTCGACGAATCGCTCGTGGCCTTCGAGGGCAACGGCAACCGCCTGCTGTATTGGAACAACGACGGCAGCAAGTACGGCCTCTCGCAACAGAACGAGGATGCCACGGTGGGCACTTATCAGTATGTGTATTGGTACCAGGCTGCCGGCAAGCACACCGATGCCGCGCTGGCGTTCATCACCAATGCCGTCCATGCCGGCAAGCCCTTCTACGTTCACGTGCCCTACAATGATACCCATTCGCCCTACAACGTGCCGCCCGGACAGGAGAACGACTTCGACCACATCACCACCGACACAGACGCCAAGCTGTTCCTGGGCGAGCTGCACAACCTGGACAGGCAGATCGGCCGGCTGATGGGCGCGGTGGACGGCCTGGGCGTCAGCAATAACACGCTGATGGTGGTGGTCGGTGACAACGGCGCTCCCAACGACGCCCTCGAGACGCTTCTCAACCGCAACGGCGGCCTGCGCGGCGGCAAGGGCAACCTCTACGAGGGCGGCATTCGCGAGGCGTTCATCATCCGCTGGCCCGGCACGGTGCCGGCGGGCGTCGTGAATTCCAACACCGTCGTGTCCACCCTGGATTTGCTCCCCACCTACTGCGCGCTGGCGGGCATCCCGCTGCCCAACGCGCCGTTTGCCGGCGAGGACCTGAGCGACGTATTCCGCGGCTCTACGCGGTCCCGGGTGCGGCCGTTGCTCTGGGAATACGGAACCGTTTCCGCGCTCTCGCCCGCGTCACCCAAGCTCGCCATTCGCGATGGTCAGTTCAAGTTCATGCGTGATCCGGATGGCTCGCAGCGCGAGCTCTATCTCATCCCGCAAGACCACGCCGAGGCCAACAACCTCGTGAACCAGCCGGCGTATGCCAGCGTGGTCACCAACCTCGAAGCCCAACTGATGACCTGGTACGACCAGAACGTGTTGGGCAACCTGGGCGAAATCTATTCCTGTGCCGCGTCCAATTTCACCGGCCTGGCGATTGCGGACACGTATGACGTTCCCGGCGGCAACTCGCCCGGCACTGGATTCGGAAGCGGTGCCGGTGTTAATTACCAGCTTGCCGGGCGGTTGACGGGCGGCGCGGTGGCAAGCCTGATGGGATACCGCCTGGGCGGAACCGGTGGCACATCTCCGCGGCAGGCCTCCGACTTCAGCATTGCGGGCAACCGCCTGGCCATCGCTGCCCGCGACGGCAACGGACGATTCGAGTTCAGCGCCGACGGAACCAGCGGTTACAACTTTGGCAGCTTCCTGGCCGGCCGAACCTATGAGCTGTCGGTGCAGATGAACATCACCGTCGTTGGCGCGATCGCGCAGCGGATGTCCCTCAGCCTCGCCGACGCAAGCAACCTCGTCATCGGCGACGTGGATTTGGGCCTGCAAATCGGCACGGATGGCGCGGGCGGTCTGGGAGTGTTCAAACGGGTGGATGACGATTCCAGAAGCGGCGACGGCGATGTAAACACGAAGCTTGTCAGCGGTTTGCCGATCGGCACGCCCATCACTATCCAGGTGCGCGTAGTGGATTTCAACGGCAACCTGACTGATTACAATTCCTCATACGAAATCCTCGTCAACGGTGCGACCGTCAACACCGGCGTCTTCCGGTTCAGCGGCTCCGCCACCGACCGGTATCTGATCTTCGACGTCGCCGCTCACGAGGGGCCGGTGTATTATGACAACCTGCAATTGACCGTCACGGGCGGCGGTGGCGGCGGCTCGGTTTGCCGCAAACCCATCTTGAGCCTGTCGGAGCTCGTTCTTCCACCGCCCGGAGGAACCAAAGCCCGCTTGTATTGGACTGCGCAGCCCGGACTCACGGTGCACCCGGAGCTCTCAGCCAACCTGGCCGCGTGGTTGCCTGTAACCAACGGCGCGGGCGCGCCCTTGAGCGTCACCACTGCCCACGGCTCGATGCAATGGCTGGAAGCCACTGTCCCCGCGGCGTGGGAGCAAGGCGCCTTTTTCCGGCTCCGAAGGGAGTAGAGCGCAGCCCCGGCACGGCTGGGTTCACGGTGCCGCTGCCGGGAAACAGAACCACGGATTTCCCGGATGACACGGACAAAGGAGGCTTCCCTCTCCCATCCGTGCTATCCGCGTCATCCGTGGTCAATGCCTTCTCCCTACACAAGCAACACGGCGTGGTAGTCGCGTTGCGGCAGATGTGCTACCCTAATTTGCGGGTATTCTCAGGCTGCCTGCTTTGGGTCTAAACTTGGCGCAGACTGATACATAGCCTTGCCGTCCGGCGTGCGAACAGTCGGGCAGGCAATCGGCAAACTCGAAACCTCAACCACGTAGAGTAGAGTATGAAACGAAGAATCCTGTTCTGCCTGGCCGTTTCACTGTTGGCTGTTGTGGCCGGCGGCACGGCCTTTGGCCAAACCATCATCGTCAGCGACAATTACCAGACCACCAACAACGGCTCCGGCTTCGCGCTGAACGAGGGCGTCAACACGGGAGTCAATCCGCCGATCGCCAACCGCATAACCGGCACGGCGGCATCCAGCCTCCGCTATATCCAGACCGCCACCGCCAAGCCTGCGTCGCAGTACGATATCGGCAGCAACCGGCTCCGAGTCGTTAAGGACACTGACTCGGGCAAGATTGGGCGTTTTACGCTGTCGGCCAACGGCGTGACCCCGTTCAACTTTGCCTCGGCTTTGGGGACAGCGGGGGCGACGCCGGCTAATCCCGCCTTGTATGACATCAAGATCAGCATGCGGAACGATGCGACCGGCACGGCACGGTTCTCCTTCGGGATCGGGACAGCGGAAGGTGACGTCACCACCTGGGATTTCGGTGTGCAGATGTATCGTCCCAGCGGTGCCGATTACTACGCGATCCAGAAGCGGGTTGACGACGGGTCTTCAGGTGCGGGCGACATCAATGCCGTCATAGTGAACACTGCAGCCGGCACCTGGCAGACGATGCTGAGCTTTTTGATCCGGGTAACGGATGCCGGCGCGGAAAGCGATACCAACTACCACTCCCGGGTGCAGGTCTCGATGGATGACGGCAACACCTGGATCTACGACAGCAGCACCGACAGCGCATTGCCCAACGGCTGGCGGTTCGATGGGCCGGGCCGGGTTATTATTTGGGACCAGGCCGGCAACACTGGCGGCAACGTCTTCTATGATAACTTCTCCGTGGTTTCGAGCTATGCGCCGCCGCCGCCGCCCGAGCGCGTCTGGACCGGTGCGGGGACGAGTGACAACTGGTCCGACGGCGCCAACTGGGGCGGCACCGCGCCCGTCAGTGGCGAGCCTTTGCTGTTTGGCCTCTCCGCCCGGCAGAACAACAACAATGACCTTGTCGGGCTCACGACACCCACGTTGACCTTCTCAAATGGTGGGTTCGTGTTAGGCGGCACCCAGCTCGCGATCGAGTCCGCGGTGAACAATCTGGTCGGGAACAACACGATTGGTCTGCCGCTGGACTGGCCCAACACCGGCCCCAAGAGCTGGCAGGTGGCGGCCGGAACCACACTCAACTTGAGTGGCTCCTCGGCGCTGGCGACCGTCGGCGATCACGTCGTGTACGGCGGCGGCACGCTGCGTCTCAGCGGCAGCCTGGACATCAACCAGAACCCGGCTTTCATCATCAGCGAGGGCAAGTTCGTGTTGGATGGAGGTGTATTCAACAGCATCGGCGGGTTCCGCATCGGCTCTCTGATCTCCGCCTCGGCCCCGGTCGAGGTGGTGGTGTCCAACTCCGCGAGTCTGACCCTTGAAGCTTCGGGGGCAAATCTGCGCGTTGGCGACGGAGCCGCCGATGTGGTCAACCGGTTGATCGTGAACAACGGCACCGTCACCATGCTGGGCGGTTCGCTGGGCATTCCCTATGCCGCCGGTTGCACCGGCGAGGTATCGCAGGTGGGCGGTCTGGTCAAAGACTGCTATGTGGCCTTCAGCGATAACGGCGCGGGCGTGGGCACGTATGTGGTGAGCGGCGGCATTCTTGAGCCGTTCCAAATCCGCAAGGACACTGCCGGGGGAACGGCCACGATCCGTTTCAACAACGCATTCCTGCGCCCGGCCGCCGGCGCCAACACTGACTTCATGCGCGGGCTGGACGTGGCGGAGATCCAGGCCGGCGGGCTAACGATTGACGCCCAATACGATGTGGCCATCGCTCAGAACCTGACTGGGGCGGGCGGCTTGACCAAGAGCGGGCCGGCCACGGTGACGCTCACCGGCGGCAACAGCTACGCCGGCAGCACCCTGGTGCAGGGAGGCAAGCTGGTGCTGTACACCGGGAGCACTTACGCCGGGGCCATCCAGGTTGCCGACTCGACCGAGCTGGGCGTCCTGGTCCAGACACCCGGAACGACGCTTACGAACTCGAGCCTTAGTCTGGGCGCCAGCACCTTGAGCTTCGACCTGGGGAACTTCACCACTCCCACGGCTCCCTTGATGAAGGTTTCGACGCTGTCAGCCAACGGCGCGGTGACCATCAACGTGGCCAATGCACTGGCGCTGGCCAAGGGCCAGATTGTGCTGGTGGATTATGACGGCACGATCGGCGGGGGCGGATTTGGCGCCTTCAGCCTGGTCGGCCTGCCGCCTGGCGTCAGCGCCGAGCTGGTCAACAACACCGCCAATACTTCGATTGACCTCAAAATCACGGTCGTGCCCGGGCTCATCTGGACCGGCACCGTGAGCGCGGATTGGGACAATTTCACCCAGAACTGGCTGGACCAGTTGACCGGATCGCCCTCCGCTTACACGGACAGCCTGCCGACTGAGTTCCGGGATGGCGCCGCGACGGGGGTGGTCAACCTGGTGACTTATCCGGCGCCTTCGGTGATCATCGTGAGCAACGACACGCTGCCTTACCTCTGGTCTGGCTACGCCATCAACACGCCGATCCTGATCAAGAACGGCCCCGGTTCGCTCACCCGCGCCGGGGGCGAGGCAGACTCCATCATGACCATCGAGCTGAATGCCGGCTCTTATGCGGTCAGCAATCTCTATGATGCGACCCTGACCTCGGCGCTGACCGACACCAGCGCCGGGTTGGGAACTTTCGTAAAGCAGGGACCGAGCGTTCTGACGGTCGGCACTACCAACAGCACGTACGACGGCGCCATCGCAATTCATGGGGGTATGCTCAAGGTTGGCGCCACGGACGCCCTGGGTTCCACCAACGGAACGGTCACCATTCTTCCGGGCGCATCCCTGGACGTGAACGACATCCAATCACCGCACAAGCCGGTCATTGTCTCCGGCGCGGGGTTCGGCGGCCAGGGAGCGATTACTGAGTCGAGCGGGGTTGGCGGGGTGCAGCATAATCTGACGGATGTCACCATGGTAGGCGACACCACCTTTGGCTGTGCCACGGGCGGACGCTGGGACATCCGCGTGCGCACCGGGAGCGGAATTGGGCCGGGCCTGCGTGGCAACGGCTACAATTTGACGAAAGTGGGAGCGGGCAGCGTGAGCATCGCTTGCCAGCGCCATTTTGGCGCCGACACTCCGTACTGGCAGATGGATCTTGGGGATGTGGTGATCGCGGAAGGCGGATTGACCTTTGCCGAATCACTCTCGCTCGGCAACCCGACAAAGACGATCACCATCGCCGCTGGAGCGAACATGAACACGTATGACCTGAACGTAACCAATCCGATCGTCCGCACCATCATCATGACTGATGCCCTCCTGTCTTCCGGCGGCGGGACGCGAGACACGAATGTCTTCAACGGCCCGATCCAGTTGACCGGGGAAGGGCATTTCCGGGTAAACAACAGCACGCGAATGATTATCAACGGTCCCATCGTGGGAACTGGTTCCCTGAATTACTCGGATGACGGCGCGGGCATGCTGCTGCTCAATGGCACGAATACCTGCACCGGCGTCACGACGGTTACCAACGGCACTCTCGGGGGCAATGGCGTCATCGCCGGCGATCTCGTCATGCTGGGCGGCACCAACTCTCCAGGCATGGGCATCGGCACCTTGACGGTAAACGGAGCCGCGACGCTGGCCGGAACCACGCTGATGGAGTTGAACCGAAGCCTGGTGCCGAACAGCGATCGCCTGGTGGTGGGCGGCACGCTGACGTTCGGCGGCGTGCTGCAAGTGATATTGGGCGCCGGCGCGCCCGCACCGCAAGCGGGCGACGTTTACCAGTTGTTCAACAAGGGCAGCGGCAGCGCCTTTACGGCGATCAACCTGCCGAACCTGTCGGGATTGCCGGGCGGTTTGACCTGGGACACCTCGAACCTGATGGTCAACGGCACGATTGCCGTGCAGGGCGCCGTGGCGCCGCCGACCATCGGCTCGGTTTCACTGAGCGGAGGCGACTTCCTGTTCAGCGGCACCGGTGGCGTTGAAGGCAGTACTTACTATGTGGTGACGTCGCCGAACGTCGAGGCGCCTCTGGCAGGCTGGTCGGTGGCAGCCAGCAATGTCTTCGGCCCCGGCGGTTCGTTTAGCTACACCACCAACATTACGGGCGGCGCGCCGAAAGCCTTCTTCCGGTTGCTGGTTCCGTAATCCCGCCGTTCGTTCCCAGGGGGCGTCGGCAATCCGGCACCCCCTTCGTTCCAGACTGTCATGCGACATGATATAAACACCCCGGGCGCCACTGCGCGCCGTTTCGGCCGCGGATTCACACTGATTGAGTTGCTGGTGGTCATTGCCATCATTGCCATCCTGGCGGCGCTGCTCCTGCCGGCGCTGGCACGCGCCAAAGCCAAGGCGCTGTCCGCCAACTGCATCAGCAACAACCGGCAGATCGCGCTCTCCTTCACCATGTGGGGTGACGACAACAACGACGGCAAGTATCCCTGGAGCGAGGGGCCGGGCAAGATTGGCCCCGACCCGCTGCGAACCAACTGGTTCACCTTGCAGCCTTATCTGAAGAATCCGAAGGTGCTGACTTGTCCGGCAGAGCGGAAGCGGACGCCGCTGCCGGATTGGACCCAGCTCAGCGTGGTCTGGGATTTCCGCACCAATCTCAGTTACATGTTCTGCGTGGATGCCCTGCCGACACGACCGCAGGCCATCCTGGTTGGCGACAATTACCTGTCCGCCGATTATCCGGCGAACAAGATCCTCGCCCTGCCGGACAATCCTTCGGGCGGCTCGCGCCATTCCTTTAACCGCCCGCTGCTGATCCGTCGTGGATGGCTCAAAGACACCCGTCACCAGAACCAGGGCATAGTCAGTCTATGTGACGGCAGCGTCAGCTCTGCGAAATCTCTTCAACTCCAGAACTACATGGGGATTATGTTCGACCGATACCTGACTGATCCGGCCGACACTCTGAGGTTCATGCTGCCGCAGTACACCTCCGTGCTCTATTGAGATCTCTGACCACAATGGTCTGAAATGCCTTGAACTCTCACTGCCCCATCTCCTCCGCTGACTCAATGCCCACGCCCCCAAGCCGTCCGCGGCCACGTCCGATGCCGATCGGCGCCCATGCACTTCACGCCGGACCGTTCACGACGGAACGCCAGCCCGCTTGGCCACTCGCGACAGCCGGAGCACCCCCGGCCGCGGCGGGGGTTGTTTCGATTGCGGGACGCCGCGCCAATCCTGCCAGACAATCCCCATATCCCCCTGTAAACCCCTCGTATACCCCTCGTAAACCCCTCGTATGCCCCTCGTATGCACATAGTGTAACCCGCGTATATCCCCTGTGTGTCTCCGGCGGTACTCGCGCTGGCGGTGGGAAGGCGGGCCAGGGTCGGTCAGACCACGCCTTCCGGCGAAGCTGGGGTGCGCTTTGTGGCCTGATCCTGATGATCCTCGCCGGCCTGGCTCAGGCTGCGGAGGTGCCGCCTTCCAGGCCCAATTTCATCTTCGTGCTGATTGATGACATGGGTTACGCAGATCTCTCTTGTTACGGGCAGAAACAGGTTGAGACGCCGCACATTGATCGCCTGGCAAGCGAAGGCATCCGGTTCACCCAGTTCTACGTGAACTCGCCAATCTGCTCGCCTTCGCGCACCGCGTTCACGACCGGCCAATATGGGGCGCGCTGGCGGATTACTTCCTACCTGGCGGCGCGGGCCGAGAACGAGCGGCGCGGCATGGCCCAGTGGTTGGACCCGAAAGCGCCCACCCTGGCCCGCATGCTCCAGCAGGCTGGCTACGCCACGGGCCACTTCGGCAAGTGGCACATGGGTGGCCAGCGCGATGTCGGCGAGGCGCCGCTCATTGCCGAGTATGGCTTTGACCAGTCCCTGACTCAATTCGAGGGGCTGGGTGAGCGCATCCTGCCGTTGCTCGATGCCTTCGACGGCCAGCCGGCCCGGCGCTACGCCCTGGGCAGCGACCAGCTCGGGCGCGGCCCGATCACCTGGATGGACCGGTCGCAGGTAACCGGCGCGTTCGTCGCGCGGGCGCTGCAGTTTATCCGGCAGGCCGAAGAGGCCGGCAAGCCCTTCTACGTCAATGTGTGGCCGGATGATGTCCACTCGCCGTTCTTCCCGCCCAAGGCGCTTCGAGGGGATGGCAGCAAGCGGGAGCTCTACCTCGGCGTGGTCAAAGCGCTGGACCAGCAATTGGCGCCGTTGTTTGACTACATCCGCCGGCAACCGGGCCTGCGCACCAATACCGTGATTCTGCTGGCCAGCGACAACGGTCCGGAGCCCGGCGCCGGGTCGGCCGGCCCATTCCGCGGGCACAAGGGAACGCTGTATGAAGGTGGCGTCCGCGAGCCTTTCATCGTCTGGGCGCCCGGCTTGATGGCCAAATCGGCCTGCGGGAAGGTCAACGCTACTACCGTGGTTTCCGCCGTGGACTTGCTCCCCTCAATCGCGACCGTGGCGGGAACCGTCCTGCCCTCCGGCGTCGCCTTCGACGGCCAGGACCTGAGCGGCGCCCTACTGGGCCGGTCTGCCGCCGAACGGACCAAAGTCTTGTTCTGGACCCGGCCGCCGGATCGGCCCGGAAACGGTGGCGAACCCTGGCCCGACCTGGCCATGCGCCAGGGAGACTGGAAGCTGCTGCTGGGGTGGGACGGCCTCAACGCGCAGCTTTACGACCTCGGGAAGGACCCGGGAGAAGCGCGCAATTTGGCGGCGGAACATTTGGCGATCGTCCAGCGCATGAGCCGGCCGCTGCTGGCCTGGTGGCAGTCGCTGCCAAGGAGCCGGCAGACAACGAACCAGGCCCGCGCCGGCGGGCGCGCGTTTGCCAATCCGATCGCTGAGGGCGCCGATCCCTGGATGGTCCAGCATGGCACCAACTATCTGACCTGCTTGTCCGAGGCCAACCGCGGCGTCGCGGTCTATGGCTCCGATCGCCTAACGGCGCTCGGGGCGAAGCACGTTATATGGGAGGCCCCCGAGCAGGGGCCGTGCTCGCGCGAAGTGTGGGCGCCCGAGCTTCATTTTCTGGATGACCGGTGGCACGTCTATTTCGCGGCGTCGGACGGCCAGAACCGCAACCACCGCATGTGGGTCTTGCGATCCGAGGGCGCCGACCCGTTCGGGAAATACTCGGTCCACGGACCGCTCTATACGGGGGACCATCCCGAGACCGGCGCGGATAATCGCTGGGCCATTGACGGCACCATCCTCGAGCAGGAGGGCAAACGGTACTTTCTCTGGTCCGGCTGGGAAGACACCCGGGACCTGCAGTGGCTTTACATCGCGCCGATGAAGGACCCGCTGACCATTGTCAGTCCGCGCGTCCGGATCTGCGCCAACGATGACTACCTCTGGGAACGCGTCGGTGAAACGGCGGCCGGCCGGGGACTCAACGAAGCGCCGCAGGTATTGCAGCGTGACGGCCGCACCTTCGTGGTCTATTCTTGCAGCGGTTCCTGGCAGCCAACCTACAAGCTTGGGTTGCTGGCCCTGCGCCCGGGCGGGAATCCACTCAATCCGTCCGACTGGACCAAACATCCCCGGCCGGTCTTCCAGTCCAGTCACGCCACCTATGGCGTCGGCCACGGCTGCTTTGTGAAGTCGCCGGATGGCACGGAGGACTGGATTCTTTACCACGCCAAATTGGACCGGCAGGACGGCTGGCGGCGAGCCATTCACGCCCAGCCGTTTCGCTGGACGCCGGAGGGGTTGCCCGACTTCGGGTCGCCGCTGCCTGCATCCAGCCCGCTCCCGCTGCCCGCCGGAGAAGTGAGCGCGCCGACTGACGCACGCTGGAGCGCGGCCCTGTCGTGCCCGGCCGATCTAGGCGCCTTCAACTATTTCGGTCATCATCAATTCATAAGGCTCCAAGATGGGCGTTTGCACCTCGGTATCGTCCCGGCGGAACCGGTGAACGAATTTCGCGCCGGGGAAAAGGTGGTGCTCGCCAATCGCTGCTGGCAGGATCTGGCGTGCTCAGTGCGGGTGCAGGTTATTGATGGGGGACGCGACGCGGGGCTGCTGTTTCGGTGCACGCTGCCTGCTATCGGGTACGATGCGCAGGAGGGGTACTTCGCCGGCATCATCCCCGGCACCCGGAAGATCGTGCTCGGGAGCACCGATGGCGCGAGCTGGCGCGAACTTGGGCTGGCGGATGCCGATTTGCAGTCCGGACACGATTACCTGTTAAGCGTGACCGCCCGGGGCCCGGAGATCGTCCTGAGCCTCGATGGCAAAGAAGTCCTGCGCAGGAAGGATTCCCAGCATACGGGGGGCAGCGTCGGCCTGCGGGTCGTGGACACGCACGCCGCCTTCTCCGATCTGACGATTCAATGAGCAGCCAATTGGGTTCTGTTTGGAGGAGAGTGCTCCGGCAATCCGGGTCCCTCCTGGTTTGCGCCGGCGCGCTGCTCCGTGGCTTGCCGGCTGAAGCGAAGCCGAACATCGTGTTGTTTGTCGCGGACGATCATACGGCGACGGATTGCGGCGCGTACGGCTCGGGCGATGTTCAGACCCCGAGCATTGATGGTTTGGCGCGCGAAGGCATGCTCTTTCGCCGGGCCTTTGCGGGCTCGCCCACCTGCATGCCGTCGCGGGCGGTCCTTTATACAGGCCTGATGCCCTTTCGCAACGGCGCGCACGCCAACAACCTGGCGGGCCAATCCCAATGCCGCGCGGAGGTCCGCTCGCTGCCGCATTACCTGAAGGACCTCGGCTACCGCGTCGCACAGGCGGGCAAGACACACTTCGGCCCGCCGGCCGTCTTTCCGTTCGAGCGTATTCGCAACTCCGAGGTGCCGGAACCGGGCTTCGAGAGCAAGCCTGCCCTCCACATGGATCTGAACATGGCGGCGGTGGAGGATTGGCTGGGCAAAGTCTCTCGCGAACAGCCCTTCTGCCTGGTGGTCTGCGACCATAGCCCGCATGTCATCTGGCCGGAGAAGGCGGCCTATGATCCGACCGCCATCGGCGTGCCGCCCAACCACATTGACACGCCGGAGTTGCGGAAGTCCCGCGCGCGTTATTACACCGACATCACGAAGATGGATACGAACCTCGGCCGGCTGCTCGCCAGCCTCGAGCGGCAGGGTCTTGCGTCGAACACAGTCTTCATTTACACCGCCGACCAGGGCGCCCAATGGCCCTTTGCCAAGTGGGGCCTCTACGACCCGGGCATTCGAGTGCCCTTCATCGCGCGCTGGCCGGGTAGAATCCAGCCGGGCGCCCGCACGGACGCGATGATTTCGCTGGTGGACGTGCTGCCGACATTCATCGAACTGGCGGGCGGCCAGGCGCGCGCCGAACTGGACGGCAGGAGTTTCCTCCCGGTGCTCGAGGGCAGGACCAACGCGCAGCGCGAGGTCATCTTCGCCACGCATTCGCAGGACATGGGGATGAATTTCTCCCCCATGCGCTGCGCGCGCACGGCACGCTACAAGTACATCTTTAACCTGTCGCCGGAAAACAAATACACCACCCACATGGACAAGGCTAAAGACCATGACGGCGGGCGCGAGTATTGGGACTCGTGGGTGCGCGCAGCCGAGGGCGATCAGCGCGCAGCGGCGATCCTGCGGCGGTATCATTGGCGGCCGCGCGAAGAGCTTTTCGACATCCTTCTCGATCCCTCCGAAGTCCACAACCTGGCCGATGACCCGGCCTATGCCGACGTGAAACAGGATTTGCACGAGCGCCTGGTTGCCTGGCGAGAACAGCAGGACGACCACAAAACCGGGCCGGATCCGGTGCCCAACAAGAAGGCAACGGCCCCATGAATCCGTCTCCTTAAGCCGGATGGCGGCCACCGTCCCGGCAGCGGGCCAATGCGGGAGGAACCATCAAGAACAAATGGTTCCCGTGCGGGAATTGTAATGTAGCCTTAGGCAATCAGAAACGAAGCGTACCGACGCCAGGTGTCCCGGAAAAGGTTCTTGCCATGTCGAGGTGGAATTGGCACACTGGATTGAGTGGCTCGCAACGATTTATGAGCATGAATATTCAAAGAGCACCTTCCGGCAACCAGACCACCCGCATTAGCCCTCGCGGCTTCACCCTCATCGAACTGCTGGTCGTTATCGCTATCATTGCCATCCTGGCGGCGCTGCTATTGCCGTCCTTAAGCCGGGCGAAGCTCAAGGCCCAGGGAATCATGTGCATGAACAACAACCGCCAGCTCCTGCTGGCCTGGCGGCAGTATGCCGAGGACAACCGGGACCAGTTGCCTTACGGATATGCGCTTGGGGCGACGGCGCCGTATGCCTGGATTCGATCTGGAGTGCCTTGGGACCTGGAGATGCTCGTTCCGACCCAGCAGGGCAACTGGGACGCGGATAACACCATCAAACAGAGCTTGCTGTGGCCTTACTGCGGGAAGAGCACGGGCATCTGGCATTGCCCGGCCGACAAGAGCCTTGGCCAGAAGCCCAACGGCGAGAAGGTGCCTCGTCCTCGCAGCATGTCCATGAACATTTGGGTGGGGGGCAGGGGTGACACCGCCGACCCGAGAGGGGGCTGGAGCCCTGGCGCCAACTGGAAGGTCTTTCGCAAGCTCAGTGAGATGGTCCGGCCCGGGCCGACGATGACCTTTGTGTTTCTGGAGGAACGGGAGGATAGCATCAACGACGGTTTCTTCATCGTGCAAATGGACAGCTACCCGAACATCGCCACGACCGTCATGGTGGACTTTCCTGCCAGTTATCACGGCCGGGCCGCTGACTTCGCTTTCGCTGACGGTCACGCGGAGATACATAAATGGAAGGACGCGCGAACCTACCCTCCTCTGACCCCGGGTAACCTGCAACTGAACGTTCCTCACCCAAACAGCAAAGATGTGTTCTGGATGCAGGAACACAGCACCCGCGTTTACTGAGACTCACGACGACTGTTATCGTCCTGAGGTACGGCAAAAGTACATCAACGCGGTCCAGTCGGCTGCCCCGAAGGATGAGGCCAACGTGTTCATGCCGCCTTTGGCGCGAAGGTTTGGATGATGGGCCACGATAAGATCGCCGTCATTTGCCGCCTCGTTCAGCGTTTACGGTCGTCCTTTGGCTTGTCCACATTGACTGCCAGCTTGACGGCTGGCCCTTGCTTGCGTGAAGTCACCCGCCGGTGACTTCGCTCGCGTCGCCGGCGCTCCCGCGCTTCGGCGCCGAAGTAGCCGCGCAGCACAAAGAAGACGATGCCGAGCGCAATGGCGCCAACGAGCCAAGGAATCGGGTTCTTGATGTCGAATACAGTCATGATCTCAATTGCTGCGTGTGCGTATGCTGCCCATTTCAGCGGGTGAACCTGCCGTACTGGACGTAGCATCCGTAACGTGGCGCATGTGGGCTCACGGCGGCGGCCTTGTGCCGGCCGGACTTGGCGGGTTCTGACTTTTCATTGTGAGTGCATTCTGAATCTGCTCAAGTTCCTGGGAAAGTCAAATGCACGCGGCTTTCTGTTCCCTTGCCATGCCAAATTGGCAGGTCGCGGGCGCAATTGCAGGTTGTTGGTAGGGACGCCTCGGCGAGGCGTCCCTATCCACCATACCAACAACTTGCAGATGCGCCCGGGGTTCGTGAGCCGCCCCCAAAGTGCTTGCCGTGGGCAGCTTCGTTCACTAGGGTGAGAACATAATTCGATGAAACCGATCCAGAAAGCTTCCGTTTGCGGGTTGGGCAAGCTCGGCGCGTGCATTGCAGCCACGCTGGCCCAGCGCGGGTTCGAGGTCGTTGGCATTGATATTGATGCCGAGAAGGTCCGGAAGATCAACGCCGGCCAGCCGCCGGTCGAGGAACCCCGCCTGGCGGACACGGTTACAGCGGGCCGATCGCGATTGCGCGCCACGCAAGACTATCGCGAAGCGGTGGCCACGGACGTCACCTTCTTCATTCCGCCCTCGCCCAGCCTGCCCGACGGGAGCTTTTCCAACGAGTTCCTCCTCCGCGCCATGCAACCCGTCGCCGCTGCCGTGCGCGAGAAAGGCAAGAAAGGCCATTTGTTTGTCTGCAGCTCGACCACGACGCCGGGCGCGGTGGACAGCGTGTTGATCCCGATGCTGGAGCGCGAGACGGGCGGGATCTGCGGACGCGACTTCGGCGTTTGCTACAACCCGGAGTTCATCGCGTTGGGCAATGTGGTGAAGGGATTGCTCGAGCCGGACATGGTGTTGATTGGCGAATCCGACCCGACCAGCGGAGCGGTGCTGGAGGAGATGTATAAGAAGTACAACCAGAACCAGCCCAATATCGCCCGCATGTCCATCGTCAGCGCCGAGCTGACCAAGATCTCCGTGAACAGCTACGTCACGATGAAGATCAGCTTCACCAACCAGTTGCGGATGATCGCCGAACAGTTCCCCAAGGCCAATATCCACCACATCCTCGAGGCCATCGGCAGCGACAGCCGCGTCGGCCAGAAGTATCTCCGGGCCGGCTTGAGCTATGGCGGGCCGTGTTTCCCGCGCGACAACCGGCTGCTCGCCTACACCGCCCGCCAAATCGGACTCGAAGCCCCGCTGGCGGAAGCTTCCGACAAGGTGAATCTCCGGACCAATCAGGATTTGGTCGAGAAGGTCCAGAAGCTGGTGTCCAAGACCGATACCGTGGCCGTCCTGGGGCTGACCTACAAACCCGACACCTACATCACCGAGGAGGCGGCGGGATTATACCTGGCGCAACAGCTCAAGCGTAACGGCTATCGCGTGGTGGTGCACGATTACGGCGCCAGACCGGATATTGCCCCGAGCGTCCACGAATTCGAGTATCTGGCTGACCCGGCCGTGCTTCAACAACGGGCGGACATCAAGCTGGCGGTGATCTGCTGTCCCTGGCCGCAGTATCGGTCGGTGAAGTTCGCCACAGGAACCAAGGTCATGTCGCCCTGGAAGCTCTAGTCCAGCGATACTCTGCAGGAAAGCAGCAAACCCGCCCCACCCGCCGCAGCCGCGACTGGACCAAGAAGCCCCTTTGAAGGTTTACCACGCGCCGTGGCCTTTCCCAGGTTGCTCCGTCAGGGCCAGCGGCGCAAGCTCAGTCGCCAGGTTCACAGTGCCTGCATTCGCTTCTACTCCAAAGGCAGCACCGAAAGCGCACTAAATGAATACACGGAAATCGAGGTGTATGGACGGCAGGGGAGGTGACTTGCAGGCCGGTTAGTACTCCTCCCCATGCGGGTGCTGGTGCCGCAGGATATGCGGTCTTTCCAAACCATGCGCCAGCATCAGTTCCTCGTTGTTGAGCAACTCCAGCACCGGCCCGTCCGCCACCACTGACCCCCGATCGAGCACGATCGCGCGGGAGCACAGCTCGACGACGAGTTCCAGGTCGTGCGTCGCGATCAGCTTCGTCGCCGGCACGCGGCGCAGCAGCGCCTTGAACTCGCGTCGGCCGCGCGGGTCGAGGTCGCTGGTCGGTTCGTCCAGCACCAGGACCGCCGGTTCGCACGCCAGCACGCCGGCCAGACACGCGCGGCGTTTCTCGCCATGGCTGAGATGGTGGGTGGCACGGTGGCCAAATTCCGCGAGCCCGACCTGGCCCAGGGCGCTCGTCACACGCGCCTTCACCTCGGCCTCGCTCAAGCCCAGTTGCTGCGGCCCAAATGAGACATCCTCCTCCACGGTGGGGCAGAATAATTGGTCATCCGGGTCCTGGAACACCAGGCCGACCTGCCGGCGAACGGTCTCGATGTTATCCGGGGTGACCGCCTGGCCCAGGATTTGCACCGCCCCGTTCCAGCCCAGCTTCTCCGGTAGAATGCCATTCAAGTGCAGGAGCACGGTTGATTTGCCGGAACCGTTTGGGCCCAGCAGCCCAACACACTCCCCCGCCGCAACCTGGAAGCTCACGCCGCGCAAAGCCTCGGTGCCGTCGTGGTAACGGTAGCAGAGGCTGGCGACCTGGATGGCGATGTTCATTTCCAACCGCGGGCACACATCGCGTCGTAAATGCGCTCCGCCCTTTCAGACGCCCGCACAAAGAGCCGGCCCACCACGGTGGACAGAGTCTTCCAACTCGCGCGGCGGTCGCGCACAAAAGTCCGGCAAGCGCGCGCCCGGGCCATCCGCTCAGCCTCCGCGCTCAGCACAAAGAGGTAGCGGTGCATGAGAGCGATCGTGGTGATCAGCAGGCCGGGCACCCGTACTCGCTGGAGCACCCGCAGGATCTTGCTGAACGGAGTCGTATTCGAAACCAGGATCACCGTCAGGAGACAAATCGTGCTTCTCACCGCCACCATCACCCAGCTTCCCCGGCCCGCCGCTTGCAGCGCATTGACCAACGCCACGCTCACGATCAACGGCGAGAGCCACGCCAGCCGTTTCAACAGGAAGAGCACGGGAATGCCGCTGAAGATGATCGTCAGGCTCAGCAACAACGAGGTGCCGACGAACCAGCCGACCCACCATGGCGGCACCAACACCGTGCCGACAATGATCACCAGCGCCACGCCGAGTTTCAGTTCCGCGGACAGCCGTGCCACCGAACTGTCCAGATGGACATGATGATGCCCGATCAAATTGTCAATCATGGTTTGGTAGGCTCCCGGTTCCCCTCATTACCCCGCACTAGCGACCGGGCCAGCAACAGTGCCAACCCAAAGACAACCACAGTGCCGGCAGCCCCGGCTAGAGCGGTCGCCCCCGCCGCCCAGCGCACTCCCGGCACCCGGTAGTCGGAAGCCGGAGCAACCAACACGGGGGAGGCGGCTTTGTGTTCAAAGCCAAGCCGCGCTGCTACGCGCTCAAGCCCATCCGGCCACGAACAGGCAAATGGGGCCACAAACAGCGCCACCCCGAGTGTTGCCAGCAAGCCATACCGTGCAAATTCAGACCAAAGCCCGGGCTGCTCGGCCTCGCTCACATCGCCGACCAGGTCCGGCCGGGTGCGTTGGATGGCCAGAAACGCCAGTGCGCTGATCAAGCCCTCCCCGATCCCAATCAGCATGTGCACGCCCGCCATGGCTGTGAAAGCCGCCGGCCAAGCCACTGTGTGCGACCACGCGAGCTGGCCCGCGCAAAAGATGGATGCCAGCACCGTCGAGCACCAGCCCGCGAATGCGATCGCCGCCACCCGCCCGCGGGTGCCCGGCAGAATGCCGCAGACCAGGCGATAGATGCCATATCCCCCCGCGGCGCCAATGATGGCCATATTGAAAATGTTCGCTCCCAGCGCCAGCACCCCGCCATCGGCGAACAGGAAGCATTGCACGATCAACACCGTCGTCAGCACCACGATCGCCGCGCTCGGACCCAGCAACGCCGCTACCAGCACCCCGCCCAGCAAATGCCCCGACGTTCCGCCATAGACCGGGAAGTTGATCATTTGCGCGGCAAACAAGAACGCCGCCGCCAAACCCAGCAATGGCACCCGCCGCCGCGGCAGCCGGCGCCGGACCTGCCGCAACGCCAGACCCACGCCCACGGCGGAGAGCGCTATGGTCGTCGCGGCGGTCTTCCCATCAATGAATCCGTCCGGGATATGCATGTTGAATCGTCAAGCCAGTCTCTCAGTAATTGGTCTGCAATTCAACTGCCGAGCACAGAGTAGGGCAGGCGTCTCGCCTGCCCCGAAGAAAGACCCTCAATCCGCAGAGGGCAGGCGAGACGCCTGCCCTACGTTGAAATCCATAGCCAAGAGCGCGGCCGGCTGCGACCGCGCTCGCTGCTCACGTGTTAACGGGTATCAGTTCGGAAAGAGAATGGTGTTGGGCCCTGGCGAGGACGGCGTCCCGCTCGCATCCCCGGTGTTCCGCAGCCAGTCGCGCAGGCGCGAGCTGGTCAACTGTTGCGCACTGCCATCCGACATCAGCGCGTTCCCGTTCCCGCGATGCACCTTGTCCGTCCACGCGGGCGTCTGGACCCCCGTGCTAAAGTTGGTCCCGAGTGCCACCGCACCCACATTGCCAAAGCCGCCTCCGGGCACGGGGTTGGGCATGTTGCCGCCCGGCGCCTCCCCAACTATGTTGCGGTCCCCCACGAGCAGCATCTGCGGATTGCTGTTGCGCGCGTCCTTCCCAACGAAGAAGGACACATTCGCATTGGCGAGGTAGGCCCCGGCCGCGCTGCTTCCCGCAAGCATGTTGAAGTTAGTATGAGCAGTGCGCTCATCCGATGGGCACACCAGGAGTCTTGGCGTCGTGAGCTCGTTGGCGAGCACGCCGAAGACTTGATACGTATATTCCGCGCCGTAAGGCGACGCGTTGAACGCCGACTGATTCGGCGGGCCGCCCTCGCTGGCCGGCACCTGCATGGGAAACCGGTCGTTGAAGTCCATCGCCCACGTGCTCATCCCCAGGCCGATCTGCCTGAGGTTATTCGTGCAGGCGATGCGATGTGCTTTTTCTCTCGCCTTTGCCAAGGCGGGCAACAGCATAGCTGCCAGGATTGCGATGATGGCAATCACGACCAGCAGCTCGATCAGGGTGAATGCTCTTTCCTTATTCTCTGGCGTCTTCATAAGCGTTTGCAGTTCTTCGGGTCCTGGGTCGTCCCTCCGCCGAGTCCTCGTCGTCGGATGACGACCGCGCTCTAATTGCTATTTAGCATCGCCGATGCCAGATGAAAAACCCCTTGAAATATCGGGATTCCTGTAACCGATATCCCCGCGTCACGCGTGAGCCTCACGCCTTTCGGTAAGTTTTTGACCGCCATTGATCTGCGCGGAACACCACGTGCCGCTGGGGGGATCGCGCATCTGGATCCGCACTAGCCCCAGAACAACGGCTGGGAGGGCAAAGGGTAGATGCAGATCAGCCGCGGGCGGACAGATTGCCCGTGTCGAAGTAGTCCTCAAAGCGGCAGCTGCCCGCCAGGCATGCTAGACAAGCGAAAGAGGAGCCAGCAGGTGTGCCGAAAGAGATCTTTGCCCCAAGGACGGGACTATTCTCGACCTGCCTCTCATCTCTTGCGGAATGGAGTGCCAATCGGCAAATCATCCGAAGGCAGCGTCCGGAACGAAGCTCCTTTCGCCACTGGAAAATGAACTTGAGCGACGAAGCCAGGAAGGGCTATATTTGTCCCATGCCGGTCAGTGAAGCAACGAAATCAGTCGTCCGTGGCCCGCAGGTTTGGCCGCTGGGCGTCAAAGCCTATCATGCGCTGGGCGATTTGGGCCTCATCCCCGAAAAGACCGAACTGCTTTACGGCCAGGTCTTCCACAAGATGCCCAAGTCTCCTTTCCACCGACTCCTCCTCATGCGGCTTTTGGAACTGCTTCAGCGCCTTCTGCCCCCAAGCCTGCACGTGCAACCGGAACAGCCGATCGTGTGCGGTGATTCGGAGCTGGAGCCGGACCTTTCGGTCATTCGCGGTTCGATCAACGACTACCCGAACGAACATCCGCGCACCGCCGAATTGGTGATCGAGATTTGTGTGAGCAGCCACGAGTACGACCGCTCCAAGCTGCGCGCGTACGCCAGCGCCGGGGTGAAGGAATGCTGGCTGGTACTGGGACCAGAGAAACAGATCGAAGTGCACCGCCAGCCGCAGGACGAGCAATTCGCCGAGCACGCCGTCCACGGGCCGGGCGGTTTGGTGGCCAGCGCGGTGGTGCCGGGCTTCACGGTCGAGTTGGACCATCTTTTTGCATCATGACCCAAGCGTCAAGAGTGAAAACTGACCCCGGAACGACGATAACGGAAAGGGGCTGATCAGACTTCGCTTGGTGAGACTCAACAACCCCTTCTACCTCAGCCGCGCAACGCCGAGTACATGCGGGCGTGGAAGAGCAAATTCAGTTGCCCCCCACGCACTCGCGGACTGGCGTTACTCCGCCCAGCGCCTATTTCCTGTGGATATAGACGTAGTAAGCGCCGCCTATTTCCGCGCCCTCGCCGTCGTAGAACCAGGTCTGCAGCTTGGCGGGGCCGGGCTTTAGCTTCAGGACGAAAGTGATCGCCGTGCCAGAAGGGGCGACAGGGCGGGTTTGGTCGAAGCTGCCAACCTTGAGCCGCGCCTTCACGATGGGCAGGGCCACACCCGCCGGGGATTCGCCGTTGGGATCCTGGTGCGGCGGCAGGCCGGCGGTCATTGGGGCGTTCACCTCGCGCGCCCAGCGGCGAAGCTCGATCTCGTAGGTGCCGGAGCGGGCGACGAGCAGGTTCCACGCGCCGTTACGCCGGAGGCCGGCGCGAACCTGCGCGCCCTGGTCGAGGAACGAGTCCTCCCAGTCCGCCGGGGAAAGCTGGGTTGGGTCTTCAGCGCTGGCGCCGATGGTGATGGCGCTGTGCTCGTTGACCCGCGGCGCCACCTTCGCCCACCACGTGTCGTATTGGGCGCGCATCCTGGCGAGTATGTCGGGCCGCTGCCTGATGAGGTTGTTGGTCTGCCCGAAGTCCGCGTCGAGGTCGTACAGTTCCTTGTCCTGCACCAGGCGCCAGCGTCGCCACAGGACGGCGGCATCGCCCTTTTGGGGCACCGGTGACTGCATCCGGCTGAATTGCACGACGAGCGAGCGGTCGGGCAGTTGCTCGCGCTCACCGCGCAAAAGGCCAGCCAGGCTGAGGCCGTCGAACTGCGCGCGGCGGGGCGTGCGCAGCCGGCATAACTCGACCAGCGTCGGCAAGATGTCCTGGACCTCGGTCAACTCGGCGATGTCACCCGGGGGGCGTAGTCGGCCCGCCGGCCAGCGGATGAAGCACGGAACACGATGGCCGCCCTCCCAAAGGTCAATCTTCCTGCCCCTCATGCCGGCGTTGAAGATTGGCACGCCAACGGTGCCGCCATTGTCGGTCATGAAGATCAGGATGGTGTTGTCGCGGAGCCCCGTTTCCCGGAGGAAGGTGTCGAGGCGGCCCATGTTTTCATCTATGTTGGCAATCATGCCAAAGAAGGAGGCGACCCTGGCCTTCTGGTCCTTGTACGGTTCGCGATACTTGTCAGCGACAAACAGCGGGCCGTGCGCCGCGGCAGTCGGCAGGTAGCAGAAGAACGGCTTGCCCGCGGCACCCTGCGCGCGCATCCACTTCATGGCTTCGCTGAAGAAGACGTCCGTGGTGTAGCCGGTGAACCTCTCGCGGCGACCATTGTGATAATACGTGTCATCAAAGTAATTGTTGTTCCAGTAATCGGGCGCGCTGCCGATATGGGAGGAGGGATACCAGATCGCTTCGTGGAAGCCGCGATCCTGGGGGCGGTAGGGGTAATTGTCACCAAGGTGCCATTTGCCGAATTGGCCGCAGCGGTAGCCGCCGGCGGCGAAGATGTCGGCCATGGTAGGCAGGTCCTTGCGGAGGAAGGTGCGACCGCTGCTGACGTTCATGGCGCCATTGGCCAGGCAATCACGTCCGCTCAGGAGTTGCCCGCGGGTCGGGGTGCACATCGGCATGACGTGGAAATCGGTGAACCGGATGCTCTGATCATGGAGCCTGTCGAGGTTGGGCGTTTTGAGCACCGGATTGCCGAGGCAGGCGAAGTCGCCGTAGCCCTGGTCGTCGGTGAGGACGATGATGACGTTGGGCTTCGTGGAGGCGTGACTGCGTGGTGAGGGTGCAGCGTGGCCGAGGGAGGCAAGACTGCAAATCACCAGGGCGGCAAGTAGGCTGCGAGATATCGTCAGCATAGTCGTCATGAAGGCAACGAGTCGGAGAATCCGCAGTTCATGTTGCTGCAAGAATCGGCTCAAGGCACGGTCACCCGATAAAACCGGTGCAGATGATTGGTCGCTTGGGGATCGGTGAAGGTGAACACACCGTTAACGTCGGAATAGTTGGTGGCGAGCGGCTCCCAATTGATCGGCAAGGCTAGACTGGACGCTGTTAGCAGGATATAAGCCTGGCTGGCTGCGCCTGTGCCGCCGAGGGACAATTCGCCGCCCGATAGCATGACGACGCTGCTAATGACTGGCGGTGTCGGCGCGGGCGGGTTGCTGACAATCGTCACTTGGTAATCCTCCACTTCCCCGTCGGGGGCCTCCCCGGTGAAGCTCAGGTTGGTGCTGCTGCTGAATCGGAAGCGTGCCCAGGTTCCGGGCGTGACCGCAGCCCCGGCAGGGACGGTGAGGCTCAAAGTATTTGTCCCCGACACCAGGGCGACATTGGTAAACGCCTGATCCAGGTCCGCCCAGGACCCGTTGGTGTCGTAATCAATCCAGCCATTCAGATAGCCGGTTCCGGTGGCCATCACCTGGATCGAGGCCTCCTGTGCCGGCCTTAGCGCCGTCGAGAAGGTCACCCCGTCATTCCCGACATTGTCGGTTCTTGCGTCTGTCGAGGCGACGTTGGTCGCGCCCAGTTGGAAACCGGGCACCATGAGATGCCGCGCGCCGTTGCTCGACAGCAAGCTCGGATAGGGCGCCGGGGCGCTCCCGAATTCGCGATAGAGGCTGAGGGTAGCGGGACTGCTGGTGAGAGAGCCAGCCACGTTGGCAAGCACGACGGCATAGGTGCCTTCATTCGTAGGCTGGCAGTTGATCGCGGTGTAGTCGCTGCTGGTGGCATTGGCGATATCCGTGCCATTGAAACGCCACTGGTAAGCGGGTGCGGGCGTTCCGCTGGCGGTGACGCTGAAAACCGCGTTGCTGCTGACATAGCCCGTCTGGGCCTGCGGCTGACCGCTAATCACCGGCACCGCGGCCGGCGCAAAGCCCAATACCAGTGAATTGCCGGACTGCCCGACACTGAAGACGCCACCCGCCAGGGGGTTGCTGAAGCCGCTGGTATCAATCGTGAAGGCCGCCGGGGTGAAGTTCTGGACCCCGCCGGTGCTAGTCGCAATCGTCCACTGGTAATTGGATTGATTGTTGAAGCCATTGAGGAGGCCCGGGCCGAAATTGGGAGCCAGCGAAACCAGCCGGATAACGAACCTATTCGCGGAGGTGGCTTGCACATTCAGAGCCCCGGAGATGCTTAACAGGTCCTGGCCGGAGCTATTCCCCAGATCGCTGATCTCCCACACGTAGCTGCCGCCGCCATACCACGTCTCCGCGCCGGTGGTCAAGGTGCCGGGGACATTGTGTCCCGGCGCAAGCGTGGCGCCATTGTTCAATGCCACCTGGCCCAGCACCGTGCCGTAGCCCAGCAGGGTTTGGCCGGCATTCAGGTTCAGAGAACCGCCGGAGCGCGCCGTGACATCCAGCGTGGCGCCGGAATAGAGCAGGATGTTGCTGCTGTATGGGAAAGAACCCGCGCCGCTCAGCGCGAGCGTGCCCGCCAGCACCCAGGTGTCGCCCCTGTAGTTCTGCTGGCTCGACAGGGTAAGTTTGCCGGCGCCGTCCTTGGCCAGCCCGCCACTGGGTCCCGGCTGGGAATCGCTGAAGCCACTGCCGGCTGGCACCCCGTTGATGACTCCGCTGAAGACATCGTTAGCTGCCGTGTTGTCAATCAGCGAGCCGGTGCCTAGGTTAATTGTTCCTCCGCCCGAAAGGTTGGCGACTGTCTGGTTGACACTGTCGAGCGTCAGAGTCGCGCCGGCCGCCACCGAAAGCGCCCGTGCTGCGGGCAACAAATCATCCGTGCCGCTCAGCCTGAGTATTCCCTGGCTGACGGTCGTGTTGCCGGCGAAGGTGCAAGGCCGCGTCAGCATCAGCGTGCCCGCGCCGGTCTTGGTGACATTCCCGCCTGTACCGTAAATGCTGCCCGAGACCATCAGATCCGGATCGGCTGCGCCATTGGCGACGCTGAACGTGAGCGAGCCGTACACGAGATTCAGCCCTACGGTGATGAGCGAAGAGGCAGCCGCAGCATTGAAATTGTAGGTGACGTTCCCCGTCGTGCGGAGCTCGCCGTTACCCACGAGTGAACCACCGGTCATAGTCAGGCCGCTGACGTAATTCTCCCTGTCGAACTGGAGCGTCCCGCCATTCACGGTGGCACTCTGACCACCGGTGCCGACGCCAAAGCCATGGGTGGCGGTGAACTGGGCTGTAGCGCCGCTGTTGATGGTCAGCGAGCCGGAGCCAATGCCGCGGGGGCTGTACCAGCAACTCACGGTGGAAACGAGCTTGCCGCCATTGACGATGTTCGGCCCCGTGTAGGAGTTCGCGGTCGTCAGCGTGAGCGTGCCGGGGCCGTTATGCGTGAGACCGCCCGTTCCACTGACCAAACCGTTCAGGTTGACGGCGTTGGTGTTGTTGAGCGTGAGCAAGTAGTTGCCATTGGTAAGAGTGCCGGTGACAGTAATCGTGCCGCCATCGGCCACCGTCCAGGTCTGGGCCGAGCCGAGGCGGACGGGAGCGCTCAAGGTGGCCGTGGCGCTCGTATTGGTGAGAGCGAGGCCACGCGCGCCGAGTGTCAGCGTATGGGTGCCGCCCACGCCCATCCCCCGCAACCCGCCACTGACGGTGATGTTCGAAACCGACACGTCCTGCCCCAGTTGAGTGGCGGTATTGCCGCTGGCCGCGTCGTTGAAGAACACGCTGCTCGCGGGGCCGGGCACAGCGTTGGTGGCCCAGTTCGAACTGTTGGTCCAATACGCGTCGCTGGCCCCGGTCCAGGTGAACGTGCCAGGGACCGGCGACGGGCGCGCCCCGCCGAAGCTGGCGCCATTGATGCCGTTGGTGAGTATCTGACCGATCTCTGCCGCGGCTAGCGGCCGGTCCCAGACGCACACCTCGTCAATCGTCCCGGAGAAGTTGCGCCCGCCGGTCGAATCGCGGGCCACGCTCAAGGGCGCGTCGAAGGCTTGCATGACATGGGTGTAGTTGTTGGTGGCAGCCTGAATGACGCCGTTGGTCTGTCCCATGTAGAAGATGGCGCGGTTGGTTTCGACGGTGAGCGCTGCCAGCACCCATTGACCGTCCGGTAAGGTGAGCCCTGACACGTAGTTGTAGGTGCTGGCCGAATCATTCCAATGGTAGCCCAATTGGTTGGAGGTGCCTCGGACGTCGAGGCCGGAGATAGTAGTGCCGCCTCGACAAAAGACGATGCCCGCGTAGGAGCTCAAACTGCCGCTCCGCTTGACCCACGCCAACAGGGTCGCCCGGGGTGTGTTCAGGTTTAGCGCCGGGGTTTGGACATAGCTACTCGTGCCGTTGAAGCTGAGAGCCTCATAAACCGGCCCCGCGACCTGGGTAGGCGAATTGTAGAGCGCCCCGTCGTGGAAAGGCGGCCCTGACCGGTCATAGGTGTTCGTGCCCACCGTGTCGCGGTTATCAAACGACAAGTAGAGCTTCAGCCCCCCGTGAATCGCATCCATGGCCGTGGCGAAGCTCCACACATCGCTGGCGATCAGGTTGGTGCCGGAGACCTCGTCCACCCGCCAGTAGTAAGTGGTGTTGGTGGCGAGGGGGAGGGCCGGGATGAAGCTGGCGGTGCTGAATCGGCCCTGGTAGAGGGCTGAGTTGGTTGTCGCGGCGGCGACCAGGTTGGAACTCGTGCCCAGATAGACGTCGAACTGGAAGCTGCCGGCGCTGCCTTGCACCCAGGCCAACGTTGGCTGGAGGCGAACATTGCGCTCCCCATTAGCCGGATCAGGCCCGGCGGCCGGCAGGATGCCGCCTCCCTGGTAGAGCGCGGTAACCTCTTGAACCGTAAGCGCCTTGGTGTAAAGGCGAAGGTCGTCCACGGCGCCGACAAAGTAACTGCCCCAGCCGTGGGTGGAATTGGCGGCGCCTATAATGGGCCAGTTCTCCCCAACAACGAACTCGCCCGCCGGGATGGAGCGCGTGTTCGAGGTCGTGGTGTATTCCACGCCGTTCACAAAGAGGCGGACCAGGTTACTGGCTCGGTCAATCTCCGCGACAATGTGGTACCAAACGCCGGGCTGCGGCACAATCGCCGCAGTGGCGCCGAACCCGCTGAACTGGCCGCCAAACACGCTGCCGGCGACAAAGATCGAGGTGGGAGTCAGGCCCACTTTCAGCCCGGATTCCCGGTTCCAGTCGTTGTCGCACTTCATGAAGAGCATCTGGGTACCAGTCGGAGTTGCATCCGGCTTGCACCAGAGCGACAGGCTGAGGCTGCCGTTGAGCGCGTCAAACCAGGTACCCTTGAACCGGGCATAGCCGGTGCCGTCCAGGTGCAGCGCCCGGCCGCCGCCGATGCCGGCCACCGAGCCGCTCGAGAAATTGGCCGAGCCGTACAGGGCGCCGTTCGGGCTGGTGCCGGTGGTCTCAGTCACGAGCGTGCCGTTGGTTTGGTCGAAGGTCCACTCCCCCAGCAGCGGCGCAGCACTATTGGTCACGAGGACCTTGACGCCGCTCAGGCTCTTCAGGCCGCTGGGTTCAGCGACGTAGTAATGAAAGAGGTCGTAGCCCACAAAGTCAGGCGGAGGGGTGTAGCGCAGGAATCCGTTCCCCAGATTGGTGACCACGCCGCCCGCCGGCGTGTTGGTCTCAAACGACGCCACCGTGAGCGTGTTGCTGTTGCACACGTAATCGTTCAAGAGGATGTTCAGTGAGACAGGGAGGTTCGTCCGGGTGGTCGCGAAATCAGGTGTGGCGTGCGGGGCCAGGGTGTTGTTGTATTTCACCCATTCATAGTCTTTCTTCCATTGGTTGCGGCGCAGGTTCATCGCGGCCATGGCCTCGTCGGTGCCGTTGGCGTAGCCCGAGCCGGTGTGGGAGCAATGCAGAGTGTAATCGCCGGTGTAATCCTTGCCGGTGACATAGTCCGCCGCGCCCCAGTTGTGGCCGTTTTCGTGGCCCTGAACGTTGCCGTTGAAGCCGGGGTCGGTGAGCGCCCAATCGCCGGGGGCATAGGCCACGCCGCCGCCTTCATAAAGGGTCGCCTGGGCCATGTCGAACCAGCCCGTGGCGAAGCTGCCGTGGCTGTAGCCGGGGTCGTTGCCCCAATAAGCACTCAACTGCGGCAGACGGCTGTTGCCCGAAGCGGTAAACGGCGCGTTCGTGTTCGGGCGGAGGCAGATGGCAACGACCTGGTAGCACACTCCGAAATCGCGGGCCATGATGTAATCCATCTCGTTGATGCGGCTTTCCTGCATCAGGATGGCGTGGCTGTTATTGCCGCCACAGGTGCCGAGGAAGACCGACTGGTCCATTTCCTGTATGATGCGGACGCGCTGGGCGGGCACCTGTTGAAAGGTGTTCATCCAGGGCGGCCCGCCGTAGCTGACTGCCGGGTTGGTCGGGTAATTGCTCGTGGACCAGGTGATGTGCTGCGGCATGTTGGTCTGATACACGTAGGTGTAGCCGAGGCTGGGCACATTCGTCGTCGCCACGTTCGCACCCCAGCCACCCCAGGAAAGACGGTTGGTGGTGTCGTATGGGTCATACTCGCCCGTATTCTCCTGCCAGCGGCAGCCGTAACTCACGTTGTAATAGAACTTTCCGTCGGGCCCGAATGACCCGACTACGTATGCCCCCGGGTCCGTAGCGATGCGCCCCCGGTAGGTGGTAACCTCCGGAATTTGGTTCGTCGGCAGCAGGGTATAGTTGGTGGCGTCCGTATAGACGCGCACCTGGTAGTTGGTGGCGCGCAGGTTGTAGCGCTGGAGATTGAAGTTGACCAACTGCTTGGTCCAGGTGTTGGTCACGGCCAGCGTCAGGCTGTCGGGCAAGGCCCAGAGCGGGACGGAGCCCAGGAGGGTGAAGAGCAGGACCAACCCGCGTAAGACGCTAACACCAAAGAGAGAGGAATTGACCCTGGGGTATTTCATAGATAAGTGCGCGGCGCGGTATGAGGCACGTCAGTCTAGACTACAAAGCCCTGCGGACAGCCTCCATACCACATTTGGGGGATGGTATTGCGGTTGCCCGCTCAACTCACCTGGCTCATCCAGCCCGTTTCAGACACCTTGGCCGTTGGCCTCAGACGGACCGGGCGGGTAAGTGCGCGTTCCATCAGTCCATGCCTTGGCGTGGTATCAGGAAGATCCCCCGCCGCCTCAGAATCCGTACGGCCAATCAGGCGGTGTAAGCCTGCTCTCCCGCTCTTCGGGTCGTGCACCAGCGATGCACCAGCGATGCACACCGGATGCACCACCGTTTCCCGCTGGTGCATCGCTGGTGCATCGCTGGTGCATCGGGTGTGCATCTCACGTACCCGGCGTGCCGATGACCCGGGCAAGGCTGAAGAGGAGCAAACCGATGTGCCGGAAGAGATGTTTACCCCAAGGCTGGGTCAGGAGTATTCGGGATCTGCCTCGCTGTAGCGTTGGTTGGCGGGCCAACCGGGTAGAGGATTGGGACGAAAAGAGCCGGGAAGCCCGTCGCTTCCCGGCCCCAACCAAACCCCCCAGTTCGTCTCGTATTGGACGGAGACCCGGTTACGGAATGGTGTAATTCAGGCGATAGAACTCACTCTTTACGGCAGACGTAATCGGGAGCCAGACCTGGTTCGTGGTGTCTGAGCCTGGGACGACATCCCAATCCAAGTGATTGGTGCTCACGCCCAAGTTGAGGTTGTTGGTCTGAACCAGCAATTTCCAGCCGGTGTGATCGGTGGGCCAGGTAAGCACCAGGTTGGTACCGCTGACCGAGTTGGTCACATAGACCGGCGTGATGCTCGGGCCGCTGGCCACCGCAACAATGCTCCCGTCCACGGACAGGAGGTTGTTCCAAGTCATGGGCGCAATGGACGGCAGGTTGACGGTGGCGAAAGAGCCGAGCCGGTTGCCCGCACTGAATAATGTGAATTTGGCTCCGTTCGCCGGCGAGCCACCCAGGTTGCTGACGTTCAGCGTGCCACCGTAGGTGACCCCGCTGATGCCGACGACCGAGTCGTTGGTGCCGGAGGTGCCGTTGATTTCCATCATGGTTTGGCCGGCCAGCGCGAGCGTGCTGTTGACGGTGAGCTTGCCGATGGCGTTGACGCCCGGCGCCAGGAACGCGCCTGCCGGGATGGTAACCGGGCAGTTGATCACGCCAGTGCCGCCGAGCGTGCCGCCCGAGGCGGCGGTCACGGAGTTGCCCACCGCCAGCGAGCCGTTGACGTAGAGCGTGCCGCCGGCGTTCACGAAGGTGCCGCCGTTAAAGGTATTGGCTCCGTTCAACGTCAGGGTGCCGGTACTGTTAACCAGCACGACCGTCGTCCCGCCGCTGATGGCGCCATTCACCGTGAGGGAACCGCCGTTCACAGTCACCGTTCCGCCGGAGATGCCCTGAGCCAGCGTCAAGGCGCCGGGCCCGGTCTTCCAGAACGGCCTGTTGATAGTGCCGCCGCTAGGAATGGTCAACGCGCCGGTCGGGCTCTGCACTTCAATGGTGCCACCGCCGGGGTCACCCTGGTCAACCCAGAGGGTGGCCGTGGCGGTTTGGCTGCCCGTGCCTGTGTAGCGGAAGGTGCCGCCGTAGTTGGGAGAGAAGAACCCGCCCAAGCTGTTCACATTGGCGAACTCGACAGTCGCCGCATCCGGCGTCCAGGTTTCGGTGCCGCTGTGGGTGTTAGCCGCAGCCAGAATCACGGTGCCGCCGCCAATGGGACGAATGCGCTGGGCACCGCTGATCATACCGCTGAGCGTCACGGTGTTGGCCGTGTCCGGCACCCCATCCCCATTGTTGTCGCCGAGGAGGTTGAGGTATGTCTGCGCGGTCAGGTATAACGGGTGAGCTACGTTGATGACGGGGGCATCAATCCGGAGACCGCCGGCGCTATTGAGCCGCAGGACGTTGGCGGAGTTGCCGAGCGAACCGTCGGCGGTGATGGCCAGCCAACCGCGAAACACGCTGATATTGCCAATGAAGCTGTTGGCTGCGTTGCCGTAGCGCATAACGCCCGGAACAGTCGCATCACCAAAGTCAATCCAGTTGGTCATACCGGTGAAGCCGCCGCTGATCTGCCCGGCGAGGTTGACGACCTGGCCGCTGTCGCGCCCATGCAGGCTCACGTTGTTGATCGCGGCCGACGGCAGCACGATGTCATTCGGCACCGTCTCCGGCGAGGCAAAGGCGAACTCGACGGCCCGCAACACGTTCGTCAGGAAGAAGAAGGTGTTGGTTGTTAGGCTGGGATAAGCCGAGCCGTCAATGGTAATCGGGCCGGTGCCGAAGGCGTTTGGATCCTTGGCGATGACGGCGGCGCTGCCGGCCGTGGCGTCAACCGCCGAGGTAGTGCTCGGAGCGTTGCTGATGACCGTGCCGCCGGCATACGTATTTGCGTCACTGATAGTCAGAGCGGCCCAGCCGCCATTCACCCACATCGCCCCCGGGCCGGAGATCGGACCGAAGAAGTTCTGGGCGCCGCTGTTGTTGAAGGTCGAGCCGGTCTCAATCTTGACAGGGCCGGTCCACAGGGGTGTGCCACCGCCCTGGTTCAGAATGGTGGCGCCGTCGAGAGCGATCGGCATGGCGATGTTGCGACCGCCGTAGCTGCCCACGCTCGCACCCGGCTTGACGTAATTGGTCGTCGTGGCCGTCCATGAATTGGTCTGGTCATAGTTCTCATAGAACAGCAGGCCATTGCTGACGGTGATGCTGACGACATTGGTGATGATCTGGACGCGGAGGTCAAGGGAGTCTGCGCCCACCTTGGTGAGCTTGTTGCCCCGGCCGTCAATCGTGCTGCCGGCCATCGGCCCGATGTCCAGGCGCGCCGCGGTACCGATCACGGCATCTGCCGTCAGGGTGACGTTCGAGATGAAGGAATAGGCATACGTGGGACATGTGGTGTTGCGCAACGCGCCCTCGCCGTCCGGACCGGCCCCTTCGATCACAAAGTTGTGAGGAACCTTCTGCAGGTTGTCCCAGGAGCAGTCGAAGTTGAACGCGGCGCCATTCTTCACGGTGATGATCGTGGCGCCGTCGTAGGTGTCATCGAGAGTGCTGATCGCCTTCAGGATGCCGGCGTTGACGTTGATGGGGCCGACGGCGTCGTTCACTACGCCCAGCGTCACCGTGTTGGTGTTGTTCTTGGTGATGGTGGTCAAGCCGGTGATCTTGCCACTGCCCGAGAACGTATAATCGTTGGTGCTATCCAGGGTAATCGCCGCCGGGCGGACCGTCGAGGCGAGGGTAACGGTGGTGTTGACGCTGGTATCATCGAACCGGACGGTGTCGCTGTCATAGAACAAGTTGTCGCCCGTTCCGTCAAACCAGTTGGTCGAGGTCGCCACATCCCAAGTCCCCGGCATTGCCGGGTCGGTGCCAGTCCAAACGAGGTTGGTGGCGCTGCCGGCAAAGGTAACCGTGACGTTGTTGCCCGATTGAGCGAAGGTCGCCACGTAACGGGTGCTGTTGGTGAAGGCGGTGGACACTGTGCCGCTGATCGCGCCGCATTGGAATAGCCGATAAGGCACACCCAGGGCCGGGGCACCGTTCGGGAAGTTAAAGCTCACGGGTATTGGGGTCGCGACGGCGGAGATGTCCAGGGTGCCGCCCACGATAACCAAGTCATTGACGTTGGCGCCGACGGTGTTGACGTTGGCGAGGTCGAAGGTGAGCGACCCGCCCCAGCCCAAGGTGAGGTTGTTGCTGAAGCTGAGCGTTCCGGCGGAAGTGCCCGGGCTAATGACCGTTCCGGTAGTATCCGAAACATCGCCAATGACCGCGCCGCTGCCGGCAATACTCTGTCCGCTCGCGATCGTCCAGGGACTGAGCGCGGAGACGTCCAGTTTGGCACCGCTGGCAATGGTGATGCTGGGCGAGCTGGCCAGGTTACCCGAGCCGCTCAGAGCCAAAGTGCCGTTGCTGATGGTAGTCGAGCCGGTGTACGTGGCCATGTCCGTGACGAGCATCTTGCCCGCGCCGGTTTTGATCAGGGCACCAACCCCACCAATGGCGCCACCCGTCCGCAACGGCGCGCTAACGGTGAGATCCTCGGCGGCATTGCCGGTGACCTCGGCCACATCAAAAACCGTGGGGGTCTGGAGATTGAACCCGGCAGATGCTTGCCCAACAGGGAAGCAGGACATTACCGACGGAGAACTTCCCCTGACTGTCACTTTCCCGCCGTTCAAATTATAAGTGGCGTAGTAAGCGGAGTCTCCTGTGTTTGTGCCCGTCAGCGTGCTTCCGTTCAGGAAGATTGGTCCAAACACGTTGTACCGCGCGCAGTTGAGGGTGCTGTTATTGAAGATCATGGTGGCCAAGGCCCCGCCGCCGCTCCAGCCGTTGTTCGGCGACAGGTTCCAGGTACAGTTGTTGAATTCCAGGGTCCGGCTCGCCACGTTGGCGACGCCCAACCGCCCGGCGGCGGCCGTGGTAATCGTGCCGCCATTGTTGGTGAAGTTGCCAGTCCAGGAGCTGCTGGCGCCGCCGAGCGTAAGCGTCGGAGCGGGCCCAGTCTGATTGAAGGTCACCGCCAGCGGTTGGCTGCCGCCATCGGCAAACGTGCCGCTGTAGGTGAAGGCGGCATTCAAAGGCGGGGCCAGGGTGACACTGGCCGGCGAAGAGGCGCTGCCGTTCTGGATGGAGGAGTTAGCATTCAGGTTCTGGAAGAGGCTAAACGACTTACTGAACCCATTGAGCTTGAGCGTGCCGCCGTTCATGGTCAGCGGGATACCATTCGGAATGGCATTGGCATTGCCCGCGATCGTGGCTGCGCCAGCGGTGCCGATGCTGATACGGAGGGCGTTGTAACTATTGGCTGTGGAGGGCGCCAGGATCAGAGCCGCGGCGGCGTTGCCACCGTAGGTCTCCAGTTCGTAATTGCCGGTGATATTGCCAGTAATCGTGTTCGTGGTGGCGTTATTGACACCGATACGCGCGTTGGCCGCCAGCGTGATGGGACCGGCCCAAGTACCCGTGTTCTCGATGCGGAGGGCGCCCAGACCGTCCTGCCAGCCCGTGCCTGCCAGCGTTAGCGGAATGCTGTAAACCGAGCTGTAAGGGGTGGCGAGGGCGTAAACCTGGCTGGCCGGTTGAACGGTGATGCTGGACGGGCTGCCGAAACTGAGCGCGCCATAGCCGCTCTGGATACGGGCGTAGTTGAGGGTCACCGGGCCGGTGAACGTGTTGGTGGCGTTCAGCACATAGCCGCTTTGGCCGCTGTTACCCGTGCCCTGGAAGATAAACGAACCGTTGCCAGTCAGTGGCGTGCCGACCGCGACGTTGCTCAGGCGATAGTACTTGAGCGTGCCATTGTTTGTGGCCGTGCTGTTGCCCAGACTGCCGACGTCAACCGTCGCTCCATTGCCGACCTGAACCGTGGTCCCGGGATTGATAGTGGTGCCGCCATAGTGGTTCATCGTGCCGATGATCATCAAAGTGCCGGAACCCGCCTGGGTCAGACTGCCCGGGCCGCTGATCGCAACGGCGGCGGCGTTCACGGGATTGATGCCGTAGGCCACCGTGTCGGAGCGCTTGAAGACGACCGAGCCGAAGTCGGAGATGTTGCCGGCGACAAAGCCAGTAGTCCCTCCGTTGCCGATCTGGAGCGTTCCGCCATTGACGGTGGTCGTGCCGACGAGATTGAGGTTGTTGGAGATGGTCAATGTCCCGCTGCCGCTCTTAGTCAAGTTGCCAACGCCGGCCAGATCTGCGCCGGAGAAAGAGTAATTGCCGGCGGCATTCACGGTGACGCTGGCAGGGGTAATGGTGCTGGCCAACACGACGTTCGGCGTGCCAATGCCAGTGCTGTCGAAAATGACCGCGTCGGATTGGAAGTATTTGTCGGCCACGCCGGCATTGAGCCAGTTGGCGTCACCATTGACATTCCACTGATTGTTGGGGGTGCCCTTCCAAACGAGGTTCGCATTGGCGCCACTGAAGCTGACCTGGATGCGATTGGGATTGGTTTGGTCCACCGTCGGCACATAGCGAGTCAGGCCGGACGGAGCCAGAACCAGGTTGCCGGTACGGGGAACCCAATTGGTGATCAGCGTATAAGGCCCGCCCGTATAAGGCACGCCCCCGAGGAAGTTCAGGGTGGCCGGGGTGCCGACACCGTCCAGCGCCAAGGTGCCCTTGGCCACAAGCAGATCACCGCTACCCGCGGTGGAGCTTAAGTCAAAGGTCATGCCGGCTCCGCTGTTCATGGTGATGTTGCTCAGGGTGAGCGTGCCCGCAGCCAGGAGGCCGCCAGCCGAGAGGCTGGCACCCGATTGGACGGTCACCGGGCCGGGGACGGTGCCGGTGCCTTCGAGCGTGCCGTTGGCCACGGTCACGGCACCGGTGAAGGTGTTGGCACCGTTGAGGTCAAGGTAACCGGTGCCTTGCTTTACAAATCCATTGGTGCCGGAGAGGACGCCGGAAACGGTGATCACCGTGTTGGAGCTGTCGAAGGTCATCCCGGTGCCGTTGGTCAGGATCATGTCCTTGCTGGCAGTGAAACCCGCTGGGCCAATCGCCGCGATCGTGCCGCCGCCCAACCGGAAGGTGGCGGTATTGCCGCCAATGCCGCCGGTGCCAATGTTGAGCAAACCGCCGTTCATCGTGAAGGTGCTGTTGGTGCCGCCAATAGCGGCGGTTGCCGTGTTACCATCCACGTTGAAGGCTCGGCAGTTGACCGCACCGCCATCCATGGTCATCACGCCGATGCCATCCCACCCCACGTTCAAGGACTGGTTGGGGACGTTGAGAGTGCCGCCCTTCATGGCGTAGTAGGAGATTTCGGAACCCCAGTGGGCGATGCGTACCTGGTTGGAGACGTTGATGGTACCGCCATTCTGGGTGACATCGCCATAGTAAGCGGCGTTGTTGGGATTGCCGAGATGGAAGTAGCCGCCGATGTTCATCAGGGCCCCGGCATTGACGGTTAGCTTCCCGGAGGCGCTCTGACCGACGGAGAAGTTGCCACTGGTGCTGATAGGGGCGGTGCCGTCCACCGTCATGCCGCCTGCGCCGCGCACGTTGATGTCGCCGTTGCCGTATTCGCGAGTATTATCCGCGCTGGTAATGGTGTTTTGGTTAACGAAAGCATCGGAGCGATAGAGGTTGAGGGTGCCATAGTTGGTGATATTGCCCGCGACACTTGAACCGGCAGTCGCATTGCCGATCTGGAAGGTGCCGTTGCTGATGGTGGTGCCGCCGGTGTAAGTGTTGGTGCCAGTTACAGTCAGCGTAGCCCCTGGCATGAAGGAGACCAGGCTGCCGCTGCCGCTCATGTTGCCACCGTAGGTGGTGCTGGCGTTCATGAAGAAGGTCACCTTCGTGTTGTTGGTGAGATTCCCGGTGCCCAGGCCGCCCGTGCCGCCGCCGTTGCCGACGTTAACCAAGCCGCTGCCACTCAGGCTGCCGCCCGCGGAGAAGTCATTGGGGGTGAGCAGAGTCAGATTGCCGGAGTTGCTCTTGAGCAGCTTGGCGCCGCCGCTGATCTTGCCGCTGCCGGAGAAGACGTAGTCCTTGGTGGCATTGACCGTGACCGTCGTGGGCTTCACGGTGGTCGTAACATTGATGGCCGGGGTATTGTAGCCCGTGTCGTTGAACGTGGCGTTGTCCCCATCGAAATAAGTGATGGGCGTAATCCCGTTGTTCAGCCAGTTGATCGTCGTGGTGATGTCCCAGGCATTGGTCACGCCATCTCCCTTCCAAACCAGATTGAAGGGGTTGCCGACAATGGTCACCGTGATGCGGCTGTTGGCGGTGTCATTGTTGAAGGAATAAATGAAATGGGAAGGAGGTGCCGCCAGGGTAGTCACCGGGCCGTCTGGCGCGCCGCAACTCGTGTATCGGATTAGGGTGTAGGGGACTCCCTGCGCGAGGCTCCCACTCACCGGATTGAAGTTGACCATGTTGGTGTTACCGCCCGACAGGGTGAGATTGGTGACGATGAGCAGGTCATTGACGGCACCACCCACAGTGGTGGCGCTGCCGAGGTCGAAATTGAGGGCGAGACTGCTGCCGCTGAGGTTTAAGCCGTCCACGGTAAGGGTGCCGACCACCCCGTTGCCGCCCGGGCTAAGCGCGGACCCGACGGCCCCCGCATCATTGTCATTGAGCGTGCCGAGCACCGTCCCTACGCCGGCCAGGGTCTGATTGGTGCTGAGCGACATGAAGGCTCCCGAGATATCGAAGATCGCGTTGGTGGCGACCGCGATGGTCGGCGTATTGGCCATGGTGCTGGTCAGGACCAAGGTGCCCTCGCTGATGGTCGTAGTCCCGGTATGGGTGTCTGGACCGGAAATCCTCATCTTGCCCAGGCCGACTTTGGTAAGGGCGCCGGAACCATTGATGGCCACGGTGGCGCCCGCGCTAAAGTCAATGTCCGGGTCTGCGGAGCCCTCCTCCACGGTGATGGTGCGGCTTGAGCTAAGATTCAGCACCGCGCCAAAAGTCGTCGGGCCGGAGGAGGCGAGATTGGTGAAGGTGCCGCTGCCGCGAAGATCTCCGGAGCCGGTGGTGGAGGTCACGTAGGCATTGGAGAGGACTACGGTGGTAAAATAGGCCCCGTTATTCAGGTTCCAGTCAATCGTCCCGCCATAAACGTATAAAGGAACGCCGGTTGAGCCGGCGGGATGGGGCTGGTTGAGTTGTACGCTTCCCCCCGGGTTGATGGTCAGCGAGTTGCCGAACACCGAGTAACCGGCCCAATTGCCGATCTGCACCACGAGTTGGCCGCCATTGACGATAGTGCTGCCTGTGAAGCCGAAGTTGACACCCGGGTTAAGGAAGCCCCCCGGAAGGGTGAGTGTCCCGGGGCCGTTCAGGATCACGTTGCCCGCTCCTTTGATGCCGGTGGTGGCGGTGCTGTTCCACGTCACGTTGCCCGTGCCAGCGATGACCAAGTCTCCAGTATTAGTGAGACTGCTATTAAACGTGAGGCTGCCACCATCTACCTGGAAGGTCTGCGCCGCGCTCAGGGTTAGCGCCAGGCCGAAGCTGTTGTCGCCCATAGTGTTCGTAACCCCGCTCCCGACCGTCAACGGGTTGCCATACAGCGCCAGATTCCCGTTGTCAAACCGGAGCCAGCCCACTGACAGGCCGCTCAGATCGTTAGTGTTGTCCAACCAACTGCCAGGCGCGGTGAAAACCAGGCTGTCGCCATTGGCGGGAACGGCGCTGACCAGGGCGAGGTTGGTCCAGTTGCCGGAGTCACTCCAGTTAGGGGTTGCGCCCGTGCCCCACCAGCTCAGATCGTCGGCGCGAGCCGACAGTCCACAGGCGAGGAGGATGACGGAGACGATTCCCAGCCATCGGGCCGGGAAATGGCGGATCCAGTTCGTTTTCATAGGAGCATTACTTGTTTTGGATTTAGTTGGTGTTGGTTGCGGTTGTGGTCAAAAGGCGGGTTCACAGGCTACCCACGTCGTCAGTTCTTCAATTCAGCTTTCGCAGTTTACAGCTTATCGAAGCTATAAGGACTCCATGATTGTCTAACGGTTGTCACAGCCTTTTAGCAGAGATGGGGGGCGGTGCCTATACCACATTTGGGGGAGACTGAACGAACCCGGGCTGCTCCGAAGTCACGGTCGCTGTCACGATACCCGCCGCCGTGCCACCCCGACCATCGCTGCGGACAGCACGCCCTGCCATGGCTGCGAAGTATCCAGGCTAGCGCGGGGCTGCCGGCCCGGGCCGACCGGGCTGCAATTGGGAAATGGCTTGCCGTGCCGCCGCATTGCCCTTGGTCGAGGCCTCCACAATGCGTTGCATCAACTTGCCGGAAGCCTCCTCCACCGTCTTGACTTGCGCCTCCGACAATTGATCCCGTTGCTGCAGGATCTGCTTGTATCCCAGAATCGCCGGAACATAGTCGTTGGCCTTGTCGGCCGCTACTGCCTTATCCCAAGCGGCGTGGATCTCCGGCGAGGCGTTGTTGAAGCCACCTCCAGCGGTCCCGGAGCCGCCCTTGCCACAACCGGTCAGCGCAATGGCGATCGCTACAAATAGGCCTAGCCAAGCCGCGTTATTTCTTTGACTCATAAAGTATGTCGGCACGAGCCGCTTTGCCCCGATCGTGACCTTGCGCCCGCGGTTTCGGAAGGCCGCACAGGTCTGCGGCTCGTCGAATCACCTTGGACGTATATTGGGTATCCGCCAGGTCTTGTGCCAATAGAGCGTCCAGAGATTCTCGAGCTTCACCGCTTCAACATGACCGTCGGCAAAGCCAACATTGATTCGGCCCACCAGGGGCGTGCCAGGTGCGACACTCCGCGGCGCGGCCGGAGCACCCTTCCCCCCATGACGCGCGATGGTCATTCGTTCCATGGATTTGCTGTTGCCTCCGGTGTACAAGTTTCGGGCGGGGGTGTCGGTTTCCATCGGCCAGGCATCCACCCAAATTGAGTCAGAAAAATAGGGCGTCTTTGAAGGCAACTTAAAGGCGGATTCCTTTTCGTCGTACACATGGCCATTGATGCCATACGTCCCGTGATAGTCTGCTTTCGTGCCGCCAAAGACACCCCAGTTCCAGGGGTAATCAGCCAAACCAAATCCGAAATATGCGGCCTCCGGCCTTTGGACCCAGGCGCTGGCGGGGTATGGATCCGGCGCAGCGGGACAGATTCGTGATTTGCTGATCTGACTGTAATTAGTCTGCAGCCGGCCAATCCACAGCGTATAAACGCCGCCGGGATCATCGTAACTGATCAGGTTGCCGCGATAGTCGTCCACGTACATCTTCATAGAGAGGACAATCTGCTTGGCGTTGTTGACGCATTGAATGTCCCGTGCCTTGGTCTTGGCTCGCGCCAACGCTGGCAGGAGCAGGGCGGCCAGGATGGCAATGATCGCGATAACGACCAGCAGTTCGATCAGGGTGAAGCCCCGCTTGCAGGTTGCGTGCTCAATCCGAAAAGGTGCTCCCATAATCAAGGGCCGGTCTTGATCGTCGTTCATATCGGCTAATTTGACAGATAGCCAGAGTGAGCGGTATCCCCAATTTGGGTGAGGAACCCGCTGCCGTGCGGCAGACTTAAATTGCGCCTCGGGTTGGAGGCGCGCCCGCCCTATCAATAACGGCCGTTGGCAGCGCCGGGAGCGATTCACAATTTCCAGCCTCTGGCTTTGGCGGAGGGCGCTGGCATTCCCACCCGGGCGCGCCCTCGGGAGAGCCATAAGACCCGCTGGATCGCGGGCGGAATTTCATCCTTGCGATGGGTCACGTAGATCACCGTGACCGACCCGGCCCGGATCAGCCTATTCACTACCCGGACAAAGCATCGCCGGTGGGCAGGGTCAAGGCCCTGGCACGGCTCGTCTAGAATCAGCAGGGGTGGGTCCTTCACCAGGGCGCGCGCCAACAGAACCATCCGTTGCAGGCCCGCTGAGAGAGAGAAGAGAGGGTTCGCGGCGCACTCCAGCAACTGAAACCGTTCCAGGCATCGCCGCACGGCGGCCCGCTGGCGCGGGGTCGGCGATTCAAACAGGCCGATGGTGTCGCGGAAGCCCGACGCCACCACGTCGAAGCAGGTCGCCGCATCAGGGAAGTGGACGTGCAACTCCGGCGAGACCCAGCCGATGCGCCGTTTGAGGCCCCAGATGGATTCGCCGCTGCCGCGCGGTTTTCCGAAGACCACGAGGTCGCTGGTATAAGCCTGCGGGTTGTCGCCGAGGATCAAGCTTAGCAGGGTGGTCTTGCCCGAGCCGTTGGGGCCAAGCAGGGCCCAGCTTTCGCCCCGGCGGACGGTCCAGTTGATCTCGCGCAAAATGGTCGAGGCGCCGTAGCGCACGGTAACGTGGCGCATTTCAACCAGGGGAAGAGCGCGCTGTGAGTCTTGGGTCTTGAGTCTGGAGTCTGGAGCCTGGAGCCTGGAGCCTTGAGTCCGGAGGCGCGGGAGCGGGGCCATTGCGGAGGCAGGCCGCCCACGCTTCGGATCAAGAGGAATCCGCGCCCGTGGACCGGCGGCAACCACCCGGCATTTATCCACGCGGAGCAAGTGCGTGATGTGGCGAGGCAGGTCCTCGATGCGTGTGACGATGAGCAGCACGCGGATGGAAGTGGTCATGAGCCATTCGAGGACGGCATGCAAGTGCTTGCGGTTGGCGGCGTCCAGGCCGACGAATGGCTCATCCAGGATCAGCAGGCGCAGCGGACGGGAGAGGGCCTGCGCCAATTGGACGCGCTGCCTCTCGCCATTGGACAGCGAGATCAGCCGGCGGTCGAGAAAGGGCGCGACCCGAAGAAGGCCCACCGCCTTGCGGCAGCGGCGCTCAAACTTCGGGCGCAACTGGTCGTGCTGGCTGGTCACTTCGAAGGGGTTGACCTCCATGACGCGGTCGTAGGAAAGGAAATGGCGGACCAGCAGGGCGCCCTCCTCCTCGAGGCTATTCCACCTTGACTGGACGACGGTTTCATGGACATCGGCCTTCCGGTCCTCGAAGGCGACATGCCCAATAGACTCCTCGTGAGTCAACCCGGCGGGCGGCCGGAAATGATACCGCAGTTTCCCCTCGACCAGCGGCAACTGGCCGCGCAGCCCATCGGCCAGCAGCGACTTGCCGGAGCCGTTCGCCCCAACAATCGCCCAGTGCTCGTGGCGATGAAAGGCCCAGGACGTGTGCTCGAAGACAATGCGGTCTCCCAGCCGGAAGGCCGCATCCTGCAACGAGAGAAAAGCCCGACCCGAGCGTCCCGCGCTCATAGCGACGGCAGGCGCGGAGCTCGGCCACCGGGTTGTTTGGCCGCCATCAAGCGCAGCCGCCGCTCGGCGGCCAGGGCCTGCGGCGTGTGCGGAAACTCACGGACCAGGCGCTCCAGAACCTGGCGAGCGGCCGCGAAGTCGTGCCGGTGCTTGAAGTGCCAGGCCGCAACCAGGCCCCACCACTCGGCCCGCGTGGCTTCCGGCTGGTCGGGCATTTCCAGCAACAAGGTGATCTGCTCGATTCCCAGGTCCGCCCGGTCCAACTGCTCGGCGAACAGCCGAGCCAGCTTCTCACGCGCGGGGATGTTGTTCGGGTCCTGCTTGAGCTTCTCGACGCATTCATTGGCCAACTTCGCCGCCTCGCGCCGCTCCAGCTTCGGGCTTGAGCCAGGCGGCTCTTCGTCGAAACTGTCGCCCAGCGCGGGCAGGCGAAATGGCTTGGAGACCTGCTGATCGCGGAGTTCCTGCACGGTCGCCGGCAATTGACGGATGCGAAGTTGGGCCATGTGTGCCAGGTGGGTGCCTTTGAGGCGGTCACAAATGATCTGCAGCGCCCAGCGTGCCGCCTCGATATTGCTGCCCAGCTTCAAATGCCAATCGGCCAGCCGATGCAAGGCGATGGAAAGTTGGGGCGGGGTCGTTCCCGCCTGGCTGCACGCCTCCATGACGGTCTTCTCCGCTTCCTTCAGGTCGTGAAAATTCGTCGCATACAGCTCGGCCAACATCATCCAGCCCTGGAAGTCATCCTCGCAGTTTTCCAGCTCCCGGATGATTTCCCACTCGGCTTCGGTGTACTTGCCCATTTTCATCCGGGCGATGGCGCGCGCGTACACCGGCGTCCGCTTCTGCGCATGGAGAATGGCCGGCGCGTAGCCCGCGATCGGCGCGACAATGGCGGTAGCCGCCAAGCCGAGCATCGGCCAGCCGCCGAAATACAATAGCCCCAGGGCGGGCAGACCCATCCCGATAAGGCAAGTCCAACACAAGGCCCTGAAATTTGCCCGCGTCTCGCCCTGGCTGCCGGCGACGGCATGGAGCAGAGCCCAACCAAGTGTTGCCGCTGTCCAACACGAACTGATGATCAAGAGCCCCGCGAACAGCACCCGGAAGAACGCCCCGGCCCAGCCCTTGCCGCTGTTCTGCGCCGCCTGCACCTGCGGCATGAAGGGCTGCAAATTCCAGGATATCCCCACGTTCATGACCGCCCAGATTGCCAGGGGCAATAGGAGTCCTTTGACCGACCAAATAATAAACCAACGAACCCTCTCCGCGTGGGCCTTCTCGGGCGCGAGCCGAAGAGTCATGATCCAGGCGGCGCCGACCAGCGCGGCGCTCATCCCGAACAGCAGGACGGAAATGGTTCCTGTCTGGCTCATGGTTCAGCGCATCGCTTTCATCGTGCCCGTGGCTCCTATTCGCGGCCGCGGGCACGTTCATAGGCTGACCAAGCTGGAAGGCCAAGTAAATCAGAATCCGCCTGTTGGCATGGCGCGCGTGGATGCCGTCAGAGGGCGCTTTCGCTCTTTTCTGCTCGCAGGTCTGAACTATTTCCTGTCTGACCACCAGGATCGCACCAGCGCGCAAAAACGCGGCGGTGGTCAGCCCATGCTGTCGTTTATGGACGGGAGCGACGCGGACGAGCGTTATCGCCTTGAACCAGTGGACGAGCGCACGCCGGCAAAAGGGGTCTGCCCGAAGTGTCTGTTCGTCCAGGCTAGCGCCGGGATGCTTGAGCAGAAGGCGGAAGGCAGAAAACAGAGCACAGAAGCGTCTGATGATTGGCGAAAAGCGGCGGGGCATGGCCGAGGCCGTCGCCGCGGTACGCTTCAAGGTTTCAATCCGCGCCCCGCCCGCGCGGGCGGGGCGACTGCGGCCCTGTCTGGGGACTGGGCCGCAGGGGTTTTGTAGCGCTTTTTCGCCAACCTGCCAATCCCTCTCGCACGGAAAGGTCGTTAGATGTCAAAGAACGATGCAAAGTCTGTGGCAGACGCAGTTGCGAAGCGGCGCGAAGCCCGGGTTGCCGGGCCGCCGCTTGGGGTTCGCGGAAGGGGGCTCATACGATTAACGGCTGGGTCAGGTCCAGCGGCTTGCCCACGCCATGATGCTCCGTCCGCTGCACGGCCTTCTCGTCCAGGAAATAGAACCGCAGCGAATCCTCCTCCGCCTTGATCTCGCGCAGGAGGCGGTCCCGCAACGACGCCCATTCCGTCTGGCCCACCTGGCACTCGAACACGCTCTTTTGCACGCGCACACCGTAATCCTCGCACGCCTGCGCGACCCGCCGCAAGCGCCGCTGCCCGGCCTTCTCCACCGTCGAAACGTCGTAGGTAACCAGGATGAGCATGATCTGAGAGTCGAGGGTTAAGCAGCGGGGGTCATTTTGGAACGAACGGCACGTAATCGGGAATGTCCCCGCGCAGATGCCGCGCCAGAATGCGCGCTTGCACGAAGGGTAACTGCGCGAGGCGAAACTCCTGTTCCAGCAGCGGATGCGTGAGCGTCTCCTGCTTGCGCTGCTGGTAGCCGGTGATGACGAGCTTGCGCCCCGCGTCCGTGAACTCCACCGCCCCGCCCTCGCGCGTTCGAAAGTGCTCCGGCCCGACCTGTTGCCGGTTCACCAGCGTGACCGCCAGCCGGTCCGCCAGCCACGGCCGAAACTCCTCCATCAAATCCAGCGCCAGCGCCGGGCGGTTGGGGCGGTCGGCATGAAGGAAACCGACAAATGGGTCAAGGCCAATACTGGTCAGCGCCGCGATGCAGTCATGCCGCACCAACGCGTACAGGAAGGAGAGCAGGCAGTTAATCCTGTCCCGCGGCGGGCGGCGGCTCCGGGCGGCAAAGCCGAAGTCCGCGCGCTGCTGCTTGAGCAACAGGCCGAACACGCCGAAGTACGTGGCGCTGCCCATGCCTTCGGCGCCCCGCAACCGGTCCAGCGCCCCAGCCTGGCGCAAGTCCTCAGCCGTCCAGCGGCCCAGGTCCTGAATCTGGCGGGCCAGGGCATCGGTAGCCTCGGCCAGGCGGGCGCGTTCCTCGGGCGCGTCCGTCTCCCGCGCCCCGCGCAGCAGGGAGCTGCGGCTGTTCTGGAGCTTCCCGGCAATGATCTGCCGCGCGATACCCGCGCACGTGCCGGCATCGTCGGCGGCGCGGAACTGCGCCCGGCGCAGCAGCACGCTCGTGTCAGCCACACCCGTCATCCGCGCCTGCAATAGCCGCCCTCGCTCAGGTAGTTCACCGCCACGCCATACTCCCAGCACAAATCCAGCGCCGGCGGGCTGATGCTGCTCGCGCCAAATACGCAAATGGACTCCAGCATGTGGATGGGGATGGACAGCTTCCGCCAGTCCGACGCCCGTTCGCGGCTCCGCTCCTCGCGCGGCAGGTCCTCCGGATACACCGGCACCTCAACCTGCAAGGTCAGATGATCCCGCCCCACGTAGCTGCCGTGCGTCGTCAAATACAGCGTGTTCTGTTGGATGTCCGGCATAGCTCAGGTCTGGAACAACTGGCGAGCCAGCCGTTCCGCGCGGCTGCCCTCGCTCGTGCCCTTGGGCAAACAAATCTCGAATAGCGAGCATTCCTCGCACGCCGGCTTGAACACCGCCGCCGGCACCTGCCCGCTCGCCACCAAATGATGCAGTTCCCCGACCGCATCTTCCGTCAGCTTTCGCAGCGCGGGGGTGAACTCGACTTCGCGCCGCCGCTTGCTCGCCGCGTGGAACACCGCCCCCCGCTCCACGCACACTCCAAACATCTCCTCCAGGCAAAGTGCCTGCGCGCAAAGCTGCGCATCATCATTCTCGAACGCCCGCCGCTTCCCCTTCTTATACTCCACCGGCACCAACCTCCCGTAGCAGCCGACGTAAGGAGGCTCCGTCTGCATTTCTGCTTTCCGCTTTCAGAGTTTTCCCCTTCTACGACATCACACTTCCCCGACAACCCCAGCCGCTCCGACCACACCGGCAGCGCCCGCAGCACCGTCACGCCCTTGGCCACCTCGTACCCCGGCAAATCCGCGTGCTCATGCACAATATCTCCGCGCACCGTGTGCTCATTGGCCTCGCGCCACCCCTCGACCGCCTTCAACGCCGCCCGCCGCGGGCAGTAGAGAAAGTCGTTGAGCAGCGACAGCGGCAGCGGCTCTGAAGTAGGACAGCGCGTCCCGCCTGTCCCCGGCCCCTTTGAACTGCTCCCCTCAATTTCTGCCATAGTCCATGCCCCTCAACCCGGCCCCGGGGGCTGCTCCTTCAGAATCAGGGCGGCAGCCTCGGCCCGCTTGCGCTCCTCCTCCGCGACCAATTGGCGGAGTTCCTCGGCGCTGCCCACGACCGGGCCGGAATGCGGATGCGTGTTCGCCCATTCCCGTGTGTTTTCGCACAGGCGGTGCAGGTCGTAGCCCGCCTCCCGGGCGAGCTCGTCTTTGATGCGCCAAACCTCCTCAAGAATTGGATTCGATTTCATAACCTGAATCTCCCATTAGCTCCATTGGGGTGCAAACCGTCGGCAGCGCCCACCCGAACCGGTCGGCCTCCCGTTCCAGTCGCCGGAGGACTTGCGCGTTGGCCAGGTGCCGGCAATTCCAGGTGAGCAGGAAGTCCACCTCTGCGCGCACAGCCACCGCCAGATGTATCGCGTCGGCCCGCGCCCCGGCGGGCAGACAACCCGTGCGCAGAAACTCGGCGGCCAGATGCTCGGCCTCCACCGTGATGGGGAGCACCGGCATCCCCGCCAAAGCCGCCAGACGCAGCCGGGCCTGCTCGGTGTCGCCCCGTGCCGCCTCCGCGAGTGCCTCGTCGGAGGTCACCTCGTGCTCAGGGTCGCTTCTGGCCTTGTCACCCCGTCTGCAATCCCCGCGCCGGCGGCTGACAAGTATTCTTTCCTACTGGCCGCGCGGTGGGGCCACAAAGTCTTGGTCCCCGGGTCCACCGGAATCGGCGTGGCTTCGTAACATCTTGAAACAGAGGATCTTCCGCAGGAACCGGGCTGGCATCCGTACTTATACGGGTTGGACCGTATTTGTCCAACCGTCCGTGGCAGGATGGGCGCAAAAAACTATCGAATCATTATGAGCAAGATCATTTGTCCACCTCAGTCGGGCCGAGTTGGCCCGGTCGTCTATGTCAACGGCCGCTACGGCCAGGTCGTGCGTCAGTACGTGCCACCGCGCAATCCGCAAACTCCGGACCAGCAATGCAACCGCGGCAACTTCGGCGCGGTCTCCGGACGCTGGCGCGCCCTGACTGCCGAGCAGCAGGTTGCGTGGTGCCTCGCCGCGGCGGACGGCTTGACGGTCAGCCGCGCGGGCCGGAGCGTCCCGCTCAGCGGCTACAGTTACTTTGTGCAGGTCAACGCCGCCCGCGCCCGCCTGAGCCTGAGCTGGCTCGATTTGCCGCCCATCGTTCCCAGCTTCAGCCCCAACCCGGTGGCGGAGCTGGCGATCAGCAATACCGGCGGCACGATCAGTCTGAAGCTGCGAGTGCCGAGCACGCCGGGCCAGTACACCGTCGTGCAGGGCGCCGCGCCGGTCAGCGCAGGCGTCCGCTGCGTGGTGCACTTCCCCTTCCTGGGTTTGCTGCCGGCGCCGGTGGATGGGTGGAGCGACATCACTGAGCTTTACGTCGCTCGCTACGGCGTGCCGCCAGTCGGCAGTGCAGTGTTCATCCGGACCTGTCAGCATATTGACGGCTGGACGGACCTGCCCAAAGTCACCAGCGCCATTGTTCGGCCAGCCTGAGCCGCAGGTTTCAGGCGTAGGCAAGCCTGTTGGGGGGCGTGTTGCCCAAGCGGCCCTGAGGTAGCGCGCGTCTCTCCGAGCGCGCCGTCCGCAGTCGCCCAGACCCGCACGTTTAGGAGAGTTCCCGCCCTACGCGGCGCGCTCGGAGAGACGCACCCTACCTCCAACGCAGGGGACGACTTGGGCAACACGCCCTGGGGTCGGCTCTGCCTGCCTCCACCCCCAGCTTCAGCCCTCGGCCCATCCTGGTCGCCGCCACCCTCTCCCGTGGCTACCTCCGTCCTTCCTCCGTTCCTCCTCCGTCCTTCCTCCGTTCTTCCTCCGACAGGCAATCGGAGGAAGGACGGAGGAAGGACGGAGGTACTATGGAGGCAGGCTGGGGAGCACGTTGGTGGGGATGGGGGGGACTGCAGGCGGTTCGTTCTGTAAGGGGCTGCGGGCGCGGGCATATCGTGACACAACCACCAGCTTCGGCAATCCGGACATGGGCGGAGCGTGGCTGTCCTCAGCCGCAGCACGTGCGTAAGGGAGTGGCTCTTGAGACACGGAAGGAAGCCCGCATAGTCGGGGCTGCTGCGGCTGAGGACAGCAATACCTGTCAAGCTAACGTGAGTTAAAATGGGGCGTGATGGTCGGCTGCTGAATGCGGTTTAGCTGCTGATCATGTTTGTGCTCCGATAGGTCGGCGTTGCGTTGGTCATGCTCGGCTTAGCCGCAGGCCGCTTCGAGCAGGTGGATACAAAGGTTCTCCCAGGTCGTGGGCCGTGAGGGCTGGCGCTCCTTGCGTGCCAGCTTGAGGAGTTTCTTCCAGAAGGCCCGGTATTCGGATTCGAGCCGTTCCCGGTGCCCAAAGAGCGCCCGGACTAACGACTGGCCTTGTTGCTGCAGTTGCTTGGCGACCGTAGGCGCGACACTTCTCCCGCAACGCTGCCCGGCGGCGATTGGCC
>CAZVFC010000044.1:0-78834 GCA_964625855.1 uncultured Verrucomicrobiota bacterium | reverse complement strand
AACCTGTTGACCGCGGCTGCCCATCTCAGTTCTTTCAATGAACTGCCTATACCTTTAACAGCTTTTACTCACCTGACAAAGATTTCTTATCCACAGCTTATTCACCAAACCGGCCTTTGGCGAAGTCCTTGACCGCATCACATCATCCAATGATAACAAAGGCTTCCTGCACGCAGGCGTGGAGTTATTCACAACGCCAGGTCGCCAAGTGCCGCTCCTGTGAACAACTATTTGAACCGACTATGCTTCACCGGCAGCCGAGCCACCCGGCCAGCCCGCACCTCCCTAACGTTGTCGAAGGGTTGGCGCAGCGTGCACCCGTGCAAGAACAGCCTAGCGTTGAAGCTGCCACGTGCCCGTCCACCGCCAGATCGCCCAGGAATAGCTCCGCGTTGTCCGGTCCAGGGAACAGCTCCTCGGAACGCATCCCGTAGAACCTGATTTAGCGGCGAATCCATTCGCAATACTTCCCGCACCGGGTCTGTCAGCTTGAGCTTGGGATTGGGAACCACCAGACCGCAACTCTTGGCCGAACTGGCGCCCCCTGCCAGGGTATTTTGATCTTGCCGGCGATACTCCATGTGCACAGTCTTGCCACATGACTTGGACGGAGACCAACCACTCCGCGTTTCTCGGCCAATACGCACATAGGCCGAAATCTTCCCGTGTGAACAAATAGCGGCACCCAGCGTATGGCCAGTACGAAACAGAGACATCCGAGGCTCGCCTTCGACGTGATCATCGTCGCCGGGGGGATCGCGTTCCTACTCCTCATTTGGGCTGCCGGGGTCCGGGCCGGACAGCCGATAGCACGAGGAACCGGGACGGTGCTCGGCGGTCTTTACGCGACGTATCTCGGTCTGTTGTTCCTGCTCAGCTACTTCTTCCCGGACGCGACCTATATCCTGGCTTTCCTTCGTTACATCTGCGAGGAATCCACGCAAGGCGGGCGCGGCCGTCATATGGCATTCGTCTATTTCGCGCTCGGGTTGGGGCTGGGCGGCTGGCTTCTGCTGGTCGGCCTGGCCGTGTTCTGAGCCATGGCGGAGCCGCTAACCACAGCATTCAACGGATGAGAGCCAGCCGTTCAGATCACTCACAATTCTCACGACACCGGCGGCTGGCTCCCACCGCTCGTGACGAATGGGACGGCGATCCAGATTTTTGCGGGCGCTCCTGCCGCGGCAGGTGCCCAGCGGGCGGCTGAGGACGCGGCCCGGCAGCTTTGCCGATTATGATGAGAGGATTATGCGCTTACCGGGGAGATTGGTGCCCGCGCCAACACGGCACGGCGATTTTCCTTCTTCCACGACAGACTACAACCCGGAGTCGTCCGGCCCTTCAGACACTGAGCTCCTGATATATGCGCCTTTTTCTGGACCCAATCGGTCTGTATGACAATTGACTCTGCCGACAATTTGGGTCTGAGGGATGGCTGGACGCACGACCCGGACTACCGGCGCTGCTACCAGACGGAAGACGATGTGGAGACCATCCTCCGCCTCCTGGCACTGACACCGCATTGCAGCCTGGTGGATGTCGGTTGCGGTAATGGGGCTTTTGCGATCGCTGCCGCACGGAGACAACCTGACTGCCGCGTATGGGCTTTTGACGCCCTGGACTTGGCTGTTGCTGAGTGTAAGGCGAAAGCCGCCGGGTTGGTGAACGTTCGTGCCGAGCGGGCCTGGGCTCATTCAATTCCCCTGGCCGGTTCAAGCGCTGACCGCGCCCTGTTCCGGTCGGTGCTGCACCACATTGCCGAACCCGGAGCCGTTTGGGCAGAGCTTGGCAGAGTTCTGAGGCCAAGGGGACGGTTGGTCTTGCAGGCGCCATGCAACAACTGGGGTGGGACCGTCGGGCAGGTGCTCAGCGACATGATGATGCTGGGCGATGGCTCGCACCGGCGCTTCTATTACCGACCGACGGAAATTGCCCTTGGTCTTCAGAGGGCGGGATTCGCCGCCAGCACGCCCAAGTGCTGGCCGTACGAGTTTCCATTCATTGGGGACAGGGAGGCGCAGTTCATTAAGCAACACGGGGCGGAGAAGGAGTTACGCCTGCGTTCGATCCACCCGGGGAAGTGGGCGATTGAGGGTTGCTGGGTGAGAATCGTCGCCGAGAAAGGAGGCGGATGAGAGACGGTGCTGTTTTTCGGTGGCGCGAATGAGAGGCAGTTCCCGGTAGCCGCGTGGCCAACCCGAATTTGACCCGGAGCCGGCAAAATGGGAGTATGCTCGGTGAGCGCTGGCTGCCCGCGGTGCCGGGGACCCGGCGAAGGCCGGACTCATTATGAAACGCAGACGATTTAACTGGGTGTTGAGCGACTATGTGCGCAAGGGTTTGAAGCATTACCTGGAGTGGTCCGCCCGGCTCCGGGGGCAGCGATTCCATTGCCGCGCGTTGGAGGGAGAGTCGGAGTATAACATCACCGTCAATTGCGACCTGACGGTCTCGTGCAGTTGCCAGGATTACGACGGCTCGGGGCACCTGGGCGACCTGAACAAGAACTCGTTCAAGGAGGTTTTCTTCGGCTCCGTCGCCCAGCGGTTTCGTGACGACCTCGCGAAAGGCAAGCTGCCGCTCATGACGTGCACGCGCTGCGGCGACTTGCGGCGAGCACCCAAGTCCGCGCCGATTCCCCAGCCGCGCCTGCCCTACAAGGGAATGCTGCTCGAGAACACCGTGCGCTGCAACATTGACTGCATCGGGTGCGACCGCCAGTCGGCCGCTCGCATCCGCACAACGGTGCAGATGGACATGGAGAAGCTGTCGCGGATGGCGGACCTGGTGCACGAGCTTGGGATCCAGACGCTGAATTACTTGAACCTCGGCGAGCCGTTCCTGTCGCCGAACATCGGGCAGGAGATGCCGCTGCTGCGCCGCAAGAATCCGGATTGCAGCATCTGGATCTCAACGAACGGCATCGTGTTGAACACCGACGCCAAACGCGAGGCGGCGATGTACGCGAGCCACATCTACTTCTCAATCGCGGGCGTGAGTGACGAGATGCTGAAGAAGTACGAGCACTTCGGCAGTTATGAAAGGGCCTACGGCAACATGAAAGCGCTGGTGGCCTACCGGAACGCGCGCGGGCTCTCTCAGCCGCTGATCGAATGGAAATACCTGCTCTTTAATTGGAACGACCGCCGCCGCACGATCGCCCGCGCCATCGAGCTGGCCCGCGAAGCCGGGGTGGACGCCATCTCCTTCTGGCCCACGCACAATCCGTTCTACGGCTTTTCTTACCGCTATGCCCTCGGCTGGCTGGATCAAATCGGCTTCAAGAACTGGAAAGGCCGCGAGGTGGACCTCAGAGGAAACGGAAGTCCCAAGCTCGAGGACCGAGAGAAATCCGAACTCCGAATGGCGAAACCGGGAACCAGTCTGCAGGGGTCTCAGGATGTTCCAGTTCCGGTCTCTCGAACGGGAGGGAGTCCATTGGGATCATAGTGGCTCGGTCATTCCGCCCATCTGCCGCTTGCTGGGCGGAGCATTCGAGAGTATCTAAGGTGTTGAACCATGAGCATTGCTGATCGCCAGGCAGGTAGAGTCGGGTGGACGGTCTGGGGTGGCTTGGCGTTGCTGGGCCTGACCTTGCTCGCGGCAGCGTTGCTCGCGGGCGTTAAGTCCCGGCAAACCCCGGCTCGGCGCTTGCCCATCTACGGCCAGATCGCCGATTTTGCGCTGACCAACCAGCAGGGCAGCGTTGTGTCGCTGGCGGACCTTCGTGGGCGGGTCTGGATCGCGGACATTATCTTTACCCGCTGCCCCGGGCCCTGCCTGAAGATGACTCGGCAGATGAAGGAACTCCAGGACGGCCTCCCGCCCGGCAGCCAGGCTCACCTGGTTACTTTGACCACTGATCCTGACTTCGATACCCCCGCTGTTCTGAAAGCCTACGCCCAGCGCTTCGGAGCGGACCCCGGGCGCTGGACGTTCCTCACCGGCACCAAAAGCGAAATCGCCAAACTGGCGATTGATTCGCTCAAGCTGACCGCCGTCGAGAAGAAGGCCGAAGAGCGCGAGTCGCCCCAGGACTTGTTTGTGCATAGCACCATCTTTGTGATCGCCGACAAGCAGGGGCAGTTGCGCGGGGTGTTCGAGACGGTCGGGGAGGGCATAGATCCGAGGCAGGTGCAGGCGGAGATTCTAGCGGCAGTCCGGGAACTGGAGCGCGAGTCGTGAGTCCTGCGGATCTCCCCGCCGTCAATGCGGGGCTCAACGCTCTGAGCGCGGTCTTTCTAACCACTGGTTACTATTACATCCGCCGGGGCAACCGGGTCGCACACCGCAATTGCATGGTCGCGGCCTTTGCGGCCTCCACGCTGTTTCTCGCATGTTACCTCACCTATCATGGTTACCTGGCATATTACCTCCACCAAGGTCCGACAGTCTTCAAAGAGCCCGCCGGGTTTCGGCCGATTTATCTGGCGATTCTCCTGACGCACACGGTGCTGGCGGTGGTGGTTGTGCCGCTGGTCCTGGTCACGCTGTGGCGCGCGTGGAAGCAGCGCTTCGACCTCCACAAGCGCATCGCGCGCTGGACCTGGCCGCTGTGGATGTATGTCTCGGCGACCGGCGTGCTGATCTATCTCCTGCTCTACCAGGTCTTTCCCCAGCAGTAAGCGGGACCTCAGCCGTGCCTATTCAGCACGGGAGCGCGGCTGCCTATTCGGCCGGCTTGAGGTTCCGCAGCGCATCCCGCATCTTGGCGGCCTTCTCGTAGTCTTCGGATCGGACGGCATCCTGCAAGGCGCGTTCGAGCTGCTCGCGGCGGGAGAGGGGGCGCTGCGCGCGGATTTCCTCGAGCCAGGCCTCCAGGGATTGCACTTCGGGACATGACTCGGCGGCGTCGGACCGCCCGTGCTCGCGGTAGAACGCGCGGATTTCTTCCATACCTGCTTCGATGTGCTGAATGGCCAACTCGTAGTCGTTCACCTTGACTGCTTCCGTGCCGCGGGCGCGCGTCAGGACCATCAGGAGCTGCGGCCGGAACTGCTGGAGCGACCACGCCAGCTCTTCGTTCTCGGCGTGCTTGCTGACGAAGTCGAAGACACTCAGGTTCCGCTCGGCATCGCGGATCACCGCGCTGTGATCCTCCAACTGCAGGAGGCAAATGTAGCGGTGATGGTATTGGAGAGCTTCGAGCTGGAGCTTGGCGCAGTCCTCCGCGTTGAGTTTGAACCCATCGTCGCTGCCATCGTGTGCGGCGACGTGTTTGTAGAGGCGTGCCTGGTAATACTCCAGCAGGGACGGATGGCCGAATGGGCGTTTGCCGTCCGGGCGGCCTTCCGCGTTCATCTGCAGCAGGCCCAAATCCACGCGAAGCTGGATCTTCTGTTTGCCGTCTTTCGCTTTGAATCTCCGGACGACCACTTGTCCTGGCTGGTACTGCCAGTGGTCCAGGAGTTGCGATATATCGAAATCCATGTTCCCAGTATGGCGGTCCAGGAGCAACAAGTCAATGCAACCGATTCCGCCTGCGCACGACCGCCGCCCGCAGCCAGGGCTTGTCCCGGACGGCGGTTTGGGTCCAAAGTGGGCTCATGCCGCCACTTGCCCGGGTCCTCATCCATGCGAGCCAGTTTCCGCAGAACGTGCGGCGGGATTTGCTGGAATCGCTGCGCACGCGGCAGGTCAACCACAAGTTCCACTACGACAGCCTCAAGCAGACGCAGCAATGGCTGGCGCTGCACCAGGCCTATTCGCCCTCGCGCACGGACGCTGACTGTGCCGCCGCCTACGACCGCAGCTTCGCCGCCGTCGCCTCCCGTATGGAGTACCGGCGCGTGCATCTGGTCGGCCTCGGCTGCGGCGGCGGACAGAAGGACACCCGGCTTCTCAAGCTGCTCCGGGACTCGGATATAGAAGTCCTCTACACACCATCGGATGTAAGCACCGCGATGGTGCTGGTGGCGCAACAGACAGCGACGGCGGTGATTCCGACGGAGAATAGCTTCCCGCTTGTGTGCGATCTGGGCGCGGCGGACGACTTGCCCGCTGCCCTTGACTCCCTGCCCGTCCCGAACGCGGCGCGGCTTATGACCTTCTTCGGCATGATCCCAAACTTTGAGCCGCAAGTCATCCTGCCACGCCTGGCCAGTCTGGTGCGGCTCGGCGATTGCCTGCTCTTCAGCGCCAACCTCGCGCCGGGGGCCGATTACGCCGCCGGCGTGCAGCGCATTCTGCCCCTATACGACAATGCCCTGACGCGCGACTGGTTAATGACCTTCCTGCTCGATCTCGGAGTGGAACGGGCCGATGGCGCGCTCCGCTTTGTTATCGAGGACGACCCGGCTGGGTGTGGCCTCAAGCGGGTCGCCGCCTATTTCCATTTCCTCCGAGCACGCGCGATTCTGGTGGATGATGAAGAGGTCCAGTTCCGGGCCGGTGAGCGAATTCGCCTCTTCTTCTCCTACCGCCACACGCCGGCGCTGGTGCGCGCGCTCCTCGCAAGGCACGGGCTTCAGGTGCAGGACCAGTGGATCACAGAATCCGGGGAGGAAGGGGTGTTCCTTGTGTGCCGCGGCTAGACCACGCTCCTTGGTCGGGGGGCGGCGCCCTGTGTCGGCAACCGCAGTCATCCGCCTTACGCCTTGGGTTGTGCTTCGTTCGACGGCGCGGCAGCCGGGGCGCGTGTTGTCCCCATTCGCTCGGCGATCCGCTGCAGTACGACGTAGAATGAAGGCACGAAGAGGACCGCCAGGCAGGTCGAGGCCAGCATGCCGGAGGCGACGGCAATGCCGAGCGATTTGCGCGCATTCGCGCCGGCGCCCGTGGCCAGCACCAGCGGCAGCACGCCGAGGATGAAGACGAAGGACGTCATCAGGATGGGGCGGAAGCGGGTGTGCGCCGCTTCGACGGCGGCATCGAGGATGGTCTTGCCGGCAGCGCGGCCCTCGCGGGCCATCTCCACAATCAGGATCCCGTTCTTGGCGGAGAGAGCAATCAGAAGGACCAGGCCAATCTGGGTATAGATGTTGTTCGCCAAGCCGAGCCCGCGCAGCGCGCAGACCGTGCCCAGCAAGGCCAGCGGCACGGCGAGGATGACGGCCCCTGGCGTGATCCAGCTCTCGTACTGGCCCGCGAGAACGAAATAGACCAGCAGAATCCCCAGCGCGAAGATGAAGTAGGTCGAGCTGCCCACGAGCTTTTCCTGGTAGGACATGGCCGTCCATTCGAACTCCAACCCCGGCCCGAGGGTGCGGTCCACGATCTTTTGCATCGCCTCCAAGCCCTGGCCGGAGCTGAAGGCCGCCGCGGCCGAGCCGTTGATGGTGGCCGTGGGGAAGAGGTTGTAGAGCGAGATCAGCGCCGGGCCCTGGGTGGGCCTGATGTCCGCCAATGTGCCCAGCGGGACCATCTGGCCACTCTGGCTGCGCACGTAGTACTGCTTGATGTCATCCGCCGTGAGCCGCTGCTTGCCTTCGGCCTGCGCGAACACCATGAAGTTATGGCCGAACCGGGTGAAGAGGTTGATGTAGCTGGAGCCGAGGTAGCTCTGCAACGCGTCGAACACGTCCCCGACGGCCACGTTCAGTGTTTCGGCCTGGGAACGATCCACCGTGACCGCAATCTGCGGCACCTGCGAGCGGAATGGCGTGAAGGCCGACTGGATCACCGGATCGGACTTGGCGGCGGCCACGACCGCGTCGCCGGCTTGCTGCAGCCGGGCGAAGTCATAGCTGCCGTCGGTCAATTCCAACTGCATCTGAAAGCCGCCGGAAAGGCCCAGGCCCTGGATCGGCGGGGGTACCAGCACCAGGACGTTGGCCTCCTGGACTTCGGCCAGCTTCTTCGTGAGGCCCAGGTAGATGCTCTTGAGGTCCTGGCCCCGCCCGCGCTCGCTCCAGTCCTTGAGGTTGAGATACATGACGCCGGCATTGGCGAGCGAGGCGCTGTTGTCCAGCGGTGAAACGCCGCCGATGGCCACGACGCTAAGCGCTCCCGGAACGCTCAGCGCGATCTGTGTAACCTGGTCCATCACCCGCTCCGTTCGTTCGAGGGACGCGCCGTCGGGCAACTGCACGGCGAGTATCACGTAACCCTGGTCCTCGGTGGGGATGAAGCCGGTGGGAACCTTCGTCAGCCCCCTCGCGGCCAGTCCCACCAGCACGAGCGCGATCGCTACCATGAGGCCGCTGCGCTGCACCATGCCGCGGATCAGGCGGACGTAGGCCCGCTCCGTGGGTTCATAGACCGAATTGAACCAGCGGAAGAAGAAGTTCTTCCTGCGGCCGGGGTCGTGCGGACGCAGCCAGAGCGCGCATTGGGTCGGCTTCAAGGTCGCTGCGTTGAGGGCGCTGATGACCGCGGTCACAGCGATGACCAGGGCAAATTGGCGATACATCTGGCCGGTGATGCCGGGCATGAACGCCGGCGGCAGAAAGACCGACATGAGCACCAAGGTGATGCCGATGATCGGGCCGAACAGCTCGCGCATCGCGTCAATGCTGGCCTGCTTGGGGAGCTTGCCGCGTTCGATGTGTTTGGCCGCGCCCTCGACCACGACAATGGCATCATCCACCACGATGCCGATGGCCAGCACGATGGCGAAGAGCGTGAGCAGGTTGATCGTGAAGCCCAGCAAGGCCATGCCGGCAAAGGCGCCCACGATCGTAACCGGCACCGTGGTCGCGGGCACCAGCGTCGCCCGCCAGTCCTGGAGGAAGACCATGATGACCAGCAGCACGAGGATGCCGGCTTCGTAGAGGGTGCGGTAAACCTCGCTGACGGATTCCCTTACGAACACGGTCGTATCGAGCGGAAACTCGTATCGGATGCCCTGCGGGAAGCTCCTGGAGTAACGCTCCATGGCGGCTCGCACTCCCTTGGCGGTGTCCAGTGCGTTGGCTTCCGGCAACTGGTAAATGGCAATGCCCCCGGCGGGTTGGCCATTCATCTTGAAGAACTGGCCGTAGGTCTTGGCGCCCAGTTCGACGCGGCCGACATCGCGGACGCGGGTGAGCTGGCCGCCGCTGTCGGAGGAGGACTTCACGATGATCTGTTCGAACTGCGCCACGTCGGTGAGCGGGCCCGAGACGTTGACGGTCAGTTGAAAATCCTGGCCAGCCGGTGTGGGCGGCATGCCAATCTGGCCGGCGGCAACCTTGGCATTCTCCCGCTGGATGGCGTTCATGACGTCCTTGGGCGTCAACGAGCGCTGCCGCATCAGCTCCCGGTCGAGCCAGATGCGCATGCTGTATTCTCCAATGCCGAAGACCATCACGTCGCCCACGCCTGGCAAACGGGCCAGCTTGTCGCGCAGGGCGATCGTCCCGAAGTTGGCCAGGAAGAGGGCATCATGCGCTTGGTTCGTGGAGGTCAGGGTGATGATCTGGAGAATGGCGGTGGATTTCTTCTTCGTCACCACCCCCTGCTGCTGGACTGCGACCGGCAACTGGGACATGGCCGCCGCGACGCGGTTCTGGACGAGCACCTGCGCAAAGTCCAGGTCGGTGCCGACATCGAACGTCACGATCAGGGTATAGCGGCCATCCGAGGTGCAGGTGGATTGCATGTAGAGCATCTTCTCCACCCCGTTGACCTGCTGCTCAATTGGCAGAGCGACGGTTTCGACGAGCGTCCTGGCGCTGGCCCCGGGATAGGTGGCGGTGACCTGGACCGTGGGCGGGGTGATGGGCGGGTACTGCGCGACCGGGAGCGAGAACATGGCGACGCCGCCCAACAGGATGATGACAAGGGCGATGACGTTCGCCAGGACGGGCCGCTCAATGAAGAACTTAGCGAACATGGCGGGTCTCGAGGCGATCAGCGGCTCGAACTGGCTGGGGCGGGCGGGCTCGCCGCTGCGGTCACCGGCGTCACCTTATTCCCGGGCCGAGCGCGCGCCAGCCCGTTGATGATGACACGGTCCTCGGCGCTCAGTCCGCTCCGGATGGCGCAGCCGTTGGGGGTCAGCGCACCCTTGACCACCGGCCGCCGGGCAACGACGTCGCCCGTATCGGCCACCAGCACGTAGTCGCCCTCCTGGTCGTTGCCGATCGCGCTGTTAGGCACAACCAGCATCGGTTTGGGTCCGCCCAGGGGGATGCGCACTCGGGCAAACGCTCCGGCAATCAGCGTGTGGTCTTTATTGTCGAAGGTCCCCCGCAGTTGGATCGTCCCGGATGAGGTGCTGATCCCGGTGTTTACGAAGTCGAGCGTTCCTTCCTGGGGATACCCGTCCTGGTTCTGCAAGCCGACCTGGATTTTGAGCTTGCCAACCGGGTCCTTGGGCGTGATGCCGAGCTGGCGCATGGCTGCGGCAGCTTGCAGCGCGTCACGCTCATTGAGGTTGAAATAGACGTAGATGGGGGAAAGTTGGTCCACGGTCGCCAGCTTGGTGTTGCCAGAGGGCCCCACCAGGTTGCCCGGATCCACCAGGCGCCGGCCGATGCGCCCGCTGAATGGGGCGGTTACGCTGGTATAGCCGAGGTTCAGTTTCGCCAGCTCCACCTGTGCCGCCGCCTGGTCCCGCTCACTGCGCCACTTCTCGACATTCGCGACCGAAGTCGCGTTCGACGCGATCAAGCTGACCTGTCGTTCATATTCGGATTTCGCCCTCTCCAGCGCCGCCTCGGCCAGCGCCAACTGCTGCTTGTAGGGCTCGGGCTCGATCACGAAGAGCAACTGCCCCTCCTCGACCATAGCCCCATCCTGGAAACTCACCGATTCCAGGTACCCGGTGACGCGCGCCACGAGGTCCACGCTCCGTGAAGGAGTGACGGTGCCGGTGAGTTCGAGGCAGTCGGTGACCGCCTCCTGCGACGGACGGCGCACCGTCACCGACGGCGGTGCCGCTTCCACGCTCCCAGGAGGCTTGCCGCAGCCCAGTGGCAGGGCCGCCAGAACCCATACGCAACCGAAGAGCAAGCAGGAGGTGAACCATCGGCAAACCCGCCGGGCCGGAGAGGCTCCCGGAGCGTGTACACCGGAGGTACACCGGATGCACACCGGAGGTACACCGGAAAATCCCTTGTGCATCCGGTGTACCTCCGGTGTACCTCCGGTGTACTCAGCGCGAAGGGCCGAAGAATCGGGCGGTTCGGTCTGAAATGAACCCGAAGTCTGCGGGTTTGCGGAAGGTTTAAAGCGGGAGTTGGATTTCATAATCTTGAGTGTCAGCGCCCGGCCTTGGTTTGCGTGTTGTCCCCCGCCGCCGTGCTGCGGGGCAGATGGCGCTCGGGCTCCAGCAGCCGGCCCCAATCGGTGCGGCGCGCCATTTCGGCTTTGACCTCGTCCGAAATCACGTCGCGGCCCGCGCGAATTTGCCAGCCGCCGCCCAACGCCCGATACACGGAGATGAGGCCGAGCGCGACGTTGCCCTGGTTGCTGGCGAGCGAGTCTTCGACCGACAGTTGGTTCTGCTCGGCGCTGACCACGGTGGTGTAATCGGTCTGGCCACCTTTGTATTGAATGAGCGCCAGTTCGGTGGAGCGCCGGGCGGAGGTTGCCGCGCGCTCCAGCATCTTCACCACCCGCTGCTCGCTGGCAAAGGCCGCCAGTCCATCTTCCACCTCCCGCTGCGCGCTCAACACCGTGTTTTGGTAATGGAGCACTGCCTGTTGGAACTGGGCGTCCTGCACGCGCACCTGGTTGATTAGCCTGCCGTAATTGAAGATCGGGAACACGAAGCCCGCCCCGGCTTTGAGCGCGCGGCTTTCCCAGTTGAACATGTCCGCCAGCGAATTGTCGCCCTCATTGTTGCCAGTCAGGCCGAACTCCCCTGCCAGCGAGAAACTCGGATACATGGTGGCCTTGGCGACGCCGATCAGCGCTGACTTTGACGCCGCCTCCAAACCGGCGGCCCGCACGTCCGGACGACGGCGCAACAAGTCTCTGGGAATGCCCACTGCGACGGTTGGGGGGGCAGCGGGGATGTGGCCTGGCCCGCCCAGATGCCGGTCAATCTCGTCAGGCGTGGTGCCCAACAGGATCGCCAGGCCGTCCTTATACTGCATCCACGCCTCTTCGAGCCGCGGGATGGCCGCTTCGGTCTGCGCCGTTTGGGTGGTAGCCTGCTGCACGTCGCGCTCGCTGGTCTCCCCGGCCTGGAATTGCACGGTCGCGATGCGCAGGCTCTCCTGCTGGAGTACGAGGTTTCGGTGCGCCACCCGCAGGCGCTCCTCCAGCGTTCGGATGTTCACGTAGGTGCCGGCGACGTCGGCAATCAACGTGACCAGCGCGTCGTCATAGCTCGCGATGGCTCCGAGATAGGAGGCCCGGTCGGATTCAATGCCCCGCCGGTACTTGCCCCAGAAGTCAATCTCCCAGCTCGCGGCAAACAGCAGTTGGTCGGAGAGGTAATCCCGGTCGAGCCCTGGAATCCTTGTGACGGCGCCATCGTTGAGCCGGGAATAATTCACCGCCCCGGAGAGGTCCTGCTGCTGCGGGAACAGGTTGCCGATGGACTTGTTGAGCCTGGCGCGCGCCTCCAGAATGCGCACACCCGCGACCTGGAGTGAGAGGTTGTTCCGGAATGCGCTTTCAATGAGCTGATCGAGGACGGGGTCCTGGAAATAGCGCCACCAGTATTCCTCCGCGGCACTGTAAGCCCGGTTCGTGAGAATAGAGCTTTCCTGCCACTGGCTGGCGACTTTAGCCGCTGGGGTGGTGTAATTCGGGCCGACCTTGCAGGAAACCGCTAGCAAGGCCAACGTCACCGCGAGGATGGGAAGGGCTGTTCTCATGGGGTGATCATGAAAAGGCGAGTTCCTCGCTGGTCCTCAGGTCCACTAGCGTCGAGACCGGTTACAACAATGTTGCTGCCTGAATGTCCCACACAGACAGTAAAAGGACAAATGAGGGCAGGAATGTCAAACTATTAGCAACCGGCCAGTTCACTCGTACACCCGCATCGTCTCCAGGACTCCCCGGATGCGGGGCACTTCGTGGGTGCGGAACAAGTCGGTCTTGCCCAGGGCGGCCAGCACGGCGAAGAACGGCTCCGCGCAGCGCACCTCCTCGCCGAAATACTCGAACGCGTGCGGCAAGGCGTGGCAGATCGGAAAGCCGAGCGCGCGCAGCCGGAATGTGTTGAGGAACACCTTCATCTGGTGGCGCACCCGCACCGCGCTGTCCTGGAGGTTGCGGTAGTAGAAGCCCAGGCCGGGATCAATGAGAATCCGCTCCACGCCGTTGCGCAGGGCGGTTTCGATCTGACGCGCAAAGTAATCCCGCATCATGGCGACCGGGTCGGCGGAGAAATCGAAGTCGCCCACCTCGCGCACGTTGCGGCCCTGCACGTAGCAGATGATCACGGCGGCATTGTGCGCCGCGACCATGCGGAACAGCTCATCGTTTTGGTCGGCACCGGTGAGATTCAGGATGTTGGCTCCGGCTTCCAGGCAGGCGCGCGTGACGGCGGGCTGGTAGGTCTCCACTGAAACCAGGATGCCGGACTCCCGCAACTTCCGGACGACAGGCAAGAGCTTGCTGTTTTGCCCGGCGTCATCCACGCGGGCCGCCTGGGCCAAAGTGGATTCGGCGCCCACATCAATGACATCCGCCCCTTGCGCGCGCATGACCGTGCCGCGGCGGACGGCGCTCTCCGCGCTAAGGCAGACGCTCTCGCGATACCACGAGTCTGGCGAGAGATTGATCACTCCCATGATCGCCGGTCGGGAATTGAAGGCAAATGGTTGGCCGCCAATGGAGAACTCCTTCACCCGCGTCTGGGCGGCGTCAAGGTTCTCTTGCAGCAGTTCGGCGAGGTCTTCAAGTCGCAGCATGGGGGCCAGAGTACCCTGGAATTCGCATCAGGAAAGCCGGAACTAATTCCCACGAGCGCGTCGAACCCCGGGATTGCACTGTCGGAAGCCTGGGCTACTGTCTTTCCATGACACCCGAACAGATCGTCGGTCTAGCCCTGGCCCTGCTGCTGATGCTGTTCGGCCTTGTCGGCAGCATTCTCCCGGGTCTGCCAGGCACGCCGTTGGTGCTGGCGGCGGCCATCGCACACCGACTCTACTTCGGCGCGGCCAGCGCCAACAATTGGGTCCTGGCCGGTCTGGTGGCGCTGACGCTGCTCTCCTTCGGCTTTGATTACCTGGCCAGCATGTTCGGCGCGAAGAAGCTCGGCGCTACCTGGCGCGGCGTCCTGGGCGCCGTCGTGGGCGGGTTGATCGGCATCTTCTTCGGCTTCCCCGGCATCATCATCGGGCCCTTTGCGGGCGCGCTGCTCTTCGAGATGGCTGGCGGACGCAAACTGAAGCCCGCGGCCCAGGCCGGTTTCGGCGCGGTGCTCGGTCTGCTGGCCGGCGCGGTCGGCAAGTTGGCGGTCTGTGTCTCCATGATCAGCCTCTTCACCGTCAATGTCATCTGGCGTTCGGTTGCTTGAGGCCGTCCGCCTCCTGCCGCAACTGGATTCTTGCCGCCGGAACCACTCCTACGGATGATCGCTACCCGGCATAACCCGCCAGCTTCCAGGGCGCGCGGTAAGGCCGGCCAAGCAGCTTGCCGGCATCCGCATCGTCGAGAATGCGCTCCCTCCGGGCATCCCACTTGAGTTTCCGGCCCACCAGCATTGCGATGAGGCCCAGGTGGCCAGGAATGGCCGAGTGGTGTGCTGTCTCGACCGGCGTGATGGCTGGGCGGCGCGATTTGACCGCCTCCAGGAAGTCGCCCTGGTGGTTGGTTGAGATGGGGAGCTTCACCTTGCGTAGTTCCTCGGGCAGGCGTCTGTAGTCACGCCAGTCTTCGTTCGAGGCTTCGAACGCTCCGCGGTTTACCCACACCCAGCCCTCGGTCCCGATCCACTTGGTGCCGCCGCGGATATCGGGATGCCCGCCGGCGATGATCATGATGATGTCACGCGGGTACTTCAACTCGATGCGATACTTGGTGCAGGTGTTCCACACCGCGTCCGCGGGTGGGAATTCGCCCTGGCCTTCGACTTCCAAAGGTCCGGAGTTGTCAAAATCGCAGCCCCAGTGCGCGATGTCGCAATGGTGCCCGATCCAATCGAGCAGATGGCCGCCGCCGGTGTTGTAGTTCCAGCGCCATTCGCGGTGAACCCGGCCCCGGATATACGGCATCATCTTCGACGGGCCGATCCACATGTCATAGTCCAGCTCCGGCGGCGGATCGCTCGGGAGCATATCCTTGGCGTCCGGGACCCTGCCGCCTTGCCCGCCAGGCAGGCCGACTTCGACGCATCTGACCTCCCCAATCAAGCCATTACGCACAATCTCCGCCGCCTTATGAAACGCGGCAACCGACCGTTGCCAAGAGCCGGTCTGCCAAATGCGCTCGTTGGCCTGCACGGCCCGGACAATGGCTTGCTGCTCGGCGATGGTTCGGGCCAAGGGCTTCTCCCCGTAAATGTCTTTCTTGCGCCGGGCTGCCTCGACGGCGGCCAGGGCGTGCCAATGGTCCGGGAGGGCCAGCATGACCGCGTCGATATCGCTGCGGGCCATCAGCTCGCGGTAATCATGATAGGGTTTGCAGCCCTTGTCCGAATAATGGCGGTTAACGCTGTTCACAACGCCGGTCAGGTGCTTGCGATCCACGTCGCAAGCCGCAACCACCTGGCATTCCTTCAGGCCCAGGAAGGCCTTGGTGTTGCCGTTTCCCATGGAGCCGCACCCAACCACGCCCATAGCGATGCGCGCGGAGGGGGCCGGGCGGTCGGCCCGACCGAAAGCGGTGGCGGGGATGAGGGTGGGCACCGTGAGCGCCGCCCCGGTCAGGGCCAGGAATTCCCGGCGGCTCAGCGCGTCGCGGGCGTGAGACGTTTGCATGATTAAGCCTTCCCCATTTTGGCTTTCACGGCGTCATCCATGCGGATGAGGGGCGGCCAGCCGCGGCGGTGGCCTTCGCCGGGGAGCTTGCGCGTGGCGTCTATGCCGAGCTTGGTTCCAACGGCGAGTTCCGTGGTCGCGTGGTCGAGCACGTCGGCCGGGCCCTTGGTGAAGATGCTGTCGCGCTGCGGATCGGTGTTGGCGCAGAGCTGGAAGAGGACCTCGCTGGTGTTATGGACATCCACGTGCTCGTCCACGACCACGATGTACTTGGTGAACATCATCTGGCCCATGCCCCAGAGGCCGTGCATGATCTTGAAAGCCTGCATGGGATAGGTCTTCTTGATGCTGACGAAGACCAGATTGTGGAACACGCCTTCAGCAGGCAGCGCCAGGTCCACCAGCTCCGGGAAGGTCATCTTGAAAACCGGCAGGAACAGTTTCACCGAGGCGGTGCCAATATAGAAGTCCTCCATCGGCGGCACGCCGACGATCGTGGCCGGATAAACCGCGTTCTTCCGGTGGGTGATGGCGGTGACGTGGAACACAGGGTAAGGCGCTGGCAGCGAATAGTAGCCCGTGTGATCGCCAAACGGCCCTTCCTCGCGCAGCGGCTCTTTAGGGTCCACGAATCCCTCGATGACGATGTCCGCATTGGCCGGCACCTCCAGGTCGTTGGTCTCGCACTTGACGAGTTCGACCGATTTCCTGCGCAGATAGCCGGCGAGCAGGAATTCATCGAGGCCGTCGGGCAGTGGCGCGGTGGCGGCGAAGGTGAAGGCAGGGTCGCCACCGAGGAAGACGGCGACGGGCATGCGGGTGCCGGTTTCATAGTAACGCCTGCCGTGCCGGGCGCCGACCTTCTGCAATTGCCAGTGCATGCCGGTGGTGCGTTCGTCATAGACCTGCATGCGATACATTCCGACATTGCGCTCACCGGTGTCGGGGTCCTTGGTGACGACGCACGGGAAGGTGATGAAGCGGCCTCCGTCGAGCGGCCAGCATTGCTGGATGGGAAGGTTGAGGAGGGTTGGCAGGGGGGTGGAAGTCCGAAGGCCGAAGTCCGAAGGCCGAACTGAGCTGATGTCGGGCGCGGGCGGCCAAGGGCCAGGGCGGGTGGGCGGGATGTCATACTTGTGGATGGCCTCCTTGCAGGGCCCGCTGGCCACCACTTTCGGTTTAGCGTGGCGCAGATCGAGGGCGGTGCCGAGCAGGCGAACGGCCTCCTTGAAACTGGCTGGCGGCTTGGCCTTCATCAGCGACGCGAGTTCGGCGGCGGCCTCTTCAATCGAGTTGAGCCCGAGGCTCATAGCCATGCGCTTGTTCGACCCCAGGGTGTTGATGGCCAGCGGGACCGGAGAGACCTGGCCGTTGACGGTGGGTTTCTCGATCAATAGCGCCCGCCCTCCCCCGGGCTGCTTCATTTCGCGGTCGGCGAGCTCCGTGATTTCCAGCTCGGTGGCCACGGGCGGCACTATGCGTTTGAGTTCATCCGCCGCCTCAAGCTGCTTGAGAAAATCGCCAAAGGAATCGAAAGCCATGAACCGAGACTAGCAGAAGCGGGCGGCCATGCAACGAATGCCTCCCCAACCGGGCCGCCGGCCGTCCGCGATTTGGTGTTCTTCGGGTCACCGGACTTGAACGCCCGCGCGTCCTCGCTCCCAAGAAGAACCTTTTGCCATGCCCGCTGTTGAAGCATAGAATCGGGTATGGACTTGGAAGCATTAGTCGGTCAGGCGGCGAGCAATGGGGCGAGCGACCTGCACCTGGAAGCGGGGCTGCCGGCGGCGATCCGGATTCGCGGCGAATTGCGCACCACGGGCGAGCCGCTCCCGGCAAACCTGTTGCTGGAAATGGCGCGGGGCGTGACCGGCGAAGAAGACTGGCCGCGGTTCCTGGAGCGGCGGTCGTATGACTGCTCGCGAACCTACCGCTGCACGCGCTGCCGGCTGAACATCTTCCATACCGCGCGCGGCGTCGGCTTTGCCATCCGGCTGCTGGCGTCCTTCACAGCCACCATCGAGAAGCTGAACCTGCATCCCGACCTCAAGAAGCTGGTTGTCGGTCACCACGGCCTGATCCTGGTCAGCGGCGCGACCGGCTCGGGCAAGTCATCCACGATGGCGGCGCTGATCGAGCAGATCAACCTGACCGAGACGCGGCATATTCTGACGATTGAAAGCCCGATCGAATACACCTTCCGCCCGCGGCGCGCTTATATCCGGCAGCGGGAAGTCGGCCGCGACACGCCTAGCTTCGAGCAGGCGCTGATTGACGCGCTGCGCGAAGATCCGGAGGTGCTCATGGTGGGCGAGATGCGCGACCCGGAGACGATGCGGCTGACCCTGAGCGCGGCCGAGACCGGGCACCTGGTCATGGCGACCGTGCATTCGGCGACCTGCATCGAGGCGCTGCAACGAGTGGTCTCGGCGTTCCCCGCCGAAATCCAGAGCAGCGTGGCCGCGCAATTGGCCGATTGCATGTTGGCGGTGATTTCGCAGCGGCTGCGCTTCCGGCCCGAGCTGAACATCCGCGTGCCGGAATGCGAGATTCTCGTGCCGACGCACGCGGTGAAGAACTTCATCCGCAACCGCGACTTCTTCAAGATCAGCTCGTCGCTCGAGACGGGCGCGGAGCACGGGATGTGGACCTTGCAGCGCTACCGCTCGTGGCTGGACAGCCGCAAGAACTGGTACCTGCCCGGCCAAACGCCGGATGCAGCCGAAGCCGAGGCTCCGGAAGCCGCGCCGCGCCCCGCACGCCCGGCTGCCTTCCCCATTGCCGGAAAAGCCGCCAAGCCCGACTCGAAGAGCGGTTTGTCGCGCCATGCCGCCGAGCCGAAAAGCCCGGCCGTAATCGAGATCGAGCCGGGTGAGAGCACGTTTGGCAAGATTCTGAAACGACCGGGGGAGTGATGTCTCGACGATTTAGGCGAGTCTGTTGTTGCTGCCCGCTGCTGCTTGCGCTGGCGCTCGCCGGCTGCGTCACCAAATCCAAGGCCAAGGCCGAGGCCAGAGCCGCCTTTGCCGCCGGCCAGCAGCAAGCCCTGATGCGAATGCAACAGGCCCAGAACCCCAGCGTTACCGTGCAGGGGGCGGTCAGGAACCCACTCATCCCCTGGACCGAAGACCTGACGGTTGCCAAGGCCATTGTCGCCGCCGTGTATTTTGGAGCCAAGGACCCCAAGGAGATCATTGTCGTGCGCCAGGGAAAGGCTTACCAGATTGACCCGAAACAGTTGCTGAATGGGGTTGATCCTCCATTGCAGTCGGGCGACATACTGGAGATTCGTTAGCGAGCGTCGGCAATGGCGCGTTCGGTGTGCACGCTTCAGCGTGTTCGCCGTGCCCAACAGCCGGAAGGCTGGACACCGAACCACAGACGACCTACAAGTCGCCAGACTCCATTTTCTTAGTGCCCTCGGGCCTTGACCATCTTTACACTCCCCTCATGAAAGAGCCGGAACCACTGCAACAAGTTGACCGTACTTGCGTCCGCTACCAGGGCCGCAAACTCGCCTACTTCTCCGGATGCGACTACTACCGTCTGGCCAGCCATCCGAAGGTTGCCGGGGCGCTGCAAGCCGGGGTGCGGCAATACGGGTTGAACGTTGCCGCTTCACGAATGACCACCGGCAACCATGCGCTGTATCGCGAGTTGGAAGCGGAGTTGGTTGATTTCTTTGGCGCCGAGAGCGCGCTGCTGGTGTCCACCGGATACGTGACCAACCTGGTGGTGGCTCAGGCCCTCGCCGGCAATTTCTCGCACGCGTTGCTGGACGATGGCGCTCATTGCTCATTAGCGGACGCCGCCCGTTTCCTGGATTGCCCGGTGCTCCGGTTCAAGTCCCGCGATGCGGAAGCCCTGGAGCGCGCCGCCAGTCGTTGCGGGCCAGAGGCCAGGCTGGTGTTGCTCACGGATGGGATGTTCTCGCACGACGGTTCAGCCGCCCCGCTGGCCGAATACCTGGAGATTCTTCCCCGGGACGCGCTGCTGTTGGTGGACGACGCGCACGGAGCCGGAGTGCTGGGCCGCACCGGCAGAGGCGCGGTGGAACATGCGGGCGTGGGCCGCCGCCGCATCATCCAGACCGTTACGCTAAGCAAAGCGTTTGGCGCTTATGGCGGGGCGATTCTGTGCGCCCCGAAGCTCCGTCAACGCATCCTGGACCGTAGCCGGATGTTTGTCGGCAGCACCCCTTTGCCCCTGCCCTTAGCCAATGCGGCGCTTGCGGGCGTGAGAATTCTGCGGGCGGATCGGGGCCTGAGGCAGCGCCTGCGCGCGAATGCGGCGCACGTGAAGACTTCATTGCGACGGGCAGGCCTGTCGCTGCCCGACACCCCCGGACCGATTGTCCCGCTCCTGCCCCAGCGCCCGAGTGAAGCCGCCCGCCTGCAGCGCGCGCTCCTTGCGGCAGGAATTTATCCGCCCTTCATCAAGTATCCCGGTGGTCCGCCCAGCGGTTACTTTCGCTTTGTCATTTCCAGCGAGCACAGCCGCGCGCAGCTCGATGGCCTGCTGAAGGTCCTGCGGGCCTGCGCCACCTGATCCGCGCGCACCGGCCGGAGATGAGCGCCTTACGCCGTGCCCGCCGGGGTAAGGACGAAGGTACGCTCCAAGGCACTTCCGTAATACTCCTCTTTCCACGCGGGGACTCGAACCGCGAAGGCGCAAGGGCAAAAGTCGGGTCTTGCTTTTGCCGCGCGCCGAGTGTATTCATATCTGTATGCCACATGTTTTGACAGTGCGATTGCCCAGCTCCCTGCTGGCGAAGGTGGACCGGAAGGCGGCGGCTCTGGGCCGGGCTCGGGCCGAGCACGTCCGGCAGGTGCTCGAAGCGGATGTCGCCGCAGGCGCTCCCAGGCGGCGCCGATTTGCGTGCCTCTCCCTCAAGGGCCGCTACGCCCTGGGCCGTGGCAGCGATAATGCCGCCGTGCGTCGGGCCCTGGCGAGGCGAGCGTATGAGAAAGATCGCTGATGCTGGGTTGCTCATCGGGTTCCTGGACCGGCTCGACAGGCACCACAAATGGGCTGTCGGCGTTTTCGAGCGCGAATCACCTCCCTTCTACACCGCCGAACCAATCCTCGCTGAAGTCGCGGCTGTCCTGGGAAGCGCAGATGAGGTGTTGCGCATGGTGGAAACGGGAGACCTGGTTCTATCTCTCGATTTGGCTGGGGAGGTTTCTGCCGTGCGCGGCCTGATCGTCAAGTACAAAGACCACTCCATGGACCTGGGCGATGCCTGTTGCGTTAGGCTGGCAGAACTGCTGCCCGGCAGCGTCATCTACACCGTGGACCGGACTGACTTCCAGATTTACCGGAAAAACGGCCGTCAGCCCGTGCCTTGCGTGTTCCCCGATTAGAGTTGTCTGGGGCAGAGATGTCCGTGGCAAGGCGCTGGCATTACCGCCGCGCCAGGCGAACGTGAGCGCCGTTCCCGAGGGGCTACATCAAGAGGGCATTCAATGCGGCAGAGAAGTCAGTGTGCAGGACTCTCAAAGCGGTAACTGCCCGAGCCGAGCCTGAAGACTGCCCTGTCCCCTTCCATGCTGAGGAACTGCACGCCTGGCGCCCGGGCCGCAGCGTTGCCGCTCTCGGTGACGCTTTCCGCGGTCCTTGCTGGAAGATATGCCGTGGCGGTGGTGTTGGCTGGCACGGTGAGGTTCCAACGAAAGACGCCATCCTTCTTCTGCCAATCGCTGGCGATCAGTCCATAGGGCGAACGGTGCGAGGCGCGGGCGGAGTCCAGTCCGGCAACTGGTTCGGGCCGCATGATGATGTGCTTGAAGCCCGGCTGGTCGGGGTCGGACTTGATGCCGGCCAGGTTTTCGTAGAGCCAGATGCCAAGGTCACCGACGAGCATGACGTGGTTGCCCGAGTTCATGGCCGGGTCGGCGGTGTCGCCGTTCCAGAGCTCCCAGATGGTCGTCGCGCCCTTTTCCACCATATAGCCCCAGCTCGGGTAGGTCTTCTGCGTGGCGATGGTGTAGGCCAGGTCTGGCCGGCCATTGGCCGTGAGCACGCGCATGAGCCACTGGCCGCCGATTAGCCCAGTGCCGATGTGGCCTTTGCTCTCCGTCGCAATCTTGTTCACCAGGTGGGCAAACACCCGCTCGTGCTGTCCGTCGGGCACCAGGCCAAACGCCAGCGGCAGGACGCACGAGGTTTGCGAGCCGTTATCGTAATAGCCCTTGTCGGCGCGGAAAAACTTCTGGTTAAAGGCCGCCTTAAGCGTCTCGGCCAGGCTGGTGAAATGCTGCGCGTCCTCCGCTTTCCCGAGCAGCTTGGCGTAACGGGCCATCATCAGGGCGTCGTGGTAGAAATAGGCGGTGGCGAGCAGGGCTTTATCGGTCTTGCGCGCGGGATCGTTGGAATGGATCAGCTTCGGATCCTCGGGCGGAACACACCAGTCGCCGTAGGAGTCGCGGGCGATGATGCCGTTGGTCAAGAAGCGGCCCATGTAGTCCATCCATTTTCTGGCGCTCGCGAAGTGGCGGGCAATGATGGCGGAATCCGCATACTGATCCCGCAGGACGCCCGGCGCGAGCACCGTGGTGCTGGGCCAGGTCACATTGTCCGAGTAGATCGGCCAGTAAGCGGGGCAGACGTCCGGCACGCTGCCATTGTCCTTCTGCGCGTCCGCCATGTCCTGCAGCCACTTGGCGTAAAGCGCGGCGATGTCGAAGAGGTAAGCTTCACCCTTGCACTCGGCGGAACGATCGCCCAGCCAACCCTGGCGTTCGTCGCGCTGCGGACAGTCGGTCGAGATGCTCCGGTAATTGCCGCTCACGCCCCAGACGATGTTCTGGTAGATGCGATTCAACAGCGGGTTGGCACAGAAGAACTCGCCCGCGCTCTCCACATCATCATGCACCACCCGGCCTACCAGTGCTGATTTGGGGTTGCCGGGATAGCCGGTCACTTCCACGAAGCGAAAACCGTGGTAGGTAAACCGTGGTTCATAGACCTCGGTGCCTTTGCCCTTGAGCGTGTAGGTGTCGGTCACCTTGGCTCCGCGAATGTTATCGAGATAGAGCGTGCCGTCGGGCTTGAGCGTCTCGGCGTGACGCAGCGAAACCTGCGTCCCCGGCGGGCCGGAGACCTTGATCCGGCACCAGCCGACCATGTTCTGGCCCATGTCAAAGATCCAAACGCCGGGCTTGGGCTGGGTGAGGGCGATGGGCTCGAGGGTTTGGGTCACGCGAATCGGGTTGATCATCTGGGCCACGAGCGCGCCACCCGGAGCGCCCACACCCTGCACTGGCTGCCATTTGGCATCGTCGAACCCCGGTTCGCTCCAGCCGGGCATTTCCTTGCGCGCGTCATAATCCTCGCCGTCGTATTCGTTGTTGGCCTGGATCGGGCCGTCCGTAGTCAGTTTCCAGGTGCCGTCGCTGACCACTTCCGCCGAGGAGCCGTCCTGGTACTCGACCTGCATCTGGAACAGCAGTTTCGGATACCCGTAGTTGGCCGTGGGCGTCGGGGAATTCGCGCGCGGGGCATAGAAGCGGCCGTTGCCCAGGATAATGCCGGCGGCGTTGGCGCCTCGGCGTAGCTGCTTGGTCACGTCGAAGGTGACGTAGAAGGCGCGCTTGGTATAATCCGTGAGCCCCGGCGACAGCACATGGTCTCCTACCTTGCGGCCGTTAAGATAGAACTCGCACAGACCCAATCCGCAGACATAAGCCGTCGCCCGCCGAATCTTCTTGGCAGCCGTAAACTCCCGGCGGAGCATTCGGGCGGCCAGTTGCCGGTTCTCCGGGCCGGCAATCTCGCCCCACGGTGCCATCCCCGCCGGCCCGAGTTTCTGAGCCTCCGCCCAACCAGAGTCTTCAAAGGCCGTCTCTTTCCAGTCCGTTGACGGCTTCGCCGCCGCCTTCCAACTCGAATCGGTGACGACCACCAATGGCGCGCCCGCGTCAAACTCAACGCGCAACAAGGCAATGACCCCGGCCGGGTTCGGATCGCTGCCCTCGTTCTTAACCGAGGCTGCGAGCACATTCTTCCCGGCGTGCAGGCGCTTGGTTACATCCTTCTCCGTTGCCGCATGAAAGTTGCCAGCCGTCCCGGCCTTCTGGCCGTTGACGAAGAATTCCGCGCTGTTATCGCCGGTAAAGAGAAGCGTTGCCCGTTTCAGGCTTCGGTCCGCGGGCAGACTGAAGGTTTGCCGGAACCAGCGCGTGCCGACGGGCGCGGCCTTGTCTGGCTGGCCTTCCGGAAACCAGATCCATTGTGCGGCTCCCATCACGTTCTTGGTCTCCCGGCTTTCCGCCGGTTCGTCCAAGCCGATCCATTTCGCGTGCCAGTCCGACGGGTCGAGCAGTCCCATAGACCAATACGCCGGCTCGCTCCATGCCGACGGCCTGACATCCCGGTCCCACACGCGCACCTTCCAGAAGTACTCCTGGCCCGAGCCCAGCGGCTTGCCGGCGTAGCGCACCCCGATTGATTGGTCTGAACTCACCCGGCCGCTGTCCCACATATCACCGACATCCGCCTTGAGGTTCTTGAGGCTCCGGGCCACAAGCACCTGGTAGGCGCTCTGGACTTCGCCGCGCACCGGACGTTTGCCCGGTTCCAGGACCCAGCTCAAGCGCGGCTGGAGCGTGTCTATGCCCAAGGGGTCTTTCAGGAATTCACAGCGCAATTGCCCCATACCCGCCGCGCAGGCAGGCCATTGGCCAAGGCCAAAGCCTGTGATCGAGAGGAGGCAGAAGGTCAGGAGGCTGCGGCAGAAGACGACCTGCGTGTGACCGCACAAGAAACGGAGGTTATTCATCGGGTTATTCATATCAGACTATATCGCGCGGCTGAGCGTGGCACATTCACGCGGTCAAGGGGAGAAGTTTCTGAAGCTCGGCGGCGGTGGGGTCGTTGAGGCAGTCTCAACGTTGGATTCTGCGCAGAGCGCTTTACGCGACTGGTTTCGTCCTGCGTGTCCAGCCATCGTGCCACTTGCGCAGCACGGCGACAAACACCTGATCCGCGCGACCGCTAAACACACCCACCACGGAATAGCCCAGCCGAACCGGCAGCCAAAGCGCCCAAACAAACAGGGCCACGGTCAGATAACGATTGATCCAACCGTCCAGCCGCCACTGGCCCTTCCAGACCCACATCGGATCCTTGTCAAACGGGCCCAGGTAGAAGATCGGCCACAGGTCTTCCGGCGCGGGGCCGCGCGAGCCGACGAAGTCACAGAGCAGATGCAGGTGGAAAACCAGCAAGGCGAGCAGTGCCACGCGGCAGCGCCGTTTGGCGAAGCAGGCGAACACAGCCGCAAGCAAAATGCCACCCAATGCGCCGTGGAGAAGGTAATGGTGATACTGCGCGTAAAGGTGGGTTTGTTTGGTGCCCAACCACCCGCCAACCATGTCCACGATCAATCCGAGCCCGTCGGCGTCCGGCAGCAAGCCGGCGAGCGTCACCAGCCGACAGTCACGCGGGTTATCTGTGGTCTTAGCTGCGATGATCCAACTGGCCAACAGATGGGTCTCAGGCGACACGGGCTATTTCCTGCAAACGGCTTTGCGCCTTCGCGCCTTCGTTGTTAATCAGCCGATCTTCTCCCAAAGCGTAATTTGAGGCGGTTCGGCGACCAGTTGCCCCACCCGGGCCAGCGCGGCCTGCAAATCTGGCTTCTGCAGATGCGCATCCAGGTGCGCTTTGCTGGTCCAGTTCTCGTGGAACAGGAACTGGGTGGGATCATCCAGCGCCTGGTGCAGATCGTAGTTCACACAGCCCGCGTCCTTCCGGCTCGGAGCGACCAGGGACAGCAGTTCCTGGCGCACCTGGCTTTCCTTGCCGGGCTTTGCTTTGATTTGGGCAACCACGGTGAGAGTTTTGGCGTTCATATTGAACCCATCATCGCGGCATCCACCACGGGCTGGCAATACGGATTTTGGGGGAGGGTTGAAATCCGAAGGTGGCGGGCTAGATTGGCTCGCAGATGCCAAAGCGAGTTAACCAGCGATCAGGTCGCGAAACCTCGCGCAAGGCTGCGCGCGCAAGAACCAAGCTCAGGCTCGTGTTGGCGACTGCCACTGTTGTCTTCACGGGCATGGCAGTCCTCCTCCTGATGCGGCCGTGGGGGCCGGGGCATCGCGCCGGGAGGGCCGGGGCTTCGCCTCCGGGGGCGCAACCCGAGGACGAACGGAAGGTGTTCGCGGAATACGCAGGCTCGGATAGCTGTAAGACTTGCCACGAGGAAGTTCACCGTCTCTGGGAACGGTCCAACCACGGCTTGGCGGAACGCGCGCCGAGCATGGAGCTGGACCGGGCCGCGTTCGATCCAGCGCGCAAGTTCAAACATGGCACGCAGGAGACCAGCGTGCGCCTCGACGGCACCAACTGCCTCGTGACCTGTCTCGGCCTGTCGGGCACCAACGAGACCCATGCGGTCGCGCGAGTGATCGGCAATGATCCGTTGCGCCAGTTCCTGGTGGCCGCGCCGGGCGGGCGGTTGCAGACTCTGGAAGCGTCCTACGATCCGCACAACAACGAGTGGTTTAATGTCTATGGCAACGAAGACCGCCGCCCGGGCGAATGGGGTCACTGGACGGGGCGCGGCATGAACTGGAATGCCATGTGCGCCGGTTGCCACAACACGCGCGTCCGCAAGAATTACGACGAACCGACCGACACCTATCACACCAGTATGGCCGAGCCCACCGTCGGCTGTGAATCCTGCCACGGGCCGCTCAAAGCCCATGCGGATTGGCAGAACCAATACGGCAAGAGCGACCAGCATGACCCGACCATTCCCAAGTTCAACCGCCAGCAGGTGCTGGACAACTGCGGCTTCTGCCACGCCCGGCGCTCCGACCTGACCAGCGACTTCAAGCCGGGGGATTCTTTCTTTGACCACCAATCGTTGGCCGGGGTGGATCAGACAGACCATTACTACGCGGACGGGCAGGTGCGGGAGGAGAATTACGAGTTCGCGGCGTTCCTCGGCAGCCGCATGCATGCCCGGGGGGTTTACTGCCTTGACTGCCACAATCCGCACTCGATGAAGACGCTGCTGCCCGGCAACTGGCTTTGCATGCGCTGCCACATTGGCTCGTACACCAACGCGCCGGTGATTGACCCGGTCGCGCACAGCCATCACAAGGTCTTCGGTTACAGCGCAGACGGCAAGCTGGCGAACTCGGACCTCATGACGTACCAGCCCCGATCAATCAAGGAGACGGGCGGCGAGTGTGTGAACTGCCACATGCCGCAGTCTGTCTATATGCAGCGGCATTGGCGGCACGACCACGGGTTCACCATCCCGGACCCGCTGCTCACGAAGGACTACGGCATTCCCAACGCCTGCAACCGCTGCCATGCGGACAAGAGCGTGGATTGGGCGCTGGACACCTGCGTGAAGTGGTATGGCCAGAAAATGGAACGGCCCACAAGACGGCGCGCCCAACGGATCGCCCAGGCGCGGCGTGGAGATGTATCCGCCCGGCAGCCGTTGCTCGCCTTGCTGGCGGGCAACGAGGAGCCGTATTGGAAGGCGGCAGCGGCAAACTTGCTTGGCCAATGGGTCGGAGAGGCCACCGTGAGAAATGCTCTGCTCAAGGCATTGGCAGACCCCCACCCCCTGGTTCGTGAGCAGGCCGTCCGAGCGCTGGAGCCGCTGGCCAGTCAGCCGGGCTCGGCTGCGGGGATGGCCGTGCAAAAGCTGCTCGACGACCCGGCGCGGAGTGTGCGCATCAGCGCCGCCTGGGCGCTGAGAGCCCGCCTGCCCGGCGACGCCCAGGCCGCCCGCGAACTGCAATATTACCTCAGCCTGAACGCCGACCAACCCACCGGCCAGTTGCAGAAGGGCGCCTATGCCCTGGCCAATGACAACCCGCAGGATGCGCTCGCGCACTATCAGAAGGCGGTTGCGTGGGACACCAACTCGGCTGCCACCCGGCACGATCTGGCGGTGGCCCTGAGCACGCTGGGCCGAACGCACGAGGCCATCGAACAGCTCGAAGCCGCTTGCCGCTTAGAGCCGAAGGAGGCCGAGTACGAGTACAAGCTGGCACTGGCTTGGAATGAAATCGGCGCGGAGGACAAGACGGTAATCGCCCTGGAAAAGGCGGTCCGCCTGGACCCGCGGCATTCCCGAGCCTGGTTCAATCTTGGGTTGGCGAGGAATGCACAGGGCCAAAGCGAGACGGCCCTCGAGGCGTTGCTCCGCGCCGAGACACTAGCCCCCGACGATCCGCAAATCCCCTACGCTCGGGCCACGGTCCTGGCGCGCCTGGACCGCACATCAGAAGCCCGGGTGGCATTGGAACGCGCCCTCGCCATCAATCCTCACTATGCGGACGCCCGAACCTTGATCGAGGAACTCGCCAAGCCGCCCTCTCCGAATTAAACAATTCCATCCGCTCCGGTCTGCGATCCTACATTCTCCCGTTAAAGCGGTGGATGGTCTCGATCATGGCCACGTAGTTTTCGGTGGGCATGTAGTTGGTGATGGAGTTTCCTGAGCCGCAGGCATAACCCCCGCCCGGTGCGCAGGCCTCCAGGATCTGGCTGGTGCGGCGCCGGACGTCGTCTTGCGTGCCGCGGCTCAGAAGATCTACATCCACCCCGCCCAGCACCGCCACCCGGGTACCCCACCGGCGCTTGAACTCCTCGACCGGCACAATCACGTCCTCGAAGCTGTGCTTGGCGTCAATCCGCACATCCTCGATCAGGTCGGGCATGACGGCTTCGACGTGGCCGCAACTGTGCAACAGGAACAGCCGGCCGGTTTGGTGGGCCAGTTCGGCGTAGCGCTTGTGCCAGGGCAGGATGTATTGGCGGAGGTGTTGCGGCTGCAGCAGCGTGGCGGTCTTGAACCCCATGTCGTCACCCAGCCAAATGGCAAACAACTTATCCATCTGGCAGAAGACGTGAAACGCATCGTAGATGGTCTGCCCGACACGATCCACGACCGCTCGCACGAGCTCCGGATCGTCATACAGCAGGAGCATCATGGTCTCCAGCCCGAGCAAATTGCTCGACCATTCCAGCACCCCGCCCGAGAAGCCCATCAGCCCCATGCCGTCAGGCAGCGCGTCGTGGGCCGCTTCCGCCGCTGAGAAATCAATGGCTGACTGCATCGGCCAGGGGTAGGCCTCAAAATCCGCGAACGACTTGATGAGGCCCTCGCGTTCATTAACCCACTGCCGGTCCCCCGTGGCTGCGGCGGCCGTATTGCGCGCCCCCAAGGTCTCCATCTGAAAGGGAATCTCGGCCCGAGCGCGGTAGTAATCGTGTCCCAGCGCGTGCCAAAGCTGGACCCGCTGCCGAATGCCCTCGCGGAACCGCTCTGGACCATTCTGGCGGGAGAGCGGAATCAGCGGCTGGCCATGCAGGGCGGTGAGGGTTTCTTCGGCGATGGCCAACTCGACCAGAGGCACTTGCCGGCAAGCGCCGCGCTGCAAGACCTGCCGAAACTGCTCGACGTTTGGTTCCGGATCAGGCAGGCGCGGCTGGATCAGATTGCCCATAAGGTTGCTTTCCGCTCTGGCTCATTCTGGCAGCAAAGTGGCAGGAAACAACGGCGATGTAAAGGCACGAGTCCGGCCCCGCATATCTGGGCGCCACTACCGGGAACAGCAGCCCGCTGGGGCGACTCGGCTAAAGCTGCGGGCCTGCCGCCACGCCAAACCCAGGACCAATAGGCTGAGTACACCGGAGGTACACCGGATGCACACCGGATGCACAACGGATTTTCCGGTGTACCTCCGGTGTGCATCCGGTGTACCTCCGGTGTACACGCTCTGGGAGCATCTACGGCCCCGCGGGTTTTGCGAAGGTTTGCCTAGCGCAACCCCGATCGTGCGGCGTAAGCTCCTGTGATTCTCGTGAGACTAGTCATTGTCCATCACCATTTTCGGCCCGGCGGCGTGCGGCGGGTAATCGAGCTGGCTACGCCGCATCTGGTGGCGCACTGGCCGGAGCCAATTCGGGTGGTGGTGCTGGCCGCCGGCGAGGCGCCGGAAGCGGCCTGGCTGCGAGACTTTCGCAGGAAGCTCCCAGGCACGCGGGTCAAGGTAGTGGTCCAACCCTCGTTTGGCTACCTGTCCGAAATCGCGGAAGCGGGCCAAGGCCTCTCGCGTCGGGTGGTGAGGGACATCCTGGAGCTGCTCGGCGAAGCGGGGCGCGGCGATTGCCTGATGTGGGCGCACAACCTGGGCCTGGGCCGTAATCTCTACCTGGCGCGCGAACTGACCTTCACCTGCCACTGCGCTGGAATCAATCTCATTGCGCACCATCACGACTGGTGGTTCGAGAACCGCTGGCATCACTTCGCGGCGACGCGCGGGCCCGGCTTTCGCACGCTTCCCGCTGTGGCCAGCGCCGTGCTGGCCGGCTCGCCGCGCATTTGCCATGTGGCCATCAACCACGCTGACGCCACGGTGCTGGAGCGGCACTTCCCCGGCCTGGCCGGCTGGTTGCCCAACCCAGTGGAGCCGGCAGCGCAAGTGCCCGCCGGGCGGGTGGCTGCCGCCCGGGGATGGCTGCGCCAGCAGCTCGGCGAGGAAGCGCCCGTCTGGCTGTTGCCGTGCCGGCTGCTCCGGCGCAAGAATATCGCCGAGGCACTGCTGCTCACCCGCTGGCTCCGCCCCGAAGCTTGGCTCGTCACCACGGGCGGCTGCAGTTCGGCCGAAGAACAGCCTTACGCGGAGTTGCTGGCTGCCGCCGCACGGACCCACCAGTGGCGGTTGAGGCTTGGCGTCCTGCAAGGGGACGAAAGCGCCAAGCCCTCGGTGCCGGAGCTGCTGGCCGCCAGTGAGGCTGTGCTGCTCACATCGCTCCAGGAAGGCTTCGGTCTGCCCTACCTGGAAGCGGCGGCGGCCCGGCGTCCACTCGTGGCGCGCGAGCTGCCTAACATTGCGCCGGACCTGGCCCAGTTCGGGTTCACCTTCCCGCAGTGCTACCGCGAAGTGCGCGTGGACCCGGCACTGTTTGACTGGCGCGGCGAGCGCCAGCGGCAGGCCCGCTCCTTTGCGGAATGGAAGAGCCTGATGCCCCAAGCTGCCGCCAGGCTCGCCGGGAAGCCTGCCGTGCTCGCCTCGGGGGACGACCCGTGCCCTGTTCCCTTCAGCCGACTGACCCTCACGGCCCAATTGGAAGTCCTGGCCCAGCCAGTTGAGGAGTCATGGGAGCGTTGTCTGCCGCTCAATCCGTTCTTGAAGAAGTGGCGTGGCCGAGCCGCCGCCGGCCTGCTGGAAGACAGTCCGTGGCCGCGTGGGGCGGAGCGATGGCTGGGCGGACGCGCCTACGCCCGGCGCTTCCTCGAACTTGTTCCGCCGTTGCTGGCCCGGGCCCCGCGCACGGGCGCCAGCCAGGCCGCGCAGATGGAATTCCTCCGGCATAAGCTGCGCCCCCAGAATCTTTACCCACTCCTGTGGAATTCCCGCACATGACCATCCGCGCCATCATCTTCGACATTTACGGCACACTGCTCGAAGTCGGGCCGCCCCCGGCGGACGCCGACGTCCTCTGGCGGCGCCTCTTTGCGGACCTGCTGCACAGCCAGCCCCGCCTCAGCCGTCTCGATTTCTACGTGGCGAGCAACCGGCTGATCGCCCGGCGTCACGAAGCCGGCCGGGCGCGCGGCATTCCCTGGCCGGAAGTGCAGTGGCCCGCGGTGGTCGCCGAGGTGCTGCCGGAACTGCGTCGCCTTTCGCGCGCCGAGCAGGACGAGTTTCTCTTTCGCCAAATCCGGACTGGCCACACTCCGCGTCTGACAGCCGACACGGCGGCCGCGTTGCACTGGCTCAAGGAGCAGCGTTGCCTGCTTGGCATTGCGTCCAACGCCCAAGCCTACACCCTGCGCGAATTGCAGGAGGCCCTGACCCGAAACGGACTGGACCTAGCGCTGTTTGAGCGAGAGCTTTGTTTCTGGTCGTTCGAGCACGGCTTCAGCAAACCGGACCCGCACGTCTTCCAGATTCTCACCGCCCGGCTGGAGGCGCGCGGCGTGCCTCCGGCGGAAACCCTGATGGTTGGCGACCGACCCGATAACGACATTGAGCCCGCCCGGGCCCACGGCTGGCAAACATGGCGGTTGGGGCCGCTGGGGGATGGGGACTGGGCCGAGCTGCGCAAGCGGCTGCAGGCCTCGCAACCAAAAGCACCCGCATGAGCACTTGCATTCTTACCACTGGCGCGCCCAAACGCATTGGCTTCATCTCGACGCGCTTTCAGGGCACGGATGGCGTCACGCTCGAAGCGCGCAAATGGGCGCAGATTCTCGCCGGCATGGGCCACTCATGCTTCTGGATGGCCGGGTTGCTCGAGGCCACGCCGGAGGTCAGTCATGTCGCCCCGCTGGCCTTCTTCAACCACCCCGAAGTCGCCGATGCGCAAGGCAAGCTCTTCGGTGTGGCGTTTCGCACCCGGGCCGTCACCGACCAGCTTCAGTCCATCAAAGAGCGGCTCAAGGACGAACTCTATCGCTTCATCGAGAAGTTCCAGCTCGAAATCCTGCTGCCGGAGAACATTCTGGCCATCCCTATGCACGTCCCGCTCGGGCTGGCCATGACCGAGGTGATTGTCGAGACCGGCTTGCCCGTCATCGCCCACCACCACGACTTCGCCTGGGAACGCGAGCGGTTCACCCTCAACGCCGTCAACGATTACCTGCAAGCCGCCTTTCCCCCGCTGTTCTACAAGATGGAGCACGTCGTTATCAACTCCATGCAACAGAAGGAATTGGCCCGCCGCCTCGGCATCCCCTCGCAGATCATCCCCAACGTGCTCGACTTTGAGACTTCGCCCCCGGGCCTCGACGACTACAACCGCGACCTCCGCCGCGAGATCGGCTTGCGCGAGGACGATTGGTTCATTCTCCAGCCTACGCGCGTGGTGCAGCGCAAAGGCATCGAACACGCCGTCGAGTTGGTGCGCCGCCTGAAGGACCCGCGGGCCAAGCTGGTCATCTCCCATCCCGCCGGCGACGAAGGCAATGCCTACATGGCTATGCTCAACGACCGTATCGCCGACGCCGGCATAGACGTCCGGTTCATCTTCGACCGCGTCGGCGAAGCGCGCGGCGTGAACGCCGAGGGGAAGAAGGTTTATACCCTGACCGACGTGTATCCCCACGCCGACCTCGTCACATATCCCAGCCACTACGAAGGCTTCGGCAACGCGTTTCTGGAGGCTGTCTATTTCGGCAAGCCGGTGGTCGTCAACACCTACGCGGTTTATGCGCGCGACATTGATCCGCTGGGGTTCAAGACCATCGAGTTGACCCAGCTTGTGACCAGGGAGGTGGTCGAACAGGCCCGCGCCGTTCTGAATGACCGGGCCTTGCGCGAAGACTGGGCCAGGACCAACTATGCTCTGGGCGTGAAATATTTTTCCTATTCCGTGGCCCGGCGCAAACTCGCCGCCCGCATCGCCAATCTGTTTGGCGAAGGCGTTTAGCCGGCATCATCGCCCGTCACCGGCGCGCAACCACATTGTCTGGTATGCGCTGAGTTGCACCGACGCTACCTCGGCGCCGCCCGGCCCATAGCGTCGCTCGCTTAGCAAGTCCGTCCAGGTCCCAGCGGAACCGACTGCTGCCCACAGCCCTGCTGCAGGCACTTGCTGGTCCGAGACATTGTGCAGGCAAAGCAGCCGTTCCTCTCCGTCCGGAGAAATCCGGCTCACGGCGAACAAACGCTCATCGCTGGTCAACACTCGCTGCGCCGCCTGAGGATGAAACGCGCGTTGCGCACGGCGAACCCGCAGCAGTTCCTTCAAGCCGCCGAAGATGCGGGCGCGCAGTGAATCCGGGTTGTCCAGCTCCCGTTCAAGTAGCGCGCGGTCGAGCTTCTCCCGGTTGATGCGGCGTTTGATGCCGCTGGCTGCTGCCCCCGCACAGTCGCCCCGCGAACCGAACAACGAATGGAAATAGATGCCCGGCACACCTTGCAGGCAGAGCAGAATGGCGTGGGCAGTGAGGCACTTGCGGACGGCCAGTTCCGCCGGCTCGCCCCGGCTCGGGTCCGACAGCGCGTCCAGGTAGTTGATGTTCAGTTCGTAAGGTGCCTGCGAGCCATCGGGCATCTCTTTGCAGGAGATGAAGCCGCCGTGCTCCAACGCGCGCCTGACCAGCGCGTCAATCTCCGCGTCACTCAGGATGCCGCGCGCCGGGTTCAGGCCGATGCCGTCATGCGAGGCCAGGAAATTGAAGAAGGTCACCCGGTCCGAGGGCAGTGCCAGCGACTGCGCCCAGCGGGTGAGTTTGGCCGCATTACCGGTGGTGAAGCTATGCAGCACGAGCGGCGGCAAGGCAAAGTTATAGACCAGTTGCGCCTCGTTCGCGCCGTCCCCGAAGTAGGAGACGTTGTCGGCATGCGGCACGTTGGTTTCCGTGATGAGCAGGACGTGCGGGGCCACCTCGTCCAGCACGGCGCGCATGAGCTGGACGATCGCATGCGTCTGCGGCCGGTGCAGGCAAGGCGTCCCGATTTCCTTCCAGAGAAAGGCGACCGCATCCAGCCGGATGAACCGCGCCCCTTTGGCCGCATAGAACAGCAGCGCCTTCAGCACGGCCAGCAGCACGCGGGGATTGTGGAAGTTGAGGTCCACCTGGTCGGCACTGAACGTGGTCCATACCTGGCGGGGCCCGCGGGCGTTCGGGAACTTCGTGAGCAGGGGCAGCGTGCGCGGTCGCACCACTTGCGACAGGTCCGGATGCCCTTCGACTGTCACGAAGAAGTCCCGGAATTGCGGGTCATCGCGCTGGAACCGCTGGAACCAGTCGCCCTGCGCCGACAGGTGATTGAACACGGCGTCGAACATCAAATCGAACGACCGCCCGAGGCGCGCCACGTCCCCCCACGTGCCCAATGCCGGGTCCACCGCGAAATAATCCTTCACCGCAAACCCGTCGTCCGAGGACCAGGGGCAGAAGGGCAGGATATGCACGCCGCTGATCGTCTCGCGCAGATGCGCCTCGCAGAAGTCCGCCAGCGTTTGAAGCGGCGCCTGGCCCGGTTCGCCCACCTGGTCAGCGTAGATGATCAGGAGCGTGTCGCGCTCGGTGAGTTGATGTCCGGCCTGGTCTGACACGCGGAGTATCGGCCGCCGTTGCCAGTGCTCGATCAGAGCGGCCAATCGCCGCCCCACCAACGCGGCGCTCTCCGCGCCATAGAGATGCTCCAAGTACTGGCTGATACGCGGCGTCATGCGCTATGCCGCCCGGTCAGCCACGAGGATTGCGACAGTATTCAAGCCTCATTGTCCAGCCGCACCGCCGCGTTCAACTCATCAAAGAACCCAGGCAGAGCCGACTGCACGCGGTTCCAGTTGGGAATAAGCGGGAAAGACAGCGGGTTCTCCAGGAACGCCTTCTCCGCGATTTGGATGCTTCGCACGAACGTCGTCACCGCCTTTTCCTCCTCGTGGCGCGGGAACGACAGGCCATTAACTGCGGCGTCTGCGGCGTAGAAGCGCAGGGTGTCTTCGGCCTGACGCAAGTAGGCGCTCAGCAGGGTATCGAACAGACCGGAGTCGAGTTTAATGCCCTCCGCCGCCATCCGGCGGAAGAAGGATTTCGTGATATCCACCGCCATCTTGTTCAAGCCTTTGTCCGCGTCACGCGGCGAGAGTTCCTGGTGCTTGTGGTCATAGTTCTCACACAATTCGGACTGGCAAATGGCGCGCGGGGCGGCGTTTCGAAATACTTCGGCCAGCGTTCCCACCTCCAACGCCCAGTCATAAGGAACGCGCACACGGCGCGCGAGGTCCACGTCCATCGAGAACTCGCCCGCCAGCGGATACCGAAAGGTATCCATATAAACCAAGTAGGGATGCTGGCCCAGGATGCTCTTGAGCGCGCGCAGGAGCGGCGTTACCAGCAGGCGCATCACGCGGCCGTTGAGCTGGTCGGTGACGCGCGCGTAGTACCCCTTGCAGAAGTCAAAGCCGAGGCTGGGGTGCGCCACCGGGTAGGCAAGCCGGGCCAGGAGTTCCCGGCTGTAGGTAATAATGTCGCAGTCGTGCACCACCACCATGCGGGTCTGCTCGCTGGCCAGCACGTAGCCGAAACACGTCCACACATTTCGCCCTTTGCCGCCCGGGCCGGCGCCCAACTCCGCCTCCTCGAGTTTCTGATACAGCGAGGACATGCGCGGGCCGTCGTTCCAGAGCAGCATGGGCCGTTGCGGCAACTGGCGAAAGAATCTCCGCGCTTTGTTGTAGTCGCGCGCCCGGGTCGCGCCGTCAATGCCCACGACAATCTGTTTGATGTAGGTGACGGTCTTAAGTTCGCGCACAATCAGCTTCAGCGCTCGCGTGCCCAGTTCCTTGATGTGGCAGGGCAGCACGAGGGCCATCGGCGTTTCCTCCGAGTACCGCTCCAGTTCCTGCTCGAGCCTGGTGACGCTGGGGCGTCCCAGCCGGTGCAAGGTGGCGATGGCGCCGGTTTGGAAGAAGTCAGACATTGGATGCTTGCTTTCTAATTCTCCGCCATGGGCCACTCTCTTCGGAGCCTCGTTTTAGCAGAGCAATTTAGTTTGTCGGATGGCGGCCCGACCATCCCGGTTCACCTCCGGGATCGCAACGACCCCGGACCCTTTGGAAACCTCGCGCACCAACGCAGAAGCTTCGAGCGGAGCTTAATACGTTGCGCGCCTCGCCGTCAACTGCCAGACCCATGATGCCAGCGATTCAACTTTGACCGCTCGGGAAAAGGGGCATACTCACCGGCTAAGAACAACGCTATGACAAGTCAGGTTAGAAGAATCTGGTGCAACTGGACCAATAGTGGCTTTCTCGTCTCGTGCCTCCTGCTGTGCCTGGCTTGCCAGCTTCATGCTTGGGAGGGCCATGAGTGGACCCAGTGGCGACGGGTGATGACGTGGGAAAGACCGGCGCTGCATACCGATCAGGCAGGCCAACGGGAACTGGCCCCGCTGCTGGGCGTGGCGTCCGGCGCCACGAACCGCAGCGAGTCGCTCAGGCATTGGGAAGACCGCCGCAAGCGATATGCGGCAACTATCGAGCGCATCCTGGGCGCACCGACTAACCTGAAGCAGCCGCCCGTCGAAGTCCGGGAGTTGGGCAGCGAAGAGCTTGAAGGCTATACCCGCCGTCGCATCCTGATCCGGAGTGAACTGGAGGACTGGGTCCCGGCTTATCTGCTGGTTCCCGGGCAACTCGCCGCGCCGCGGGTGCCGGCCGTGCTCTGCTTGCATCAAACCATTGCGCAAGGCAAGGAGGAACCCTGTGGCATCAACGGCGACCCGGAGCTGGCTTTTGCGGTCGAGTTGGTGAAGCGAGGCTATGTCTGCCTGGCGCCGGATGCCATTGGCTTCGGCGAACGCATCCCCGCCGGCAAACAGCCTTACCATGACAGCCTCGCCTTCTACCGCCGGCATCCCGGGTGGTCTTTCATGGGGAAGATGGTGTGGGACACAAGCCGGGCGGTTGACTTCCTGCAGACCCTGCCCATGGTGGACCCAAAGCGCATCGGGAGCATTGGACATTCGCACGGGGCCTACGAAACGCTGTTCGCCGCTGCATTCGAGCCGCGCATCTCGGCGGCTATCGCCAGTTGCGGTTTCACCACGTTCCGCAGTGATCCCAACCCCGAGCGGTGGTCGCACCTGACTGCGCTCATTCCTCAGCTCGGCTTCTACCTGCCGGACGTGGCCGGCATCCCATTCGACTGGCAGCACGTGCTCGCCCTCACGGCGCCGCGGCCCCTGTTCGTATGGTACGCGACCCAGGACGCAATCTTCCCACGCACGGACAACCTCGAGGCTTTGCTCAAAGACGTGCAGACTGTTTACCGGCTCCAGGGTGCCACTGACGCCCTGGCCTGGCAGGCATTCGCGGGACCGCATAAGTTCCCCCAGGCCGGCCGCGAGCAGGCCTATCGCTGGCTGGAGAAGGCGCTGGCAGCGAAGTCCGCCGCACCACCGCCTGCCGCAGTCAACTCCACTTCGGCCTCCGGCACGACAAACGCGGCGCGCGGGAAAGTGGCGAGCGTCTTCTTCCCATCTGCCTTGGTCGCCCACGCGCAAGCCAATGCGCGCGCGCATGACTGGGCCGCCGCCATCCGCGCTTCGCTCGTGGCGGAGGCGAAGCCGTGGATGGAATTGTCGGACGACCAACTGTGGCGCCTCATGTTCGGAAACACAATTCGCCGCTCCTGGCAGGTGTGGTCGGACGGCTATTGCCCCGCCTGTCGGAAACCCGTGCCGATGTATGAGTGGGTCGCGGACGCGCTCAAACAGCCGTGGAAGCTGCGGTGCCCCCAGTGTCAGGAGCTGTTCCCCAAGAATGACTTCCTCAAGTTTTATCAGTCCGGCCTGAACGCCCAGGGGCTCTTCGAGCCAAAACGCGCCGACCGTTCTCTCCTGTTCAACGCCGAGCACCCCACTCCCTCCGACCCGCTGCACCTGTTTGGTGTCGACGACGGCGAAGGCTTCGTCGCCGACGGCAAACGCTGGCGGTTCATCAACACCTATCTCATCTTCGGCCAGTGGAAGCAGGCCATCGTCGCCGGCATCCGCAACCTTGCCGCGGCCCATGTCGCTACCGGAGACCCGGTTTATGCGCACAAAGCCGGCGTCCTGCTCGATCGCGTGGCAGATTTCTATCCGACGTTCGACTTCGGCAAGGAAGGCGTCATGTATGAAGGCGCGCCCCGCTCGGGATACGTTTCCACCTGGCACGACGCCTGTGTGGAGGTGCAGGAGCTGGCTTTCGCCTACGACGCGGTGTTCGAGAGCCTTGTCCGCGACGCGGAACTCGTGCAGTTTCTGGCCGCTAAAGCCAGGCAATGCCAACTGCCGAATCCCAAGTCCTCGTTCGCCGACATACAACGCAATATCGAACAATGCATCTTCCGGGACACGCTCAACAACCGGCCTAAGATCGAGTCGAACTACCCGGCGACTGATGTCACGGTCCTTACGCTTCTGACCGTCCTCGGCTGGCCGGACAACCGCACCGAGGTGCTGGCACTGCTGGATGGGATCATCAACAAAGCCACGGCCGTGGACGGACTGACTGGGGAAAAGGGCCTGGCCGGCTATGCGGTAATCGCCCCTCATGCCGTGGCCTCGCTTCTGGGACGCTATGCCCGAGCCGACCCGGACTTCATGCGTGCCGCGCTAAAGCGTCATCCCCGTTTGCATGCCATGTTCCGGTTCCATCTGGACACGTGGTGCCTGGGGCAATACTACCCGCGCAGCGGCGACACCGGGGCCTTCGCCGTGCGGTCACCCCACTACGCCGGCCTCTCTTTCACCCGCAACCCGGGCGTGAACCCCTCCTCCTACGCCTTCCTCTGGGAACTGTACCAGGCGACCGCTGACGCGGACTTTGTCCGACTCATCTATGGCGCCAACAACGGCTCCGCGCAGGGCCTGCCTTACGATTTGTTTGCCGCGGACCCGGCAGCCTTCCAGGCCCAGGTCGCGAAGGTCATTGCCGAGAACGGCGCCGACATCAAGTTGGCCAGCGTGAACAAGACCGAATGGGGCCTGGCCATCCTGCGGTCGGGCGAAGGAACCAACGCGCGGGCGGCGTGGCTCGATTACGACTCCGGCGAGCGCCACGGCCACGCCGACGGCCTGACCATCGGCCTGTTCGCCAAGGGTCTCGACCTGTTGCCCGACTTCGGCTACCCGCCCGTCCAGTACGGTGGGTGGGCCGCGCCGCGCGCGGTCTGGTACACGCAAACCGCCGCCCACAACACCGTGGCGGTGGACGGCAAGAATCACCGGCCTGGCACCGGCAAGACCACGCTCTGGTTCGAGGGAAATCAGTTCCGCGTGGTGCGCGCCGCAGCGGCGAAGCTCATCGGTGGACGGCAATTCGAACGAACCCTGGTGCTGGCCGATATCTCCCCAGCCGACAGTTACTTGATAGATGTGTTCCGCGTGAATGAAGGCGGCGAGCACACCCGCTTCCTGCATGGCCATTTCGGACGCCTGACCAGCGAAGGGCTCTCCCTCATTCCGACCAACGTGACCCGCTACGGGCAGGTGATGCGCCACTTCAGACGCGACCCGCAGCCTTTGCCTGGTTGGACCGCCGACTGGGCGATCGAGGATCACCTGCATTACCTGGCGTCGCCAGCCGACATCCATCTCCGGCATACGGACCTGACCCGCGCTTCCGAGGTGGAGGTCGCAGAGTCTTGGGTATCTGTGGCTCAGTACGGCGGGACAGCCGACGCGTGGATTCCCAGCCTTCTTGTCCACCGTCGCTCAGCTCAGCCGCCGCTCGCCTCAACCTTCATCGGTGTGCTCGAACCCTACGAAGGCAAGCCGAAGCTCAAGGCCATCCACCGCCTCGAACTGCACGACCCAGCGGGCAAACCGTGTTCCGACACCTCCGTCGCCGGCGAGGCGCTCATGGCCGATGGAAGCCGGGACCTCTTTATCTCCGCCAGCGCCGAATCCGGTGCCGCCCTTGCATCGTCGGTTACCGAGAAGACGACCGGCACGCAATTTGAGGGAGATCTCTGCCTCGTGCGCCTGGGCAAGTCGAATCGGCCAAAGCGTGTCCTCTTTTGCCGGGGCCGGTCGCTCCGCATCGGAGGTCTGGTGGTTCGGGCGAAGGACGCGCAGGCGAGCTTCGAATTGGACCTCGATCGGCGCGATTCCCCAGTTGTCGCGGGCCCTGCCGAGGCCGTTGCAGCCATCGAAGTCGGTGGAGTAAGGCTTTGGCCCAAATAGGCATTGACGCCAGAACCAGGAGTCTCCGTAGGAGACACTCGAACCTGAATGGATCCGTTTCCGTTTCCACGGACTATCCCGACTGCTGCCAGGTTTTTGACTGCGGTGGCCCGCTGGGTCTTTCGGAACAACGACCCGCAGACGCGGACCGGCGCAGAGCCGCTCGGTGGCTTCGGTATCAATAAATCGCCCCCAGCCGTTCACGCTCATGCGCGAATTGTTGGTATGCAGCGCAGACCGGGAGGAGACAACGGACCGGTCATTGGTCGGTGATGAGTAGGCAGTGATCATCATTTACCAGTGATGAGAGCGAAGGAGGTTGGTTCCGCCCATCAAGCAAGTGCCGGGGGATGGTAAAATCGCTCGTGTATGGGAATGACCGCCGCTACATTGCCGCTGATGTCCAGTGCGTATGACCAACTTCTCGACGCCGCCATTCAGCATCTGCAAGAACTGAAGGCGTCCGGCGTGCGCTTCGTCTCGGTCTCACCCCAGACTCTGACGGCGCTGAGACAGCCGCCCCGAGCGACGCCGGTCCGGAGTTCCGCGCCCGCGCCCGCCGCTGCTCCGCCGCCGTGCGCCGAGAGGCCCGCTGCCAGACCGCCGGCTATCCGCTCCGAACCTGTCGAGCAGCCGCTGGCGTTGGCGTTGCCGGGTGAAGCGGCTGTGGCGGTACCTGCCGCGGCGCTCAGTCCCGAGGCGAAAGCGGCGGCCTTTGCGGACTTGCGGCGGCGGGCGATGGTGTGCGTCAAATGCCCGCACCTGGCGTCGTCGCGCAAACAAGTCGTGTTCGGCGTGGGCAGCACGGATGCCGAGTTGATGTTCATTGGCGAGGCGCCGGGGGCCGATGAAGACGAGCAGGGCGAACCGTTCGTCGGGCGTGCGGGCCAGTTGCTCACCAAGATCATCCAGGCCATGGGGTTGACCCGCGACACGGTGTATATCGGGAACATCCTGAAGTGCCGGCCCGACACGCCCGGCCAGGCCGCCGGCAACCGCAAGCCGACGCCGGAAGAGATGCAAACCTGTATCCCGTTCCTTCACGAGCAGATTGATTTGATCCGGCCCAAGGTCATCGTCGCCCTGGGCGCCACGGCGGTCGAGGGGTTGCTGGGCAAGACAATTGGCATTACCAAACTGCGAGGGACCTGGAAGGTCTATCGCGGCATCCCGCTCATGCCGACGTATCATCCGGCTTACCTGCTGCGCAACCAGGCGCCGACCGAGAAGCGCCGCGTCTGGGAGGATATGCTCCAGGTCATGGAGCGGTTGGGCTTGCCCATCAGCGCGAAGCAGCGCGGTTACTTCCTGAAAGCCTAAATGCCCGGGCTGACCCAGGGATGCCGCTTGCGGCGGCGTGCTTTTAGGCTATATATCCCGCGCCCATGTTCAAAACGCTCATTGATTGGTATCTGCGCACGCTGGAGACCGGCGGCTTTGCGCTGGTGGCGCTGCTGATGGCCATCGAAAGCTCGATCGTCCCGCTGCCCAGCGAAGTCGTCATCCCGCCGGCGGCGCATCTGGCGTGGAAGGACGGTATCCATTTCCTCGGCATCCATTTTACCGGATGGTCGGCCCAGATTGGCCTGGTCATCGCCGGGGCGGTGGGCTCGTGGCTCGGCGCGACCGTGATGTACTGGGGGTCGCGGCTGGCCGGCCGGCCGCTGGTGATGCGCTATGGCCGTTATGTCCTGATCTCTCCCGCCAAGGTCGAGGGGGCCGAGCGCTGGGCGGCTAACTACGGGTCCTTCGGCGTCTTTGCGTCGCGGTTGCTGCCCGTGGTCCGGCATCTCATCGGCATCCCAGCCGGCATTGTGCGCATGGATTACCTGAAGTTCTCGGTCTATACGCTGATCGGCTCGGCCATCTGGTCGGCGGTGTTATGTTGGCTGGGCGTCAAAGTCGGGGCCAATATCACCCACGGCGAGATGCACAAGGTAACGTTTTGGTTGCTGGGCTTTTTGGCAGTGGTCGGCGTGATGTATTACCTGTTCGTCCACCGGCACATGAAGCAGCAGAAATGACCCGAGCGGAGATGACGAATGGCACTTGAGCACCACGGGGCAACGCGCCGATCAGCCCGGTATCCAGACCCGGGTCGCCGCGCGCGTCCAGGCGGGCGAAGAGCTGCGGCAGCGCATGGTCGTGCCCCATAAAGCGAAGAATCTGCTTTTGCCCACTCGCTCGCACTGCGCACTGCGCGGGTGAGTATTACCGTGGTTGAAGGTCACGGTTGCAACTGCGCCCGGTAAAACTTCTGTTCCGTCGCGGCCGACGGATCGGTGAAGGCGGTCGAGCCGGCGGTGTTGGTGACATAGCCGGCGGAGGTCCAGGTTGTCAGGTTGGTGGAGGTCCAGATTTCCAGCACGGCGCCGGGGGCGCTGGTGATCGTGAAGCGGAACTGATTCCCACCCAGCCACGCCGGCTCGCTCAGGACGAGGATCGCGGGTGCCACGTCCTGCGGGTCGTAATCCACAGTGGTGCCGCGGCTTTGCAGCGTGGCGATGACGGTCATGGCGGCAGAACCGGAGTCGGTGCTCAGCCAATTGTGGCGCAGGTCCGCATAGGTAAGGTCGGTCAGCCCGGCGAGCGCGGAGATGTCCTGGAGGTGATTGTCCCAGAGGGACAACCAGCGCAGGTGGAGTAGCGTGGCCAGCGGGGAGATCACGGTCAAGCCGTTACCGGCCAAGCTGAGATTGAGAAGGTTGGTGCGGCCTGTCAGCGGGTTGAGGTCGGTGATTTCGGTGTTGTTGAGGACCAGGTCGGTGAGATTGGTCATGCTGCCGACGAAGTTGATGTTCGTGAGCGGATTGCCCTGGAGGTTGAGAAAAGTCAGGCGGTTGAGGTGCGGATACGGCGGCAAGCCGCTCAGCGAATTCTCGTTGGCGCGGAATCGCGCGAGATTCGTCAGCGTCGCGAGGAAGGAGAGGTCCGTGAGGCCGAGGTCGCCGGTGCTCAGGTCGGTCAAGCGCGTGAGTGCCGACACGGGTGTGAGATCAGTGGCGTCCACGCCGCTGAGGTCGAGAAACCAGAGGTTCGTCAGGCCGCTCAGCGGTGCCAGGTCGGGGACGGGATTTCGATCCAGCCCGAGGGATTGCAGATGGGTCAGCCCCGTCATGAAGCTGATGTCCGTGAGTTGGTTGCCGGACAACCAGAGCGAGACGAGACCCGTCAGGGAGGCAAGTGGCGAGGCGTCTGGGATCTGGCAGTCGCCCATCCAGAGCCAGGTCAAGCCGGTCAGGCCGGCCAGCGGGGTCACGTCCTGGATGGGATTGTTGAACAGGTCCAGGCCGTAGAGCGCGCTCATGCCGGCCAGGAAATCCACATTGCTCAAGCCCGTTCCCGCCAACCCCAATTCCTGCAGGCCGGGCAGCGCGGTCACGACAGCGGGATTGGTCAGGCCGGCGTTGTAGCTGACGAAGAGGCGGGTGAGGCCGGTCAGGTTCGTCAGCGGGGAAACGTCGCGCAACTCGTTCCAATTCACATCCAGCGAACTCAGCGCAGAAAGGCCGGCCAACGGCGTGACGTCGGTGAGGCCGCAGTTGTAGAGCTGGAGTTCGTTGAGGGTGGGGAGCGCAAGCAGCGGCGTGAAACTGGCGAGGCCAGGATTGCCGCCCAGATTGAGGCGATCGAGATGGATCGCCGACTCGATGCCGGAAAGGTTGGTGATGCCGCGCCAGTCCGCGTCCAGCGACGTTAGCGTGGCCATGTCGGCCAGCGTGAGTGGATCAGAGGGAATGCCCAGCGCATCGCGGACGGCCTGTTCGAGTTGCGGGTCCACGAACGCGACGTCGCTGACGACGAACAGTTGGACCGTGCGACTGTAGGCGACGCCGTCGTCGTCCCATACGCGGACGCGGTAACTGCCGGCGTCACCGGGCTGCACGTCGTCAATCCAGAGTGTGTCGGTGTCCGTGCCGTAGCGGCTGGCGGTGTCGGCAAGATTGGCGCCGTCCTTGATCCAGCGATAGTTGAGCCAAGGGCCGCCGGTGGCTTCGACATGGAAATGGACGTCGTCGCCCAGATACGCGGCGAGATTGACGGGCTGCAGAGTAATGGCGGGCGGGACGGGCGCGGATCGTTGCGGGTCGTATTCCACATAGACGCCGCGGCCATCCAGGTTGGTGATGACGTTCCAGGCAGCGGTCGTTTCGTTGGTGTCGAGGCGGTTGAGCGAGAGATAGACTTCGTAGAGATCGGGGAGATCGAGCAAGGGGCTGATTTCCGTGAGTTCGTTTTCGTCCAGCGCCAGGGATTGCAGCGCCAGTTGCGCGCACAACGGCGAGAGGTCTGCGATGAAGTTGCCGCTGACTTGCAGCGAGAACAGCGGGTGCAGCATTGTCAGGAACGACAGGTTGTCGAGGCCGCAGGCGCTGAGATTGAGCTGCGTGAGTCGCGAGAGGTAGGTGAGCGGAGCCAGGCTTTGGAGGGCGAACTGGCCATCCAAATCGAGAGACTCGAGGTTCACCGCCGCCTCCAATCCGCTCAGGTCGCATACCTCCCAGTAGAGGCTGGAAACGTAAAGCTGAGTCAGCCCCGCCAGGTCTGCTGGCGTGAGTGGTTCGCTATAGATGCCGAGTGCCGCCCGCACGGCCTGCTCCAGGTTCGGGTCGGCGAAGACGACGTTGGTGATGGTCTTCAGCTCCGCTGCGGCGCTGTAGGTGGCGACCCAATCGTCCCACACGCGGACTCGATACACGCCGGCATCGTCGGCAGTGACGCCGGTGATCTGGAGCGTGTCGGAGCCGGAACCGGAGATGCGAGCATCGTCGGCGAGGTCCACGCCGTCCTTCTGCCAGCGGTAACCCGCGATGCCGGGGGTGCCACCAGTAGCGCTCACGCGGAATTCCACCACGTCGCCGACGAAGGCGGAGCGATTGGCCGGCCGGGACACAACGATGAGCGGGTTCTGGGGGTTGTATTCCACCTGGACACCGCGGGCCAGCAGATTGGCGATGACGCCCCACGCCGCGGAGCCGGTGGTAGTGTCGAGGAAGTTCTCCTTCAGATTCACATAGCCCAGCGAGGTGCAATCCAACAGCGGACCGATCTCGGTCAGTTTGTTCCCTTGAAGCGACAGCCACCATAGATTCGGGAGGTTGGTGAGCGCGGAAAGGTCGGTGATGAAGTTACCCTGGAGATCGAGCTGCCACACGTTGGTCAGCGGGACGAAGACGGCGGGATTGGTGATTCCCATGTCCCTGGCTTCGAGGGAGCGCAAGGGCGTCAGCGTGCTGATCTCGGACAGGTTCGCCAGTTGCGGATTGCCGCTCAGGAGCAGACGTTCCAGATGCGGACAGTGGACGAGCGGCGCAAGGGTGGTGAAGAGGCTGCGCTGCACGTGCAGTTCCCTCAAGGCAGTCAAATTGGTCACTGGCGAAAGGTCGCTGATCTGGTTGCCGGCCATCATAAAGACGCTGAGATTCGCCAGCGGCGAAAGGTCGGGCAGGCTGCCGAGTTGGTTCTCGCCGACGTTCAGCCACACCAGCCGGGTGAGGTTCGTCACCGGCGTCATATCGGCGAGCGCGGTGTAGTCCAGTGCCAGCCCGGCAAGGTTCGTGAGCTCGGCCAGGTAGCTCATGTTGGTCAGGGGATTGCCATTCAACTGCAATTCCTCCAGTCCCGTGAGCGTGGCGAGCACGGCGGGATTGGTGATGCCGTTCCAGCCGAGTCCCAGGGACAGGAGGTCGGTGCGGCCAGCCAGCGGCGAGATGTCCTTCACCTGGTTGACGTAAAGGCCGAGATGCCTGAGGCCCGTCAGGGGGACTACAAAATCGAGGCTTGTGATGCCGTTGCCGGCGAGGCTCACCCGCTCAAGATTCACCAGGTTGGTCAGCGGGAAATGGTTCGTGACGGGGTTCCAATCCAGTTGCAGCGACGCGAGGCTCGTCAGCGCGGCCAGGGCCGAAATGTCCTGAATGCCGTTCCCGTATATCTCCAGGTCCGTCAGATTCACCAGCCCGGAGAGGAAGCTGACATCGCTAATGGAGGCGTTGTCGAACCCGAGACGCTCCAGACCGGTCAGGCCAGCAATGCCGGTGTAGTTCGTGACCGGGTTGCCGCTGAACACCAGGTTGGTGAGGTTGGCCGCTGTCTCCAGCCCGCGGGTGTCGGCAATGTCCCGCCCGCCGGCGTCCAGACTGGTCAGCGTCAGCATATCTTCCTCGGTAATGTCCCCGGACGGCTTGGCAAGCGCCTCGCGGACGACGGCCTCGAGATCGGCGTCGGGGAACGTGACGGTCTGGGCATTGACGCCAACTCCGACGATAAGTTGAAGCGCGGCAACCAGCGAGGAGATGAGGAGGATAGAAGGTGTTTTCATGATTGTGATGGCTGCTCGGCCGGCCCCCCGCCGCAATATCATGGTCTTTGTGGGGCAACTGTTGCCTGAAAGTGTTATTGACTAGATGGTGCCAGAACGCGGTCCGGTGTGTCAACAGGTTTTTCTTGCCTTGTTTGCCTAATTTGCCTATCTCGAACTGTGGTCGGCGGTGTTGTGCTGGCTTGGTGTCAAGGTCGGGGCCAATATCACCCACGGCGAGATGCACAAAGTCACGTTCCGGTTGGTGGGCTTTTTGGCAGTGGTCGGCGTGATGTATTACTTCTTCGTCCGCCGGCACATGAAGCAGCAGAAATGACCAGAGCGCAGATAACGCATGCTGATTGACCGTCGCGGGGCTACGCGCCGCTGAGGTCAATCATTTGGGGCTGGGTGCGGAACCCGCGAGTCTTGATGGCGGTGTAGAGCAAGCCCAGCAAACACCACGCGCCGCCAACGACTTTGGCGCGGACGGGGAGGTTGAGCCAGATCCAGAGGCAGAACAGAAACGCCACGCCCGGCGCGACGATGTCAGTGGCCGCGTTGCGCCTGTGGCCGGCAGGCGGCCGGAAGAAGAACGCGCGCACGACCGCGAGGTTCACGCCCATGAAGGCCAGGAAAGCGCCGAAGTTGATCAGCGTGGCGGCCTGTTCGTAGTTCAAAGCCAGCGCGCCGGTCAGGGCCAGTCCCCCAATCAGCGCGATGTTCAGCACGGGGTTGTTGCGCGCGTCCAGGCGGGCGAAGAAGCGCGGCAGAGCGGCGTCGCGCCCCATGCCGAACAGGATGCGCGCCGCGCCGACCTGCCCCGTAAGCGCGCTGCCCATGCAGGCGATTACCATGATCAGCGCGGTGGCGTGAGACAGGACCGGCCCGCCCACCAGGCGGCACACATCGTAAAACGCCGTGTCCGGTTCCTTGAACGTCGTGTAGTCAGGCCACACCCGCTGCGCCAGGTACACCTGCGTGCCGACACACAGTCCGATCAACAGGCACACCAGCACGATCGCCAGCGGCACGGTGCGCTTGGGCTCCTTCACGTCCTCCGCCAGCGTGGTGATGCCGTCGAACCCGATGTAAGTGAGCGCCGCCAGCGAAGTCGCCAGGCCGATGGCCCGCAAGTCAAACGTCGCCGGATTGTAGAACGGCTTCGTCGAAAAGAGCCCGGCCCAGCCCTGCTGCCGCCAGACGTAAGACACCGCCTCGACCAAAAAGATCCCGATCACGAGGAACATCGCCGCGGTCAGCACCTGGTTGGTGCGGGCCGTCCACCTGATGCCGCGCACGTTGAGGAAGGTCGTCAGGGCCACGAACAGCACGACCCAGAACACGAAGGCCGCGCGCGGCTCATCGAGCGTCAACCCGAGCGACGTGATCACGTTGTGCGTGAAACCGGGCGCCAGGCCGTCCATCACCTTGCGCGCGCTCAGGGCGGCATACACGACGCTGACGATCGGGATCACCAGGTAGTCCAGGAACATCACCCAGCCCGCCAGGAAGCCGAGGTGCGGGTTGAGCCCGCGCCCGACGTAGGTGTAAGCCGACCCCGCCGCCGGATACAACCCGGCCATGCGCCCGTAGCTCCACGCCGTGAGCATCATAGCGGCCAGCGCGATCATCAGCGTCAGCGTGACGTGGCCGAAGGACTTCTGGTCGGCTAGGCCGAAGATGCCGACCGCACCCACTGGCTGGATCAGCACCAGGCCGTAGAAGACCAGGTCGCCCAGGCCCAACACGCGGCGCAAGCGCGGCGCCGCCGCGCTGTCCGGAACGGCGGCGGGCGTGGCGGGTGGGAGCTTAGCGTCCGGTGTCATATCTCAGGCACCGCGCATTAAACAGGCACACAACGGATAGTCAATCCCGAGACCAGCCTGCCGCCTTGTAGATTCGTCGGCAACAAGAACGCCCTATTGGCGTCGCAACATATTGGAAGACAGCATCTTGCGCAGCGAATCGGGCCAGCATTCCTACTGAAATGATGGACAGCCCTTGTCCATCCTGACCTCTGCCGGCCCCTCGCGCCGCTTCCTCCGTCCTTCCTCCGTCCCTCCTCCGTCCTTCCTCCGAGACGCAATCGGAGGAAGGACGGAGGAAGGACGGAGGAGGAACGGAGTTACCATGGAGGCGGTCTGGGGAGCAGGCGACTGGGGCGGGGGTGATTACAGGCGAGGTCCTGCAAGATCAGGACTGGTGAAGGGACTTCCCCGGTTGTCAACGAGTGCTGGGGGGTTGCCGCACGAACCATGCCCGGGCTGGGCTGCCTCGGCGAGGCGTTCGCTCCGGCTGCCAAATGGACGCCTCGGCGAGGCGTCCCTACCTTGCCTCAGGCGGCGGCGCGGCCGGCTTTGCGGCGGATGAGCGGCTTGGTCTGGCCGGCGACGACCGGCTGGGTGATGTGGACATGCACGATATCCTCGCTGCTGGGCACTTCGTACATTACATCGAGCATGAGCCGTTCGAGCAGGCTGCGCAACGCGCGGGCGCCGGTGCCTTTCTTGATTGCCTGGAGCGCCAGCTCATGCAGCGCGTCCTCGCTGAATTCCAGCTCGACCCCTTCCATCGCCATGAGCTTGGTGTACTGTTTGGTGAGGGCGTTCTTGGTGTTGGTGAGGATCGAAACCAACTGGTCTTCGGTCAACTCGGCCAGCACGGTGAGCATCGGCAGGCGGCCGACAAACTCCGGGATGAAACCGAAGCTGAGCAGGTCCTCCGGCTCAACGTGTTGCATGACCTCTTCCCGTTTCAAGGCTGCGGCCTGCAGGCGGGCCTCCCCGCCGCGAAAGCCCATGACCTGCTTGCCCAACCGGCGATGGATCATGCGCTCCAGACCCACGAACGCGCCGCCGCAGATGAACAGGATGTCGGACGTGTCCACCCGGATGTATTCCTGCTGCGGGTGCTTGCGTCCGCCCTGCGGCGGCACGCTGCACACCGTCCCCTCGAGGATCTTCAACAGGGCCTGCTGCACGCCTTCGCCCGACACGTCGCGCGTGATGGAGACGTTCTCGGTCTTGCGGGCGATCTTGTCAATCTCGTCAATATAGACGATGCCGCGCTGCGCTCGCTTCACGTCGTAATCGGAATTCTGGAGCAGCCGCAGGATGATGTTCTCGACGTCTTCGCCGACATACCCGGCCTCGGTCAGGGTGGTGGCGTCGGCAATGGCAAAGGGCACATCGAGAATCTTGGCCAGCGTGCGGGCGAGCAAGGTCTTGCCCGAACCGGTCGGCCCGATCATGAGGATATTGCTCTTCTCGATCTCGATCTCGTCATGCGGCAGGGGCGCGGCCTCTGCTTCGCCTTCCGCCGGGGGCGGGGACGGCTCCTGCAGAATGCGCTTGTAATGGTTGTGGACGGCGACGGCTAAAGTCTTCTTGGCGTGCTCCTGGCCCACGCAGGCCAGATCGAGCTGGCGCTTGATCTCGGCGGGCTTGGCGATGCCGCCGCGCGGTTTGTGCTTCTTGACCTGGTTGGCGAATTCCTTGTCCAGGACCTGTTTGCAGAGCGTGACGCAGTTGTCGCAGATGAAAACGCCGGGCCCCTGGATCAGCTTCTTGACTTCGGCATGGGACTTGCCGCAGAAACTGCACAGGGTGATGCTCGTCGGCCGGGCCATCGCGCACTACTCCTTCTTGTCGGCCAGGCTGGTCGCGTGCTCCGCCAGGCCGGGAATCTCTTTGCGGGACTGCACCACCTCATCCACCAGCCCGTAGGCTTTGGCTTCCTCGGGCGCCATGAAGTTGTCGCGGTCGGTGTCTTTCTCGACCTGTTCGAGCGAGCGGCCGCAGTGTTTGGCGATGATGCTGTTGATGCGGTTCTTGAGCTTGAGCATGTAGCGGACGCGGATTTCCACGTCGCTGGCCGGGCCTTCGGCGCCGCCCAGCAACTGGTGGATCATGATGTTCGAGTTGGGCAGCGCGTAGCGTTTGCCCTTGGTCCCGCCGCACAGCAGCACGGCGCCCATGCTGGCCGCCTGCCCGATACAGTAGGTGTTCACGTCGCACGTGAGGAACTGCATGGTATCGTACACGGCCAGCCCCGCCGTGACGCTGCCCCCGGGTGAATTGATGTAAAGATGGATGTCTTTCTTCGGATCGGTCATCTGGAGGAATAGGAGTTGGGCGATGATCAGATTCGCCACCATGTCGTCCACCGGCGTGCCCAAGAACACGATCCGATCCACCAGCAGGCGCGAATAAATGTCGTAACCGCGTTCGCCCCGGCCCGTTTGCTCCACCACCATTGGCACTAAGAAATTATCCATAATCAAGGTATGCTTTACGAGCGCAACCTAGCGGAGCGCAACCCAGCGGTCAAGTTCCGCTGATAAGATCCGCGCTGAGGCAGGACGGATGAGCGGCCGCTCACCCAAGCAAAACACCGCCCCGGGTGTGAGGCGGGCGTCAAAGACCCACGGGCATCCGGTTCAAGGCAGAACCTGAGCGATGCGGAAGCTGCTTGGCGGGGCCGGCCTAGGCCGCACATTGAGGTCGAACGAACTGCTGGTCGTCGCGTGGCCGTCATTCACGGTGATGGTGATCGTCGCTACACCAGCTTGACTGGCCAAGGGCGTCACTGCCACAGTCCGGCTGTTGCCGCTGCCGCCGAGCACAATGCCAGCGTTCGGCACGAGCGCCGGGTTCGACGAGCTGGCGGACAGCGTGAGGCTCGCGAGCGCCGTCTCGGCGTCGCCGATAGTGAAGGGGATCGCCGGCGTCGCGGCGCCCACGGCGATGACGCGGTTCGTGATCGCGGAGATGGTCGGCGGCTGGTTGACCGTCACGGTGAAGGTCCGCGAGATGGTATTGTTGGCGGTGCCGCCGTCGTTGACGGTCACAGTGATATCGGCGGAGCCGGAAGCATTGGCGACCGGGCTGAAGGAGATGCTGCCCGTGGCATTGGGACTGGTGTAGGTGACCGTCGGATTCGGGATCAGGCTGGTTTTGCCGGAGCTGGCAGTGACGGTAAGGGTTTGAGATTCATTGGTCATGCCAGAGCTGATGCCGCTGAGGTTAACCGTCTGCAGCCCCGAGTTCTGGCTAATGGTAATATTCGCTAGAGGATTGAGCGTTGGCGCCTGATTGACCGAATTAACGGTAACGGTGAAGGTGCGGGAAAAGACGTTGTTGCTGGTTCCACCGTCGTTGACAGTCACGGTGACGACGGCTGAGCCATTCGCATAGGGCACCGGCGCGAACGCAATGGAACCACTGGTGTTCGGGCTGGTATAGGTGACTGCGGGATTGGGGATCAGGCCGGTGCTGCTGGAGCTCGCGGTGATGGTCAGCGTCTGGGACTCATTGGCGGCGCCTGAGCTGATGCCGGAGAGGCTTACGGTCTGCAGTCCGGCGTTTTCGCTGAGGGTGAGGTTGGCCAGGACACCCAGCGTTGGTGGCTGGTTGACCGGGTTGACGGTGACTGTGAAGGAGCGGGAAACAACGTTGTTGCTGGCCCCGCCGTCGCTGACGGTCACGGTGATTGTAGCCGAGCCGAAGGCGTTAGCTACCGGCGTAAACGCAATGGAACCGGTGGCATTGGGGCTGGCATAAGTCACACCGGGCGTGGGAATGAGACCGGTGCTGCTGGAGCTCGCGGTGACGGTCAGCGTCTGGGACTCATTGGCGGCGCCGGAGCTGATGCCGGAGAGGCTTACGGTCTGCAATCCGGCGTTTTCGTTGATGGTCACGTTGGCCAGGGAATTAAGCGTCGGCGCCTGGTTGACCGGGGTAACGGTTACCGTGAAGGAGCGGGAGATGATGTTGTTGCTGGCCCCGCCGTCGTTGACCGTGACCGTAATGGTTGCCGAACCGTAGGCATAGGCCACTGGCGTGAAACGGATGGAGCCACTGGTGTTCGGGCTGATGTAGGTAACGGTGGGGTCGGGAATCAGCCCGGTGTTGCTGGAACTGGCGGTGACCGCCAGGGTTTGGGATTCGGTGGGAGATCCGGCGCTGATCCCAGAGAGGCTAACCGTTTGCTGTCCAGCGCCCTCAGCAATCGTCACATTGGCAATGGCATTGAGGGTCGGCATGGCGTTGCTCGTGACCGGAATGGTATAGAAGATCTCGTTGGAGAAGTCGCTTTCCAGGTCGTCGGTGTCATAGGCTGTGGCTGCGAAATAGTACCTGGCACCCTCGGTAAGGCCGGAGATCGTCGCAACCGTCGCGTTGCCGGCATCCACGACGTTGGTATAGCTGCCGCTGGCCCCACCGTAGTAGACATTGTATCCGGCGATGTTTGTGCTGGGGCTTGGTTCCCACGCCAGCGTAACGCTGCGCGTCGCCGCCATGCCAGTAAAGGGCAGGAGCGCCAAGAGGCCGATCACAAACCGTGCGGCAAGAGCCGCGCTTCTCTCCCCATCAGGGGGTGCAACGACAACCATACACCGCGGCCCGAGCGCATATCCCTTGCCAAGTCACGAGTCGCCGGCACCCTCCGACGGGGAAGCGGTTCTGGCCACGACTCAATCTTCCCGGGGATGCCCTCAAGACTCGCGTAATCCACGTTCGTAGGGGCCTTCCAGCCTTGAAAGCAAAGGCATGCCTGACCGTAGTGATTGTCCCGTTTCGGTCCTGTGGCGGCGCTTTTGAGGGTATTTCAGGACACCCGCTGTGGCAATGAGGTCCGACAACGGCCGAAGCAGTTGCCAACTTCACTCCCCATTCAGATGCAAGCGGGCTGGCCGGGCCAAGCCGACGGTGAGAATTGGATCAGGCAAAGCAGCGCCATAACGTACTCCAGAATAACCCTCGCCGTTGTGCCCAGCGGTGCGTGCGCGCCTCCCACTTCCCTACAGTTAAGGCCCATTGGACGATTCATGGATATGATGGCCATATATTAACGTTATCGGTTGTGCATACAGGCTGATCAGGAATGGTATTAACGTTATCTATTGACTATAGGCAGACCAGCCATTCTGCGTGGTGTTTACAGGTTGCGCATTGTTGTGGGATTGTTGGCAGTCGAGGCTACCGAGGAAGCAACCTTCGGCTCTGCCGCAAGTCCGGCAAATGGTCTGATCGGAGTGCCAATTGTGTATTCGGCTCGGCGCACCTCTGCCTGGCGGAACCGGCCCGAAATCGCGCGCACTAACGCTCAGAGTTCCGATCCGACGTTACCTGCATAATGCGTGCGGGCTTTCGCTCGGATCCGTGCGATTTGCAGCAGGTAGGCTCATGTGCAATATTGGAATATGTGATGATAGATCGCATCACCAAAACATAAGCAACAAAGCAGTCTGTCAATGAGAAACACAGATCGAAAAAGGAAGGTTATGAAATACGCAAACACACTCGCACTGGCGGCGGCCACACTGTGGCTGGCCGGTTGTGCCTCGGCCCCGACGGTCGCCGTGGTTGATCCGATCGGGCCCGCGCCATCACTGGGCGCGCCAGCCTCGGGCGACGGCGCGCTCGTGGTTTATTCGGCCCGAACACCGCCCTTCGTGGATATCAACAACGAGGAATGGCGGCGGGACAGCAGCTTTGGCAAGGAGCAGGCCACAGTTGAGCTAAGCCACACGGCCTACTCCGTTTATACTCAGAGCGGTGAACTCGTCGAGCAGGTGCGCAACGCCCGCCACCTGGGTGACGAAACGCCCTTCGTCGTGACGTTGCGCCCGGGGGCCTACCGGGTCGAGGCGGAGGCGATTAACTGCGACGGCAGCCGGATCGTCGTGATCCTGCCGGTGGTGATCAAGGGCGGGAAAACGACCGTGGCCCACCTGGAAGGCGGTTGGCGTCCCCAAGGGGTCGCGGGCAGCGAACTCGCCAGATTGCCCTGCGGACGAGTCATTGGCTGGCGCGCCGGCGAGGCAGAGGTTGCGAGCACCGCGATGCTGAGGCGCAATTAACCGGACAGCGGCACTAATCGTCATCCCGGACTTGGGTCACAGCCCAGGCGGGATAGGGGGCCTGCGAGCCTTTGACCGCGTGCCAGATAATGCGGTTGAAAAGGTCTTCCGGGCATTTGTCAATTTCCTCGAGCGGCAGGCGCGCGGAAGCATAGGCGTGCTGGCGCAGGAGGCGGTCGGAGACCTTTTTGGGCTCGGGGTTCATCTGATCGAGGGGAATGTTATTCGTCAGTGCAGTAAATGGGGTGAAGTCGGGAGTCTCGGTGAAGCAGGCGGTCATGGGTGTGGCGGTGGCGTCCATCTGGTTCATGGGCGGCAATCCGAGCATCAATTCCATCGTGCGCAGCAGACTGGTTTGATTGTATTGAACGCTCACCACCGCGCCTCGCCGGGTGTAGGGGCTGGCGACGTAGCAGGTGGTGCGATAGCCGCTGACATGGTCCCAACCGGCCTGCGGGTCGTCTTCGATGGCGAAGATGCAGGTCTGCTTCCAGAACTTGCTGTGGCTGACGGCTTCGACGATCTGACCGAAGGCGAGGTCGTTGTCGGCCATCATCGCCGCCGGGGTGGGGCAACCCGCCCTGGTGCCGCTGGTGTGATCGTTGGGCAAGCTGATGATACTCAGGTTGGGGAAGTTGCCGGTCTGCTCGAACTGCTTGAGTTCCTTGATGAACTGCGCCGCGCGGAACACGTCTGGAATGCTCAGCCCCCAACCCGCGGTGTTGGTGACAAGGTAGGGCCGCAGCGACTCAATGGACGGGCGGCAGCGAACCTCGATCGCCCCCGTCTGGTTGACGAAGTCGCGGTAGTTATCCAGGAACGCGGGCGCGCGGGTCTTTGACTTGTCCCGCCAGCGCGCCTCGCTAAGGGCGAACTCGCCGTAGTTGCGCAGCGTCTTGCCGTGGGCGATGACATTGTCCCAAATGAATCCGGCAGACGAATACGCCAGCGCGTCCACGGCATTTTCGGTTCCGCCGTAGGGATAGCTGCGGGGGAAGCCGGCAAAGGACCGCTCCATATAATCGTTGGCCATGGCGCTATCGGCCCACTGATGGCCGTCCGCGCTGAGGATGCCGGAGCAGTAAGTGTTGTCGAGCAGGACGAAGTCGCGGACGACCTTGTGGTGGTTAGGGGTGATCTGCTCGCCGAAGATGCAGAGCGAGGGATCGCCGTTGCCCTGGGGCAGGTCGCCGAGAACCTGGTCATAAGTGCGGTTTTCCTGGATGATGTAGATGACGTGTTTGAAGACGCTCGGTTCGCCCACCCGCTCAGGAACGGGGCGGGGCGGCTGGTCCGGGCGCGGCGGCAGCTTGGCTTGCTGCAGCAAACCGTAGCGCAGGTTATGCAAGGCGATTTGGTTCAGGCGCGCCAACTCCCGCTCGTCCGGCACGGGGACGAGCGACACGGTGCCGAAATACTGATGCGAATTGAACTTGACCGGGTCGCCCGGCTCGAGGCGTTTGGTCGAGCCAATCCCCTTGATGTTGGCGACGCACAGCGCCTTGCGGTCCGGATCGTAAGCAACCGCGCCGGGGAACCAGCCGACCGGGATGAGCCCGCGCAGGCTCGATTTCCCGGGCTTGAAATCAAAGACCGCCACGGCGTTCTGGGTGCCGTTGCAGACGTAGAGCTGGCCGCCTGACTTATCGAAGGCCAGGGCGGTGGGCTGGGCGCCGAAGAGATCCGCGGGGTTCTGTCGGGCGCAAATGGTCTCGACGATCTGGTCGCTGCGGGTGTCAAACACGCTGAGGGTGTCACTGCCGGCGTTAGCGACCACGACCCAGCGGCCATTAGGCGACGCGGCGATCGCGCTGGCGTGCAGGCCGGTGAGGATTTCCGACTTGGCCGTCCGCGCTGTGGACTGGCCTGCCGGCTGACTGAGGTCAACGACGGACACGGAACCCTCGGCCGCGATGTGCCGGACCGGGTCCACCCGGACCCGGGTGCCGCGGCCGGCGGGGCCGGTGACGGATTGGGCGTCGGGCCGCCGCCCGCCCCAGTTGCTTACATAGGCCTTCTGGCCCGCCAGCGCCACACCGAAGGGCGCGAAGCCGACCTCCCACAGCCGCAGCACCTGCCCGGTGGCGGCGTCCAGCTCCGCCAGCCGGTTGGAAAGGTTGAGCACCACATAGAGCCGCTTGCCGTCCGGCGACGCGGCAATTCCGGCCGGAATTTCGGCCTCGCGCTCGGGCGCTTTGGCCGGCGGCAGCGGGATGGAAAACAGTCCCACCAGCTTCCCCGTGCGGTTGACTCCAAACACTTTGACGTTGCCATCCACGTTGGCCAGGTAGAGGCGGGAGCCGTCGGGTGAGAAGGTCAGCCCGGTGAAACTGAGCTGGCCGGCCTTGTCGGGCTTCAGGATTTCTTCGGAAACGGAATCGGGCGTGACACGGGAATCTTTGTCGGACGGCAAGGCGACGCGCTGTAGTTGCTTGCCCGTCGCCGGATCAATGACGACCAGGTCATGCGTCTTGCCCGCCGTGACGAGCAGCCGGCCATTCGGGCTGAGCGCGATCGCCTGCGGTCGCATCCCGGGCAGCTCGACTTGAATTCCCGCCGGGGAGATGACTTGATTGGCGGGTGTATAGTAACGATTCGTGCCGAGCTGGCCCACCGGTTCATGCGTTGCGAATTGTGGCCCGGCCGAAGCCTGTCCGTGAGCGGTAAGACCAACCAAACTCAGTCCGGCCGTGAGGGCGGCCGCGCGAATACATCGGCTCGATAGAAGGTGCATTGGTCAATGATGCCAGAGATTCCCGCGCACAGGCAACCCGCGAGTGCGAATGAGTATGCGGTGCGCGCAGGTCAGGCTTGCGTCGAACGGGGAATGACCGCAGGCTGGAACCTGTGAAGACCTACCCGTTCCTGGGAGCCGCCACCCTGCTGCTGTTGGCAGGAGTCGCGACCGTCCAGTCCGAGCCCCCGCCCGGGGCACCCTCCATGCAAACGTACCGTGTGCAGTGGGTGCTGGAGCCGAAGCTGGTCCTGGATGGGCAGGCGAACGAGCCGGCTTGGCAGCAGGCGGCGGTGGAGAAGCGATTCGTGTTCCCGTGGAAGCAGGCCTCCGCACCGGGCACCGAGTTCCGCGCGCTGTGCGATGAGACGAATCTCTACTTCGCCTTTCGCGTGCAGGATGCCGACATTGTCGTGCTGGAGCGGTTGCGAGACGAAGCGGATGAGGTGTTTGAAGACCGCATAGAAGTCTATTTGAGCCGGGATGACCGGATGGAAGATTACTTCTGCTTCGAGGTGGATTCAAGGGGCAGGGTGTTCGACTACCGCGGCGCGTACTACCGGCGCTTGGACACGAAATGGCAGCTCGCGGGGCTGGAAGCGAAGGCCGCCACGCTTCCCGAAGGTTACGAAATCGAGGGACGCATCCCGCTGACGAGTCTGGCCGCGCTGGGTTTCCCGCCCATCCAGCCCGGCGTGAAGATCCGCTGCGGCCTCTACCGGGCGGAGTTCAGCCATGACCGCAGCGGGCGGGCGGTCGAGCAGAAGCAGAGCCTGCACAACCTGGGGCGGAAGGTGGAGGGGCCGCCGCCGATCGAAGAGTGGATGAGCTGGGTGGACCCCCGGACGAAGGAGCCGGACTTTCACGTGCCGGCTTCGCTCGGCTGGCTGGAGTTTGTGAAGTAGGGATTACTGCCATCATGTCGCGGCCAGAGAACCTGGAGTTTGATTTTCCGGCGGAGCGGAGCACGGCCGTCCATTTGAAGGCCCCGCTCGCGGAGCAGTTGCTTGCGTTCAAAGAGTTCGGCAAGGCCACCAGGGTCATTCCGACCGTGGCAGGCACCTTCGCGGGAGAGCCGCTTTCCGTTCCCACCTATGTGAATGAGTTCTGGACCTCGAAGCAGCGGGCGGCCAGCAATCTGCATGAGGTTTCCTACCGGGCCTGTTTCAAGCCCCAGTTGCCGCGCTTCTTCATCGAGCGCCTGACGGAGCCGGGCGAAGTTGTCTATGACCCGTTCATGGGCCGGGGCACCACGGTCATCGAGGCCGGCCTGCTGGGGCGAGTGCCGTGCGGCTGCGACGTGAACCCGCTGAGCCTGGTGCTGACCCGGCCGAGGCTGCGTCCGCCGACGCTGGAAGAGGTTGCGCAGCGGCTCCAGCAGGTGGACTTCAAAGATGCCGGGGAGGCGCCCGAAGACCTGCTGGTGTTCTATCATCCCGACACGCTCAAGGAGCTAGGCGCCTTGCGCCGCTACTTGATCAAACGCCGCGACGATGGCACGGGGGACACGGTGGACGATTGGATTCGGATGGTGGCCGTGAACCGCCTGACCGGCCACTCGCCGGGCTTCTTCTCGGTCTATACCCTGCCGCCAAACCAGGCGGTGTCGGTGAAGTCGCAACGCAAGATCAACGAGAAGCGCGGTCAGAAACCGCCCCGGCGACAGGTCGTGGACATTATCCTCCGCAAGAGCCGGAAGCTGCTGGCGGACTGCGACACCCAGGCCAGGCGGTCGCTGGCGGCCGTTTCCGCGCGGTCTCAACTCCTGACGCAGCATTCGAGAAGCGTGCCGCAGATTGCCTCGGGGACGGTGTCGCTGGCGGTGACCTCGCCGCCGTTTCTGAATGTTGTGGACTACGCGGGAGACAACTGGTTGCGTTGCTGGTTCATCGGCGTTGACCCGGCCTCGGTGACGCTCACGGTGCCCAGGAAGCTGGAGGACTGGCAGCGCGCAATGACCGAGGTCTTTCGAGAATTGCACCGGGTCCTGCGACGCGGTGGCCACGTGGCGTTTGAGGTGGGCGAGGTCCGGGGAGGCAGTGTGAAGCTCGAAGAAGCGGCGGTGCCCTGTGGGCTCGAGGCCGGACTCGACCCGCTGTTGGTTCTCATCAACGACCAGAAGTTCACCAAGACCGCCAATTGCTGGGGAGTGGACAACAACGCCAAAGGGACGAACACCAACCGGATTGTGGTATTCCGCAAGGAGAAATGACCGCGCGGACTACACGCGGATGAGTTGTTCCAGCGCGGCAAAGAGGGCGCCGCGGTCCGCCAGGTGGGTCGCGGTTCCACCGCCGGTCACCAGGCTGAACCCCGGGCCGTAGGCCGGGCCATTGCCGACGCACGCATCGGTCCGGCATTCGGCGATCTGCTCCTGCGCCAGGCGGATCACCCCGGCGCGATCTCCGTCCACTTCATATTTCCAGCCCACGAGCCGGGCGCTGGGAAACCAATGCCGCAGCTCCGCGATGATCTTCGGCGTGGGCAGCAACTCCGCTACCAAAGGCCCTTGCCGCGTGGAGAGCTTGCCGGCTTTCATCTCGGTCAACTCGCCCTGCGGGGAGCGGCGCCAAATCCTGCCGAAGGCAAAGTCGCTGACGGCGGCGGCATGGAACACCGCCTCGATGGGCCGGCCAGCCCGGGACTGCAACCGGTCACGCAGATCCGCGGTGGTGGTGAACGTCTCAACCTGCCGGGCGCAGCACTCGCCGCCCCAGGTGGCCTGCTGGCCGATCAGCAGAACGGTCTCATGGCCACGCGCCGACAGGAAACTCGCCAGCTCCAGACCAAGGCGGCCAGTGGAAGAGTTCGTCAGGCGCCGGACGCTGTCGAGCGGTTCAAACGTTGGGCCGGCGGTGACGATGCACTGCATACCGTCTCACCAGCGCGGCCGGCAGCTTGCGCTGGTGAGGCCATACATGATGCCGCCGACCAGGGCGAGGACCGCCAGCATCAGCAGGCCGTAAACGATGGCCGCTCCAAATTTGCGGCTGAACCTTCGCCACTTTCTAGCCCATGCCGAACGGGAGTGCATGATGGGATAGATTAGGAAAAACCAGGGCTGGAGCAAGCTCATTTTGGGTGCCGTGACTGCGCATGCTGGCCGCACCCTCTTGCCCTCTGTGCATGAGGCAGTATATTGCCCCAGTCATTCGCCGCTATGGCCGACACGAACACTGCAGTGCCCTGTCAATCGGCTGCCCCGCCCGACCGCCTGGGCCGGCTCGGCCGGCTGTTCGCATTGGTTGCCTTGGGAACCTTGGCCGCTTTGGCGATGTTTCGTCCTGGCTGACATTCTGCCTTCTCAGCCCTTGGCGGGCTGGCTGCTCTCGTGGCTGCGCCGCTCGGGCTCATTTTGAGCCTTGTCGGCCTCATACTCGATAAGAAGAAAGCAGCCGCCATCATGGGGCTTACCGCGATCGGGATCACGGTCGCACTGTTCGCCCTAGTGGCCATCTGCTGAACGAAGCGCCTGTCTGGCTTGGGCCGGTTCGGCGGCAAGGCATAAACTCACGTGATTTCGGCTCTCGGGGTTCGGATTTGTTCCCTTTTCCTCGGACGTGTGCTAGATTCGCCCGTCGCTCACAAGGCGCCAGACGACATGACATGTTAGCAACGCACGAACTGATTCAGGAAGCCGGCCTGGCACGCAGGCTCGGAGAGGTCCTCCCGCGTTATCTGCACGAGGTGCCGCTCTACCGCCGGGCCGGGGTCCTGTCGCGCGAAGCGGGTGCGGTTCCGGCACTCGAGGCATTGCGGCGCCTGCCGTTCATCACCAAGCAGGACATCCGCGGCGATTTCCCCAACAACTTCCTCCGGGCGGGTGTGGAGTTGGAAACGCTCCTGGACCGCGATTTGGTTGAGCTGGAGCACACCTCCGGCACCTCGGAAGAGCGGACGCCGTTGCTGCTGGGGCGCGGCTGGTGGGCCGAGCAGGAGGAACGGGCGTTGCGGCTTAATCCGTTGGCGGCGGGGGTGCTCGATGAATTCCCCTCAGCGCGCCGCGTCACGATCAGCTCGCCGGTTTGCAGCGGCGACATCTGTTACACTGGCACCCCGTCGCGCGCCGACCGCACTGTGGGCGGCGCCCTCTTCGTCAGCCTGTCGCGCCTGCCGTTTCTCTGGAGCGAAGCCGACCTGGCGCGAATGGCCGCCGAAGCGGCGGACTGGCAGCCGCAGTTCCTCGACGTGGACCCTGCATACGGCGTGGTGTTTGCCCGCTACTGCGAACGGCGCGACATCCGCCTGCCTTCCTTGCAGTTTGTCCTGTGCAGCTATGAGTTTGTGAGTGTCGCGCATCGGCGGATTCTTCAGCGGGTCTTCGGCGTGCCGGTTTTCGACCTGTACGGATCCACCGAGACTGGGCATCTAATGATGGAGACCGGGCAGGGAGAAATGCGGCCCAGCCTCGAAACGGCTTTCCTGGAGGTGTTGAACACCGACCTGCGGGGCGTGGGCGAGCTGGCCGTCACAACCCTAACCAACGATTTTATGCCGCTTATCCGCTACCGAATCGGCGACCTGGTGGAGCGGCGCGAGGGGCCTTACCACACCAGCTATCGGGTCCATGGCCGGTTGGCGGATGCCTTTGCCACGCCCGACGGGGCGCGGGTGACAACCTGGGACGTTGACCAGTGTTTCGTAGACATGGCCGGGATCGCGCATTACCAGTTGTGTGAACGCATCGACGGGGAGTGGCTGCTGCGCTTTGCACCGGATCACACCGCACCTGGCGTTGCGGAAACCAGGGAATTAAAGCGACGTTTGAAGAGACTCCTTGGGCTGGGCAGGGAACCCGCGATTCTGCAAACCGACCTGGTGATGCCGGAGAGCTCCGGCAAGTTCCGACTGGGCTATCCGGCCAAGCGTGTCGCGGCATCCGCCGCCTGAGTAACTCTTGCGGCTGCGCCGCCCGGCGCACAGAGGTATTCTACTCGTCGCCCGCGGCTGGCGGAGTATGTTTGCCGAGGCGCGCCTCGACTTCAGAGGAAACCTCCGGGTAGAGCCTGCGCAGGCAAAGCAATGCAAAGACCGTGGCTGAACTCCGCCTCGGTATGTTGTTGGAGGTAGTTTTCGAGTTGAGTCCAGTAGCCCTGATCATTGCGAACTTTCTTGCACGCGGAGCAGATCGGAATCAGCACCCCAATCACCGCGCGAGACAAGCCCGCCAATACCCGACTCGCGAGGCAGATCCGACCCTACACGCATGCGTGTTTCACAATCCGCCTGACTCGGCGTGCGCGTTCGCGATTCGCGGTTACTGCGTGTAGCGGATCGCCACGCCGACAATGACCCGGCCGACGTCAGGCGACACCGTCTGGCTCCACCACGGTCCCATGACGGTCGTGCCGAATACCATGGTCTGGTCCGCCACGATGACGACGGCGTTGGCGCCCATCTTGGACGCGGCCAAACGCAGCTTCTGCTCGAGGCCTTCTTTTGTGGGACTGCCTTGGGGCTGAAGGGTGATCTCGCCAAGCTTCACGTTGGCGGCGGTCGGTTGCGCTTGGAGGATTTGAATCGAGGCTGGGTCCGTGGGCGGGTAGGTCGCCACGCCCAGGTATTGCTTGGATTTGACCCAGACGGTATTGCAGCCGGTAGCCAGACCCGCGAGCAGGATAGCGCCGAGGAGGGGAAAGAGTCTCCGTCGAATAGTAGCATTCATCTGTTCATGGACCTTCACGACCCAATCTAGCTCCCGGACTCGGCTCTGTTCAAGCCTCTTGTTGGCGGTGCGCGGAGCCTGCTCTCGCCCCTTAGCGGCCTGTGCTGAACGGCAGCGCCAGCAGGCTGGAAGCACTCCATGCGCTTAGAGCTGCGGGAATGGCTGTCCTCCCCAACGTCACCGCCTTTGCGGCCGCACACAACCTGACCTTCCATGGTCGGTACCAATCAACGGTGTGAGCCGTCCCCTCGGCCGGCGGTCGCCGTAGAGATGATTGCGTAAGCAGTTGCCTCGGCCGCGGTCAGTCATACGCCTGGCAGTAGCAGGTCGCGGTAGGGGCCACGTCAGCCCGGGCCCAGACCTGTTTCAACCGGGCGTCCACGCGGCGAGCCTCGGCGTGTTTGTCCTGCTGGCGGAGCGCGTCACGCAGACCCAGCAGCGACCACCCGTTGTCGGGGAAGCGAGCCAGGTCCTCTCGATATGCCAGCTCCGCTTCGTCTCCCTTGCCCGCGCGCAGCAGCACGGCGCCCAGCGTGTGGCGCGTGGGTTGAATCCAGTCCGGCGGTTCATCGTAAGCCAGGCCGTCCTCGATCTGCGCCGCCTTCCGCAAGGAGACGACGGCCACATCGAGGTCTCCCGTCCGGGCGGCCAACTCCCCTTCGAGCACACGCAGCGCGATGGCTAGCAGATTCGAGGCGGCGTTATTCCCAAAGGTGTAACTGGCCGGAACCGCCGCCGCCGCCTGCTCGAAGGCGTCGCGTTCGGCCCGGGCCTCGGGCAGCCGGTTCAGCGCCGTGAACGCGCTGGTGCGGGTGAACCGCCACAACGCGCGAGACAACGGCAGTTCGGCCGCCGGCTCCGGCTCGGCCAGGATCTCTTCCCAGCGGCCAAAGCGCATCAGGGCCTCCGACGTGAAGATCAGGAAGCCGTCGGCTATCGCCGCATAGTCCTGGCGAAAGTCCGGCGGGATGGACGCGACCATCTGCCGGGCGAGCTCGATGGTATCGGCGCTGCGGCCCTGCATCATCGAGACAAAAGCCAGGAAGTGCGCGTTGTGCGTCATGTAAAGCCCGTAGAAGCCCGGCCGCGGATACGCCGCGCGATACTTGAGGTCGGCCTTCATCGCGTCGCGGTTGGATTGCGCGGCGTCCTCCCAGCGCCCGACCCGGGCGTAGATATGGGCGGGCATGTGCACCATGTGGCTGGCGTCGGGAACCAGCGTGCGCAGCCGGTCCGCCGCGGCGACGGCCTTGTGCGGATCGGGCGAAGCCTCGATCGCGTGCACGTAAAGATGGTTGGCGCCGGGATGTGAGGGATCCAGCCGCAGCACGCGTTCGAGCGTCTCGACAATCTCCGGCGTCCACGGTTGTGGCCCGCCGTCTTTCCACAAATCCCACGGGTGCAAATCCATCGCCGCCTCAACGAACAGGGTGCCGACATCCGCATTTCTGGGGTGCGCGCGCCACAAGCCCCGCATGGCCTCCGCATACGCCACGTCCAAGGGCCGGCGGTCCGCGGGCTGCGGATTGGCGTAGCGCCGGCTGAGGGCGTCAATGAGCGACCGCTCCAGCGGCGAGGCGCCCGCCGCCCGTGCCTGCGCCTTGAGCAGGGCGTCCCACGCGGTCGCGGCCCGCGCGGGCGGCACCGCCGGGAAGTTGATATGGGGCCCGTTGACCAGTGCCACGCCCCACCACGCCATGGCGCAGTCGGGGTCAATCGCCGCGGCCCGGCGAAACTCCTGTTCCGCCGGGTAGTGCAGGAACGAATAGGCCAGCGTCAACCCGCGGTCGAAGGCCTGCTGCGCTTCAGGCGAACGGGTCGTGACTTTGAAGTGATGATCACCCAGCCGCGGCAGCGCAGCGTGCGAGGGTGCGGACGATGGCTCGCGGTGACTTGCGCAGCCGGCGAGTAATACCGCCAGGCTGCCGCAACCAAGTAATCTTAGTAGCTTCAACATAGGTTCAACATGGTTTCGTCTCGTACGCCGGCGCCAGCCCCAGATGCTGTTGCAGGCAGGCGAGCACTTCCTGGAGGTTGACCGGCTTGGCCAGGAACGGCAGCCCCCCACCACGCCGCCTCGCTCATCTTGGTGGGGCACGGGTGTGTTCCTGACCCAGCGCAGGCGCCCGTCCTTGTGCAGAATGCGGTGCTCCAGCGGCGGGGGTGTTTCGCCTTTCAGAATCCGCTCGGCCTGAGCCGTCGCAGCCTGGCGATCCTCGCTGAAGATCATGCGGTACCAGAGAAAGGGGTCGGCATCAAACTCCTTCGAGGTGTACCCGGTAACCGCCTCGCACCCCGGACCGTGAGTCGTCGCGATCGGGCGGCCTTGGTCCACCCCTACCGAATAGACATAGTCGGTAACCGAGGCGAGGAACCGCTTATAGCGTTGCTCGCTTTCCTGCGCCGCTTGCTCAGCGCGGTTCCGCTCATTGATCAGGTAGGTGGTGTTCATCGCAAACCAAGAGAGCAAGCGGGCTTGCCCCAGGCGCCTGGCTCATACCTCCCCCGCCAGGCACGGGGCCCACCACCTCTCTAGCGCACATCTCATACTCCAGTTGCTCGATTGCTACCTGCCTGTCCACCCATGCCACGGCCATCCGCACGGACGACCCTATTCCCGTTGGCAAAGGTGACAGTATAGTCCTAACACAAGCTTTGCTTTTGGCAAGTATTAGAATATTACGACCACCCTGTTCACGCAGCGAGCGCAAGCGCTGCTCGCTTGCCGTCCGACTGGCTCGCTTCGCTTGCTGGTGGCGTCCCCTTAGATCTGACTTAGCCCCGCCCCGCCTATTTCAGCGAAGCCATGTCAATTACGAAGCGATAGCGAACATCGTTCTTCAGCAACCGCTCATACGCTTCATTGACCGCTTGGATCGGCACGACCTCAACGTCGCTCACGACCTGGTGCGCGGCGCAGAAGTCAATCATTTCCTGGGTCTCGGGCATCCCGCCAATGACTGACCCGGCGAGGTTGTGCCGGCCGATAATCAGGCTGCTGCCTTGGAGGGGCGGTTCAAGCGCCGTCAGCGCTCCCACGAGCACCATGGTGGCGTCGCGTTTGAGCAGCGCCAGGTAGGGATTGACGTCATGCGGATTGGGGATGGTGTTGAGCAGGAAATGGAAGCTCTTGGCCTGTTTGGCCATGGCCGCCGCGTCCTTCGAGACCAGGACCTCATCGGCCCCGAGCCGGACGGCATCCTTGCCCTTGGCCGGCGAGGTCGTGATCATCACCACGTGGGCGCCGAAGGCCTTGGCCAGCTTGACGCCCATGTGACCGAGACCGCCGAGGCCGACGATGCCGACCCGCTGGCCTTTGCCGACCTTCCAATGGCGCAGCGGCGAGTAGGTCGTTATGCCGGCACAGAACAGCGGGGCGACCGCCTTCAGATCCAGGCTCGCAGGGACCTTCACGACGAAGCGTTCTTCGACTACAATCCGCTCGGAATAGCCCCCAAAGGTCAACTGCTCGCTGCCAGGCTCCTTGGAGTTGTAGGTCCAGGTGGGGCCTTCCTCGCAATACTGCTCCAGGCCCTCGTGGCAGGCCGAGCACCGCCGGCAGGAATCCACCATGCATCCAACGCCGGCATAATCGTCGGCTTTGACTTTCGTCACCTGCGCACCGACGCGCGTGACCCGCCCAACGATCTCATGGCCGGGCACCATCGGGTAGAAGGAGCCGCTCCAGTGATTGCGCGCCTGGTGCAGATCGGTATGGCAGATGCCGCAGTAGAGGATTTCGATCTGCACGTCATGCGGGCCGGGCTCGCGCCGCTCGAAGGTGAAGGGCGTCAGCGGTGAAGTAGGATTATGGGCGGCATAGCCGCGAGTTGTGATCATAAAGGAATTCAGTGTGCTTATTTACTCGCTCCCAGCATAGCACAAGAACTGGTGCTTGCTTGCACGAATAAGTGATAGATCACCTGCGGCAAGTTTGCAGGCTGCCCTGAGATGGCAACAGTCCGCCCGCTGTCCTCCTCCCCGCCCCGGCACCATCCCAGGACCTGCCCCGGCGATGCTCCGGTGACTGCCTGGAGGGACCCCGGTGTGGTTCCCATGGGGAGCGCTCCCCATGGGAACCACACCGGGGTGTCGCCGGAGCCACGCCGTTACCACGCCAGCCCACAGGCTGGGGGCAGTGGAAAGGCCCATTCCCACCCGCAGGGTGGCCTCAGGAACGACTGCTGTCTTGAAATTGGACACAGAGCCAAGTGGGACTGGCCTTAGGGCGTCGGCAAACCCATTGGCCTGGCGCGGCCAACAATCAGGTTGGCAGGCCGACCATGCTCTGGCGGCTATATCGCGAATCTCTGCAACCAAGCACTAGAACCGCACCCGCATGTGCCCTTTACTGGTCTCGTCGGCCATCGGCGACATGCCGCCGTGCAGCATCCGGCCAGCGTGATTAATCACGTAGTCCCATTGAAACGCGGGGCCGGGGTCCACCTTGTTGTTCGTGATGTGGAAATGGCCAAGAACACCCTGGTATGAATCCAGTTCCGCATCCGACAGTCGCTGGCGGACCAGCTCCCCGGTCGCGTCTCGCGGATAGTCGCATTTGATTCTGGGCAGGACCTTGCCGAGCGTCGCGGTGAGCTTGATCAAGGCCTCGTATTGCTCGGGTGTGAAATCATACTGGATCAGCTCCTTGCCTTGCACCATGCCGGTCACCGGCTCGGGTCGCGCCGGGCGGCCCACAAATCCCTTGGTGAGAATGCCGCCGTCACCGAACTGCGGCGGGATGGTGACGCGGGTCCCGCAATCCGCGTCTTTCGCATACCATTGCTCGAAAGGGTTCCTGCCGTTCACCGGATAGGCGCCCATGTTGGCGATCTCGATGCCGACGGACCGGCTGTTCGCCGTGCCTGCATGCCACGCCCGCTCTTTGACATCGAGCGTCTGATAAATCGTGCCGTCCAGGTCGAGCATGAAATGCACGCTCAGGTCGCGCAGGTCCTGCAGGACTTTGAAGCACTGGCGGCTGGTGCCGCAGACGTCATAATGGATGACGAACTGATCCACGACCCGCTGCAGGAGCGGCAAATCCCAGCCGCCGCCGCGCACCCGCTCAACCTCGGTGTCGGTCAGGCCGCTGCGGCGCAGGTTGTAGCGATTGGGCGAGTCGAGATCCCTCACCTCCGCGTGGGAGGTTTCCCAATCGGCCTTGTCAAGCGGGCTGAACCGCCGCTCGACCCGGTAGGCATCGTAGCCCTGCGGGTCCATCCACAGCACCACCCGCGTCCCCGTATGCACGAACTGCCCCGCGACCACAATTTCATCGCCTTTGCGCGGCGCGAGCGTGCCGGGTTTGGGCATGGTCGAGCAGGACGTGAACACCAAGGCGGCGAGGGGCAGGCTGAGAAGCTGAAGGGAACGAAAAGAGACTAAGGTCTGCATTGCAATCACCGCACCATTAGCGCCCGAACCGCGGCTTGGGTCAAGCACAAGCCGCCGACTGCAGCGAGTTGGGCCAATGGGACAGTCGCGCGAGCGGGACATGGCCCGTGATGTCAATCGCGATATTGACCGACGAATCCAGCATCCCCAGGAACACCACTGCCGGCGCCAGGTTGCGGCCCTGGCTGCACGGCGCAGCTCCCCGGAGCGTCGTGGCATCGGCGGGGCAGTCTGCTTTCCCGGGTCCCTGACGGCACCAGTCTTGACATTTCACACCTTCAAAGCCGGAGCGCTGGCATGTCGGTCATCCGTGCTAAGAAATGTTCGGGCTAGTTCCAGACTTGCCCGGCCGGTTCGCCGTACGTGCAGTGGTAGCCCGGGCTCAGCGCGCCTCGAACCGATCGGGATCTGGGCCCGCGCCCCCGCCAAATTAACTCACATCTAAGGTTTACAGGGGCCGTTCCGGCAGGCACTCTGGGCTCCTCTGCGGGGAAACTAACATGCCGCAGGGGAGTCAACGACCAAAACATCAGCAAGACTATGGGTAACAAGTCCTCGAAATCAAAACAGAAGAAGTCCAAGGCCAAAAAGCCCGCCAGCAAGAAGAAGTAACCGCCGGCCAACAGTCGGAGGTTAAGCGGCAAGGGTCTCTTTGGAGCCCTTGCCTTTTTGCGTTCCGTTGATTGCGAAACGTGGTTTCTGGGTTCAGTTCTATCGCAGATGTCACCCTTATGGTGGGATGAGGAATCTTCCAAATTCGGCACGCTGTTCCTTTATCATCTTGGTTGACTAACGACAGATGGACACCGATTCCGCGGCCCGGGCGGGCCTTGAAGCATCTTTCTGCCCCCCTCTTTCTGCACCAATTCCTCTGTCCCCGCGTTCCGCCCTCGGGTCCGCAGATGGTGCGCAAGTGCCCACTCCTCCGGGCCTCCTCCACTCAGTTTGTCCATGGCCGCGGCGACCGCCTTGCGCAGGCTGTCGCGCGCTCGCCCGCCTGTATCGCCGCCGCCGCCTATGAGCGCGGCCTCCAGTGCCTCGATCTGGCCGTTCAGGCCCTCAACCACCGCCCGGCCATCCGCCGCCTGAGCGGTTGCCATCCGAGCCTGCAGGCGACACAGTCCCCGCGCATACTCGCGCACGGCTTACGTCTCTCTGCCCTGCCAAGAAGCATCTCCCGTCTTCATTTGAACTTCCAGTGTCCAGTATTTGAGCTTCTCCTCCTTCCACCCCCCCAGCTCAGCCCTGTCGCCCCGGCTCCAACCGCCATCAACCCAATTCCGCCCCTTGCGAGCGAAAATTGTGCTATATTACTCCTGAAGGATAAAGCTATGAGTGAATTAACCGAAATGAGCGGAGTCGTGCTCAAAGAAACCAACGGCGGCAAGGTGCTGGAAGTCCAATTGACCGGCAAACTTGCCAAAGAAGATTACGAACACTTCGTCCCCGCGGTGGAACGCCTGGTCAAAGCCCACGGCAAGATCCGCATGCTCGTGGAAATGCATGACTTCCACGGCTGGACCGCCGGTGCCCTCTGGCAGGACGTCAAGTTCGACGCCAAACATTTTGCCGACATCGAACGCCTGGCCATTGTCGGCGAGACGAAATGGCAGCACGGCATGGCGGTTTTCTGCAAACCGTTCACCGCCGCCAAAGTCCGCTACTTCGATCGCCCGGCCCTTGACCAGGCCCGCGAGTGGCTCGCCTCCGCCTGAGCAGTCGCCCGCTTTCACAAGCGGTTGAATGCAAGTCGGCCGTTGAGGTCCGCCAGAGGGTCATGCACCGGCTTACCCTCATGAAGACCTCACCCCGTCTCGGTCCCCGACATAGTCGCTCGAGCCCGCAGCCGATCGCATACTGCTACTACGCTTGCGAGACAGCGGCTACCCCCGCCTCGCTCCCGCGCCCTCCGTTTCTTTCCAGGTAATCGAGTCAATGTAGGTCAGCCATCTCAACGCAACCAGGACGCGAGAACGGATTTGAAACGGATTGTGCGGCCTGACCAGGTAATCATCCACGCCGGCATCCAGTCCGGCCTTGATCTCATCCAGTTGATTCATCGCGCTGCGCATGAGCACGTAGATATACGGCAGTTGGTAGTGTTTCCGGATCTTGCGCACCAGTTCCAGCCCCTCGAAGCCGTCTCCAAACCGCCGATCCGTGATCACCAGCCGGGCCGGCCGCTGCTGGAAATGCTCCCAGAGGTCCTCAGCCGAACTGAACGTGGAAACGTCCGCGCCGTCGAGCACCAACTGGTCTTCGATCTGAGAGCAATCGTCCCGTTTCCGGATCGCGAGGTAAATGTGCACCGTTGCAAGGTCTGGCATGATCTGTTTGTCGTTCGTCTATTGATCTCTATCCCAAGTGGCCCGGATGATGACAAGCCGTTTCTGCCGACACAAGTGCGTGGCGTGTGCGGAGGCCCGGCACCAGCAGGCTGAGCGGGCCAACGGCCGCTCGCCCAAATCGCCTGCCAATAACCAGGCGTGCTCAGTGTGGGCCGGCAGCAACCGGACCGGAGCCGGGTGTCGCCGGCACTGAGCAGACCCAGGTTCCTGAGCGCAGATGCAGGTCCCGCTGCGGGAAGGGAATCTCGATGTGATGCTCCCGAAGCTTGCTCTCAATCCCAAAGAACAGCTCGCTGCGAAAGCGCGTCGGACTGTGCGCCATCGCAATGGTCCACACCGCCAGCTCGAAGTCTAACGAGCTCTCGCCAAACCCCAGGAACCGAACCGACGGCGCCGGCTGTTGCAAAACCGCCGGATGCTCCGCCGCCACTTCGAGCAGCACCTTGCGCAGCTTCTCGATATCCGTCCCGTAGGCCACCCCGACCGACAGGCGCAGGCGCACCTTGGGGTCACCGTGGCTCCAGTTGGTCACCGCATGGCTGATGAAGTCCGAGTTCGGCACGATGATCGTAATGTTGTCGTTCGTGACAACCGTCGTGCTCCGCCAGTTAATCCTCGTCACCTGCCCCGCCACCCCGACCACCTTCAGCGCGATGAAGAATCCCAAAGCCAGGAAGCAGTAGCCCGCGAAACGGCTGACGGCAAATTGCAGGTCCGGTTCCAGGTGCGTGTGGGCGAGAATCCGCCGCCGCAATAGCCGGCGCAGGTACCGCTCCGCCACCAGCACCAGCGCCAGCAGCACCGCCAGCTTCATGATTCCGTTCAAAGTGAGCTGGCCCTCGCCCAGTTTGAGCAGGGGATGGTTGATAACGGTTTGAATCTCTGTCCACACTCGGCTTAAGGTTTCGCTCAAAATCTGTCAGTGCGCGCTCAGGACGGCCACCGAGTCGGGCGGCATCACCACGCCGCCGCCCTCGACCCGAATTGCCTCGTCTGATCCCATCAAAAGCACCTGCTCCCCGGCGCGGATCGGCACCCGCTGCGGTCGCTTCGAAACCGCGCATACAACCGTAATCGGGCCGCGCTCGACTGCCAGCCAGCCCCCGGACTCGTCGAGCCGTGTCTGCACGCTTTCCAGGCGGCCATCCATCAACGCCGGCTCGCCCCGCCGCAGTTCGATCAGTCGCCGGTGCCAGGCCAGCAGCCCGGCATGCGGCTCGCGCGACCTCTCCTCCCACTCTAGCTTGGACCGCACACACGTTCCCGGCGCTTGCGGGTCGGGGATATCCTCCGGTTTCCAGCCGAACGCCGCGAACTCCTTGCGCCGGCCCTCGCTCACCGCCTTTCCAAGCTCCGGCTCCGGATGGTCGCTGAAATACTGAAACGGCGTGCTCGCCCCCCACTCTTCCCCCTGGAACAGCAGGGGGACAAAAGGAGACGTCAAGACCAGCGCCGCCGCAATCTTCAGCCGGCCAGGGCTCACCAGTTGGCTCAGCCGCTCGCCCTGCGCGCGGTTGCCGACCTGGTCGTGGGTCTGGGCATAGCCTAGAAATCGGTGCCCGCTCAGGCCCACCGGCCGCCGGCCGTGCCGTCTCTGCCGATGTACCGAATAACGGCCGTCATACACGTAAGCGTTGCGCAGCGCGTTGGCCAGGTCTGTCACCTTGCCGAAATCCGCGTAGTACCCGGCCCGCTCGCCGGTCAGCCACGCATGGAGGGCGTGGTGAAAATCATCGCTCCACTGGGCGTCCAGGCCCAAGCCGCCCCGCTCCGCCGGCCACAACAGCCGCGGGTCATTCAAATCGCTTTCCGGAATAACCACCAGAGGGCGGCCGGTTCGCCCGGCATACTGCCTGACTTCGTCGCCAAGCTGTTCCAGGAAAGGCTGGGCAGACATGTCGAAGATGGCATGGACCGCGTCGAGGCGCAGGCCGTCGAAATGATAATCCCGCAGCCACATCAGCGCGTTATCGCAGAAGAAGCGGCGGACCTCGTCGCTGTGGGGGCCGTCGAAGTTCACGGCCCAACCCCAGGGCGTCTGGTAACGGTCGCTAAAGTACGGCGCGAACCGGGCCAGGTAGTTGCCCGAGGGGCCCAGGTGGTTATAGACCACATCGAGCAGGACCGCCAGGCCCCGTGCGTGGCACGCGTTCACCAGCTTCTTCAGTCCGGCCGGCCCGCCATACGCGTGATGCGGCGCGAACAGGTCCACACCGTCGTAACCCCACCCCCGGTTGCCGGAGAACTCCGCCACCGGCATCAACTCCACGTGCGTGATGCCAAGCTGCGCCAGGTGATCGAGCCTCGCGATCGCGGACGCGAATGTGCCCTCCGGGGTGAAGGTGCCGACGTGCAACTCATAGATCACCGCCGCGGAGAGCGGCGGCGCGCGGAACCCGGCGTCGTGCCACTCGAAAAGGTCATGGGCGACCACGCGCGAGAGCGCGTGAACACCGTCTGGCTGCCAGGGGGAACGCGGATCGGGAAACGGCCCCTCGCCGTCGAGCACGCAGCCGTAGTCGCTGCCTGGCCCGGCGGACTCGACCTCCACAGACCACCAGTCGTTGTCACCCCGCCGCATGGGGTGTTTTTGTCCGGCGACCTGCGCTTGAACTTGTTTGGGGAGCGTTGCCCAGACTCGGAAAATGTGCATGGTGTTGGCTGAGGCTTAGCCTGCTTCTTGGGCTGAAAGCCGGTGGTCCAGGTTGAAGGCGGCGCTGATCAGCGCCAGGTGGGTGAAGGCCTGCGGAAAGTTGCCCAGGTGCTCGCCGCGCAGCCCGAGTTCTTCGGCGTAAAGGCCCAGGTGATTGGCATAACCGAGGGCCTTTTCGAAGATGAACCGCGCCTGCTTCAAGTCGCCCGCGCGCGCGAGGCATTCGACATACCAGAAGGAACACATGGAGAAGGTGCCTTCCCGTCCGGGCAGTCCGTCTTGCGTTCCGGCGAGCACGTTGTAGCGGTACACCAGCGAGTCCTCCACAAGCGCGCTTTCCACCGTGTCTAAATGCGACCGCCAACGCGGGTCGGTAGGGCTGATGAATTTGACCAAGGGCATGAGCAGGCTCGAGGCGTCCACGGCTTTGGCGCCCTGGTGCTGCACGAACGCGCTCAACTTGGGATTCCAGAACTTGTGGTAAACCTCCTGGTAAATCCTGTCCCGGACGCGCTGCCATTTCTCCAGCGGGGCCGGAAAGGAGCGCTTCAGCGCCAGGCGGATGCCGCGGTCAACCGCGACCCAGCACAGGACGCGCGAGTAAAGAAACGCCCGCCGTCCCCCGCGCACCTCCCAGATGCTGTCGTCGGGTTCTTGCCAGTGGTCGCACACCCAGTTGACGAGCCGGGCCAGGTTGATCCAGAAGTCGTAGGAGATCGGCTCGCCGTACTTGTTGTAGATATAGACCGAATCCATGAGCTCGCCGTAGATGTCGAGCTGCAGTTGGCCGGCGGCGGCGTTGCCGATGCGCACCGGTTTGGAGCCACGGTAGCCCGCGAGGTGCTTTAGTTCCGTTTCCGGAAGGGGGCCTTTGCCGTCAAGCCGGTACACCACTTGCAGCGGGCCGGAGGCAGTCGTTCCCCGGCAGCGATCCTCGATCCAGCGCATGAAGGCGGCGGCTTCCGCCGTATAGCCCAGCCGCATCAAGGCGTAGAGGGTGAAGGACGCATCGCGAATCCAAGTGTAGCGATAGTCCCAGTTGCGCGACCCGCCGGCTTCCTCCGGCAACCCGAAGGTCGGGGCGGCCACAATGGAGCCGAAGCGCCGCGAGGTCAGCAGCTTGAGGGTGAGTGCGGCACGATTGACCATCTCGCGCCAGCGGCCGCGATATTGGGAGCGAGCGACCCATTGCAGCCAGAAGTTCATGGTCTCCTTGAAGGACTCGGAGGTGTAATCGGCCCGGCTTGAGGGCGATGCCTCATCCTCCAGCGCCTCCTCGAGGATGAAGGAGGCATTTTGGCCGCCGCGCAATTTGAATTCCGCAACGGCGTCGCCCTGCCTGATGCGCACCGGAACGCTCGTGCGCAAGCGCACCGCAGTGCGGTCCTTGCCCTTGGAAACAAACAGCACATGCTGCTTTCGCAGTTCCACCTGATGGTCCGCGCGGCCATAATCGAATCGGGGAGCACACACCATCCGCAGCGCGATTTCTCCGCGCACGACCTTGACCCGGCGCACCAGGTCGTGGCGGTGACCGAGATGCTCGATGGGCATGAAATCGGAAACCTCCGCTACCCCATCGTCGGACAGGAAGCGAGTCAACAGCATATTCGTGTCCGGGAAATAGAACTGCTTATGTCGAAAGCGGTCCGCTTGCGCCGGGGCGATCTGGAAGTGGCCGCCGTTTCCGGGATCCAGCAGGCCGGCGAAGATGGTGGGGGAATCGAAGCAGGGGAAGCACATGAAGTCAATGGAGCCGTCCATGCCGACCAGCGCCGCGGTGTGAAGGTCTCCAATGATGCCGTGATTCTCGATTGGTTGCGCGTCCATCCGTTCAAGCTACGTCAACCCGGCAATAGGTGCAACGGAGGCAGGCCGATTACCGGCGGTGCTGCCGTTCGACCCCCAGGGACAAGAAGACAAGCCGCCGCAGCCTCCTGACTCGCACCGGCCTCGATTCTTCGGATTCAGTTGCGGGTGTTGCTCCGGTGCAGCATAGTTGTTCAGGAGTCTTTTATGGAGATACAATTGGACGGCAAACGCGCACTCGTGACGGGGGGCAATTCGGGCATCGGCAAGGCCATTGCGTTGGCGCTGGCGGGGGCGGGCGCAAAAGTGGCTGTCAACTACGTTGTTCACCCCGAAGCAGCCCAGGAGTTGGTGGAAACGATTGTTGCGCAGCACACCGACGCGCTGGCGCTGGAGGCGGACGTCTCCGATCCAGACAGGGTCAAGGAAATGTTCCGGCGGATGGACCAGGCCTGGGGCGGGATTGACATCCTGATCAACAATGCCGGCATTGACGGCCCGCGCGCCTTTGGTTGGGACGCGAAGCCCGAGGCCTGGAGTAAGGTCATCGAGGTCAACCTGTTCGGCGCATTCTATTGCGCCCGCGAAGCGCTGCAGCGCATGGTGGCCCGGAGGAGCGGCGTGGTCCTCAGCATCAGCTCGGTGCACGAGGTGATCGCGTGGTCGGGCTACAGCGCCTACGCGGCCAGCAAGGGCGCCCTTGGGATGCTGACCCGGACCCTGGCGCAGGAGGCCGCGCCGCACGGCGTGCGCGTGCTGGCCGTGGGTCCGGGCGCGATCAAGACGCCGATCAACGAGTCGGTCTGGAGCGACCCGGCGGGCTTAGAGGATTTACTGGACAAGATTCCCCTGCGGCGGGTGGGGGAGCCTGAAGACATTGCCCGCATGGTGCTGGTGCTGGTATCCGACGCAGCTTCCTATGTGACTGGCCGAACCGTCTTTGTGGACGGGGGCATGACGGATTATCCCAGCTTTGCGCGCGGCGGATAAGGGCCGCCGAGGCAGGATATGGATCCGGCTAGTGCACTGTCGGCGCAGAGCGAAGCCATCTTCATTCTGCTCTTTGTCATCGCCACGGCGGTGGCAATTGCAGTGCGGCGGTGGCGCATCCCCTACACCGTGGCGCTGGTTATCGCCGGCCTGGTGATCGGGAGGGCACACGCCTTTCAGGCGCCATCGCTGAGCAAGGAGCTGCTGTTCTCCATCTTTCTGCCCGGGCTGGTGTTCGAGGCGGCATTCCACATCGAGTTCAAGGAATTCTGGCGCAACCGCCTGGCCGTTGTGTCGCTGGCGGTGCCCGGGGTAGTGGCGGCCACGGCGCTGACGGCGCTGATTCTGACGCCTGTGGCCGGAGGACTGCATTTTGCGGAGGGATTCAACTGGCACTACGCGCTGGTGTTCGGCGCGCTGATCGCAGCTACCGATCCCATCGCCGTGGTGCCCATCTTCAGGAACCTGCGGGTGCCGCAACGCCTCTCAGTGTTGCTGGAGGGCGAGAGCTTGCTTAATGACGGCACGGCCATTGTCTTCTTCACGCTGAGCCTGGGGCTGGCGGCGGGCACGCAAGTCACCGCCAGCGGCCTGGCGCTCGATTTCATCACCATCGTCGGTGCCGGACTGCTGATTGGCGTGGCGATTGGCTTCGTGGTTTCCAAGATCATTCAGGGGGTGGACGAACCGATGATCGAGATCACCCTCACCACGATCGCCGCCTATGGCTCGTTCGTCGCGGCGGAGCAACTACACTATTCGGGCGTCATCGCCACGGTCGCCGCGGGCATGCTGTGCGGAAACTATGGCGCCCGGACCGGCATGTCCGCCTCAACGCGCGTGGCCGTCGAGACCTTTTGGGAATACATCGTCTTTGCGCTGAACTCGATTGTCTTTCTGCTGATCGGCCTCGAGGTCAACCTGCACTCCCTGCTGCTTTCCTGGAAGGCCGTCCTGGTGGCCTACGCCGTCGTCACTCTCGGGCGAGGGGTGGTGATCTTCGCCGTGTCCGGCCTGCTCCGGACGACGCGTGAGCGCATCCCGGCTCGCTGGAGCGCGGTGCTCACCTGGGGCGGTTTGCGCGGTGGGTTGCCCATGGTGCTGGTGCTGAGTTTGCCGGCAGAGTTCCCGTACCGTGAATTGCTCGTGTCCATGACCTTCGGCGTGGTGGTTCTCTCCATCCTCGTTCACGGGCTGACGCTCTCACCGCTGGTGCGGTGGCTGGGCATCGTGGCGCCGCCGCAGGATCGGAAAGACTACGAACTGGCGCGCGGACGGGTGCAGGCCGCCCGCGCTGCCCTGATGGAACTGGATCAGATGTCCCAGGTTCATTTCGCCGACGCCGACCTGCTGTCCCCCCTGCGGCGACAGTATGAGCAAGCCATTGAGCAGGCTGCAAAGCACCTGCGCGAGACGCCGCTCAAGCGGGAAGACCTCCGTAGCGAGCAACTGCTGTGGGCTTGGCGCCGGGTCCTCGTGGCAGAGAAGGATGAAATCATCCGTGCCCTCAAGCAGGGCGTCCTCAACCACGAAGCCTACAACCAACTGTTGGCGGACGTGGATGCCCGCCTGCTGCAGGTGGAATCAGGCGAAAAGCCTGAGTTGTCGCCGCCGAAAGATGGGGACGCGGGGGAAGCCCCTTAGCTTCAAGGCTCCCCCTTCGTGGAGAGAAGCGCGACGGGGAACTGCCGGAGCAGGTCGGCCACAGCGCATTCGCCGCCGCCGGCGGTTTCGCCGGTGAGTTCGTTGAACCATTTGCCCTCGGGCAGCCGCAGCGTGGTGTCAGCCCAATCGCTGCCTCGGCGAATGGCCAGGCGCGGCACAATCGCAACCACCTGCGCGCCGCGCGCGAAGGCCACGACATGTGCCGCTTTGGCGCCGCGCGCGTACATCGGCTCGTGGCTGCCATCCGCGCCAAACCACTCGGGGTGGGCGCGGCGCAATGCCAGCGTGCGGTGGATCAGCCACAGCTTGGGCAGCCCTTCCTCACGCCGCTGCCAGACCCCCTCCACGGATAAACCCTTCACTTCCGCCAACAGGCGCTCGCGCGTCTCAAAGTCCACCGGCCGCCGGTTGTCTGGGTCAACCAGGCTCAAGTCCCACAGCTCTTCGCCTTGGTAAGTATCCGGCACCCCCGGCGTTGTGAGCTTAAGCAGCGTCTCGGCCAGTGAGTTGACCTGCCCCGGTTCAATCAGCGGGCGGACGAACCGCTCCAACTCCCCTGTGAACTCCTTGTCACCCAGCGTGCCGGCGATGAAATCGCGCAAGGCCGCATCATACGCCCCATTTCGCCGGGTCCAGGACGTGTGCTGCTTGGCCTCGCGCGACGCTTTCTCCATGACGAGGAGCGCTCGCTCCAGCGGCAGCGGCCAGGCCCCCACCAGCGTCTGGTAATAGAAGTACTCGAGATTGCGGTCCGGCCAGTCGCCCTGGCGATGCTTCTGGTTCAGGGCTGACCACTGAAAGACCGCCTTGCGCCACTCACGGGGAAGCTCCGACAGCAGGCAGAGCCGCATCCGGACGTCCCCGCTGCGCTTGGTGTCGTGGGTCGAGGTCGTCAGCATCGAGTGGGGCCAGCGCCGCTGGGCCTGCTCGCACCGGTCGTGGAAGGCCCGGGGGGACATGCCGAAGCGGCTCGGATCGCCGCCGACGATGT
>CAZVFC010000043.1:0-82777 GCA_964625855.1 uncultured Verrucomicrobiota bacterium | reverse complement strand
CCGACGTAAACGCCTGGGAAAGAAGGTTTTAGGGCTTATCTAAGGGCCATTCAGGTCTGACCGATCAATCCGGCAACCCGGCCAAACGAATGTATGTGCTAGGCAACTTCAGCCGCTTCGTGCGCCCCGGCTACTACCGCATCGGCGTCAGCAACAATGCCAGCCTGCTCCAGGTCAGCGCTTACAAGGACATCACCAGCCGAGCCTTTGCCATCGTGGCCATCAATTCGACCACGACCAATGTCTGCCAGGTCTCTAACCTCAACGGCTTCACGGTCACCGCGCCGGTTACTCCGTGGCTAACGTCAGCCTCGGCCTCGCTAGCGGCGCAAACGCCCGTGCCCGTCGGCGGCGGCGTGTTCACCAATATCATCCCGGCCCAGAGCGTCGTCACGCTGGTGGGAGTGGCGGCGCCGACCAACTCGGCGCCCAGCCTCAGCCTGGTTTCCAATCTTACCGCCAGCGCCGGGGTGACCATCACCGTCACCAATATCGCCAGCGACCCGGACAATCCCGCCCAGACACTCACATTCAGCCTGCTGAGCGGTCCGACCGGCTCGACACTCGACGCCACGAACGGCGTTTTCTCGTGGCGGCCGCTGGTGAGCCAAGCCGGTTCGACCAACGTGATCAGCGTCGCGGTGACGGACAACGGCTCGCCCACGTTGTCCGCGACAAACAGTTACACCATCGCCGTTATTCCGCTGGTTCCGGCGACCCTCAGTTTCATCAGCGCGGCGGGTGGTCAAATCAGCATGGTTGCCAATGGCCCGCTCGGCCCGGACTACACCGTGTTGACCTCCACTAACCTGCTAGACTGGCAGCCCGTACTTACCACGAACCCAGCGGCAATGCCATTCCGTCTGACGGAAGCAAACCTCGACGCCGCCAGCCGCTTCTATCGTCTCCAGCTTGGGCCCTAAAGCGCCGCCGAACACGCCAGGTTGCGCCCCCGGAACCGCACCTCGGCCAGGTCGTCCAAGAACTGCGCGCACTCAGAATCCTCCGTCAAAAAGGCCAAGGCGCCCCCGGCGTGACGAATTCGAGATAAGCCGCGGACCGTCTGCGCTTTGGCTCGACCGCTCGATAACGCGTGCAGCGTTCAGTGCGCGCAGTGCTGCGAGGGTAATCTATCAGTTAAATGGGATGCACGCAGCGTGAGCGGCGCCAGCCAGGCTGGTCCAATCCACTGGCGTGAAACGATTGCTCCAAGTCCTGCGGCAGAACCGGATAGTCGCGGCGCTGACAGCGGTGTTTCTAGTGCTAGGGGTTTTCATAGGCTGGACACTGTTCGCGCCGCGTTCCGACTGGCGGCTGGAGGCGATCCGCAAGGGCGGCTATCCGCTGACTCTGGCGGACCTTAAGGCCTGGTATCCGCCGGTGCCGGACGCTGAGAACGCCGCGCTCATTTACGCGCAAGCCTTCGCCCAACCGGGCTTCTCCAATGCCGTGAACTGGCAGGAGACATCCCTGCTCAAAGACTGGCTGCCACCGCGCGCCCAGGCCTTGAACGCGGAAGTCCACCAGGACTTGAAGGACCTCCTGGCGGCTCATAAGACCGCCCTCGGCTTGCTCTATTCCGCCCGGAGCCGCCCGCAAAGCCATTACGCGCTCGAGTGGAATCTGGGGCTGGACATGCCGATGCCGCACGTGGCGAACGTCAAAGGGACGGTCGCACTGCTGTGCGCTGACGCCCTGCTGCAATGCGCGGAGGGCAACGCCGAACGAGCCGTGCAGGCGCTTCTCGCCGCGGGTCATGCGGCCGATTCCTTGTCCGCCGAGCCGCTGATCCTGTCAGCTCAGGTTCGCATGTCGTGTTGGGGCCTGGTGATCGCTTCGATGGAGCGCGTGATCAATGTGCTGCCGCTAAGTGAAGGTCAACTGGGCTCGCTTCAGGTCATGGTGCGCGAGGCGGAAAAGCCCCAAGCGCTGGCCCGCGCTCTGGGAGGGCAGAGGGCGCAGGGTCTTGCACTATTTATTGATCCCAGCACGCTGGCGAGGATGTTGGGAGGGCGACGGTCGGAAGCGAACTTATTCACCGGCCTGCGCCGCGCGGCCGGCTTGCATGAGCGGGACAAGGCGTTCTTCCTGGATGCCATGGCCACCAACATCTCCATCGCGGAGCTGTCCTGGCCGCAACGGTTTCAGCTTGGCCAGCAAGCGGCCAAGCTCTTCCCACCCCCGACCAACCGCTTCCTCATCTTCTCGTCGGTGGCCCTGCCAGGCTTTGAGACACTTCTCCTCCGCGATGCCGGCCATGCCGCCCGCGTGCGTGTCGCGCAGGCGGGCCTGGCCGCGCAGCGGTTCCGCATCGCCCACACCAACGCGCTGCCGGCCAGTTTGCGGGAACTGGAACCGACCTGGTTGAACTCAGTTCCCGCCGATCCTTATGACGGCCAGCCTCTTCGCTTCAGAGGGCGTGGCTCCGGCTTCGTCGTCTATAGCGTCGGCACCGACGGCCACGATGACCAGGGGGCGGAAAGGGACTCCCAAAAGCCCAATACCCCTTACGACATCCCCTTCAGCGTGGACCATTAAGCCGAATGACATTCCCAAACAGAACCGTCTCCCCAGCGCCAGTCGGCATCACGACCAGAGTCGAGTCGTGCTCCTGCCATTCCCTGAAAATGGCTTCTGACGCAGCGGATTGATTGGGGCGGAAGATCATGCAATCCTCCGCTCATGCTCACACGCCGAACACGCATTCTTCTCGCGAGCGCGCTGCTCGCAATGGGAGTCTGCTGGGCGTGGTTTCGCAACAACGAACCGAAGTACCACGGGCGCACGTTGGCACAATGGTTCGCGGTCTCTCGCCTGGAGCGGGCGACAAGGCCCTCGGAAGCGGAATACCGCGAGGCGCTTCGTGCCCTCGGCACGAGTGATCTTCCCGGACTCGCCCGTCACATATCTTTCGACGCCAATCGCTGCTTTGCGCAGAAGCTCTTCGACATTCTCCCTGGGAGCGCCACGCCGCGGCCTGTGCTGGAGTACCTCCTCGACAAGAAATGGAACCAAGATGCCCGGGCAACCGACGCCATGGAGGTTTTTCAGGCTTTGGGTTCGCAAGGTGCGCCGGCTATCCCACAACTCACTCAAATCGCCATGAGTCGCTCCTCCGGTCCCGCAGTTCGCGCGGTGGATTGCCTCGGCTACATCGGCGCAGACGCAATCCCATCTTTGATCATGGTTGCCACCAACCCGCAGCCTCAGAACTTCCGTGCCTTTGGTTGGCTCGTCGCCTTCACCAACTCCCCGCAAGCCATGCAGATCGTCGCGCAATACGCCCGCGATCCAAGGTTTTCTGTCCTGGTTGGAGCGCCCCCCGCTCCTGCGACCACCAACACCCAAGCGCATTAGGCCCGCCCCGTGGCATCTCTGCGTTAGACGAATCCGTGTTCATCTGCGTCCCTCCGTGCTTGCTTCTTTCGCCTTCACGCGGAACTCCTTGTCCTCCCGCGCCACGCAGGTGTTCCACCCCTGCTCGGAAATGACGCCCCGGCCGCGGCACAGGGTGCACTTGTCCGGTACCTGCCCCTGACAGATCGGGCAGACCGCAAACGGCTTGGCCGTCTTGACGTCCGTCCAGGCCTGATCCAGTTGCGACAGCACGGAAGAAAAGTCCACCTCCGCGAACAGCATGCCGGTGTCAGTTTTCACCATTGGCACTCCCGGAGGCATTCCCCGGCCTGATTGCCCTAGTCGGTTTTACCGGGACCAGTGGTTTCGGGCACAGGCTAGACGCTAAAGGCTGAAGGCTAACGCCCAAGGGCTAACGCAGGGCTCGGCTTCAAAGGCGGCACTTCCATTCGCGGTCGTGGCGAGCGGCGTGGATGACGGCGAGGACCGTGATCCGCTCACCCTTCACCCGGTAAACAATTCTATAGGGAAACCGCGGCGGCAGAAACCAGCGGACACCCCGGCGGCGCTCACGGATGCGGTAGATCAGGGGCTTGGCGGCCAGGGTATTGATCGCCTGGCGCAGGGTGCGGGAGAAATCAGCACCCAAGCCCGGTTGTTGTTCCTCGTACCAAACTCCGGCGGCCTCGATATCGGCGAGGGCGTCAGGGCGAATGTCGAGCTGATAGCTCACTCGCCGAAGCGGGCCTTGAGCCGCGCCTCGGCTTCCACCCAAGCAATGGACTTCTCAGGATGCTTCTCCGCATCGTCCAGCCGCGCCTCAATCATCCGCTTCTCGGCATCAGTCAACTCGTCGTCAACCAGCCAGCCATCAGGGCCATACACGGCAAGTTCCTCGATCCTGGCTTGGATTTCAGCCAATTCCTCGGTCTTGAGCTTGGGCAGTTCCGCCAGAATCTCAGCTTTGCTCATACACGGAATCTAACGTCGGGCGCGGTCTTTGGCGAGCATTTGTTCCAGCGTGGTGCTTTAGACGGCTTTCAGCTTGGCGGAGTTCTGGTGGATCTTCTCCACTGCGCGCGCCACGTCGTCCATGTCGGGCTTGGTACCCAACAGCATTCCGGTGCTGCTGAGCCAGACGGAAGTGTCGAAGGTCTTCATGAGGCCGGGGCACTCGTTCCTGGCCTGGTAGCCATCCCAATCGAGTTCCTGGCTGGTGTAGAACTTCTTGTACAGCTCGCTTTGGAAGGTCTGGCGCAGGAATCCCTGCGTGTAGAGCGGGCATTTCGGATAACCGGTGCTAGCCGGGATTCCTTCGGCCGAGAGCGCTTTGAGGAACTGGGCGCGCGGCAGGCCGTTGAACTCCGCTTCATTGTAAATGAACGGATACATGTAGTAGGAGAGGCGCGTGACACCGGGATACGGCTTCACGGGCGTGATGCCCGGGATGGCCGCAAGCTTGGGGGTTAGATAAGCCGCGTTCTCATTGCGAATTTGCATTTGCTCGTCCAGCTTCTTCAACTGGGCCAAGCCGATGGCCGCCTGGTACTCCGCCATGCGGATCTTGTTGCTGAGAATGTAGGAATGGATGTTGTCGTACGAGCCCGGGGCGATCGTCGTCTTATACCCGTAATTGTGATACGAATACAACTTGTCGTATAGGGCCGCATCGTCGGTGATAATGGCGCCGCCTTCGCCGATCGGCATCACCTTGGACGTTTGGAAGCTGAAGCAGCCGGTGGTGCCGTAGGTGCCCAGGTTCTTGCCGTTGATGGCCGTCATGTGCGCCTGGCAGACATCCTCGACCACTTTCAAGTTGTGTTTCCGAGCGATCGCCATGATGCGCTCCATGTCCGACGCATACCCGCAAATGTGAACCGGCAGAATCGCTTTCGTCCGCGGGGTAATCTTGGCTTCCATCTTTGCCGGATCCATCTGATACGTCATCGGGTCAATGTCGGCGAACACGGGCATTGCGCCCTTGTAAAGGATGCCCACGACGCTGGCGCTGAAGGTGTAGGGCGCGCAAATGACCTCGTCGCCCGGGTTCAGGTCCATCACCATGAAAGAGGCGCTGAGCGCGTTGGTGCCGTTTACGACGGCGAGGCAATACTTGGCGCCCATCTTCTCGGCCCATTTCTCCTCGAATTGCTTCACCAATTTGCTGCGCGACCAGACGCCGGCGTGCAGCACCTTGATAATCTCGCTGTCATTGGCGGGATCCCAGGCCGGCCAGGCGGGCCAGGATGTCTTGTGGGCTTTGGCGCCGCCGAGCAAGGCCGGGGTGGAAGCATCGCCGCTGATCTCCGCCAGGAGCGAACCAGCCGTGCCGGCCGCGATCACTGCGGTGCCACTGGCGACCGAACTGCGTTTGATAAATTCACGTCGTGAGATACCTGGATTCATAGTTTTACACTTTCGGTTTCGTTACGAGCGCCGCAATCGGGTCCAGAACCCCCGGTTCCTGTGACGCCTGTACTGGAGTTTTACAGCGGCGGAAGGGATTTGGCAATCCCTGGAAAAGGCGCCCGAAGCGCCCGTGCCGGTGTCTGCTGAGTGGCGTTCGGTCCGCGTTGCCCCGCGCCCCCTCCAGGCCCCGGCCGTTCCCGGAGCCGGGCCAGCAGCCTTTGCTCTGACAGGCCGTGCGGTAGCCAGGGCATAGACACGTACGAGACAGGACATGGCTTAATAGGATTTCTATTAAGCCATGTCCTGTCTCGTACGTGTCTGGTACCTCTCTAGGCACTCCGGGACCCGTCCGTTGCGAGGTGGGGTGGGCGAGCCCGACTACAGGTTTGCCTGCCAGGGGATTGCGTGCGCATCTGCAAGTGCCTAAGCCTGCATACCTTATGCAGGCTGCTCTTCGCCGCACCGCCCTGGTGTGCTTCTGCCTTGGCGCCGCCGCGTCTGGTTACGGTGTAGCCGAGCTTGCGATAGACGGCGGCGACCAGCTTCTCGAACTGGAACCAGTCAATGGACCGGAGCCGTTGGGCGGCGGACGAACCGGGCGGGCAGGTGCGCCAAACACACGCCCCGGGCATCTCGATGGTTCTGTGCCAGGCCAGGTCAATCCGAACGCCGGGCCTGCAATTGCGCGTTGGATGCAGCGCTTGCGCCAGGATGGGCTGAACTCGAACCTGCTTTACAATGCGCGGGCCAGCCGTTATTGATTATGGACTTTGCAGATCGTGTGGCAGCTATTCTGGGCATCTCAGCTTTCTACCACGACAGCGCCGCCGCGTTGATCGTGAATGGAGGCATTGTAGCTGCGGCGCAGGAGGAGAGGTTCACCCGCAGAAAGCACGATCCCGGCTTCCCGGCCCAGGCGATCGCCTACTGTCTCCGGGAGGGGGGGATCGAGCCGGAGGCGCTGGATTACATCGCCTTTTACGATAAGCCGCTGACCAAGTTCGACCGGTTGTTGGAAACCTACCTGGCCTACGCGCCGGCGGGATTCAAGAGCTTCCGGCTGGCAATGCCGCTCTGGCTCAAAGACAAGCTCTATATGCGGCGCACCCTGCGCCAGAGGTTCCACGCCGCCCGGCGGGCGCGGTTGGTCTTCACCGACCACCACGAAAGCCACGCCGCGAGCGCCTTTCTTCCGAGCCCCTTCGACCGCGCTGCCATCCTGACGATTGACGGCGTGGGGGAGTGGAGCACGGCCACCATCGGAGTGGGGGAAGGCAACAAGGTGCGCTTGCTGCGGCAGTTGCAGTTTCCGCATTCGCTGGGCCTGCTTTACTCGGCGTTCACCTACTACTGCGGCTTCAAGGTCAACAGCGGCGAATACAAACTGATGGGGCTGGCGCCCTACGGACGGCCGGTTTACCAGGACCTCATCCTTAAGCACCTGGTCTTGCTGCGGCCCGACGGCAGTTTCTGGATGGACATGGGGTATTTCAATTACTGCCAGGGGCTCACCATGACCAGCGGCCGCTTCCACGACCTGTTCGGCGGACCACCCCGCCGCCCGGAAACGATGCTGGAGCAGCGGCACATGGACCTGGCGGCGAGCGTTCAGAAAGTGACGGAGGAAATCATGCTGCGCATGGCCCGGGAGGCGCACCGGCAGACCGGGCTGAACAACCTCGTGCTGGCGGGCGGCGTCGCGCTCAATTGCGTCGCCAACGGCCTGCTGCTCCGCGAGGGGCCGTTCGAGAATCTCTGGATTCAGCCCGCCGCCGGCGACGCCGGCGGAGCGCTCGGAGCGGCTATGTTCGTCTGGCACCACTTGATGGACCGGCCACGCCAGGCCAATGGTCACGACTGTCAGAACGGCAGCTTCCTGGGGCCGCGCTTTTCCAACGACCAGGTCGCGCGTTTCCTGGCCGACAACACCGTTCCACACCAACGATTTGACGACGAAGACGACCTCCTGGAGGCGGTCGCCCGGTTGATGGCCGATGGAAAGATCGTCGGCTGGTTCCACGGCCGGATGGAGTTCGGACCGCGGGCGCTCGGGGCGCGCAGCATCATCGGCGACGCGCGGAACCCGGCCATGCAAGCCGCCATGAACCTCAAGATCAAGTTCCGCGAGAGCTTCCGGCCCTTCGCGCCGTGCGTCCTGCAAGAGAGGGCGAGTGACTACTTCGGCTTGCGGCCCGGCCAGGAAAGCCCCTACATGCTGCTGGTGGCGCCCGTCCTGGAACAGCATCGGGTCACCCTGTCGGAGGGCGAACGCGAGAAGATGAATGCGGCGCCGGATTTGCGCCACCGGGTCAACGTCGTCCGTTCCACGGTGCCGGCCATTACGCACGTGGATTACAGCGCGCGCGTGCAGACTGTGGACGCGAAACGGCACGGACGCTTCTACCGCCTCCTGAAGCGGTTCGAACAGTTGACCGGCTGCCCGGTGATCGTCAACACCAGTTTTAACGTGCGGGGCGAGCCGATCGTGTGCGCCCCGGAGGAGGCCTACCGCTGTTTCCTGGCCACGGACATGGACGCGCTGGTGCTCGAGGACTTCGTCCTGCGTAAAGAGCAGATGAACCGCGCGGTCGCCGCCGCCGAGCGGGAGAAGTACCTGGCCCAATTCGAGCTGGATTGAGCCCCATGACCTGGTCTGACCTTCCCATCCGGCCCTCGGCCAAAGTGCTGCGGCAGTTTGCCGCGGCGTGGCTCGTCTTCTTCCTGGCCCTGGGGGCCTATCAATACCTTGGGCGCGACCGTATCCCGCTTGGATTAGCCTTGATGGGCATGGCCCTGGTGATCGGCCTGCTGGGGCTAATCCGGCCGCAGGCGGTGCGCTGGCTCTTCGTCGGTTGGATGGTGGCGGCGTTTCCCATCGGCTGGTTGATTTCCCTGCTGATGCTGCTACTAATGTTCTACGGGCTGATCACGCCGGTGGCTCTGCTGTTCCGGCTGCGGGGCCGGGATCTGCTGGGCCGCAAGCGGCCGGTGGCGGGGGCCACTTTTTGGCTGCCCAAACACACGCCGCAGGATGTGCGCAGCTATTTTCGACAGTACTAGGCAGGCACCGCCGATAGGAATTAAAGCGTATGAAAGAGCCGCAGCAAAACGACTTTGAGAAAGCCGCCAGCGAACAGCCGCGCGTCGGATTGCTCCGTGAACTATGGGGCTTCCTGGCCCAGAACAAGAAATGGTGGCTGCTACCGATCCTGATCATGCTGGTGTTGTTCGGAATGCTGGTGGTCCTCTCCGGCAGCGGGCTGGCACCGTTTATCTACACCCTGTTCTAGCGCCCCAATCGCTCCCGTCATCCATGCCGCCGGTTCGCCGCCTCCTCCGTTGCCTCGCCTGGGCGCTGGGCCTGGCCTGGCCGTCCGCGCTCGGCCTGGCCGACGGTATCACCAGTGAATGGTCGCTGAACATCCGTGAAGCCACCGACTGCACCCCGGCGGTAGGCACGGACGGTACGATCTACTTCGGCACCCGGGGCGGCAAGCTGTGGGCGGTCACACCGGACGGGTCCCGGAAGTGGGTCTTTCGGGCTCGCAGCGAAATCAAGTCCGCCCCGGCCGTCGGCCTCGATAGCACCGTCTATTTCGGCAGCCGCGACCGCCGATTCTACGCCGTCCGGGCCGACGGAAAGAAGCGGTGGGAATATCTCACCGGGGCCTGGGTTGACTCCTCACCCGCGCTGGCGCGGGATGGCACGGTTTATTTCGGTTCCTGGGACGGGAATCTCTACGCCCTGAACCCGGACGGATCGAAGAAGTGGCAATTCCCGACCCAAGGCCCGGTCGTCTCCTCCCCGGCGATTGGAGCCGACGACACCATTTACTTTGGGTCGCACGACAAGAAGTTTTACGCGGTGAGCGCGGACGGGCGGAAGAAGTGGGAGCTGGCCACCGGCGGCCCGATTATCTCCTCCCCGGCGCTGGACGAAGACCGGGGCGTTTACTTCACGTCGGTGGACGGCTGCTGCTATGCGGCGGGCCTGGACGGCCGCTTGCAGTGGCGCCTGCGTACCGGCGGCATCACCGAATCCTCCCCGATCATCGCGCGGGACGGTTTGATCTATGTGGCAGTTAACGCGTCCTGGTGGGCGATCACTCCCGACGGCAAAAAGGGGTGGGAACTACGCGAGGAAGGTCCGCTGGAAGCCTCGGCTGTGGCGCTGGCCGATTCCTCGGTTTGCTTTCTCTCCTATTACGGAGTTCTCTCCAACCGGGACCCGGATCACAAGTTGCGCTGGTCCTATTACCTTTGGGGTTTTCGTTACGGCTCTCCGGCGGTCGGGCCGACCGGAACCCTCTATGTGCCCGACCATGGAAGCGTTGAAGGGGGTGAAGGTTTCACCGCGTTGCGAGGCAACCAGCCGCTGGCCCAGTCGGCCTGGCCGAAATTCCGAGGCAATGGGCGAAACACCGGCAACGCGCGTGACCTGGCACCTTGACCGGATCGAGCCGCGCCCTGGCAATCACCCACCGACCGCCCACGCCGGCTTCCCCCGAGGCCGACGGTGAATGCCCCACGCGACAAGGAAGCCCGAGGCGGCGAAGGCGGGACCAGGCCCCGAAAGGTGGGCCGGCGTGTCCTGGGGGCACTACGCAGCCGGATCACGCGCCGGGGTTCGGGGCTGCTGTTCAGTTTTCTGCCGCAGCAGGACCAATTCTTGCGCCAGGGTCTTGTTCTGAAGCTGAAGCCGGGAGACGGCAACAGACAGGTGCAGCAGGTAAATCAGAATCGTGAAAATCGCCCCGGTAAAGATCAGGTTCAACGGCTCATACACCCCGAATAGCCCCCCCAGCCGATCCAGCCCGTCCCGCCAAAAGGACAGCACCACGAGCGCGCCGGTGGAGAGGACCCAAACGATGGCGTATTCTTCGCGCAGCTTGCCCTTCTTGATCTGCACCAGGACGCTAAATAAGAAGGCAAAGCTCGCCGCGATGGCAAGAATCTGAATTCGTTCCATAAGTCATGTCCTCTAACAATTCACGCAGGCCTTCTCAGCCTGCCCCACAGCCGGTTCCCGGCCAGCCCGCCCTTTGCCGGCCCGAATGGGGGCTGTGATTCCGACGCCGCCCATCACCTGGGCGCAGCGCCGGGCCGCATCCGCGCCATGACGACCAGCAAGCCGCCATGCCGCCAAAGAATGTCGAGCAAGTTGATCCCGGCAACGGCGGCGGCGACGACGGCGGAAGCACAGGTCGCTCCATCCTGCGCATAGTTCACGCGATTGAATGCTTCCCGGGGATCACCAATGGGCGCCCGGTAGGCATCCACGATCGCGAACCCAGAGCGTTCCAGCAGGCGGATGATAGAAGCGCGGTTGAAATAGAACAAGTGGGGAAAGGCAAATTCGGCCAGCCAAAGACGCCGCAAGGCAAAATCGCCCGCGCCGACACGGCGCAGGAACCTGGCCAACATATACAAGACGCAGGTTCGATCCGGCACCTGAATCAACAGCATCCCCGTCGGCAACAGAATGTCCCGGCAGCGCAGGAGCACCTGCGCGGGATCGGGCATATGCTCCAGCACGTCCATGAAGCTCACCACGCTGTAGGGGGCGCCACTGCCCTTCTGGTCCGGGAACGTCCCGACCGAGACGGTCAAGCCATTATTCCGGGCTGCCGCAGCCGCCGAGGGCGATGGCTCAACACCGAATGCTTCGAATCCCTCTCGTTGTGCCCGACTCAGCAGCCAGCCGTAGGAGCACCCCACATCCAACCATCTGCCCGCGCCGACCTCGGGCTTTAAACGAGCAAACAAAGCGTTGTAGGAACGCTCCCTGGTGGAGCGGACCGAACGTTCGTACTGCTCCAGGTTCAGTCCTCGAAAATGATCCGATCCCGGGTGAGCCGGCGTTCCAGAGCGAGGTGAATAGCGGGCGAATTCGACCCGGCAGCCCGGGCAGGCAAAAATCGTGCAAAGCGCGCCCCCAATCGGGACACCCTTCGCGGCGGCGGCTCCGCAAAGTGGACACGTATGGGTCGCGACAGTCATCTGGCAATACAGGATTGATCTTTAAGCAGTCCGCGACGGCTTGGTCAACGCAAATATTGGCGCAAAGAATCTTCGAATTTCTATTGACGCCATGGCCTTACCCTGTTAAAAGACTTCGAAAACTGAACCGTTCGAGGTCGCCAAGTTTGATGCAACCTCGGGAGAGAGAGTGTGATATGAAAAAAACTACTGGTTTCGTGCTCATTGTGGCTCTTCTGATGACTGTCAATGCCTTGGCGAAGGATGCGCCAAAGGCCAGTGCCTTTAAGCAAGTCTTGAGTTCGGTTCCTGCGGCTGAACTGCCAGCCAAGGCTGCCGACCTGGTTTTTCAAGTTGCGAGCCAAGACCGGGCAGCCACCACACCGGAGGTCGTTCGGGCCGCAGTGGGGCTCAAGCCTGCCGCCGCTCCAGCAATCGTTGGTGCCATTGCCAAGAAGGTGCCTGAGATGGCGTCGGTTGCCGCCGGCGCTGCGGCCGCCCAGCAGCCCAAGCAGGCCGCTGCAATTGCCAAAGCCGCTGCTGCCGCTGCTCCTAAACAGGTTCATGGCATTGTTCTGGCTGTTTGCCGTGCTGTTCCCAGCCAGTACCGTAACGTAGCGGTCGCTGTTTCTAAAGCGGTACCGAGCGCCAGTGAGGAGATCCTGGATGCAGTTGCCTCTGCGTTCCCGGAGTTCAGGCCTTATATCCAGCAGACGTTGGCCTCCTATGGCGGCAATGTTTCTTCGGTCCCCACTGTTCTGGACCAGGCCGCCCGACTGTCGCAGGCTACCGCCGCATCCAGTCCGGCCCTGACTATGAGCCCTCGGGCAACGGCCAACACGCCGGCAGCCGCCGCCTCCTCAGCCTCCATGCCCGGGCCCCTCGTCCGCGGACCTGCGGTCGGCCCTCCTTATCTCCCCCTGACCACCACGCCGACCAATGTGACTCCCGACACTTCGAGCGAAGTCCCGGAAGGCGGACGTAACTACGCAGCTCCGTAGGTCTTTGGTGCCGCAGGAGCGGCTCTGGGGTAAGGGGCTTTTTCCCCAAGGAGAAAGCCTCTTTCAAGGCGAACATGCGTTGGGCCTTGGGGTCCCTCTGCCATGACAAGCACCTCGGCGTCCGGGTGAAATCACACTTTCGCGACCCCGCCAGACGCCCACTGACGGCCCTCGGTGCTTGCCAGATTTCAGCGGAACCGCAGCGCCTCCTGCACAAAGGGATTGCACTGCCGCTCCTCTTCCAGTGAGGTGGTTGGGCCGTGTCCCCCAAGTAGCCGTGTCGCGGCGGGCAGTGCCATCACGCGCCGAATCGAGGCCTGCAGGTGGGGGTGGTGCGAATCCGGCAAATCGGTTCTTCCGACCGAACCGCCGATGATCAAATCACCTCCCACCAGCACCTGCTCGTTGGGGAAATGATACGCTACATGCCCAGGCGAGTGACCGGGCGTGTGGATCACCGTGACTTCCAGTGCTCCCACCTTCAGTTCCTGGTTGTCTTTGACGTAACCGTCCGCCCTGACCGGCGGGATGCTAAACGGAAGGCCGAACATTCGGGTCTGCAGCTCCGGGTCAAGCGCCTTGGCTTCGTCCAGAGCATGAATCAGCACCCGCGCCCCGGGAAATCGTCTCTTGACGACGGCATGATCCGCAAAGTGGTCAAAATGGCCGTGCGTAAGCCACAACCCGATGAGTTCCCACCCACGCTTGGCGACTTCATCGAGAAGCGGGCCGGTTGTGTGGTCGGGGGCGTCGAAGAGTACGGCCTGTCTTGCGGATTCATCGGCGACGAGGAAGCAGTTGGTCATCGCCACGCCGCCGCTATGGGTGAGGACGATCATAGTCACCGCTAGTGTGCCGGCACCGGCATGCCCACGTCCGCGCACAACTTGCTGACCGCCTCCGCATCGGCCCATTTTACCAGCGCCACAAAATTGAGAAGTGTCGGACTGTCGGGTTTGGCATGGAACATGTTCCGGAGGCTGGTAAGGACCTTGTTATAGGTGCCGGCATACTTCTCATGCGTCAGCCGCGTGACGTAGGTCTCCATCACCGGTCGCGCGATGGGATCGGTCTTTCCGTCCGGGCGGAACGGGAGCTGGCAAAAGATTCGTATCAGCGACATCGGATCGGCCTCGGTCAGGGTGATCCAGCTCTGGCGGATCTCGTCCGCATCATACTTTGCGTTCAGGCGGTCGCGGATCGCACCGGCGACGGTCGCTGCATCGGATCGTTGCGTGATAAGTTCTTTGATTTTTGCCCACGCCAGTTGCCGTTCCGTCTCCGGCGGCAGAGCTTCCTGGGCGCTGGTTTCCTGCTCCAGCCCCTTAAGGCCGAGCGCGGCCGCAAGCGCTTTGCCCAACGCATCCGCGTCCGCTTTGCGCAACCGATCGCACATGGCGATGGCTTTGGCTACCCGTCGCTGCGTCTCGGGGCGCACCAACTCCAGCAGCGCAGCCAGGGCCTGGGGCGCAGGGGGCCTTTCGGGCGGCGCCGGGATGAGATGGCGCACAAACTCGGCTACCAGATGGTCCAGGTCGTCCACCCGCTCGCTGCGGAGCCGGAGCACATACTTGAGGGTTTTGCCGGCCCCGCCGCCCTTGCCGACGTTGTTGATGATCATGAGCCGATGGTCCGGGCTGATGACAAAGGTCAATAAGGCCTCTACCTGGTTCAGCAGTTTCTCATCCAGCGGTTCCCCGGAGCCAGTGAACCCCAACTGCTCGATTAGCGCCGGCAACCGCTGTGCGAAGACAATGTCCGGCGCTTCGGTGCTTTGATGCTCGTAATAATGAAGCAGTTCGATGATAAACGAAAGGCGCTGGAACGCGCTCCTCTGCAAGCGTCCCACACCCGTTGGAGCCTTGCTCTGCTGAACTTGCTGGTAGAGGGCCTGCAAACGCTCTTTCTTTTCCGGCGACAGCGCCGCTTGTTGCTGGAGCAGTGATTCGAAGTCGCTCCGGAACGCCAGCATGATCTCCTCCGCTTTAGGGCGCGGGTTCAGTCTGGAGTCGGTGGTCATGTCCTTGAAAAAAACCAACGCCTGCTCGCCGAACATCCGGATGATCCGCTCGCGGGGCACTTGACCTTTGATGAAACAGCGGTGGGCCCGCACCATCCGCGGGGAAAAGAACAGCTTCGGATCGGAGCGCAGCGGCTCCAGCATCTCGGTCTCCAGTGGGGGATCCAGCTTGATAAGTTCCTCGAGGGTCTGTTTGAGCGCCGCCAGCAGCTCTTGTTTCGCGCGGTCCAGATTCTTCAGCACCTCGGGTTGGGGCAATTCCGCGTCAACGGCCCCCTTTCCCAGCGCTGCCAGAGCCTGGTTTACGTTGGTATTATGCTCGACCAGCTTGGCAACGATCACCCCGACATCATTGAGCGGCAGCTTGCTGGCCAGGCTCGTCAAAAGCAGCACGAGTTCGCTGTGCGAGGTCTGCCGCTGTTCAATGACCCTTTCCAGTAGCAGCCGCAGCGACCTGTTTTCCTGTTCCAGCGCATTCCGATCCGCCTCCAGTTGCCCCAGCCGCAACTGCATCTCGTGCCAACCCTTCTGGATGTCTTCCACCGCAGCGATCGCAGTCTCTGCATGGTCGGTCTGCTTCATAGTGTCAACTGCGGCGAACCAGATTCTGCTTGATCTCCCTGAGCAGGGATGGGGATCGTCGGCCGGTGGCTGCGCGCATATGGTTTACCTACATCCCCTGCGACCATCTCGTCAAGCCGGGAGTAAGGGCCGTTGGTCTCGTTCCGGGGCGCGGCTAGCGCTCGATCCACAGATCCACGATCTCTCCGGGCCGGATGCGGTTCCCCGCAGGCAGACCCACCACGACAGGTAGCCCCACATCCACCAAGGTCCCCTGTCGGACCAACGCGAGCGCATTGGTAATCACCTCCACCTGGGCTCCTACCTGGATGATCGAAGCCGAGAAGGTCTCCCTCTTTTCCGTCCGCGTGGAGAGGCGCACCTTCATACCCACCTCGGGGTCAATCGGGTAAGGTTGACGCAGGTAGGCAACCACCCGCTGAGAGGTAAGCGAGGCCACGCCCACCACCGCCTCGCCCTCCAATACGTATTCCCCCACCTGCCGGCTGATCCCGTTGACCATGCCTGAGATCGGCGCCACCAGCGTGATGGGTCCCCAGTTACTCACCGCCGTCTCTTGGGTCGTCTCCAACCGCGCCAACACCTGTTGCAGCCGCTCATCCACCGCCGCCACGCGGGGGTCGCCCAACGACTGCAACGCCTTCATCCGAGCCTCCATCTCGCCGACCGCGCCGGTTTTGGTCACCACCTCCGCCTTGACCGCATCGCGCGTCTTCAAGCTTAGATCGTATAGATCCTCGGAAAGGATCTTGTCCTGAAAAAGCCGTTGGTTGCGGAGCACGTCAGTTTCTGCCCGTTCGAGGTTGACTCGCGCTGTGGCCAGCTCTGCCTTGAGCCGCAACAATTCCACGCGGACCCGTTCATAATTCATGGCATTTTGACTTGCCAGCGGTGGTTCGTGTCGCAGCCGGGCCAACTCCAACTCCACTCGCGCCAGGTCCAACGGCATTCGGGAATCCACCGGTTCGATGATCGCCAATGGGTCACCCCGGTTAACCAGTTGATACGGAGAAACCTTCAACTCCCGCAGCCATCCGGCCTGCGGGCTGGCTACCGCCGCGCGCACCCCATCGGCCACCCCGCTCATGGTCGCCGACCCGTAATAACGGCTCCAGACCACGCTCGCCACCCCCACCAGCGTCAGGAACATGACCAAGGGAATCACCCGCTCCCGAATCAGCCGCCAGCGCAGGCGGGCGGTGACAGGAATGGGAGGCAATGGGTCGCTGGTCATATTTCGGACTCGTCTTCAGCGCTCATGGAGGTGAGCCCCGAAACCCCGGCCAACCGCCGCAGTTCAGTGAGCAATTCACCCGCCCTCTCCGTGTCACGAAGCAGCAGGCGGTAAGAAAGGTCCACGCCCCCCTCCCCTTCCTGGGTCCGTTGACTGGCCAGAATTGACTTCCAGGTGTGGCGCCGCAAAACGCGGTCCAGCTCGGGAAGCTCCTCCGCGGGCCGTCCCCAGTGCAGGTTCAGGATCAGGTCATAGCGCTGGCGGCTCCCGTAAGCCGTGAACCACAGATAGAGCATCGTCGCCGCAACGACCGCACACCCCACCAGCGCGCTGGTGAACTTCTGCGTGCCGGCAGCCATCCCGATGACCAGGCTGATGAGCACGTAGGTGGTGTCCAGCGTGTCGCGGAGGATGTTTCGAAACCGCACGATGGCGAAGACGGCCATCATGCCAAAGGCAGTGATGACGCTGTTAGTCAGAACCATCATGACCAGGCAGACAATGGGTGGTATTAGCACCAGGGCGTTGACAAAAGTCCTCGAGTACGAAAGCCCAGAGTGCGTAACCATGTAAACCCAGGAAACGACGTGGCCGCATGCCAGGGACAGCACCAGGCCCAGCACCATCGCCGGCCAGTTGAGCGCGGCCATGCCCGTATCTCCTTGAAACAGCCAATCCAGATTGCCCGAGTTCATAGGGCCCCTCCAGGTTGGAGGTGACCAGAGTTTACCCCCATCTCGAAAGTGCGGGTTCCAGTTGTGGCCCGGCGGAGGACCCCATGCTGCGGCCCGATGCGAATCGTCAGCTTGAAGCGGTGCATGTTCCCGGTCAGGGTGTACCACCGGGTCTGCAGGTGATCGGAGTCAACATGGAAGCTCGGAACTGCCGGAGGGCAGCCGGATTTGCCAACACGATTCCCGCCCAGTTTCATGAAGGAACTGGAATAATGGCGGATGCGGCGAGCTGTTTGTTCGCTGATCACGTAAATCAATTCAACGCGTTGCTGCTGCAGTCTTTGCTCCGGGCTCACTGGCCGCACGGCACTTCGTGCTGAGGTTACGGCAGTTGATCATAACCACGACCCGCGATCAAGGGAAGCCATTCGTCTTGGCCGTCTGCCCTGGACCGATAGCCTCCAGAGTAGCCGACTTCACGACACGGATGTCAATCCCCTGCCCCATCTTGAGGCTTATGCTTCGTTTAGTGCGGAAACCGTCGCAGTATCTCCGCAACGGCGGCCAAAGCGCAAGCCTGTTCGCAGCAAAGCTCAGTGTTAGGCCACGGCAAATAGCACTCTGAAAGCAGGTTATGCGCCAAGTCCGATTCTTCGAGATTGCAGGTCTATTCGCCCTTGGCTCCGAGCTGCCGTTCGCAACCCGCGGATGCCAATGGCACCGCAAAGGCGTGGGAGAATGGTCTTTAGGTTGCGGCACGTCAAGCTTTTGATGTGCGCAGCGACCATCCGCTGCCCGCAATGAGCGATCATGGTCCAGTTCTGGCGCCGGTGCCACGCGGGGCGCGTGGAAGGCGCTGGTCGGATAGCCTCTCAATACGGAAGCCAAACGACGCGGCCGGAGCTGTTGGCCAGCGACATCCCAAGATGCTCCATGTCGCAACGGCCGGTTCAGGCTAAAGTCGCTCGGCACCGTTGCCCTGCGACTCTCGGGCGTGTAGGCTTAAGGGCAATGTGTCTAGCTATCCCAGGCAAGGTCACCAGCATTAGCGGTGAAGACCTCTTGATGCGCAGTGGCAAAGTGGACTTCGGCGGCATCCTCAAGGAGGTCAGCCTCGCCTATGTGCCCGAAGTGAAGGTCGGCGATTACGTGATCGTGCATGTTGGCTTCGCGCTTAGCCGGGTGGATGAGGAAGAAGCGAACCAGGTTTTCGAATACCTGCGCCAGATGCAGGAGCTGAGCGAGCTGGATCAGCATGGGGCGGGCGTCGCGCCTGCCCAGCCACCCCCCGCGCCCACCGCAACCGGCCCGCCGGAGCGATGAAATACCTCGACGAATACCGCAATGCGGAGGGCGCGCACAAGCTGGCGCGCGAGATCGCCCGCATCACCACACGCTCGTGGTCGCTCATGGAAGTCTGCGGCGGCCAAACCCACGCCATCGTGAAGTTCGGCATAGATGAACTCCTGCCGAGGCAGATCACGCTCATTCACGGTCCCGGCTGCCCGGTGTGCGTGACACCACTCGAACTGATTGACCAGGCGCTGATGATCGCCTCCCGCCCCGAGGTGGTCTTCTGTTCCTTCGGGGATATGCTGCGCGTGCCCGGCAGCGACAAGGACCTGCTTTCGGTCAAGGCCGGGGGCGGCGATGTGCGCATCATCTATTCCCCAATGGACGCGGTCAAGTTGGCCGAGCAGCACCCGGCCAAGGAGGTGGTTTTCTTCGGTGTTGGCTTTGAAACCACCGCGCCGACGACCGCGATGGCCGTTTATCAAGCCGCCCGGAAGGGTCTGAAGAACTTCTCTCTGCTGGTGTCGCACGTGCTGGTGCCGCCCGCCATCGAGGCGATTCTGCGCGCGCCCGATCGCCGGGTGCAGGCTTTCCTGGCCGCCGGTCATGTCTGCGCGGTGATGGGCTGGGAGGAATACGTTCCCATCGCCGCGAAGTATCAAGTGCCAATCGTGGTGACTGGGTTCGAGCCGCTGGACATTCTGCAAGGCGTGCTAATGTGCATTCAGCAGTTGGAGAGGGGTCGGGCGGAGGTGGAGAACCAATACAGCCGCGCGGTGCGCCGAGAAGGCAACGAACCGGCGCAGCAACTGATTCGCGAGGTGTTCCAGGTCACCCCGCGCAAGTGGCGCGGCATCGGCGAGATTCCGCAAAGCGGTTTGGGCCTGCGCGAAGCCTACGCTCCGTTCGACGCCGAGCGGAGGTTCGGCCTGGCCGGCCTGCGGGTCGAGGAATCCCCCGAGTGCCTCAGCGGCCTCGTGTTGCAGGGGAAGATCAAGCCGCACGAGTGTCCCGCCTTCGGCACGCGCTGTACCCCGGAGCATCCGCTGGGCGCGACAATGGTGTCCTCGGAGGGCGCCTGCGCCGCCTACTACCGCTACCGCCGCGAGCCAACCGCTTAACCCGCATGGTTCCTCACCTCCAGGCACCGGTCTTCTGCCAGGCAACGACGCCTGGCGCCCTTCGGCTTTCGGTTTTCGGCCTGCCTTCGGACTTCGGACCTCGGATTTCGGATTTGCTGACCGCGCCATGACGACCCCTCCCGACTTCACCCCTGCCTGCCCATTCCCCATCCAGGATTACCCCCAAGTGCTGATGGCGCACGGCGGCGGAGGCAAGCTGATGCATCAGCTCATCGGCAAGCTCTTTGTCCCAGCCTTCCGCAACCCGCTCCTTGACGCGCAGCATGATGCGAGCGTGTTCGAGATCGCCGGCCAACGGCTGGCCTTCACCACGGATTCCTACGTCGTGCGGCCCCTCTTCTTCCCCGGCGGCGATCTCGGCTCGCTGGCCGTACACGGCACGGTGAACGACCTGGCGATGGCGGGGGCCCGCCCGCTCTATCTCAGCTCCGCGTTCATCATCGAGGAAGGTCTGCCAATGGAGACGCTTTGGAAGATTGCCGCCTCGATGCAACAGGCTGCTGAAAAGGCGGGCGTGCAGATTATCACCGGCGACACCAAGGTCGTTGACAAAGGCAAGGGCGACGGCTTGTTCCTCAACACCGCCGGGGTGGGCGTCCTCGAACACCCGCTCCGCATCGCGCCCCAGAGTGTGCAGCCGGGCGACGCCATCCTTGTCAATGGCGACGTGGGGCGCCATGGCATGGCCATCATGGCCGTTCGCGAAGGGCTCGCATTCGAGTCCACCATCGAGACCGATTCCGCCCCGCTGGCCGGCCTCGTCCTGCAACTGCTGCGCGCCGGCATCAGCGTCCACTGCCTGCGCGATCTCACGCGCGGCGGCCTGACCAGCGTGCTCAACGAGATTGCCGAGGCTGCCCGCCTCAACTTGCAGGTCGAGGAGACGCGCATCCCTGTCCGCGAGGACGTCCGCGCCGCGTGCGAGGTGCTGGGTTTAGACCCCTTCCAGGTGGCTTGTGAGGGACGCTTCGCGGCCTTTGTGCCCGAGCACGAGGCGGAGCGCGCGCTGGCGATCATGCGAGACCATCCGAACGGCAGCGGCGCCAGCCGCATCGGCAACGTCTCCGATCAACGCTCGGCCAAGGTCTTGCTCAAGAGTGCCATCGGTGCCCAGCGGATCCTGGACATGTCCAGCGGCGAGCAACTGCCGCGGATTTGCTGAGCGCATGGCGTCCCATGATGCCCGGCGGGAGCGTGCGTCTCGCCCGATACTCACACCCGCCCCGAGAGTCAAGTCGCGCGTTCTGCCATCGCCCCCACCGCGCCGGCGATTTGTTCCGCAATCCCGGGCAGCGCAGTCTCGAGCACCGGGGTCAGTTGGGTGCTTAGAGTGAATGGGTCCTCCACCTCAATGGCAAGAATCCTGACCTCCGCCGGCATCGGTAATTCCAAAAGCCGTCCCAGTGCCAGGGTTTCGCCCACGCCCAGGAAATGCGGGGTGCGACCGGTCAACTCCTTCAATGAGGCCGGCTCCAGTTCATGGACAAAACCCGGCGGGGCCTGGCCGGTCTGGATCGAATCCACGATGAGCACCGCCCGGTACCCGGTTAGGAAGTCCAGCAACGCCAATCCCATCTCCGTCGTCTCCTGGACATTCACCATAGGATGTCCGGCGAACTGAAGCCGGAGCCGGCGCACCACATGGAGACCAATCGCGTCGTCGGTCAGCAGGTCGTTGCCCAAACCGAGCACAAGCAGTTTTCCAGGGGCGCAATCAGGCGCGCGCAAGCCGGCGTTGTTGTCCACGAGTTCTGTGTCGAGCGGAGCTGGTATTGCCAACGAGGCTTCTACCTCTCCGCTCCACGCAGAGTCTTGAGCCTGGCCTCCAATTCGTCGAGCGCAAACCCTTCCTCGGCTACGCGGCCACTGGCGTCGGCCAGGATCAGCCATGGCAACGACTCCACTTCCGATGCCCATTTCGTCTTGTCCGACTTCTCCGCTACCCGGCCGACGGGGAACGGTACCGGGCTGGCTGCCTTCCACTCGCTGAGCGCCTCTACCGGCGTGACGGCAGCTTGCAGCCCAAGAACAGTCACGCCTTTCTGCTTGAGGTCGTCGTGTTGTTCGGTCAACAGACGCGCCAGACGGCGCGACGGACGCTGCTCGACGTCGAAAAGGCAGAGCAGAACCGGCTTCCCGGCGGGGGCGACCTCGCGGGCAAGCCCGACCGCCGCCAGGTCAGGCAGCGGTCTGCCCTTCAGGGAAGGACGCCTGGGAGCCTCGCGGTAAGAGTCGGAATCGTTTACGCCAAGCTTGATCATCACATCGGTGTCTCCCCCTTCCGCACGCGCGTTGGCATAGCCATCTCGTGAGCTGGCAAAAAGTTGAATCTGGCCTTCACACACCTGGCTGAAAGCGAAGCGTCCCTGGTCGTCGGTCTGCACCGACTCGCTGGGCTGGCCCTGGCCGGACATGTGCACCTGGACGCGAGCCACTGGCTTGTCCTCGGCATCGAGGACCCGCCCTGCGAGCTTTCGGTCCGCCACTTGCAGAACGCAGGGGGCCAACTCGATACGGTTGGTTTCCGCTTCCCCGGGCTGGATGCTGGCGTTGGCCGACCCGTAGCCCTTCGCCGTAGCCCAAAGGCTGTAGCGCCGATCCGGCGGCAGCGCGGTGAACTCGAACCGGCCTCGGGCGTCCGTGCTAAGCGGCTTGTTGTCGAACGATGCGCCCATGTTGCCCGCCCAAAGATGCAGTTGCACCGAAGCATCGGCCAGCGGTTTGCCCGCCGCGTTCTCCACCCGGCCGGCGACCACCAATCCACGCTCCAGACGAAGATCAACCGTCGTCGCGTCTTCTTCAATCTCCTGCGCCACCGCCAGGTTCCCGGCGACATCGCGCGCGATGACGCAGAACGTGGTACTTGGCCCGCCGAAACGCCGCGGGTTCCAGCTCAGCTCGTACCGGCCGTTGGCATCGGTCTTGGCCACGCCCTCATTGCCACCCCAATTCGGGAAGACGGATATCTGTATGCCGGACGCGGGCGTGCCGCTGGGATCACGCACAACGCCGGTAAGTCTCGACGCGGCACTGGCTGGCGGCACGAGGCCGCCCGCAAAAACCGCGCCAAACACGATCGTAGAGTATAATAACCGCTTCATGCCTGCCTCACGCCTGACCTTCATTCTCATTTCGCCGCGTGCGCGGCCTCGCCGCCGTCCCGGCAGAGCGCCTTGACCTCCGTTTCGCTCAGGCCGTAGCCGTAAAGGCGCACGTCGTCAATCCACCCGTTGAACCGCCTATCGTAGGCGGCCGAGTTGCAGCCGATCATTACCGGCGCGTTGTTTTGCGCGATGGGCTTCGCATCCGCCGAGGCTTCCAGTTCGCCGTCCACGTACAGCGCGGCGCGGCGGCCATCGGAAACGCCCGCCACGTGATGCCATTGGCCGTCATCCAGTTTGCGCTTCGAGACGAGGCAAATCAGCTCCGGCTCGGCGCGCTTTGACTCGGTCCCCGTGTTGAACGTGAAAGTAACCATGCCTGTTTCCTTCTCGCGCTGGAGGCGCCAGGCGGTGTCGCCCTTGGTGACGATGGCCTGCCAAGACTTGTTGAACTCACGCACCTTGATCCAGGCCGACACGGTCATGCCGTCGCTAAAACCGAACTCCGGCGCCCGGCCGCAATTGATGAAGGTGGTCTTGCCGTCGAACTCCATCGCTCCACCGATCCGGCCCTGGTTAGGCGCCCATAATGCCTTGCCGACCACGTTGCCGGCAAGCTGATGGCCTGAAGCATCTTCGGCCCTCTTCTCTTTGGTTTCGTCGAGCTTCCACCACGCGACCAGTCCGCTGGTGTCGAAGCGCGCCAGGCGCCCTGCAACCACGCGTCCGTCCGGTTGCACTTCGTCCACCCGCCAGAAGTAAGCCCGGTCCGGATTCAACGCCGACGCCTCCAGCACGGTTTCGCGAGTGGTGCCTAGTGGCTCCAGTTTGTCGGGTGCGGTGCCCAGGAAGACCCGGTGCTCCGTCGCGCCCTGGCCCGTGATCCATCTCAAGGTGGTCTTGCCGACCTTGATGCCTTTCGCGCCATCCTCGGGCAGTATTGGCGCGGCTTGCGGCCCACTCGCCTGGCGAAACACCACTTCGCTCAGCCCAACCTTGCCGCCAGCCTCCCAGGACTGGACATTCTCGAACCGCACTTTGCGCGCCGTCACCGGATCAAACTTCAGCACAATCGGGTCGTCGTAGTCCGCGCGGCCCTCGGCTTCGGCCAACTCGGCCCCGCGGAGGACCGTCTGCCAGGTGGTTCCGTCGGCCGAGACTGCGACATCGGCCTTTCGCACGCCGTCGGCGGTCTGCCAGTCCACGTTGAAGTTCCACACTTCCAAAGCGCTGAGCGGCACGGCATCAGGCAGCTCGAACTCCAATTTCAAGTCCGGCGCGCAAGCGCCCCGCCACATGTTCTTCGCGGCGGTGTCATGTTCCCGGAGGCCATCCTTGTCCCAGTCGCGCAGGCCGGCGCCATTGATCAAGGCGGCCAAGCCAGGCTCATCACCTGCCTGGTTGAGGCGTACGGCCTCGACGCGCACCTTCGCTCCCAGCTCAAGGGGTTTGCGACCCTTGGGCTTGAGCGTCAGCGGGCGAGGCATCAGCACCTCGAAGGGGCTGGCAAAGCTGACGGTGGACATAACGGGACGTTGGACCTTTTTGGGCTCTCGCCATGAGAGCGAACAGACCCCGCCTCACCCAAACTCGAAGGTGTTCGTCGAACGATATGTGCCGTCCAGGCTCGCCAGGGTCAACTTCGGTCCCGCCGGACGCTGGTTGCCCTTCAGGATCTGGATAGACTCCCCGCCCTGCCCCAGGAAGCTGAGGTTGAATCCCACCGCGTTGGTGGTCTCGGAAGCCGAAAGGCTGGCCCGTATCGGTTCGGCGATGCTAAGGACGACCGGTTTTGCCGGGTCAATCTCCAGGCCAGCGGAGTCCGGGAAGTTGTAGCCCATTAATTCCCAAGCTGCTCCTTTGGCATCCTTGCGGTTGATCGTCCATTGCATGGGCTTATACTTTCCGGCCGGGAGAGTGAACTCGCCTTTGACCGGCTGGCGCACGAAATGGCCATTCTCCCCGAAGGCTACGAAGTTCGTGACGGAAACGGGCACGCGCAAATCGCCAAAGGTCAAGCCTTCAGCCTTCTGAAGCTTCACGAACGCCCCGTCCCGGGCCACCTCGATGCGAAAGAACTGCCCCTCGGCCTCGATCATCTTCCCCAGATACCGCTCCCGGGTCTGATCGCCCTCGATCATCACGCGGTCGGATTCATAGGCATTGGCCGAACGGTCGTTGAAGGTGCCGTTGACGTTGCCGTCCAGAAGTTGGAGGCGGCGTTTCTTCCCCCCGAGGTCCACCAGGCCGCTGTAGTAACCGCCCGACGCGGCGAGCAGGTTTGCGTTGTTGGCGTCGTACTTCATGAACCGGAGCACAAGGTGGTAGATAATCGGGCCGTCCTCGCCCTTAAATACCGCGCGCACGGGCTCGAAGTAGGCGCTGTATTGATCGTTGCGGGACGTGCTCACGGGGGACTCGTCATCGAGGCGCCCATTGCCGTTGCAGTCGAAGTACACCCGATCGTGGAGACCGGACTTCTTCGTCCGATCCAGGCAGAGCCAGCGTCCGGCTGGATCCATGGGCGTAGTCCAGTGGGCGAAGTAGGGCTGGGCGTTGAGCGTGGGCAGCTTGACGTTCGGCGGCGGTTTGGTGGTGAGGTTAAGGTAGCGATAGCCGCGGCCATCGCGGCTCACTTTGTAGTCCAGCCACTGCTCCTTCTGGGCGGAGGCGGTGCCGGCCAGGGCCATCACTGCCACAGCGGCCCACTCAGTCATTCGGGTGCATAGTCTCATAACGCAGTATTCACGGTTCAACTTCGAGCAGCCGCGGCGCCGCTGTGACCGGCGCGATCACCGGCGGGGCTGCTTCGCGTCCCAGGTGCAAGAGGTCTTTAAGCCGCTCACGATAGAACGCATTCGTAAACGAAAGGACAAGGAATGGCAAGAGCACTGCGAAGCTGCCGCCGGCCACCGACAACACAACGCTAACCAAGGCGAGCAGCGGCACGTCGCCGGGATTGAAGATCATCGCGGCAATGAAGAATGGCCCGATCACCAGCAGCCAGATCGCCACCAGGGCCGCGGCCACCCAAAGGCAGATGCGGAGCGGGCCATAACGGCCTCGGCAGAACAGGCCAGCCAGCGTGATCGCCAGTGGGATCACGACGGCGCCCGCCGCCACCGCGATCAGGCCAGGCAACACGTCTGGCCCGATTCCCTCGAGCCCTTGCCGGATCAGGGCCGCCAGGAGGCTAAAGCTTCCCAACGCCGCGACCATGCCCGCCCAAGCCACCGCCCGGTGTTTCCAACCCAGATAACCGGCGATCAACCACACTGCCGCCAGCCCGAAGCCCACCGCTGCAAGGATGCCCCCAAACATCTCCAACACAGCGGAAGGCATGAATTCCACGTCCAATGCTGAGAGAGCGCCCACTCCCGCGACGCAACCGACCGGCACCCAAATCCACCAAGCCTGCGCGCAGCGGTTGGGCTTGAGCATCAAGAGCAACAGGATCCCCAGCCACGGCAGCAACACGGGCAGGGGATTGGGCCTTGTCCAGTTATAGACGACCGGGCTGCCTTCCCTGGCTCCGAGGCCGCCTAAGTCGCCGATCGCCGCGATCTTCAGCTCACCAGCTTCTGTAAGTGGTACTCGCCATGAGTACGAGCAGGTGCCGCCTCATCCAAACTCGAACTTGCCCGACGCCACCTTCTTGCCCGCCCGATACGCGGCAAACTCGGGCCGCTGCCGCGCCCCCAGCAGTTGGTAGGTCTCGCCCCCTGCCCCGAGCAACTCGTAGGCGAGGTTCAGAGACCGCCCGGAACGGTTGACCGTGACGGAATTGGTTAGCGGACCGCCCACTGTCAGGACCGCCGGCTTGGTGGCGGTTACCGTCGTCCCTTTGTCCTCTGGCGAAGCGCCGTATCGGGAGGACTCACGAAACGCCTCCGCGCCGCCCTGTGCAAGTTGCACCTGGCATTGGCGGTAGGTGCCGACCGGGACTTTGACCACCGCTTCCGGCTGGTCCAGAACCGTCGCGAACTTCCCTCCTGTAAGCACCAGGCGTTTGATGAACTTCCCGGCCAGTTTCAGTTCACCCAACTCAGCCCGCTGCGCCTTAATGTCAATCCGGTATCGCGGCTTGCCGTCCTGTTCCAAGTAAGCGTAGTCCAGCCGGTATGCTTCGCCTCCAAAGAACAGGTCGCGGCAGAAGCGGAAACCATCCAACGAACCGTCCTGGAGGCTAAAAGACTGGGCGCGCGCCGCCCACGGACGCAACAGCAGATAACCGCCTTCCGGGGAACCCGGCGTGCCGGAGGGGTCTTCGACAATGCCCAGTTGCCATTCCCGCCCCTGCAACGAAACCTTGCCCGACCAGTACGAACGCGAGCTGATGCCACCCCCAAGCTGCCGGTAATAGTGCAGGTTCAAGTCCGCAAGCAGGTTGTGGCTTCCCATCGGCGTCTTGAATGCCAAGTGGACATTGGTGAAGGTCTGGTAACGATTCGAATACCGCGCGGGTTGCGAGCACGAGCGCACCCCGGTCGGATCGTCCGTCAGATCCTGATTGCGGTTCAGGTCCAGGTAGAGCTTGCCACCGGTCTGGTCCCAAATGAACGGCAGGAACTGCTCGGTGCTGCTCCCGAACTTCATGGTCCCGCGCACCACCTTGCGGACTCCAAGATCCGGCTCCTTCTTAAAAGACGCCGACTGCGTGGCCAACGAAAGGCCCCAGTGGCTGACGTCGTAGTTCAGCTCCCGATAGTCCAGGTAAACCGACTGCGTGGCGGCCAGCGACGCAGGCGGCGGGCGGTCAGCTTCCGCACCGGCGGAGGCGCTCGCCGCCAAAGCAAGCCAAACCCAGGCGACCACCAGCAGGAATCCGGTGACCGATCGCGCCCGCGCAGAGTTGAATTCGGCGTTCTTCATCTTCGTTGAACCGCTCCCGAACGAACCTTCCGACAGTATGTAACTGTATTAGACAATGCCAACGCAAATTCGTTTCGGCAATTCTGGCTCATCCGCGACCTCAGTGCAGGAGCCGGGGACCAGTGAGCCGGCTGAGAACCAGCCAATGGAAGACTCAAGCCACAGAACCTGAAGGGCGTAATTCCTTTATCAGGATTCGATTTGTGTCCTTAACCTCAGTCCTAATCTCAATTCGCGAGCCGCCATTCTCTAAATACACACCGGATACGCCCCGCATACACACCGGACACACACCGTAGATAACTTTCGCCTACCCATGAAGTCCACTCCCGTGCAACCATCTATCCTGCAATTACTTACTACAGAATCCCTATTTGAGAGCGCCTCGGCACATCCTGCTGGCATCCAAAGACGCCACCTTCAAAGACCTCTTACATGATTGGGATGCTGTATAAACTGACTCAGCAGAAGCCTGAAGGCGGGGGTTCACTCCTGCGGATAAACCAGGATGCGGTCGTGGACCAGCACGATCAGGTCGTTCTTGCCGTCGCCGGTGACGTCTGCCACCACGGCTTCGCGCGGTTCGGGAAAGTCATTGCGGCGACTGCGGAAGGTGCGTTCTTCAAAGACCTGCCAGCGATTGGCCGGAATCAGCTTGTGTTTGGCGTCGAAGATCACCAGGTCCAAGTAGTTCCGGGCCGTCTCGAGGAACACAAGGTCCTGGCGGCCGTCGTTGTCCAGGTCACCCGACACCACGTCGGTCAGGCGCCCGCCCTTGATCGGGGTCTCGTAGCTGTCGAGTTCTGTGAGTTCCCAGGTCTGGCCGCTGAAGGGCATGCAAGCCACAGCGTTCAAGCCGAGGAAGACCAGGGCATTGGTGCCGGAGCCGCCGACCTGGGCGGGCTGTAACTGGCTAAAATCGGACACCGCCAGCGGCACGTTGCGCACGACCTGCCACACCCCGGCGCGGTCGCGCTCGCACAGCGTGAGCGCTTTGCGCTCGGCGTCCAGCAGGAAGAGCGAAGGGATGGTGTTGGTGCCGGCGGGAATCGCGGCGGCGCCGACGAGGCGCGAGTTGCTCCCGGCGCCATTGATCTGCTCCTTCACCGTGAACGTCCATTCGTTCGGGGCAGCCGTGTTCGGCTGCCGCGCTTCGCGTTTCAGCACAACGGCGCGGAGGAAGTTCTTCTGCGGCAGCAGCAGCTCCGGTTTGCCGTCGCCGTCTATGTCGGCACTGGTCAGCCACGGCTGTTCGAGGGCGCCCCCGGGCAACGCGACATCCACCTCCTCGAAATCCTTGCCTGCTACCTGGCGCAGCACCTTGATTTTCTCGTAGGGAATCAGCGCCACCAAATCGGCCAGGCCGTCCTGGTCGGCGTCGTGAAATGCAAGGACGGTTGGGTTGGACTTGAAATCCCTGCTCAACCTTTGGTTCCTCGTCTTGCCCTCGGCCGTGCGGGTCACCAGCACCCGCCGGGACTCGAAGCCACCTCGGCCCTCCTGCTCAACGATCACGGCGAGCACGGGGTTTGTTCCCGCCTGGAGGCTGCCAGCGGCGATGGCCAGCGGCCTGCCGTCCAGCGGAATCAGGGTCGGAAACGGCAGCCGTTGCTTCTCGTCCAGGCGCGCGACGCCCACTTGTCGCTCGTCCGGGCTAAGCATGAACAACTCCGGCTTGCCATCGTCGTCCCAATCGGCCAGAGCCAAGTCGCTGACGCCGGCCAGCGTGGGAAAGGTTTTTGCGGGCCCGAGCGCCCCGTCGGGGTTCTGGAAGCACACCGAAATCTGGCCGCTCTCCGGCTCGGCAAAAATCAAGTCTGGCAGGCCGTCGCCGCTGACGTCGGCCCAGAGCAGCCCGCGCCGGGCCCGGTCAGTCCGCTGGAGCGGGATGACCTGAAATTGGCCCTGGCGCAACGAGCCCGCCAGCGCCTCGGCCGGCTTGCGGTTGAACTCCGAAATCTGCGCCCGGCCCGAGTTTTGGGCGATGGTGATCACCTGCGTCTTCTTGTTCGCCTCGAGGCTCTCGGCCCAGTAAGACCGAATGGGCGTCGAGGGAAAGTAGATTTCCGGCCCCAGCTCGCCATCCTTTTGCTGCAACCGGAAGCGGAGCGGATTGCGGTCATCCCAATTCACCAGCAGCAAATCGCTGAGCCCGTCGCCGTCTATGTCCACGACCTGCGCGCACCTGGCCGCTCCCGAGAACGGAATCTTCCGGGGCTCGTCCAGGGTGCGGTCCTTCTGCTGGGCGAGGAAATAAAGGCAGGTCTCGCCGAGCAGCACGAGATCCGTGCGAGCGTCCGCGTTCAGGTCGCCGGCGCAAAGCCCGTTCGCGGAGAGCTGGCCGTCATCGAGGGGCCAGCGCCTGGGCGCGCTCCAGCCGTTTGTTCCCTTGTCATAGACGACGACCAATTCCCTGGGCTCGCCGTAATAGGCAATGTCGGTCCGGCCGTCGCCGTCCAGGTCCTCCACCACCAGCGAGAAGATGCGCTTCTCCGAGGCGATGGACTCGATGCGGAAGCGGGCGTCGGGCGGCAGCTCGTTCAACTCCAGCTTGGCGGTGAACCGGGGCTTCGCGGACGAATTGGTCTTGCCGGTTTGGTTGTAGAGCAGGCTGAGCCGGGATCGGGCGTTATTGGCCACGATGATGTCCTTCAAGCCGTCGCCGTCGAGGTCCGCCACATGCAATTGGCTGATCAGGTTCTCGATGGGAAAGATCTCGGGCCCAGTGAAACCGAAGCGGCTGGCGTTGGTGTTTGCCGCCCCACACCCCAGCGCGAAGCAGGCGGCCGCGGCCCAGGCCGCACCTCGGCAAATCCAACGGCTCAAGCAAGTCATAGGTTCAAACCTGCAGGAACATGGCCGAGTGGAAGAGAGTTGCAAAGTCTATTGTGGCGTGGAAGCAGCCGGAACCGGACGAAGGCAGGAAGGATCGCGGACATTCCTGTCCGCCCGTCCTGCCCACAACCCAGCAGGCGGACGGGAACGTCCGCGCTCCTTCCCGGGCTTCATGCACACGCCCTGAACGTCCCCTGCCAACCCGGTGAATAGGATTGACGCCCGGCGGCGGATGCACTCCAATAGCCCTACTCGGCTGAATCCCTGTTTGCGATCCGGCCGGCAACCGACCCGGAACGGAAACAGGAACAGGCCGGGCAGATTACGAAGAGATGGATACCCAGTCATTGTCTATGAGCACGAGCACGACGAAGGCACCCACACTGAAGATCGCCGCATTGGCGGGGGATGGCATCGGGCCGGAAATCATGCGCGAGGCCCTCAAGGTATTGAAGGCGGTCGAGAAGCGCTTCAGCCTGGCCCTGGAGATCACGGAAGCGCCGATCGGCTGGGCGGCTATTGACAAAGAAGGCCACGCCTTGCCCGACGCCACGCTGGCGCTCTGCAAGAAGTCGGACGCGGTCCTCTTCGGCGCTGTCGGGTTGTATTACCGCGATCCGGAGATCGCCAAGGAGAAACGACCCGAGCGCGCCCTGCTGCGGCTGCGCAAACAGCTCGGCCTGTTCGCCAATCTCCGCCCGGTCAGGTTCTACCCGGAATTGGCGCATGCCAGCCCGCTGCGGCCTGAAATCCAGGGCGCCGGGATTGACCTGCTGGTGGTGCGGGAATCCACCGGCGGGCTCTACTATGCCTATCCGAAGAAGACCGAAGCGGTGATGGAGCACAAAGAAGCCGGCCGACCCGCGCGGGAAGTCCTGCGCGCCGTGGACACCATGGCGCTGACGGCGTCGGAAATCGAGCGCATCGCCCACGTTGCGTTCCGGGCGGCGTGGCAGCGGCGCAAGAAGGTCACCAGCGTTGACAAGGCCAACATCCTGGAGACCAGCATCCTCTGGCGGAAGGTTGTGACGGAGATCAGCCACGAGTATCCCCAGGTGACCCTGGAGAACATGCTCGTGGACACCGCCGCCATGCAGCTCATCCTGCGGCCCACGCAGTTCGACGTGGTCCTGTGTGAAAACACCTTTGGCGACATCCTCAGCGACGAGGCGGCGGCGCTGGTCGGTTCGCTGGGAATGTTGCCCAGCCTTTACCTGGGCTACGCGCGCCACGGCCGGACCTGCGGCTTGTATGGACCCGCCGGCGGCTCCGCGCCCGATATCGCCGGGAAGAACCTGGCGAATCCCATCGCCCAGATCCTCGCCGTCGCTTTGATGTTCCGCTACAACTTCGGGCTGGAGGAGCCCGCCAAAGCCATCGAAGCCGCCGTGGGCAAGGCGCTGGCCGCCGGCTGCCGCACCAGCGATATTTACAGCCCCGCCGCGACCAACGCGCGCAAGGTCACCACCTCGCAAATGGGCGATGCCATCGCCAGGGCCGTATAACGACTCACTGCAGAGGGCCGCAAGGAACGAACCAGCCTGAGAACTGAAAAGAGAGAAGACTGTGGCCTTCGCTCCTCCAGAATCTACTTGCCTGACTCCCCAGGTTCTGTATGATTCCAGACGAGTAACGATGAACTTGGCATTCCTCGTGCCTGTCGGCATGGTGGAGCTTCGCCACCGCGCACGGCCCATCAGGCGGCTGCGAATTGGCAAGCTGAAGAGAAACTCCAGTGGGATTGCCTGCGTGGCAACCAGCGCCGCAGAACACGAGATCGGGCCAGGCTGACTGCGATCAGAGTGTTCTGGACATCACTCAGAAGTAAGCCCGAGGCAAAGGACAGCGGCGTATGAGCGGCTGGCCGATGTTAATGTGCGCCCTGGTGGGCATGTGCATTGTCTTCCCGGTGATCCTGATCTCCCTCAGGATAGCAAGCAAGACAAGGCTTTTTCAGCGCGGGCAGGAGCTGCATCACACGCACCGGCAACCCACCCCGCGGCTGGGCGGTCTGGCGCTCGCGGCAGCATTTATCGGTGTCGAGGTCTTCATCGCCGTCGTCTGGCCGGAACAGCGAGCGAGGCCCCACGGCCGGCTGGTGGTGATTCTGAGTTCCCTGACCATGTTTGCGCTCGGCTTTTGGGATGACCTGAAGCCCCTGGGTGCACGACGGAAGCTGCTGGGCCAGGTTCTGATCGCGGCAACGGTCTATGCTTTGGGAATCGGAATCACACACTTCAGGATTCCATTTGTTGAAAAAGTCATCGCCCTGGGTGGCTGGGGCGCTCTCATCACGGTTGTGTGGCTGGTAGGGATGACCAACCTGATTAATCTCATTGATGGTGTGGACGGGCTGGCGGGTGGGATCTGCCTGATGTTAATGGTCTTGCTGGCTTACGTCGGCTACACGAGCAGTACTTATGCGCTTCTGGTGTCGGGCATGGCGGGCGCCTTGCTCGGATTCCTCTGGTTCAACTTCCCACCCGCGCGCATTTACCTGGGTGACGGCGGGGCCTATTTCCTGGGCTTCCAGATCGGTTTGTTCTCCCTGGTCAGCTCGCATAAGGGAACCGTTCTTGTCGCGCTGGTGGCGCCGCTGTTCGTGCTGGCGGTGCCGATTCTCGACACGGCCCTGGCCATCTTGCGGCGTGGCCTGCGCGGGTTGCCGATCTTCCGCCCGGACCGCAAGCACCTTCACCATCATCTGCTCCAATCGGGAATGTCGCGCCGGAAAGTGGTGCTCTTCCTTTATGCGGTCACCGCGCTCTTTCTCGTGATGGCCTTCGCTGCGTGGTGGTCCCGCGGCAATTTGATCCCAGTGCTGCTGGGGGCTGGGACCCTTGTACTGCTGATCTGCGCCGGTAGATTCCGTTTCAGCCGGAGCTGGTTCGCCGTGGGATGGGTCGTGAGTGATTCACTCCAGATGCGACAGGAGATTCAATACGCCCTTGCCCTGAGCCGGTGGCTGGCGCTGGAAGGTAATCGGCGCAATTCGATAGAAGAGCTGTGGACGGACTTGGTCTTTGCCGCGCAACGACTCGGTTTTAACTCGGTCAAAGTGGCTTTGAAGGACGGACAGCGAGTCTGGGAACAGACCAATAGTTGCCAGACTGCTCTTTCAAGTGTTGAGGTCCTGCACGGCGGGCGCCTGGGCACCCTCGAACTAAAGGCCGCGTCCTGCGAATTCGGCGGGGTGCCGGACTCGAATGCCCGGCGGTGCGAAAGGCCGTCCTGCCCCTGCATAGCGAGTCCGAAGCTGTTCGAGATTATGAGCGAGTTGCTGGCCGAGGGATGGGTCAAAGCCGCTGGGAAAATGCAGAACGGAGATCGCACTTCTCTAAGGTTCGATACCCAACGTGCCCCGCGGGAGAATTCGCGGCTGCGCGGGCTTCTTCATTCCGCCGCTCCCAGGCAAGTTCCCGAGGCAGCCCGGAAACTGGACCAGACTCCCTCGGAGGGAGGTTGACCAGGCTTCGGGTTAACTTCCGGCTGGCGGCGGAATTGCGCGGCGGGTCGGTCAGCCTCACAGTGAATCTTGGGTAAGCCCGCAACCGGCAGGAGTGCCGACATTCTTGTCGGCCTGGTCGGGGCGCTGGCAAGCCTGCCGACAAGAACGTCGGCGCTCCTGCCAGCGGGTTCGCCGAATGTTTACGCCTCACAAACTCCGCGCGGATTCCGCCTCGCTCGTCAACTCGTCCCTCAGTAAGGGGAGGGCCGGCGCGACAGGATGAAGAGCGTGGCGCACAGCAGCACAAAGAGGAACACGATCGAGTGGATCTGGAAGGGGAAATCAAAGCGGGCATGGACCAGGCAGCCCCCGAAGCCGAGCCACATCAGGAGGACAAACCGCCTGCCGCCGTGAATGCCTCCGGGCACAAACCAGCGCGCCAACACCACGGCAAAAGCCAGAGCGACCAACGCGCTGCCGACCCAGCCGAACGTGATGCGGGTCTCCAGCCAGTCGTTGTGCAGTTGCACCCAATGAAACTCATAGTTGGCATTTCGGTAGAGCTGCGAGACGGTGGCAAAGGTGCCGGGGCCGGTGCCGAACACCGGGTAATCCGCAGCCATCGGTCGGGCCCGGTCGTATTCCTGTTCCCTGCCCTGGAAACTCTCGCTCAGCAGGGCCATGCGCGGCTTCAGGGCTTTCCAACCTAGCGAATAACCCAGGGCCAGGGCGGCGGCAAAGAAGACCGCCAGAACCCAGAGGGTGATGATGCGGGTTCTTCGGTTCTCTCCGCGGTGGGACGGCAAGAGGAAATGCGTGGTTGCGAGAAGGAAGGCGGCCAGGAGAAGATTCCCGACGGTTACGAGGGCGCCGCCGCGGCACGTGGAGATGATCGGGCACGCGGCCATGAGGACGCAGCACACGAGCACAAGGTGGTGGCCGTGACGCCCGAAGCCGCGCGCCCGATGAAGCATCCACCAGAACCCGAGGCAAGCCGGCCAGAGAAGGTTGAAGTATTGGGAAGCATTCGCATAGTAGGCATACGGCCCAAACTGAGTAGCCGCAGTCTGATGAATTCTCGGCCTGACGAGAAACAACAACTCGCCCGACCCCGCGAGCCGTTGCACAATCCCCTCCACCCCCAACAGCCCGCCGTTGATCGCCAATAGCCAAAACAGGCGCCGCAAGCGCGCGGGAAAGTAATCTACCCGGATGGGGCCGCCCGCGCCATCCGCCTGCCGCTCCGGACGCTGTTCGGTGGCGGACTTCCCCAGCAGCCAATCGCGAATCGCCCAGAACGAAAACGCGAGCCCGAGGTAGCTCCAAAACGCAAACCAGGTGCTGCTGCTATCGAGACTGTGCGGAAGCCAGGGGATATGGCGATCGCGGTAGGCGAAGCTGAGCGTCTCAGGATCATAAGTAGCCCGAGCATTCAGAGCACTCACCAGGCAGTATCCCAGAATCGCAACCGTTAGCGCAGCCAGCATAGCCGTGAGCCGGGAGGCGGGGCGGTGCGAGCTGAAATGCTGAAATGCTGACCACGGACCGCAGAGGGTTGAGGGTTGAGGGTCGAAGGTGGAGAGACCACGGACCACGGACTTCGGACCTCGAACCTCCGCCTCCGTCCTCCGTCCTCCGTCCTCCGTCCTCGGGCTTCCGTCTTCGGCCTTCAGACTTCGGCCTTCGGACTTCGGCCTTCGGACTTCCTCTCTCTCGCATCGCGGCGGGCGATACCCTTTCAGCCAGCGGATAGCCAGCTTGACGGCCAGCATCGCCCCCAGAACGTAACCGGCGGTGTTCATCACCCAGACGGACCACGGCTGGGTTGTGCCAAAGGCCCAGGGGCTGAAAACCACCATGAGGTAAATCAACCCTTCCGTCAGCAGCTCACACGCCTGGTAGATTTGAACGTCCCGGGCGCGCAACGGACCACTCCTGCACGTCCGCCCTGGCCCGCTCGCCACTGTGGGCGTGTCGTTAGGTTTCAGGTCCCGCATCCAATGCTGATGCCTTATCGTAACGGGTCAACCAACAAGAGATTTCGGAGCTGCCGAATCAACTGCTCGCGGGCTCCCGCCGCGTCATCGGCTGTCCAAAGGGCCAGGCTGATCACGCGCTGACCCTGGTTACCCCGCCCATTCCAGATACTCCGCAGCCGGTTGAACCGCGTGACGCCTTCACCGCCAAACGATTGCTCGACCGCCCGGTCCTCCCAGCGGCTGTAGAGCACGTAAACGGAATTGCGCTCCTCGGCAAACTGATACATACGCACCGGCACCCGCAGTCCGCTGACCTCCACATACTCGACTGGCGAAGTGGAAACCGCCTGGAAACCCGCCGCCGGCATGCAAATAAGCGGGTTGTGCGTCTTGGCCAGGTAACCGGCCGCCCGCCCGGGTTTCCAGTAGAACCAGGAGAGCTGCCAGCGCGTGCCCGCGGGCTCCACCCACTGAACCTGCCTCGCCTGGTCGTAGCGCAGCATCTTTGCGGCTTTGTGCCCAATTGGTATGTCTCGGCAGACGGCGTTGGTCGCAGGCCAGGCTATCTGCCAAGTGGCCTGTGCCGGCAGGTTCGCCTCGACATGACGGTACCACAGCCCGACGCCGATTTCGACCACCACGAGCGATGCCGTTAGGAAAAGGCCGAATCGTTGAAAGGCTGGAAGGCCCAAGGGTGCAGAGGTCGGCCCGGCGGAGATACGGTTGCGGTTGAGGACCGAGGGTTGAGGACTGAGAGACCGCTGCCCTCTCATTTGTACTCTCTGCAAGGTGCGAGCGATAATCCAGAGGCCGGCAAAACAGCCCACCAGGATGGTCACGCCGGCGGGATCATGCCAGCCGGCAATGGCCGCCACTCCCCGCTCGGCCGCCACCCAGCAGAGCAGCAGCGTTCGCGCCAGGTTGCAGACCAGCGCGAGGGCAAAACCGCCGCAGACGCAAATCAGGCGGCGGGAAACCGTAAGACGGTGGAACTCGCCGAAAAACAACGAAATCATCAGCGTGGCTTGCAGCGACCGGATACCACTGCAGGCTTCGTCAATACCCACGCTGCCGGTGGCCAACTCGATCACGTTTCCCCTCGGCAGGGCCGGGATGCCCAGGAGCCCGAGAATCTCGACCGTGAGGGCGGTGTTGAGCCGGGTCAAGCCCTGGATTACCGGCTGCTCGATCACGAACGGCCAGGGGACGGCAACCAGCAGGAAGCAGATGGGGAAGACAAAATCTGAGAACCTGAAACGGTGAAATCCAGACATGCCTGCAAGCGGAACACGGGCCGCGGACCACGGGCCGACGAGGGCGTAAAGGGCCAGCAAAGTCAACCCAATGGTGATAAAGGCCAGCGGCCAGGTGGCAAGCGACCAGCCGGGGTTCGCCGCCTGAACCAGGTGGATCGGCGCGTAAAGGAAAGCGCCGACCGCGAAGAGAAGACAGAAGATGGAGGATGGAAGAGGGCGCTCGGGGGCCTGGCTTCCGCCCTCGGGTCTCTGTCCGTTGGCTCCCACTCTGCGCCAAGTGAGGTAGAGGCACAGAAACGGCACTGCCCAGCCGTAAGCGTACTGCGGGCTCAACGACCAACTGATCCGCAGTTGCTCAATCAACCGGAACCACAGCCAGGCCAGAGCGCAAACGGGCAAGAGCAAAGCGGGAAACGCAGAGCGCGTGGCCAATGGCTCCGTTGCTTTCACGAAATCAGACAAAGCAAAACGCGGCCCAAAGCATCTCCGATCTAGCCCCTGCCGTCTAACGCTTCCGGTTTCCCCTCGCGCACCAGCTCTTCATAAAACCTCTCCCACTGGTCCGTGATCGGCTCCCAGGAATAGTGGGCGGCCACACGCTGAGCGGCCCGCTGGCCGAGCGGGCGCCCGGCGTCGGGGAGCCCCAGGGCTTCGCGCAGCCTGGCGGCAAGGTCCGCCGCATCCCCCGACATGAAGAACAGCCCTGTATCGCCCAGGACTTCACGCAGCGCGGGAATGTCGCTGGCCAAACAGAGTCTGCCGTAACTCATGGCCTCAAGCAGCGTGAAACACAGCCCTTCCATGTCTGAAGGCTGCACAAAAAGGCGGGAGTGACTGAACAGTTCCTCCAGCAAGCGCCCGGCCACGGCCCCAATCCAGTGGATGCGCGGGTCAGGCCCGGCCAGAGTCTCCAGCTCCCGGCGATAAGGGGCCTCGCCCCGCGCCTCGCCGGCGATGACCAGGTGGCAGTCGGGATTCACCTGCCGGAATGCGCGGATCAGATGATGGACTCCCTTCTCCTGAACCAGGCGGCCCACAAAGAGGATGTAGCGGCCGGGCTGCAACCCCAGCCTGAGGATCTCTTGAGCTGGGACCGGCGTTGCCGGTTCAACCCCGCCCGTGATGCAGGTGAAGCCGGTGCCATACCTGCGGGTGTAAAAATCACACAGGGCCTGCGAGACCCCGGTCAAGGCATCGGCCTGTGAAATGGCCCGCTGCTCCAAAAACCTAAGCACCGCGCGACCAAAGCGGTTCCAACGGCCTCGCTGCCACTCCACTCCGTGCATTTGGAGCACGCACGGAATGCCGCGCAGCCGGGGTAGCCAGGCGAATGCGCCTGCCGCGACGCTGTGAAAGTGAACGAGATCGGGTTTGGCCCCTCGCAACGCGCAAACCGCCGCCGCGCTAAAGGCGGCGCTCAGCTTCTCGGTCGCCACCCCGGGCAAACAGGGGACCCGGACGATCCGCACGCCCTGCCGCTCGCGGGTTGATGGCCCGTAATGCGGCATGGCAAAAACCTCGACCCGGTGGCCGCGCCCCGCCAGCCGGATGGCCAGTTCGCGAGTATAGCGCTCAATGCCGCCCCCAAAATCGAGGTGCTTGATGACAGAAAAGGAGAGGTGCAAAGAGAGAAACGCTGAAGAGACGGCCACCGCTCACCGAAGCACTACCTTGCCTCCACTCCGCCTTCGAGCACTAACCCTCCCTTCCGCTTGTTGAGCAGGAGGAAGGTCAAAAGAAAACGCTGAAAGGCTGACATGCTGAAATCAGATTCCGAGCCCCGAGTTCGTAGCGCAGAGTTGCACTCTGCTGTATCGCAGGTTTTCAACCTGCAGGCGGGGCGGCGACCGGCGCGCTGCCGATTGCAAATCGGCGATACAGCAGACTGCAAGTCTGCGCTACGTCATGGCATTTCTGAGCGTGGGCGCGAAGCTGCGGAGATCGCGCTGGCCGGAGGCGGGGCGGGGGACGGCAGAAACATCCAGCGCGAGATCCACCAAAAGCACAAAGCGCCCAGTGTATTGGCCACGATGTCGCCGAACTCGAAGCTGCGATGGTACCGCACCAGGGCGCCTTGCAGAACTTCCATCAGGGTGCCATAGGCGCTGGCCCCAACCACTACCACGAGAAACGCCGGGCGCACGGCCCAGTGGGCGGCCATGGCCCAGCGCGCCAGCAAAACCAATACCCCATAAAGAAGGAAGTGGGCCACCTTGCTGTACCGGAGAAAGATCGCCGGGATGCCAGAGAATGTTTCGGCCGGAGACAGCGAAACCCAGGTGATAAAACCGGCATAGGCCACCAATACTGCCCAGCGAAGTTGCCAGGGCCAATCCAGCCAGCGCCGAACGGTGGGGCGTGGCCACGGTTCATTCCAACTCGCTTTCAAGATGTGACCAGCGGGTAATGAGTTGGCGTCGGCTTCCGTGCCAAGCGAAACGTTCCGGTTCCCAGCAACTCTCATTATAGCCCTGTCAACCCCCGCCGGGTGAGGGCACCCGGCCCACAAAGGGACGGTTTTGTGGGGGATGTAGGCCGGGTGCCCTCACCCGGCGGCCCCGTCTCGCCCATAATGAGCAGGCCAAGCGCAAAGCGCGCGTGGCAAGGCGAAATAAACCATTCCGCCAGTCGTTGCGGCGGAATGGGTGACATGCAAGTTCATGGGCAGAACTGCTGACAGGGCATTGGGCTAAAAGCTGAAATCCCAGACCAAACGCGGAGAACCGAAATGCTGAACCTGCCAAATCAAATACTGAAATGCGCACAAGCTGAAAGCTCAGGACAAAACAGAAAGGAATAAGTCTGGAAGGGGAAAGCTGAAATCGGCGAAATCAAGGACGGAAGAACGGAGGACAGAGGTTAGCGGACAGTCGCATCGCTCCAGTTGCTCAGGAATTCGAGGTTGTCTTCCATGTCAGCAGCGGCTCTGACCTCGCTGATTCTCAACAAACGCCGCGTCACCTCACCGACGGAAAGCACTTGTTGATCGCCAATGATGATGCCCGGATGGTGGCGACGATGCCGAATGAATTCTGAGTGGAGACGACAGAAATCGGACGCATTGTATGTGTAAATGGCACGCCGCTGTTCAAAGGCCCAAGTCAACTGCTCTTCGTCCGAACATTGCAGCAGTGCCAGTTCCCGGCTCGAGGAGACATCCAATCCGCGCTGACGCAGCGCATTCAACAAGGCATGGGCGTCCGCATCTTCATCAAGGTGAAGCTTTATCGCACTCAAGGTTGCGCGGACCGTTTGCGTTCAAGACTGCTGCACACCGCGCGCTCATCCTCGAGGTAGCTCTCAATTTCTTCCCGATGCAGATGGTAATAAGCCAGCGCCGCGTGGATTTCGGCCGGGGCCAGCGCAGGCAATCGCTCGCCAATCTCTTCGATCGTCAATCCCAATTTCCACCAACCCGCCACCCGGTGGACAGCAGTGCGATGGCCTTTAACGCGGGGCTTCCCACCGAGGATGCCAGGCGTTTGGACGATCATCGCACCCAACTCAGTTGCAGGTGTTTCCGCGATTGCACTCATGTTCAGAACATGCTGGTTTTCGAGCGCTACGTCAAGCCAACCGGCCGCACCGGCGCTGACATGCTGACATCACGAAGGCAAAGGCTGAAAAGCGGACGTGCTGACAGGCTGAAATCAAATGCCACCTTGACGGTCATGCTGGTAAAAATGGCCAGGAGTTCCTCGGTTTCGCGTCACAACCCCAGAAGCGGGAAGACGGAGGACAGTGGGCAGAGGACCGAAGACGGACGCCGGGCGACGGATGGCGGAGGGCGGAAGCCGGAAGACGGAGGACAGAGGACGGAAAACGGAGGACAGAGGACGGAAAACGGAGGACAGAGGACTGAAGACGGAGGACTGAAGACAGAGGACGGATGAAGGAGGACAGACACGGGCTAACAGAAGGAGTCCGGTTTCTGCATCATTTTGCCGAGTTTCGCGCCGATTGTGTGACATAGAGCTTCGAGCGCCTCCAACTTTTCCGACGTCAGGTAGCCATAAGCGGCAGCTCGTCCAAGCCAGTGCATTGTCTCCTGCAGCTCCCCGTCCGCATCGGTCAGCTTACTGACAAAATGCGCAGGATACCGCCGTTTCGCCCAGCTTTCAGCTATATTCGCACCGATCGCGCGAGATGACCGGCGGATTTGGTCAATGAGGGCATACTTCTCTTCGCTTGGCCACTGCTTGGTTTCCTGGAATATCCGTTCGTCCAGCTCGCACGCCAACTGATAAACCTGCAACCCCTTGTAACTGCTGATCCGCTCACCCATCTTGTGTCATCCGTTTTCTGTCCTCTGTCTTCAGTTCTCCGCCCTCTGTCCTCCGTCCTCCGTCCTCCGTCTTCCGTCTTCCGTCCTCCGTCCTCTGTCTCCCGTCCTCTGTCCTCCGTCCTCCGCCCTCCGCCCTCATTAGCCCCTTCAGCTCCACCCCTGTTCGGCGCGGACTCTGTCGCCAAAATCGGCGCACCATTCAGGGAGATCAGCGGCCACCTGCTCGGCCAGGCTGGCCAGCTCGGCCAGGCGGTCCGGCCGCAAGGTCAGCTCATAGGCATGACGCATCACGTGCCGAAACCCCTTGAGTTCACGCACCGCGGCCACTCGGACTCGCGGGATGAAGGCCGGGCGGATGCCCTTAAGGTCAAGACTGAGACGCTGGACGAGCTTCTCGTGGTAATCGCCGCGCTTCTCGAAATGATTCTCGAAGGCTTCACAGATACGCTCGAGCATTTTCTCGAGCACATTGAAGAATCGTGCCAGCTCATAGGCGCAGGCTTCGAGGTGGCCAGGAGAATCCAGCCGCACTCGTTGACCAGCCTTGTGCGCCGCGTCGCGCGCCACCTCACAATCGGCAGCCAACTCCCGGAGGAGGATGTTCAATCCGGCAGCGTCCACGATTCTCCCTCGCGCAAAACCTTGTCCCGAAAGCGGCATTCCCGCAGCAAGACCACATCCACTCTGCGGCCCAGCCGCTCGGCAAGCAGGCTCGTCAACTGGTAGAGGCTAAAGCCCGCCGGCTCGCTGTCCATGGCCACATCAACGTCCGAGTGCTCCGTGAACCGGCCCGGCTTGACCAGGGAACCGAACACGATGACTTTGCCCTCCAGCCCCAGTTCAGCCAAAGCCGCACGCAATTCCCGCCGCGTTTCCAAGCGCAACCGTTCGCGCTTCTGCGACCGCTCGGTTTCCATTTCCTGCAGCAGGGTCATGAGGTTAGTTTGAGGCTCGGGCACGCCGCCGTCAAGTGCCACGGTTTTGGCATTCAGGGCACGGAGGACAGCGGACGGATGACAGAGGACCGAAGCCGGAGGACAGAGGACGGCGGACGGAGGGCGGAGGACTGAAGACGGAGGACAGATGAAGGAGGACAGACACGGGCTAACAGAAGGAGTCCGGTTTCTGCATCATTTTGCCGAGTTTCGCGCCGATTGTGTGACATAGAGCTTCGAGCGCCTCCAACTTTTCCGACGTCAGGTAGCCATAAGCGGCAGCTCGTCCAAGCCAGTGCATTGTCTCCTGCAGCTCCCCGTCCGCATCGGTCAGCTTACTGACAAAATGCGCAGGATACCGCCGTTTCGCCCAGCTTTCAGCTATATTCGCACCGATCGCGCGAGATGACCGGCGGATTTGGTCAATGAGGGCATACTTCTCTTCGCTTGGCCACTGCTTGGTTTCCTGGAATATCCGTTCGTCCAGCTCGCACGCCAACTGATAAACCTGCAACCCCTTGTAACTGCTGATCCGCTCACCCATCTTGTGTCATCCGTTTTCTGTCCTCTGTCTTCAGTTCTCCGCCCTCCGCCCTCCGTCCACCGCTCTCGGCTTTCCAGCATTTCGGGCTTTAAGCGTTTCAACGTTCCCATCTTGCCGGTCCCATTCCGCTGTTCCGCCGAAACACCGCCTATCGCCTCCCCACCACCCGGTGCAGGGCCGCTTTGGAGAGGATCCCAACCACCCTCGGCACACAGCGGATGTTGCGCAGAAAAGTCCTGTGGCCCCCGGTCAATGTGCGAAACAGCCATTCCATCCCGACGGCACGAATCCAAGACGGCGCCCAGGGCCGATGCCCGGAGTGGAAATCGAAAGCGGCGCCGACGGGCAGGATCACCGGCACTCGAATCTTCCCAACGTGTTCGGCGGCCCAGAGCTCCTGCTTGGGGCTGCCGAGACACACCCACAGAAGGTCAGCGCCACTGGCCTCGATGCGAAATTTGACTTCCTCCTCCTCGGCGGTGGTCAGCGGCCGGAACGGCGGAGCGAAGGCACCCACGACTTGAAGACCGGGAAAGCGCGCGCGCAGCCGCTCGGCTAGCCGGTCCGCAACGCCTGGCGCCCCCCCGTAGAAGTAGTGGCGCCACCCCAATGGAAGGCCGTGCTCGCAGGCTGCCGGCAGGAAGCTGGGGCCAGGTATGCGCCCAGGCAGCCGGTACCCGAGCAGGCGTCCCAGGATCACCATGGCAATGCCGTCTGGAAACACGGCATCGGCGCCACGGACGGCCTCAGCCACCGCCGGATTGCGGGACATGTTCGCCAGCAGGCTCGCCTCGCAGAAGCAGGCGTGCCGTGCCTTACCGCACCGAATTGTCTCCTCGACCCAGCGCAGGGCCCCGGGGCGGTCGGTGCAGGAAACCCGCAGCCAGCCGAGATCCGTAGACTCAAGGCACATCGTGAGGCGCAGTTGTCTCCCGGGACTGGCTCTTGGCGGTGCGGGCGCCGGCATCAGCCATGCTTACCTGACCTGTCCTCAACCATGGAGCGAGATCCTGCCCCAGCCGCTGGCTCACCAGCGGTTGCCCCTTCGGATTCAGGTGAACGGCGTCAAAGAACAGCTCATGGCGGTCCTGAAACTCTCGACTGTAATCCACAGCCATCCCACAGGCTGGCTGGGAAAGATAATCCCGAAACCAGGTCGAGAGGGAGATGTGCCAACGCTGCCAGAACTCGGAGATCGCGCGCGACAGATAGGGCAGCTTGAAGTTCTGCATTAGGTCGTAGCCTAGCACCCGCGCCGAGCCGAGGGCAATGTCGGTGTAACCGGAGAAATCGCACTAAATCTGGAAGGCGAAGCAGTAGGCCGCCAGCGCCAGCGTGGCGCCTGAATAATCCCCCGGCTGGGCATAGACCTTGGTTACATACTCGGCCAGGCGGTCGGCAATGACCACCTTCTTGAAGAAACCCCAGAGCATCAGCTTCAGGCCAGAACTGAGCCGCGCCACATCAAAATGGTTCTCCCGCTCCAACTGCGGCAGCAAGCGACCGGCCCGCTCGATCGGCCCGGCCACCAGCAGGGGGAAAACGACACACACAAGGCAAACCTGGTGAAGCTGCGCTCGACGGGAATCCGGCCGCGGTACAGGTCAATGGTGTAGCTTAGGGTTTGGAAAGTGTGGAAGGAGATGCCGATCGGCAGGAGCACGTCCAGGTGCGGGAAGCGGTAGGTGCCGTGCCAGAGTCCGGAGAGAGCCTGCAGCGAGGTGCTCGCAAAATTGAAATATTTAAAGAAGAAGAGGATCGCGAGCGGCAGCACAATCCCGGTTGCCAACAATGCCTTCTTGCCCCGCGGCGTTCTCGCCTTCACCATCCAAAGGCCGCACAGGAAGTTGATCTCCGTCTGCACGACGATGAGCAGGACGTATTCCCACCGCCAGCACATGTAGAAGCAGTAGCTGGCCAGCAGCAGCAAAACCGTCCGCCACCGAAACGGTGTCGCGAAATACAGCAGACAGACGACCGGAAAGAACAGCAGGTACTGGAAAGCGTTGAAAAGCATTGCGGTGCGCTAAGCGCTTCGCGCTTACCGCTTCGCGCTTACCGCCTTGCGACAAATCTCCATGAACCGCCGCGCCACGACTTCTTCACTATAGACGCGTAGCGCCTTCTCTCGGCCGGCCTGACCCAGGCGCGCGCACAGCGCCGGATCGGCCACCAACGTTTGAATCTTCTGAACGAGGTCCGCCACGTTCCGCGTCTCGAACAGGAGCCCCGTCCGGTCTTCGTCAACAATTTCCGGCAACGCCCCGATGCGCGAAGCCACCACCGGCTTGCGCAATGCCATGGCGTGCGTGACAACATTGGGGAAACCCTCGAAACAGCGCGTAGAGAGGACGACGATACGCGACTTGGAAATGAAATGGTTCAAGTCCTCCGCGTTAAGAAACCCCAGCCAACGCACGTTGGGCGGACTCTGCCGGATCAGCCACGGCATCCGCGCCGTCGCGCCTGCGACAGCGAACGGCAGATGTGGCAACCGGCGCGCCGCCTCGACGAAATCCTCGATCCCCTTCTCCGGACTGGCCCGGCCCACGAAAGCGATGCAGCCGGACGACGGAAGACGGAGGTCAGATGACAGTGTTTCAATGCTTCGGTAAGTCGGTGCGTCAGTGGAGAGTGGTTCAACGTTCGGCGTGATGTTGTGGAGGATTTCGATCCGTTCGGGGGGGATGTCCTGGGCGATGAAGCGCTGGCGCTGGAACTCGGACAGGACAATAAAGATATTAACGTTGTCCAGAATGCGGCGCGAGACACGGGCGGCCCAGCCACGCAGTGCGTAGCCGGCGCTTTTGAAGATGTCGCGCTCGCAATTGCGCAGCAGGCAAAAGTATTCACGCCCGCCCAGGCACCGTTCGCACACCTGTCCGTGGCTAAGGTGTAACGAGTTCGGGCAGAAAAGGCGGTAGTTCGGACAACGCATGATCACCGGCACCCAACGACGTCTGCACGGAACCAGGACGCTGGGAGATAGAAAGGGATACAAGTTCTGAACGATAACCAGATCCGGCATCTCCATCTCCAGCATCTTCGCCATCCGCCATGCCATCCAGGGGTTGGCGACACCGGCAAGGAAGGCTTTGGCCTTCCTTGCCAGAGAACGGCCAATCTCGGTGGAGCTTCGCCGGAGCCACACTACATCGTGCCCTGCGCGGTTTGCTAGACTCGCCAGCGCTGCCAGTGCGTGCTCCTCGCCGCTAGGCTGGCCGTAGTCGTTATGTGCGATCAGGATTCGCATCAGGAACATCGTTAAGAAAGTCGGGCAACAGCGCATAATCGAGCCGGCCCTCAGCCTTAACCTGTGTGGCCTCTCCCTCAACCGACAGCAGGTTCGGGTGCCTGGGTCTGGCTCTGTTGGCCATTTCCTCGCATAAGCCGATCCCAACTCCGACAGCAGGCTTGACAGCCGCCAACACGTCACCCAGCCCACAGGCAAGGCTCAGCACGCGCTCATTCGGCGGCACCAGGACGCTGCAACACTTTCTGAGAAGCACGTGGCAACAGCGCTTGATCTCATTGCCACGATCTGAATCTCGCGGACGATAACATTCGGTATGTACGCGAGAATGCTCTCGGGCAGTATAATCAATGTCTATTGGTGACTGCGGTTTCGAGAGGTTGGGCTGCGACCGATAGCAATGAGAGCCGAGTCGCTCGTACAATAGACAGGTGTTCCCAGAGATGCTATCTCATGCAACGTTGATGGCAAGACGCGCACGTTGCTGTGGTTGATGAAAACGTAGTCCACCTTGTAAGCTTTAAGTATCTCGTACCGTTGCTGCGTCGAGGTGACTTGCGCAAAAAACAGATTCACATCACGCTGCCGGGCCGCCATCTCTGGAACGAAACTTTGGTAGACGTCTATGGCCACTACCTTGCCACTAAACGACGGCACAATACGTCCCGTAGCAAGGTCGGTGAGGATCACGCTGTCGCGACTGACGTAATCTCCAAGGCGGGCCACCTCACTGCAAGTGGACAATCTCCCAGGGCGGTAGCGATATATACCGACTCCGGTAAAGTAAAGTGCCAATCCCAAAGCCACACCCCGCACACTTTCATAAAGCAGGCTGTCGCTCCGTCGCGCGGCTACGACTCCAGACGACCGGGCAGATTCGGTCTCTGCTAGCCATTGTGCCGCCGCCAAGTGGACGAAGAAGACCATAAATGTGATGATCCTGCCAAAACCATACTTCTCCGTCACGTATGCCGCTACAAATACAAATAACAAGCCGAGCAGGCCGAGATTTAGAGGATCGATCGGCTTCTTCTGCCAACGGCCCAGAAGAATGGGAATGCACAGGAGCAATGGCCAGTATCGCTGTGCGAGGTTTACATAAACCCAGCGATTCCCATAATGATGATCATCCGACGCGTGAAAGATCAGGTCCGCAAAAGGGTAGTATGGCCATAGCAGAGCCAAACCCACGGCCATGGCAAAGGCGCACGTCAAAAGCGTCGTATGTGCATCGAGTCGACGGTGAAGTGAAAACCAAAATGCACCCAGAATGATGGCCAAGGCGACGAACGTATGAGGGTGCGTAAGCAGAACGAAGCTCAGGATCATACCCACCACGGCGAACCACCATAGAGTTGCACCGCGCGTGATTTTCAGATAAAGACTCAATGCCAACAGTGTAAGTGCAGCGCAGAAGAGAGACGGATACGGCGCCGTATCACCCACTACTTGCAGATGAAAGAAACCGCTGAACATCAACGGTCCAGGCCCCCAAAAGACCAACGAGAAGACCAGCAGGTAGAATGCGGCTGTCTTCTGCCCGGTGAACAGGAGTGCAAACCAATACATGGATGCGTATAGGAAAGAGAGGTTCAAGATTCCCATGCAAGCGAGCATTGGCACAGGGTCCAACAGCAGCACTCGCGAAGCCCACCCGACGGCTACAGCGTACGGCGAGAAGAACTCGTGGGGATGATCGAGGGCTAGAAAGGGGTGCTGCGGAACAAGCGGGTGGATTGAAATCTCACGTATACACGCGCTATGCTGCCAAAAATCGCCCTGCCACCGCTGGTTCAGCGCGTGGCTGAGTACAAAAAGCGTGACGACCATTACCACGGCCAAGTAGCAAAGCCCTGGCGCATGCGATGGTGTCAACCTAGCGAGCGTCGCCTTCAATTTCAACTCTGGTTTGTCTGCCCACCGACCTCCCACGCGGGAAGCGGCGACCATCGCGAGCTGCCATTCGCCTGCCGGAGGGTGCCAGTTGCTGGACAGGCAATCCGCCATCCTGGCGACGCGGACGCGACATGGCAGTCGAAGCTGTTATGCTAGGCAAAACCCAAACCGCGTGCACACCAACGACGCATGCGAAAATAACAATTGCGGGAGTGTAAATGACGCCCAAGAATGGCGCGGACAGAGAGTTCACCATACCGGCCACAACCGCTCCGAGGCAACCCCGCGAGAGCGGTATGCTGGCACTCACAGCACACGTACACTCCCACGCTAGCAGCGCCAACCAAAGACCAAACAGTATCACCCCTGCCAGGCCCAGGCTCGCAAAGACTGCGAGCACAACGTTGTGTTCGGAGTTCACGGGCAGTTCTCCTTGGCGAACCGCGGCAGCGTACCCGTGTCCAAACCAGGGACGCTGCATTCCCATTTGGTAGGCTTGGTCCCAGATAGCCGCTCTGCCCGACATGCTCTCCACCTGCTCAACATCTTTAAACGGGAAGAGGACCGGTTGGAGCCTCACGATCACTTCTGGAGATTTTGCTAGGATCGCAAAACCAACGGCCGTCGAAACCAAGAATCCCAATAGAACTAGCCGTGACCTGAGACTGGCGAAGACAGTGGCAAGAACTCCACAGGCCAGCGCGATGCTGCTGCCAGCGCTTGTTCCCAAGAACGTACCAGCGCAAGCGGCACAGCCTGCAAGCAACAAGATGGTCCTCCGATGGCCGAAGGCACTCCAGAACTCGCCTGCGCAATAGCAGCAAATCATCGCCGCCGAGCACGGGTAACTGTTTGCGTGTAGCCCTCCGAGGGTCAGTCGGCTGTCATTCGATATTATGTGACCAAGCAAAGACAAGATCAGTACGCCAAACGCAGTCAGCAGGAAATGCTGCTCGGCTCTTTGAACGCGCTGCACAAGTGAAAAGACGACCAGCATAGCCAGCATACTCAGGGCCATTTGGGCAGCCCGGACAAAGGAATACGACGGGTTCACCGACCAGTACGCGCTGGCCAGAGACAATCCTACGAATGCTAGCAACAATCCACTGCTCGATGCCCATCTTCGCCGGAAGAAGTTCATCAGCAGCGCGCTGGAGCCCAGCAATCCCAGCCCTATGACGACCATAGCGCACAAGTCAAAATACACTGCGGCGTCAACCGCGGCAAATTCTGTAACATCGCGCTTGCGCATGAGCAGCGTGTTGCGCAACACGAGTGCGATCACGCCGGTATACAATAAGAGATGGGCCACGCTTAACCTCTTAGCAGGTTTTCCCGGCAGCAGCCGCATTTGTCGCGCCGGCTTGATGTTAGAGTTCACGCGTTATTCAGTTATGTGCCGGGTCAGTCTGGGGAGGATAGGGCGCGTACACCTAAGTTACAGTTGAGCAATCACTGCCCGTCGCGGGCCGAAGAGCCAGACCCTGGTGAGTCTGTCCTCCCAGACACAAACGCCGAGTATCAGTCTGTCTAACCCCTGCCGCACCCTTGCGCTCTCGAAGAGTCAGGAATTGATTGTCGCTTGCAGGGCGATCTCGCATGCCCGATAAATGGAATCAGCCGCCGTTGGTGGTGTATGATCCCTGAGAACCTTGCGAGACTCCTGGCCCATAGTTCGGAGGACCGAAGACAAGACCCGCTCCGCAGAAGCTGAAAGCGGAAAGCTGAAAGCCGAAATTGCAGCAGTGGGGGTCATGCTGGCGCGCAGACAAGCCTCCAGAACACGGGCGATGTCCCGCCAATCAAGCGGGTCGAAGAGCCACCCGTTGCGACCTTCCTGAACCAGCTCGGGCCAGCAGCCGTTGTACTTCGAGCAGAGAATCGGCAATCCGCACGCCATCGCCTCGGGTACCACCAGGCTCCAGTTATCTTCCAGCGTCGGGATGATGAACGCGTCCGCCGCCGCGTAGTACGGCGCAAGCTTGTCGTAATCTACTGCCCCAACGAACTGAACGCTTAGCTCTCTGCGCCCGGCGCTTTGCTCCAGACTCTCCCTTTCCGGCCCCTCCCCTACAATCACGAGAGTCGCGCGTGCAGAAGCAGGAAGCGGCAAACGGCAAGTGGAAGTTTCTGTCTGCCGCCCTCCGTCCTCCGCCCTCCGTCCTCCGTTCTCCGTCCTCCGTTGTCCGTCCTCCGTCCTCTGGAACACTTCCCAGCCGTTGAGCATTTCCGCGATCCCCTTGCGCTTGTTCAACTGGCCCACGTACAAAATCACCAGTCTTCCGCCGCCTGTCCTCTGCCCTCCTTCCTCCGCCCCCCATTTCTGACGCAGCCGCCGGATTTCGCTTTCCGGCACGCGCCCGGCGCTTTGCGCCATCCCCTCGGTGTCCGCCGCCATCTGGCCCAACGTGATCCGCTCGCGGGGAAATCCCAAGGACATGCTGTACTCTCTGCAGAGCCGGCCGTTGCAGCTCATGGCATCCGTGTACCTCAGGGCGAAACGACGATAAGCCGTGCGAATCCATTGTGCCCGACGCTCGGTGTGGGCTGTGCGCTCATAAAGCACCACCAGCGGTGTTCCGTGCCGAATGCGATGCAGCAGTGCCGGAAACGTCCATTTGAAGAATCCATCGCAAACGAGTACATCGGGCTGCAAATGGCGGATGATCTTCAACAAACCAGGCTGAAAGCGAATCGAGAAGTTCCGGTTGGCCATGAAGGCTCGGTCCTCCAGACCAATCTTCCATTCCCCGCGCAAGCCGAGGGCGCGGTCGCCGAGTACCATAAGGGCTTTGTCCTGCACACTCTGCGGCACATAATCGCCAGAGTAGATCAGATGCAGTCCTCCCCCCGCCAGCTCATCGAGCGCCCGATAGACGGGGATGCGGTAATCGAGGAAAGATCTCGTGACCCAGGCAATCTTCAATGCATCCGTTGGCGCCAACACTCAGCGTGGCATAAGTTAGGCCCTCCCCTGGAAGAAATCCTCAGCCGGATCACGCCGCGGGTTGTCTGTTCCGTGCAGTGATAACGTAATGTTTGATACTCTCCCGCACTCGGACCGCAAGACACGCTGCTCGCCATCCAAGCGGGCCAAAAGCAACTCCTAACCGGAGCAGTCGAGTAACGCGATTCCGCGGCATGTCATCACCGTGAGCACGCATGATTTGCAGCGCCTCACCACCTCGCCCCGCCAAGATGTGGCTATGGGCATAGCCCGCGGCCACCCGGCCGCGCACGACATTAAAGGCAGGCATCTGCTGCACGGACAACCGGGGAAGCAACCGCTCCTGCCAGGCCTCGACTGAAGGGCAAAGGCGGCGGCGGGTTTGATACTTGGACAACCAGCCTTGGCGCGCTCCCATGGATCGCGAATTGCCGACCCAGAGGGGTTCGGGAATGAAGCCCCACCTGCCAAACGTGGCGATGTAGCCCCAATATTCCAAGTCCTGGCTGACCCGCAGATCCGCCCGCTGGAAACCAGCGTGTTGAATCACCGAACGGCGAATCAGATTCGAGCCGGTCCGGACGTGGTCTTCCCGAGCCCAAAAATCAAAGAAGTCCTCAAGAACGACCTCCGTCTTTGGTCCATGGGGCTGGTGAAGGCATCGCGGTTGAATCCGCTCGCTCCCGTCAAACAGCTTAACGATCAAGCCTGTGCTGACGGCCACCGCTTCCGGGTGTTCGTGCAAAAAGCGGGTGCAACGGTTGAGGAAGGTGGGTTTCCAATAATCATCCGCATCGAGAAAGGCGACGAACTCGCCGGTAGCGAGCCCCAGTCCCACGTTGCGGGCTGCCCCTTGCCCGGCGTTGATCTGCTCCCGATAAATAATATGGCTGCTGTAAGAGCGGGCTACATCGGCTGTGCGATCAGGCGATCCGTCATTGATGACGATAACCTCATGGGGTGCCAGAGTCTGTGCAAACACACTCTCCAAAGCATCGGCGAGCGATCCCTCAGCCAAAAAGGCCGGCACAATTACTGATACCTTAGCCTTCGGCATTCTGCTCAAGTTGGTAGATTGTTATCGGCATACGTGACTTGAGCAGTGTTTGTTACAGCCACCTGAATGCAACTCGCCCAGTTGGTCGGCAACACTGAGTAACGAAAGCGTCAGAGAACAATGCCATCTAAAATGCAGTCATGTTTCTCTTGTTGCTATGAAGAAGAAAGCGCCTGCACCGTAGAGTAAACGATTCCTCTCCGTCACCTCTGGCCGATGAGTTATTGCACTTCCGATTTTCCACCATAGCCGGTGCAACATCTGCACAGGAGCGATCAGCATCGCAGACATCTTGCGAGGCATCCTTGGAAACAAGTACATGGGCGCTTGCGCCTTTAAGACACCCCATTCCCTGCTTGGCGACACACGGTTCACAGAGAATCCCGCTGACTGAAGTGTGTTAAGCACTCCCAAGTGGCTGTGGTGATAGTAGCTGTTGGCGTGAAATGGCTCAAGGAAAGCAACCGTCCCGATGAACGTGCCCCCAGGCTTCAAGACCCTTAAAACCTCTCTTGCCGCAATTAGTGGGTGTTGGAGGTGTTCAAGAACAGCGATCGAGAGCACCAACGAAAAGCATCGGGCCTGGAACGGAAGAGCATGCCCATCACAAAGCAGGTCTGCCTGCGGAGAATTGATGTCTACGCCCACCGATTGAAAACCTGCCCTCTTCAAGACGCTCTTGGCTGTCGCATCAACTCCACACCCGAGGTTTAACGCCAAATCTCCGCGATGCTGCGCCTTTGGGATGCGGTTGATTATTCTCTTGGGCAGGTGCTTGGAGGAAGCCAAACCGCTAGTATCGAATTCAGGTAAGGCATCATCCCTCAACACATCGTACACGGTTCGCGAATCGAACGACACTCGTACTCCGACGTCCACTCGCAGGTTGTATGGCTTACACCTCTGCAGTCTCATGTCCAACTGATCCTGGGGCGTCGAGCTAAATGTGACGCCGCAGGAAACGCACGAAGCGCCTCGAGATGTCATTTCTAGGCTCCGCTCACAATACGGGCAGCCCAGGATTGATACTATTCTTGGACACAGTTCGCTCATTGATTTAGGAGGTCAATTCTAAAGCCCCAACAGTCGGACTGGCATGGCGACGCGTTTGGCCGCGTCTTAACTCGAACTGCGGAGTGAGGTTTGCGACACAGGCTCGCAGAGGCAGTATCGCTGAAAAGCGCCAGTCAACGTTCATTTGAAAACTTGCGCCAGCCACAAGGAGCACTGGTAATAGCTCACGCCTCCCGCTCCGCTCTCGCAAATTCGCGCGCCAGAATGATGCTCGCCAGCAATCCGTTCGATTGGATCGCATAGACAGGTGCTTGCAAGCAGGGGGCAATTATTTCCCGGAAGACACTCGGCAGGGACTCAACCACCCGGTATTTCTTCAGCGCCTCCCCGGCCGAAATCTCATTTGGCGCTTTGCCTCGGCTGAACCACGTATCGGCCGCCGCAATCTTTCGCGGATAAAGCACTCTCCGCAGCGACTCATAGTGACCATATAGTCCAAAGCGCTTCATGCTTTCGAGCGTCCTCCGCTTAAGCGATACACGACCCGTCGCACCACTTAGAACAGGCACATCGCGCAATGGGCATGTCGCCTTGCCGAATACCCGCTGCCGCATTGTTGCAGCGTATAGCTTCCGCAAATGGAGGTGGGCGAGCGGGAGTCTTCTGAGGAAATCGATCAGATGGTAATCGCCCAGACATAGGCGATAGTTCCCGCCGAAATACTCGACACACCGGAGTGTGCGGAGGATCCACAGTGCCGTGCGGTTTCTAATTACCCACTCTATGTAACTCCAGATCCCTTGGTCACCCTGCCGAGCGTAGGTGGTTACCGCACATCTAATCTTGTCTGCTAACCGGGACCACGGTTCGGCCGTCCATCGGCGTTGCGGGACAGGCCATAGGTTCAGGTGCCGATAAATGACCGACGAGACAACGGGATTCCCCTCAATTAACGTATAATTCGTGTGCAATTCGCATAGCGGATGGAACGCGCACTGGTCAAATCTCCGTAATGCAAATTCACTCGCCCAAGCGTCACCAACGTGCCCGGGTAGAATCACAGCAGGATCTGCGGAATCAAAGTCCGATTCCATCGAGAGATATGCCGGAAAATCCTGCAGGTGCGGCAACGCGCTGCCGCGGAAAGCATAATCCCAATACTCTGTCATCTTGCGGCTTCCCATGCAGTGGGCCCAGCGTGTCGCATTATATTCGATGAACCGCCATCTAAATCCCAGGTTCTCAGCAACCCGTCGGGCGATGGGTACCTGGGCGTTGCCTTCGGTGCCATACGTGTAACAAGTCACATCACGAATGCCGTTCTTGTAAAGCATCCATGCGATGAGTCTTGAGTCGAAACCTCCGCTGAGCGGAAGGATTATTCTTCTGCCCTTGAGGACCTTGGCGAACCGCGTGAACACGGACTCCAAAATGTCCTCCAGCTCTTCCTTGAGCTGTGGCTCGGACGTCTCACACGGATGCCCCTCATAAAAGGGAAAATAGTTGCAGCGGGCCAGACTCCAATCCGTTCGGGCCGACCACTCCAGAATCTCCGCAGGCTGAAGTTGATGAATGTCGCGATAGATCGTCTCTTCGTTCGAGACATAGCCGCTCAGCAGAAGTTCCATCGCCGCTGATTCAGCGATCTGAACCTCACCCAGTTCTGCCAAGATCCTTCTGGCGGAGTATGAGATGATAAGCCGGGACGGCAACTGGGCGTAGAACAAGGGTACACTACGCGAGCGGTCGGAGGCCAGCAAAACTTGCCCGTCGGAGGAGGCTGCAATCAGTGCCCAAGAGCCATTCAGGGTGGGTATTAGGGTCTTCAGCCTGGCTAACGCTTCGTTCTGCTCATGACCGCAATCTCTCAACAGCCGTTCAAGCAGGTCCTGACCTTCGGCATAGTCTTGATCGCCAAGAAACGCATATCCTCGTCCATACAAGCACAACCCAATGTCGCTGCTTCGGGCCGTGAGGAAACTCACGTGTGGATCATCCAGGAATATGGCCGCGGTCAAAGGTATATTCATGAAGCAACTCTTGCCGTCCTGTTCCTGAATGTTAGCACGCCATCAGGCATCCACTTGAATCACGATGTTTGGTCTCGGATAAGTTGCGCCACCACATCAAAGGTCTTCTTGACCTCCCCTCGGAGTCGCGCCACGCGAGGAGCGAGCTTTGCCCGACTTCCGGTCCTTCTCTCCCAGGCTCGCTCCACTTTCTCGCACACCTCCTCGACACCGCCCTGCCTGATGCTCAGGGCAAACTCGCCGAAATCAACTGACTGTAATAACTCGCCGTACTTGTGAGCCCAGCCGACTGCGACAACGGGCACCCCCGACGCCAACGCGAACACGAGGCTGTGAAAACGCGAGCCGATCACTAAGTCCACATGCTCATACACGGTCCTGATGACATCCGTGTAGCAAAAGTCGGTAATTGTGGCGCAACTTCCTCGCCCGCTCACGGCGTTGCTGATTAAGCCACACAGAAACCGGTCGTCTTGGCTGGACGGATTCCGGAAGGAGAATTCATGCGGAATGAGGAGTACGGCTGCGCCAAGTGTGTCAATGCAATAGGCCGCAACGCCTGTCATCAACTCAATGTAGCTGCTGCCCGCTCCAAGTCCCGAGCAACGTTCATACGCGCGCATGTTTGGCGTCAGGGCGACAATTGGTGATCCTCCCACACCAATTCCTATTGACTCCAGCAAAGCGGCGCCTTGCTCATGACTGCCGCCTTGAAAGTCAAAAGCAATATCGGGCGAAAGGGCCACGTTATTCGGCTTCGGGCCAAGGGCCTCTGTGAGATGTGCTTTAGATTCGTTGTCACGGGCATAAACAAGCGCATTCTGGCACATCTCCCTGACACAATCTCTGATCGAGGGATTCCGAAACGGTCCCCATGCCTGCGGCATGAATACGAACGGAATCCCCTCCCTCTTGCAATGCCTGGCCCAAGCCAATGCCCTCTTCGAACTTTCGATTCCCCAAACGTCCGAGTAGGCGTAGCCGCTAACATCCACCACAGCATCCAGAGGCGGCACACTGCCCAATTCGAGCGCGGTTAGGCGGTTGGTGAAAGCCGCGCGCCGACAGGCGGGCTGCGTGAGCGCAGCGAATGTTAGGCGGATTCCCTTCTTGAGCTTTGACCCCGTATGGAAGCTCGGAAAAAGACCTTTAACATAAGCACACTCAGCTTGAGATTCTGGGACACGCACCCAGAAATTTGCACCTGGAAGACGTTTGCCCAACTCTCTCAGGACCGTTAGCATCATTGCTTCGTCCCCTTTGTTGCTGAAACCGCCCCCCCTAATTAGAATATTCATGACGTTGGAGGTTCAAAACCAGTTGGCGCAAATACAACATCGCACTTCAGAAACTATCAGATCCTGCGGAGCCTCGCGCATATGGTGACGACTTCCGCACAAGAGCCAGAATCGGAAAGCATGACAAAGCCACCAAAAGCAGCTGGAGAGGCCTTTTGAGGCTGTCGGCGACCATGATCTCCGTTAGACAAGTCAGCACCAGCAAGACTAGCGAGAACAGATACAGATGTGCCTCCTTTCGAAAGGCACCCGTGGCGAAAACCATGTGAGAGTATGCCAGTTGGAGGACCGTCAACAGACTGTATGCTGCCAGATTCGCGAGGGCTAATCCAGCGGCGTTTAGTCCAGGCTTCATGTAGAACACTGTGAGCAAGTACACCGCGCCCCAAAGCATGGAGAAGGACAAGTTCACCCACTGTCTGCCGGCGGCTTTGAGAGCGAGCCTTTCGACAGAATTGACACTGTAGAAGAAGACTGAAGCCAAGAGAATCGGAATCACCGCCGCCGTCCCTGCGTAGCTCTTGCCGAACACCTTGGCCATCGGGGATGAGAAGCTCAGTAGAAATACCGTTGCCGGCAGGCTTATCGTCCATACCAGGCGAGATTGCTTTCTAAATGCGCTGACGAAGCGTCCGGGTGATGAAGCAGCCTCAGCCAGTATCGGAAACATAACCCGCCCGAGGATACTGGGAAGGAACAGCACCAGGGCCCGCCATTGGTCGGCAGCGCAGAAAATGCCGAGTTGCTCGTAGCCATTCTGCTCATGCACGAGTGCGGTCCGCGCCACCCAGATTACAGCAATTATCAGCCCACCATCCAAAATATCGGGCAGGGCAAAGCTCCATAGCAGATGAAGGTGCTTTTTGAGATCAGGCCAAGGGACACGCGAGGGGAATGAGAAGCGTTGACGCTCCCGACGCAAGGCGTTAAGGCAGAATAGCAGTATGACCAGTGCCACGACAACTGCCGCCAGCAGCACTCCCTCGACTCCCCAGTAGTATGCGGCTGGAGCAAAGAGGGCGACGGTCAGAAGCCCCTTGATTAGGCTCAGTTTGGCCAGCGACTTGAACGCCTCAAAACCTGACAGCGCCGCCTCGATCACAGCCTCGTACATCGCGATGGTAAAGAGCACCGCGCCGATGCGTATGGCCACACTCAGAGCAGGCCGCCCCAGCGACTGGGTTGCGAGGCGGTCCGCCAGCGCGACGCAAATGGCCGCCATCAGAACGCAAGAAGCCAGCGCGACACTCAGGGATAATTTCAATATGGCAGCCGCTGTCTCGGGACCGGAACTGCGAAACTCCGCGACGTACTTGGCAGCCATGGTGCCCATCCTGAAGCCGGCGAACACGGCAAACAGATCAATCGTGCTCCGAACCATGGCGTATTCCCCGAACGCCTCCTTACCCAGAATTCGCGCAACAACCACCGTGGCCACCGCGGAGAGTGCTCGAAACAGGGCCGTACCGACCAAGGACCAGAATGTACCCTTGGCTATTCGCTTGCCCACGGATGAATCGCTGATGCGCTCAGCGGCTCCCCGCACCATCGCCGGGCATGCGCCTCCCAGTCTTTTGATGAAGGCCTGAGCGGTCAATTCAAGGTCCACATGCAGCCAATAATTTCCACCGGTAGCACGACGGCTTTACGCACTCGTTTCGAAACCTGATCAGGCCTTGGTCGTGCTTTCACCAGTCGGTCGCCACGCACTCCTGGGGTCTCGAGGGGACGACGCGGATGATGGACTAACGGACCACGGACTGTTCTAAAAGCAGAAATTGGGAAAGCAGAAAGCAGAAATCGACTGACGGACTACGGAGGGCAGAGGTCAAATGACGGAAGACCGAGGACAGCGCACTCAACACAGAACCGTTAGGAAAAGCAGAAAGCAGAAAGCGGCTACCGGACGACGCACGACGGACGACGCACGACGGACGACGGACGACGGACCAAGGAGCACGGCGGACAGGGGCCAGAAGACGGAGAACGGCGCACTCAACGCGACCGTTCAGAAGAGCAGAAAGCAGAAATTCACCAGGGCAAAGGCTGACGAGCTGGGCAAGCTGGCCGCGCCCTCCGGTTTGCCCCGCGATTTGACTCTCTTCCGGGTCTTCCTTGGCACCTTGCGCGTCGCTGGCCCCAAACCCATAGACGAGCCCAACCGTTGCGATCTGAAGGACGGAACGCCAAAAACGTCAGGAAAAGCACTATTTGTAGTATCCCTGCTCCAGGGCTTACCCCTATATGTGGGGTACTTTGGGTTGCCGTGTTTTGCTTTGCCAACTCGCGCCCGCCGCCACAGGACCACCAGGCGGCTCGGGTCATCAGTCTTCGGCAAGAACGGGTGTCAGGGGGCAGAGGACGGAGGACAGAGGACAGAGGACAGAGGACAGAGGACAGAGGACGGAGGTCGGAGATTAACGGCTGAAAAGCTGAAAGCTGAAAGTTGAACCCTACGTTCAGGGGGCAAGGTGCTTTGATTCCACCCCGAGGACGCGGCAGAGTGTTTCAAGGACCGCATCGAGTCTTTCCGGCGGTAACGCGCCCAAACGACGCTGCTCTTTCGCCTGGTCCCCACCGGCAATCCCCAGGTCCAGAAGCACAATGTCGCCCCGTTTAAAGCTGGTCATAGTCCATCTCTGGGGCCGGGCCAAGTCTGTCCCAAGTATCCGCGGTCACACGGGCCATATCCCCTTCGCCCGAATCCGGGACATCCGTCAAGACGACACGCCGGATGAGAAACACTTCCCCGTCGCGGAAGACAAACTGGGGCTTCTTCAACGCCGCGGCCAACACTTTGGCGGTGCGCTGCTTGAGATCGCTAGTTAATAAATAGCCCATGGCCTAATAATGGCCCTTTTCCAGCCCATTATCAACGGCAGCGGACCGCGCCGCGAGGCGGGAAGCACCGTATCAAAAACTGAAAGGCTGAAAGGGGACAACGGACTACGAGTCAAAGGGACGGTGGGAAACCATCGAACATCGAACATCCAACATCGAACATCGAATGCTCACGATGCAGAGTCTAAAGTCCAAAGTCTAACGTCCAAAGTCGGGGCCGTTTTCAAATGCTGAAAAGCTGACATGCTGAAAGCGGCAGGAGGAACCGCGAAATACGCGAAATACGCGAAAGGGGGCGGCGGAAAGTCAAATGCGGAAAAGCGGACAGGCTGAATTGGGCCTGCTCATCGTAAGCGCTCGCGGAGCCAAGCTGGGTCGCTGCGGCAATCCAAAACTGCTTGAACACGGACCGATTCCACCTCGATGGCATAGTAGACGATGGCAGGATGACAATCGTCATGTCAGCCGGTCGCGCAGTTGCTTCTTTGCCGTCTCCCAATCAATGGCGGTTTCCTGGCCGGACCGGAGCCGATCCTCTCTCTCTTTCAAGATCTGCTCGTGCCAGGCAGGCGACTCAAGCTCCTGCTCATTCCGGCTTAGGTCGGCCCAGAGCGATTCCATAACGCGCAGCTTTTCTGCGATCGTCATCTGATCCAATGGCAGAGTGATGTCCATACCGTTAGGTTAATGTAAGCGGCGGGAGCATCAAGGACAAGGGGCTACGTGAAAGCAGAAAGCACTCAGGAAAAGGCTGAAAAGCTGACAGGCGGAAAGGGGCTGTTGGAACCGCGAGATACGCGAAATACGCGAAAAGGTTCGGCAAATCACTTGTCACTACAATCGGGGTCTTCCAGGGGTAAAAGGGGAAGCTGGAAAGCGGCTTGGTCGGCAGACGCGCGTTCTTCCCTTGTGGCTGTTCACGAGCCCTTCGGTTTGCCCCCCCAAATTTGGTCTATTCCGGGTTTTCCTCGGCACCTTGCCCATCGCTGGCCCGAAACCCATAAACGAGCCCAACCGTTGCGATCTGAGGGCCGGAGCGCCAAGAACGTCAGGAAAAGCACTATTCGTGGTATCCCTGCTCGAGGGCTTACCCCTATATGTGGGGTACTTTGGGTTGCCGTAATTTGCTTTGCCAACCCGCGCCCGCCGCCCCAGGGCCACCAGGCGGATCGGGTCATCAGTCTTCTGCAAGAACGGGTGTCAGGGGCCAGGGGCAAACGCTGAAACGCTGAAACGCTGAAAGGCTCAAAGGCTGATAAGGGAGGTCGGAGGCTGGGTTCCTACGCTGCTTGCGGCTCCGAAGGAACGGCTGAAGGACGCAAAAGGTAGTCCAGAACATCGGCCTGCATTCGTTCGATCTCAAGGCGGTAACCGCCAGCCGCAGCCTCGAATTCCGCTGCCCGGGAGGTTTGGCGCATCTGTGCCAGCCAACGCTGAAAGCGCACGATGCGTTCCTGGGTTACTTTGAGTTCCCGGTCGTCAGTTATCATATTGTAACGTCCACAATGCCACGCTTGTCGCCGCCACGTTTAATCTGCCAGTAACTGATGAAATCTTCAACCGTTTCTTCCAGCAACATCCCAGGCCGTATCCAAAAGATGCTCGCCCCGTAACGAGCCTGAGCCAGGGCGTGTTCAAAAAGCGCCTGCAACTCAGGCGGACATTCGTCGAGGCGAAATGCATCATCCATGACTAATACTATGTCCACGTCATTTGGTTCCTGCTTAGCCGTAATGTAACTCCCGAAAATAATCAGATGCCGGAGGTGCCCGGTGCGGCGGGCGAGTTCGGCGATGTGGGCCAAGCGTGCTGTGCAAGCGCCTCGCCGGCCCACTTTAGCGCCGAAGCGCTCGACCACCTCCCGCAGGGTCGCGCGATGCACGCCCGGAGGGAGATCCCCCGCGGCATTCAGATCGGGGAGCGGCATTCTGACCACATCCGCCGAGCAGCGTGCTTCTTCGCCCGCTCTCTAAATTGCGTTGGCACGCGCCCTTGGTTTGACATTTTCTGCCTTCTGCTTTCCAGGTTTCTGCTTTCTTCCGCCCTCACACCGTGTCCAAAAACATCCACTCGCCTGGGGGCTGCGTTTCTGCGCTGCGAGCCGAGTTACTCCCGGATGACGGGCCAGGCGCCGCGGACGCTGCCAAAGTGACGGTGGAGGGTGGGGAATTCCGCCGTGGCGGGGTTCGGCGTCACGCGCTTGCCCTCGGCGCCAAGCTAAAGACAGCCGACCTCTTCGGCGGGAAGGAGTTGGAGCAGATGATCGGCCTCGCGCGAGGCTTCGATCCAGGTACGTTTCCACCGTTGCAAATCCAAGGGGGTGGCCAGTTGCAATTCGCCGAACTGTTCCGGCCGGAAGTGCGTCGTGCGTTGACATTCCTGCAGAATCATGAAGGGATTGACTCCCGGGTCCTTGCCGGCCGAGGCCCAGGAAAGAGAACCGAGAGAGAGGTGGCGTTGGTGGAAGAACAGGGTGTCCAGATAATCCCGGGGTTCGCCGCGGCCCATGAGCGCGAGCAGTTTGTTGGTGGCGGCATCATAGAGGTTGAGCCGCCAGCAGGAAGGCTTCCCGGTTGCCGTGGGCGCGCAATCCCCGGATGATCCCTTCCAGGTGTTCCTCGCCCACACGCAAATCCTCGCGCATGAACCAAAAGCAACGGGAGTGGAACTGCTCGAAGGCCTGCTGGGCCAGCGCCAGTTTGGCGGGCATGGTCAGTGGGGCGGCGGCTTCTGACGGCTCGTTCATACCACTATCCTAAGACGGAAAGCGCGAGGGGCAAGGCGGGAAGCGGGTTAAGGGAAAAGCTGAAATGCTGAAAGTTGAAAGGGGAGGGCCGAAGGCCGGACCACGAGACTACGGGACGACGGGGGAACATCGAACCTCGAACCTCGAACCTCGAACCTTGAACATACAACATCCAACATCGAACCTTGAACCTTGAGTGGGAGAACAGGCTGAAATGCTGAAAAGCTGAAATCCTGAAATGCTGAAAACGGCAGGAGGGACCGCGAAATACGCTAAATACGCGAAAGGGGGCGGCGGAAAGTCAAAAGCTGAAAAGCGGACAGGCTGACAAGCTGAAAAAGAGACCACCGACCACGGGACAACTGACCAGCGGACCGGCGTTCCAGGTCGCGACGCAAGTTGTGCAGGTTCATACGGAGGAGCGCGTCATCACGAACGGGGACAGGCAGCCGGTTCACTTTTCACCCAACCATTCCTCGCGGGAGACCCCGGCTTGCCTGAGCAACCGGCTGAGAAATCCCGGACCGATTTCACCTTCGTGCTCGTTAGGAATAATCAGTGTTACGTTCCCTCGCTTCATCTGGGGATGTTTGCCGCCGACGAAAGGGCCTTCGAAGCCCAGCTCATGTAGTCTTTGGATGAATTTGCGGCGCGAAGCGGGAGCCAGTTTAGGCATGAGAAACAGACCCGATCTGGTTGAGATTCATCTGGGCCAATTCGGGTATCTCGAGTCCGAGCCGGAGTCGAAGAGCGACCCAATCGCTCAGGGCCTCACGGAGTTCGCGCTGGCACCCAGCGAGAGTCTGGTGTTTCGCCCACACGCCCTGAAGGCCGGGGATTTCGCCCCAGTACGTGCCGTCGTCTTCGAGGATCTCATACTGGGCCATTTCCATGGCGACGTCGAGGTAATGCGCGAGCATAAGTTCTTAAAATCTATACAGCCACTTCGTCCCGATTTCAAGCCCGAGCAGCGGTTCGAAATGCTGAAAAGCCGACCTGCGGAAAGCGGCTGGAGGAACCGCGAGATACGCGAAATACGCGAAAGGGGCGGCGGAAAGTCAAATGCGGAAAAGCTGAAAACGGAGCGTGAAAAGCGGGGCGCCGGCGTGACCCAAGAGGTCCAGAGTCTGGCGCGAGCCAGAGCGTGCGCATCACCCCGCTCGGGCTAGCCGCGTCAGCAGTTCCCTGGGCGTGATGATCTCAACGCCGAAGGGTTTGCCCAACACCAGCAGGTCCTTGTCTCGCGAAATGATTAGGCCCGCGGAGGCCGCGAGCGCACAAGCCAGGTAAGGATCGTCCTTGGCATCGCGGCTGCGCTGCTTGCCCAAGGGAGTTGGGGAGACAATTTTCACTGCGCCATAATACCAATCGAGAATGGTGTGTGGCGAATGCCGGGTCTTGAAGCCGATTTGATCCGCCACGCGCCTGAGCTCCGCGAGTGTTTGTGCGGTCGCGAAAGCGATGACGCGCCGCCGCGCCATGGCTAGCAGGCAGAGATAAGCTTCACCTCGCCAGCCCGCGCCGGAGAAAACGACTCCGGCGTCCAGAACCACCCTCATTTTTTGCGGCCCTTCTTAACCACCGCGTAGATCTGCCGCAATTCCGCTTCTGAGGGATCGCCGGCGGGCGCCCCAGCAATTGCCTTCTCCAATGTCGCCACGTCCTCGGCGATCTTCGCCTCGCGCCGCCGCCGTATAAGCTCGCGCATGTACTCGCTCATGCTGTCAAAGGCACCCGCCTCCGAGTCGGAGCGGGCGAAATCTGCCAAGTCGGAGTTGAGCGAGATATTGATCGTCACCGCTTTCATCGCGTTAATATATCCTCATGGCAAATCAGGTCAAGGTTTGCCAAAGCTGACATGCTGACAAGCTGAAAAACAAAAATGCTGAGATGCTGAAAACTGAGGTGCGTTTGGGGGTTGCGGTCGAACTTACTCCCGAATGACGGGCCAGGCGCCGCGGACGCGGCGGAAGTGTCGCCGGAGCGTGGTGAATTCCGCCGTGGCCGGGTCCGGCGTCACGGGCTTGCCGGCGGCATCAAGGTATAGGCAGCCGACCTCTTCGGCGGGAAGGCGTTCCAGCAGGTGCTCCGCCTCACGCGAGGCTTCGATCCAGGCCTGCTTCCAGCGCTGCAAGTCCAAGGGGATCGTCAGTTGCAGTTCATGGAACTGCTCCGGCCGGAAGTGCGTCGTGCGTTGACACTCCTGCAGAATCATGAAGGGGTTGACTCCCGGGTCTTTGCCGGCCGCGGCCCAGCGAAGAGCGCCGAGGGAGAGGTGGCGCTGGTGGAAGAACAGAGTGTCCAGATAATCCCGGGGCTCGCTGCGGCCCATGAGCGCGAGCAGTTTGTTGGTGGCGGCATCATAGAGGTTGAGCGGCGAGCAGGAAGGCTTCCCGATTGCCGTGGGCGCGCAATCCCCGGATGATCGCTTCGAGGTCTTCCTCGCCCACACGCAAATCCTCGCGCATGAACCAAAAGCAACGGGAGTGGAACTGCTCGAAGGCCTGCTGGGCCAGCGCCAGTTTGGCGGGCATGGTCAGCGGGGCGGCGGCTTCTGACGGCTCGTTCATACCACTGTCTTAAGAGGGAAACCACGCGGGCCAAGGCGGGAAGCGGGTTAGGCGAAAGGCCATAAGTCCCACGGCAACAGGTGCTTGGGGAGATCCTGCTCTTGGGCGACGCCCAGGCTCAAGTGTCTCGCGCTCGATCTGGGGTGCGTCCCGACCCACATCGGCCTCAGGTTCGTAACTACCTGTTTCCACGTAACTTCCCGACCGCCCGCCGCCACCACCTCACCGTATCTACCCTCCATACTATCCGTAGTCTCCCCATCGTACCTTGGTAGTACGAGGGTACTTTCCTGAGTCTTACGGAGCGGAGGGCTTTTGGAGTCGGCGGTCGGGGGCCGGTTCGAGATTCAACAACCCACGCACCAAAGCCAGTAGCAAGGTCGGAGTTGGCTTGTCGGGGCGGGCGAAAGCTCCGCCCCGTCAATTCGCAGCGCGATTGGCTCGCGGCGATTAACGCTTCGCCATCTACTTGGCTCTGATTGGCCATTCTTCAACCCTGCAAGCCCTTCAAATCCCATCGCGCGCCCGCCGCTCCAGGACGTGGTCCGCAGGCGCCGTTGGGCAGCGGGTCGCGGCTTGGGTCCCGTCTATCGTTCCATCAGTTTTACCACCAGCGGCAGGAACTCGCGCGTCCGCTTGCCCCAGCTCTGGAGCATGGCGACCCTGCCGTTGGCTTGGGCGCGCTCGTTCGCCGGCAGGCTCGCGACCAGCCCGGCGATCTGGTTGAGCCGGTTCTGGCTGGCTGCGACCTGCGGCAGGATCCGGTCCTGAAGGAGCCGGGCGACCAGTTGGCGCAGTTCCGCAACGGCCTCGAAATGCTGGGGCCGTCGGCCGGGTATGCGCACGATCCGGACAGCGCCGGACTTCCTGAGGAAATTCAGGCCCTGGCTGGCGGAACCGCGGCTGATGCCCAGCCGCTGGATGACCCCGTCCAGCGTCATGGGCTCCGGCGACATGAAGAGCAACCCGTAAATCTCCGCATGGGAACGGGGCTGGCCGATGATCCTGGAAAGCTGGACAAACAGCGCGATGACCTCCGCTTCCAAGGTGTTCCAAGCACCGCTAAGCGCGGCTCTGCCTGTTTCTTCAGTCACTTTGTCATGAGTAGCACTAGACGCAACCGGCGCCTTTATGACAGAACGCCGGACTTAGTTCAACAACAAATGAACAAAACGGCCGCCTTTTTTGGGACGCTCCCCAGCCGCAGCACGTCCGCAAGGGGTCAAGCCTCAGAACACCTTGGCAGCCTTGCGCGGGCGGTGCTGCTGCGGCTGGGGACAGCCGCGCTCCGCCCCGACGGAGCCGACAGGAATGTCGGCGCTCCGGGTTGTTGGTACTGACAAGATGCGGGAGGAGACCCGGCGAAAGAAACCGGTTGACAGGATTGGCGGGGGTGGATATATTGGCCGCGTGAATGGCATACTGAACCTGCTGCTATCGAACGCGCTGCTGCTGTGCGGCGCGGCAGTTGGGTTGTAGGCCTTCCCCAGAGTTTACTGAACCCCACTGCCGCAGCCGGCGGTGGGGTTTTTCATTTCCCCGGCCGCCCGGCAGTGTTAACTAGAAAGCGAAACGAACATGCTCAAAGAACCGTCCGCCAAATATCGTCCGTTCCCGCCGGTCCACCTGCCCGACCGCCAGTGGCCGAGCCGCACGCTGACCCACGCGCCGATGTGGTGCAGCGTGGACCTCCGGGATGGCAACCAGGCCCTGGCCATTCCCATGAACGTCGGTCAGAAACTCGAGCTGTTCCAGGCGCTGGTAAAGTGCGGGTTCAAGGAGATCGAGGTCGGCTTCCCCTCGGCGTCGAATACCGAGTTCACTTTCAACCGCCGGTTGATCGAGGAACACCGGGTGCCCGATGACGTCTGGCTGCAGGTCTTGGTGCAGGCGCGCGAGGATTTGATCGAGCGCACTTTCGAGTCGCTGGTCGGCGCCCGGAAGGCCATCATCCACCTCTACAACTCGACGTCTCCCGCGCAGCGCCGGGTGGTGTTCGGCATGTCCAAGGAAGAGATCGTCCGTGTGGCCGTGCGCGGCGCCAAATGGGTTCAGGCGCGCCTGCCCCGCCTGGCGGGCACCGAGGTCCGGCTTCAGTATTCGCCGGAGAGCTTCAGTGCCACCGAGGTCGAGTTCGCCAAGGAGGTCGTCGAGGCCGTCATGGAGGTGTGGAAGCCTACGCCGCAACACAAGATGATTCTGAACCTGCCGGACACCGTGGAGGTGGCCACGCCCAACGTCTATGCCGACCAGGTCGAGTGGATCTGCCGCAATATCAAGAACCGCGACTCGCTCATCATCAGCCTGCACACACACAACGACCGTTCGACAGGCGTGGCGGCGACCGAGCTGGGCCTGCTCGCCGGGGCGGACCGCGTGGAAGGGACCCTCTTCGGCAACGGCGAGCGCACGGGGAACCTGGACATTGTGACGGTCGCGCTGAACCTTTACATGCAAGGCATTGACCCGAAGCTCGAATTCACCGACCTCAACGCCATCTGCGACGTCTATGAGCGCTGCACGGGCATGACCATACCGCCCCGCCACCCTTATGCGGGCGAGTTGGTCTTCACCGCGTTCAGCGGCTCGCACCAGGATGCGATCAAGAAGGGACTCTCGGAATGGGGCACTGGTCGCGAGCAACATTGGGATGTGCCGTATCTGACCATTGATCCGACTGATATCAGCCGCGAATACCGCGAGGTGATTCGCGTCAACAGCCAATCCGGCAAGGGTGGCGTCGCCTACCTGCTGGAGAACGAATACGGCATCGATCTCCCCAAGGAAATGCAACGCGAGTTTGGCCCTATCGCCAACGAGGAGGTGGACCGCCTCGCGCGCGAAGTGAGCGGCGCCGAGCTCAAAGGGATGTTCTGGCGCGAGTACATCGAACGCACCGCGCCTTGGAAGCTCCAGAGATTCGAGACCGAGAGCCGCAACGGCAAGGTCCGGTGCCGGGCGCGGCTGCTGCGGGACGGCAAGCCGGTGGAGCTTACCGGGGAAGGCAATGGCCCGTTGGCAGCGCTGGTCCACGGGTTCAGCTCCGCGGGTGTGCCCCGCTTTGAGATCTCGCATTATAGCGAACACGCGCTAAGCGCCGGCGAGGAAGCGGCCGCCATCGCTTACATTCAGATTAAGCACAGCGACGGGCACATGCGCTGGGGGGCCGGCGTGGACACGAATATCGAACTGGCTTCAGTGCGCGCCGTGCTGAGCGCACTGAACCGGTCATGACCGGGGCCGTAATCCTCCCCCGGTAAGGGCGCGGCGGAGCGCGCCCCTGCCGGAGTGTGTTGTTGCCTCGACGGCGCCCCGCCTGAAACGAGCGCATTTCGACACCGCCACCGGAGCGCGGCTGACCTCAGCCGCAGCGGCCCCGACAAGGCATGCCTGCCCCGTTGTCCCGAGAGCCGCTCCCTTACGCACGTGCTGCGGCTGAGGACAGCCGCGCTCCGCCCATGTCCCGATGGCCGAGAGCGGTGGTGGTATCAAGATACGCCCGCCTGAAACGAGCTTCCTGAAAAGTGCTTGCAGAGGCGGGTCGGAGTGGTTAACATTAGAAGCGTGTTCGGCGAGCGGCGTGTTCCGCCGAACCTCCGTGAGCATGAACTGGCCAAATTCACCCGCAGCGGAGAACGAGCCGGGCCGCGCCGGCCGGCCAGGCCAGGAGATCTATCCATTTCTGGATTCAGCCCACCCGCCCCAGCCGCGTCCGGCGGGAGCGCAGCCGCAGGGCGGGCTTACACCTGGCAGGACGCCGGAGATCAGAATCGGCAAGTGCCTCGCGTCTCCTGCCGCCGGCGGCCGGACGGCGGAGCTGGAGGTGTTTACAATCACATTGGGCACGGAGACAATCCAACTGCTGCCCACGAAGAACTGGGGGCAGCTCGACCACCACAAATGGACCGCTCGCGGCAGACTCCCGGGCGAGCCCGCCGGCCTGGAGATCGCTGCGGACCACGTCAAGATTACCGGCGGAACCGTTGCGATCAACGATCCGGCGGGATGCTTGAAGCTGGAGCGGCTTTTCAATGACTGGCTGCAGTTTGAAAGGGAGACCCTCGAGTTGGCGCGGAAGAAGGTCCATGCGCCGCACCCGGGGGCGGTTCCGGATCCCTCCGAGCAGCCCGCGTCGCAGCCGCTGCGTTTCCGCGTGGAGGTGGACAAGCGGACGCAGGTGCACATCCATTGCGAGCGGGGGAGGGAAACGCTGGCTTCGGTCGGATTGAACATCTCCGGCCTCACCAGCCTCCACCAGCAGGGATTGATGCGCAAGCCGCGCGCTCTGGCCACGGGCGCTTTGCACGATTGGGTCGAATTAGACGGCGAACTGTTCAGCTTCGAAAAGGGCCGGAACGACGCCGCCCGGCTGGAGCAGGTCCTCAACGAGCGCTACGTTCCGGAAGGCGCGGTGGGAGGGGACAAACAAGTGGTGATTTTCCTGAATCCCGCTTCGCCGACCGGCTTCGACATCCAGTTCCCGGTTATGGTCGGCGGCATGCCGGACAACCACCGGCACCATTTGAATGAACATTCGCTGGAGTTGTTGCAGGATGCGGACCACTGCGGCCTGCTCCGCAAGGAAATCATCATCAAGCTCCTGCCCCCGAACCTGGTCTTCAAGCTGAAGACACCCGACGGCGGGGAGCAATACCTGCCCTGGAGTCCGGAAAACACGGTCAATGTCGCGGATGATGAAGGCCGGCAGAAGAGCATACAGTTGAGTCAGCCGCTGAACCTGCTGCGGCTCAGCGCGGCCGAATTGACGGCGGTCTTCAATCACCCGGCCGTGCATCGGCATACGCAGGCGACGCCGCCTCGCCCTCCTGCGGGTACAACGCCGCCAAAGCCCGCCACCCCTGGCCCGGTGGCCCAGGTTCAGGCCCGGCCGGTTCTCCCGGCGCCGGCCCCTGTCGAGAAAGCGCCTGCGGAGCCTGCTCCCGGGCGCGCTGAACCCTCGCCGCCGCCTCGTCCTCGCGAGTATGCGCCGAAACCCGCGGCAACCGCCCCCCCGGTCAAGCCGGTCGAGCCGGCCCGGCCGTTGCCCAATTTGTGGCTGAAAGACATCCTGGCCCAGCCGGCGCTGCCACAGGAGTGGTTTTCGGTCCTGGTCTATACCAGGATGGCCGAGCGGTTCGGCAATTCGGACGAAGGCAAGTTCGGCCCGTGCGAATGTTGGTTCATCAGGCTGGGTGAATCGGAGGACATCGCCGACCCGGCGTTCAAGGGGGTATTCATCACGGAGAAGGGCAGCCTGGGCTACTTGAACGCGGGACACATGGCGCGTTTCTATAACGGCGTTGCCTTCCTCGGTCCCCGGGAATCAGCGCTCGAAGGCATTCGGGTGAACTTGATCGCCGTTGGGCTGGACGCGCAAGGGCGCCTGGTGTTCATCCTGAGCGACAACTACCGCGCTCAATTCGGTGTTCAGGAGGTGACTGTCGCTTCGGTGCTGACTGGGCTCCGCCAGCAGGGCGCCGTGATCATGAGCGTCAAGGAAGCGCTGGCCAGCACCGACCCGATCGAGGTTGTCTGGACCGTACCGACCGAGCAATCGGACCCAAGCAGTCCTGAAGCCCGAGAGAGCACCCGGGAGCCGGCCTGATGCCGCTCCGTTGAGACAGACCCCGCTGATTCGCAGACCCGCCCCGAGGCGGAGCGGGGCGAAGAAGAACGCTTCCCTATCCCTCCGCGCCGTTTCCCTCCGCGCGCCGCTCCCACCGGCGCGGCGCGCGCTCCGGCAGGCTCGTGTCCACCTTCGCGTAGTAGGTTTCCGCGCCAAACTGGTCGTCGGCCGCCTGCTGCAGCTCACGCGAGGGCGCGACGCAAAACTGGTCGTGCGCTTCCAGAAAGATGACCTGCCCCGCAGGCCGCACGAAGCAGAGGAACAACGGGCATTTGCCGGGATGCGCCGCAACCAGTTGGTGGACTGAGTCGAGCTGTTCGGGCTTCAGGTGCGCCGTGTGCAGCCGGAGGTGGACCTGCTTGGTGAACCGCGCCGGCGCGTCCTCCAGCGGCATGATCTCCTGGGGGAAGATCTTGGGCCGGTCATCGCCCGCGTTGACTTCGCCGACGACCAGAATGGCTTTGCCCGGCACCAGCAAGTCGCGATACTTGTCGTAGTTCTCGTTCAGGCAAAGCAACTGCACCGATCCCTCGAGGTCCTCCAGCGTGGCCAGCGAGTAGGGCTTGCCGCTCTTCTTGGACACACCATTCTGCACCGCTGCGATCAGCCCGCCAATACGCGTGAGACTGCGCGGGGCCAACTGCGCGAGCGTCGCGGTGTTGGCCAGGGCGTATTTCTCCAGTATCGGTGCGTATGGCGTCAGCGGGTGGCCCGTCACGTAGAACCCGAGCAGTTCCTTCTCGTGCGCCAGCAACTTGTGCTCCGGCCATTCCGCCACGCTGGCCATGGACTCGGTCGGCTGCGCGGTGCGCTCTTCCAAAACGCCGAAAAGCGAGGCTTGCCCGCATTCCCGGTCGGCGATGACGCTGGCCGCGCGCGCCAGCGTCCGGTCAATTTGCGCGAAGAGCGTCGCCCGCGTCTGGCCCAGGCAATCGCAGGCGCCGCACTTGATCAGAGCCTCCAGCACCTTGCGGTTTACCGTGCGGCCATCCACGCGTTCGCACAGATCGGCCAGCGAGCGGAAACTGCCGCCTTCCGCGCGGCCCTTCAACACAGCTTCCACTGCAATCTCGCCAACGCCCTTGATCGCGGCCAGCCCGAAGCGGATGGCCAACGTAGGACGGGCGTCCGGCCGGTCCTGCCTGGCGCTCGAGACCGAAAAGTGGACAGGCGGGACGCCTGTCCTACTTTGCGCTGGCGCGAAATGCACCTGGCTCTCATTCACGTTCGGCGGCCGCACTTCAATGCCCATCGCGCGCGCTTCGTTGATGTATTGGCTGAGCTTTTCTGTGTCTGCCATGTCATTGGTCATCATGGCGCAAAAGAACTCGACCGGGTAATTCGCTTTCAGGTAGGCCGTCTGATACGCCACGATCGCGTAGGCCGCGGCGTGCGACTTGTTGAAACCGTAGCCAGCGAACTTTTCCAGCAAGTCGAAGATCTGGTTTGCTTTGGCTGCGGGAATGTTATTCACCCTGGCGCAGCCTTTGACGAAGATGTCGCGCTGTTTGGCCATTTCCTCGAGCTTCTTCTTCCCCATCGCACGCCGCAGCAAATCCGCGCCGCCGAGCGTGTAACCCGCCAGCACCTGGGCGGCCTGCATCACCTGCTCCTGGTACACCATGACGCCGTAGGTTTCGCCGCAGATCGGCTCGAGCAGCTCATGCTCGTATTCGATCTTCACCTCGCCGTGGCGGCGGCCGATGAATTCCGGGATCAGCTCCATCGGCCCCGGCCGGTAGAGCGCGATCAAGGCCGTGATGTGTTCGACCGAACTGATTTGGAACTTGCGGCACAAGTCGCGCATCCCGCTGGATTCAAGCTGGAATACTCCCAGCGTATTGGCCTTGTTCAACAGATCGTAAGTCTTTGCGTCGTCCAGCGGGAGGTTGTCAATCGGCACGTCAATCCCGTGGGTTTGCCGGATCATCTCGCAGGTGTTGCGAATGACCGTAAGGGTCTTGAGCCCGAGGAAGTCCATCTTGAGCAGCCCAAGGTTTCCGACCGGCCCCATCGCGTACTGGGTGACCGTGGCGCCATCCTCGTCCTGTTTCAGCGGCAGCAGGTTCACCAACGGCTGGTCGCCGATAACCACCCCCGCCGCATGCACCGATGCGTTGCGCGTCAGGTCTTCCAGAATGAAGGCGGTGTCAATCAGTTCCCGCGTGACTTCCTCGTTCTCGTAGGCCTGCTTGAGCTCGGGGGATTGCTTCAGCGCCTTTTCCAGCGTCATCTTCAGGTCAAACGGGATCATCTTCGCCAGCCGGTCGCAGTCGCCATAGTTCAGCCCCATCACGCGCCCGACATCGCGCACCACGGACTTGGCGCCCATCGTGCCGAAGGTGATGATCTGCGCGACGGCATCCCGCCCGTACTTCTGCCGGACATACTCGATCACATCCGCTCGCCGGTCATCCGCGAAGTCAATGTCAATGTCCGGCGGGTTGACCCGTTCCGGGTTGAGAAAGCGCTCGAAGAGCAGCCCGTAGCGGATCGGGTCCACGTTGGAGATCTCCAGCAGGTACGTCACGATGGAGCCGGCCGCGGAGCCGCGCGCCACGCAGGCAATGCCCTGCTGGTGGCCGTAGCGGACGAAATCCCCGACGATCAGAAAGTAGCTGAGGAACCCGGTCTTCTCGATGACCTTGAGTTCGAGTTGCAGGCGGTCTATGACGCCTTTGACCGCGGCAGCCACCGCCGGCTCGGAGCCACTGCCCGGCGCGGGCTGCGTGGCGCGTGACGCGTGATCTTCGCCGGGTGACTGATCTTCGGGACTGCGGACTCTGAACTCTGGACTGTGGACTCCGGACTGTGGACTGTGGACTGTGGACTGTGGACTGTGGACTGCCCGATACGTCGGCAGCCGCCGCGGGTCCTCGACGCGCTCGATAAGGAACTCATGCCCTTCCGCCCGCGCGTGTATGCCGTAGCGTTTACGCAAACCTTCGGCCAGCAATTGCCGCAAATAACCTTCCCGCGTGAAGTGCTCGGGCGGATGGAAGACCGGGTAATGCAGTTTGCCAAACTCGATCTCCAGGTTGCATCTCTCGGCTACTTCCAGCGTGTTCGGCACCGCCTCGGGGACTTCGGCAAAGAGCGCCTGCATCTCCTGGGCCGACCGAAGATAGAACTGCCCTTCGGTGTACTTCATCCGCTTCGTATCGGACAATTGGGTCTGCGTGCCGATGCAGATGAGGCAATCGTGCGCGTGCGAATGGCTTTTCTCGATGTAATGCACGTCGTTGGTCGCGACGAGCTTCAGCCCGAACTCTTTGGCCCACGGAATCAAGTGCCGGTTGACCTTCGCCTGCTCGGGCAAACCATGGTTTTGCAGTTCGAGGTAGAAGTTATCGGCGCCAAGCGTCTGCTTGAACCAGTCAATCGCCGCGCGCGCTCGCGGCAACTGGTCTTTTTGAATCCACTCCGGAATTTCGCTCGCCAGGCAGCCGGAGAGCGCGATCAGCCCGTCCTTGTGCTCCGCCAGCAGTTCCTTGTCAATGCGTGGCTTGTAGTAATACCCCTCCAGGTGGGCCTTGGTGGTGAGCTGGATCAGGTTCTTGTAGCCCGCTTCATCCTTGGCCAGCAGAACCAGGTGATGATACGCATCCCGGCCACCGGTGCTCGTCTTCCGCTCGGTCCGGCTGCCGGGCGCCACATACACCTCACAGCCGATAATCGGCTTGATTCCGCTCTTGCTCGCCGCCTCGTAGAAATCAATCGCGCCGTAGAGCACTCCGTGGTCCGTGATCGCCAGTGCCGGAAACCTAAACTCCTTCGCCTTGTCCATCAACCGGTCGAGCCGGCAGGCCCCATCCAGCAACGAATACTCCGTGTGCAGGTGAAGGTGGACAAATTCCGCGTGCGACATGGAGATACTTTACCGCCCCGCGGGAACCGCGGGCAAGCCAAGGTTACTCACCGGCGGGCGAAAGCGTATTCGTCACAAACAGAGAGATTCTGAAGATGCCTTCGGACAATGACCTATACGCAGACGTGGTTGTGGATGGCCACGCCCGCTGAACCTCCTATTGGCGCGGCTGCGGCTGCAAATGCGACAGAAATGGCCCGCGGGAGCGCTCTGTTAGGAGGAGCGGCCTGCTATTTCAGAGCGGCATAGACCCGATGAACATCATCGTGGTCGTCCAGAGCGTTGAGAAAGTCGGCCACCTCCTTGCGGGCAGCATCGGTCAGGTCAGTGGAGTTCTTGGCGATGTAGCGGATCTCGGCAGAGATGATATTCCAGCCCGCGCTCTTCAGGGCCTTGGACACGTGGTCCAGGTCTTTGACCTCCGTCAGGAAGCGCGCGCCCTTCTGTCCTGCGGGGATCTCTTCCGCTTCCAGCGCTTCGATCTCCTGGGCGCCGGCTTCGATGGCATCACCTTCGGCGTCGCGGTTTGCGTCGGTGTGAGTGGCTTCGACCACGCCAAGGTGGTTGAAGAAGAAAGCCACGCTGCCGGGCTGGCCGAGCGAGCCGGTCTTGAACAGGTTCCGGATTTCAGGCGCTGTGCGATGGCGATTGTCTGTCAGGCACTCGACAACGATCGGCACCTTGTGCGGCGCGAAGCCCTCGTAGGTGACCAGTTCGTAATTGACCTTCTCATCGGTCTGGCCGGAGCCTTTCTTGATGGCGCGCTCGATGGTGTCGCGATAGCACGAAGCCTTGCGGGCCTTCTCGACCGCCGCGGCGAGGCGCGGGTTCAGGTCGGGGTCAGGGCCCCCCAGTTTGGCCGCGACGATGATTTCGCGGACCAGCTTGGCGGTCATCTGGCCTTTCTTCTGCGCGTTGGCTTCGCGCCCGGCTTGTTTCCATTGTGCGCCCATGGTGTGCGGCTTTAGTCTCCTTAGTGTGCGCTCCGCGGGGCCGAGCGTCAACATCCGCGAGGACTTCGGCCTTTACGCTGGCTAAGAACCGGTGGCATCAGAGCTGCGATCAAGTCGGGGACATGAACCGATTTTCGGCGATTCTACCCCTGGGCATGATCTTCCTGGTTTCCTGTGTCTCCCAGCGTTCAATAGCAAGCAGGGAACCAAAGTTCAACGAAGCAGCCAACGCGGATGTGGTCATTCGGTACTATTCGGACAACGTAACCCGAGTCTTGAAGCCGCTCCAGATGGAAGGTCCGTTCTTGAGCACCTTCGATAGAGATGGCGTCATTGATTTGGCCAAGAAGCAATCTGGCCGCGAGTTGGCGGTGGTTGTCCTTCTCCAGTTCAACGCCTCGGACCGCGTCAAGCAAAGCTGGCAGGCACCGTTGAGGCAACTCGGCTACAAGCGCATTGTGTTCTTGCGGGCTGAGCCGGGCTTGAAAGTGGACGGTTTGTCAATTCTGAAGGGCCCCGGCGAGCTTACAGACCATCAGAATCAGCCCGCAAAGCCAAATGTCTGATTACTGAGCAGTTTTCAGGCAGCTCGCCCCGACATTGTCCACAAACTGGACAATGCATCCGCCGAATTCATGGCCATGAGAGCGGCTGCTCAAGGCGCGGCTTTTGCACCCCCCAGGTGTTTGTCGAACCAGTCGGCGAAGATCTCCATGTCCTTATCCATGTTCGCCCAGCCGTGTAGCTTGCCTTCACGGACGATCAGCTTGGCAGGCGAACCCACCTCCTCACAGCGTTTTACGAAAGTCTGAGACTGCTGAATCGGCACCAGCTTATCCGCGTCACCGTGGATGATCAGAATGGGCGGCATGTTCGAGCGAACGAAGTAGATCGGCGAGATTTCCCGGCCCAGTTTCTGCCGTCCTTCGGCTGTGTCGGCCCGAGGCCCGAACGCCGGCTTGAAGTTCTTCAGCACCCCGACTCCGACCGCGTCCTCGCCCGGCTCGCCATAGTTCAGGAAGTCGGTCGGCGGGAAGAAGCAGGCCACGCATTGCACCTCGCTGCTCTCGCGTTCCACCGGGTCCTTCGCGTCGGGGCTTCCCGGGCCGCCCTGCGTGGCCATCGTGAGCGAGAGATGTCCGCCCGCGCTGCCGCCCGTGAGCCCAAGGCGGTCGGGGTCCACCCCGTACTTCCTCGCGTTGTGCCGGATGAACCGCACCGCCCGATGGATGTCCGGCTTGATCTCGGTGACAATATATCTCGGTTGCGACCCGTGGACGACGGCGAACACCGTGTAGCCGCGCGCCAACAATGGGCGATAGACACCCGGATTGATGGCGTCGTGCGCCGAAAACCATCCCCCGCTAACCAGCATGATCACCCCAAGTCCCTTGGGTTTGGCCGGCTGGAAGACGTCGAGCGTGAGCGCCGTGCCGAACTTGCGCCCATAGATCACGTCCTCGGTCCGTTTGACATTGTCATTGGTCTGGGCCCAGGCAATGGACAGAGCGGCCAGCAGCAGGCAGGTTGAGAGCAGATTCTTTAGGGTAATCATTCAGGTGAGTCTATCGGCCCGCCCCGCCCGCGGCAAGCGGAGTCAATGGCGCTGGGTTCCTCGTGCTCCGTGCGCCCCGTCGTGCCCTGCCCTGCCATCGCAGGTCCTTCACGGCGTGGGGTGGGCGGTGCGTGCAGAACTCACCACCATGCTTCCATCTGCATCCCGTACGTTAGGCCGCTGTTGAGGTTCCGGTAGTCCTGGCCGCCGACCTCGCCGACAAAGGCGTTGCTCCACTGCGAGTAGGTGACGAACAGGCGCAGGACCGGGCGGCTGAAGAACTGGTTGCCCAGCGCGACCTGCGGGGCGAGGCTCACTTTCCAGAGGCTGCCGCTCTTGCTCTGCAAGGTGTTGCCGACGTAGTCAATGCCGCCCTCGGCCGCCACGCTGAAATACTTGTTGATTTCCCAGATGGGCCGGACCCCGGCCGAGAACCAGTCCTGCGAGCCGAATCCCTCGCCATAGTCGGTGCGCTGATAGACCAGCGCCGGTCCGATGGAGAAATGCTCGCTGGGCTGGAGGACAAAGTGCTCGGTGACTCGGAAGCGCCAGGAGTCGTTCGGATCAGGCCGGATGTAAGACACACCGTTGTAGTTGAAGGTCTCGAAGCCGGAGGTGAAGGTCTTGGCGGGACCGGTGCCGACCTGGAGGGAGAGCATGTTGACGCCCTGCTTGCCAAAGAGCGGCTCGGCCTGGTGAAGGAAGGTGAAAAAGAATCCATCGGTGCGCGGCAGGGAGTCGCCGTCTTGGTCCAGGCCGGTGTCCGCGGCGGCATAGACGAAGCCGAACTCGCCTTTGCCCAGCGGCAACGGCACATCGTAGAGGCGAAGGTCCCAGTTGCTTTTGCTGAAGCCGGCTCGGTTGGCTGGCGTCTGCGGCGACGGGATCCCGGTGTAGAGATCGCTTTCGGAGCCGTTGCCGATCCAGGCGAAAGCGGCTTTGCCGAAGGGCAGTTGAAAGTCTTCAACTCCGCCGCCGCCGCCGCTCATGTTGTAGAAGTAGAAGTCGTTGATGTGGATGTCACGGCGCCGATAGAAGCGGTTGCCCGCCCAGAACTTCATGGCGGGCTGGGAGGCGAGCACGTTGCCGATGGCGGCCCAGGCCTCGGGCGCAGCGAAATCGGTGTCCGCGCTGGAGTTGTAGGAGGAGTAGGGATTGTAGAAGGAGAGGCGGACCTGGGCGTGCGCAATCGGGCCGGAGGGGGTGCCGTCGGTCCGCTGCTTCGGATCGAGGGCGAACATGCCCGGCACATACCAGTTCTTGCCGAAGATCAATTCGCCGTAGTTCTCGGCCTCATTGCCCAGGCGATACTTGGCCAGCGCGCCAGGGGCCTGGAAGGGGACCTGCGGACCGCCCTGGCTGTCGCGCCCGTAGCCGGCGCGGACGTAACCGCCGATGTCCACGAAGTCCTGCAGCACATGCTCGAAGCGTTCCATGAACGGCTGGTTGGTGGATCGCAGGAGGTCGCGGTCCAACGTCCCGGAATCCTGCAGGAACTGCTCCTGGGCATACTGCCGGCCCCGCTGGATCACCGCCAGCCGGGCGGCTCCGTTGGTGGCAACGCCGGATGCAGAGGCCGTGGCCTCCGGGACCGGCGGAGGCGGCGCGGCCACGAGGGCGGGTGGGGCGGACGTTATGCCCACGGTCGAAGCCGGGATTTCGAGCTTCCGGAGCCGCTCTTCGAGCGACTGCATCCGGTGCTCATAATCGCGGCGTAACTGCTGCATTTCCCGCCGGATGAGCTCGACTTCGGAATTGGTGGTCGCGGTTTGGGCGCGGGCGCACACAAGCGGACACGCCACAACACAAAGAAGAGTCCTGATCAGAGTAGAAGTCTTCATGAGAAATGCCGTTCACTGGCGCCAGCAGACCCCAGGAGCAAATCTAAGTCAAGAGCTCTAAGCCATTCTTCCGGACTCCGGCCGCATCTTGTCAGTACCACCAACCCGGAGCGCCGACATTCCTGTCGGCCCGCTGTCGCCGACAGGGCTGCCTCCAGCCCGGAGCGCGGCTGTCCCCAGCCGCAGCAGGCCTGAGGTTGCCTTCCCAATGCGATTTCACTTCTTGTATTCGGCGCGCGCCCGGGGCAATTGGGCTTTGAGTTCCTGGATGCGCTGCTCGTCGAGCGGATGGGTGCGCAGGAATGAGAGGCCCTGGCTGCCGCCGTGCTGGCGGTTGTACTCCGCGAACCGCTCCCAGAATGCGATGGCCGCCGCCGGGTCGTAGCCGGCGCGCGCCATGTAGAGCAGCCCGATGTAATCCGCTTCGGATTCCTGCTTGCGGCTGTACGGCAACAAGACCCCCACCTGACTCACGACACCGTAGGCCTGCCCCACCAGCGCCTGCGTTGCTTCGCTCTTGCCCGAGGTGAGCGCGCCCGCGACGCTGCCGCCGGCTTGCGCCACCATCGCCTGGCTCATCCGTTCCGCGCCATGATGCGCGGTGGCGTGGGCTACCTCATGCCCGATCACGGTCGCCAGGCCCGCCTCGTCTTTGGCGATGGGCAGCAGACCGGTGTACACGCCAACCTTGCCGCCGGGCAAACACCAGGCGTTGGCTTCCTTGCTTTCAAATAGCACGAACTCCCACTGGGCACCGGGCAAGTTGGCGACGGCGGCGATACGCTTGCCGGCCCGCTGCACCATGGCGGTAGCGGCGGCGTCACGGCTAATTGGCGTCTTCTGCTTGGCCGACTGGAACTCCGTCATGCCCAGCTTCATTTCCTCGTCAGCCGAGATCAGGTTCAACTGGCTGCGCCCCGTCTCAGGCACCGTCGCGCAACCGGCGAGCATCACCGCCGCCAGGACAGAGAGCAGCGCGCCCATCAAAGCTCGGAATGGTAAACACTTCATAGCGTTAGAGAGGTTAACCGCTCCGGGACCTCCATGCAACCAACGTGGTCAGGAAGGTGTCCCGGAGAGCCACCTCTGGTTGGCCCATTTTACACAACGACGATTGCGCAAACTCAATATGGGTGAGCCGTTCAGAAGGTCTGGGCTTGTGTCAAAAGTGAGGGGTAACACTTGCACGATATACCGGCCCGACACCGGCACGGTGGGCCTGCCCGGCCAGGCTAGAGGCTTAGCCGCTTGTAGGGGCTGAGCAGCGGGCGAGGCCAGGAACTCTCATCGGCGCGGGAGCGGGGGGCAAGGCTCACTCTAAAAGCAACTGGCTGCTTCAGAGTGAGCCCCGCCACGGACGGTGGCCGGGGGGGGGGCGCCGGAGGGGGGTGAAAAAAGGCGGAGATTAGGGTTTACAGTCGGCACAGGAGGCGCTATACAATGTATAGCTGTGAGCAAAATTCGGCCCCGTGCCGTGAGAGCCCGAAAGGCTCCTATACTCACGGCTTTTTTCTTTTCGGCTTCGGCGCTGGAAAGCGTGACTCAAGTGTCAGCGGGTTCGCCTTGGTAAAGAAGGTGCCTTGCGGCGGGCCAAAGTGGAGGTCATGGATCTCAGCGATCTGGTCCCATAACGCATTGAGGTAACGAGCCTCGCGGGTGATCTCGCCGGTGACCGGGTGAGCCTTGGGCTCGTAGAGGCGCTGTAGCGCCCAGAGAAAATAGTCCACTGCCTGCAGGCACACCGTTGTTTCCGGATTGCTGATGGTTAGTGTCCAGACGCCGATGCCTCCCCGGGAGAAGCCGAAAGTGGTCTCGAAATCCTTTTCGGCGTGCTCCAGCGCCTGGAGCAGGGCGGCATTGCGGTTCTTGTTTCCGCGCTTGGCGATGCAGAGCTGGTAGCTGTCGGCGACCTGGTGGAACTTGCCGAATAGCGAGCGGGTCAGGCGGTCGTAGAGGTGGTCGGGGTTGTAGAGGTGTTTGGGGTCGGCGGCGCGGCTGGTTTCTTCCTCCTTTTGGACGGCGAGTTTGTCGCAGACGACGGCGTGGAAGCGGATGGCGGGGCCGAGGGAGCGGAGCAGATCGAATACCTTCACGCGGACTTCGGGCAGGTCGTCCTTGGCGTGAAGCAGGAGGGCGGTCTTGCGGCGTTCGGGTTTGAAGGACTCCGCGGTGGCGAAGAAGGGGTCTGCTTTCATCTGCTCGCGGAGATCAGTGAGGGCTACGGCGACGGGGCCTGGGTCGTCCACGGTCAGTTTGCCGAGGATGAAATACTGCGAGCAGCCTTTGGTGCCGATGAGCGATCGGCCCTTGGAATCGAAGATGACGGGGTCGCCTGCTTCGTCAACGAAGATGTGGTGGATCTCCGGCGTGCTTGGTTCGGGTTGCCTTACGCTATCGAAGAGGTCGGGCATGGTGCGTCACTCCGGGGGCTAATTGTCGAGGATGGTCGCCCATCAGGATGCGGATGCGGTCGAGCTTCTGCCACTTGCCGTCGAGGGCAAGCAGGGAGCCGATCTCGAAGAAGCCGGTGGCGATGTCAAAGCCGCTGGCAATCTCAGTCCAGTCCTGGAGGTAGCGAAGGCCCTTCCAGTCGGTGTCGCTGTTGTCAACAATGAAGAGTTCGCCGCCGGATCTTGCAGGGGAGGTCATGCTGGGAAGGGGGTGTGCCGGATCGAGGGGTTGCGGCATGGGGCACAACCGCGGGATAACACAGCCAACACACAGTGTCCAGGAAGGGACACTTGCCAGCCCAGGCCTATTCGTGCATCTGTGCCGCCCATGAGGAAGACTCAGGAGATGATGCGCCAGAGCCTGGACCTTTGCACGCGGAAACTGCTGGAGTTTTGCGGGGAAATGAGGGAAGGACTTTCGGGAAGAACGTAGCTCTGACCTCACCCCCGTCTTGCTGCCAGCCCCGTCCTCACCATTGACACTCCCGGTGGGCATTCCCCGGCGTGACTGCCGTGTGCCGCTGAGAACTGGAAGGGGCACACGCTGAAAGTTGTTCTCTGAGTTGCAAATGACTCTTTCATAGGAGTTATTAACCGGCTTTTTGGGTGGTGAGGGTCAACACCCAGGAGCCGTGTTGCTTCTGGTTGCGGGCATGGAGGTCGGCGTCGTAAAGCTTGCGAGTTTGGATCATTCGCCAAAGGATTTTCAGCAGGCGCTTTCCTTCGACCGCCACTTCACGCAGGCTGGCTTCCAGAGGCTTCCCTGACCGAGGGCGCCTGCTCACAGATCTGAACCCCACCAATTGGGTCTCCGTGGGCGTGGTCCCGAACGATGACCAACCAGCCAAGCCAACGATATGCGGACAGTTGCGGTTCCAACCTATGGCTGACACCTTTTCCGGATAGAAGGCATCCGTGCCATCCGCGCCATCCGTGGTCAAGTCGGCCTTTGTTTCCGGCTCGTCGGCTCTGCGTCCTCTGCGGTTGAACGGCTCCGTTGGGGCTAACTGTAGCCCTTTCTTGCTGCCTGGAGAGCAACCTCTGCACATTAAGATTTGCGGAAATACGTCTCGACAACGGCCCCTGGTTTTGGTTCAGTTAAACAACGGGGAATTCAGAGCAGTGGACATGACGGGGCAAGACCACATTGTCGGTTTCCTGGCGACTGAAAGCGGAGTCAAACAGTTTCAGCCTTGGTTACCGGGATGCTCTATCCTTCCGTGCCGTCGCTTCTTCGCGGAAATGAGGTCACCTCCACTCACCAGTAGTCAACATACCCATTAGAACAAGGAAGAACATGACAACGAAGCCATTCCTCTCCAGGGTCACCGCCGTGTCGCTGTTCCTCACGGCTGGCTTGGGCCTGCGCGCTGTGACTCTCTATGTGGATCAGCGGTATGGGCCGGGCGGGAACGGATCAACCAATGCCCCATACAACACCATCCAGGCAGCGATCAACGACGGCCGGTCCACCGAGGTGATTGTCTATCCAGGCAGCTACATGGAGAACCTGTACGTCCACAAGACCCTCCGCCTTATCGGCTATGACGGCCCGCATACAACGGCGATTGACGGCTCGGCGGGCAGCAACACGGTCAGCGTCGCCCAGGGGCTGACCGTTTGGCTCATGGGCTTGAAGATTTCCAGCGGCGTGAGAGGGGTCTATCAGCCGACGCAGGGGACTCTGTATTTGAGAAACTGCATCGTCTGCGGGAACCGGGATCATGGTGTCTATGTCGAACGCACAACAACCACTCTTTCACCGACTCTCTACATGGACAACTGCATCTCCGTCGCCAACGGAGGGAGTGGACTTTATATTTATGGGTTTTATACTAACGAGGCAGGGCCTCAGACCGGCAAGGCAAGGTGAGTTTTGCGACATT
>CAZVFC010000042.1:0-84067 GCA_964625855.1 uncultured Verrucomicrobiota bacterium | reverse complement strand
ACTTGCACATTAGAACGCATTACGCAAACCCAAGAAAGATGTGGGTAATGACAAGGAGGTACAACGGATGCACATGCTGGAATCAGTTGTGCATCCCTTGTGCATCTGGTGTGCCTCTGGTGTGCACGACCCGAAGCGCCGAAGCGCCGAAGAGGAGGCTTGCCCTGAGGGCTTCTCGTGAACGCTCGGGTTGCTCTGGCGATAGCGTCTCCACCAAGCGTTCCGCTTCCGGAGGGACAATAGGGAGGGTCCGGCACAGTGCTATCGAGCCTTGGCGCGGTAGAATCGCTGGCTCAGCGCGTCCGAATCAGGGTCGGCGAAGTAGGAAAGGCCGCTATCGGAAACGAGGTTGGTCCCAAGGGCGGTCCAGTTCACCAGGTCGGTGGCAGTTTCAATTACGACGAACTGACCGGGCCAAGCGGTAAGGTTGAATCCGAACTGGTTGGAACGAAAGCCGAGGTTGCCGTCGTTCATCAGGATGGCGGGCCGGGGCGGAGGGCCCGCTTGGACGGCGTAAACCTCACACTCGTTGGCTTGGAGGGTGAGGGATGCCGAGTTGCTGCCGGCGGCGAGGTTGATCGTAAGGCTGCCGCCGTCAAAGAGGTTGGTCAGCCGCAACCATTCGGCGCCCGGATGCGCCCATTTCCCCACGTCAAAAGTCACATTGGCGGTTGTGGGTTGGGAGGCGAAGTTGCGCACAGTCAGGTAACGCGTGCCGGTGACCGCATTCGTGCCGTAAGCTTCGATCCCAAGGCTGGCGCTCGTAACGGTGGCGTCGGTCACTGGAAGCCAGCCCGCCAGGCTGAGCGCGCGGATGACCGGCACATACTTCTTGAAGAGCGGCCGGTCACGCTCGTAAAGCGCCGCCTGTTCGAAATAATTGTTGCTGGCCGCATCGGCGCTGAACGCGCTCGGGTAAATGGCATAAACGGCGCACAGCCGCATGTAGCCCTCCATTTCGCTCTTCGATACTTTGGTAAAGTCCGTGTTCAGCAGGTAACCATAGGGCCGCGCGCCGGAAAGCGCGCGTGCGTAGAGCAGCGAGCTATCGGACGGCGGAACGAAGTTCCCCGAAGCATCAAAGCAGTTCATTTCCGTGCCGGTGAAGTCGAACAGCCCGATGCCGATGGGCAGGCCCGGCCACAGGGTGTAAAGGGTGTTGGCCATGATCGGTTTGCCCAGGGCGTGAACGTCCGCCGCAATGGCCCGCGACATCTCGTAGGTGCCGAGAATCAAAGGGGTCATGAGGGTTAGGTTGTCGCGCGTATAGGTGAGCGGAAAGGAGGTGGTACGAAGATGGTTGGAGCTGTAATCGGCGGCGGTGGCCGAGGCAGCGAAGCTGTCTATGTACTCGCCGTCGAGCACGCCGTTCTCCGGGTGATTATACACGTCCCGCACGGTGCTGTTCCATTCGTTGTTGAACTTGGTGATCGAGTATTGAGGGTCGGCGATGAACGGGCTGGCGTTGTTGTAAAACGCGGCGCCGTAGGGGCACCAAGGGGCGGCCGCCGGGAAGAAGCTCAGAAGCCCATTGGGGTCTCGCAGGCCGGAGCTGAGCGTGGCGGTGGCGGCCTTGACGCCCTGGGTGTGCTGGGACAAGAGGTAATTGTAAACCGAGGCGTAGTTGTTGTTGGAAATGCTCGTGGGCATGTTCATCCAATACGACCAGGGCTCGGATACGTAGCGGAAGGACTGGATGCCCCTGGCGTCGTCAGACTTCACGAACGCCGAGTTGTACCCGATCTCATGGTAGGCGATGCCAAAGTCGCTGATGTTGGTAATGCCGCGGATGTCGGCGAAAGCGACCCAGATGCCTTCGTTGGTGAACGTGCGAGTGAAGGCGCCCGGGAACAGGCGGTAGAAGCCGTCCAATCCGGAACGCAGGCCCCAGGCCGGGTCGCTGCGGTAGAGCCATACCTCAGCCGTCGCGATTTGCGGAAAGTTGGCGGGGACAGAACTCAGGCCAACGTCAAAGGCGACGAAGAACTGCCGCGTCAGCCGGTTGTAAACCAAACGGAAGGGGCGGTACTGGTCGGGTGGGACGGCGAGGGTAAGGGCGCCGCTGGCGGCCACCGTGGCCAGCGGGTAGCGGCTGACGAGATTCCGCGCCCCGAGTTCGGCACTCGATAAGGTGGCACTCTCGACGGCTTGGGTGACGCTGACGCGCTCACGCGGCGAGTCCCACCAATACCCGCCGTCCATGGCGACGGGCAGCGCAAAATACAGTGAGATGGCGCGGTCCGGGGCGACCAGGTTGGAAACCGTCGCTTGGATCCGTATCGCACTGTTGGTCACGGTGTATCGCACATCGGCGGAGAGGTTCAGGCCGGTGATGACCCCGTATTGGTGCAAGGAGCCGTTGGCGTTGGTGACCCACCCGCCCACGCTCCACCAATCGGAACTTGTGGCCCGGTCGCACACGAACCAACCGGACGCATAGTCCATTGCCGCGGCGAGCAAATTGTTGGTCCCGTCCGCCACGCCCTCGATCACGCCGCCGTCCTGTGTCACCTGAAGCTGCAAGCCATCCTCGCTCAGGAGCGTGAAGCGGGTTGAGGGATCATAAGGCCGGGGGCTTGGCGGGCTGGTCACCGCCGCGCTACCGTCGAACTCGACAACGCTGTCTTGCACTTCCGCAACGGTGATGTCATCGAACCAGACCGTGCCCGTATGCGAATTTCGGAACAGGACATAGCAATTGAGTTGTTTGATGGGCAGCGCCGGGATGATAAACGTCTCTTTGTATTCCCAATCATGCGTGCCGACGGAGAAGGAAACAACCTGCCCCCAAAGGGGCGTGCCATTGGTGTAAAGAATGTCCAGGTAAACGGAGTAATCGGAGTCACTGGAACCCGTGACGCTCTGGGCCTTGCTCCAGCCACTGAGCTTGAGGGCTTTGGGCGTGGTCTGGTTCAGCACAATGGTTTGATACCCGCCACGGGTCTCGCCGGCGGCAGCGGCGAGGCATTGCAGCGAACGCGTCCCGCCGTGGGCCGTGGCGGTGCTGGCGGTGTAGCCGGAGCCGTAGGCATTCCAACTGGTCAAGGGCGGACTCGATCCTGGCGTTTCCATCCCCGGGTTCAACACGCGGTTGCTCCCCAGCGTGGCGCCAGTGGACAAGGAAGCAAACACGCGCCAGGAATTGGTGAAGCCGGCCTCCGCAAGAAACGGCGCAAGCAAGGACGCCGCCAGCGCCAAGCGGAGGGCCCACCGGCAGCCGCTCAGAGATCTGTCCGGGCCCGCCGTTAGGTGTCCGCGCTTTAGCGTGTTCCGGGGCACGGACACCCTGAAGGGTGGACACCAAACGGAGCGGTTCATCGAGAGGTTAACCCCCGCCCCATCGAAGCGGCCGAGGGTCAGATTGGGTGCGAATGGCCTTCTACTGCGTCAACTGGAAGAAGAGTTTGGTTTCCGAGGCTGGGACGGTATAGGGATAGCCGCTATATGCGTCCGGCACATTGGTCCAGCCGCCGCTGGTTAAGGAATCGCAGGCTTGGAGCGTAGCGATCCCGGGCCACCTCAAGGTTACCTGGCCATCGGATAAGGTAATCGCCAATGGGCCCAGCGGAAGGGGGACCTCGACCAAGGGGAACGGAATCGTCGCCCCAGCGCCGGGAGGCATCCGGTTCACCGTCACCCAATTGGTCTCCCCGTCGAAGGCGAAGTTAATCACGTTGGCTCGAAACACGGGCTGGCCGTCGGAAGCATAAGTGGCGGCGCGCGAAATGCGGAACTCGTAATTGGTGTTGCCCGAGTTGGCCGACACAAAGTCGAGCCCATTGATCAGGCCCTCGTTGAATCCGCCGTTCTTTTCCTGGTAGCCAATGCCGCCCTCGATCAGCAGCTCTGAGCCACCCCAAAACGTGTTGCCGGTTGCGAAGTTGTTATCGGTGTCTATGAACATATTGTTTTGGGAGCTCAGGAGGTCGCTCGGCTCCCAGAGGGTTAGCCGGAAATAGATGTAGTTGGTGTCGCTGTAGGCATAGACGTCCTGAAAGTCGGTGGCCGAAGGGTCCCCCTGACCGTTGCTGAAAAGCAGGGGCACGCTGGCCCAGTCGTCGAAGGAGCCATCAATGAGGATGCCGGACACAAAGCTCACCTGCGAGTTGGGGGCGATGGGACTGCCGCCCTCATCCGTCACGTGGTTGATGATGAGCGTATAGTTGGTGCCGAGTGACTGCTGGCTGGTGGCCAACGTGACTTTCCTCGGATTGGCGACGGTGGTCATTGCCGAAAGCACCGTGAGGCCGCCGCTGAGAGCATAATTGGTGGTGGCGCCGGCGGTTGCGGGGGTAACTGGCTTCGAGAAGGTGACCACGACCTTGTTCGGGCCGCCTTCGACTGCGGCAATCGCCGGAGGGTCTCCTGACGGCGGTGAGGCGACCGTGTAGGTGCCAACACCGGACTCCCATTGATACGCCCAGGTCTCAGTGGTGACACCGGTGCCGGTGACGTTGAACTCCATCCGCATCTTATTGGCCGTCAGGCCCAGCGCACTGATGGGAACGGCCCATTCGATCACATAATCGCTGTAGGAGTAACTAATCAGCTCCAGCCAGTTCCAGTTCCAATCCGCCTGGTTGGCCCCGTTGAAACTGTATATCGAGTAGGTTGTTGCGGCGGCGCCGTATTGGACCAGGCGGTTGTAGCCGGCGCTCATCCAACCGCCGTTGAACCCGGTCGTCGAGGTCATATCCGGGTCGAGGAAGACACTGTAGGTCCAGGTATTCGATATCGTCGCGGGCGCGGGAAGTTGGAGCGCGATGTAAACGTAGTTGGAGTCGTTAGCGACCATCACATTGGTGAAGGTGGACTCCAGCGGAGCCCCGACAGCAATCTCCGAGGCCGAATACATCACGTCGCCCGGTTGCCAATCCGACAGGTTGCCATCCAGGGTGATGGTGGCGTAACGTCCCTCGAGGTTCCCCGCGAAGGCGACGGCTGGAATCGCCAGCACCGCGAGGCTGAGCGATAGGTTTAAGAGTGTCTTTCTACGTCCGCAGTCCCCGGTGAAGCGGGCCAGGAGCCCGCCGCGCCGGGCGGACGTTGCGGAGACACACTGGACTGCACTGTGGTTCTTCATACCAAGCTGATGTCTGTGTTAAGGTCGTTGGGACGGCGCGTCATCCATGCTCTTCGGGCATCAGTCAGCGTGAGTCTCCCGAAAGGCGGTGTTGGCGAGTGCGCACGCCCATAAACAAGGCACCCATCCCCAGTGCGAGCAGACCCAAAGCGCTCGGCTCGGGCACGACCCCCATCGTGTAGGTCCCCACACCCGACTCCCATTGATACGCCCACGTCTCAGCCGTCACGCCGGTGCCCGTAACGTTGAACTCCATGCGCATCTGGTCACCAGCCAAGCCAAGCGCGCTGATGGGAATGGCCCATTCGGTCACCAGACCACTGTAGGAATAGCCAATGAGTCCCACCCAGTTCCAGCCCCACGTCGCTTGGTTGGCCCCGGCGAAACTATATGAAGAGTAAGTCGTTCCGGAGCCGCCGTACTGAACCAGGTTATCGTAACCGGCGGTCATCCAACCGCTGTTAAACCCCGTGGTCGAGGTCATATCGGTGTCGAGGTAAACGCTGGTGATCCAGGGGTCCATGATGGAGGTCGCCGCGGGATGTTGCAGCGCCACATAAACGTAACTGGAGTCATTGGCGATGGAGACGCTGGTGAAGGTGGAAGCCAGCGGAGCGCCGGCGCCAATCTCAGAAGCGGAATACATCACATCCCCCGGTTGCCAGTCGGATAGGCTTCCATCCAGGGTAATGGTGGCATAGCGTCCGGTGAGATTCCCGGCGGGGGCCACAGCCGGAAGAGCCAGCGCCACAAGGACCAGGCACAGTCTCAGAGACGACTTTCGGCCTCCGGAGGCGCCAGAAATGCGGGACAACAAAGACGGGGTTCTCATATTTCTCAGGGGTTCAGCACGATTCAGTTTGTTTCTGTTGCGACGTTCAGCCGCACGATCACGCACACTACCAGGATATGGCCCAACCTGTCTATGAGAAAGTGGCCAGACCTCAGATAATTAGGGCTGGGTGATGATCTTGCCAATGCGGCTGACCCGAGGGCATTGAGGGGTATTGGGGCCAGGATGGAGGACGCTCAATCCGGGAAGGACTCCTGCCGCGGTAGCGCCGCTGCCGTTTCGCTTTTTCAGTTCCATTCGCGCGCCCGCCCCTGCACACTGACCCGATGCAGCCTCTTGGCCCGACACTTGACCGGTTTTGGTGGTCCATCCTTGCCCTGTGCCTGGTTTCCCCAGGGCCGGCCCAGGATATGCAGGACAGGATTCGTGAGGCCCTCGCGAGCATTCCGCACCCGAAGAGCGCAGCGGAATTCCAGCCCGTCCCTCATCTCGCTTGCCTGAACCAGGGCAACACTTACGTGTGTTGGAGCTTTGCCACCACCTCCTTCGTGGAATCAGAGATGGCCCGGCTGAAGCTCGAATCGGTGCGCCTGTCGGTGAGCTACCCGGTGTATTGCGGCTACTTGGAGAAAGCACGGCGGTTTGTGCGCACCAAGGGCGAATCGCGGTTTGCCGCGGGCGACCTCTTTACGGGGGTCTTTGACGCTTGCCGCGAATACGGCGTCATGCCTGCCGCCGTTTATGACAAACCCTCCGCGGGCGGGGTGTTCGATCAAACGCGCTTGTATGCCGACTTGGACAGCTTCATCCAAGAGGTGAGGGCGCATGGGACATGGAACGAAGCGCGCGTCGTTTCCCAGGTAAGCAAGATTCTGAACCGCCACCTGGGCGAGCCGCCCAAGGACTTCTATTACGCCGGGAAGACCTACACGCCCAAGTCATTCCTGGCCGAGGTCGTGCGGCTGCCTTGGAACAATTACCTGATGCTGACCTCGTTTGAATCCGCGCCGTTCGGTTCCTTCACCGAGCTGAAGGTGCCGGACAATTGGCGGCACAACACCAACTTCCTCAACGTGCCGCTAGCCGTCTTCTATGACGCGCTCAAGGGCGCGCTGCGCAGCGGGTTCTCGGCGGCCATTGACCTCGATAATAGCGAACTCAGCTACAAGGCCACCGGCCGGTATTGCGTGATCCCGGATTTCGACATCCCCGCCGGCTCCATCAACCAGGCGGCCCGTGAACTGCGATTCCTCAGCGGCGCCACCAGCGATGATCACGCCATCCACATGATCGGCTTCAGCAATGTCAGCGGCGAAGATTGGTTTCTGGCGAAGGACTCAGGGAAGATTGCATGGCGGGAGGGGAACCAGGGCGTGCTGTTCCTGCACGGCCCCTATGTGAAGCTCAAGGTCCTTGCCTGCCTGGTCCACCGCGACGGCGTCCCGCAGGCGACGGCCCTGTTGCCGGACAACCGTCAGGGTCGGGCACGCTGAGCGTGGATTCTATTCGGGCTCGTCGGCGACGGCTTGCGGGTGGCGGGTGAGGAGGGAGTCGGCGGTATAGACGGCGATGGCCAGCCAGCACAGCGCGAAGCTGCCCAGCTTGGAGTGGTCCAGCGGTTCGCGGAAGACCACGACCGCGACCAGAAACTGCAGCGTCGGGCCGATATACTGCAGGAAGCCAACGGTCGAAAGTCTCAAGCGCCGCAGGGCGGCGCCGAACATCAGCAAGGGGACGGCGGTGAGCACGCCGGACAAGGAGAGAATCCCCAGGGCGGAGTGAGACACTGCACCGGTGGGGACGACCACCAACATCGCGAGCGCCAGCGGCAGGAGAATGGCGGTCTCGATCAGCAATCCGTGCAGCGAGTTGATGTCCACCGTCTTGCGCACAAGCCCATAGAAACCGAACGAAGCAGCAAGGGTAATCGCCACCCAGGGGAAGCTGCCCCCGTGGAACGCCAGGTTCGCCACGGCCGTGCCCGCGATCAGAACGGCCACCCACTGCCATCCCCGCAGGCGTTCGCGGAGGAAAATCACGCCGAGGGCCACTGAGAGCAGCGGGTTGATGAAGTAGCCCAGGCTGGACTGCAAGACCTGGTGGCTGCTAACGGCGTAAATGAAGATTAGCCAGTTCAAGGCAATGAGCACCCCGCCGCACGAGAGCAACAGGACGTTCCGCCGACTGCGTAGAATGGCCAGGATCGAGCTCCACTCGTGGCGGATCGAGACCACGATTCCCAGGAACAACACCGACCAGAATATCCGGTGGCACAGCACCACCCAGGGCGGGACTTCCGAAAGCAGGTGGAAATAGAGTGGAAAGACGCCCCACATGCTGTAGGCGCCGATGCCATAGGCCAGACCGCTGCGCGCGCGGCGGTGGCTGGCCTCGCCGTTCACTCCAGCACGCGGACTGGGCTCTTTCACACTCTCCGTCACGCGCCAGAACCTACCAGACCGTCACCCGGCGGCAACCACTGGCGCGGATAGCTGCTTGGCGCCTCGACCCACCCAGGCCCGAACCCAACCGACCTCCTTGTGGCGCAAGCTGCTGGAACCGGCGCTCCAACCGCAAGCACCAAGGTCAAGGTGTAGTCCTTGTTCCCGATCAGAGCGGCCCGTCTATTTTCCACTCCTCATTGATTCGGCGGAGACTGAACTGTTGACGGGGCAGGCCGGGAATCATCTCCACTTCCACCACCATGCTATCGCCCGCGGCAGCCTGCTCCCGGCGCACGATACCCATGCCCACCAAGGCCTGAGCGTCGCGGAAAAAGTCCTCCGGCGATCGGTTGGACTTGGCGATCTCGCCCCGGAGGTGTTCAATCCTCTCGGGTGAGAACGCCTGAAGCATGTTGGTCAGGTCGTGGTTCTGGATCGCCCAGAGCAGGGATTGAACGGTGTCGTCCGGCGTGTGGTAGCCCACCATTCGCGCTTCGCTCCTTCGTATGTAGCCCGGCGGCAATCGGATTCCGGCAGCCCCACTTGTGCCGCGGCTGGCGAGCTGCGTGCGAAGCGTCTCGTTTTCGCCAGCCACACCCGCCAACTCGCGGCGGCGCCCAGCGAGCTGGGTGACTTCACTCCGTAGCCGGAGCAGTTCGGGCGTGATCGCTAAGCCGGCAGACCGCGGCTCCGGCGCGGAAGGGCGAAGTTCCGCCGTGGGGTTGGACGCCGCTTCGGGGGCGTGCGTTGCCGATTGCGCCAGCAACTGCCGCTGCTCGGCGCGCAACCCGGCGAGCTGGCTTCGTTGCCCCCAAACACCCCAGAGCGTGGCCAGGCAGACCACGAGCAGGGCGCCGCTGAGTAAAGAACGCCGGTTCATGGGTTGGAGCCGCCAGGCTGCGGCGCGGGCGCGGCCGAGGAGGGCGGGCCCCCCAAAGGCGCCATGTAAAGCTTCCCATCCCGCTGCAAGAGATATTCAGGGCGGCGTTTGGCGACATAGCCCTGGACGCTTCCATCGCACAAGCACACGTGACCGTGAATCGGGCACCGGAACATCACCCGGTCCGGCTCGGTGTCGGGCGCCGAGGGCGCGAGGTATTCATACGAGCAGTTGGCGGACGTATAGAGCGCCCAATCCTTCGCCGCCTCCCGCGCGCGGTCTCCGGGGCACACCAGAATCTTCGGCGTGTGCATTTTATTGGTCATATCGAGAACTTGTGGCGGAGTTAGGTCTCCGTTGTCGAGAGCCCAACACCTGGCGCTGAGGCCAAGCTGCTTCATGTTGTTGATGCACATAATCGCTTCTGCCCTTTCCTTGGCCTTGGCTACCGCCTCGGCCTCTTCCGGAGTCAGGAAGCCGGCTGGGGGCGCCGCGAGTTGGGTCCGCAGCTTCACGTTCTCCGCCTGCATCTGCTCCAGTTGCGCCACCTCCGCGGCCAACCGCCCCGCCAGTTCTTTTAGCCGCGCAATCTCCTGTTGCGTCCTGGCCGCAGCCGCAGCGGCATCCTCGGCGCTAGCCGCCGGGCCCGGACGCGCAACTTCTATCGCGGGCGGCGGGTGTGCCGCAGCTCGACCAATGGTCTCCTTGAGATCGCGAATCTCCATTTGCTGCACCGTGAGCCCGACGGCGCAGGCCAGGGAAACCGAGGCCGGCGCCAGCACTGGCCACCAGCGGCGCAACCAGCCTCCCTCCTCGGATGGGGTCGGCACCGCACGGATGGCCGGCACCCGCACCTGTGCAATCAAGCGCTCCTTCAGCCCTGCCGGCGGTTTGGGCCTTGGCAAGGCGCGCAGCGCATCTTCAATCTCTTGTTCGGTAGTTCTCATATCATCCCCGAAGCGGGCTGGAGGCCGAGCCAGGTTCGTTCCGCAGACAGTTGCCTTTGCAGCTCGGCTAGTGCCTGGCGCAGCCGATACTTCACGGTGCTGGTGGCGATTCCCAACGCGTCGGCCGTCTCCTGCAAGGTAAGCTCCTGGTAGTAATGGAGCTGCAAGGTGTCTCGCAACCCCGGCTCCAGCCCCTCTACCAGGCCATGAAGCGTGGCGGTCATATCCTTCCGGGCCGCCTCCTCGTCCGGCGTGGTTTCCGCCGCTGCGCGGGCCGCCCACCACTCGCTCGAACGCGGCTCGGCGTGGTGGTCGGCGCGCCGCCAATCCACGTACACATGGTAGGCGATGCTGTGAATCCAGGACGCCACCGACGATCGGCCCGCAAACGTTGGCAGCGCCTGCCACACCCGCCCAAAGGTAAGCTGCGTTAGATCGGCGGCATCGGTATCGTTGGCAGTAAGGCGCCGCAGGAAGGCATAGATCCGCTCATAGAAAAGCTCAATGAGTTGAACCGCCGCCGCCCGGTCCCCCTCGCAGGCGGACTCTACCAGTTGCTTTGTATCAGTTTCCATCTGTCACCATCTGTTTAGTCGAGTCAAAGCGCCCATCTGGACAATAGAATCTTCGATCCGCTAATTCTCCTGTCCTTGGTCGGGCGGCCGTTGGCTGTTGTTGAAGGTTTGACATCTGTTCCGCCTATACCTCACGCTCCCGACTATAGCTTATGTCCGAGCCCTTGAAGTTGATCCGCATCCCGTCGCTCAAGACTGTAGCCGATTTCCGCCAACATGTGGCCTCGCTGGGAGTTGATTTGCCCTGCGAGGACACCATTCTCACCGGGAGCGCCTCCCCTTTGGCCCAGCCCATCACACACGTTACGATCAACGGCAAACGGCTGGGCAATCGTTATGCTGTGCAACCGATGGAAGGCTGGGATGGCACCACGCGCGGCGGCATCACCGAGGACGTGCTCCGGCGCTGGCAGCGCTTCGGCGAGAGCGGCGCCAAGCTCATCTTCGGCGGCGAGGCGATGGCGGTGCGGCCCGATGGCCGGGCGAACCCCAACCAGCTCATCATCAACGAGGAAAACAAGCCTGGCCTGGCGCGGCTGCGCGAAGCCCTCATCGCCACACACGAGGCCCGCTGCGGCAGTGCCGACGACTTGATCATCGGGTTCCAGCTCACCCACTCCGGGCGGTTCTGCAAGCCCAATGACAAGGCCCGCCTTGAGCCTCACGTCGCCTATCGGCACCCGATACTGGACCGCAAATTCGGCGTGACCAGCGACGCCCAGGTCTGGACCGATAGCGAACTCGAACGGCTCATCGAGGACTACGTCACCGCTGCCCGGATCGCCTGGGACGTGGGCGCCGACTTTGTGGATATCAAGCACTGCCATGGCTACCTCCTGCACGAGCTGTTGAGCGCCTTCACGCGGCCCGGCAAGTTCGGCGGCTCGTTCGAGAACCGCACGCGAATGCTGCGCGAGATCGTGGCCGGCATCCGCGCCAGCGGCAACCGGATCGAGTTGGGCGTGCGCCTGAGCGCCTTTGATTTCGTGCCGTTCAGACCCGACCCGGCGCGGTCGCAGCCCGGGAAACCCGGCCCCGGCGTCCCAGAAGACTTCTCGCACTGCCTCCCGTATCGTTATGCCTTCGGCGTGAACCAGAACACCCCGGTCGAATACGACCTCGCCGAGGCCGCACAGTTCCTGGCGCTGTGTGACCGCCTGGGGGTCAAGATCGTGAACCTCAGCGCGGGTTCTCCCTATTACAATCCTCACATCCAGCGGCCTGCCGCCTATCCGCCCTCCGACGGCTACCAACCGCCGGAAGACCCGCTCGTCGGTGTTGCACGGCAGATCAACATGGCGCGCGCGCTGAAAGCACAAGCGCCCCCGAACCTCCTGTTGGTCGGAACCGCCTACAGCTACCTCCAGGAGTACCTGCCCCACGTAGCCCAGTATGTCCTGCGTCATGGCTGGGCGGACCTCATCGGCATCGGGCGGATGGTCCTGTCTTATCCGACCATACTCGCCGAGGCGATCGAGGAGGGAAAGCTCTCGACCAAGACGATCTGCCGGACGTTCAGCGATTGCACGACCGCGCCCCGAAACGGCCTGATCAGTGGCTGCTATCCGCTGGACCCGTATTACTCCTCCAAGCCGGAGGCCCGGACGCTCAAGGAGATCAAGCGACCCCTCGCGGGATAGCGCCACTGGCCCGCAGGGACGGCGACCGATGCTGCCAGCCTGTTGTTGGCGTCTTGCTGCGGCGGAGTCACGGTGGGGCTACGGTGGGGAAATCGTGGAGGCAACCGGCGCGGCTGAGGCGAACGGAACTGAAGGCCGGAGCGCTGACTTCGTAAGCGCCGAGATCGGTTTGGCCGTCCCTGGGCCGCGGGCGGTTCTGCTGATGGTCCACGTATTCCAGCACAGGCAGGCCGGAATAGGCGGCGCCTGTGCCGTCCAGGTAGCAGAGGGCATTCAGTCCCCGGTTCCGGCAGGCGGAATCGGCGGTCAGGCGCAAATCGCGAGTGGCGCGGTTGACGAACCCCGGATCACCGCCCACGGTGGAGGCGAAAAATGCAGCGGGCACCGTGGCGGTGGACCTCAGCCAGTTGTTGGTGCCGCTGATGCCGCCTCCCGGAGTGCCGACGATCTGGTCGCTGCCATCGAAGATATTGTTGCAGGCCACGATGGCGGCGTCCGGGGTGTTGGCGCTCAGGAATTGGATGCGGCCATCGCCGGCTACGAACGTGTTGTTGAAGGCGTAAAGGGTACCGGCGTGCCGGCCGCCGCAGTCCTGCCCGAACTGGATGAACCGCGCGGAGTTGTAGCCGCTGAGCCGGGGCTTGCTGATGATGAAGTCACCAAGCAGGAGCGCGTGGCTGTGCGCGGCGGCTGTCTCGGTCGCGTCCACCAGGCCCACCTCGCCGTCCTGCGAATCGGCGATGTAGTTGTAGAGCAACTCGGTGTAGTGGGCTCGGGTCTTGAAGTTCTGCCCGCGGAGCGCGTCGTGGATGTAGCAGAACCGGACGGTGGCGTTATTGCCGCCCAGGTACAGGTTATGGCTGTAGCCGTCATGGGATGAGGTGCCGTTGGAAGCGATCTCGCACCGCTCGATAACCAGGTTGCGGTTGTTGTCGCACATGACACCCATGTCGCAGGCGGTGACGCGGCAGTCGCGCAGAGTGACGTTGTTGCCCGAAGTGACCCGGATGCCGGCGCCGTTGTTGCCGTTGCGCGCATTCCGGAACTCGAGGTTCTCCAGCGTGATATGGTTCGCTTCTACCTGAAACACCGCCCGCGGGTGCGGGAGCGCTCCGTCCACGTTTTGGCCTGCGGCATCAAACAGCGGACGGGAAGGGCCCACGCCGCGCACGAGGATGGGCCGGGCGGCGGTGCCGGGCCGGGTCCAGCGTTTGACTTCGTTGTAGGTTGACGCGTCAATCTCCACGACGTCGCCCGGGTTGAGCCCCGGCAGACTGCCGATAGTATGGTAAGGGCGAGTCGGTCCCACCTGATAAGTGGCCGCGGGGGCGCAGGCGGGTCGAGCCAGCCAGGCTGCCACGAGGAACAGGCAGCCCTGACGGAATCCACAGACAAAGGATTGCATGGCCGGCAGTATAGCAGAAACCGGATGGTGGCAGCCAGTCATCGGGAAGTCACCTCTCCGTAGCATCCAGCTTAATGATCCGCGGGCCGGGCTGCCGCCGCGTCCGCCGCGGCGCGACGGTGAGCCGTCCTTACCTCGCTCGGCGAGCACTTGCGAGCGAGCGCCCCGCCCGTGCCACTCCGGTTTTGACTGATTACTCCTGCTTAAGTGGCACGATATATTAAATAAACGCAGCAACTATCTTATATTCGGGGTGGACACGTGAAGGCGCTTTGCTAGGATTCCGTTTGCCTCGCCGGAAGGGGTGCAGGAAGGGCCAGAACAGTGGCCTTCGTGCTGTAGCAGAATGATAAACTGAGACAACCTGGCCGGTGTTCGTGGACAGAAGCGGCTCCGGTCTAAGAAATAACAACAACAAGTCATGATGACCAAAGCCCAAGCACTATCAATCCTCACGCTGGCCGCAACCCTAGGTAGCGTCCAGGCGCAAACTGCCTCAACGACCTCGGGTTCAGCCGGCAGCCCGCCGCTCAGCTCGATTGAGCAGACGATTTACGACATTAAGAACCCGTTCCCCTGGCTGAGCTGGGGGGGCGACTTCCGGCTCCGGAACGAGTACTTTGACAACGCCCTCAGTCTGAGCTCCCAGAATCCCATTCATGCACAGGATTACTTCCGGCTCCGGGGACGGGTTTGGGCGACGGCTAAGGTATTGACGAACGTGGCGGTCAACGCCCGCCTTTCAGCCGAGCCGCGGGACTTTATGGAACCGGCGTATACTGGCACTTTCCGCAATCGGGAAGGGATGGAATGGCGTTACGGCATCCTGGACGTGGCCAACCTCAAGCTGACGAGTCTGTTTGATCAGCCCCTGACCGTCACCCTGGGCCGTCAGGACGTGATGGACGTATTGAACATGCGCAATGGCTGGCTGGTGTTCGACGGCACGCCGGGCGATGGTTCGTGGTCCTTCTTCATGGACGGAGCGCGGGCGGCGTTCGACGCCAAGGCAATCAAGACCAAGTTCGATGTGTCCTATATCAGTATGCACGCCTACGCCGGCGAGGTGATCCCCACGATTGGGAATTCATCCAGCTTTAACGCCGCTGGCGGCTATACGGGCTACCTGCTGACCGAACAGGACGAGCAAGGCGCCGTCCTGAGCATCGCCAATAATTCGATCGAGAACATGACCCTGGGGGGCTATTTCATCTACAAAGATGACACCCGCGTGCAGGGGGTGTCCAATGGCGACAACGCCAACATCTACACCATGGGCGGCAGCATCAGCGGCACGCCGAGCAAGCATTGGCAGTACTGGATCGAAGGCGCCTACCAGTGCGGGTCCAAGGAAGATGGGACGGTGAACACCGGGTCTGGCGGGGCGGTTGACCCGCAGCACGGCTGGCGCTCCATGAGCGCTTACGGCGGCAACGCGCGGCTCACTTACCTGTTTAACGACCGGTACAATAACCAGCTCAGCCTGTTCGGGGAATTCCTTTCAGGCGACGATCCCAACAGCAGCGGCACGGACGAAATGTTTGACGTGCTGTGGGCCCGCTGGCCGCGGTGGAGCGAGATGTACATCTACTCCTACCCCAACGAAACCAGCGGCAAGATTGCCCAGTTGAATAACGTGGGGCGGATCGGTCCGATGTGGACCTTCAGTCCGATGAAGGGCATGGCCTTCAGCGTGATGTATAATGCCTTGTTCGCTCCCGAATCGGTGCCGACGCGCACCGTCAACCGAAGCCTGTTCAGCATGGATGGCAACTTCCGTGGCCATTACCTCCAGGCCATCCTCCGGCACAAATTCAGCGAGCACGTCAGCGCGCACCTCTGGGGTGAGTGGGTTTGGGAAGGCGATTACTACGCGCAGCGGGATGTCATGACGTTCCTTCGCGCCGAAGTTCTGCTGACCTTCTAGCAATTCACCCGTTGACGGGGCGGGTGGGTCTGCCGGATGATGCGGCCAGGCGTGAGTCTGGAAAGGACCTATCATGTATAGAATCGTCGGCGCAGACGGCAAAGAATACGGCCCCGTCAATCTCGATCAGATGCGGCAATGGATCGCCGAGGGCCGCGTCAATGCTCAAACCCGAGTGCGGCAAGCCGATGCGCCCGGATGGCAGCCGGCGTCGGAATTGCCGGAGCTCTCCGCCCTGTTCGCTGCCCGCGCCGCCACCGCGACCCCTTCGACCAGACTCTCGTCGCAAGGACCCGGCGGAGGGGATGCGCCGCAAAAGGGACTGGCGGTCACCAGCCTGGTGTTGGGAATCCTGGCCTTCCCGACCTGTTTCCTGACAGGCATTCCTGCCATCGTATGCGGTCATATCGCCCACAACCGCGCGCGGCGCGAGCCGGCACAATACGGCGGCTCGCGCATGGCAACTGCGGGACTGGTCTTGGGCTATCTCAGCCTGGTGGTCGTACCTGTGGCGCTCCTGTCCGCGATGCTTTTCCCGGCCCTGTCGCAGGCCAAGAACCGGGCCCAGGAGATTAACTGCCGGAACAACATGAAGTCGATCGGCCTAGTGTTTCGCACTTGGGCAATAGACAATAATGACCAGTTTCCCTTCAACGTCAGCACCAATGAGGGCGGCACCCTGGAACTCTGCGCAGTGGGGCCGGACGGGTTCGACCGGAATGCCGTCTTCCACTTCCAGGTGATGTCCAACGAATTGAGCACGCCTAAGGTCCTGGTCTGCCCGGGGGACACCCAAAAGCAGGCAGCGCTCGACTTCCGGAGCTTGCAGCCGGCCAATGTGAGTTACCGCGTCCGGTCGGGGACCAACATCAATGACGCCAACCCCCAGGAGATCCTGGCCGTGTGCCCTATCCACGGCAATGAACTCCGGTGTGATGGCAGCGTTATGACCCGAAGGAAAGGGCGCAGGTAGGGCTTCAACGGTTGAAGGCACCTGCGGGCGTCGGCGGGGCTTTCCAGGTCCGGCCCCGCCACTGCGCAATCAGCTTCAGATACAGATAGGGGTCGGCCCACGTTGCGCTGGGCTCGACTTGGGTCATCTCGTACCACTCGTTGAACGAGCAGACCACGGCAATATCCGGTTGGGCAGCATCAATCGCCCGCAGAAATGCCTTCAAAAGTTCTCCCTCCCGGCGCGGCAGGACCAAAGGCGCATCGTTAACGGCGGTGTTGTCGTGGCCAGCAGACAACGGCAGTTGGACCGAATGCCCGGCTTCATGAACCTGTCGGGCAAAACCGCAGTAGAGCTTCTCCAAGGCGGCCGGCGTCACATCGCGCCAGTGGCCGAAATAGGAATAGGTGCCGAAGCAATCAATCTTCTTCAGCTTGAGCCACTCCGGGGCCACATACATCCGGACCTTCGGAACTTCGTCCACCGCCGAGGTCCTAAGGCGATCGAAGATCCAATAGATGTCGCTGACTTTGCTCTCCGCCGCTTCGATGTAACTCGCCGCCTGCGCAGGTGTCAGCCAATCATCCCAGACCTGGTATATGAACCAAACCGGCTGGCCTTTGATCTTGAGGTAGGCCGGGTGCTTGGCATAGCGCGGGAGATACGACGTGATGCGGCTGACGAGCTGGTCGTAATCCCGCTGGTAGTGGGCGTTCTCATCAACGATCGCGACCTTGAAGTTCTCCTCCTGGGCCACCGGCAGCAGGACCTTGTCGAACAGGTCGGCCTGCCAGCCGGACATCATGCCCGGGCGGTTGGATTTCCACCAACTGCACAAGAACCCTTCTATCCCCGCGGCTTTGGCCAGCCGGAAATGCCAGCGCACCACTTCCCGGTCGCCCTGGTCGTAAGGGCCGATCAGAGGGTAATCGCCCGAGGCGATGTCGCGGCGGCCGTTGGGCTTGACCTGCTCCGGATGGTAGCGGCCCGGGAAATGGTAGGAATCCCACTTATGCCAGCATTGGGCTGAGCCCCATGGCGTGCCGTACCAGGGATGATAGAAGGCCAATAGGATGGGCTGCGCCGCGCTTTTCTCAGCGTCAGGTCGGACGCTCTTGGCTGCACTGAGCCGGGGACCCGCCGCGACCGCGCCCGGGACCAAGGCACCCAGGACGAAGAGAACCAGGATGGGCGGCAGTCGAATCAACTGGGCTCCTAAGGGGCAACCACCTCGAACGCGATGGCGGGCAGGGTGCCGACGGCGGCCCGCAGTTGGGTTCCTTGCTTCTTGTTCTTCGTGGCGGCGGCCACAGCTTGTCCGGGGATGATGTTAACGATCAGGTTGCCCTTCAAACCGGGCTTGCTTTTGGAGGCGTCGCTGCGCAGCTCGATCTCGGTGCCCTCGCTCACGGGCGATACCTTCCCAAGCGCGATCCCGTCCGGCGGTTCGTTCAGTTCGAACCGGACCCGGTTGGCCAAGCCGCCGCCTGGCGCCGAGACGCGAACCCGGGCCGTTCCGCCGGCGGGAATCTTCACCGGGGTAGAGCTCAGGATTTTCAACGGCATGCGGTTCATGAAGCGTCCGGAGACGGCGACCTCCAATCCTTTGGCGGGAACCAGGTGCCGGTAGGCAAAGGCCTGCATCATGTCTTCGGCGGGGACCGCGGGACGGACGAGCGGGTGTCCCTGCACAAATGCGCGGCCCTCCAGCAAGAGGCGGACGGGCGCGTCTGTGGGGGCAGGCGGAGCCTGGAGCGTGACCCGGACCTGATCCTGGTTGGCGGGGACCTTGGCGCTGTCCAGCTTAAAGCCCTTCGGAGCGTCCAGCATAGACAGAGTAATCTCGTTGGTAAAGCCGTCGCGGCGCAGGGCATACACGGTGAGTGGAACTGACGCTCCGCCGCGGACGTTGATACTGGACGGCACCACCCGCAGCGCGAAGTCCGGCCGGGGCGGGCTGATGCGGAGCCGATAGGCATGCTCCGGGCCGCCTTGGCGCTGCGCGTCGCCAAGGTGCAGGTAGTAGGTCCCCTCAGCGGGTAGAGTGGCGGCAAGGAAGGAGTCAGCGAAGTGCGTATCCAGGCCGGCCCCTTTGTCCTCATAGTCGTCATTGAACGCGAGCTGCTTGCCGTCCGCGTCGGTCAGCTTGAGGATTGAATCCAGCGGGGAATCCAGCCGGCGGGCATGTACCTCGGCGACGATGGCGTCGCCGGCGCGACCCGCTATGCGGAACACATCACACTCGCCGGGCTGGCCGATACGGCCGTTGACGATGATCGGCAGGGTAACCGGCTGAGCCGTGGCAAGCGTATTATTCGGTTCCTGTTCCAGGCGCTCCGGCAGGTTGTCCACCGCGAACGGCAGGCCGTTGACAACATCGTCCGCCGCGCGGAACGCAAGCGGATAGATGCCCGGGGCTCCGTTGCTCAGCATGAGGCTGCTCACCGGGAGGTTCCAGCCCTTGACCTCGACGGTGGTCTGGGCCTCGGCTGGACCGCCCAGCGGGAAGATGCTCGTCACGTAAGGCACCTCGCCCACGGTCATGCGATAGACGAAATCCTCGCGGCCGCGATAGATGGAATCCCTGATTTCAACCGCATACTCACCGTCCTTGGGAATCTCGTAGTGAATGACCGGGTCGGGATGGAACAAGTAATGGTCGGCGTGTGCCAATTCCTGGCCCTTGGCGTCGCAGAGGGCCAAGGCCGCCTGGAACCACCCGGGGACGGCGTCCGGCAGGTAAGGGATCAACTCGCGTGCCGCGACGGCGATGACCAGGTTCTGGCCTTTGCGGGCCTGGAACCGGTAGCGGTCCACACCGCCGGGCAGGATCTGACCGTTAACCGTGGCCGGCAGCGTAATCTTCATCTCTGTGGGGGCCACGGCTTTCTCCTCATTGCTGAATCGGCGCTGCCGGAGGGTTGCTTCGTCGGGCACGGTCTTGGTGTCGCGCTTGGTGAATTCGGGCAGTTGGCCGACCCGGAAGCGGAGAGGGTTGGAGAGGCCACTGGGTGAGGCAAGCCTTATCTCCCGTTCACCCGCCTCAGCGTTCGTGGCAAGCGTGATCCGCAAAATGGCGGTTTCGGCAATGGCAGGGTTTTGGTTTCGCCGGGGGGCGAAAAGGAAGAGCTTCTGCCTGATGTCCGCGGCCAGCTTTTCATCCCCGGCGGTCCAGACCACATTAGTGCCGGACCGCGCGCTCGCTGGCCCTTTGCGCTTCCCGCCAGTGCGCGCGGCGGCAATCCGCTTCTGCTGCAGCTCGCGAAGCTTGTCTCGCAGATCGTTAAACTCCTTCTGAGTCAGGGGGCGGGCGTAGCTCACGAACGCGGCTTTGACACCGGGGCCGGAGACGAAGGCACTGGATGCGTTGTTGAGATACTGGCCGCCGACCGTGACTTGAAACGTGGTGCCCTGCTGGCCGCCGGCAGGATAGACGTAGCCGACGCGAGGGACTCGGATCTGCGCGCAGACCGGGAGCGCCAGACTCAGCAAGGCCGCGAGAAGTGCCAGGGGCTTGGGGAAAGCCGAAGTCCGAAGTCCGAAGTCCGAAACCCGAAACGGCTGCGTCCGGGGTTGAGCGCGGCGGTTGAAGGTCGTCTGACCAGCCGGCGTCGGTTCGAAGGGTGCAATCATGGGACGCTCCACAGTTCCGTTCACATGATCTCCCTGAGCCGTCCGCCCGTGGGGACTTCATCCTCGGGTGAGGGCGTCAGGCGCGCCGTCAGGCCCTGGGGATGAGGCAGCTTGGCATTCGGATCCATTCCCAGCAACTCGTAGATGCTGCCGATGACGTCGCATGGATACACCGGCCGCTCCTTGACCGTCTCTCCTTTGTCATCCGAGGCGCCGACAACCTGACCGCCCTTGAATCCGCCGCCGGCCAGGACGGCGCAAAAGACCTTGCCGTAATGTCCGCGTCCGCCGTTCCAAGGCGCTTCCCAAAGGACCCGGGGCGTGCGGCCAAACTCGCCGCTCCACCAGACGATGGTGCTGTCCAACAGGCCGCGGTCGGCCAACTCCTGCAACAACGTGGCCATGCCCTTGTCCATCTCCGGCAACTTCCGGCGCATGGTCTGAAAATGCTGCTTATGGGTGTCCCACCCCTTGTAGTTGATCGTGATATAGGGCACGCCGCGCTCGACCAACCGCCGTGCCATCAGGCAGGACTGTCCGAATGTGGTGCGGCCGTAGCTGTCCCTGACGGCGTCCTTCTCCTGCGACAGATCGAACACCTTGCCCGCGTCGCCGAGGATCAGGTCATAAGCCTCCTTCTCACATTGTCCCAAAGCGGTGAGTTGGGCATCGGCGGGCATGGCATGTTCCAGCGTGTTGAGCTTGCTGAGCAATTCGCGCCGGTCCTGCTGCCGTTTCTCGGAGATGCCCGCGGCGACCACGCCTTCGACCGCAAAGCGGGGCTGCGCGGGATCACCGCCCGTCGCAAAGGGTTTGTAGCGCGCGCCCAAGAAGCCCGCCTCGGAAAAGCGCCCTTGCAGTTCGGTCAGGACGATGTAGGGCGGGATGAGCCCGCGGTAGCCCGCATCCCGGCCCTTAAAGAGCGAGACCACCGCTCCCGCGGATGGATAGACAACCCGGCCACCCGGCGGCCAGCCGGTCTGGACCATGTAGGCCGCCGTCTCATGGCCGTTGTTGCCGTGAGTCATACTGCGAAGGATGGAATACTTGTCGGCCTGCTTCGCCAGCAGTGGGAGCATTTCGCAAATCCTGATGCCTGCCACACTCGTCTCGATCGGCTTGGTGTACTCACCGCAGTATTCCTTGCCGGCCTCAGGTTTCGGGTCGAAGGTGTCGAGGTGCGATGGGCCGCCCCACACCCAAATCTGGATCACCGCCTTGGCCTTGCCTTTGGCGGATGTCGCGGCGGCGCGTCCACCTGTCTCGGCCGCCGTTTGGGCCGCGTTCGCCCCCGGCGGGCGCAGCCAGTCGGTGGCGAGCAATCCGGCCGTGCCGAGGAGCGCGCGTTGCACGGCCTCGCGCCGCGACATGCCGATGCCGCCTGGCTGAGCCGCCGGCTTATCGAACGTCGTGTTCACTGCTTCCTGGCTGTAACGAGATGCCTTGTTCATTGCTTGTCCTTTCTTTTGCGGTCAGTGCCGGTAGAGAAACTCCGCGCTGTTGATTAACGACCAGACCAGGTCCACCCCCGCCTCGCGCCGGGCGACCTTCCCTGAGTCAAAGTAGCTTTGGACGGTCTTCAACTCGTCCTCGGTCGGAAAGCGGGAGAGAATTCCCAGGTACATGCCGGTGGCGGTCTCGCGGGGGCTCTTGCCCGACTGAGTCAGATTCCTGATCATGGGGCTCTGTTCAATCTTGCGCTGCATTTGGCTCGAATTGAGCAGGTGCAGTCGCTGCTCGGCGGTGGGGCGGTTGTTGCGTTCGGACACCAGGCCGGTGTCGCGCGACGAACGCCCGAACATTTCGAGGAACGAGCTGGTAATGCTGCCGTCCGCCAGCGCGATCGAGCGCTGATTCTCCGGGATAAACGTGAACGGCTCCGGAATCGGGCTCGAGTAGTTCTCCGTCCCGCCGGTGATCTTGTCCACGGCGTCAATGAGCACCTCGGCGTCCAGCCGGCGGAGAGGATAATGCGCGAAATGGGCCTCGCCCTCGGCTTGGTCGGACTTCGCGACCGAGGAAAGCTGGTAAGTCCTCGAGTTCAGGATCAGCCGGTAGAGGTGCTTCAGGTCGTAATTGTTCGCGATCAACTCACGCTCCAGCAGGGCGAGCAGCTCCGGGTTGGAGGGCGGGTTGTCACTGCGGATGTCATCCGGCTCATGAATGATGCCGCGCCCCACCAGCCACGCCCAAATCCGGTTGGCGATGTTGCGGGTGAACCAGGCGTTCTTCGGGTTAACCAGCCAGTCAGCGAACACTTCGCGCGGGTCCTTGTCCTCGGGGATCACCGCAGGGGTGCCATCCGGAAAAACCGGTGCCGCTACGGCCGCCGCGTTGGTCTTCCCCAGGTCGAAGAAGACGATCTCCTCTTTCCACTCCGCGGTGGACTTATACCCGACTTTGGTGAAGAAGGCCGCCATGCCGGCAAGCTGCTCCTTGGGCCACTTGTCCGCCCGCGTGCCCATGAACGTCAGCGCGACGCTTTGCGCGATGCCCGCCGGTTCGCGGTTCTGCATCGCACGATAGAAGTTCACCGGCGGCAGGCGAAAGTTGCTGCCGCTGGACGTGAGCATCTGCCGAACCATCTGGTCGTAGGGCAGATTGTCTTTGACGCTGGTCCGAATCCAGCGGTGATAGGACTGAGCGGCATGAGGCCAGAGGTTGATGGGGAACTCGGCCTTGATGCGCAGCACATCGCTCCACCTCATGGCCCAGTAATCGGCGAACTCATCCCGCGCCAGCAGCCGGTCAATCAGGACGCGGCGCTTGTTCGGCGACCGGTCCAGGATGAACTCCTTCGCCTCAAATCCGCTGGGCAGCGTGCCGATGATATCCAGGTAAGCGCGCCGAACGAACACCCCGTCCGAACAAAGAGCCGCGGGCTGCAGGTTCCGCTTCGCCAGCTTCGCCAGCACTAGCTCGTCTATCTCGCTGCGAGCGACGGTGTCCGCACGGCTCTCATACGGGTTCAGCACCAGGGCCGGCGCCGCGCTCCCAGACAAGGCCCCGAGGAGGCACACCGCCATAATCGCCGCGGGTTTGGTCATAGTTCTCAACACTGGTTATCGGTCAACGGCGCAAGTGCCCAATAGCACTCATAGCACTTATACCAGAAGACGCTCCAAAGCGAACGCCAGTTACATTTGTCTTCCCACGCCTGTCCCGGAGAGCCCAATGACAACGGACCGTTGAGGATCGTTACTAAAATGGACGTCTCATAGCTCGTCTTTGAAGGTGCGGATGCGGACTACATGGTTCTGGGGGGACACAATTTTCGATCTCGCCGCAAAAGAGGGCAGTGCGGCCGATCTGATCGGCGCTGCCGTTCCCTCCAATAATCAGGACGTCGCCCCGAAGCATCTGCCACCGCTCAAGCTCACTGGGCAAAACCTCAAAATACCCGGGGACGGTCTGTCACAATCCTATTTCGGTGAACGTGGGCCACCGTAAGATAACGGACTGGATTTGCGCCGGTTTCAGTTGGCCGGCGTGAAAGTAGGCGTCAGGCGATGGACTGAGTTGGCCCGAGCAGGGCTCCTTGAGTCGTGCCACCCGGCTCGCTATGGCCGCCCGCTGAACTCACCTGGCTCATCCTGCCCGTTTCCTCCACCGGAGCCATTGGACGGCCGACGGACCGGGCGGGTAGCTGCGCCCAAAGCGCGACCCTGGCATCGCCCTCGTTCGGAGCCTGGCCTGGGCCATCCCAACGCCGTGTACCAGCGATGCACACCAGATGCACACCAGATGCACACGCTGGAACCCGTTGTGCATCCCTTGTGCATCCCTTCTGCATCTGGCGTGCACCTCTGGTACACGACCCGAGGAGCCGAAGAGCAGGCTACGCGTCGGTTTCTTCGGTGGCTTGGTGGCCGAGGTTGCGGGCTTCGTGGATTTGGGCGGCCAGTTATTCGATCCGCGCCACGACCCGGTGCTGTTCCGGCAGTGGTGCGAGTAGGATTTGGCAGGAGAGGACCTGGGCTGCCGCGGGAGGCGGTGCGACAGAGGTCACACTGTTCCGAGGCTTCGGGCTGGCCTAAAATGCCTTGCATTAGGCTTTGATGTGGTCGGATAGTGTCAGCGATGATTGCGTCCCAGGCTGCCGGCTTGCCCCCCGCTCGGCCACCCGCTGGTTGTCCAATCTTGAGACAGCATGTGTCGCCTTGGCACGCGCGGGGCTTCGGTTTAGGCTGTTCTTCAGCCTTTGCGCCTCCTCCCGAAGGAAGGGGAGGCGGTTTGGCACCTGGAACGCTTTTGGATAGTCGGACCAATGAACTCGTGCAGTGGATTGGAATGCCTGTGTCCTCCAGGCGATGAGCTTGCAATGCTGGCTTCCTTGCCAGAGCCTGACAAGATGCCAGTAGAATCCGTCCGCCTCTGCAGCCAGGGCGATCAGCTTGCCGCGGGTCTTTTTCTCCCGGGCGGTGAAGAGAGGGCGGCAGCCGTGATCGTGTGTCACGGCGCGGGTGAATTCAAAGAGAACTACTTCGAGATGTGCGAGTCCCTGGCCAGCCAGGGAGTGGCCGCTCTGGTCCTCGATATGCACGGGCATGGCGAGAGCGGCGGCGAACGGTTTTCTGTGGTGATGCGCCAGTGGGTGGCGGACATCAGGGCGGCAACCGACTTTCTCTCGGATCATCCCTCGGTGGATCCGAGCCGAATCTGCGCTTTCGGTCTGTCGTCGGGTGGCACGGCGGTTTTGGAGGCCAGCCTGCTTGAGCCGAGGCTCAAGGCGCTCGTCGTCGCGGATGCCACCGTTCGCAATTCGCTGCGCTGCTGGACCAGCCTCCTCTTGAAGTCGCTGCTGCTGCTGGGCCGGATCAAACAACGATTGACCAACAGACCCTTGCGTGTGCCGCTCGCGCGCATTTCCCTGGGTCCCAAACTCGCGGCCGATCCCGCGGTCAACCGCAGACTCCTGTCCGACCCGCGCTCGCTCGAGGCCTTCATGGCCGTGCCGTTGCCGGGCGCCGAGGAAGCCTTCCTGGTGGATACCCTCGAGCGCGTTCCCAACATCACGGCGCCCACATTGGTGCTGTGGGGCGAGGAGGACCAAATGGATTCCCCGGAGACCGGGCGGCGGCTCTTCGCCGCACTGGGTTGCAGGAAGCGGCTGGAGATCGTTCCGGGCAACGGCCACGCGGGCCACCTCGATCGAAACCGCACCCGGCTATTTGCGGCAACCGCCGAGTGGGTCCAGGAGAACATGCCTTGCCACCGGGTCCCAGCTCTGTCCACCCGCACCGAGCCAGCCGCCAAACCGTACTTTATTGAGGGAAACGCGGCGAAACGGCTTGGCCAAAAGGCAAAATGGGAGTTGCTTTCTCCCTATCTGAAGCAGCATGGCGGCGGGTCGCTTGCTTACGCCACTTTGCAGGCGGGAATGGAGTATTTCATTGATGCTTGCGGCTATATTGCCTACACGACGGTTCAGCATCCGGTTCTCGCCCGCAAACCCAAGCGCATCGTCCTCACCGACCCGGTCTGCGCGCCGGAACACCGGGCTCAGATCGTTCAGCGCTTCCTGGCCGACAGCCCCCGCGCCGTCTTCTCGGTCGTTTCCGAGTCGTGTGCCGAAGTGCTGCGGCAACTTGGTTTCAAGATCAATTGCATCGGCTATGAGCCGGAGCTTCTCATTCAGTCCTACAACACGCGGGGGAACTGGAAGGAGCTGGATCTAATCAAGCGCGCCAGAAACGAGGCCGCCCGGGAGGGCATTGTCATACGTGAGGAGGACGGCGCGACGCTCAATGCGTCCGACCTGGCCGGTATCTCGGCCCAATGGATGCAGGCCAAGAAGATCAACGACCGTGAGATCTGGCTTTATGCCCGGCGCCCGGTCTTTGACTACGAAGAGGACGTCCGGAAATTTGTCGCCTACGACAAGGCCGGGCGGGTCGTTGGCTTTGTCTTTTATGATCCGATGTATCGCGCGGGGCGGGTGTATGGATACTCGGCGAACATTTCACGCTGTGACGAACGGCGCTTCGGCCGGTTGGCCACGGCGGTCCACATGGAGGCTGCGGAGAAGTTCAGGGCGGAAGGCAAAGAAGTCCTGAACCTGTTGCTGGCGCCCTTCGTGAAGCTGGATCGGGGCAAGTATAATGACGACTTCGGGATCAAGCTGTTCTTTGAGCTGAGCGCGCGCTACGGGAACAGCATCTACAACTTCAAGGGGTTGTCGTTCCACAAGTCCAAATACCGCGGCGTGGAGCAGTCGCTCTACTGCGCCTCGAATAGCCTCTGGCCGAGTAATGACCTTTACCTGGCCTTTCGCTCGGCCGACATCGCCCGGGGCTTTTTTGCCACCTGCGGACAGCTCATGCGCGGCATGTTAACTGCTACGGAGAATCGGAAGCCGCATTAGTTCACGCTGACGAACCGGGCTAGAGCCCAGCCCGCATTGACGTTGGCCAACCGTTAAGACCTATGAATAAACAACAACTCTGTGCAAATGTAATGAAAACCGCGCTCGGTCTGGCGCTGGCGGGCCAGGCATTGCCGCCGGCCGCAGCGCAAGAAACCGGGCAAACCGCCCCGTCGGGGGTCCGGCGCTGGATGGAGCAGGACTATATGTTCGGGGATTGGGGCGGGTTGCGAACTGACCTCTCGCAGCATGGCATTGATTTCGAGTTCTCCTACGCCGGGTCAGTGCCCGCGAACTTGCAGGGAGGCATCAAGACCGGTGCGGTTTACCAGGGCGCGCTCCTGATGCTGCTGAGCCTTGATTCAGAGAAACTGGTCGGCTATGAGGGGGGACAGTTCTACGTCAGCTCGATGTGGCTCCATGGGCAGAAACCCTTCTCCGATGACTACGTTGGCGACTTGAACAAGGTGAATCTGCTGGATTTCCCCAACAGCTTCCGGCTGTGGGAACTCTTTTACCAACAGAAGCTGCTGGATGACAAACTGACGGTGAAACTGGGCCAGATGTCCGTGGACCATGATTTTATCGTGCCCGAGTATTACAATTCATTGAGCTCGCTGACGCTGCTCAACCAGACCTTCTTCTTTCCAACGTTGGCATTTGATCTGTGGGACATTCCCGGCTATCCGCCGCGTTACCACGGCTTGCCTTCCACGCCCTACGCCGCGCCCGCGGCTCTCCTGAGGATTGATCCGCTCCCGCAATTCTACGCCCAGGCGGCCGTTTACGGCGGCTACCCCGATCAGAGTTCCTCGGGCACAAGCTTCCTGCTGAGCGAGTCGCAAGGCGCCCTGTTCTTTTTCGAGGTTGGCTACGCGCTAAATCAACAGGAGGGCGACGCGGGATTGCAGGGGAGCTACAAGCTGGGCGGCTTTTACCACACCGGGAGTTTCGTGGACGTTTACGGCGCCGGCACGGCGGCCTTCCTTTCCATGGCGGGCTTGCCCGCTTCGGCAGGGGAGGATCATCACGGCGACTACGCGGCCTATTTGTTGGCGGAACAGCAACTCTTCCGGGAATTGGACAATACGGATCCGGCCAAACAGGGATTAGTCGGGTTCTTCCGCGTAGCCGGCGCCCCTTCCGACCGGAACCTGGCCCAGTTCGGCATTGACGGGGGATTGGTTTACAAAGGATTGATCCCGAAGCGCGACTGGGACACGCTCGCGTTGGCCGCGACCTACCTGCAAATCAGCGATGATATCCGCCGTGCGCAGAGCGACATCAACTCCACGGCACTGGCCTTTGGGGCGGCGGCGCCGTTCTCGAGTATCTCTGACTACGAGGCCGCGCTTGAGCTAAGCTACAAGCTGCAACTTACCGCGTGGTGGACCGTCCAACCCGACTTCCAGTACGTGTTCCACCCCGGTGGCTCAGCCGCCATCTCGGACGCAGTGGTCTTCATCATCCAGACCACATTGAGGTTTTAGCGGAAAAAGCTGTCGCCCTGGCTCGAATTCAAATATCCATAGCCTGCGCGATTTGGGTCAAATGCTTATGATCGGTTATAATCGCCCGGCCTTGACCTGGTGACGGGCGCGTGAGCGGCCACGCCAGGCCGCGTTTCAATCTAATCATGGAAGATGGCTCGACCAGTGAGAGTTTAGTGGTTTTCCAAAACAGCCAGGGCCTGGAACTTCGTGGTGGTTGCCTGCGCCTGCGTCGGCACCAAATTGTCTTCGAAATCTACGATCCCATCGCCGTGCTGCGGGTGTCCGAGGTGTTGAGCGGCTTCAGGATCTTCGTCGCCAGCCAAATCGTCTATTCCGGCAAGGCCGTCATCAGCAACTTGATCAACTCCGGCGCCACCGTCGTCTGCGAAGCCAGGCTGGATGATGTCTGGATCAACCCGGAGGAAGGCTCCCCCAGCCTTCTGCCCGACCACCTGGATCGGGAATTCACGGGCTTCTTTCGCGAGTGGCAGAAGCACTTCCGTATCACCCCAGCATACCGATTATTCGTTTCGGAGCTGCATAGCTTCTTCCACGACCTGCGGCTTTGGCTGGAGCAGATTGAGCTAAACGTGCGCTCGGTGCCCTCGAGCAGCAACCAGCGGTTGGAGCACGAACTGGCGGAGCGCATAGGCCAGAAAGCCCTCAGTGTCTTCCAAACCTTCGTCGAGCGCTTTGAAACCATCGCCGCGAGCCTGGAGCCGGACACGGTAGCGGCGCATCAGGCCTATATGCGGCGGGAAATGCACCCGCTCCTGTTCTGCGCCCCCTGGGTGTATCGCACGGTTTCCAAGCCGCTCGGCTACGCCGGCGATTATGAAATGGTCAATATGATGCTGCGCGATCCGTTGGAGGGTGCGTCGCTCTTTGCCAAAATCGTTAACTTCTGTTTCCTCAACCAGGGGCCGGTGATTGCGCATCGGAACCGTATCCATTGCCTGGTGGAAAAGTTGGTCGAAGAAGGCCTCCGAACCCAGCGCGCCAGCCAGGGCCTCCGCGTGTTGAGCGTCGGCTGCGGCCCGGCGATCGAGGTGCAGTGGTTTCTGGCTCGGGGCCGTGTCGCAGACGGGGCCAGTTTCGATTTGCTGGATTTCAATGACGAGACCCTCCAACACGCCGCCCAAGCGGTCGCCAACGCCGCCCGGCGCCACGGCCGGCCCCCGGCCAGTGTGAGGCTAATCCGCAAGAGCGTGCAGCAGATGGTCAAGGAGGCTACCCGCTCAGGTCGCGGCTCTGCCACCAACGGCTATGACCTGATCTACTGTGCCGGCTTGTTCGATTACCTGACGGACCAAATCTGCCGGCGGTTGGTGGATCTGATGTTCACCTGGCTGGCCCCCGGGGGGCTCTTGGTGGCGACCAATGTCGCGCCCTGCAATCCGCTCCGCCACGGCATGGAGCATATGCTGGACTGGAACCTGGTCTATCGAACTCCGCCGCAGATGCTCGCTCTCAAACCGGCGCGGGTCTCCGACGAGGCGCGGGTCCAGTCGGATCTGAGTGGGGTGAATATCTGGGTCGAAATGAGGAAATCGGATAATGACTAACGAACGAATCACCGACAGCGCCGAGTTCAGAGCGGCGCTGCAAGCGCACGAACGCGCCGAGCGCTCGCACAGCGGGCGCATCGCCTCGCTGCTGGTGGTGTTCTTGATGCCGGCGGGAATAGCGCTTGACTGGTTCGTTTACCCGGAATACCTGGGGCGGTTCCTCGTGCTGCGTCTGGTCTGTTCGGCGCTGGGGCTCGTGCTGTGGTTCCTGCACAAGGCTGAATTCGGCCGCCGTTACCAGCGGTGGTTCGGCGTGCCGATTGCCATCCTGCCGGCTGCGGCCATTGCCGCCATGATCTACCTGGCGGAAGGCCCCCAGTCGGGCCCGGCTTCGCCTTACTACGCTGGACTGAATCTTGTTCTGCTGGCCGTGAGCGTCGTCGTGCATGCAACCGTCGTGGAATCCCTGGTCTCCGTGCTGGCCGTGCTTTTGATGTACCTGCTGGCCTGCCAGCGTGGCAACTTTGACTCCCAGACCGTGCCCATCTTCTTCAACAATCTCTATTTCCTGGTCCTGACGGGCATTATCGTCGTCACGGGGAATCATTATTTCAACCGCCTGCGCCGCTCGGAGTTCGCGGCGCGCTTCGAATTGGACAAGAACCGAAGGATCTTGGAAGAGAACAACGCCAAGCTGCGCGAACTGGACCAGATCAAGAGCCGTTTCTTCGCCAACATCAGCCATGAATTGCGCACGCCGTTGACCTTGCTCATTGCCCCCCTCGAAACGCTGCTGCGTCGCTTTGCCCTGGATTCGGAGACCAAAGACCTGCTGGCCACCATGCACTCCAATGGGATGCGCCTGCTCAAGCTCATCAACGACTTGCTGGACCTGGTCCGGCTTGAATCCGGCCGGATGGTGACCAAAGCCGAACCGCTGAACATAGCCGAGTTCATTAAGGCCATCGCCAGCGCCGCTCGACAGGTTGCCGACGACAAACGGCTGCGGTTGGAGACCTACGTGGACCCCAACCTGGGAATCGTTTTGGCGGACCGCGACAAGCTCGACAAGATTGTCCTGAACCTGGTTTTTAACGCCCTCAAGTTTACTCCTTCGGGCGGGCGCGTTGAGCTTCGGGCCGAGAAGAAGGCCGGGCAGTTCCTCCTCGTCGTCACCGACACCGGCATGGGGATCTCAGAGAAGAACCTGTCCCATATCTTTGATCGTTTCTGGCAGGCAGATGGCTCCTCCAAACGTAAGTACCAAGGGCTGGGCATCGGCTTGGCCCTCGTAAAGGAGCTGGCCGAAGTCCAGGGCGGGGACGTTACGGTTCAAAGCCAGGAGGGCAAGGGCACCACCTTCACGGTCCGGTTGCCCTACCGGCAGGCGCAACCCGCCGAAACGCCGCCGCCCCAGGCTGAGCCCGAAATCGTCCCGGCCACCGGGGGCAGCCGCGTCACTTCCGAGGAGTGGCTCGCCAACCTCTACCGCCGCGCCGAACTCTTTCCGGCCATGACCCCGCTTCAGGAATCGCTCCGACCCGTGGAAACCTCCAGTGACGGAAGCCTCCCCACCCTCCTTGTGGCGGATGACGAGCCCGACATGCTGCGGTTCCTCAAGTCGCAGTTGAGCCCGCATTACAACGTCCTCGAAGCCGTGGATGGCCAGCAGGCCGTCGAGAAGGCCAGCCAGTTCCTGCCGGACATCATCCTGCTGGACATGATGATGCCGGAGAAAGACGGATTGCAGGCCTGCCGCGAAATCCGTGAGCACACCCCCACCCAGAGCATTCCCATCGTCCTGCTCACCGCGCGCGCGGACGAAGAAACCAAGCTCAAGGCCCTGGAGGCGGGCGCCAGCGACTTCCTGGCCAAGCCCTTCTCGACCACCGAGCTGCATGTCCGCATCAAGAACCTCGTCGAATCGCACCATTATCAGCGCAAAGTCTCCAAGCAGAACCAGGTTCTCGAATCCACCATCGAGCAGCTCAAGGAAACCGAAACCCAACTGGTGCAAACCGAGAAGCTGGCTTCGCTCGGCCGATTGAGCGCGGGCATCATTCACGAAATCAACAACCCGCTCAACTTCGCCACCACCGGCCTCTTTACCCTGCGCAATAAAGGCCAATACCTCGCCCCCGACCAGAAGGAGGAATATCAGGATATTCTAAAGGACGTCGAGGAAGGCATTACGCGTGTGAAGAATATTGTCTCCGATTTGAGGACCTTCACGCACCCGGAAACCGGAAGCCGCGACCAGGTGGAACTGGCCGAGGTGGCCGCCACCGCTTTGCGCTTCCTCAGCAACGAGTGGAAGGACAAGGTGCGGATCGAGCAGAATCTCCCCGACCACCAGACTGTCTGGGCCAATAAGAACATGCTCATTCACGTCCTGGTCAACCTCGTGCAGAATTCACTCGATGCTCTCGAAGCCAAGTCTTTCACGAACGAGCAGCCCACGATCTGGATCGAGGGCCGACTCGAACCTGGCAGGAGCATCTTGGTGGTTCGCGACAATGGGATCGGCATCAGCCCGGAGCACGTGGACAAAGTCTTCGACCCGTTCTTCACTACCAAGGATGTCGGCGAGGGCATGGGATTGGGCTTGTCCATCTGCTATCGGATCGTGCAGGAATGTGAAGGCCGCATCTCCGTCCGCAGCGAGCCGGGCAAGTTCTGTGAATTTGCGCTGGAATTCCCGGCGAAAGGGTGACATCAGATAACAGGCTGAAGCAGCAACGTATGCTAAATCTATACGACTATAAGAGGTTTGCGATCCTCTACGTGGATGACGAAGAGAAATCGCTGAAGCATTTCACGCGAGCCTTCCAGGATCAGTTCCGCATCCTAACCGCCGCCAACGCCCAGGACGGGCTCAAGCTGCTGGAGGAACACAAGGATCAGATCGGGCTGCTGATGACCGACCAGCGGATGCCGGGGGAGAAAGGTGTCTGGCTGCTGGAGAAAGCGCGGCAGCTCCGCCCGCGCATCATCCGCATCCTGGCCACCGCCTACGCCGACATGGATGCGGCCATTGCCGCCGTGAACACCGGCGCCATCTACAAATACGTCACCAAACCCTGGGATCCGCCCCAGCTCGAAAACACCCTCAAACGCGGCCTGGAGTTCTTCATGGTCCAACGCGAGCGCGACCAATTGCTCAAGGAGAAAATGTCAGTCCTTCACAACATGATGATTGCGGACCGGATCGTCAGCCTGGGGCTGCTGGCCGCCGGTCTCAGCCACCACATCCGCAACTCATTGGTTGCCGTCAAAACGTTCCTGGATCTGGCCCCCGCCAAGATGGAGGAAGAGAAGATGGACCTGAACGGCCTCCGCAACCCGGATTTCTGGAAGGAATACTACCACAACGTTCAGGGACAGCTCGATAAGATCAACAACATGCTCAAGGACCTCTGGACCGCGTCGGAGAAACCCGCCTTCGAGTTCCCCGACCGCGTCCAGTTGCACGCCGTGGTCGCTGAGACCCTGGAGCGGCTGGCGGATGAGTTTAGAGCCAAGGATATCAGGGTGGAAAACCGCATTGGCAACTCGCTCCCAGCCTTGAATGTGGACAAGCCCAAATTCTACCGGCTATTCGAGCTGCTGCTAAAGGATGAAATCGCCAGCTTGCCGCCCGGGAGTTGTGTCCACCTTACCGCCGGTCTTCTCCCCGGAAGTTCGGAAGGCCAGCAGGAAATCCAGGTGCAGGTCAGCGACAACGGGCCGGGGATGCCGAAGGAGGCCCTCCGGTTGGTCTTCGATCCATTTGTTGTCCGCAGCGACAGCCCGATGGAATATGGCATCCACCTCATGGCCTGCTATTTCATTGTCCATCACCACGCCGGGCGAATTGACGCCCGCAGCGAGGAGGGGCACGGAACGACTTTCACCCTGCGCTTACCCACCAACCCGAGCCTGGTCACGCCGGCACAGGATGAGCAGGAATTCCTCCGAAAAGTCCTGTTGAGCGAGACGCTTTGGGAAAAGCTCATCTCGTCGGAATAACGGTTCATCCGGGACATCTGTTCCCGTCATAGAACTTTGCGGCGCGCTGACACGCCGCCGGAGGATAAGCGTGCGTGCTACAACCATATAAGTCGCTCACATAACCAGAGTTGCAGCCATCAAATAGCTCTCAGCTCCCGCGGGCAGCGCCGGTTAGGCAACAGTGTGGGCCTGCTGATACCCCGGTGAGTCTCCCATGGGGAGCGCTGCCCATGGGAGATTCACCGGGGTATCGCCAGCCAAACTCCAGAAAGACGCCATGACGAGGCCGCAGCCTTGGGGATGGAGTAGCGCTCGCACAGGCCTTGCGTTCTTTCGCAAGAGACTGATAGTCAATGTCTTGCGTTGATGAATCCGGTCGGACGGCAGCGGACTCGTTCAGGAGCCGCCATCTTTACCACATTGCAGGCCTGGCGAAGAGGTGGATTCTATTGGATAGCGTGGAGCGCAGGCGAAGCTTCCCATACCCGGGTCAGTCTCGCTTCGGTTCTTCCGGCGGATGCCACTTTCGATCGCCATCCGCCGCGCCATCCCCGGCCGCCGACCTTACCAATCCTTGATCGGCTGGCTCTGATCCCTGGGCTTGCCGGTAGGCTTGATGGGCAGCATCTGCTCCTCGCCCTTCTGGGCGTCCAGCAACCGCCGGGCCTGCTCCTGGGTCATCTGGCCCTCCATTTGAGCCGCGGCGGCTTCCTGCTCTTTCTCGTCTGACTTGTCGCCCGGCTGACCGGACGCCTGCTGCGCCTGCTGCTGCTCCTGCTTCTGCTGCTCGGCCTGCTGAGCTTGCTGCTGTTCCTGTTGCTTCTGCTGCTCGGCCTGTTGCTGCCTGGCGGAATCCTCCTTCTGGTCTTGCTGGGCCTGCTGTTGCTGTTGCTGCTGGTTCTGCTGATCCTGTTGGTCCTGTTGCTGCTTCTGTTGGTCTTGCTGGTCTTGCTGCTGCTGTTGCTGATCCTGATTCTGGTCCTGATCCTGCTTGTCCTGTTGTGACTGCGGCTGTTGCTTGAGTTCTTCCAGCATCTTCTTCACAAACTCATAGTTGTGTTTTGCGTCCGGGTCCTGCGGGTTAAGCTTAAGGCTGCTTTGGTAATCCTGGAGGGCTTTCTCCCACGCTTCCTTCCGCTGCTTGGGGTCCGCGCTCCGCTCGCCGAGATGGAACAAGGCGTTGCCCTCGTTGTAATAGGCTTGCCCCTGGAGCTTCAAATCCCGCGACGACAGCGTGGAGTTGAATCGCTTGGCCGCCTCGTCGAACTGCCCGTTGCGATAGGCGGCGGCGCCGGCGTTGAAATGCAGGCGGGGATCTTCGCCCTTCTTCTTGAGCAGCCGCTCGTACTCCTTCAGCGAGTCCTCGTATTTCCCTGCCTGGTATTCCCGCAAGGCGCTGGAGGGCGACGCCAGCGCCGGCTGCGGACACAGAAACAACCACGCGAGCCATCCCATCGCCGCGATTGGAGCCACCGACGCGAGGCTGGGGGCTGAAGACCGGGGCCGGCTGCCGGCTGGTTGGCTGGCGGCAGCCTTCGCATGCGACCCTCTGGCGGGTCGCTCTCGTTTGCGCTCCGGGAAGAGCATCTCGAATAACAATAGCACAATCCCCGCCGCCAGCGGCCAATGATAGCGCTCGTGGTAGCGGCGGACCAGCTTTTCCTGGTGCTGCGACTTGGGCAGCTTGGCCAGGCCCTCGTCGTACAGGGTGTCAATGGCATTGGCCCCGCGCAGCGGCAGGTAGAAGCCACCCTCGGTCGCGCTGGCGATCTGCTGCAAGAGGCGCTCGTTGAGGTGCGACTTGACGACATTTCCCTGCTCGTCGCGAACGTAATCAGGGTTGCCCTGCGCGTCTTTCACCCGCAACAGCTCCCCGTCCGCCGTGCCGATGCCGATGGTGAAGATGCGCAAGCCTTCCTTGGCTGCCTTCTCGGCGGCTGCCGCCGCGCCGGAATCGTGGTCCTCGCCGTCGGTGAGCAGGACCAGGATCTTGTAGTTCTCGTCCTCTTTGAAAGCGGTGAGAGCTGTCTCTATCGCCTCGGCCAGAGCCGTTCCGCCCTGGGGAATGATGTTCACGTCGAGCGCCTCGACACTCTGGCTGAAGGCGGAGTCGTCAATGGTCAGCGGGCATTGCAAAAAGGCACCGCCGGCAAACGCCACCAGCCCAAGCCGGTCCGCCCGGGCACGCTTCATCAAATCGAGGGCGGCCAGCTTGGCGCGCGCCAGGCGGTTGGGCGCGATGTCCTCGGCCAGCATGCTCTTGGAAGTGTCAATGGCCACCACGATGTCCAGCCCGCGCTGTTTGACCTCCTCCCAATGAAACCCCCATTGCGGCCTGGCCAGCGCCAGAATCAGGCAAATCACGGCCAGCAGCAGGCACCCGAGACGGATGCGCTGCCGGTTGGTCGAGATGCCCACCGTCAGGACCGGCAACAGGCGGGCCTGGATGAACTGTGTAAGCAACCGCTGCCGCGCGCGTCCGGACCACCAGAAGAAAGCCAGGAGGGCTGTGGGAATCACTAGCAGCAGCCAGAGGAGATGTGGGTTGGCGAAAGTCATGGCAACCTCCTCCATATCGTATGCCGCAACAGAACCTCCAACAGCAGCAGTCCCAGGCCGGGCGCGATGAGCCAGGCAAACAGCTCCTCGTGGCGAGCGAACTTCTTCACCTCGGCTTCGGTCTTCTCCAACTTGTCAATTTCCGCGTAGATGGCCTGGAAGCGCTGCGCGTTGTCGGCGCGGTAATACTTGCCCCCGGTCATGTCGGCGATCTTCTGCAGGGTGTCCTCGTCAATGTCCACCGGTTGCTGCTGGTAGCCGACCTTTCGTCCGCCCCAATAGACCGGCATGGGGGCCATGCCGCGGGTGCCGACGCCGATCGTATAGACCTTGACCCCGAGCTTCTGGGCGGCTTCAGCGACGGTCAGGGGCGGAACCTTGCCGGCGTTGTTCTGCCCGTCGGTCATGAGAATGACGATCTTGCTCTTGGATTTGAGTTCGCGGAGGCGGTTGACGGCGGCGCTCAGAGCGGAGCCGATCGCGGTGCGAGAGTCGTCAATCGTGCCCAGTTGAAGACGGGCCACGTTCTTCTGCAGAAAATCGTGGTCCAGTGTCAGCGGGCAGGCGATATAGGCCTGCGTGGCAAAGGCCACAATGCCGATGCGGTCGCTCGGGCGCTTATCTATAAACTTCTTAAGCACTTCCTTCGCCATTGCCAGCCGATTGAGCCGCTCACGGCCGACTTCGAAGTCCTCCGAGGCCATGCTGCCGGACATATCGAGCGCGACCGCGATGTCCACCCCGCTGGCGGTGACTCGAGTCTCGCTCTGGGTCAGGCGGGGCTGGGCCAGGGCGATGATCAGCAGCGCCAGAATGAGCCAGCGCAACGCGGCCAGAACGGCCCCGGACCGCGTGCGCGAAACGTTAAGGATGCCGCGCGCGAGTTGGACGGAAGAGTAAACGAACGCGGGCGGCTTGCCTTGCTTGCCCTTAAGCCAGGCCAGCACCGGCAGGAGCAGCAGCAGCAGCAGGAAGTATGGATGACCAAAGGTCATGACGCTGTGGTATTCGCCCCCACGCAGTGGACGATTCGGCCAGCGGCAAGCCGCGCTCCGGTTCGGCTTTCGGTTTTCACCCGTGCTCCCCCGTTTTCACCGCTTCCAGCGTGCTCATAATCGGCTCGGTTTCCTCGACCAGCCGCATCGCCGAGGCGTGCAGGTCTTCCAGCTCGGGCGGGCCGGGCTCGTACTTGGCGAACTTGACCATGTCACAGCGCTTCAAGAACTCGCCCAGGCTGTCCTTCTGGTCCGGAGTGAGCAGGCGGGTGCCCTGCAACTCATACAGGAACTCCTCGGTGGTGCGCTCGGGCGCACGGAAATCGAACCGTTCCTCCAGGTACCAGCGGATCGTGTCGGACACAGCGATGCAGAACTCGCGCGGCTGGCTGATCAGTGCCAGGGCTTCCCTCAGCTTCTGCTTGGCCCGCACGTGAGGCGGGATGACCGGGACGACCTGGGCCTGCGCGCGCCGCTTCTGCCAGTAGCGCCAAGCCCAGAACGCCAGCGCCGCGACCGCCAGCGCCAAAAGCGCCCACCAAACCCAGGCCCATCCGCTCGGGATTTCAACGGGCGGCTTGATGTCGCGCAGCGCGTTCGTGTCCGCGCCATTTGCTATCGCGGAACGGGGAATGATGTTGGTCGCACGCATGCCTTTAATGGTTACGTGGTCACACGGTTACCCAGGTTATACACGTTGCATGAGTGCGGCGCCGCGCCGGGCCTTGTAACCATGTAACCGATGTCACTTAGGTAACTCATTCAACCCGTTGCGCTGTTACCCTCGCAGCCGCCGTTTCTCGCGGGTCTCGAAGAACCGGCCCAACTCCGCCGCGTAGGGCTGGTCCGTGCGCAAACGGATCGCGTCAATGCGGGCGGAGCGGAAGAGGCGGGCCAGGTCCTCCTGGGCGCGAGCCTGGCGCTCGGCGAAAGCCGTCCGCTTCCGCTGATCGCCGGTGTCAATCTCGACCACTTCCCCTGTCTCGGCGTCGTTGAGCACCAGCCGGCCCAGCGCCGGGAGTTCCAGCTCATAGCGGTCGGTGATCTGGACCGCCACCACATCGTGACGGCGGTTGGCCTGGCGCAGCATGGTGAAGGAGGCCTGGGCAAGGGATTCCAGCAGCAGCATCTGGGACCGGACCCTGCCGCGGTGTTTGCCGGACGACTGCGCCGGGGAGCCGATGAAGTCGGAAATCACCACCGCGATGGCCCGGTGCGGCGTCACCCGCAGCAGGAACTCCAGCGCCCCGTTCAAGTCCGTCCCGCGCCGCCGCGGCTCGAAGAAGAGCACCTCGCGAATGACGCGCAGGACGTGGCGCCGGCCTTTGCGAGGCGGAATGAACTTCTCGATTTCGTCGGTGAACAGGATCAGCCCCACTTTGTCATTGTTGCGGATGGCCGAGAACGCCAGCACCGACGCAATCTCGGCCGCCAGCTCGCGCTTGGACTGCGCATGCGAGCCGAACATGCCCGAGCCGCTGGCGTCCACCACCAGCATGAGCGTCAGCTCGCGCTCCTCGACGAACTTCTTCACGAAGGGGTGGTTCATCCGCGCTGTGACGTTCCAGTCAATCGAGCGCACTTCATCCCCGGGCTGATACTCGCGCACCTCGTCGAAGTTCATCCCCTGGCCCTTGAAGACGCTGTGGTACTGGCCGGCCAGCGTCTCGCTCACCAGCCGGTTGGTCCTGATCTCAATCTGCCGGATCTTCTTGAGAATCTCGCGGGGAATCATGGCACCGGCAGCTCATCGAAGATCTTCTGGATGACGGTCTCGCTCGTCTTCTCCTCGGCCTCGGCCTCGTAGGTAATGGCCACGCGGTGGCGCAACACATCCATGCCGATGCTCTTCACGTCCTGCGGCGTCACATAGCCGCGGCCTTTGAGGAACGCGTAGGCCTTGGCGGCCAGCGTGAGGTAGATGGTGGCCCGTGGCGACGCGCCGAGTTGGATGAACTCCTTGACCTGGATCTTATGCTCCTCCGGATCGCGGGTCGCGCATACCAGGTCCACGATGTAATCCTTAACCTTGTCATCCATGTAGATGTCATTGATGACCTGGCGGGCATGGAGAATCTGCTTGGGCTCGACTACCGCGCTGGTGGTTGGCGTGCCGGAAGTGCGGGCCATCAGGTCGAGGATTTGCCGCTCCTCGGCCCGCGACGGGTAGCCGATCTTGAGCTTAAGCATAAAGCGGTCAACCTGGGCCTCGGGCAGCGGGTAAGTGCCTTCCTGCTCGATCGGGTTCTGCGTGGCCAGCACCAGGAACGGCTCCTCCAGTTTGAAGGTGTGGTCGCCAATCGTAACCTGCTTCTCCTGCATGGCTTCGAGCAGCGCGCTTTGCACCTTGGCCGGCGCCCGGTTGATTTCGTCCGCGAGCACCAGGTTGGCGAAGATCGGGCCCTTGCGGGTCGTGAATGCCCCGGATTGCGGGTTGTAGATCTGCGTGCCGACCACGTCGGCGGGCAGCATGTCGGGCGTGAACTGGAGCCGGGAGAACCTCACATTCAGGCAGTTGGCCAGCGACTTCACCGAGAGGGTCTTGGCCAGGCCGGGCACGCCTTCCAGCAACACATGCCCGTTGGCGAGCAGCCCAATGACCAGGCGCTCGACCAGGTAGGCCTGCCCGACGATTACCTTGCCCAGCTCGTTAAACAACGGGCGCACAAACGCGCCGGCTTCCTGCACCGCCTCATTGATGGCATTGATTCCGGTATTCATTTGGTCCTGAGAGATTACTGAGCGATGGACAGAAAAACCAGAAAATGCGTTCAACCGGGACGGGGGAAGAAACGCCGGCTTGATTTGCTCCCGTGGCTCAGCTTGACTGTTGTCGGCTGGCCGCCAAGGGTGCAGTCGCCGGGCGAACCGCGGGATTTGCGAAGGCGCAATATGTAAGGCGCCGGCGATTGGGTTTGAGGGCAGACCGCGTTTGCCGAGCGGCAGGGCTGCGCGCTGCTATTTAAACGAATCATCAGTGATTAGACCACAAGTCAGAGAGATGTGCGACCGCATGAGATCCTCCCACCCCATTTTCCACCGGCCCAGCGCCACCGTCGCAGCCCTGGCGATCGCGGCAGTCCTGAGTTCCTCCAGGCCGGCTGCGATCGCGGCGCCGGTCAGCCCGGAGCAGGCGGCTGCGGCAGTCGCTGGCTGGCTGAGCCTGGACCAGACTCCGCTCGGCGAAACCCTGGGCACCTCCGTGCTGCGCGTGGACCCGTTCAGCGACAAGGCGGACGACCCTCTCTACTACGTCGTCTCCCTGGACCCGGCCGGCTTTGTCATTGTAGCCGGGGATGATCTGGTGGAGCCGATTATCGGCTTTGCCCGTTCGGGCAGGTTCGACCCGTCAACGGATAATCCATTGGGAGCCCTGGTCGGCAAGGACCTTGCGGGCCGAGTGGCCTATGCGCGGATGGCGGGCGCTGTGCCCGCGGACGCCAAGGCGGCGCAGGCGCAAGCCAAGTGGCAGCAGCTTTGTCCCAAAGATGGCGGGCCCGTGACAAGACCCAAAGGGCTGACTTCCATTTCGGACATTAGGATCGCTCCCCTGACGCAAACCACCTGGAGCCAAGAAACCGCCGCCGATGCCGGCACGTCCGCCTGCTACAACTACTATACGCCGCCCAACGGGGACGGCAGCACCGCCAACTACCCCGCCGGCTGCGTGGCGACGACATTGGCGCAATTCATGCGCTACCATCGGTTTCCAGCCACTGGCGTCGGCTACGCCCCGTTTACGGTCTATTCCGATGGCACTCCCCTGACGTATTACTTGCGCGGTGGCGACGGCTGGGGGGGCGGCTATGTTTGGGACAACATGCCGCTGGTTCCTCCCCCGAACCCGACGGCGGCTCAATGCCAGGCGATTGGCGCGCTGGTTGCCGACGCCGGCGCAACCGTCAGCATGAGCTACGCCGCCAGCGGTTCCGAATCGTCCTTGTCCGACGGTCGGGATGCTCTGGTGAACATCTTCCTTTTCGCCAACGCCAGATACGGATGGAACAACAACAACGAAGTCGGCGCTGGTTTGACGGCCATGATCAATCCCAACCTCGATGCCCGCTACCCGGTGCTCTTGAGCGTGGAGAGCTCCCTCGGGGGGCACGCGGTGATCGCCGATGGCTATGGCTACAATCTCTCGACGCTGTACCACCACCTCAACCTGGGTTGGTCCGGCACCGCTAACGCCTGGTACGCGTTGCCGCTCCTCGATACGGGCAGCTACACCTTCACCGTGGTGGACGGTTGCGTCTATAATGTTTACACGAATGGCAGCGGCGAGATCATCAGCGGCCGGGTGCTGGACCAGATCAGCCGCCCGGTGGTCAATGCCACCGTTACGGCCACGCGCACCGACGGCGGCAGTTACAGCACCACCACCGACAGTCAAGGCATCTATGCCCTGGCCCGCATTCCCTCCGCTTCCTCCTACTCGATCACGGTTGCCAAGGCCAATTACAGTTCGGCCACCAACAGTTTCTCGACCGGCACCTCCGCCGACCGCGCCGGCACCAGCGGCAATTATTGGGGAGCTGACTTCACCCTGAACATGCTGCCAACCGTGGTGGACCATCTCGTCTGGGGCACGATTGCGGCGACGCAGAACGTGAATACGCCCTTTGGTGTCACCATGACGGCCCAGAACGCCACCAACGGCGTGGTGGGCGGCTTCACTGGGCCGGTGGCACTCAATGCTTACATGACCGGGCTTGGGGCGGGTGGCACCTTCATTGGCAATTTGGATTGGAGTGCTGCCCGGAAGAGCTCATCGGGCCTGACGCATGGCTACGCTCTTACACCGAACACCAATCTCCAGGTCACGGCCGTTCGCTCGTTTAGCGGCGACAAGGTCTCGATCTGGACCGATGCGGGGACGCTGCTGGCGAGCCAGGCGATTTCCAGTAGTGAGAATTGGGCGGAGGCGACACTGGCCACGCCGGTTGTTCTGTCCGCCGGGACGACCTATCGTGTTACGGGTCACTACGGCGCGAACGTCTGGGGCTATTATACGACGCCCTGGCCAACGACCTTTGCCCACGGTTCGGTGGGCCAGGCCATGTTTACTGCCTACGGCGATGCGTTTCCCGTCCAGGTGTTCACCAACGCCCACGGGCCGCTGGTTGACTTGCGTTACCAGGTGGCCTACTCGAACTCCATTGCCATCAGCCCAACCACCTCCGGCAGCTTTGTAGGCGGCGTTTGGAACGGGAACATCACCGTGGCCCAGGCCTCCACCAACGTGATGCTGCGGGCCAACGACGGCGCGGGCCACATCGCCCTAACCACCCCTTTCAACGTAATTGACCCGAACGCCACGCCGCCCAGCATCACGACTGACCCGCAGAGCCGCACCAACAACGTCGGGGAGAATGCCACCTTCAGCGTGGTCGCTTCCGGCAACCCAAGCCCCGGGTATGTGTGGCGCCGAAACGGGTCCCCGATCGGCGGGGCCACGCTGTCGAGCTATACCCTCAACGACGTTAAACTGTCCGATTCCGGCAGCCAGTTCCATTGCGTGGTCAGCAATAGCCACGGGGCGATCACTAGCCAGACGGCCGTGCTGACGGTGGTCAACACCAACCTCCTGCTAGCCGCGCAACCCGCGGTGACCCTCAACTCCGGCGCGGCGGTTTATGCCATAGCGCCTCTGCCCGACGGCTCGGTTATCTTCGGCGGCTACTTCACGACCGTCAATGGCGTCGTCCGCAATGGCCTGGCCAAGCTGCAACCCAACGGCGCCCTCGACACAACCTGGAGCCCAATGCCCAACTCGTCCACCTTTGCCATGGCCGTCAGCGGGACCAACCTCTACATCGGCGGCGCCTTCACCGGTATCGGCTCCTACGGCCGGAACTACATCGCCAAACTGCGCACGACCGGCACGGGCGCGGTGGATCCAACCTGGAACCCCGGGGCGGACTATTGGGTGCAGACCATCGTCGTGAACGGCAGCGAGGTGTATGTGGGCGGCCCCTTCACATCAATTGGCTCGCAGAACCGCGGCTGTATCGCCAAGCTGAGTGCCGAAGGCACCGGCCTGGCCGATGCGACCTGGAATCCGAACGCGACCTACAGCGGCGACATCCCGGTTGTGCATGCCATCGCCGTCAGCGGGGCCAATGTGTATGCCGGGGGCGACTTCACCAGCGTCGGCGGCCAAAGCCGCAATCGCCTCGCCAAGCTGAGCGCCACCGGCGCCGGCCTGGCCGATGCGACGTGGAACCCGAACCCGAATTGGACGGTCTATTCACTTGCCGCAAGCGGAAGCTATGTGTTCGCGGCCGGCGGCTTCACCTCCGTGGGGACCCGGAATCGTATTGGCATCGCCAAGCTGAGCGCCAGCGGCACCGGCGCGGCAGACGCGACTTGGAATGCGAATGCCGACAACGGCGTCTGGGCGGTGGCGGTGAACGGATTATGCGTGTATGCGGGAGGCGCATTCTCCAGCCTAGGCGGCTTGTCCCGGGCCGGGTTGGCCAAGTTAAGCTTGCTGGGGACCGGCGCCGCAGATTCTGCCTGGCAGGCCGACTGCAATGGCGACGTCCAGGTCATCGTTCCCGGCAGCACGGCGGTTTACGTTGGCGGAGGGTTCACGCAGGTGGCGGGGGAGACGCGGGTTGGCCTCGCAGCACTGAACCGCACGCCGCTGCGGCTCCTGTCGCCCCAACGCCTGGGCGGCGGCCAGTTCCAGTTCACCCTATCGGGCGAGCGCGGCCAGGGCTTTGACATCCTGGCTTCCACCAACCTGCAGAGCTGGGCGACGATCGCCACCCTGACCAACACCACCGGGACTACGAACTTCACCGACCCCGCGACCGGCCTCCACCGGCGCTTCTACCGCGCCCGCCAAGCGGCCGCGCCTTAACGCTGCGGCAGGTCCAGCGAGGCGAAGATGTCTTCCAGGCTCTGCAATGGCTCCTCCTTCTTCGGATTGAGAGTCTGGCGCAGGTAGAGGACGCCGTCGGGAATAGTCTTAACCGATCGGGGCAGGGTGGCGCCGCAGGCGTTGGCATGGCCGCCGCCCTGGAGCCTTTCCGCGACCCTCAGCGCTTCGCCGTTCCGGCTGCGCAGGCTGGCGATAATGACCCCGTTGGCGCGGCGGAAGAGCGTCAACAACACCGGGTATTTTGTCGCCTGCTGCTCCAGGAGCTGGTGGACGATCAAATTGTTGTTGCCGATGACCGTATCCACAAATCCGACGTGAGGCGTAATCTCGGCAATGTTCTCCCGGCTCCAGGCAAAGCCCAGCGGGTCCTCGATGTTGCGTTTGACCTCCATGACCCGGAGCAACGGGTTATTCAGAAGCTGCTCGATCTGCCCGTTGATTAGGGCATGGAGATTCCAAAACTGGTAGCTCTTGACCAGGTTCGCGTAGTCGTTGGCCAGGATGAAGTCCGGGTCGTCTTCGAGAAACAGGTCGCCGACGTTATTCAGGTGAACCAGGCGGTCGAGGGCCGGCGACCCCAGGCCCTGCTGCCGGCACAGCTCGTAACAGATCAGGCCGGCGGACTTGCGCAGGTCATGGAAAAACATGGCGTTCTTGGGCGGCACATCAATGGTATGATGGTCAAAGATGGCCCAGTTCGCCCGGTCCATGCGCGGCTCGAAGCTCAGGTCGGCGATCCACCCGCTCTTCTCGCGCAGGTCACGCTGGCGCCAATTGTTGTAATGGTAGGCCTCGAGCCGGACATCCGTGTTAAATAGCTTCCGCGCGAGCCGCTGCAATAAAACGCCGGACACCAATCCATCGAGGTCGCTCTCGTGAGTGATGATTACTTCCGGCTTCGGCAAGGAATTCGTCATTGAACACACGCTAGACCAAGCCCGCGCGGCTGGCCAGCGGGGAATTGCCCGTCCCTTCCCGGAAATGCGTGTTCATCCCGGAGGCTCTGTGCCGGAGATACGGCAAGTTGAATCGCCCGCCACGGATAGCCAACGGACAGGAACCGGACTCCAGGACGGCTTTTGCCAATCGGCTGGACACAAAGCGATTTAGGTTGACTAAGCTCCGGAACAGGCTGCGCCCGGGAGCCGCACCCGAGACACACCGGATACTCGCCGGATACACACCCGATATACACCGGGGATAACTTTCCACACCTCACGGGTGCCTATTGGCGTAAAATGCTGTTAAATGGCGACTTACAGGTATTTGCCGCCGAAACGCCGGAAATGCCGGGCCTTCCTGCTCCCCGCAAACATAAGCTTCTGTGGTACAGTGACATATGGCGACATACCCAATCAACCAGCGTCTTTTCACCTCTGAGAGGCTTCCTGGCTCCAGCGGGTCCATCCGCCAGCAGGAATTCGCGATTGATGTAATTTGACAATCAAGCGGATGCGGTCTCAGCGGGGTCCGGACACTACGGGTGGTACAGCAACAAGATGCGCGGCGTGCGCCAGCGGGGCCTGCCAGCGCAGTTGGTTTTCCGCCGCCCCGGGGTTTCGCCGCCACCGCCGGTGAAGTTGCCCTCCAGTTGGGGGGGCGGGTGCGTTAGGATACCAGCACTGCGGCCGCGTTCTTTGGATGCCGAGCGCAGATCGCCGCCAGCAAGACATTCACGTCCAGCAGGTGTTTCATGGAAACTCTGCCAGGGCTTCCTTGATGGCCGCCTCACTGATGGGCTTGTCCGAAACGACTACGGTATAGCCGTCCCGCTTCTCAAAGCGCGCCTTTGCAGGGCGCGGCCGGCTCGGCTCAAGCTTCGTGAGCACATACCTCCCCTCGTCCTCCATGGCCAGGTCAAAGCAGTCCCCCGGTTTGGCGTGGCGCAGAGTGACGCGGTGTTTGCTATCGGCTACGACTGTCATACGAGGGGAAGCTCCCGCTGGCAACCGCGAATAGCAAGGCTTTTCAGACGCACTACCCGGCAGCCCGGGTCCTGACAAGGTCGGGCCATGCTTGGTGAGACCCGAAAAACCAATTCTCCCTCACCCGCGCAGCGTCCAGTACGAGCGGTCGCGCAAGAACCAATTTATCATTCTCGTTTCACCCGAGACCAGTTCCCCCGCTTGCGCCACAGCCACACTATTGCCCAGCCTTCCAGCAGCACAACCGCTGCTTTTGGCTCGGGCACTGGATCGTAGTAATAGCTCAGCAAAGTGCGGGGAGTCCCCCCATACATAATGCCACCAAAACTCAGAAAACTCAGAGAGGGCCAGAGCGAAGGGTGGAAGTCCACATACGTGTTGATCTCGATCGGATCGTTGACTGTAAAGTAGTCCAGAAATGAAGCCCGCATGGTGCCCACAATGAAAGACCCTTCATCCCCTTCAGCGGAGACCCCCAGCCTAGTCATTGGGGGTATGAAGCCCTCCACAGTGGCTCTTGATCCACAGTAGCCGGTCAGGATGCCTGGAACTTCCGCAACCAAAATCACTTCCGGTGTGTATATAAAACTTGTGCCGTTTTGATAATCACTATTGATAATTTCGCTAAAAGAATACCCGCTAATAAATGCCTCCAGCCTGACCTCCGTAAGTTGGCCCAAGGAGGTATCGAAGCACGGCACCTGCGTTCCCTCATAGGTAAGGACGGCCGCCGGCATGACGGTTGAGCTGAATACTGAAGCCGCGGTCAGAACTGCAGCCAGGAGACGCGGTATCCTTGCAGGTTTTGAGTGGCCGGGCCACCCTGTTCTTGAATTGGCCAAGCCACACGAGATCGGATCGCCTCCAGAAAAAGGTTGCGAGTTCATACGGCGACTGTGCTCCCGAGTAATCAGGCCGCAACACATTTTTTGGCAAATCCTACACGTATATTGCTGATAGTTGGCATGAATGCTGGCGGACGCGGCGGAGGCGGCCTGGCAGTTCATCGAGCCGAGCATCATGGGCACGCTCTACTTGTTGACACAAACGCGCGTCATGCTAAATTACGGCTCAGGCGATCTGCGGGCGGCGCGCATTGGCCGCAGCCGCAGACCCCGCAGGCAACAATCTTTGGAGCTGTGGAATCGTCTGCCAAAAAAGGCGCCCGGCTCGACGCGTCCGAGGTAATGTCGTTTCTGTCTCGAACCCGCCAGAGGATGTCTCTACCCTTGACCAGGCGCCGCTATTGGCTTCCCCAACAAGCACTGCACACAACCCAAGAAAGGGATGTTCTATGAGTACAAGAACAAGCCTAAGGCCTTCGAGGTTTATTCCACACACAGGTTCAGTTTCAACCGTAACCGTCATGCTTGTGCTGGCTCTTGCCGGCCTGGCCCGTTCGGCCACGAACACGGTGACTTCGCTTGCCGACAGCGGTGCCGGCTCGCTGCGACAGGTCATCGCAAACTCGGCAGCGGGCGATTCCATCGTGTTTGGCGTCACTGGGACAATCACGCTTGCCGGCAGCGAGTTGGTGGTGGACAAGGACCTAACCCTCATTGGGCCGGGTGCCGCCGCGCTGGGCATCAACGGCGCAGGGGCGAGCCGGATTTTTAACATCCAGTCGAACGCCGCGGTCTTGATCGCAGGCCTGACGATCACGAACGGGCTGGGTGAGAACGGGGGAGGCATCTATAACGTCGGCACACTGACGCTGGACAGCGTCATCCTCAGCGGCAATAGGACAGCGACCGGGACGAATGGCGTGTATGTCCCCCCGTACTACCCCCACTCCGGTGGAGCCGGTGGGAGTGGGGGTGGCATTTGGAACGGCGGGACTTGTCTTGCGAATCGCTGCAGCTTCAGTGGCAACTCTACTGGAGGAGGCGGTTTTGGAAGCGGTGGAAAGGAGGAAGCTGGCGGTGGCGGAACGGGGGGGAGCGGAGGCGGCATTTATAATGCCGGCACGATGGCGCTGACCAACTGCACCGTCAGCAAGAACTCCTGCGGCGCCGGCGGGGCAGGTGGCCACGCAAGCCTTGGCGCCGGGTGGGGAGGTGCCGGAGGTTCTGGCGGTGGCATTTGCAGCCCAGGCCATCTCGTGCTGGCCGGCTGTGCCATCGCCAACAATCAAACCGGTTTGGGGGGAGACGGAGGATGGTCCTGGAGCTCGGCAGGTGGAATGGGCGGCAACGGGGGCGCAGGCGGGGGGATTTGCGCCCGCAGCCTTCTCGCACTAACGAACTGCACACTGGCAGGCAACTCCTGTGGCCGCGGAGGTGCGGAGGGCGAAGGCGTGTATGGATTTGGCGGAGGCGTAGGCGGTTCCGGTGGTGGGATCTGCTGCACCGGGGCCACGGTGGTGTCATGCACGATCGTGTCCAACGCCGTTGGCTGGGGACTCCCGGGCAGGTATTCAGGGACTTCCGACGATGGGTTCGGTGGCGGAGTTTGGTATTATTATGGCGGAGGTGGATTCTTCCTGAATGACATTGTAGCGCTCAATAGCGCGCTCACCAACGGAGAGGGACCGGATATCTGGGGCACCTTCAATTCACTCGGCCACAACCTGATCGGCGCCACGAACGACAGTAGCGGGTTCACTGTGCCGGGCGACCGGGTAGGCTCCAGTGCGTTCCCGCTCGACCCGAAAGTCGCGCCTTTGGCCGACAACGGCGGTCCAACGCTGACCATGGCGTTGCTGCCAGGCAGCCCGGCGATTGATGCCGGGGACACCTCGCTTGGTCCTGCAACCGATCAGCGCGGGTCCCTGCGGCCCGCTGGCGCGGCGTCCGACATCGGCGCCTATGAGTTGTGTTACCCCCGCATCTTACGTATCACCCCGCCGCAAGCCGGCTCGATCACTATCCAGGCCTTTGGTGCTAACGGGCAAGCCTGCCGCTTACTCTGGAGCCCGGACTTGTCGGACTGGGTTCCGCTGGCCACCAACCAAATCGGGGGTGATGGAACGGTTCTGTTCTACGACGAATACGCTCCCGGCGCCGCCTGCCGGTTCTATCGGTTAGTAATGCCGTGAGCGCCGACCTGCATGACACCGATCAAGCGGAAGGATCAGCTCACCGTTCAGCCGGTAAACAATGCTATAGGGAAACCGCGGCGGCAACGGTTCCATCATTGATTCGTCCACAATAAGGGTTCTTGCCGAGGCTTCCGGCGTTGCGAGTCCCCATGGTTCACCCGATGGGGAGATTGTTATTACGGCAGTCCCTGAGCCGACCGCACTGGCCCTAACGGGTTTGAGCGGGTTGTGCTTGTTGGTGTTACGTCGCCACCGGAAGTGAGCCATTCATTTCTCAGACATCTTTCGATTCACTCCAGAGCCTAGCCCGCTCGCTCCAGCCAGCGGCCGCCGCTCTTGCCGCTTTCAGAGGTCAGGGGAGATTCGCTGCTCCCTTGCTCCATCCGGGCTTGGCTGCCGGGCGGCTGTGGCTGACCGAGGGCGTTGGCTGGAAAGACGGACCGTAAAATGAGCATGCGGCTGGAGATGCACTTTGAATCGGGCCTCCTGAAGGCGGGGGTCGGTCCATGAGAATTTCATGTTTGCGTTGGAGGCCGTTCGCCTTACCGCCGATGGCACGCAAGATACGCATCGAATGTCACCCGCGCAGCGCCGAGCACGTGCCGCGCAAAGGCAATGATGGCCCGTTGCTGGTGTACGTAGTAACTTCGTTGCGCGTCTGCCAGCATTCATGCCATCTATTAGTGGTGGTCAGTAGTTATCAGTAGTTTATGTCGCCCTTTTCAATCCGCAACTGGCCGGCGCTGACGCTGGCACTCCTGTGCGCCGTGCCCGGCGGAGGTCTGTTGGCGCAGTCGTCCTCCGGCGAGCGGTTTTTTGCCGCGCTGGCCGGGCAGTTCGCCCGGCTGGACGCCGACGGCGACCGGCAGCTTTCGGTGAACGAGGTGAATGTCGCCGTCGGTGATGCCACGTTGAACGGTTCGGAAGCGGCAGCGGTGGCGGCGTTGAAGCGGAGTTTCCGCAGCAAGAGCTATGGGTTGCCGCCACTGACGTTGGACGCGCTCCGGGTGCTGGCCACCAACACCCCCGCCACGAACCGGCCGAACTATGGCCGGATGTTCGCCGAGGGAATGCGCAAGCTGACCAACGCCACCAGCGCCGAGCTGTTCGCATCCGGCGCACCCCGGCTCGAAACCATCCGCCAGGGCAAGATGGGCAACTGCTTCACCCTCGCCCCCTTGGGCGCGCTCGTGCACCGGGAACCCGAACAACTGCTGCGGATGATCGAGCCGTTCCCCGATGGCCGTTACCGCGTGCGCTTCGGTGCTCGTACGGTCATCGTGCCGCGGCCCACGGCGGTCGAGCAGGCGATCATGGCCTCGAACGATGGCGACGGCGTGTGGGTGAATCTTTACGAGAAGGCGGTGGGCCAGGCACGGGCGGAGGCCAAGTCGCCGGAACAGCGGCGCGGCACCGCGCTCGACGAAATCGCCGGCGGCGGTTCGGCGGGCACCATGCTGGGGTTCATCACCGGGCACAACATCGAGCGGTTCTCGTTCAAGTTCGCCAAGGACGAGCGACTTGCCCCCCAGGCACGGGCGGCGAGGCTGGCCGAACTGCGCGCCAGACTGTCCAGGGCGGTGCGGGCACGGCATCTGATGACAGTCGGCACGCTGAAGCCGACCACCCCCGGCATCCGGGGCAACCATGCCTACGCGGCGTTGCATTACGATGCGGCCACGGACCAGGTGCGCGTCTGGGATCCCCACGGCGACAACTTCAAGCCGAAAGGCGAGCCGGGAACGCGGCACGGCTACCCGCGCCGCAACGGCCAGTATGAACTGCCGTTGGAGGAGTTCGTGAAGCAGTTCAGCGGGATGGCCTTCGAGGTGCCGCCCGCTAAAGCCGAAGACCGAAATCCGAGAACCGAAGGAAACCCGAAATCCGAAGCCTGAAGACGGAGGAGGGAGGACGGTTCGGAGTTCGGTCTTCACCCGCGCAGGCGCGCCGCGAGCAAATTGCTATCCGTCTCAGGCAGTTGAAGAGCCAGCAACGGTTGCTGGCCGGCATGCTCCACAAAGTGGCTGCGGGCAAACGACCCCGGTGCGTAGATAAAGAGATGTGGGTTGAGATGCTGAAGGCGGCCGGTATGGACCAAGACGCGATGAACTGCTGGCACAAGGAATTCGAACGCCGCTCGCCAGACGGGCACCAGGAGTTTCTCCTTTCCCTGGGCATTCCGCCGAACGAAGCAGCCGGAATACGAAGCCTGAGCCGGGGCGAGGTCGGGACCTGAGCCTCCATGAAGGCGAGTGTATGAAGATCCTGCCCGGCTCGCCAGCGCAGCGCTCAGTACCATCGGGCGCACAAAAAGCAAATCCAGTATCGGTTCAGGTGAGCAGCCGGGGATCAAAGGTAAACGGCTCTGGCTTGCCGATGGTGATCTTCTTGAAGTCAGGGTGGGCCGGGTTGAGGAGATAGTTGGTGTCGCCGGTAATGACGCTGGGAAGGGCCAGCACCGCCGACCGTGCCGCCTTCACCCAGGCATCGCCAAGGACTTTGGTAGAGGGGGGCGGCGGCTCAGTCCGCCAGTCGGCGGGCAGGTTCTTGACCGGGAAGACCTCAACCAGTGCGTCGTCAAACTTCACCGGGATGGCCACGTATTTGAAGGTCAAGGGCGGGTTCAAATGCACCAGGTTCTCCAGCGTGGCAAGGGACCTGGTGCAACTCGTATAAACGACAAGCACGCCCCGCGAGTTCCAACGGCCACCCGCCTTGGCCGCGCCTTCGCCGGTGAACGCGGTGGCGGCGTGCTTTTGTTTTATGATGCGCCACCCCTGGCCCATCAGGAGTAAACCCCGTATTCAATACGGCCCAGCAGGTCCTCGACTTCGCGCGCACCGACCTCGGTTTCCGCATATTCCAGCGGCACCGCGCCGCCCAGGCCGAATTGGGGCGAGGCCAGCCACCGGCGGGCGTTTTCCTCCGATTCCAGGACTTGTACGGCCCGGCCCATGAGCCGGGCGAAACGGAGCACGCGGTCAGATTCCGCCTGGTCCAGCCGTCCGGCCGCCTTACGGCGATGGAAGGTAGCCTTGGAAATGCCCAGCATGGGGGCGAGCTTTTCCATAGGCACGGCGAGAGTGGCCTGCAGGTCGTTTAACTCGCGCACCGGCAGGCCGACGCGGAGCACCTCGACCAGCTTGGCGGGCGAAAAGGTCATCTTACCCGTTGGTCCGTAGATGCAGTAGCTGACCACGCCGTTTCCGCCTTTCTTCAAAGGCCATCGGACGCTCTTGCGGCGGCCAGCCGGCGCGCCCGAGGACTTCTCCGTCGGTACTTTAGCCAAAGTATCACTCATTTGATACTATCTATAGTCTCGTTTGCAACTACGGTCAACCGGCGTTCTCAGCCGGTTGTCCCGGGCGGCACGCGGGCCGTGCGCGGCTCCCCTTCCTGCGGCGGCTCGCCGTTGCGCCGCCCATCGTCATCCCGGCCACAAACCGTTCGGGATAACCGAATTCCCACGATGCGACTTGCGGAAAACTCTGGCGCGCTCGGGATTCTTCATTATCATTGTGTCTGCAATGCCGGCGCGGCTGCTCCTGCGCGAAGCCCGCTGTGAGTACTACCCCACGTTCTCCGCCGACGGCGGTTACCAGTCGTCGCCAGTGTCGGCCTAGCAAGACGCTCTACTGAACCAACCGGACCCGATACAGCCGCGCACTACCAGGCACCGTGAAATCATCCCACACGGATAGGGTTTCCTGGTCTGCGGTAACGACGGGCCCCGTCTCTGTCCACGACGAGTCTGCCAGACAGTCGCGATATTCAAGCTGATAGCGTCGGCCAGGCACTGCCGACCAGGTGATTTGCCGGCTGCCGTTCACCGCCACCGTGCACGCGCGCAATGCAAACACTGACAAGCGATCCAACGGATTTGTGCCCGCGCGCACCTCCACGCCATCCTTCATCCCGTCACCGTCAGTGTCCGGATTGGCCGGATCAGTATGAAAGGCGTTCAATTCGTCGTGGTAAATCAGGCCGTCATTATCGCAATCGAAGGTCGCCACTCTGGTGGCGGTTGGAGTCGGCAACAGGTCCTCGTTAAGGCTGATTTGATCAACTTGGACGTTGACCGGCTCCGAATCGGCAAACCGCACCAGGACTAGCGGACCATTGATGGCAGAAGGCTCGCTGTCAGCCAGGCCGACACGGATAATGCCAGGGGTATTGGTGTTGCTGGCAATAGCGAAGCCGGTATCCGTGCCTGATTCCACGGCTACGATCACCTGGTTGGTCGGCGTGTAGCTCAGCACCAAATCCGCAGAGTAAACCGCCGGGTTGGTCATCTGGAGCAACACCCGGGCGATCTGTTCGCCGGTCGCGGCAACCGGCGCGCTATCCACCGCGACCAGCGCCGCGTCTGACGAACCTTCGTCTTTCATTCTTTTCCCGCCGGCAAGCCACGGCCCTCCCTGGGGCGGGCTACCGGGCTCCCAGTTGCCCGACACGTCACCGATCAGCACGGCGGTGAAGTCCTGCCCTGTGAGGTCGCCATTCAACAGCGCGTAGCTTCGCTGGTTCGGCACGAATTCCCACAACTTGCCGGCCCCGGGGAACGGAGCCTCAATCAGGCCGACCGCCATTTCGAGAATGTAAGCCGCGTCCATAGCGGAGACCGCGCCATTGCGGTTTACGTCCCCCGCCAAGACCTGCTCGGCAGAGAGAGTGATCGCGTGCGCGTCCGCTTGGAGCACCAGCGACGCGTCGTAGGCTGTAATCTCTGCCACGTCGTTGGTCTTTTGCGGACTGAGCGTGTAACTGCCCGTGGGAATATTCGTGATCACATACAGGCCATTGGTGGCTGTAGTCGTCGAGAAGCTGCCGGTCCCGGCCAGAGCCAGGTCCGTTCCGGGCACCGCTTTGCTGCCCGAGAAGTAGTTCACCTTTCCTGCAACCTGGAAGAAGCCGCTGACGGTGAACAGCCCGTCGCTGAGGCTGGCGGTGATGGCCCCGTCGTTAAGTGACACTGACCCCAGCGTCAGCGGGGATGACGTAGTGGGCGCGCCGACCACCGAGAACTTAAGGATTGCCAAAGAGCCGCTGCCGGTGACGGAGGTCGCGCCTGCCAGGGAAATCAATACCCGTCCCGGGTTGGCCTGGTTGTGGGAGACCGACCAGCCCGCAGTCAGGGTGCCCAGCCGGACGTCAATGAGCGACAATACCGCCGCGTTGAACGTGACGGTGATGCTGCCGGCCCGCAGCCCGGTGACGTTTGCGGCGGAAAGGGGCAATTCAACCTGCGACCCGTAATATCCATTGGTCGCTGCCAGCGAGACAACCGCCGCGGTGTCCACGTATCGGAACCCGTTCAGGAGGGTGGCGCTGGTCCCGTCGGTATTGGTGACTTTGACATCCACCAGGGCAGGGAAATGGGGCGGGGTCAGGCAGGTGAGTTGGTTCGCGGTCACCAGGACGACGTCACTGGCCAGGGCGCCGCCGAACATCACGGTCGAGCCAGGCTCGAACAAGGTCCCGGCCAATGTCACCCGTGTGCCGCCGCTCGCCGACCCCTGGTTTGGAGTCACCGAGCTGAGCGTTGGGACCGCGCTGACCGTCACAACGTGCGGCAACAACGGCGTGCCGCTGTAGGCCTGGCTGATGCCGTCGCTGGCCAGCAGGTAGTATTCGAGCCCGGGCGGCTGGACCGCCGATCCGGGAATCGTCGCGGACCAATTGTTGCTGCTCACATTTACCATGGCTACGCTGGTGTAGTTCGACGTGCTGCCGGATGCCCGGTACTGGAGCGTCACGCTCTGCACGCGCAGATTGTCGGTGGCGGTCGCCTTGATTTGCAGGCCACGTGCTGGCGGCGCGGTCGTTACTGCCACATGGTTTAGAATTGGAGGAATCGTATCAACAGCAGCGGCAGAAGCGACGTTGGAAAAGTCGGATTCCTCGAAGCCGGTTGTGAGGACGGTGAATTTGTAGAACATCGGACGGCCAGGCACAACGTTAGTGTCGGTGAAGGCTTCCTGACCTGCTGGGATGATCGTGGTGTTCAGCCTCGCGTAGGGACCGCTGGAGTTTGTAGCTCGGTACAAGTTATAGCCAGCCAGCAAATCGTAGTCATTCTGCTGCCAGCTCAAGTCGATGCGGCCTTCCCGTCCGTTCGCCTGCAACGTCATGGACGCAACCCCCATCGTCTGGACCTGGAACCGGAACCGGGCCACGTCATACCCGGACACGAGCCAGGGATCATCCGCCGCCACCGCGCCAGAAATGCGCATCAGGTGATACCCGTTGCCGGTCATGGGAGTCATCCAGAATGAACCTTTCCAAGTCTGCGTGTTCACCCAGCCGTTAGTTGTGTAGACGAAATTGGTGTCAACCGGTCTCACCGTGTAATCCGTGTGGGGCGAGCTGGGGCCGAACGTGACGAACGGCTCGATGTTTGTGTTCATCGCCCGGTTGAACTTGATCGTGAACTCCGTCTGCCCGGCACCCACCATCGGGATGGATTCTGCCGTCATACCGTTGATGAGTACCTGTTCCACGAAAGGATAGGTGGTCGCAAAGCCATTCGTTGGAGCCGGAAGATAGTCAATGGTCGAGCTGACAAAATCATCGTTGTAGTCGAGAATGGCATGGTCGATGAGTTCCGTAGACGCAGTCCCCCAGTAATTGTCGTACATGGCGGAATAGACGCGATGCGGTCTCGGGTCGTCTTGAGGAAAATACCCACTTGTGCCGCACACCCGCATCCAGTGGTCGAGGTTAGGATCCCAATATTTGCTAAGGAAAGCGTTATACCTGATGTCTCCATGAAACCTTGCTCTGACGTAGTTGAGCAGGTCCCCACTGACAACCGCCGCGTTCAACTGGTCCGCCGTCCATGTGCCAGGCAGCTTCAGGATAAAATGCATTCCAAAGCCTATTCCTCTCGGATCGCCCCAACCGCAGGAGATTGGCTCCATGTTCTTCCATGTTCCAAGCCACCCCGGAAGGTTGACTGGCAGACGGCTAAAAGCCACTACGTGCTTGGTAAAAGGCGATAACGCAGCCGGGAGGCCCGACGCCCATTTAGAATAATTCATGGCGGTTCCATCCACCCATCGGTAATCCCCAGGGTGCCCTTCATCGCTTAGCCCAATGAAAGTCGTGTTTCCCCATAACCCGTAGCCGGACCACTGTTGCACATACCATTCCAGGAAGGTCTGTTCAGCCTGGTCGGCGATCGAGGCGACATGACCGCCGAAGTACTGAGCGATTAGTTCTGCCTCTTGAAGCCGAGTATAGTCCACGGGCAGAGTCGCGTACGTATAGTTGCTGCGAGTTACCACGTTGGTAATACCGATCCAGATCACCTCATAATAACCTACGTCGATCCCGCCAAAGGCACTCTTGTCGGCTGTAATGGGGATGCTGATGCTCACCGGGCGGTTGTTCTCATTATCCTGCAGAAATGTGCAGCCCTGTATTACTCCCGAATTTGGAGCCAGCCAGCCGGCATCGAACAGACACCTCTGAAACACGTGCGCCTCAAGGCTGCCGCCTCCCCGTAACTTGTGGAACACGCTGTTGCTGATCTTCTCCGCAGAAATCGTCGAGGACCCCAAATCCCAATCAAAATAGCCGTGATCCACCGTGCTAATTCCTGTCAAGTAGGGATTTCGCACCTTAACGAAGCCCAAGTCGGCAGCCCCTCCCTCAACCGTGATGTTCACGACTTGTCCCGCAACCAAGTAGGAAGGAAAGAAGGACACCGGCTGCTCGCAGGTTCCCTCAACCCGCAGGTTGCCACGCACGACCATGTTTCCGTTCTGCGGTCCAGGGTTGTAGGGGTCATCACTGATACCGCCCCATTGGACCTGCGTACCAGGGCCAATTGTGAGAGTCGCTCCGGGTTCGATCAAGACCGGACTGGCCACTATCCAAAAGTCCTCCGCCGACAGCACCATATTTGTGCTAATAACCCTTGGGACATCCTTGCCCCGTTGAACTGTGTAACTGAATTGGCATGTTCGCTCGTACACCGTAGTGTCCTCTGGATCCCAGCCATTCCGATATTTAATCGTTGCTACGAACGGAATGACATGGTCGTTGGGACAGTTGCTTACAACTTGGAAGACAAATGGACGCTCCACACCCGTGATGACACCGCCTGCGTCGTAGATGAAGCCGTTGTCCGCCGTGTTAAATGGGCCGATAACGCCGTAGTTAATGCTGTTCGTGAGCATCGTCACGTAGGGATCGGTGCCCACGGCGCCGGCTTTGGCCTCCAGCGTGACTACCACATTCGAAGCCATGCCCGACCGATTGATCAATTCGAGGGCCAGATGAACCGTCTCACCAGCGTCCACTCTGCCGTCGCCATCGTTCTTGGTGCTGATGGTCGGGTCGTCGAACACCCAATTCTCGAGCACGGTTACCCCCGGCACCGGCTTATCAGAAGCCGCCCGGTAGGCGTTCATTATCGGAGCGCGCTGACCTGGTTCACCGCCCTTTTCGCCGTCGGTGGTGCCCGCAATCTGGGACATAATGAACCGGCTACTATAAATGGCTCGATCTGAATAGAAGGATCGCAACAGTGCGGCGACTCCTGAAACCACCGGCGCCGCCATCGAGGTGCCACTCCAGGAGGCATACTGGTTTCCCGGCAGTGTGCTGTAATTATGGCTTCCCGGAGCTGCAACCTCGTACTCGTAGCGTGTCTCAGGACAGGGATCAAAATTGCTGAACCAGGCTATTGTGTTGTATTCATCAACGTCCGTGGCCATTACCCCCAGCACCCAGGGAAGCGCTGCCGGGTAAAATGGCGCCGAGGGGACGTTCGGTGCGTTCTCGGTGGGGTAGGAATCGTTGCCAGCAGCCGCCACCAGCACGGCCTGGCTGAAAGCGACACTCATAGCGTCCTCCTGGATCTGTGACCGCTGGTACCCGCCGAAGCTCATGTTGATGACGTCGGCCCCGTGATCCACTGCATAAAGGAGGCCTTCGGCAATGTCCGTTGTGGTGAACACGCCCCCATATTGGCCCGCTCGCACGGCCATGATTTGCACGTTGAAGGCCACCCCGACCCCTCCTTGATGGTTAAAGGCCGTCGCCCCAATGAGTCCAGCTACGTGCGTGCCATGCCCGTGCTGGTCCATAGGGTCTCCGGAATGGCTCCGCGCATCAGAGACCACGCTGCACCCATGCACGTCGTCCACAAATCCGTCGTTGTCGTCGTCAACCCCATTTCCCGGGATTTCCCCTCCGTTGACCCACATGTTGCCAACAAGCTCGGGGTGTGTGTAGTCAACTCCGGTGTCAATCACCGCGACGACGACATCGCGCAGGCCACCTGGGTTCACGCCGTTAGTACTAAGATATGCCCACAGTTGCGGTATCTTGCACGGCAGCAAATGACACTGCTCGACAAATGCCGGATCAGTTGTTGAATCAGGCAAATCCTCCAGTCCCTGCGCGCGGTACTCATAGTTAGGTTCGACGATCTCCACTTCAGTGTTCTTCCTCAATTCTGCCATCACGGCTTCCAGTTCCGCTTCCGGCGGGAGCTTCAAGCGATACCAACGAAATAAGTCCGACCGCCCGGGACGCCCGTGCGGCACAGCGACCTGACTCTGTTCGTTCGCAGATCGGGGCACCGCCTTCGCCTTGCCTTCCTCGCGAGCGGCCCGGAAAGCAGGTTCCAGAGAACTGACTCGGTGCTTCTTGATGACCTGGCTCAGACTCGAATCAGTGACCAGAGCCGAAAGACCAGCCTTTCCGGAAACGGTTGCCTTCCGCAGTGACAAGTTGTTTTGCGCGCCCTTCTTTAGACGCACAAGTACCTCACCTGGCACGGAGGCCCGGACTGGTGTCCTCCCTCCCTGCAACCCTTTGGCACTGGAGGAATGGGCGTTGCTGCCAAAGGAAAATGAGTAGGCTGATTTCCTCTTGGCAGGCCCGTTCCCACTGGAATCCGTTCGGGGACTTGGAGCCGGCCCCGCTCCAACGTCTGTCACCATCAGCCCACTCAAAACCAGCACTGCGCACAGCTTTGCCTTCATAAACGCTTTTCTCCGGGATTCGCCTTGGTTTGTCACCAGCCAACTGGATTTCATAGTCATTCCTTTACTTCAGGGATTGAAACGCCGACGGGAGGGGACGGGCTCGCACAACATGCACGACTGCTGAGGGAAGCTGACACTACACCACCGCATCCCCGCTTCGATCTGCCCACAAGCCGCACTCGTTGGTCCAATGTCCACAGTCCTGATCATGCCCATGAATTCGGCGCCGGCCGTTAGCGCGAGCGCACGAACTTAGTCTCGTGGGAAACCCTCCGCCGCTGCCGGAGAGACTCTCACAGTTTGACCATGGGGCGATTCTGCCTATTCACAGCCCCCAAGGCAAGCTCTAACTAAAAGCCCGTTCTCTGGCTGTAAAGCCGATCCAGCTTCAGCAGCGGGATGGATCGGTAGCCTGACCAACGCCCCACCCGCGCAAGCCTCAGCACAGGCGGGCGCGCAGAAAGCCAATTCCTTTCAGCAAGTGACCACCAAGCTGTCCGCTTGTTACCCCGGTAGCGCCTCTTGTGGACCTACGCGGGGTGAATGGAGATGAACTGCAGTTTGGCCCGCGCCCCAGCGCCGCCAACGGTCATCCCAGCCACAGACCATTCGGGCCGAGCCGATTCTCACAATACGACTCACGGAAATATCTGGCGCGCTCGGGATTTTCCATTATCATTCTTCCCGCGATACCGGCGCGGCTGGCACAACGAAAGCTCGTGGCCGGCGATCCGGTAAGAACAAACACTATTTATGACCATACCCTTTCGCGTGAATCTAAAAGACCAGGTGGCCGTCGTGACGGGCGGCGGTGGCATCCTGTGCAGCGTCATGGCGGATGCGCTCGCCCAATGCGGCGCCAAAGTCGCCATCCTCGACCTGAAGCCGGACATGGCGCAGAAGGCGGCCGACGGGATCGTCAAGGCGGGCGGCGTGGCCCAGGGGTTTGCCTGCAACGTGCTCGAGAAGGCCAGCATCGAGCAGGCGCACGCGCAGATCAAGGCCGCCTTCGGACCCGTGGATATCCTGATCAATGGGGCGGGCGGCAATCACCCGAAAGGGACCACCTCGAAGGAGTATCTCTCGCGCGAAGACCTCACGGCCAAGAAGGAGGGCGTGGTGACGTTCTATGACCTGACGGTCGAGGGCATCCAGTTCGTGTTCAACCTGAACTTCCTCGGCACGTTCCTGCCGACCCAGGTCTTCAGCCAGGACATGGTGGTCAAGGGGCGCGGCATTATCATCAACATCTCCTCGATGAACGCCTTCAAGCCGTTGACGAAGATTCCGGCCTACAGCGCGGCCAAGGCGGGCGTGAGCAATTTCACGCAGTGGCTGGCGGTGCATTTCTCGAAGACCGGCGTGCGCGTCAACGCCATCGCGCCGGGCTTCTTCCTGACCGACCAGAATCGCGCCCTGCTCACTCAGCCCGACGGATCGTTGACGCCCCGCGGCAATACGATCACCACCCACACGCCCCAGGGCCACTTCGGCAAGCCGGAAGACCTGGTGGGCACGCTGCTCTGGCTGCTGAGCGATGAAGGCTCTGGGTTCGTCACCGGGCAGGTCATTGCGGTGGACGGCGGGTTCAGCGCGTTCAGCGGGGTATGAGCGCTCCTGGCAGGGACGCCTCGCCGAGGCGGACGTTTCGGCGAACCGTCCCTACCTGCTGGAATCTTTGCCGACACTGCGCGATACTTTTGACAACAGCCGACACGAACCATGGCCACCTACTTTGAACGCGGGGGAGTCAGGGACAACATCACCACGGCGGAGAAGCGCGAGGCGCTGGCGCAGGCCCTGAAGGCCATCGGCCGGCCGCTGCGGAAGGTGCTGGTGCTGCCGCCCGACCACACCCGGCTCAACTCCGATGCCGGGGAACTGACGCGCCTCCTCTATGAACTGCTCTCTCCGAACGCCGAGGTGGACATCATGCCCGCGCTCGGCACGCACTCGCCGATGACCGAGGCGCAGTTGCGGATGATGTTCGGCGAGAGCATCCCGCTGGCGCGGTTCAAAGTGCATGATTGGCGCAACGGCATCCGGCAGGTTGGCGAAGTGCCCGGCAAGCTGATCCAGGAGTGGTCCGGCGGGCTGGTGGATTACAGCGTGCGCATCGAGGTGAACAACCTCTTGTTTGCCGGGTATGATCTCATCCTTTCGGTCGGCCAGATCGTGCCGCACGAAGTGGTGGGTATGGCCAATTACACCAAGAACATCGTCGTCGGCGCCGGCGGTGCGGACATCATCAACAAGTCGCACTTCCTCGGCGCGGCTTACGGCATGGAGCGCATGATGGGCCGCATCGAGACGCCCGTGCGCCGCCTGTTCAACTACGCCGTGGAAACGTTTCTGCGCGAACTGCCCATCACGTTCGTGCTCACCGTGATGGAGAAGAACAAGGCCGGCAGCGGCATGCTCATGCGCGGCTTGTATGTCGGCGATGACATGGAGACCTTCACGCTTGGCGCGCGGCTATCGCAGAAGGCGAATCTTGACCTGCTCGACCAACCCTTGAAGAAGGTGGTGGTCTATCTGGACCCGCACGAGTTCAAGAGCACGTGGCTTGGCAACAAGGCGGTCTATCGCACGCGCATGGTTATGGCGGATGGCGGCGACCTGATCATCCTCGCGCCCGGGCTCAAGGAGTTCGGTGAAGATGCCGAGATTGACCGCCTCATCCGCAAGTACGGCTATCGGGGCACACCCGCCACCCTGGCTGCGGTCAAAGCCAATGCGGAGCTGCGCAACAACCTCAGCGCCGCCGCCCACCTGATCCACGGATCGAGCGAGGGGCGCTTCCGCATCACCTATTGTCCCGGACCACAGATGAGCCAGGAAACGATCCGGTCGGTCGGCTTCGAGGCGGACAGCTTCGATGCCGTGATCAAACGCTACAACCCGGATCAGCTCAAGGACGGTCTGAACCGGCTGCCCGACGGCGAGGAACTGTTCTACATCAGCAATCCCGCTCTCGGTCTCTGGGCGCTCAAGAGCCAGTTCGCGGGCGGCGCATAATCCGACTCAGCGGCGGTGGCGAGCAAGGCGGGGGCAATGCCATGCGCTTCGCCCTGCATTCGATGGACGCGCGGCGCGGTCCGGGACTGCCTACCACACCCGCACCCGATAGAAGCGCTGTGCGCCGGTGGCGTTCGGGTCGGCAAGTTCTTGCAGCATCCCGTCCCCGGTGTTTGTGCAAACACCCGTCCAGCTCGTCGCTGCCAGAGAATCCATGAATTCGAGAGCGTATTCCCGGCCGTTCACGGTCTGAACCAGCGCGCTGAACCGGTTGCCGTTCTTGGACGGATTGAGCAGCCGGGGCGGGGTTGGATTGCCGGGCAACAACACCAAGGTGTGATACTCGCCCGCGGCAATGCTAACCGCTGAGGTCAGCGTGGCGGGAGGATCGCATTGCCCATTCCAATTGGCGCCCCAGGCTGACACGGCGCCACTGCTCACCAGCGCCACGCTGTGCCCGCCCCCGCCGGCTACCGCTTTCGCATCGGCCAGAGCCGTTGGCACGATACATTGGTTCTGCGAGTTGGCGCCCCACGTCACCAGGGTGCCGTCGCGCTTCACCGCCAGGCTGTGATACCCGCCCGCGCCGATCGCTACCACGTCCGCCAGGCCATAGGGTACGACCGATTGTCCCGCGCCGTTCCCCTCCGCGTCAGTATTCTCGCCCCAGGCGGTAACCGTTCCGTCAGCCTTCAGGGCCAGGGTGTGGTTGCCGCCCGCCGCCACCGCGACTACATCAGCCAGGCCGGCCGGCTGATTGGCCTGGCCAAAGGTGTTGTCACCCCAAACCACCAAGGTGCCGTTGCTCCGGAGCGCCGCGCTGTGCCACGTCCCGGCCGCAATGCCCACCACGCCGGCCAGTCCGGACGGCACGCTGGTCTGGCCGTAATCGCCCGCACCCCAGGCGATTACCGTGCCCCCGCGCTGGATAGCCAGGCTGTGATAGCCGCCAGCGGCAATGGCCACCGGGTTCTGCAATGACGCAGGCACGTCGCATTGTCCGGACGAATTATCACCCCAGGCTAGAATCTGGCCCTCCGGCACCAGGACCAGGTTGTGCCAGGCGCCGGCCGCGATCGCGACGACGTTGGTGGCGCGCGCCGGCAGGTCGCACTGGCCCCAACTGTTGTCGCCATAAGCCACGATGTTGAGCGGCGGATTGGTCACCACAATAAGATGGTCGCCGCAGCCGGTGGTCGTGCCGCCCGGCCCGGTGGCGGTCAGGCAGGCCGAATAAGTGCCGGCGACGTTATAGGTGTGCCACAACTCGTTCGTGGAGGTGGTGACCTTCGCCGTGCCGTCCCCAAAACTCCAGGCGTAATTGGTCGCGTCAACGGTCAGGTTGGTGAACCACACCATCAAGGGCGCAGCACCGCTGGTCAGCGAAGCCAGCAGGCGAACGGTCGGCGGCGGCGGATTCGTTACCACAATGAGGTTGTTGCTGCAACAGGTGCTGATGCCGCCGAGACCGCTGGCCGTCAGGCAGACCGAGTAAGTGCCGGCATCGTCGAAGGTGTGCCGCAGCTCGTTCGTGGAGGTCGTGACCGTCGTCGCGCCATCTCCAAAACTCCAGGCGTAGTTGGTTGCGTAGGCAGAGCGGTTGGTGAACCACACCGTCAGCGGCCAGTGGCCGCTCTGTCGGTCGGTCACGAAAGCCGGCTCCGGTATGGCATTGGTGATCACGATAATGCTGGAGGTAGCGTTACTCCCCAGCGGTCCGCTCACCCTTAGGCTGGCTGTGTAGATCCCGGCGACGGCGTAGGTGTTCGCCAGGATTGGAGCCAGGGTACGGTTGGTGTGGCCGTCTCCGAATTCCCAGACCGCGTCGTCCACCAGGCCCAGAGAGGTGTTCGTGAAGGTCACGTGCAAGGGAGCCGGCCCGTTGGTGGCGGAAGCGACGAAAGCGGCTATCGGCGGCCCGTTCGTGACCAGGATGTAGTTGGCTCGGTTGGTCGCGCCCGTCCCGCCCGGGCCCATTACTGTCAGGCTGACGGAGTAAGTCCCGGCATTGGAATAGGTGTGCGACACGGCTGAGGCATTGGTGCTGAGAATGCCTCCCTCGCCAAAATTCCAGGACGCATTCGTGATCAGGCCACTGGAGGTGTTGGCGAACAGCACCCGAAAGGGCGCCAGCCCGTGAGTCTGATTGGCCGCAAAGCTCGCCACGGGGATCGTGTTGGTCACCACGATGTAGCTGAGGCGATTCGTCGTGCTGGTCCCGGTCGGGCCTGTCACCGTCAGCCGCGGCGAATAGGTGCCGGCGTTGAGGTAGGTGTGCAGCACGTTGGTGGCCATCGTGCTGGGGAGAGTGCTGCCATCCCCGAAATCCCACGACCGATTCGTGATCTGGCCGGTGGAGAGGTCGGAGAAGACCACATCAGTCAACGGCGCCGCGCCGCTGGTCGGCGTGGCGTTGAAAATGGCGACCAGCGGCGGATCACCGACCACAAAGGTCATGTTCGTCCCCCGGACGCTGAAGCCGGAGAACTTCACTCCCGAGGGATTGCCGTTCCACCAATGCGCGTGGGGGGCGGAGGAATCACTGAAGAGGTTGGCGTAACCGGTGCTGGTATTGCCGGAGTAATAGAGGTCACTGCTGTCGCCGTAGTTCACATCTTTCTCGAGGTGCCACTTGTTGTCGGCTTGAACCAGGGTCGCCTCAAAGTTGTTGTGCGTCGTGTTCGGGTTGAGGTTCACCGTGCTATTGTCTCCCAATTCATCAATGTGCCAGATCAGCACGCCCGAGCCAGGCAGACCCGCGTCGCGGCCCGTCTTGTAACGGCCTTCCGCCAGGAAATACTCGGTCGAGCTGCCCGGCTTCTGGAAGCGATAGAAATGGTTGAAGTTAGTCCCGACAGCCGAGACGGTTGCGGTGAGGTAGCTGGTGCTCGTCAGAGCGGTGGTGGTGGCCCAGCCGGAAGCTCGCTTCAGGTAAGCGCAGATTTGCACCGGGTTGGCCGCGGGACCGCCATAGGCCATCAGGCACCAGTCGCCGGCCCCATTGGAATCGTAGGTGTAGTCATAAAGGTCCGGGTAGCTGCAGAGCATGTGGCCGTTCTCGTGGATGAACGTGCCAATCGTCAGTTTGTCGCCGATGTTGGTGATCTGGTAGCGGCGGAGCTTCTTGGAACCCGACCAGAGGGGTATCGTCGGGGAGATAGATCCCGAATGGGGCCAAAGCCCCATAGACCATACGCCGCCATTGTCGCCGGCATAGAAAACGTTGAACGCGATCACGTTGTCGCTCCCGTCCACGCTCAAGCCTTCGAACGTCGGCAGGATCTCCGTGGCGTAGTTAGGGAGATTCGTCAGGATCGTCATGGCGTCGCGAATCAGGAGTCTGCCCTGGGTGCCGGCGCCTTTGTCCGTGTCATTGTAGTAACTCTTCGGGTGCAGCGAATTCGGGATGCGGATGTAAATCGTCACCACGTTCGAGTAAATCAGCAAGCCGTTGGAGTTGTCTTTGAAATACTGCTTCACGGACCCGTTATTGCCGAAGCCGGTGAAGTTATCTCCGTTGCAGAAATCGACTATCTGCTCCTGGGGAATCGTGGCTGGATCGTCGTCAAAATCAATCAACAGCGTCAGGCCCAGCCGGTTTCCTATCGTGGGGTTGCTCGGAGGGCCCGGCTGGATACCATCCAAGGGGTCGCCTGATTGGGCCTCGAGCTGTCGGAGGGCGGCTTTACGCTCCCGCCAGCGTTGTCCGATCTGAGTCTCCTCCTCCCAGCGCTGGCGGCGCTCCCGCACCTGTGCGAGGCGCACCGCCGGTTCCGCGCGCAAGTGCCGCGTCAAGCCCAGCGCCGCCGGGTCCTGCCGCTGCACCTCTACGCCGCTGGACACCAGGTCTCCACCCGGCCCGGCCTGTGCGAAACAATAGGCCCTCCTGGCCTGGTCGAACAGGACCGTGTAGCCGTCCAGGGTTTCAAACACCGCATAGAACTCATCTCCAGTGCCGCGCAACTCGATCTGCGTGCCGTCAGGTTGGGTGAAAGAAAGCGGCAGATCGCGGAAAGGCGCCGCCGGCAACGACAGCGCTGCGAGCAACAGAACGACGTGAATCAGCAGGATGCGGTGCGGAACTCGGATGGACTCTCTGGGTGGGTGTGTTTTCATTATCGGAAGCCGCCTGTGGCGGAACGCTCGGCGGCGCGGTGACGGACTCGGGACGCTTGGGGATACAAGAACTGGAAGGGAAGCAACACGGAAATGGGGCAGAAAACCGAACGGCCGGCTGCCTCTTGGTGGAACGAGAAGGGCAGTACTCTGCGATCACTGCCTTGGTTCAGGCGTGTTACCTCACTCATCTCGATTGCCGCTGCCATATTCTCCAAACCAAGCGCATGCAGACTAATAAGGAGCAGGCCAGCGCAGAGCGTGCGCGCCCGCAATTCCCCGACCCGCTAATTCAAGCAGGCCCGCCGTGGCCTGTCCAGACCCATTTTGTCAGCGTCGTCGCGGATTTCCGGGGGAAGAGCCAGGCGCGACACCCCCAAGATGGTATCTCCGTGCTACCTGGGTAGTATCTCCGTCGCACCTCCGTGGTTCCTCCGTTCGTGAGATGGAGGAGGAACGGAGGAAGAACGGAGGAAGAACGGAGGAACGACGGAGGTAGCCCTTAGTCGTTGGCATGGGACTTGAGCATCAGAACTGCCAGCCATGGGCCTGCGAGGGGCGCCGGGGCGTGGCAAAGACAGTGGTTTAACCAGCGCTGTGACAGATCTTTACGGGCCAATCGGCTCCCGCCTGCCTGCACGGGTCAGATCGGAACTCCAATGCTTCAGGCAGCCCTGGCCTGGCGGGGCGTGGTTAGCGCGGATGCATGAAGGAGCGCCGAGATTCTTGTCGGCTTTGTTGGCAGCACGCCGACGGAGCCGACAAGAATGTCGGCGCTCCTCCGACGGCTTCATGCCTACGCGCTGGGCCGCGGCAGAATTGTCTTTGAAATCCTCCGGTTCCACGGCAACATCCGGGTTCATTCTTTGAACTCGGCCTGCTGGGCACTGGATAGCATCTCCCGCAGGCGGGTTCCGCTGAAACATGAAACGAACGCATCACTGCAACGAACTGCGCCCGGCGCATATTGGCCAGATCGTCACTCTCGACGGCTGGGTCCACTCCCGCCGCGACCTGGGCGGCCTTATCTTTATTGACGTGCGCGATCGCGAAGGACGCACCCAGACCGTATTCGATCCCTCTGACTTGCCCAAAGACCTGTTCGAGCAGGCCGCCGCGCTCCGCAGCGAATGCGTGGTTCGCATCACCGGCAAAGTCCGCGCGCGCCCCGACGGCACCAACAACCCGAAGATCCCAACCGGCGAGGTCGAAGTGATGGCTAAGGCGCTCGAGGTCCTGAACGTCGCCGACGTGCTGCCATTCCCGGTGGACGACCCCGAAGTGGCCAGCAAAGTGAACGAAGAGCTGCGGCTGAAGTACCGCTATCTGGACATACGCCGACCCGAGATGGCCCGCAACCTCCGTCTTCGCAGCAAGGTCGCGGCCGCCACGCGCATGTTCATGGACGAACAGGGCTTCCTGGAAGTCGAGACGCCCATCCTCTTCAAGAGCACGCCCGAGGGCGCGCGTGAGTTCCTCGTGCCGAACCGCCGCGACCCGGGGACCTTTTACGCGCTGCCCCAGTCACCGCAGCAGTTCAAGCAGATCCTCATGGTTGGCGGCGTCGAGCGCTATTATCAAATAGCCCGCTGCTTCCGCGACGAGGACCAGCGCGCCGACCGGCAGCTCGAGTTCAGCCAGATTGACATCGAGATGTCGTTCATCGAGCGCGAGGACATCTACGACCTGATCGAGGGCCTGCTCAAGCGCATCTGGAAGACGGCGCTGAACCTTGATATTCCTACGCCCTTCAGGCGGCTCACCTTCCAGGAAGCGATCAACCGCTACGGCATTGACAAGCCCGACACCCGCTTCGGGATGGAGCTGGTGGATTTCACGGAGGAGTTCCGCGGCAGCAAGTTCAAGATCTTCAGCGGCGCGGTCGCCAACCAGGGCGTCGTGAAGGCGATCAACGCCAAGGGCCTCGCCTGCGTCACGCAGGGCCAGGTGGACACCATGACCGAATACGCCAAGAGTTTCGGCGCCAAGGGCCTGGCCTTTATCAAGGTCGAAGGCGGCGAGTGGAAGTCACCCATTGTGCGCTTCTTCAGCGACGCGGAGAAAGCCGCGCTGACCAGCAAACTGGCGATCGAGGAGGGCGACCTCATTCTGTTCGCCGCCGACCAATGGCTGACGGCGTGCGAAATCCTCGGCAAGATTCGCCTCTACTGCGCCGACGTGCTCAAGGGCCAGGGGAAGCTTGCGATCCCCGCCGACCGGTTCGACTTCCTTTGGGTGGTGGACTTTCCGCTGCTCAGCTTCGACAAGGAACAGAACCGCTGGTATTCCAGCCATCACCCGTTCACCGCGCCTGTGGCGGAAGACGTTTCCATGCTCAAGACCGACCCCAGGAAGGTTCGTGGCCAGCACTACGATGTCGTGGTGAACGGCGTCGAGCTGGGCGGCGGCTCAATCCGTATCCACCGGCCCGACGTGCAGAAGACCGTCTTTGAAGACGTGCTGCAGATCTCGCCGGAAGAAACCAAGCTGCGTTTCGGCTACATGCTGGAGGCGTTCCGGTATGGCGCCCCGCCGCACGGCGGCATTGCCCTCGGCTTCGACCGCCTGATTGCGATTCTCTGTGGCACCCCCAGCATCCGGGACGTGATCGCCTTCCCGAAGACTGCCAAAGGCACCTGCCTCATGACGGAGTCGCCCTCGCCCGTCTCGGCGCGCGAGTTGCGCGACCTCTACATCGAGGTGAAGGCGGCGAAGAAGGACCAACCTTGAAACGGAGCGCGGGGTTTCGGGAGAGTCTTCACGGCCCTCGGCCGCACCTTGTGGCCATGAACCTGAGTAGGGCAGGCGTCTCGCCTGCCTTCCTCCATTCGGGAAGCAATGGACGGGGCAGGCGAGACGCCTGCCCTACGTTGAGGTTCATGGAACGCCTCAGCTCATCGCGACCTTGATGAGCCGCATCAGGTCCGGGTAGGCTTCGACGGCCTTGAATTGAGGGAATTGCGTCTTCACGGTCTCCGGCGCCCGGAACAGGAAGCCGACGTGCGCCTCGCTTAGCATGGCGGTGTCGTTGAATGAATCTCCGCCCGAAATGACGTAATAGTTCAGCAGCTTGAAGGCCGCCACCGCCTTTTGTTTCTGCTCCGGCACGCGCAGCTTGTAGTCCACAATGCGGTCGTTCTCGACCACCAGCCGATGGCAGAGCAGCGTCGGCCAGCCAAGCTGCCGCAGCAGCGGCGTCGCGAACTGCTCGAACGTGTCGGACAGGATGATGACCTGCACCAGCGAGCGCAGTTCATCGAGGAACTCCTTCGCCCCGTCCAGCGGCCGGAGTGTCCCGATGACCTGCTGAATGTCGGAAAGCTTGAGGCCGTGCTGGTCCAGGATCTTGAGCCGCCCCCGCATGAGCTTGTCGTAATCCGGCTCGTCGCGGGTGGTGCGGCGCAGTTCCTTGATGCCGGTCTTCTCGGCCACGGCGATCCATATCTCGGGAGTCAGCACTCCCTCCATATCCAGGGTTACAATTGACTGCTTCACCGGGCGGAGGCTAGCAGAGCGGCCCGGGGTCTGTGAAGCCTCCAACTGGTTTTGCATGGCCAAACAGCGCGGCCCGTGTATGCTTTCGCCCCGATGAAAACCCGGATACTCATGCTTGCTGTCGCTGGCTGTTTTGCTTCGGTCCAGGCGCAGCCGACCAGTTCCTTCCCCCTTTGGACCGGTGCTGCCCCCGGCGCGCTCGGCGAGGAAGACAAGGATATTCCCACTCTCACGCCCTATTTCCCCGAGCCGGCGAAGGCAACCGGAGCGGCCGTGGTGATTTGCCCGGGCGGCGGCTATGGCCATTTGGCCGCGCATGAAGGCAAGGACTATGCCCTGTTCCTCAACGAGCAAGGCATCGCGGGGTTCGTTCTGAAATACCGCCTGGCCACCGGCGGTTATCATCATCCGGCCATGTTGCAGGACGCGGCGCGCGCGGTGCGCACTGTCCGCGCCCGGGCCGGCGAGTGGAAGCTGGACCCCAAACGCATCGGCATCATGGGATCCTCGGCTGGCGGCCACCTTGCCTCCACGCTGGCGACGCACTTCGACGCCGGCAAGCCGGACGCTCCCGATTCGATTGAACGCGAAAGTTCGCGCCCCGACCTGGCGATTCTGTGCTATCCTGTGATCACGCTGACGGACCCGTTCGCGCACGCGGGCTCGAGGAGGAACCTGCTGGGGCCGGATCCCGCCCCCGAGTTGGTCCGCGGGCTGTCCAACGACCTCCAGGTAACCAAGGATACGCCGCCCTGTTTCATCTGGCACACTTACGAGGATAGCGGCGTGCCGGTGGAAAACAGCCTGCAGTTTGCGGCGGCGCTGCGGAAAGCAGGAGTGCCGTTCGATCTCCATGTCTATCAGAAAGGACCGCACGGTCTGGGACTGGGCACGCGAGACTGGAACCCCGACAAACGGCACCCGTGGACGGGCAACTGCGCGTTCTGGCTCAAGGCGCAGGGCTTTGCCAAATGACGAATGACTAACGGCGAATGGCGAACGGAGGCGGACTGCAGCGTCTCGGGCGTTAGCCTTAACGATTCAGTGCAACCGCGAATGAACGCCAATGAACGCCAATGAAACCAGGCACTCTACAGCGGAAACCCCTGTGGCCCGCCAGTCACTTAAAGGTGAGCCCCAGCCCCCAGCGATAAACCCTCCCGGCAACAGGTCCTATTGGCGTGCATTCGCGTCCATTCGCGGTTGGCCTGTGCGTGGATCCGGCTTAGTCATTTGGCATTGATCATTCCCGCGCTCCAATCCGTTGCCCAATTTGTAATTGCGCCAGAGCGCGGCATGGCCTAGCAGTTAGTCAACATGCGAAAGGACATTTATGGTTAGAGGTTCCATTATCATTGTGCTGCTCGTGCTGGTGGTGCCGGTCTTTTTCATCCTGATGTGGATCGTCAGCGCCTACAACCGGCTGGTCGCTTTGCGCAACCGCTACAAGAATGCTTTCGCGCAAATAGACGTGCAGCTCAAGCGCCGCTACGACCTGATCCCCAACCTCGTCGAGACAGCCAAGGGCTATATCAAGCACGAGCGCGGCACGCTCGAAGCCGTCATCGCCGCGCGCAATGCCGCTTCCACTGCCAACGTGCGCGCGGCACAAAACCCCGGCGATGCCGCGGCGATGAAGGAATTGTCCGGCGCTGAGGCCGCCCTGACCGGCACGCTGGGCCGGCTGTTTGCCTTGTCGGAGGCCTATCCTGATCTGAAGGCGAACACGACAATGCTGAGCCTGATGGAGGAGCTCACTTCGACGGAGAACAAAGTGGCCTTCGCCCGCCAGGCGTACAACGACGCGGTGATGAGCTATAACACAAAGAGAGAAACCTTCCCGACGAACCTGATCGCCGCGCCGTTCAACTTCGGGCCGGCGGAGCTGTTCGTGGTTGAGAAGCCGGAAGAGAAGGCAGCGCCGAAGGTGTCTTTCTGAGTGCCCCATCGCCGATGAGAGGTTGGCATGCGGGGATTCGCGATGGACTTCTTTGACAGACAGGCCCGGGCCCACCGCAACACCAAGCTGCTGGTGGTTTACTTTGTCGGCGGCGTGGCGCTGCTGATCCTGGCCGTGTACGCGGCGGCGCTGGCGCTGTTCGGCGGCTTGGAACTGGGCCAACACCGCGTTTACGCCGAGGCACCCACCGTGAAGCTGTGGGACCCAACGCTCTTCATGGGCGTCGCGGTGGGAACCCTTGCCGTCATTGCGATTGGCAGCGGCTTCAAGACCCTGGAGCTGGCGCAGGGCGGGAGGGCGGTGGCCAGTTCACTCGGAGGCCGGCCCGTCAGTCCGGCCACCACCGACCCCGACGAGCGCAAGCTGCTGAATGTCGTCGAGGAAATGGCGCTCGCCGCCGGGATGCCTGTGCCGCAGGTCTATGTCCTGCCTGAGGAAAAGGGCATCAATGCGTTTGCCGCCGGCCACTCGACGAGCGACGCGGTCGTGGCCGTCACGCGAGGTGGCATCCGGCTGTTGACGCGGGACGAGTTGCAGGGGGTCATCGGTCATGAGTTCAGCCACATCCTCAATGGCGACATGCGGCTGAACCTGCGGCTGATGGGCATCATCTTCGGCATCCTCTGCCTGGCGGTGATCGGCCGGATGCTGCTCTACACCCGCAGCCGGAGCAGCAAAGACAAGAACCCGCTGCCACTGCTCGGTCTGGCCCTGATCCTGATCGGTTGGATCGGCGTGTTGTTTGGCCGGCTCATCCAGGCGGCAGTCAGCCGCCAGCGCGAGTTTCTGGCCGATGCCTCCTCGGTCCAGTTCACCCGCAACCCGGCGGGCCTGGCGGGCGCGTTGAAGAAGATCGGCGGGTTGCGCCAGGGCTCGAAGCTGGCGAATGCCCATGCCGCCGAAGCCTGCCACATGTTCTTCGGCAACGGCATGGGCCAACCGCTGTTCCACCTCATGGACACCCATCCGCCGCTGGCGGATCGCATCCGCGCCCTGGACCCGAGCTTCGATGGCACCTTCCCGAAGCTGGGCGATGCCCGGGTGGACGGGGCGCCGCCGCCTGTGTCCCCGGCGCCGCGGAGGGCGGGGATCCCGCCGCCGCTGCCGGGCCTGGGACGCTGGCAAACGGGCGCCGCCGGGCTTGCGCCACCGGTCATCGCCGCTCAGGCCCTCACGCCGAACACGGGCAACCCCACGACCGCGCACCTGCGCTACGCCGAGGAGCTGCGCGACTCGATCCCACCGGGCCTGCAAGCCGCCGCGCGGGAGCCGCTGGGCGCGAGCACCCTGGTTTACGCCCTGCTCTTGAGCGAGGACGAAGCGGTTTGTCGCAAGCAGTTGGACGAGCTGGTGGCGGCCACCTCCGCTGCCATCGTCCAGGAAACGATGCGGGTGTTGCCGGAGGCGCAGTCGGTCGCAACCACCGCCAGACTGCCGCTGATGGATTTGGCATTGCCCGGGCTGCGGCAGATGTCGCCGGCCCAGTTCCAGCAGTTCCGCGAGGCGGTGAAGAAGCTGGTGGAAAGCGACGGCGAGATTGACCTGTTCGAGTATGTCTTGCAGAGAATCGTGGTGCGGCATCTCGAACCCTGCTTCGTGCCGGCGCGCAAGCCGGTGGTGCAGTATTACTCGCTGAAACCGCTGGCGCCGGATTGCGCGGTGCTGCTGTCGGCGCTGGCTTACCTCGGCCACGATGACCCGGACAAGACCCGATTCGCCTTCGAGCGGGGTGCGCAGCCGCTGAGCTACAATGCCCGGGTGCCGCTCAGCCTCCTGCCGGAGGAGGCGTGCGACCTGGAGCAGGTGGATGCGGCGCTGAACCGGTTGTCGCAGGCGGTGCCGCAGATCAAGAAGAACTTGCTTAATGCCTGCGCCCAAACCGTAGCTGCCGACGGCGTGCTCCGGGAACCGGAGGTCGAACTACTGCGCGGGATTGCCGATACGCTCGATTGCCCGATCCCGCCGCTCATTGCGGGCTAAACGGAGCGCGGCGCCGCCCAGATCAACCGGCGCCTTCGCTCTTGATCTTAAGCAGCGCCTCACGGGCCTGCTCATATTCAGCCCGCGCTTTCTGAGCTAACGGCATGGACACGGAGAGGTAGCCGGTGGCGATCGCCTGGACGATTTCATCCACCAGGGCGGCGAGGTTGCGGGCGCCGAGGTTGCCGGCGGCCCCCTTGAGAGCGGTGGCGGCGCTCCGGGCGCGAGACACCGCCTGGGGATCGGTGCTGGCGACCGACTGTTCGATCATGTCCAACTGCGTCGGGGCTTCACGCAGGAACATGTCAATCAGCTCTGCCAGCGGATCGGATTGCTGCGGCATGCGCAGTTGGCGGAGGCCGGCGATGACGACCGGATCAATCACCGCGTCCAGGGCCTGCTGGGCGACACGATCCGCCAAGGCGCGGTGCAGGGCGGCGGCGAGCTCGGGCAATTGGACCGGCTTGTTGATAAAGTCATCCATGCCCGCCATGCGGCATTTCTCTTTGCTATCCGCTTCGGAGTTGGCGGTCATCGCGATGATATAGGTATGAGGCGCGGCGCCCGAAGCTCCCTGGGCCTGCTTTCTCTCGCCCTCGCGAATCTGCCAGGTGGCCTCATAGCCGCTCATCTCGGGCATGCTGCAATCCATCAGGATGATCTCATAGGGGCCGCGTCCAATGGCGGCGAGAACCTCGGTCCCGTCGGTAACGCCATCCGCCGCGTAGCCAAGCTTCTCCAGTTGCTTGAGTGCCAGCGCTCGATTGACGGGTGAATCTTCGGCGACCAGGATGCGAACCTCTCTGGTTGGAGCCGACGGTGGTGGGGCGGGATCTGGCGCGTTCATTGCTTGAGCAGCGAGTTTCGTATTTGTTCAAACTGGGGTTTGGCCGTCCGGAAGGCGCTGTCTATTTCCGCCAGCAAGGGCCCCAGCGGTTCCCTCTGCTTGTTCCTGGCCAGGTCTTCGATGCGGACGGCCAGTTCCTGGATCTGCCGGGCGCCGACATTTCCGGCACTGGACTTGATAGGGTGGATGGCGTTTTCAACGCCCACCAGGTCGCCCGCGGCAAACGCCTCGCGGCCCTGGGCGATCTTCCGGGCCGCGTACTCCAGGAAGACACCGATCATCTCCGCCGTGAACGAGTCGCCGCCAAGCTTGCGCAACTGTTCGAGGGTTCCCGACTCCATGCACGAGGGTGGTTGGTAGGGACGCCTCGCCGAGGCGTCCGTTTCCGCGCCAAGCCGGACGTTTCGGCGAAACGTCCCTACCTGGATCGGTTGGGGGGCGGCCGCCGGGGAGCGCCGGCCGCCGGCCAGGTTCCTTTCAATTGCCTCCAGCAGGACCTTCTCATCCACGATGGGTTTGGTCACGTAATCGTCAAAACCGAGGCCGAGGTATTTCTCACGGTCACCGGTCATCGCGTGAGCGGTGAGCGCGATAATCGGCAGGTCGCGCAGCTCCGCGCTGGCCCGGATTTGGCGCAGCACCGCCACCCCATCCATTTCCGGGAGCGAAATATCGAGCAACAGCAGGTCCGGCTTCTCGCGGGCGAGACCCTCCAGCGTACTTTGGCCGCTCGCATACTCGACAACCTCGTAATGCGGTTCGAGGATGACCCGGACCAGCAGCCGGTTGTCGGGGTTGTCCTCCCCTACAGCGATCTTCTTCATGGCTTCATTTCCATTGCGAGCAGGCAGACGTCGTCGGAGAATTCCGCGGCGCCGGAAAAGGCGCGGACCTCAGCGATCAGTTCGTCGCATAAGCTGGCGGCCGGCAACCTCATGCGCTGGCGGGCGGCGGCCAGCAAGCGTTCCTGACCATACTCTTCTTCCCCGCGGGCGTCCACTACTTCGAACAAGCCATCGGTAAACAGCAGAACCAGTTCCCCGGCCGCCAGCGGGAATTGGAAAGCGGGATAGGCGGCGTCGGGGAGCAGGCCCAGGGCGGGACCCGCGCCCTTGGGCGGCGCCAGCCGGAGGGCCTGGCCGTTTGCGCGCTGAAGATGCAGCGGCGCGGGGTGTCCGGCATTGGCGCAGTGCATCTGCCCGGTGGCGGTGTCCGCGAGCAGATAGAACGCCGTGGCGAAGAGCGGGTCTTCCTTCTGCCGGAGCATGGACACGAGCCGGCGGTTCATCTCGGCCAGAAACCGGCCCGGGTGCGAGAAGCGGGGCGCCAGGTCGTCCAGCAGCGCGCGCAGAATGGCGGTGACGAGCGCGGAGCGGACGCCGTGTCCCATGACATCGCAGATGAAGACGCCGGCCCGGGTGTCGGACAAGGCCAGCAGGCTGAAGAAGTCCCCCGCCAGGTGCGCGGCGGGCAGGAAGCGATGGCAGAACTGGAGGGCGGACTCTTCGGGCGACGCGGAGTGCGGGAAGCACGGGTAAGTATCCGGCAGCAGCGACAGTTGCAGTTTGCGGCCCATCTCGAGGTCGGCCTTGATTTGCGCATTATAGACGGCCACCTGTTCCGCCAGGCGTTTCTGTGCCAGCGCGCTCTGGATGGCGCGCGCCAGCAGGAGCACGTCCAGTCCGGTCTTGGGCAGGTAATCCCTCGCGCCACGCTTCATGGCTTCGACGGCGATGGCTTCGCTGCCGCTGGCGGTGAGCATAATCACCGCCGGCTGTTCGGTGATCGGAAGCTCCTGGATGACGGCCAGCAAACCGAGGCCATCCGTCCCGGGCAAGTGGTAGTCCAGGAGCGCCAGATCGTAGCGCCTGCCGCGGATTTCCTCGAGCGCCTTCTCCGCGGTGTCCACCCAGGTGGATGTGCAGGGCAGGTCCTGGCCCACTGCCCGGATCAGTTGCTGGATAAACAGGGCGAAGACCGGGTCATCGTCAACCACCAGCAGCGAGATGGGGTTGGGGTTCATCCGTTGGTTGCCAGGGGAGCCGTTGGGCCTGTCGGAACCGCGAGCGGCGCCGGGGAAGGTGGCGGACCGGTGAGCAGCTTGTGGATCAGGCGCTTCAGCTCGTCCTCAAAAGCGCCCGCCTTCTTGAGCACTGCAAGGGTTTCCTGGCGCAACAGCTCCGACTCCCGGGAGGTCAGATCCTTGGCGGTGATCACCACGACCGGGAGATGCTGGTGGCGCGGATCGGCGCGGAGCGCGTTGAGGAAGGTAACGCCGTCCATGACGGGCATCAACAGGTCCAGGAGCACGACGTCGGGAGAGTAACGTTCCATCAGCTCGAGCGCCTGCTGGCCGTTGGCGGCGGTCCAAACCTCGCTGACTTCGTCGGCCAGGCAGGCCATGAGGACGCGGCGGGCGTCTTCTTCGTCATCCACGATCAGGATGTTGGGTTTGGGCGGCAACAGGCAGCGCTTAAGCGCACCCAGCAATGCCTCCCGCTCGACCGGCTTGGGCAGGATTTCGACGGCGCCGAAGATACGCCCGCGGTTCTCGCCGGCGATCACACTGATGACCACGACCGGGATCGAGCACAACTGGGGGTCGGTCTTGAGGGCCCGGAGAACCTGCCAGCCGTCCATGTCGGGCATCAACAGGTCCGTGGTAATGAGCTGGGGTCGGAGCTTGCGCGCCATGAGCAGGCCCAGCTCTCCAGAGTCGGCGGAGACGACGTGGCAGCCGGCTTCCTCGATCATGTGAGTGAGCAGGGTTCGCGAGTCTGCCGCATCATCAATGACCAGCACCAGTTTCCCTGCCAGGTCGGCAAGCTGCTGCGCGGTCACCGGTGGCGGAGCCGGGAGCAGGGCCGGCTCGGCTGTGGCCGGGAGCGCTCCGGCGCGGGCGGGGGCTTCGCCAGCCGCCGTGGTTCGCAACACAATGCTGAAGGTCGAGCCGCGGCCAACCTCGCTGGTCGCCTCGATGTGGTAACCCATGAGCCGGCAGAGTGCCTGCGAGATGGTTAGCCCCAAGCCGGTGCCGCCATACTTGCGGGCGGTGCCGGCTTCGGCTTGTTGAAAGGCCTCGAAGATGACCCCCAGTCTTTCACGGGGGATCCCGATGCCGGTGTCCGAAACCTCGAGGCGAACCGGCTGGTGATCGGCTGGATCGGTCACGATGCGGACGGTGACACTGCCGCGCTCAGTGAACTTGAGGGCGTTGCCAATGAGGTTAATGATGACTTGCCGGAGTTTGTCGGCATCGGTGAGGATGGGTGCCACCGGTTGCGGCACGTCGGCCCGAAGTGCGACCGGCTTGTCCCGCACTAACCCTTCCTCCTGGGCGATGGTTTCGCGCACCAGCCGATCGAGGGCGACCGGCGCCATCTGCAGCTCGACTTTCCGGGCCTCGATTTTGGACAGGTCGAGAATCTCGTTGATGAGGCCGAGGAGGTGGTTGCCGTTGGCCTGGATGCGGTCCAGGAAGTTCAACTCAGCCGTGCTCAAGGTGCCGCTCTTGTTCTTGAGCAGGATATTGGCAAAGCCGATGATGGAGTTGAGCGGCGTGCGCAGCTCGTGGCTCATGCTGGCAAGGAACTGGCTCTTGGCGCGGCTCGCTTCCTCGGCGGCTTCCTTGGCGCGCCGCATCGCCTCCTCCGCCTGTTTGCGAGCCGTGATGTCGCGGGAGATGCCGAAGGTGCCCACTATCTCGCCGCTGGGGTCGCGCAAGGGCATCTTGGTGCTCAGGGCCCAAGTGACCGTGCCATCGGGCCAGGTCTCTTTCTCCTCCTTCGTAAAAGGTTGGCCGGTTCGGATCACTTCCTGCTCGTCGTTGAACGCCTCGCGTGCGTGTTCCCCGCTGAAAAAATCAAAGTCGGTCTTGCCCATGGCCTGGGCCGGATCCTGGAGACCGAAGCTCTGCAAATGCGCCCGGTTGTTGCGCAGGAATCGGTTTTGCCGGTCTTTGAAGTAGATGTGGTCCGGCAGGTTGTCCATGAGGGACTGCAGCAAGTAGCGCTCATATTCCAGCCGCTCATTGGCCGACCGCAACGCGGCGGTCATGTCCGAGGCGATCGCGACGGCCCGCTCGCGGGTTGTGCTCAGGGACCAGACCATGCCAAACAACAACAGGCTCAGCAGCACTCCCCCGGCGGCGGTGGATGTCGCAGCGGCCCGCGGAATCGCGGCTTCAAACGCGGGTTTGCTGACAAAATCCAGCCGCCAGTGGCGTCCGCCCATCGAAAGCGGGATCTCGTCCACGAACTTCGGGCGATAATCCGGGGGCGGTGGCTCACTTTGAAAGATCACCTTCTGTCGGGCGCCCCGCGTGTCGTCGAAGATCGTGAAGTACATCGTTGGGGGTGTGCTTACCCCGATGTCCTTCATGAGTTGCGCGGTGATGAACCGGGCGAACACCCAGCCTTCGATGCTGTCGCGGCGCTCGGCCGGAGTGGCCCGCGGCTGGCCGTTGCGATACACGGGGAGCATCATCACGAAGCCGCTCTCCGTCCCCCCGTTTCTCGCGGCCAGAATTAGCGCCCCGCTCGTCGCCGTGTCCCCCGAGTCGCGAGACTCCTCCGCTACGCCCCTCAACTGCGGGTCGGTGCTGATGTCGCCGCCAAGCAAAACGAAATGCGGGGCCAGGGGCTCGATATACCGGGTGATGAAAAGCTCGTCCCCGTCGCCGGGGCTTCTGACCCGAAAATACGGCGTCTTGTCCGCGCGGGTGGTGCGGATGAACTCATCCAGCCGGGCGCGTCGCACGCAGGCAATGAAACCCAGCCCCTCGATCCCGGGGAATCGTTTCTCCACGGACACGCTTTCGACGTAGTTCCTCCACTCCTCGCGCTCAACGGAAGCGCTCGCGGCAAAAAGGCCCACGGCTCCGTGTAATGCGTCCTGGTAGATCAACATCCGTTCCCCCAGCGCGGCGGCGATGCTCTGGGCCTCCTCATCGAAGCGATTCCAGGCGCTTAAATCGGCATGGTTCCGCACAATGAGCCAGCCGCCGGCGGTGGCAGCCAGGGCGACAGCCAGAACGACCCAGGCCGTGGGATGGGCAAGCAGCAGGCGCCCACCCGAAACCGGCGAAGGCGTGACTGGCGGACTTGCGGACTGCTGTGTCTGCGCCTGAGGGCCGGATGTCGTTTCGCTGCTCATGCCAGTCGCCTTAGCAAGGGTTAAGGACCTTGAATCATATCTCCCTCTCCAAGGCAAGGAAAAGTTGGCTAAAGCCAGGGGCGATCGCCTGGACTCCAATGCAGCATTGGAGATCATGGCGGCAGTGCCGTTATTTCTTCCCAGCACTTGTTCAGCGACCTATCATGGCGTCGCCCGATGAAACCATGCCACAGCCTGGGTCCTGCCCTCTGCCGGTTCCGATCCTGCCATTGGATGGCGGCGGTGGCGTTGGGCTGGCTGCTGCCGGGCCCGGCGGTGCCCCAGGAGCGCCCCTCGGATTTGCGCCGGGATGAGGAACTTGTCTTCTTCCCGGCCCTGGCTCACCGCGTTCGCGGCGGACCTGGGTGGGAGTGCGAGACTCGGGGCTGCGTCTATGAGCCCGAACCGCGACGCCTGGCCGTGGGGCTGCTGCGCGATGCGGTGGAGCTGGGCCGCATCGAAATGACCGCGGCGGAGGCGGCAATCTTCAGCGAGCGGGCGCGGCTGTTTATGGTGGACCACGAAGGGGGCAAGCGGGTGGTCGCGCGCATCGGCCAGCAGGACCATCTGTTCGGCAAGTCGCGGCGGGATGGCCAGTTCGCCGGCGTGGTCCGGCTGAGGGATGCGGGATTCCGCGCGATGGACGGCACGCAGATCCAGTTCGAGGCGGTCTTGTCGGCCGATGACCCGCGCCGGTTCCCGGGGCAGATTCATCTGATCGAGGAGCGCGGGGTCACGGTGATTTCCGACATAGACGACACCCTCAAGGTCAGCCAGGTGCGGAACCGCCCGGCGCTGTTGCGCCGGACTTTCCTGGAGCCGTTTGAGCCGGTGCCCGGCATGGCCCAGGTCTATCAGGCCTGGGCCGACCAGTCGGACGCTCAGTTCTGTTATGTTTCCGCCAGCCCGTGGCAGCTCTACGTGCCGTTGTCCGAGTTTGCGCGGTCGAATGGGTTCCCGGCCGGGGTGTTCGCCCTGAAGAAGTTTCGCTGGCAAGACGAGAGTTTCCTCAAACTCTTCGAGAGTCCGGAGCGCTATAAGCCGGCCGTGATCGAGCCGCTGCTCAAGCGCTTCCCCCGGCGACAGTTCGTCCTGGTGGGAGACTCAGGCGAGCGGGACCCGGAGATTTACGCCAGCCTGGCGCGGCGATACCCATCACAGATCGCGCGCGTGCTCATCCGCGACGTGACCGAAGAGCCGGCAGGGGCCACGCGATACCAGACCGCCTTTGGCGGGTTGCCTCGCCAAGTATGGCAGGTCTTTCGCGTGCCGCAGGAGATTGCCGGCTCGTGCCCGCCAGGCCCAGGCCGGTAAGCGCGGTTCCGCATGCCGCTAAGCGCGGGGAGCGGCCTTCGTCGGTTTAGCCGGCGGTGCGGTCACGGCCTCTCTCGCGAGGTTCTTCGACGGCTCCTCGCGTCCCTTCCAGGGTGCCAGCAGGCGCGGGTGGATGGCGCCGGTGAACAGCCATCCCAGGCACAACACAACGAAGATGGCCAAAGCCCCAATCTTGATGCGGAACATGGACTGTTCCGCGCTGGTGTACGGGATGAAAGCCGCCTGTCCCAGGCCCATCACCAGGGTCGTGACCACCAGGCCCAGCACACCGCCCCCAATCCCCCACAGCCAGCCGTTCTTGCCGGCCTTGTGTGCCATGACCCCGAACCAGACCGTCGTGGCCACCGCCACGGGCCAGGGGACCCAACCAATGATCGCGTTCGTTTCCATATCTTCTTGAGACCTTATTACACGCCGGCGCGTTCGGCAAAGAAAAGCGTAGTCAAGGGCCGGCTGCGGCTGCATCAGACTTCGGACTTCGGACTTCGGACTTCGGATTTCGAACTTCAGCCCTCTCCGCCCGATGGTCCCGACCCAACGCGCCCGCCCCCCGTTCCTTACAGAACTGTAATATTCAGGAAAGCTTCCCGTTAGGTCCGCGGGGTCCAAAGAGTCAAAAACAAAACCATATTACATAGAAGACTATGAAAAGAATATTCACTCAACGAAACACGCGGCGGCTCGTCCTCGGCATGGGCGCCGCACTATTGGTGGCCGGCTCGGCTTTGGGCATTGACCACCTGGTGGGCACCAAGGTCAAAGACGCCCCGCCGCCCGTAGTGGAAATGGACCAAACGCCGGTGTCCCGCCCATCCGGCGCCTACACCACCTTCGCGCCGGTCGTCAAGAAGGTCGCTCCCGCGGTCGTCAAGGTCGTCGTCACCTCCAAGCCCACGAATGTCTCCGGGCCGCAGGGATTTAGTCCGGACGACCCGTTCTGGCGGTTCTTCTTCGGCGACCGGTTCAACAACCGGACGCCCAACCGCCAGTTCACCCCGCCACGGCAGAGCGGCCTGGGCTCGGGCGTCATCGTCACCAAAGATGGCTACATCCTCACCAACAACCACGTCGTGGACGGTGCGGACAAGGTGGAAGTGACATTGCAGGACGGACGCGAGCTCTCCGCCAAAGTCGTTGGCCGGGACCCGAAGTCCGACATTGCCGTCATCAAGATCGAAGGAGACAACTTCCCCTTCGTCACCATGGCGGATAGCGAGAAAGTGCAGGTGGGCGATGTCGTCCTCGCCGTCGGCAATCCGTTCGGCGTCGGCCAGACCGTCACGACCGGCATTGTCAGCGCCACCGGCCGCGGCAACCTCGGCATCGAAGACTACGAGGACTTTATCCAGACCGACGCGGCGATCAACCCGGGCAACTCGGGCGGCGCGCTGGTGGACGCCGAGGGCCGGCTGATCGGCATCAACACCGCCATCTGGAGCCGCACCGGCGGCTACCAGGGCATCGGCTTCGCCATCCCCTCCCACCTCGCCCGCGACGTCATGGCCAGTCTCATCCAGGAAGGCAAAGTCACCCGCGGTTACCTGGGCGTCATGATCCAGGACGTCACCCCCCCGCTGGCCAAGGAGTTCAAGCTCAAAGAACCCTCCGGCGCGCTCGTCGGCGACGTGGTGCCCAAGGGCCCCGCGGCCAAGGCCGGGTTCAAAGAGGGCGATGTGGTAGTCGAGTTTAACGGCAAAAAAGTCCCGGATGCCCGCCGCCTGCGCCTGGCCGTCGGCGCCGTCAAACCCGGCGCGACCGTGCCCGTCAAAATCCTGCGCAACGGCTCCTCCCGGACGCTGGAAGTCACTGTCCAGCAACAACCCGGCACCGAGCAGCTCGCCAAGGCCAGCGGACCGGCGGAAGCGGACAACGGCACCCTCAACGGCGTCGCCGTGGGCGACCTCGATCCCCAGACCCGCCGCCAGATGAACATCCCCGACACCGTCAAAGGCGCGGTCATTACCCAGGTGGATCCCGCCAGCCCCGCCGCCGAGGCCGGCCTCCGGCCCGGCGACGTCATCCAGGAGTTGAATCGGCAGCCCGTCCAATCCGCCGAGCAAGCCGTCAAGATGACCGAGGCGCCCAAAGACAAGATCACCCTGCTCCGCATCTGGAGCAATGGCGGCAGCCGCTTCGTCGTCGTGGACGAAACCAAAGCCGGCTGATCTCCCTCCCTCCCTCACGCCCTCCCCCGTCGCGTCTCGTGGCGCGGGAGGGCAATTCTTTTCCGGGGACCGCGCCCGCCCCGGGCGGGCGTGACGCGTGCGCAGTCGCGGAACGCGGGATCGCCTCGGCCACTCCCGAAGGTGGCTGGCGAGGGCGCCAGCCACTGCGCCCGGGGCGGGCGCGGTCCCCTGCTCTTGAATGGACCGTTGGGCCGTGGAGCCGGCCCGTAAACGTCCTCAGCCCCAGAGGGGCGACCTGTCTCTAGCACACGCGATCGAGAACCGGCACCAGCCCCGTAGGGGCGGCATCGTGCTGCCGGGCGCAACCGGTGCCGCCCCTACGGGGCTTGAAAGTTCGTAGCCGCCGGGATCACTGAGCCGAGCCCGGAAGCCTGACCGCGCCTCGGGTTGGCCACCACCGCCTCGAATCCCGCCCGCCCCGCCTCTGGCTCCTAGTAATGCCTCAGTGATAGCGGGAAAACCAAGCGGCACCAAGTGGTGACTTCGTTCACTTTGTTGTTGCCAGGGTATGTATGTAATGATATATACACACCATGTCACAGCCCATTTCCTCTGATCGCGCTCTCCGCCAGAACTTCCTCCGACAACTCGAAAAGCTCTGGCCCGCTATCAAAGGCTCTCTGGCTGAGGTTCGCAAACCCTGTATCCGTCCCAATTGCCCAGCCTGTGCCCGGGGTGATAAGCATGCCGCATTTATCCTTTCCTTTACCGAAAAGGGCCGGCGCCGCTGTATGTATGTCCCGACCGAGATGGTTGCGCAGTTGCAGCGAGCGCTGCACAACGGCAAGGCCCTGGAGCAGTTCCTTTATCAAATGGGGCCGGAACTCTTGCGCCAGTACCGTAAAGCGCGCGACGCCACCCCATCGGGTTAAACCAATCTACGAAATTCCAATCCAGCTATTGCCCAGGCTGTCTGCAAAAGCAGCGGATCAT
>CAZVFC010000041.1:0-84476 GCA_964625855.1 uncultured Verrucomicrobiota bacterium | reverse complement strand
AGGAAGAGTTTGTCTTGCTCAACACCGAGATTTATGAGGCCAAGGCCAAGACCCATCGCTTGTCTCGCCTCAAGAAGGAGGCCAAAGCCATGGGCTACGATCTCGTTGAACTCCAAGAGGTTGCGTAAGTGTTATTTGGAAGCCGCAGGCAGGATGCGGCTCGCTGTATCACGAGGGCTTATGGATTCCGGGCCGGGTTGGCACCAAGCTGGGGGCTGGTAGGTTTTGGCCGCTCCCCGTTGACCACTCCAATTGGCTGGCACGAGGGGGGTGTGGTTCGGAATAATCCGGTCGTGCCAAAATGGTGCAAGACCATCCTTGCGATCCTGTTGCTGCCGGTGTGCGTCGGCGCCGGTTGGGCTTTGTGGCGGGTGCTGCAGGCCAGCGGCGAGGCGGACACCACCTGGGTGCCATTCCTGGCCGGCGCCGCCTGCTGGGTGGTCATCTACGTCCTGCTGCCCAAGCCGATGCGGGTTTATGTCTTCGGCCACGAACTGACCCATGTGCTCTGGACCTGGTTGCATGGCGGTCGGGTCAAGAAATTCAGGGTCTCGGCCAAGGGCGGCCACGTGGTGGTGACCAAGAGCAACTTCGCCATTGCGCTGGCGCCGTACTTCTTTCCGCTCTACGCAATCCTGATCGTGCTGCTGTTCCTGGCCGGCCATTGGCTGTGGAACTGGGGTCATTACCTCGTCTGGTTCCACCTGCTGCTCGGCGCTGCCTACGCGTTTCACGTGACCCTGAACTGGCACATCCTCAAACACAACCAGACGGACATCAGCGACCAGGGTTACCTCTTCTCGGCGGTCGTGATCTTTCTAGGCAACGTGGCGGTATTGCTGGTGGGGATTCCCTTGCTCGTGCCCAAGGTGGGCGTGCCCAGCGCGCTCGGCTGGTGGCTGGAATGCACCGGTGAGGCGCTGCATCGCCTGGTGCGGATCCTGTAAGTGAACAATTCTCGCTTGTATTGCCCGGGCACTTCAGGCGAAATGCTCGGACGGACCGATTCCGTAGCTATGGATTTAGGCGACATTCTAAGCAGAGAGCAAATCATCATTGATTTGCGCGCGACCAACCGCTGGGAAGCGATAGATGAGCTGATTGATAACCTGGTGACGACCGGCAAGATCAGTCCCCAACACCGGGAGGCCATCGTGGGCGTGGTCAAGAAACGCGAGTCGTCCATGAGCACCGGCATCGGGTTTGGCATCGGCATCCCGCACGCCTCGACGGACCTGATTCATGAAGTGGTCGGCTCCTTGGGCCGGTCGCGCAAGGGCGTCAACTTTGAGGCCCTGGACAACCAGCCGGTGAACCTGGTGATGCTGTTCCTTGTGCCGCAGGGCCAGTTCCAGAAACATCTTCATACCCTGGCCAACATCGCCAAGCTCCTCCACCGAGCGGATTTTCGCCAGGCCCTCGATCAGGCCCCCGACGCGGACGCCATGCTCAAGATCATTCGCAGCCAGGGGCGGCCGTAGCCGCGCGTCCCGCCCCGTGCTTCCCCACAAAACCATCGAGCAGCGCCTGCGGCAGGCCGTGCAAGCCCGGTTGCCCGACGCCGATGCTGCCGCAGTCCTGGTCCGCCCGTGCCCCGATGCGAAGTTCGGTGATTACCAGACCAACGCTCTCATGTCGTTGGCCAAGGCCCGGAAGACCAACCCGCGCCAACTGGCCACCGACGTGGTCGCCCAGCTCCAACTCGGGGATATTTGTGAGCAGGTGGATGTTGCCGGCGCGGGGTTCCTGAATTTCCGGCTCAAACCCGGCACCCTGGCTCGAACCCTGGAATCCGCCGCGCGCGGCGAGCATCTCTTCTTCGAGCCTGCGGCGCAGCCGCGCACCGTGGTGGTGGATTTCAGCTCGCCCAACGTCGCCAAGTCCATGCACGTCGGCCATATCCGTTCGACCATTCTGGGTGATTCGCTGGCCCGCACGCTGCGCCTGCTCGGCCACAAGGTTATTACGGACAACCATCTCGGCGATTGGGGCACGCAATTCGGGATGTTGCTGACGGGCTGGAAGACGCTGCTGGACCGCGCGAAGCTCCAGAGCGATCCGCTGGCCGAAATGGAACGTATCTACAAGGCCATCAGCGCCCAGTGCGACCCCGAGAAGGCGGGCTTTAACCAGGCCACCCTGGATCGGGCGCGGGCCGAGCTGGTGAAGCTGCAAGGCGGGGACGCGGAGAACCTGGCGATCTGGCGCGAGATGATCGCGCATTCACAGGCGCAGTTCGAGACCATCTATGGCCGGCTGGGGGTGAAGTTCGACCACACCCTGGGCGAGAGCTTCTACCAACCGCGCCTGCAGGCCGTGGTGGACGACCTGATGCGGAACGGGATTGCCGCCGAGAGCCGGGGCGCCAAAGCTATCCTGTCGGACGGCTCCCTGCCGCCCAAGGACGATCCGTTCCTCATCCACAAGGAAGGCGAGTGGACTGCCAACCCCTTCATCATCCAGAAGACTGACGGCGGCTTCAATTACGCCACCACCGACCTGGCCACCCTGGCCCATCGCATGGAGACCTGGCACGCCGACGAGGTGATCTATGTCACCGACGGCCGCCAGCAACTGCACTTCCGTCAGTTATTCGCGGCGTTCCGGCGCTGGAGTCCCGAGTCCAAGGCCCGGCTGGCCCATGTTTGGTTCGGCTCGATCCTGGGCGAAGACGGCAAGCCGTTTAAGACCCGATCCGGCGAGACCGTGCGACTGACCGAACTTCTGGACGAGGCGGAAGAGCGCGCCTTCAAGCTGGTCACCGATAAGAGTCCCGACCTGCCCGAGGCACAGCGGCGGGAGATTGCGCGCATCGTAGGCATCTCGGCGGTCAAATACGCCGATCTCCTGCCCAATCGCCAGAGCGACTACGTATTCAGTTGGGACAAGCTGCTGGCGCTGAACGGCAACACCGCCCCCTACCTGCAATACGCCTACGCCCGCATCCGCAGCATCTTCCGCAAAGGCAACGTAGGGCAGAGCGTCTCGCCTGCCCCCGCCGCCGAGCCAGCCGTCCGCGTAGAGCTAGCCGCGCCCGAAGAGCTGGCGCTTGCCCGCCACTTGCTCAACTTCGGCCTCGTGCTGGAAGCTGTCGCCGAAGACTATCGTCCCAACTTCCTCTGCAACTACCTCTACGATCTGGCCGGACGCTTCACCGCCTTCTATGAGAACTGCCCCGTGCTGAAATCAGAGGCGGGCCAGCGCGTCAGCCGCCTGGTCCTCTGCGACCTGACGGCCAGGGTCCTGCAACAGGGCCTCGAGGTGCTGGGCATCGAGACGCTGGAGCAGATGTGATCCCAGGCACTCGGGGGCGCGCTGCGCCTGAGTATTCGACAAAAAGAAGGCTGGCGATAGCCAGCCTTCGCATCTGAGCAGAACTGCAAACTGACCTTACTTGCGACGGCGCAGGAAAAGCCCCAGCCCGCCCAGGCCCAGCAGCGCCAGCATACTGGGTTCGGGCACTTGAGTGAGTTCGACCTGGAACAGGCTGGTATCGAATATCTGCGCTGTCCCAGTCGCGCTGGATGGGCGGATGGCGAATGTGTCAAAGGTGTAGGTGTTCGGCGAGGCATCAGAACCAGACGTCTGGAGCACACCATCGTTGCCCAGCGAGCCCCCTGTGATGCTGGCGGCAATGTCCAGACCCGCAGCCGTGCGGGTCAGCGACATCACGAACGTGTAGAGTGTGTCGGCGGCGTAGCCGGTGTCCCCCACGACCGCAGTGTCATCGGCGAACGTGGCCCAGTTACCGGAGCTGCTGAGCAGGTTACCAGTGGTCAGCAGCGATCGCTCCACGATCCGGAAGGGAGTGGTGCGGCCCAAGGTGACGCCCATGTTCATGAGCATTCCGTACCCGGTGAACGTGCTGTCGGGCGGGGCGCCGCTGGTTTGGATCCTGTCGGCATCCGGCGTCTCCACCAGCGCCACGCGGAAGTTCTGGCTCGAGTTTTGTATTCCCACGTTGCCGAGCTTGAAAGCCCAAGTCACCTTGAGCATATCACCCACATTGGCCAGAGTGACGGAGTTGGCATTCGGAGTGAAATACGTGGTCCAGGAGCCCGAACCTGTTCCACCCGCGGTCAGATCGCCGCGGAGTGGACCGCCCAAGCCAACCGGATCCAGTGTTCCTGTTCCTCCCTGAAACCATGCGGACTCGATGTTGCCGTCAAGGTCGGCGTCCACGCCATACTCCGAGTAGGCCCCCGGGTCGGAACGCGTGCCATCCAACCATGTGTCGTTAACGAGGTCGGCGCCGGGGAGCAGCAGGGCCGGCGCGAATGCGACGGTTAGAGTGACGAGAATGATATTCAGTCTTTTCATAGGTCTTGTTCAGCTTCTTTGTATGTTGGGGCGGACGTGAGCCCGCGCGCACACGATTTGCGAGAGTTGCTCAAAGAACCAACCCACTCACCCTGCAGATTTAAGCAAGTTCCCTCACAAAAGGGAAGAAAAAGTTATTCACAACGCGGAGTGAATACGTTCGTGGGCCGGATCAATAACGAAGACCAAGCTTGTCCGTTCTGCAAAAGGGCCGGGGCGCAAGCCCCCGGCGCTCGGGATAAGAATCAGGTTTCGTTACGGAAGCCGAGCGTTATCGGCTCAGGATGCGGAAGTAACTCTGGCCTGTGCCCACCACGATCGGAAACACGCCGGGGGTGGCAGTGTTGGTCGTCACAGGCGTCCAAGACGCCGGAGCCACCATCGGGGATTGCATGAGCACGAACTCCGAGCCGGCACCACCGTTGTAGGAGATGCCCGCCGGGGTGATTCCACCGATGGTTACCGGGGCCGCAACTCCTGAGAGCACTTCAATCGTGCCGTTGACGGCCAGCTTGTTGACCCAGACCATGTTAGCGCCAGTAATCGGCAGGCTGCCCCCATTGGCCACAGCCTTGTCGAAGATGGCGAAGGTGTCGCCTTTCGCGAGAGCGGGACCGAGGTTGGTCACGGTTATGGCGCCGGTGGCGCTGACGTTCAAGGCGCCGGACAATGCCACTTTGTCGCTGGTCGGCGAGGCGGATTTGTTGACCTCGATGTTGAGGGTACCAGCCAGGCTGAGGTTGCCGCCGATATTAAGAGTGCCAATGGACGTACCCGGGGCGATCGTGCCGCCCGCATTGACGGATACGGAACCACCTATCGTTCCGATGCCGCCGAGAGTGGCATTAGTAGTGACCGTAACCGCGCTGGCCGCAGCAAGTTGGCCATTAACCTGCAGGGTCCCGTTGCTGACGGTGGTGGCCCCGGTGTAGGTCGCAATGCCGTCCAGCGCCAGGGTGCCGGGACCGGTTTTGGTCAGTCCGAATCCCGCCGAGCCGAGATCGCTGATATCGCCCGAGAATGTGGTCAAGGCCGTGTTGGTCACCTGGAAGATCCGGTTGACTGGGCCGCCGAGGCCGTCGTTGCCGTTGAGGGTGATGGGACCGGAGAAGGTCAACGCGTTGGTGCCACCGATGATTAAGGTCAGGTTGTTGGTGCCGCTCTGATATTGGATCGGATTCGCGATCGTCCGGGGGCCGCCGAAGGCCAAGAGACCCCCGCTGCCGGTCGTGCTGGTCGTAGAATCCGGGAAGAGCGACAGCGGACCGGTTCCAATCGGGCCGGAAAGCACAGTCCCGCCGCCGTCCACGGTCGTACTGGTTCCGAGACCAATGTAGCCGGTGGCAGGAGTTGTGCCGCCGGAATACGTGCTTGCGCCGTTGAGGTAAGCGATCGCGCCTTTCTGCATGAAAGAGCCGGCACCGGAAATCACACCGTTATACATTTGGGTTCCCTGGTAGGAAGCGAAGACGGTACGGGAATCCACCAGATTCAGGTTCGCGTCGCAGACAGTGTTCGCGCCGTAAACACGGACCCTGGAGAGGTCGGTCGCGGCGGGGTTCAACGTGATGGTCAGGGTCTTGCCGGAGGTGCCAGACAGCTTGCCCAGGAAGACGGCACCATAGGCGCTGGTGGCATCGTAAATGATGTTGAAGTCATCGGCCACAATGACGTCGCCGACGATTCCGTAGCTGGCGTTGCCGGCTGGGACGATCTCCATCTGCCCGCCGGCTTTGGCCAGGGTGACCGGGCCGTTCCCCAGCGCGTTGTAGTTGTTCAGGACGAGATAGGCGGTTTGGTTGCTGATAATGGTGCCGCCGGTATACGAATTCGGGCTGTTCATAGTCAAGAGGCCGGCGCCTTCGTAGATCAGCGTCCCCGGGCCGGCAAAGCTGCCGGTGCCCGCGAAGACGTAATCCACACCGGGACTGGTATCCACCGTGACCGATGAAGCACTGAGGTAGTTGCCGTCCAAGGTGACGAGCAAATTGCCGAAGGCGGCGGTATCATTGAAGGTGACCGCGTCGCCGTAGTTGAAGGTCGCAGGATTGCCGACCTTCAACCAACTGGCGCTGGTGCCCAGATCCCACGTGCTGCCCGCGCCGGACCAAACCAAGGACGAGGCTGTTCCCAAGGTGAGGGAGCATTTCACCGAGTTCGTGGTATAACCACCGGTACCAGTCACTGTGACGTAGTAGCCATCCGCCCCGGCAGCGACGTCCGCCGCGCTGGCGGGGGAAATCACCAGGTCGGGGCTCGTCGCGCCGGAGATGTTGTCGCCATTGACCAGGTTGGTGCCGTAACGATGCCACTGATAGGTCATGCCAAAGCCTTGCGCCACGACCGAGTAAGCACAGGAACCGCCACTGGGCACCGTGACGGGCACCGGTTGAGTAACGATGTCCGGCGGGGTCGTGATGACGGTCGCTGATCCATCCACCGTGATGGAGGTAATGTCCATGACGGTTCCCCCGGTGGTATTCGCCCGCGCGCGCCAGCCGATGGCCAGACCGTCAAACGAGCTGGTGAAGAAATTGGCCCCGGTAGCCTCGGCGCCGAAGGTGGAGACCACCGTTCCAGTCGTGTCTGGACCGTCGTAGTAGGTGTTGGTAATCGCCAGGGTACCATCTGAAATCAGGTCTATCCTCAACACCACAGTGTAGGTGTTGCCAACAACCAGCGCCCCGGACGGGGCGGTTGATTGCGATCCCACCGTCGCCCCCGCCGGGCTCGCATAACTTTGGCTGCCGCTGCCGGTGCTGGTGAGGTTCTGATTGCGATTATCCACTCCGGTCGTTTGGGCCAAACGCCTCACGATTCGCGAATTCTCACCCGTGTAACCTCGTTGTCCCCAGTATCCCTGCCAGTTCTGCACCCCACCCGCCACCTTGTCGGTGGCACTATTCAGCGCTGTGGCGTTGAGCCCGCCCGCTAGCGGCGCCACCTGAGCGCCGTTATACAGGCCGAATCCCCACAAGCCGGCGGCCGTTAGCAAGCCGGCGGTGTTGGTGAAGGTCACCGTCATTCGGATGTAGTCGCCCGGCAACACCAGGGCCACCGGGTTGGTGGTGAATAGAGCCTGAACTTCGATGCCACCACCGGTAGTGGTGGCGATACCGAACTTGAGATCCCCGCTGGTCAATGTTGGCGCTGGATTCCACGACTTCGAAGACGAGAGTTGATAACTGGCGGAATTGATCGTGGGTTCCGCCGGGGCGAGATCGTTGAGTGTGCTCCCGTTGGAAAAGTTGTCACTGAAGAAGATGGTTGCCGCGGGTGCCAGCGGCGCGCCGGCCAGGAGGGTAAGAGCGATGTAACTAATGAGGACTCTTTTCATATTCATTGTCGGGTTTGAGGTTGCTCAGTTAGGAACGAAACGACCGAGGCTACAGGCAAGGGTCATTAGTGTGGTTGAACAGGGTTGTTGTGAAAGTGCTAGATCCGCTCAGGGCTGAAAATGATAAACGATCCGCCGGAAATTAAGGGGCACGCCCCCGGGGCCGGGTTCCGCCCAGAGTGTCGTGTTGAACGCCTGCGGGTTGGCCCGAGTGGTCTCGAACCTCACGTGGCTGTCGCCAAAGAGCGCGTTCACTCCCGCGGCGTTCTTTCCGCTCCTGTGGGGCAGAACGTCGAGTGAATGGAGTAAGTCGGTGGAAACGCTCTTGGATAGATTAATGTCGCTGGACTTCACGGGAACCGGCTCCTTGAGCTTGTTGCCCACGCTGTCCACGTAGGTCCCATAGGCCAGCTTGGGCAACTGGTAGCCCTGCACCAACTCGAGTTCTTTCACCTGGGGATAATAGTTGTAACCGGTGCGGACATTATCATCGCCACTATCGGCCGGGGTCGAGGGCCAGGTGTTGGGCGGGGTGGAGTAATAGTTGTAGCTCCAGGTCTGGCTCACCTTGCTTCCGCTCGCACAATAGAAGATCTTCGGGTCGGGCACCGCCTTGCTGAAGAACAAGATCCCAAGGTTGTAAGGCCCTCGGCTGACGACGCTAGTTCCCAGATTGACCCGGCAGGCCTCGTACGTTTGCCACGGATTCTGGCCCTGCGGCCAGCTCCGCTGAGGCAGGAGATCATTGTTGTCCGTGCCATAGACCGCCACCCCGACACCGATTTGGCGGAGATTGCTGGTGCAGTTGATGCGCATCGCCTTTTCCTTGGCGGAGCTGAGGGCAGGCAACAACAAGGCCGCCAGGATGGCAATGATCGCGATCACCACGAGCAGTTCAATAAGAGTAAACGCGCCACCGGTGCCGGACCCCGAGGTCCCGGGGCCGCCGCGCGCAGAGGCATTATGAATCAGGGCTGACCTGGCCTTTTGTGCAGTCATCATGATCGTTATTCAAACAGCATTGATGCCGACGATACTCACCACTGTGCGGTTCAAAGCCATCGCGCTTTCGCACCGCCACTCCGGCAATTCAAACAGCGCTTCGGTTGTGACCCTATAGCAGAGCTCTAATAAACGCATCTTACACCCGTTTGGGTGATGCCGTCCACCCCCTTTTTTGCAGGAATGGCTTGACATCTTTGCACTGTGGCAGGCTGAGATGTCGCGCAAGTTCAGGGAGGCGGAGGGTGCCTTCTTGAGGTTAGCATTCGGCAAAGCCGCAACTCATCGTCCTCGTAATCATAATCGAAAGGAGCCCAATCGAGCACGAGGAGGCGGACGACGACGAGAACGACACCCAGAGCGGGTTCGCCGAAGTCTTACTTCTTGAGAACTGGATGCAGCTATGTATGTCGCTCTTATCAAGAGAGTTGCAGCGATCGAATTGATCTTTGTCCTCCCAGCGGGCCCGATCCGGCAATGGTGCGGGCACGGTGAGACCCCGGTGAGTCTCCCATGGGGACCGCTCCCCATGGGAGACTCACCGGGGCCCCTGTACAGGACAAGCGGGACTGCGCTCGCCGTCAGGCCCGGGTGGCAGAGGCAGACACTGGGCGGATGGAAATCGCACCGTGACATCCCCAGCAAATCTGGCAGGTTAACAAGCAGCAAACTATGCCTCAGTACCCGCTTTTGGCCGGCCTGTTCGGGCCGATAAGGATGTCGCGCGCTGCCATTGTGTGGTTCAGGCAAAGCCTGCTCCTGTTCTTTCCCTTGCTGATCTCAACTGTGGGCTCGTCCGGCGCAACGATATTCAGCGATGATTTCTCCACCAGCACTCTCAATTCCCCATCTCCAGCCGGCCCCACGGCCACCGCCACCGCCTACCAACTCTTGTCATCCAAGACCTGGAATCCTGCGCCCAGCATTGTATCCAACAGTCTCCGCTTCGGCATTGGCACCACCACCAGCGGGCATATCGAAGCGCAGGCGCTTTTCTCGGCCACTCCTGTGACGCTGTCGGCAGTGGGCGATTACGTCGAATTGACCGTCACATTCACCAATACCTCCGGACTGTTTGCCCAAAGCGGGCATCTCGGGCTCGGGCTCTACGGCTCGGGCGGCGTCGCCCCTCTGGCTGGCGGCATGAACGGCACGGCCGTCACCAACACCGCTGGCGTCACCGCAGGGGCCCAGGGCTGGCGGGGCTACGTTTCCCGCGTTGCCCACAACGGCGGGACTCACCGTCTGGCCACGCGCCCGGCTCAAAGCTTTGCCGCCGGCAATAACCAGGACCTCGTGACCGAAGGCAGCAACAGCCAGAGCTACACGGGGGCGGTTAACCTCGCGAGCGTGGCGTCCACTCTAACAGTGGCCCCCGGCAGTCAACTCACGGAAAACCTCCGCATCACCCTGACGGCCGCAAACATCTGCCAGATCGAGACTAGACTCTATCAAGGCAGCAACACCTTCGGCACGTTGCTCTCCAGCCAAAGCGCCACGGGTGTGAGCGGGGGCAATTTCTACAACGCCTTCGACGCCCTCGCCATCGGCTGGCGGGCCACCGCAAACACTCTCGCCACGACCATAGACATCGCCTCCATCACCGTCAGCGCGCAGATCGCCGGGAGCGCCGTCGCCGGGATTCTCTTCCAGCAACAACCCACCGATGCCGCAGTCGGCGCGGACATCTCGCCCCCGGTCACCGTTGTGGCCACCAACTCTGCCGGCGCCGCCGTGACGAACAGCGCTGTCACCCTTGGGCTAACTAGTGGCACCGGAACGTTGAACGGCACCACCACCCATTACACTGACGCTAGCGGCGTCGCCACCTTCACAAACCTCAGTCTCTCCACCCCCGGCGCGAAACAACTCCAGGCCGTCTGCGGCAGCGCCACGGTGACCAGCGACACCTTCAACATTCTCGGCGCCGCGACCGCCGCCTTCCCCGGGGCGGAAGGCGCAGGCGCTTATGCCACCGGGGGCCGCGGTGGTGACGTCTATTACGTCACGACTCTCGCTGACACCGGCGCCGGGTCGTTGCGCAGTGGGATCTCCGGCGCGCCGGCCAGTGGACGCACGATTTGCTTCAAGGTCGCCGGCAACATCGCACTGAATTCCACCCTCACGATCAACCGGCCCAACCTCACGATCGCCGGCCAGACCGCGCCCGGCGACGGCATCTGCTTCCAGGATTACTCCTTCAACATTGCCGCCAACAACGTCATCGTCCGCCACCTGCGCACGCGTCTGGGCACCAACGCGCTGCAGGAAGCCGACAGCATGTGGATCAACGCCGGCACGAACATCATCGTGGACCACCTTTCGGCCTCCTGGTCGGTGGATGAAACCCTCTCCGCGAGCCGGCGCATTGCCAACCTCACGGTGCAGAACTGTTTCATCACCGAGTCGTTGAATAATTCCATTCACGTCAAGGGCGCCCACGGCTACGGCGGCCTCATCTCTTCGGCCTCCAACGTCACCTACTCCTATCTGCGCAATCTCTACGCGCACAACAACAGCCGCAACCCGCGGATCGGCAGCGATTCCCAGGCGGGCACGCTGCGTTTGGATTTCCGTAATAATGTCATCTACAACTATGGCGGCCGCGCCGGCTACACCGGCGGCACCAATGAATTCTGCGAGGTGAACTACGTGGGGAATTATTGCATTAAAGGTCCCTCGAGCAGTTACAACTATATTCTCGAAGGTGGAGCGCTCGGCACCCACGTTTACCAAAGCGGAAACTATATTGACCTGAACAAGAACAGCCTGGTGGACGGAGCCAACACGGGTTGGGCCATGTTCAGCGGCACCTATACCCAAACCAACTCGCCTTTTTCCGTGCCCGCCGCCACAACGGAGTCAGCCGCGGCCGCTTACCAACGCGTTGTAGCGCTCGCCGGCGCCATGCCCTGGCGGCGCGACGCCAACGACCAGCGGATCGCGCGCACGGTGCGTCATCAATACGGCTCTCTGGTTGATTTCGTCGGCGCAATCAATCAACCAACCGAATACATCACCAACACCGGCGCCGTCGGCGTGCGCGGTTGGCCTGCGCTCGTCTCCGAGGTGGCCCCGACGGACACCGACAGCGACGGCATGCCCGATTACTGGGAACTGGCGACGGGCTTGAACCCGAATCTCCCCTCCGACCGCAACTACACCAACGTCCTCACCGGCTACACTCGCCTCGAAGAACACTTGAACTGGCTCGCCGACGCGCACGCTCTTTGCGACCGGAACGGCGGCGTGGACGTGAGCCTCCGGGCCGCCACCGGCGGCGCTACCAACCTCGCCTACAGCGTCGGTGGCAGCAGCAACGGCACGGTTAGCCTCCTCGGCGACGGTTACACGGCCCGCTTCACCGCCGCGGCTAACACCAGCGGCCTCGCCGGTTTCACCTTCAGCGCAACCGACCCCGCCACAGCCGCCAGCTTCGGTCCCGTGGATTACGGCATCCTGATCACGACCACCAACGCGCCGGTCTCCAATACCGCCCCCGTCCTCGCCGCCATCACCAACCACACTCTCATCGCCGGCAACGTCGTCAACTTCACCTGTGATGTGACCGACACCGACATGCCGCCGCAGACTATCGGCTTCACACTCCAGAATGCGCCGCTGGGCGCGACTCTTGGCACCAACACCGGCACGTTCAACTGGCGCCCGACTGTAGCGCAGAGCAGCACCACAAACACGTTGAGCATTGTCGCCACTGACAGCGGCATCCCGGCCATGAGTGCGACGCAGAGTTTCACCGTCGCCGTTCTGCCGCCGGTGCGACCGGCACTCGAGCAAGCCGCCGTCAATGCCGGGGCCTTCCGTCTGACGGTTACCGGCGATTCCGGCCCGGACTACACTGTGCAAGCGTCAACCAACCTTGTGAGTTGGCTGGACCTGTTGACCACCAATTCACCAGTGCCCCCCTTCTCCTGGGTGGATCCGGAGGCGGGGAGTTTTGCCCGGCGTTTCTACCGGGCGGTGCTGGGACCGTAGCTAAGCCCGCGCGGACATTATGGCCGGCAGGATCGAGTCCGGCCCCGCAGGAACCCAACGGCTACAAGGGATCGGCCACCAGTTGGGCGGCGTGGGCGTGGTCTTCGAGGACGGGCGGAAGACGCAGGTGCGGCCGCCGGAAGCTGAAGTCCACCGTCGGCTTATTCTGCCGCCCGACGAATCCCGCCAGTTCATCCCAGGCACCGAGCCAGGCGAGCATGCCATCCCCTTCCCATCCCCAGGGAACGACCTTCTCTCGCGCGAGGTTCGCCGACGACGACCAGGCATGTTCCAGGGCGTATTTCTCAATACCGCGATGGAGCCAGTAATCATACCAGCCCAAGGCAATCAGGCCGCGCTGATGTTTGGTGCCCCTTTCCGTGCGCCTGCGTTTCCGCCATGCGCACTTTGACCACTTTGCGCGGGACGGGTGGTCGCCTTCTACGATACAGAAGACCCAGCCCTGGTTGCCGCAGGCTCGCACGACCGTTTGGCCCGGTCAATCGCTTCCCTTTGCTGTTGCAGACATTCCGGGCAGATGCCGTGCGTCGTGGTTGTATCAAATCCCTGCTGCATGAACTCCTCCAACTGCATCCATTGCCCCTTGCAGTCAATGCGCCTGCACCAGGCACATACCCGCATGAAGGCCTCCAAGTCCTGGACGCGTTTCAGCAGCCGGTGTGTCGAGCCACTTACCAGCAGCCAGACGGTCAGGAAAAGCAGCATTTCCAGCATGGGCCGGCGATACACAAAGTCGAAGGGATGGTCCGAGAAGATCAGTGACGGCAATGTGAGCAGTTCATCAAGATAACAAAGCACGATAATCGCCAGGAAACCCACGTTCTGATACGTCACTATCTTTATCAAGCGCGACTTGTTTTTCATTAACATCAAGACCGAAACAAATCGCGGGAATCCGGCGGGCAACTCACCGCGTGACTTGCGGCCCGTCGCTTCTGAAACTCCCTGTGATCACCACCGCTTCGTTATCGGACAAGATAGAGGACAGAGCACAAAATGTGCCGCCCGGATTTCGCAGCCCGCGCGTTCCGGAGCGTCACTCAGACTCAGGCAAAGTGCCGCACCCGGACTGGATGCTTCCAGCATTTTGCACGACAGCCGACCTGACTCTGGACGACTTGAACGCGAACGCAGTCCACGAACGAGACAGCCTTGGGAGAGCGGGCGCAAATGCCTCCGCCATGTGGATCCATGACCACATCGAGGTGTTGAATGAGGAAGCTGACGTCTTCGCCCTTCTGCAAACGTGAGGCACTCACGTGCTACCTGCCAGCGAGCTTGCCTTCGACTTCGCTTATTGTCGGCCTGAGTCGCTTCAGCCGCGCGATGCCTCCCTCGGTCACCTGGCTCTGAGGAAATAACCTCAGCGACCGCAACGAGGTTGATGCCTCGAGGTACCGCAAGCCGGCGTCGGTAATGTGATCGCCGCGCAGCCGCAAGTCCTCAAGCGTCTTGCTCCTGGCCAGCGACTCCAGCGCCGCGTCGGTAAATCGTCCGCCGTGGTTTGGTATGTCAATCTTTCTGATTCGAGGCAGCGCCGCCAGATGCCGCAGGCCATCGTCTGTAAAAGACCCGGTATAAAGCTGAACCGTTTCGAGGCGCTCCAGGGTCGAAACGTGGGCGAGCGCTGCGTCGGTTATGTAATCGGCGTCTTGCCAATTGGGATGCAGACCGAGGTTCTTCAGTTGTTTGAGTGATTTCAAATGCACAAGCCCCTCGTCGGTATAACGACCTGTCAGCCTCAGCGTTTCCAGTTGCGGAAAGCCTGCCAGGGAGGCCAGGTTCTCCGGCTGGAAAGTGCCGCCTTTGTACTGAATTCCCAGTTCCTTCAATTTCGGCATGGGTGGCAAGGCGGCCAAACCCTTTGGATTCAGGTCGTAGAAACCCAGGCAGGTCAGCGCCGGAAGTGCGGCGAGATGCTGCAAACCCGAAGCGCAGCACTCTGCCGCGCCAATGTGCAGTCGCCACAGCGCCGGCAGCCGTTTGAGATGCGATAAGCCTTCCCCCTCGAGGCTGCCTCCGATGATCAGTTCCTCGAGGTTGTCCAGTTCTGAAAGGTCAGAGAGGCTTTCGGCAGTGATTGTTTTGCCGTGGATTCGGAGTCCTTTCAGGCTTCTGATCCTGGCAATATGGCGTACGCCGGTGCCATTCAGGTCCTCATCAATGATCATCAACCGCTCCAGCGAAGCTGCGTTGGCCAGCCGTGAGAGACACTCGTTGCTGATATTCGATCTCTCCAGCAGCAGTGTTCTTAGTCCTGGAATGGCGCAAATGGATGCCACGCATGCATCACCGGGCGGTGGGCCTTGGGTATTGAACGCCAGCAGTTCGACGGAACCGCTCGGCAAATTGCTGAGCGCCCGAAGGTCGTCATCGGGGCCATGCGGCGTGACGATCAGCCCCACGCGTTGGCCGGCAGGCACCCACACCTCACCTCGGGCATCTGCGATTTCATGCGCCGGGCTTTTCGAGAAACCGTTCCACATCCACCAATCCGGAAGATACCCATTCTTGTCACGAGGGCGATCCAGATCCACCAGCGTTCCTACCGACCGTTCAGCGGGGAAACGCACCACGCGAGCTTCGCCCGTTGCGACGACGGAGGTGATCACGGCCCCGGCCGAAGCGACTGCGTTAAGAGCCTCGGCCGCCATCGCGTGTTCAGAAACAGTGGGCATGGCCAGGGTGATCAAAATCCACCAGACGTATGCCTGTTTGAAGCCGGTTCTCATCATTACATCACCTCGTTTCGTCGTGGGAATTCGCTCGTAGCCCTCGTAAGCGCTGCGCGGGTGAGTGAGAATTGGTTTTCGGTCTCACCAAGCATAGCGTGATTGTATCCGGTGCAAGCCAGAGAGTCAACCGGGGCGTGTGAGGGGATGGATGTCCGCGCCTGGAAGCGACATTACGGAACGTAACTTGAGTGTGGTCGTACTAGCGAACCAGTCTGATTTCCACGATTTCCTGGCCCAGTGGGGGCAGGGCCAGCGTCAGGGCGCCATTCTGGAGCTGTTTGCCCGTAAAGCTGCCCAAGGGTTTGTCCGCCAGGCGGGCGACCAACTGATATTTGGCCCGGGCCTGGACCCAGGGGAGGTTGATTTTGCGCTCGCCCAGGCCGCCGGCGCCGCGCAGGACCACCACCGCACCGCCCTTGGGGCTGAGCTTGCCCCACCAGTGCCAGTCTTCGTCGGTCGGCGCGGGGACGCCGCTGAACTGGAAGTGGCGGTAAATGTCGTAGTCGGCCTGGAGCCGCTTGAGCAGATCGAAGCGTTGCCGGTAGCGGTTGAGGTTCTCTTCCGAGAGGCTGGCGAGGTCGCCGGAATAAACGGAGGGTGCGCCCAGCAGCCAACTGACCACTTGGCGGTCCTGAATCTCGGGAGTCATGCTGCCCTGGTAGGAGGCGGTGGTGGCGCCATAGAACTCCAGTGCATAGAGAGGAAGCCCGCGATTGGCATAGAAGCGCTGCCGGGCCAAGTAGCAGTTCTCGATGAGTTCCTGGCGGATGACTTCGACGCTTTTTTTGGCATTGCCCCGCGGCGGCACACCCGAAAGGTGGTTGGGCGACATGTGATAGCGCGGCGTGTGTTCGAGCACGGCCAGGTCACCTCCCACGCCGGGGGTATTCCAGTAGATTTCGTGCGTGAGCTCGAGGATCAGGTTGGGCGCGCGGCGGCGCATCTCGTCCTGAGCTTCGAGAAGGCGGCGCAGCGAACGCAGGATCGAGTCCCGCAGCGTGCGGCCCTCGTGTCCCTCGGCCACATCGCCGTAGATCGGGTTGCTGAAGTCCTGTTTGTAGTAATCCACGCCCCAGCGCTGGTGCAGGTCCAGCAGGTCATCCATGTAATACTGGCGCCAGGGGCTGGCGAAGGCCATGCAGTAGCCTTGCGAGCGCTTGGTCAGAGGGACGGAGCGGCCGTTGGGGAAGGCTTTGAGGTCTTTGGATTGGGCATCTCGAATGGAGGAGAGCCAAAGGCCGAGCTTGAGCCCTTTGCCGCGAATATAACGCCAGGTGTCCTCGATATCCGGGAACTTCTGCGTGTCCGGTTCGGTGCCCAGCCGGCCACGCTGCCAACCGTCGTCAATCTGGAACATAACAAAGCCCGCCTTGGCGGCGAGGTCGGCCTGCTGGCGCATGAGCTGATCATTGATATTGGGGCCGAACTGAGCCCAGGAGATCCAGATCGGGACATCGAGCGGCGCGGAGTCGGCGGCGATGCCGATGCGCTGGCGCAGGAACTCCATGTATGGGCCTTCGAGCGCGCGGTCCAGCGGGCGCGAGAGGGCCGAGACCGTCGGCTTGACGGGACCGCTGAAGGCATAGAGAAAGACCGGTTCGGTGGTAAAGGCCTCGCCGGGGCCCAGCACCCACTCGAACCAGCCTTGGGTATAACCCATGGCGCCGCTATCGGCGATGGCGCGCAAGCCGGAGGGAACCTCGTTGACGGCGATGACGCCGCGAGACAGGTCCTGGCTCGTGAAGCCGACGACGCTGGATTGTGCTCCGTAGTCATTGGGCGTCAGCGGCGTGCGCACGGGCAGCCGCTGCGTGAAGTCGAGGGGGTCAATGGTAAAGTTGTCCAGCTTGAGCCAGCGCGATCCGCCGTTGCGGAGCGAGACCCATTTCCGGATAACGGGGTGGTCATCATACAGGACGTAATGCAGCTCGACGACCACGCCGGGAAGAGGGCCGTCGGCCCTGGCCGGGATTTGAACGATGAGGTGCTTTAGGCCGTTCGATTCAGCAGTGGATTTATAGGTGGCCGGGCCGAAGGCGGCGCTGAGATCGGCGCCGTTGAGCGCGAGCGGCTCGACCCAGCCGACGCTTTGCCCCAGGCGCTTGTCGTCCAGGAACTCGGGCGTCACGGTCTTGTTGAAGGTGTCGTTACTGCGGAACTCGCCGCCGGCGCCGGCTTTGAAGGAATCGGGGCGGCGGTTGGGCTCGGCGCGCGCGACGGTCAGAAGCAACTCGGGCACGGGCGCAGAGACGGCGGGCTTGCCGTCCACGGAGACCGTTCCCATCACTCCCTTGCCCTGCGCAAAGTCGAGTGTTCTCTCGAGGATGCCGGCGCGCAGGAGGACCTTGCCGCGGGTGGTAGAGATTTCGGCAGCTCGCACAGGCATGATAAGTGCCAGGACGCCGATTAACGCTCCAAGAAAAGTGCGGAGTAGCTTCTTCATATCGTCGATGTGCCGGGAGGTTTAGGCCGAAACTTGCCGTGGCCTATACAGGTTTGCGGTTTCAAGAACCAGCGCCAATGCATCGGCTGGGAATGTCACATAAAGAAGCTCCCGGATGCAAGCTCAGGGCCGGCCCCGGGGCTGGCGCGCCCTCCGGGCCCGGGTGAGCTGGCCGCCAATCCCGACGGGACTGCCCAATTCACCCCAGATTCCTCACCGACGCCGGCGACGCCGTGCTGGACATCTTCGCCGATTGAAGGAATCAAAACCCGCCGCAGCCGCTAGCGCGTCCCTTCGCACCGCGTCAACCAGCCCGCTCGGCGACCCCGCTCAGGAGCCACGGTACCCCTCGGGCAACCGGTCGTAGGCCGCCGGCTCGACATCCGGCACTTCTTTCAAGGCGTCCACGAACTTCTCGCGGCTTGCCCGCTTGGCCCTCAAAGCGACGTAGCTCTCGTTGCTCCACACACCCACCGTCTGGGTGATCGCCAGGCTGATAAGGTGCTCCAGCGGAATGTGCTCGCGCTCCGCCAGTTCCTGCGCCTGCTTGAGCACCGGCTCCGGGATTTGTGCTTCTATCGTCTTCATTTTGCCTATTGCAGCTTCATCAGCATTTCATATTCCAGCAGTAAGGCAGTTGAAACGTGAAGCCGCCAACTCCCGTCGCCGACGCGGCGCAACAGCTCAAACGAGGCCCCCCGGCGCGAGCGCAACGCCGAAATGACGACACTTGTGTCCAGCACTATTTCAAGCACAGCGCTCATCGTACGTCAGTAGGCTCCGTGATTTTGCAAACCCGAGTGCGGCTATGCTGCAAAACCCCTGTGGAAGCAGCAAGCGAAATCAGTTGCTCGCGCGCTAACCAACTCAAACGCCGCTTCGATTTCAGCGATTGAAGGCGGCCGCACTCCGCCCGCTTCGCCGAAAAGCTGCCCACCTTCCTCATCGAATTCCCCACTGAGCCCGGCGACACCGTGCTGGACATCTTCGCCGGCTCCAACACGACTGGCAACGCCGCCGAGAACCTCCACCGGCGCTGGCTGGCCTTCGAGAAGGACCGCACCTGCCTCGCCGCCTCAGCCTTCCGCTTCGTGGACGCGCTGCCCGCTGAGGAACTCGCCACCCTCCGGAGCCAACTGGAATCTGATGCGCTGCCGGTCACAACCAATCGGCAGCAGAAGGAGTTGGTGCTAATGGAGAAGCCGGCGGCGTATGCGGCCAGACGCAAACGGAGGTGACCACAAAGGCATCGCTCAGGTCTGAAGTCGGTCTAACGTCTAATGTCTAAAATCCAAAGTCGGGCGGCGGCGCTGGAATCTGCTTTAACCCGAGCTCCAGGCGCCGCAACATCGCGAGCGTCCTGAACGCGGCTCTGGCGCCGTAACGAGGCAGAACCAATGCCTGCTAAACACGCGAAAGGCGCTAAAGGGCAGGCGAATACGGCCAATGAAAGCGCAGGCTTCCCTCGCTGATCCGGGAGACGCCCTTGACCGCTCGGGCCGTCCTCTGCTTTAGCGTCGTTTCGCGTGTTTGGCGGGAAGTCCAGTGCATGGGTAGGGCTTGGCCGGGGAGACGCCGGTTCGGATTGGCTGAGGAGGGGTCTGGCACTCCGATGCGTCCGGAAATAGCGACATCACCGAGCTCTATCTTGCCAAGTTCAAGCTGCTGCCCGCCGGCAAGCGCGTCTTCATCCGAACCGTGCAGGAAATCAACGGCTGGCGCGACCTGCCCAAGACCATCTCCGTCCGCATTCCCGTCCAATAGGCCGGGCGCCCCCCCAAGCCGGCGCCAGCCCCGCGTTTTCCAGCCCATCCCCTCGATGCGCCAGCCCCGATTGGGCCATATCCCCCACTAAACCCCCTCTATACCCCCTGTATTCCCCCTCTATACCCCTTCTATTTGAATAGAGGGGAAATACAGGGGGTTTACTGGGGGTATACTGTGGGTTTACTGGGGGATAGGCTGATAGGCTGGGGTAATGTCAGGCTGGGTGCGGAAGTGCTGTTGGAATTGGCGCTTGCGCATGTTGTGGGCGGAGAAGGTCTCAACTCCGCGGCAGGTCTCGGGTGCAAGGCAGTCTGTCAGACGCTCCCAGCTCAGCGCCGGGGAAAATCGGTTCGGCAGAGACGCAGATGGTCCAGACCCGCATAATCACCCGTCAGGCGCAGGAGCATCGGGGCGTGTTTCACGTCCAAATGGACCGACTTCCTGCCGAAACGGCTACCGGCCTCCGGAGGTGTAAACCCCTTGCACCAGCACGCGCTCAATAGGGGCGCTTCTGCTGCTCTTGTTGCTGCTGCTGGTTGTTGTTATTGGGGTCCATGAGCGGGTTCTCTCCCGAGATGGCCGGCATGGTCCCGGCCTGGATTTCCTTCTGATACTTCATCCGGTAGGCGGCCTCCATGATGGCGGCTTGCTCTGAGGATATCGGGGTTTCCGGCGGCCAGTTCCTGGGCCGGGTGATTCTGGGAGCAGGCGGGCCAGGACGTACCGGAGCTTCTACTGACGTGGCCAGGGCGGCACTCGCCAGGTTCAGGCCGTTGTCCTTGAAATTGAGGTTCCTGATGGTGTCATGGTTGTTGACCTTCACCCACTTGGGTTCGTCCTCGTGGATTTCCAGCACTTCCACCCCTTCGGCCTTCTGACCGACCGCCAGGGTGAGCGGCAACTCCCCGGTTTTGGCACCAGGTTTGCCCCCCGGCACCGTTAATTTCAGCAGCGCGAGCTTCGTGCCCGCAATGGTGGTGATGCCGGCGAGGAGAATCTTAGGGGGCGGGGGTTTGGTGTCTTCCGGCCTTGCGGGTGGCCGCGGGGGCTGCAGGCCAAACACATTGCGCCCCGCAATCCCGAGGTAAGGACTCTCGGCCTCCAGGGCCTCCACGGCCCCCCCGGCAGAGGCAGCCCAGAGGCTCGCAAGCGCACCCACCACACACCCCAGCGTAGTCATCCCAGTCTTCATGGCATAGTGATCCGGTTCACTGGAATAGAAACCCAAAGGGAACCTGAAGTTGCGCGGAAGGGGCCGGATACGAAAAGGTGGCCAGCCATACTATGGGTGACCCCTTTCCAGAGAGAGCGGTGCGTAAGCGTAGAGACCACCATTGACGCTACGCTCGCCAAGGCCCCCAGGGAACTGCTCGAGGCAGCCCTCGGCGGCTTCAGCCTGATGAACGAAATGGTTGCTGACGGCACCGCCCCCGAACCCTGCATAGAGACCGCAATAGACCTTCTCCGCAACAATGCTGAGATCCGCGTGGGCAAGCATACCTTCACCAGGCCCAGCGACATCCTCGAGTGCATGGGCACCAATCTCGGCATGTCCCTCGCCGTCCTCGCTGCCCTCGTCACCAACCCCCCACAGTGCCCTTTTTCCGGCCAGCCCACTTGCCCGGTTGAGCCACCCCCGCCGGCAGGAGAAAACCCCTTGCGCTCAAACTGATCCGGTTCAAGAGAACGAGAACGATGATGAGGACAGGACGCCGCCAGACGCGGCTCGAGTTTGCTGGTGTTTCAGCGTGACTGCGTAACGCGCCTCTGGTATCATTGCGGTCCGGTCCAGCAGGCAGTTGGTGCGGGGGTGAGGGTCTTCACGCCGGCCAACCCTTGGATGCCAAGTGCCGGGATTACGTGCAAGCTATGCAGTCCGTGTTTCAAAAACTCTTCCTCGTCGTGCTCGGTCTTGTAATCGGGCACACGCTCCCCGCCGCGCCGTTCCTGGAGGATGCCATCACCAATGCCGCTCCGGGCAGCAATCTGGGGTCGGCGGCGCCCTGGGGCAGCAGTTCCAGCCAGATCAAAGTCGCCGGCGGCAACCTGAGCCGCCCGGACTTGTTGCCCCTGAGCCCGGCCGGGAATATGGCGAGCATCGCCGGTACTGGCGGCGGCTCCAGCTACAGGTCATTCAACGACACCACCGTCTCCGGTGGGGCTGTCTATTATTCGGTCCTGGTCCAGTGCACCACTCTTCCGTCGGCCGGCACGGTTTACCTCACTGGCTTGCTCCCGAGCAGCGTGACCTCGCCGGGCGGGAGCAGCGATCCGCTGGCGGTTTATAGCCGGGCGAGTGGGGGCGGCTATCAACTGGGCCTGCGCAAGACCGGCGTGTCCACCAGCTACGGCCCGGCCGTGCTAGAGATTAGCGCCACGAACTTCATTGTCGTTAAGTATGCCTTCAACCCGGGGACGGGCGACGATGTGGTCCGCCTCTACATCAACCCGACTGCCGGCGCGGGTGAGCCCGCCTCCGCGGACGCCACCCTCACCGGCGGAACTGATGCCACCGATCTGCAACACGTCTATCTCAAGTCCAGCAGCGGCTATGGCGCGTGGAACCTCGATACGCTGCGCGTGGGCCCTGCCTGGGCCGACGTGACGCCATCCTCGTCCGGCCCGGTACCGTCAACTCAGCCGTGCATTACGCAAGTGCTGATGGACCCCGCCGGGTTGGTGCTGAGCGGTACCAACGGCACGCCCGGCGCAGCTTACCAGGTGATCGGCTCGACCTCACTGACCGCGCCGCGGGCGCAATGGTGGGGGGTCGCGAGCGACAACTTTGATGCCAACGGCAACTTTCTCTGCACCAATCCCCTGTACCCGCTGGACGGCCAGATGTTCTATGCCGTCCTCGTCGGCGGACAGGCTCCGCCACGCGGATTTGCCCCGGCCATCACCAATCAACCAACCGACCAGGAGGTCCCGGCCGGCCAGACGGCCACGTTCAGTGTGGGCGCCGGCGGCACGGAGCTCTTGAGTTACCAATGGTATTTCAACACCAATGCGCTGCCAGGCGGCGCGGCCAGCAGTCGGCTGGATATCCTCAATGCGCAGGCCGACAACGCGGGCGGCTATTCCGTCATCGTGAGCAACGCGTATGGGGCGGTGACCAGCGCAACAGCCCGACTGACCGTTATCCCCGCCGCGCCCGTAATTGTGACGCAACCGACCAATCGAACGATCATGGTGGGGCAGGACGCCACCTTCACAGTGGAGGCCCGCGGCACGGAACCGTTGATTTACCAGTGGTTTTACAACACCAACACGGCGCTGGCGGCCAGCACCAATGCCTCGCTCTTGATCGCCCATGCGCAAACCAATGATGCCGGAGCCTACTTGGTAATTGTGACCAATTCCCTCGGCTCCGCGACCAGCGCCGTCGCCACCCTGACCGTCTCGAGCTCCGTGCTGCTGAGCGCTTACAACCTGGCTGGGTTTGGCCAGGGCACCACCGGCGGGGGCGTGCTGGCCGACACCGACGCCGGCTACCGCAAGGTGTATAACGCCGTGGACCTCGCCGTGGCCCTGAACGACAAGAGCGGTACCGTGAAGGTGATCGAGATCATGAACGACCTCGACCTGGGCTATAACGAAATTCCCGCCGACGCGAAGACCAACAGCGAACCGTTCCGCCTGCATGCCACTCCGCTGCTGCACCCAGTCCTCCTGGCCAGCGGCGTCAGCCTGATTGACATTCAGAAGAAGTACGGGCTGACCATCTTCTCCGCTAACGGCGCCGCCATCCGCCACGCGACGTTCAACATCAAGAACGCCGCCAACATCATCGTCCGCAACCTGAAGTTCGACGAGCTGTGGGAATGGGACGAAAGCAGCAAGGGCGACTACGACCGGAACGACTGGGACTTCATTGACCTCGGCAACGCGGGCACGGTGACCAATATCTGGATTGACCATTGCACATTCACCAAAGCCTACGATGGCATGGTGGACATCAAGAAAGGCAGCTACAACATCACCTTCTCCTGGTGCAAATACACCGGTGACGACGGCGCCACCAACCCCAATAGCTGGGTGCGCCAGCAGATCTCCGCGCTGGAATCCAATAGGACGGGCTACGCGATGTACGATTTCCTGCGCGACAACGGCTTCAGTGTGGAGGACATCGTCACCATCATCCAGGGACACTGCAAGATGCACCTGATCGGCGCGACCACCGACCCCATCAACGCGCAGCACACGCTGACCTTCCACCACAACTGGTTCATCAATCCGTGGGACCGCCTGCCGCGGCTGCGCGGGGGAAATGTGCACAACTACAACATCTACGTGGACGCCACCCTGGCCCTGGCCGCCCGGCGCCTGCGCGACGCTCGCGAGGCGGCCATGAGCACAACCAGCTCGAACACGCTGAATAACACCTACAACTTCAAGCCGTTCCTCAACGGCACCACCTCCACCGAAGGCGGCGCCATCCTCGTGGAGAAGTCCGTTTACATGGATTGCCTCACGCCATTGCGTAACAACCAGACTGATCCTTCGGACCCGACCTACACCGGCAAGATCCTGGCGCTCGACACGATTTACCAGATGGACAGCACTGTCATTCGCGGCGACAGCACCGACCCTGGGAACCCGCTGGGTCCGTTTCAGGCGCCGATCATCCCCTTTTCGTGGAACCTTCCTGGGAATCAACTGCCGTATTCCTGCTCGATGGACGACCCGAGCCAGCTCCAAGCCATCGTCACCGATCCGAGCTTTGGCGCCGGCGCCGGGGTGCTCTCCTGGGCAAAGACCAACTGGTTGAAGACGGCATACTGAGCGGCTGGTCCCGAGCGCTTTGCTCAGAGCGTGTTGGCCCGCCTCCGCCCCCCGCCAACGGACGTATCTTGACACGACCACCACCTTCGCCAATCGGGACATGGGCGGAGCGCGGCTGTCCTCAGCCGCAGCACGTGCGGAAGGAAGTGAATCTAGGGACACTGGGGGGGCCGCATCGTCGGGGCTGCTGCGGCTGAGGACAGCCGCGCTCCGGTAGCGGTGTCGAGCTGCGCCCCCCGCCGAAAAAAGATTAAGATCGCCCTTGACGGCATCTACTACTATGGTAGTATTACCGTAGTAATAGAAGTAACGCTATGCGTAATTCCAGGATCCACCGCTTGGGCGACCTTCAGCTCCGCATCATGAAAGTGCTCTGGTCCAGCGGCGAGGCCACCGTCGCCGATGTCCACAAGGCGCTGGCGGACGAAAGTGACCTGGCCTATACGACCGTCGCCACCATGCTGCGGAAGATGGAGGCGCGCGGCCTGGTGCGGCATCGCCTTGATGCGCGCAGCTTCGTTTATCGGGCGGCGGTTGCGGAGGAGGCGGTGTCGCGAGGCATGGCCGATCATTTACTGGAGCGGCTGTTTGAGGGCAGCCTGGCTGACATGGTGCGCCATCTACTGAGCACCCGGGAGGTCAGCCGCAAAGAAATGGCCGCGCTGGAGAAGCTCATTGCCGAACGAAAGAAGACACTATGACCAACCCCTCGCTGATGACTGTGTGGGCACAACTCTTGGCGTTGCTGGCGGCGGAGGTGGGGCTGGTGGCGCTGGCGGTGGGGGGGTTGCGGCAGTGGAGCCCCTCGGCGGCCTGGCGCCGGACCTTCTGCCAGGCAGGCATTGCGGCGGTCCTGGTCCTTACCGCTTGCGAACTCTCCGGCTCCGCCCGCACGCTCGGGCATTGGGCGGTGAATGCTCTGGCGCCGCAGGGCCGTCACGAGACGAACAGGCAACCCAGCGTCATGCCGGCATCGGGGCCCGCGACCGAGTTCGTCGCTCACAGCGCCCCTTCCGTGGACGAGGCGGCCTTGTCTCGCCCTCCAAGCCCGCCGAAGCCGACATTGGCTCTCCGACCCGTGCTCGCAATCTCGCCGTCGCCCGACGCGGAATCCCTCTCGATGGGGGTGTTGTGGCTGTGCGTTGTCTGGGCGGCGGGCGCGGCGCTGGCGGGGCTTCGGGTGTGCCTGGCCCAGTGCCTGTGCGTGATCTTCCGGCTCCGCCGCCGACCGGTGGCCGATCCGGTCCTCGCCGGAAGAGTTCAGGTGCTGGCCCAGTCGCTGGGGATTCGCCGCCGCGTGGGGGTGATTGAATCACGACGGCTGACGACGCCGATTGCGTTCGGGCTGGTTTGGCCCACGGTGGGTTTGCCGCCGGATTTTGCGCGCGCATTCGATCCTGCCAAACGGGACGCGATGCTCGCGCACGAGCTGGCCCACCTGGCCGCGCATGATCCGGCCTGGTGCCTGTTGGCTGACGTGACGGCGGTGTTGCTCTGGTGGCATCCCGCCGTCTGGTGGCTGCGGCGCGAGCTGCATCTGGCCAGCGAGATGGCCGCGGACGAGGCGAGCCTGCTCGTGGCCAACGGGCCCCGCGTGTTGGCGGAATGCCTGGTTGAGCTGGGCACGCGCTTGACCTGCCCGGCGTTGCTTGGCCAGTTGCGGGTATCGGGCTTTCGCTCGCACCTGGGACGGCGCGTGCAGCAACTGGTCCGCCTGGAGGACCGTCCGTGGTCGCCTCTGCCCCGGTGGCGCGCGGCGCTGGTCAGAATTCTTGGGCCGATGGCCATGACGGCCATCGTCGTATTATGCACCGCCTGGGCCGCCCCCCAGGCATTTACCCATGGAGACAACATGAAGACGATGAAACTGAACTGGAAGCGTTCGCTGGCCACGCTGGCGTTGGTGACCGCATTCAATGGGTCCGAGGCGACAGCCGCCGTGGCTCAGTCCGACAAACCCGGACCCGCCCCCGCCTCCGCGCCCGCGGCTACGCCGCCAGATGCGGTTGGTGCCACCACGAACTCGAAGGCAACCAAAGCCTCCGCAGCCCCCAAACCGCCGCCGCTTTCACCGGCAGCGGCAGAGGCTTTCCGCCGGCGCTACGGTCTGGAAGCCCGAGGTGCGGCACTCAGTCCGGTCACTCCTCCCCGCCCGGCAGACTCCCCGCAGCGGGGCGCCAAGCTGGACGCCAAGCTCAACCAGATTGTCCTGGACCAGATCACCTTCGAGGGCCTGCCGCTGGGCGAGGTGCTGCGCTTCCTCAGTGATGAATCCATCAAGCGCGACCCGGAGAAGAACGGCGTGAACTTCCTGATCAATCCCAACCTCCGTCCGGTTACCCCCACCGCCGCGGTGGATCCGGCCACCGGCTTGCCCCGGGCGGCGGCCACGGAGACTTTCGATATGGCGGAGGTGATCATCAAATTCAACCTGCCGCTCCGGAACATCACGATGAAGAACCTGCTCGATGCAATCGTGACGGTCGCCGACCACCCGATCGAGTATAAGCTGGAAGATTACGCCGTGATCTTCTCCGCCAAACCGGAGCCGCTTGCTGCCCAGTCCGTCGTGGTGCCGCTACCCGCGATGCTGCCCGGGGCGGTTCAGCGTCCCCGCCACCTTGCCGGGTCCGGTCCCTGGCAGATGCAGCAGGCAATCGCCTCTCCCAGCCAGGCTGGACTGTCCCGCAAGAGGCAATGGTCGGCCGCTGAACTCTCGGCCATCAAGCCGCAGCCATTCAACGTTGACTTCGGCGGCCCCTTGGTTTCCGAACAGGAGGGGCCTGCGGCGGCGGGCAAGGCGGGTGACTATTGGAATGCTGTGGTCGAGGGCTTCAACGATCATTTCACCAAATCAGACCTTAAGTTCGCCGGCCGTGACTCCAGCCCGATTGAGGTCGAAATGATCAACCTGGGCGGCAGTTGGAGCTTCAGCGGCGAGATGGGCGTCAAGGACCCCGTGCTCGACACCTATACCTATCCCACTGGCAACAAAGGCGGGAACTCAACGGTCATCCTGCGCCAAGTGCCGGCCGGCAAGTACAACGTGTACGTTTACGGTCATGGCCCCAATGCTCCTTACTATGGCGATTACACCCTGAGCGTTGGCCAGCATCAATACGGGCGCAAGCAAACCTCGCCCAAGAAAGCTGCCGGTGATTACACGAAGTGGGTCGAAGGCATCCAGTATGTGAGATTCTCCAACGTCAGAGTTGGGGCCGGCGAAGAAATGAGGATTCTCATCCGGCCCGGCGGGCAGGTTACCGATCCTTCCGGGCGCACCTTTTCCGACGCCATGATCGCCGGCTTGCAGCTTATCCCGGCTAAATAAGGCAGAGGAACCCGGCCGCGAGCCAAGGCCTCGCCATGCGACCACCAGATGGCTGGGCCAGAAAGCGCAAAATCTCCTTCCGCCCTTCGAAGGCCCTTCGAACGCTCTTCGAACGCTCTTCGAAGGACCATCGAAACATCACGCCCGCAACAAGCCCGCGCCGGGCCTCGCCTTGGCCGACCGGCCCGCGTCGCGTGACTCAATTCTGAGAGCCGATGGCGCAGCCCACTAGCTTCACGTCAGCCTCTTTGACCACGTCCGGCCCCTTGACTTCTGCGAAACTCGAATGGTAGATGCGCACCCCGCTGATCGTGGCACCAGGGAAGCCAAGCACGTCGAGCACCCTGGGAGCGCGCTTGACTGTGATGTTCTCCATCACCACGTTGCGGGCCGTTGGCGGGTAAGCGCCCTTGGCGCCTTCTTCATATAGAAAGTCAATCTGGAGCACAGCGTCGGCGACCTGGCCCACCGCCACGCTGCGCATGAAGATGTTCTCGATCACCCCGCCGCGCGCGGCGTTGGATTTGAGGCGCAGCACGCGCTCGAGGTTGGGGCTGTCCATGCGGCAATCCTCGGCGAACACATTGCGGCAGCCTCCCGAAACCTCGCTGCCGATGGTCACGCCGCCATGGCCGTCTTTCATGGTGCAGCGGCGGATGACGATGTTCTCGGAAGGAATGCCCAGGCGGCGGCCATCGTCGTTGCGGCCGGACTTGATGGCGATGCAATCGTCCCCGGTGTCGAACACGCAGTCTTCAATCAGCACGTCGCGGCAGGATTCCGGGTTGCAGCCGTCGTTGTTCGGGCCATGCGAGACAATGTCCACGCCCCGCACGATCACGTTCGTGCTCAGGACAGGGTGCAGTTCCCACATCGGGGAGCGCCGGACCCGCACGCCCTGAATCAGCACATTGCGGCAGCGGTACATCTCCACGAAGCTGGGGCGGAAGTAGTCTCCCTCGCCAAAACGCCGCTCACTCACTGGTGCCTTCGCTTCCACCAACTTCGCCAGCCGTGCCCGCGCCGCCTTTTGATTCGGGCCTCCGCCCTGCTTTCCCTTCCAACGCCACCAGTTTTCGTCGCTGGCCTGCCCATCCAGCACCCCTTCGCCCGTCACCGCCACGTTCGTCTGCTCCAAGGCGTAAATCAGGGGCGAGTAGTTGTAGCATTCCATGCCTTCGAAGCGGGTTAGCACGGCCGGAAGATACGCCTTGGGATCCGTGGTGAACTTGAGCACGGCCCCGCGTTCCAGGTGAAGCTCCACGTTACTCTTCAGATGAATGGGTCCGGCCAGGAATTCTCCGGCGGGCACAATCACCCGGCCGCCTCCCGCCTGCACGCACGCCGCTATTGCCTTGGCAATCGCGTCCGTGCACTCCGACTGGCCGTCCGCTGCAGCGCCAAAGGATGTGATGGTGAACTCCCGGGCGGGGAACACCGGCGCCTGAATGCGCGCCAGGATCTCCGGAACCCGCGCCCACTCCGGCGCGGTTGCAGTCTGGCGCGGGGCTTGGGTCACGGAGGCGGACGCCGCCCCCCGGGCCCCTTGCTCCTGACCAATCCCGGCGATAGGCCACATCAACCCAAGGGCCAGCGCACCGGCAAGAATCACACGCGTTTTCATACAGTTCACTTTCTCGCCTCCGGCAGCCCATCAACCTCTGCGTCCTGCACCAGAAATGGTGGCCCGTCTTTCGCCGTCACCAATACGTTCTTCAGGCGCACGCCGCCGGCATTGCGAATCGTCAGGCCGGCTTTGGCAGCGGAAATCTGCACGTTTTCCAAGGTGACATTGCTCATTTTGCTTTCGGGCAGCCCAACAATGACTCCCGCGCTCTTCGTGCTGCTGGCCGTCAGGTTGGCAATCCGGATGTTCTGGTACCTGGGCGTCTCCGCCGTGACTGGCTGCGCGGAGTCGGTTGCGGGAATCTTCGGGTAGTAGGAGGTAATGGTGATCGCCCCCACCACGTCCTTCATGGTCAGGTTTTCATAGACGATGTTCTCGACTAACCCACCCCGACCCCGGGACGACTTGATTCGAATCCCATTTTCGGTGCCCTCGAACTGACAGCGCTGGACCGTGACGTTGCGGACGCCACCGACCGTCTCGCTGCCGATGGACACGCCGTGACCGTGTTTGAAGACGCAGTCGGTGATGGTGATGTCCTCGCAGGCGTATTCCCGGCCGGGCATCTTCTTGCCAGACTTGATGGCCACGTTGTCGTCGCCCACGTCAATCAGGCACCTGGTGATCTTCACGCGGCGGCTTATGCTGGGGTCAATGGCGTCGGTGTTGGCCGCTCCGTCCGGCGCCAGGATCGTCACGCCCTCAATGAGCACGTCCTCGCAATCCTCCGGTACCAGGTGGAACTTGGGCGAGTTTTGCAGCGTGACACCGGTCACCTTTACGTTCTTGCACGCAGCGAGACGAACCAGATCGGGCCGCGGCAACGTGAAACCGGACACCTTCCGCCGAGCCTCCTCGGCGGGTTCCCACCAGCGCGCGCCCGAGCCGTCAATAGTCCCTTTGCCCGTAATGGCAACGTCCGTCAGTTTCTTGCCGCTCAGGAAATGAGTGAATGGCCCCTTCGATTTCCCAGCTAATATGTCCGCCCAAAGCACATCCGCCGGCAGGTAGTCCTTGGGATCGTCGGTAGCCTTCAGCGTTGCGCCCGCCTCGAGCAGCAAGGAGGTCTTACTGCGCATGGCGATGGGCTGGCTCAGATAGACACCCGCGGGAATGCGCACCACGCCACCGCCTGCTTGCCCGCACTCATCCAGCGCCTTCTGAAGCGCCGCGGTATCCAACGTCTTCCCGTCCCCTTTGGCCCCGAACTGGCGGACATCGAAAACCCTGGGTTCCGCGGCCTGCGTCAAGGCCACCGAGAGCACGATTCCCAGCGCCACTGGCAAACCGCGGAAGGCCAAGGCCTTGCCCGGGTGGCATCCGGAACCGTTAGCATGGAAGATGTCTCCTGTCCGATAGCAGTGTCTGGTCTTCATACCGGCTCCGGTTCCCAGCCCTCGCTCAGAAAGCACTATTTCGCTCCGGCCCGGCCTGCTGCACGACGCGCGGACCGGCGAGGTTCATCGCGCCTCAGGTCCGATCCGACTCCAGGCACCGCCAGATACTCCCGCGCATTCGTGTAGCAAATGTTCCGAATCATCGGCCCCAGCAACTTCTCGTCGTTTGGCAGCTCGCCCAACTCCACATCCCGGCCAATCAGGTTGCAAAGCACCCGCCGGAAATATTCATGGCGCGGGTAGGACATAAAGGAGCGCGAATCGGTTATCATGCCGATAAACCGCGACAGCAAGCCCAGATTCGATAGGGCGTTGAGCTGCCATTCCATCCCCTCCTTCTGATCCAGGAACCACCAGCCTGAACCCATCTGCACCTTCGCCGCGATGCCGTCGCCGGGGAAGTTGCCGATCATCGTGGCAAAGAGATAATTATCCGCCGGGTTGAGGTTGTAGATGATGGTCTTGGGCAATGCCCGCTCGCGATCCAGGGCATTGAGATACGCCGACAGGGCCGCGCCCTGCGGGAAGTCTCCGATGGAATCAAAGCCCGTGTCCGGCCCGAGTTGGCTCAACAACCGCTCATTGTTATTGCGCAGCGCGCCCAAATGAAGCTGCTTGGTCCAGCCTTTGTCGGCGTCCAGCCGCCCGAAGAACAGCATCATGAACGTGCCGAACTGCGCCTGCTCCACGGGCGACGCCGCCCGGCCCCGCCGCGCCCGCGCGAAGATCGCCGCCGCGGTCTTGAGCGAGCAGAAGTCCGCATAACACTGCGTCAGGCCGTGGTCGGACAGCCGGCAGCCGTTGGCATGAAAATACTCGTGCCGTGCCTGAATCGCTTCCAGGAACTGCACCAGGTCCCGGATGTCCACATCAGCCGCTTCTTCCAGGCGCTTGACCCATTGGTTGAATTGCGCCGGTTGGTGCACCGCCAAGGCCTTGTCCGGCCGGAAGGTAGGGAGCACTCGGGTCGCCAGCCCCGAAGCGGCCAGTGCCCGGTGGTGCTCCAGACTGTCGGTTGGGTCATCCGTCGTGCACACCGCAACGACCTTGAACCGCTTAAGAATACCCTGGGCGCTGAATTCCGGGCGAGCCAGCCGTTCGCCCGCTTTCTGCCAAATCCGCTCGGCGCTCTTTTCATTCAGCAGTTCATCAATGCCGAAGTAACGCTTCAACTCGAGGTGGGTCCAGTGGTAGAGCGGATTGCGCAGCGTATTGGGCACCGTGGCGGCCCAGGCCTTGAACTTCTCGAAAGGCGAGGCTGCGCCCGTGCAGTACTGCTCCGGCACCCCGTTGGCGCGCATCGCCCGCCATTTGTAGTGGTCCCCCTCCAGCCAGATCTCGAACAGGTTCTTGAACTGCCGATTCTCCGCGACGTCCCGCGGCGGCAGGTGACAATGATAATCAAAGATCGGCTCAGCCGCTGCATACCGATGGTAAAGTCGCACCGCCGTCCGGCTGTGCAGTAGAAAGTTTTCGTGAATGAACTTCATGGCGTATTTAGATGTTAAAGGTGGAATTGCTTGGGCTCAGTCGGCGTTGAGAAACAAGGGCTTGAGGTGGCGTTCATACAAGTTCGTCGTCACGTTCCGCGACACCGAGGCCTCGCACTCTCCCAGAGCGTGCAGGTAACGCTCGCCCATCTGCGCGGCAATCTTGTAGCCCACGTGCAACAACTGCCTGAGATGCGGGTTGAACGTCGGGTTCGCTGGTTCATGCCGCAGGGCCGAAACGAATTGGTCCGCGCTCCAGCCCTGGACCAGACTGGCCGCCGGCAGTTTGGCGCGATTAATATCAATAACCGTCGCATACGGCGCGCAGAGCTCCTCGACGTGTTCCAAGGCGCCCGCGTAAACCTCTTTGGCCAGCGCCAGCCCGTTGCCCCCGGCCTCCGCCAGGCCGATCAACTCCTCCAGCCACGTCGTGCCGGCGGTCTTCAAATGCACGCCGGCATTATGGCGCTTCAACGCACGACGGATCGGCGCGTAGAGGGAAAACTTGTCACTGCCTGAATGCACGCTCAGCTTCAGCGTCGCGGGCAGGCCGTATCGCTTAACCGCAAACGCCACCACCGCCAGGTCCTCGTTGAACTCCCGCTCGAACTGTCCCACGTCGCCCACGTAATCCACGCCCTTGTTGAACCGTCCGGTGAACTTGGGCGCGATCGTCTGCAGCGGAATGCCCTCGTCGGCCAGCGCCGCCAGAATTACCAGCATCTCCGGGGGCGTCTGCGGTGTGTCGGTCTCGTCCAGAGACACCTCGGTGATGAATTTCCCTTCCCCTTTCAGGCCCGCCACGTGCCGATACACCTTGCCCGCTTCCTGCACCGCCAGCAGGTATTTGGCCGCGATGCGCTGGAACTCCGGCGCGGTGATTTTAAAAGGCGCTTCAATCCCCGCGACCGCTATCCTTCCCACCAACTCGCCGTGCCGCCGCGCAAAAGCCTCAATCGCCCCGCCCTCGGCCGGCTTGCCGATCCAATCCGCCACATCAATCGTGTAGAAATCGGCATGGGGAACGAACCGATCCACCGTCCGCAGCCCAATGTGGTCGGCGTCCACGTGATAGGGCAGCTTCCATACCAACGCCTTGACTGCGGCATCTGCCGCCGCGCGCGTGCTGGCTGGCTCGGAGCCAATAATCAGATGCTCCCGGTTGGACTTGTTCCAGACCGGGATTACCTCAACGCCCTGCTTGGCGGCTGCGATGCACGCGCCCAGTTGCGCGGACGCCTGCCGCGCAAAGCGGTCGCCCACTCCCAAGGAGTATTTCTCCAGTTTAAGAACTTCAGGCATAAGAATAACAATGCACGATCACCGCCGCAGCCTAGCCGTTTCCTCCGCTGCTGGGAACCCATAATCTTCTGCAAACTCGTTTGAAAATTCAGCAACGCCGCCGAGGCCGGGCGTTCGTCACTTTGGCCAACTTGGCCCTCACCCTCGCACATCGTGCCCTGTTCCACGAAATCTCAACACTGATTGCTTCCGAGAATCGCCAACTCCTGGAGTCTGAGCCTGACCCAAACTCCAGGCGCTTGATCTCCGGTAACTTGACCGCCTGTGGCACCAACACGGGCTGGACATACTAGAAATTGAGGCCCTCGAACCAACGCGATGTTGAAAAGATTATTCACAAATTCGTGCTTGCCTTTCACCGAAAGCTGGATGTAATTATCACAAGTTTACTTGTGATAGGTCACTTTGCCGGAAAACGTTAATACTTAGCCTTTATGAAAAAACTGCTTTGTTTCTGCTGTGGTTTGCTGCTCGCGACCCTGGACGTCAGGGCGACGCCCCTTTTCTCTGATGATTTCAGTTATCTTGATGGTGATTTGGCGGGACAGGGTCCATGGCTTCAGACGGGCACCGTCATCACCAGTCCGATTCAGGTGCTAAACAACAAGGCGATGCTTGGCACCAGCGGACAGGATGTGAATGGCGCCGTGAGCAGCCCCTTCTCTCTGATTGACGGAACCACTTTCTACATTGGCGCCACGATCAACGTGTCGGCGGCACAGGCGGCTGGCGATTACTTCCTGCATTGGAGCCCGTTTGCATCAAGCACCGTATTCCTTTCTCGTCTGGAGGCCAGGTCCAGCGGTGCCGGATTTCAATTGGGTTATGTGGAGACCTCGGGCAGCGGCGCCAGCCTTACTTGGGGAACAACCGAACTCAATTTCAATCAAGACTATCGAATCGTACTTGCCTATAACGTTGTGGCTGGGGGAGTAAACGATACCGCCAACCTCTACGTGGATCCCACCGATCTGGTTGTGGAAGGCAACAACACACCCTACCTTACCGACACTTGGGGCAGCGTGACTGCCGAGACGGCTACGCTGGGTGCCTTGAATCTGAGGCAGGGCACTGCTGCCAACGCTCCGGCACTCTCCGTTGACAACTTGGGTTTGGCGACAACCTTCGCGGAGGCCGCCACGTTCACCCCGGTTCCTGAGCCGACGACTTTATCTCTCCTGGGCGGCTTTGGTCTCCTGGCTTGGACGCTTATCCGCCGGCGGAAGTAACGATTCTTCAACTTAACAACGAAAGGCGCAGTCTTCACTGCGCCTTTTTTGTTGCGTTAAGTGGACGGCCTTCTCAACTCAACCGCATCGGCATGACCACGTACAGGAACGGCCCGTTGATCTTGACCACGCCCGGGCTAAGTTCATCAATCAACTCCAAGAACACCTCGTCGTTGGGCAGGGCATTGAGCGGGTCAATGATGTATTTCGGGTTGAAGGCAATTGCCATCTCCGGGCCTTTGTAGTTGATTGCCAGGGTTTCCTTGGCCTCGCCGACTTCAGGAGAATTGGCTGTGATTTCCAGCTTGTTCTTCCCAAAACTGAGCTTGACCGAGTTGGACTTCTCGCTGGTCATGATCTCGGCCCGTCGCAATGCATGGAGGAACTCCTCGCGCACGAGCGGCACGCGCTCTTTGGTTTCGGCCGGGATGACTTGGCGGTAATTCGGGTAATTACCCTCAATAAGTTTACTCACGATCAGGATCGAGGAGCCTTTCTCGTCCTTGAGGGCAAAGGAGGCTTGGTTTTCAGCGTATCGAATTTCAACCTCGCCTTTATCCTGCAGGAGACGAGTCAACTCGTTCACCGCTTTGGCGGGAATGATAAACTCGCCCTGGCTCTTCTCTGAAACATCCATTTCCTCGTCCACCAACGCCAACCGCCGTCCGTCGGTGGCCACCATCGTCATCTTGTGGTCCTTCAAACTGAGGAAGATCCCATTCAACACGTAGCGCGACTCGTCGGTCGAGATGGCAAATGAGGTCTTGCGCATCATGGCCTTCAGCGTTTCCTGCGGCAGGACGACCTTCTTGTCCTCTTTGAATTGCGGCAAAGGCGGAAACTCATCTGCGCTCAGGCCGTTGATCTTGTAGAACGAAGGCCCCGACCGAACGATGCACATGTTCTTCTCATCCACTTCGAGGTCAATCTCAAGGTTCGTCAACTCCCGGACGATGCCGAATAGTTTCTTGACCGGCACGGTCGAGGCGCCAGGATTCTTAACCTTTGCCTCCACGCCACATGCGATCGTTACGTCAAGGTCCGTGGCGGTGAATTCCAGCCGCTCCCCCTCAGCGCGCAGCAGGACATTCGACAGTATCGGCAGCGTGGTCCGTGTGCTCACCACATTCTGCACTGCCTGCAAGCCGTTAATGATTTGCTCCTTCGAGATGGTCAGGTTCATTGCGTGCTTAATATATTTGTTTTTATCTCTAAAACCTTATCCGTATTAAGGGCTGTGAACAAAACTAACAACCTTTGTTGCCATTGTGCCATCAACCACTTAGAAGCATAGACAAATTCGGGGGCGAGCGTAACGGGGGCGAGCAACCGCCGCAAGCCTTAGTTATTCACTTTATCCCCAACCCATTCACAGTGAAGTCGGACTCTTTCCACTGCGTTATTCGGCGCCGCTGCGTCTCGCCTGCTGCAGCGGCGCTGCGGGTTCCTCCCGTGCCCGCCTGATCACTTCCGGCAGCACCTTCTCAACCTGGGCAACCTCTTCCATCGTGGAGTCTCGGCCCAGGGAGAAGCGGACCAACGAGTTAGTGGCTGCCTCGCCGATACCCAAGGCGCGGATTACGTGCGAGGGCTCCGACGACCCAGCCGAACACGCTGAACCGCTTGATGCGCAGATGCCTTCCAGATCCAGCCCAGCCAGAACTGGCAGGCTATCCACATCTTTGACCACGAAAGACACTGTATTTGAGAGCCGCCGTTCGCGTGAGCCGACAAACTGCACACCCGCTAATCCATCAACGAGCTGCAGCAGTCGCGCAGCCATCGGCACCACCCTTTCTTTCTCAAAGACCGGAGGCTGTGCGAAGCGCTCCAGCGTCTCCGCCAAACCGATAATTCCCGCTAGATTCTCCGTGCCGGCGCGGCGCTCGTTTTCATGGCTGCCTCCCAGCAGGATCGCATCCGGTCGCAAGGGGGACCAGGCAAAGAGCGCCCCGGCGCCCTTCGGGCCATGGATCTTGTGCGCGCAGATGGAAACCAAGTCCGCGTTGAACTGGTGAATGTCCTCGAATGGCTCCTTGCCGAACCACTGCACGGCGTCCGTGTGAAACACCACGCCCCGCTGGCGGCAGATCGCGCCCAATTCCGCCACGGGTTGGATTGTCCCGATCTCATTATTCGCCGCCATTACTGAAACCAGGATCGTGTCGGGCCGAAGCGCGTCGGCCAGCGATTCAGGCGAGACGAGCCCCCCGCGATCCACCGGCAACCGCGTTAACTCAAAGCCCTCGCGCTGCGCCAGGTAATCGCAGCACTCAAGCACCGCCGCGTGCTCGATGGCTGAGGTGATAATATGACGGCCCTTGGCCTTCAAATGCCGCGCCGTGCCGAAGATGGCCAGGTTGGCGCTCTCCGTTCCGCCGCTCGTGAAGATGACCTCGCTGGGTTTGCAGCCCAGCACCCGCCCGACCCGTTCGTGCGCCTCATCCAACACCGCGCGAGCCTGGCGTCCGACGTGGTGTATGCTGGAGGGGTTCCCCCACACCTCCCCGAGAAACGGCAGCATCGCCTCCCGGACCGCTGGGTCCAGTGGCGTGGTGGCGTTATAGTCAAAATAGACCGTCTGCATGCTGCCAATTCCAGCTTTCGGATGCCAAACACTACCTCAAGCCTGCCGCTGCTGCCAATGCCGGCGGAAAAGTGGTTTCCCGGCGGCGTGCTTTGGCCTAAGTTGCCGCCATGTTCAAACCAGCGGACTTGTTCGACCTTACCCAAACCGCCCATGCGGCCGTTTTTGACGGGTGCGAGTATGCCTGGGACGCGCTCAAGAAGATTCGGGCTTACCTCGACGCCAATCTTCACCCGGGCCTGCATAACCGCTGCGAAGGTGTGGCTTATGTTGGGGAGCGGGTCTTCATTGGTGAAGGCACGGTGGTCGAGGATGGGGCGATGATCAAAGGCCCAGCGATCATCGGATGCAACTGTGAGATCCGCCACAACGCCTACATCCGCGAGCACGTGATCATCGGCGACAACTGCGTCGTGGGCAATTCCTGCGAGGTGAAGAACTCCCTGCTGTTCAATGAAGCGGTCGCCCCTCATTTCAACTATATTGGCGACTCCATCTTGGGCTACCGGTCGCACCTGGGTGCCGGGGTCAAGATTTCCAACGTCCGCTTCGGGCCCGGAAATGTTACGGTGGACATGAACGGGCAACCCTTCGATACCGGCTTGCCGAAGTTCGGCGCCTTAGTGGGCGATAATACCGATATCGGCTGTAACGCCGTGCTGAACCCCGGCAGCATCATCGGCCGCGGCTCGGTTATCTATCCCAGCACCAACTGGCGCGGCATTCTCCCCGCCAACATGATCGTCAAGAACCAAGCGCCCCAGGAAGTCATCGTCCGCCGCCCAAGGTAGGACAGGCGTCTCGCCTGTCCATCCCACCCATGATCAGCGTCATCGAATCCCAACCTGCCAGCGCAGGCGCGGACCTCGTCCAGCAGACCGCGGACATCTTCTCCCCGAAGGGCATCCTGTCCCGCTCAAAGAACTTCGAGTTTCGCCCCCAGCAGCAGGAAATGGCTGTGGCCGTCGCGCGCGCCTTGCAGGCCGGCGAGCACCTGGCAGTCGAGGCCGGCACCGGCGTCGGCAAGAGCCTTGCTTACCTCGTCCCGGCGATCCTCTACGCCGTCGCGAACAAGAAGAAGGCGGTCATCTGCACCCACACCATTAACCTGCAAGAGCAGCTTACGCAGAAAGACCTGCCCATACTCGAGCAGATCCTGCCGGTGAAGTTCAGCTTCACCATGCTCAAAGGCCGGGGCAATTACCTCTGCACCCGCCGGCTCCAGAAAGCCGTCCAGCAGGCGCCCAACCTCTTTACTTCCTCGGAGACCGAAGAGCTGCAGCGGATTCACGAGTGGTCGAAGAACACCACGGACGGCAGCCTATCGGACTTTGACATTGAGCCCGACCCGAAGGTTTGGGACCAGGTCTGCTCCGAGCGAGGTCTGTGCTCGCCAAAACTCTGCGGTTACCCATCCGACTTTGCCAAGGATCATGGCGTTTGCTTCTTCCAGCGAGCGCGCAATCGCATCCTCTCCTCGGACGTGGTCGTGCTGAACCACACCCTCTTCTTCACCCTCTTGGGCGGCCTGGAGGAGGAAGTCGAAGGCGGCATCCTGTTCCGCAATGACTTCGTCATCTTCGACGAGGCGCACCAGATGGAGCATGTCGCCTCCAGGCACATCGGGCTGAGTGTTTCCAGCGGCCAGGTCCGCTACGCCTTGCATCGGCTTTGGAATCCGCGCACCGAGAAGGGCCTGCTGGCTACCTTGCGCAAGGGCGCCGCCGTCAAACTCGTCGCCGATCTGCTCAAGGAGGCGGACGGCTTCTTCGCCGATGTGGAAGGCGCCTGTCAGGAGTTGCAGCAGGCGGCCAGAAAGCGCAGTTTCGGCGGTGGCGAAGCGGCGGCCTCCCGGCGGCGCGAGTGGAGCGAATTGCGCATCCGCCGGCCCGAGCTGGTCAAGGACAACGTTACCCTCCCTATCCAACGCCTGCGCGAAGCGGTCAGCGAACTAATCAAGCTGAGTGAGGACAAGGACATCGGCCAGGAGCTGATGGAGTGCAACCGACGCTTGGGGGAGTTGCGCGAGGAGATCGCCATCTTCCTCAACCAGAGCGCCGAGGATTACGTCTATTGGGTCGAGCGAACCGGCCGGACGCAGAAGACCCTGGCGCTGAATGCCGCGCCGATTGACGTGGCCGAGTACCTGCGCCGCCGCCTGTTCGGCGCCAGCACCTCGGTCGTGATGACCAGCGCCACGCTCTCAGTCTCAGGCGTGGTGCGTGGTGCGTGTTCCGTCGGGGAGTCCACGCAACACGCAACACGCAACACGCAACAGCGCGCCGGACCGGGAAGGCAATCCGGCCTGAACTACTTTGCCCATCGTGTCGGCGCCGAGGCCGCCACGCTGCTCCAAGTCGGCACCCCGTTCGATTACGAGCGGCAGATGAAGCTCTACGTCGTCGGCAAGATGCCCGACCCGCGCGCCGAAGGCTACCGCGACGCCCTCATCCACTGGATCGGGCATTTCGTCAAGCTCACCCACGGCAAGGCCTTCGTCCTCTTCACCAATTTCAAGCTGCTCCAGGAAGTCGCCGAACTCATGCAGCCCTTCTTCGACCGGCTCCGCCTCGCGTGCTTTGTCCAGGGCACCGGCACGCCGCGCTCGGTGATGCTGGAGAAGTTCAAAGAAGACGTGAACTCGGTGCTCTTCGGCACCGACAGCTTCTGGCAGGGCGTGGATGTGCCCGGCGAAGCCTTGTCCAACGTCATCATCACCCGCCTGCCCTTCGCTGTGCCGGACCATCCCCTCATCGAGGCGCGGATCGAGGCCATTGAAGCCCGGGGTGGCGACTCCTTCCGCGAGTTCTCGCTGCCGGAGGCCATTCTCAAGTTCCGCCAGGGGGTCGGCCGCCTCATCCGCACCAAGACCGACCAGGGCATCATCGTCGCCCTCGACAACCGCATCCTGACCAAGCAATACGGCCAGGCCTTCATTGACGCTCTTCCGAAGTGTCCGGTGGAAGTGGTAGCGTAGGGCAGTGCGTCTCGCCTGCCCTCCTCTGCGCCGCTCTGCAGGTCTGGAGTATTCTCTGACTCTGCCCCCTTGCCCTTCCGCATTCCTTCAGGTTAGTCTGCCGCGGTCCGGACACTCGTGAGCGTGAACCCGCTGGAAACATACCTGACCGAATTGCGTGAAATCCGCGACAGTGGCGCTGCCACCAGGGAAACCTCCGGCTATGGCGCGCTGGCAAAACTGCTTGAGGCCGTCGGCCACACCCTCAAACCCAAGGTCCACTGCCTTATCCAGCTCAAGAACAGCGGCGCGGGCCTGCCCGACGGCGGCCTCTTTACGCCCGACCAACTCCGGAACACCGACGAGGAAGCCCCGCTCCGCGGACTTAACCCGGCGCGCGGCGTCATCGAGGTCAAGCCGGCTTCCGAGGAACTTGCCGACATCGCCCCGACGCCGCAGGTGAAGGAATATCTCGCCCACTACGGCCAGGTGCTGCTGACCAATTACCGCGACTTCCTGCTGCTCAAGCGTGGTCCCGGTGGCGCGATGCAGCTCCTCGAATCCTTCCGCCTCGCGGACAGCGAAGCCGCCTTCTGGGCCGCCGCCGCCCATCCGCGCAAAGCTGCCGATGCCCTGGGCGAGCGTTTCATCGAATACCTCAAACGCGTGATGCTCCACGCGGCGCCCCTCAACAGCCCCCGCGATCTCGCCTTCTTCCTCGCCTCCTACGCCCGCGACGCCCGCGCCCGCGTCGAAAATGCCGGCGACCTCCCCGCCCTCACCGCCGTGCGCACCGCGCTGGAAGAGGCGCTGGGCATGAAGTTCGAGGCCGAGAAGGGCGAGCACTTCTTTCGCTCCACCCTCGTGCAGACCCTGTTCTACGGCGTCTTCTCGGCCTGGGTGCTCTGGCACAAGGAAAAACCCCAACGCGCGGACGCCTTTGATTGGAAAGCCGCCGCGTGGACGCTCCATGTGCCGATGATCAAGGCCCTCTTCGAGCAGGTCGCCACCCCCACCAAGCTCGGCCCCCTCGGCCTGGTGGAAGTGCTGGACTGGACCGCCGCCGCCCTCAATCGCGTGGACCGCCCCGCCTTCTTCGAGAAGTTCCTGGAGACGCACGCCGTCCAATACTTCTACGAACCCTTCCTCGAAGCCTTCGACCCCGAACTTCGCAAAGAACTCGGGGTCTGGTACACCCCGCCGGAAATCGTGGAGTACCAGGTTGAGCGTGTGGACAAGGTGCTGCGCGAGGAACTGGACATCCCTGATGGTCTGGCCGACCCGCGCGTCTTCGTCCTCGATCTCTGCTGCGGCACGGCTGCCTACCTCGTCCAGGTGATCCGCCGCATCGTGCAGACGATCCAGGAAGAGAAGTGCGAGGGCGTGCTCTCCATCATGGAAGCTAAACAGGCGGCGATGAACCGGGTCTATGGCTTCGAGTTGATGCCCGCGCCGTTCGTCGTGGCGCATCTGCAAATGGGACTCCTGCTGCAAAGCCTCGGCGTGGCGCTGGACGATGCCAAAGGCGAGCGCGCTGGCATATTCCTGACCAATTCGCTTACGGGATGGGACTTCACCGGCGCCAATCCACAACTCAAGAACTGGCCGGAATTGGAAGCCGAGCGGGCCGGCGCCGGCAAAGTGAAGCAGGAAACGAAGATTCTCGTCATCATCGGCAATCCGCCCTACAACGCGTATGCTGGCGTCAGCCCGGAGGAGGAGCAGGGTTTGGTGGACCCATACAAAGAAGGGCTGATCTCCGAGTGGGGCATCAAGAAGTTCAACCTGGACGATCTCTACATCCGCTTCCTCCGCATCGCGGAGCGGAAGATCGCTGACAAGACTGGCCGAGGCATCATCAGCTTCATCTCGAACCACTCCTGGATTAGCGACCCGTCTTTCGTTGTGATGCGGAAGCACCTGCTGGCTTCGTTTGACAAGGTTTGGATCGAGAATCTGCACGGCAATCGGAAGGTTTCGGAGTACGCTCCGGATGGGCGGACCAGCGAAACAATCTTCGCCATCCAAGGCTTCTCACCCGGCATTCAGCAAGGGGTGGCCACGTCGTTACTGCTCCGCACGGGCAAGAAACGGAAGCCGACGGTGCTCTTTCGCAACGACTTGAATGCCGCCCGCGCTGCGGACCGGCGCGCGGATTTGCTCGCGAGCCTCAAGACCAAGAACCTCGACCGCCAATACGAGAAGGCCGAGCCAACACCCGCGAATCGCTTTTCCTGCCGGCCTGCCGATGTTGCATCGCATTATCTCGGATGGCCGAAGCTCGTAGAGCTTTGCGCGGAGCCTCCCAGCAACGGACTGATGGAGAAACGCGGCGGCGCGCTGATGGACTTCGACCGCCATGCGCTCGAAATGCGGATGCGGCAATATTACGATCCGAATGTAAGTTGGGAGCAATTGCAGACCCTGAACACGGGATTGACGGAAGCCGCCGCCGGATTCGACGCCAAGAAAGTTCGTGGGAAGGTCCAAGCGGCGGAGAATTTCCAGCCAGATCATCTGCGCCGCTATGCGCTCCGGCCCTTTGATACGCGCTGGTGCTACTACAGCGACATCAGTCCCTTGTGGAATCGGGCGCGCCCAACGCTCTGGGCGCAGTGCTGGAAGGGAAACCAGTTCCTCATGACACGCCCGGCTGGCGTCGCAAGTCCCGAGGGCGTGCCGTTTTTCTACACACCGTTGCTAGGCGACAACGATTTCCTGCGCGGCCACGCCTACTACTTCCCCTTCCGGCTCCGCGCTGCCTCGCCTACCAAGGCGAAGCAGAAAGACGATGGCAATGGCGAGTTTGGCAGCATTCTCCAGGAGGCGGCTCCGGCTCGGGACGCAGGCAGCGGCAAAACCACCGCCAACCTCTCACCCGCCGCCCGCGCCTATCTCGCCAAGCTGCGTATCCAGCATCCCGACGCCGACGCGGACACCGCCGCGCTGATTTGGCTCCACGCGCTGGCCATCGGCTATGCACCGGCATATCTCGCCGAGAATGCGGACGGCGTGCGGCAGGACTGGCCGCGCATCCCGCTGCCGGCATCGAAGGCCGGGTTGCTGGCGTCGGCGGAATTGGGCCGACAGGTGGCGGCGTTGCTGAACACGGAGACGCCCGTGCCCGGCGTGACCAGTGGGAAGTTGCGGTCGGAGTTGAAGGCCGTGGCAGAACTGCACTCTACCAGTTCGCCGAATTTCAGCGTCACCGCTGGCTGGGGCCACGCCGGGAAAGAAGGCGTCACCATGCCCGGCAAAGGCAAGCTGCTCACGCGGGCGTATCGGACGGAAGAAGCGGAGGCTTTCAACGTAGGACAGGCGTCTCGCCTGTCTCCGTCTTCCCATGCTCCTGCAAAGTCAGAAACAGGCGAGACGCCTGTCCTACGTTTACTGGGCAAAACCACGCACGACATTTACCTCAACGACACGGCCTATTGGCAGAACGTGCCGGACAAGGTCTGGGACTACACCATTGGCGGCTACCAGGTGCTGAAGAAATGGCTGAGCTACCGCGAGCACGATTTGCTGGGCCGCCCATTGACCACGGATGAAGCCCGCGAAGTCACGCACATCGCCCGCCGCCTGGCCGCGCTGATTCTGCTCCAGCCGGAACTGGACGCGAACTACCAGCGCGTCAAGGCCGCCAGCCACGACTAGCAAGCGTGAGCGAGCCAACGAGGGCATTCCTTACCGGTTGCCCCCGCTGACCCCCGACGCAATGGCTTGGCACAAGGCTGTTTACGCTGGTGAGTAAGCGCGGCCTGATTCTAACCGCATTCATTCCAGCCACTTCGCGCAGGCGTCGGCCCGGCGGTCACAATGCCCATCCTCCGGGCCGGAGAGCCTCCCAGAGCGTGTACACCGGAGGTACGCCGGAGGTACGCCGGAGGTACGCCGGAGGTACACCGGAGGTACACCGGAGAATCCGTTGTGCATCCGGTGTACCTCCGGTGTACCTCCGGTGTACACAGCGCAAAGGGCTGGAGAATCGGGAGGCTCGGCCCGAAATGAACCCGAAGTCTGCGGGTTTGCCGAAGGCTGGTGCGGCCCTCCTTGACAAGTGGCGCCGAAAGCCCTTAATGGGCAGCGAACGAGTGATTCAGGCTGTGACCACGGATAAATACAGTCCGCCGAAATACTTTCTCATCCGCCGCAAGATCGTCGGCGCCATTCAGCGTGGCGAGCTGGCGCCGGGCACGCCGGTGGCTTCGGAGAACGAAATCATCGAGCGCTATGGCGTCAGCAATACCACCGCGCGCAAGGTCCTGCACGAACTGGAGAAGGAAGGCTGGGTCACCCGCGTCAAGGGCCGGGGCACCTTCGTGCGCGATTTCCCCGTGCTGCGGGCCATCAACCGCATCTTCGGATTCACGCGGAACATGATCGAGGCCGGGCGCAAGCCCGCGACCCGGCTCATCGGCTTTCACCTGCATCAGGAAGACCACTCGCAGACCATCAATGGCCGCCAATTCACCCTCAAAGGCCCGTTCTGCGAAATCGAGCGCCTCCGCCTGGCCGACGGCATCCCCATGATGAAGGAGACCCGCTACATCTCGCTGACGCTCTGCCCCGACATCCAGCGGCGCAACCTGGAACAGTCGCTTTACGGGGTCTTCGAGAAGCATTACGGCATCCACCTGACGGAGATCAACCAGATGCTCAGCGCCATCGTGCTCGAAGGCGAGTGGCTTCAGGTCTTCCAGGTGGACCGGCCAATCCCCGCCTTTCGGGTCGAAGGCGCATCATTCTGTGGCAAGGACATGATCGTCGAGATGGAGAACGCCGTTTACCGGGGTGACATGTACCGCTTCGCCGCCAAGGCTGTGCGGTAAACGCAGCGACGCGTGAAAGCGGCCTGAGGCATTTGCATTTGCAGTCTGGAACCGCAAGCCATGCCCAACCTGCTATGAACAACAAGCTTCGGAAGGTTTACCGCCGCTCCGCGACGTATTTGATTGCGTCCAATATGACGCCCATTAACCGTTAGGCCCTCCATGCGTACTGCGCCAATTCAAGTGCTCCTGACCGGGGCCGCACTGCTGGTGCTGCTGGGCTGTGCTACTGAGCCACCGCCCGTCACCTCCATTGATCTGCCAGCGACAGCCGTGAGAGTCAAGGGCTGGGCTCGCTGGAAGGGCGACTCCACCTCTCCGTGGCAAGCCTTGCGGCCGGGAACAAGACTGCCTGCCGGCTCAGTCATCGAAACCTGCTTCAACGATAGCGGGGTTGATATCGCCCTGGGTAATAAGCACAAGCCGCCGGATCACATCACGCTCCGTAGTAGCAACGAGCCGCCGGGTGTGCGTTTAGGAGGCCCGAGGAGGCGCGGTGACTATATTCATCTCTATGAAGGGTCGTGCCTCACCCTTAATCGTCTGGGGCGAAAGCCGTGTCTGGGTGGGGCTCCGGTCGCGGTGGACGTGCGGCTGCGGCTATCGGCCGGCCGCGCGCTGTGTGCTGTGGCTAGGCCGGCTGAAGGCTCGAACAGCTATGAGATCGACTTCGTCACAGGAGTCGCCCGGGCTCGGGGCACGTTGTTCGAAGTAACCACGGAGGGTATCGTGAAGGTTCTCGTAGGAAGTGTATTGGTCACTTGGCCGGGCTCGCCGGGCCAACAGATCGTTATGGGTTTCCAGTCGTTCGATATTCGGACGGGCGTGTTGACGGCCCTGTAGGAGGTGGCTGGGTGACAAGAGAATCGCGTGACAAACCCGGGCCTGACGAACGGTTTGCAGTGAATGCCGGGATTCCCATTTTGCATTACGGCACACGCCGTTGGCCCGGAACTACTGAGGCCGAGCGTTCGCTGAACACACCCTAGCATGCGCATCTCACGGAAAGTCCGCATGGTCCTGATCTCGTTCTTGGTCGTCGTGGCCGCTGGCGTAGTGACTGTCTGGATGACTTTGCCCCGCATCGAACGGTGGGGTGTTGGTGTTCACCAGAAGAGCGTTACGCGTTCCTTGGCTGCCTGGGGCGTGGAGGACGCGCGGATTACCAACGACGCGTCAGCTATCCACGCCGCTGAGATGGTCTGGTACATCAGCTCCTACTATACGCCGGGTCCAGGATACCGCGGCCCACTGGAGGTTGAGGCTGCGTTGGAGAGGCAGCGTCGCGAGAGCATTAAGCGCATTGTTGCATCCTTGGAGCGATACACCGGCCTCAATTATGGCACGAACGTGGAGCAGTGGAATGAGTGGGCAGAGGGGCGAAAGGGCAGCGAACCAGACGGCGCAGCGAACCGGAGCCAGCCGGTTCAGTCTGCGACAAATTCAACACCATTGCCGGCTGGCCCGCGCCGCTCACCCTGATCGTTACTCGGCGCGATTTTTCGAGCATGCCACAACCCAAGACGAAATGCGTGAAGTGCGGGGCTGAAATGCTCACAGTGACCGCCAAACGAACTGGGGGTTTGTGCATGCCATGCAAAGAGCGTCGCCACCGGCCTGTCACGATGACACCCCAACAGGCTGAAGCAGAATTGGCACTTGCCGCCAGTGCATTGGAAACACGGGCCAAGCAGCTCCGGGTGGAGACCAAACAAATATCATCGGAAGAGTGGCACACCCTGCCTTCGCATCTTCAGGACTCGGCGCCTGATTGGTATCGTGGCCTGCTGGCTCGCTTCTCGATATATGGAGTCACTTTGGAGTACCGCGACACGCCTAATCCGTTTGTTTGCTGCTTTTGCTTCAACGGCCCTGAAGACCTCAAGGCGATGATGTCCCCAGGCTCAGCGTATTTACCTTTGCCGGCGAGCGGGTTCTTGCCCATCGGCTCCGATCCGAGCGGGAGCGGCAACTTGTGGGTCATCGAGTCTCCCGCTAGCGCGGCCTCGACCGTGCATCATCTCGTGCTGTCGGGCTGGGATGGCGGTGTACCCACCAAGCGCAACGGCCTCAGGTTCGCGGCCAGTCGTTTGAGCCTTTTACTCAGCAGCATGGGGATCAGTGAGGTCAGCTATTACAATTCTCCGGCTGGAGTGAGATCTCTGATCTGGCATGAAGACCGTGAGCCGCCACATGACGACGAGGCACATGCAGTGGACGCGCCGATTGCGTCCCTGTTCCGGTTCGGACCTCCTGGGCGGCGCGCCACTGACAAGCATCGTTAGGCAGCATTACACGTTCATGAATCTTCACGCTCTATTTGTCGAGGCAGTTCGAGGAGCGGCAGATTTGCCGGCACTGCTCCGCGAGCATGCACCCGATGTCACGGGCTTGGAGGAGCACCGATTCGAACAGTCTTACATCGAGTTCCTCGACAAGCAGATTCGCCTGAATCCACGTGGGCCAGATTGGACGGCACGGCTCGTTCGCCGACGCGCAGCATTACTACCATTCTGTGACGTCACGTTGTTGCGTGGCAGAGTGCAAGCTGGTGGCGCTGATTTTATCGTTGAGATTGACCCAGCGACCAGAGCCGTTGTCCATTGGGAGGAGTATGAGTATGACCATGCCGCCTAACAGATTGATCCAATGACGAGTAGCGCGGTCAGCCTTGTTCAGGATTCGGGCGCGCTTGCCGCGCTCCTCGTCATGGCTCATCCTCACCGTTCGGCAAGAGGAGAATGATATGAGCGAGAATAGCGGATTTGTGTTCGCCTTCGTCCTGAACGGGATCGGCGGTGGTAGCGCGCTCCACTTCGAGGGCGCTAAGAAATGGCGTCCGGAAGACGGAACGCTCTGGCTGCACCTGGATTATGCTGCGAACGATGCCAAGCACTGGCTTTGCCAGGAAAGCGGGATAGATCCCGTCATTGCGGAATCATTGACGGTCAAGGAAACCCGCCCCAGAAGTCTGGTTCTCAATGGCGGAATGCTTCTCATTCTGCGCGGAGTCAATTTCAATCCGGGTGCGGAACCGGATGACATGGTATCCCTCCGGCTATGGATTGATAGCCGGCGCATCGTGACATTGCGGCATCGGCGCGTCATGGCAACAGATGACCTCCGGCAGGCCGTCGAGGCGGGCACTGGGCCCACGGGGCCAGGCGACTTCCTGGAAGCCCTGTCCGACCGATTGGTCACGCGCATGGGGACGATCATCTTGGGCATAGACGACTCCGTGGACGCCTTGGAGGATGAGGTACTTACCGAGCAGAGCAATGAACTGCGCCGCAAGATTTCAGACATTCGGCGGGCCGCGATTTCCCTGCGCCGCTATCTCGCGCCGCAGCGAGATGTCATGGTGCGCTTATACAGCGAGAAGGTGGACTGGCTCAATGAGATGGAACGTATGCGCCTCAGGGAAATCTCCGACCGGACAACGCGATATGTTGAGGATCTTGATTCGGTCCGGGATCGGGCCGTCGTAACGCAGGAAGAGCTCAATAACCGTCTGGCCGAGCAAATGAACCGGAGAATGTATGTCGTGTCCATTGTTACGGGCATTTTTCTGCCGCTCGGTCTTCTCACCGGTTTGCTCGGCATTAATGTGGGCGGGATACCTGGCACAGAAAGCAAGTGGGCCTTCAGCGTCTTTTGCCTCCTGTTGCTTGGAATGGCGGGGGCAGAGGTTTGGCTTTTCAAGAAAAGGAAATGGATGTGATCGGGGCAGTTCGGTGGGCCGCACACCCGTCGCCGCCCTGAAAGGGCAGGACTCGGACGTGTGCCGCCCTTTCAGGGCAAGGGGTCGTGCGATGGTGTGGTCGGGTTCCCAGGGCGTTGCCGCTGGGCTGATGAGTGGCAGCACCTTTGGTGCGAGAGTGACCACGGAACCTCGCGATTCCGCAGTTGCCTTGGTCTAATGTTTTGGCCATCGTATTTCTCGGTATGAAAGGCCCGATAACCGTGTTCACACATATCTGAAGGAGTGAAGGACGAAAAGTTCACCGCCTACACGGAACGGTGTCTCGACCTTGCACGCAACTGGGGTTGGGAGAAAGAGATCAAGGCCAAAGAGAAACTGGCGTGGGAGTTCCACGAGCAATTCCCACCTGCCGGGAGTCTGCTCCTCGGACACCTCATTCTGGAACAGGGAGCGTCTTATTTGAAGCGCGACATAGGGACCAAGGCGTTCGGCAGGACGCTGGTGGCCGAATCCTTTAGAGCCGTTCAGGAGCTGGTAGAGAAGGACGGCTGGGATTATTACTACCTGGGGCTTTCCCACGCCTATGGTCGAGGCACTTCGCGAGATTATTCCCTAGCCGCGGAAGCATTTTCGGATTCCAGCCGCCGAGGGAATCCCTACGCGGAGTTCGAGGCGATCTGGGCGCGTTACCTTGCCGGCGGCACTCGCTTGGAAGCAATTCTTGGCCTGACAGCGTTAAGAGGGAAACTGGCGGACTTTGCCGCATATTCAGCCCGAGCACTGGCGCTCCTGGAAATCGGCCCATGCCGGGAACCAGGATCACCCGGCCACATCACTCGCCTGCTTCTTCTGGGACGCGCGTTGCACGACTTCATTTATCACGCTCATGGCGCCCGCCAGATCAACATCGCCATTGAGAAGGAACTTCGTGAAGGAGTCGAGGAGCTGCGCGGTCTCAATACGCCTCGCGGCAAGCTAGCCCTCTATTTGACTGCGCGGGCGTCGAGATCGAATCCGACGGGCAAGGAGCCGCTCGAATGGTTCCGTGATGCAATTGACCCACAGCTCGCCGAATTGGCGGACTTGTGCAGATGCCGGGATTTGGGTGCCGATGAACTCCGAATGATTGTCGAGCGAGCTGAGGAAGAAGGATGGAAGGATTCACCCCTGGCCGCACTCGCTTCAAGCGAACTTGAACCCGAAGAAGATTGAACAAGCGCTACAAGCAGATACCAAGACCGTGGCCTGACTGCTGGATAAGGATGGCCATCTCGTTGAGCCGTGCACTCCGCTGCCATGATCGGAGCTGCCCGCTTCAGTAGATGCGCTACGCTATTGGCCGCGTATGTGATTAATCTACAGCCATTTAGCTAGCTATTGACAAGGCATACCAATTCTGCTACTTAGTGCGTTAACGCTCAACCATAGAGTGGCCTTGGCCCGAAGGCTGAGCGCAGTTAATTGATGAATAGACGACTGAAGAACATTCGCCACGTCGCGCTGGACATGGATGGCACCATTTACAGCGGCGGGACGCTTTTTGGCTCCACCCAGCCGTTCCTGGCTTTGCTGCATGAGCTGGGAATCGGCCACACGTTCCTGACCAACAACTCCTCCAAGAGTTCCAAGGACTACCTCGCGCGCCTGGGCAAGATAGGCATCACCGCGAGCCCTGACCAGCTTTACACCTCGACGCAGGCGACCATCGAGTATCTGCGGGAGAAGATGCCGAAAGTGCGGCGTCTGTTCGTGTTAGGCACTGTCAGCATGCGGCAGGAGATGGAGAGTGCCGGCTTCGCCTTGACAGCCGACAGCGCCGCGGATGTGCCGGATGCGGTGGTGGTTGGATTCGACACCGAGCTGACTTACGCGCGGCTCTGCCGCACGGCTTACTGGATCAGCCAGGGCAAACCTTTCATCGCCACGCACCCGGACCGGATTTGTCCGACCGACCAGCCCACAGTGCTGGTGGATTGCGGCGCGATCTGCGCCGCGCTGGAAAAGGCGGCCGGCCGCAGGCCGGATGTGGTGCTGGGCAAACCCGACCCGTGCATGTTGCGCGGGATTCTGCACCGACATGCGCTCGTGCCGGAGCAACTGGCAATGGTGGGCGACCGTCTGTACACGGACATGGCGATGGCGCGCAAAGCCGGCGCGCTGGGCGTGCTGGTGTTGACCGGCGAGGCGACCGCGGAGCAGGCCGCCAAACATTCACCCCCGCCGGACCTGGTGCTGTCCGGGCTGGCGGAACTGGGCGAGCGATTGCGCGCTGCCCGATAAGAGAAAGGATTCACAGTGAACAACGAGAATACAAATAACACGAGCGCCAGCCAGGCCGCGCAGCGCCAGGCCGCGGTGCGGTCTTTGGAACAAGGCCAGTTTGACGTTTTGATTATCGGCGGCGGCATCGTCGGCTCCGGCGTGGCCCGGGACGCGGCGATGCGCGGCTTGCGGGTGGCGCTGATCGAGCAGCATGACTTTGCGTTTGGCACCAGCAGCCGCTCCAGCCGCCTGCTGCATGGCGGCCTGCGCTACCTGGCGCAGGGGCGCGTCGGCCTGGTGCACGAGGCGAGCGTTGAGAAGAAGGTGATTCACCACATCGCGCCGCACCTGGCGGACCCGCTGCCGTTCATCTTTCCCACCTATCGCGGCAACAAGGACTGGGTGCTGTGGCAATTGAAGATCGGCGTGAAGATTTATGACCTGTTGTGCAGCGGGCGCAACCTGGGCAAGTCCACCTGGCACAGCCAGCAGGACGTGCTCAAAATGGTGCCGGGCCTGACCCCCAAGGGCCTCAATGGCGCCGTGCGCTACTACGACGGGTTCACCAATGACGCGCGGCTGACGCTGGACACGCTGCGCTCGGCGGCGGCGAAGGGAGCGACGTTGCTCAATTACTGCCGTTACAAGAACGCGACGCGCTCCGGGCTATGGGAATGTGAAGTTGAGGACGTCCTGGCCAGGAGGACCTTCAAGGTGCGTGCGTACGCAGTGGTCAACGCCACCGGCCCGTGGGCGGACGGCCTGCCCCACAGCCGCGTTAAACTTCGCGCCACCAAGGGCATTCACCTGGTCGTCGAACACTCGCGGGCGCCGGTGACTGACACGGTGGTGATGACCGAAGGCAAGCGCATCCTCTTTGTCATCCCGTGGGGCGAGCGGACTATCATCGGCACGACCGACACCGATTACAATGGGTCGCTGGAAGACGTGTGGGCCGACGCCGGGGACATCGCGTATGTGCTGAAGGTGACCAACCAGTTCTTCCCGAATGCGAAGCTGACGGAGAAGGATGTTATCAGCGCGTGGGCCGGGCTGCGCCCCCTGGTGGCCAACCCGAACGGCGGGCCGTCAGACGTATCGCGCGCGCACGAGATTCATAATCCGGAGCCGGGTTGGTGGGATGTGGCGGGAGGCAAGCTGACCACCTACCGGCACATGGCCGAGCAGACGGTGGATCAGATCATCAAGAAACTGAAGGGCCTAAAAGGCGCGGAGGTGAGCGTGGCGTCTTGCCGCACGGCGCAGGAGCCGTTGCTGCCGGTGTCCGAGACGAGTGGCGTCAGCGGCATTCTACCGCCGGCGTTCGGTCGCCCGGCGGTCGAGCATTACGTGACGCGGGAATGGGCGGTGCACCTGGACGACCTGATGGTGCGGCGGACGAGCTGGCACTGGTTTTTCCGGGACGCCGCCGTAAAGGCCCAGCAGGTCGCCGATTGGATGGCCGCGCTGCTTGGCTGGTCCGCCGAGACCCGCCAAGCTGAGTTGGAGCGCTATGCCCGAATGACGGGCAGGCAAAAGTAAGCTTCCTCTCTTCCAGCGCTTTAGGCAGTCTCTGCGCAAATGTCAGCGCCGACGCTCCAGACGGAATCAACCACGCCGCAACCCGCGGCTCCCAAACGGTTCCCGCTGCTGCTGCGGATCTTCGAGCCGGCGCCGGTGGCGGCGGTGATAGAATCGGACCCGGGGCTGGTGGAAACCAAACACCGATACTGGGAGCGGCGCATGATCGTCGCCACCATCATCGGCTACGCGACCTACTACCTGGTTCGCAAGAACCTGAGCATGGCCATGCCGGTGATGGAGAAGGACCTGGGCATCATGAAGTCCGATCTCGGCCTGTTCCTGACCCTGCACGGCGTGCTCTACGGCGTGTCGAAGTTCGCCAACGGCTTCTTTGGGGACCGCTCCAATGTCCGCACCTTCATGGCCGCCGGCCTGTTCCTGTCGGCACTAGTGAACGTCTGCTTTGGCCTGAGCTCGGCGGTGACGGCGCTGGGCATTTTCTGGATGATCAACGGCTGGTTTCAGGGCATGGGCTTTCCGCCCTGCGCGCGGGCCTTCACCCACTGGGTTCCGCCCAAGGAACTCGCCACCAAGATGTCCATCTGGAACGCCTCCACCAACATCGGCGCCGGCATGGTGGTCGTGTTGTGCGGCTACCTGCTCGCCTGGTACGGCAACTGGCGGCTTTGCTTCTTTGTGCCCGCGTCGCTGGCATTCCTCTGCGCCGCCTTCCTTTGGTGGGCCTTGCCCGACACGCCCCAATCGGTCGGCCTGCCCGAGGTTCGAGGCACTCACGTCAAAACCACTGCGGGTGAGAGCTCCGACTGGAAAGCCGTCGCCGTCAAGTACGTGTTCAGCAATCCCTACATCTGGCTGTTGGCGGTGGCGAACTTCTTCGTCTATACGATCCGCTACGCCATGCTGGATTGGGGCCCCACGCTGCTCACGCAAGCCAAGGGCCTGCAACTGACCCACGCCGGCTGGATGGTCGCCGGGTATGAGATTTCCGGCATGACCGGCGCGCTGATCGGCGGCTGGCTGACCGACCGGCTGTTTGGCGGGCGCGGCTTCCGCTCCTGCGTGTTTTACATGGCGATGGCCGGGGTTTCGGTGCTGCTGTTCTGGAAGGTGGCGGGCCAATCCATGTTGCTCAACACCCTGCTCCTCTGCGCCTCGGGTTTCTTCATCTACGGCCCGCAGTGCCTCATTAGCATTGCTGCCGCCAACCTCGCCACCAAACGCGCCGCCGCGACGGGTGTCGGACTGACCGGCTTCTTCGGCTACGCCAGCACCACCCTTTCCGGATGGGGCTTGGGCAAGCTCGTTCAGACCTACGGCTGGGATGCGGGGTTCATGGGCATGCTCATCGTGGCGGCCATCGGCACGCTGGCCTGCGCGCTGGGCTGGAAGGCCAAGCCGCACGGCTATACGGATTAAAGACTCCTCCTGCCCCGGCCACCACCGATGTATTCCCTTTCCACGTGTTGGAACTCTCACCGGCACACCGACGGCCGCGCCATGCTGCGCGAGATTCGCGACCTCGGCTTCACGCACGCCGAACTGAGCCACGGCACCCGGATTAGCCTGCTGCCCGGCATCCTCGAGGCGGTTGATGCGGGCGAGATCCTCATTTCCTCACTGCACAACTTTTGCCCCTTGCCCCTCGGCATTACCTACGCCGCGCCCAACCTTTACCAATTCTCTGCCGACCGCGCCCGCGAGCGCGAGATGGCTGAGAAGTTCACGCTCAAGACGCTGGACTTCGCCACGCGCGTCAAGGCGCCAGCGGTCGTGCTGCACCTGGGCAGCATCGAGATGAAGAATCACACGGACAAGCTTCTCGACCTCGTCGCGCGCGGGCAGAAGGATACCCCGAAATACACGAAGCTTTGCGCCGAGCTCGACGAAAAGCGCGAAGCCAAGAAGGGACCCTTCGTGGAGCGGGTCAACGAGCTGCTGAAGAAGCTCCTGCCGGAGGCGGAATCGCGCGGGCTCAAGCTGGGGGCCGAAAACCGGCAGGCGCTCGAGGAACTGCCGATTGACAGCGATTACCCATTCCTGTTCCGCGAGATCACCAGCCCCAGCCTCGTCTATTGGCACGACACCGGCCACGCGCAGATCAAGGAGAACCTCGGGTTCCTCCAGCACGCCATGCATCTCGAGACACTGCGCGACCGCCTCTACGGCTTCCACATCCATGATGTTCAGCCTCCTGGCCGCGACCACTGCGCCCCGGGCTCGGGAACGGTTGATTTCGCCGCCCTCAGGCCGTTCGTCCGGCCCGAACACCTCAAAGTGTTTGAACTTAGCCCATCGCTCATGGCCGAGGAAGTGAAGAGCGGCGTCGCGCACCTCAAGCGGATCTGGGGCGAGGATTGAGTCAGGTCCCTGATGACCAGGACCACGCATAAGGTCGAGGCTCTGGCAGAGATTGCACTCGGTATCGTCCGCCGCCTGCAAGGTGCCGGGTTCTCGGCCTTCTGGGTCGGTGGCTGCGTGAGGGATTTCCTGCTCGGCCGTCCGCCCGGCGATTACGACATCGTCACGTCTGCCCTGCCGACGCAGATCGAAGCGCTGTTCCGTCGCACGCTCCCCGTTGGGCGCAAGTTCGGCGTCATCGTGGTGGTGGAGCAGCGCCAGCAATTCCAGGTCGCCACTTTCCGGGCCGAGGCCGATTACCAGGATGGCCGGCGCCCGGGCCGAGTCGTGTTCGGAGACGCCATGGCCGACGCCCGGCGCCGCGATTTCACCGTCAATGGCCTGTTCTACGACCCGGTGCGCAAAGAGCTGCACGATTGGGTCGGCGGCGAGGGGGACCTGCGCGCCCGGATCATCCGCACCATCGGCACGCCGGCGGAACGTTTCGCCGAGGACCACTTGCGCCTGCTGCGGGCGGTGCGCTTCGCGGCGCAACTGGACTTCACCCTCGATGACGGCACCTTCGCCGCCCTAAAAGCCCATGCGCCCAGGATCAAGGCCATCAGCGCCGAGCGCATCCGCGAAGAATTGGTCAAGCTGTTCTATCCGCCGCACGCGCCGCGCGGCCTGGAATTGCTGCGGCAAAGCGGCTTGCTCGAACAGGTCCTCCCTGAGTTCGCGGCAACCATCACCTGCGAGCAGTCCCCCGATTACCATCCCGAAGGCAGCGTCTTCAACCACCTCCGCCTGATGCTGCAGCATCTGCCGCCCGATGCCGACCCCGCCTTGCCGTGGGCGGTCCTGCTGCACGATGTCGCCAAACCGGTCACCGCCTCCGCGGACCCCAACACCGGCAGCATCCACTTCTACGGGCATGAGAGGATCGGCGCGGACATGGCCGCGGTGATCCTGGGCCGACTCCGGTTCCCCCGCAAACAGATCGAGGCGGTCGTTAAGGCTGTCCGCTACCACATGCAGTTCAAGGATGCCCGGCAAATGCGCAAGTCCACCCTGCGCCGCCTGCTCATGCGCCCGACGTTCCCGCTCGAGCTGGAGCTGCACCGCCTCGATTGCCTCGGCTCCCATGGCCGGCTGGACGTTTATGACTACCTGGTTGCGCAAGCCGCAGAACTGGAGCAGCAACCCCAAATCCGCCCGCCCCTCCTGAATGGAGATGACCTGATCGCCCTGGGCATGAAACCGGGTCCGGCCCTGGGCGTGCTGCTCGCCGAGATTCGCGAGAAGCAACTGCAGGACGAACTCAAGACCAAATCCGAGGCAAAGCGCTGGGCCAGAGACAGGCTTCGAGAACGAACCCAGCAGCACCGCCAGCCGCGCCGACCTCGCCCTGACAAATAAAGACCGGGTCGGCGGTTGACGCAGTTGATCGGCCACGGTGGACGGTGGCGTCTCGCACCGGGCGGCAGGATGTGAAAACGCGGCCAATGCCGACACCCTACACGCTGCGGCCAGGAAGTTGCCCGTTCGGTGAGCTCTTCATAAGATTGGACTGGAGGCCTTGCATAAAACCCTTGGCGGTCCGTGCTATCCGAGGAATCCGCGTCCAAATCCTGCCACCGATTCTAGGACACCACCGTCAGTATTCCTGGTTGAACACTCGACAGGACCGCGAGCACTTTCGGCATCAGCGGACGGGTGTCTGCCAACCGGTTGCTCCGGGCTTGGAGCGCAATGACTGCAATGCGAAATTGGGCCAGGTTTTGTTGATGCACCATGTTACTGTCCATCGTCAGCAACACGTCAAACCGCTTCTCGGCCTCGCTCAGCAGCACGCCATTCTTCAGCCCAGCCCAGCCGATGAGCGGCACTGACTCGACCGTGTGGCCAGGCAAGTCACGTCGCAAGCGCCAATCCAGATTCTCATCCAGGAGGATGTTCACTCACGCAGGTTGCAGCAGTTCCTTGCGCGACTCCTCCAAGACCGCGATCACCTGGTCCCGCCGCACGCTCGGGAAGCCTTCCAGGAAATCGTCAATCGAGTCGCCAGCTTCCAGGTGGTCGAACAAGCTCTGCACAGGCACCCGCGTGCCAACAAAGACGAGCGTGCCCCCCAGGATGTCCGGGTCCGCATGAATGACCGATGCTAATTTCACACGGGAAAGTTACCTTGGCATCCGGCTTCTAGCAAGCTGGTCGTGCCAACCAGATGCCGATTTGCACATACAAAGGCAGTTACCCCAAAGACGCCAAGTAGCAAAGATGACTCCTCAACTTTGAGAAACAGGGCAACCTACCTTTCCGTCTCGCCTCCCCCTTCGCGGCTACCTTCAACGAAGAGGGCTGGCCGCTTGCCCGTTTCGCGCCGAGCGGCCACGTTCTCAATGCATGAGTAGAAAGGCACAGGCGGTGTTGGAGGGATTCAGCAGCCTGCCGCTTGACGAGCAATACGCCGTCCATGAAACGATCGCTCGCGCGGTGGTTCCTGGTGCCCGCCGCGCGCGGGCGCCAGCGAGTTACGCTGGAGACGCACCGGATACTCGCCGGATACTCACCGCACACACACCGTAGATAACTTTCCCGACATCGCCACTTCCTTTCGGCGCAACCTCCTATCCCACAATGATTTGCCGCCGATATGCTGCCCGAGGCACAATCGGCGAGTTCTCCTCTCGAAAGATGGCGTAAACAACTGCGGTGCAGAGGCTTATATTGGTTCAACGACGCAATGGGTGTTTTCGCATCACTGATGGTATGAGCGGATCATAGCGGGCGCACAGTTTCCCACGTGAGCCAGATGCCAGCCGTTTTCCGGGCCGCGCAGAACGCGCGCGACGTCGCCAATATGACAAACCAATTTTCTCGCTGGACAGCGCATGACCCAAGTTGCCGCAGCCCTGGATAAGGCCAGCTTGCTCTCGCCCCGGTCGCGCGAAGCCCTATTTCGTCCGGATCCGGTAAAACACGCCGCCCGCGTTGATGATCTCGTTGGTGAGTAGGTTTTCCGGGGGCGTAGCGAGTATATCCGTTTTCAGGGGGACCATCGCCGATGCCAGATTCGTGGTGCCCCATAGTTCGTAAACCTTCCCGGTCGCGCTCTCCCACCCGATCGCCATCTGGAACTCTGTTCCGAGCACCTTCTCCATTAAGGTGATGCCGAACTCAGTATGGGTCATGGTGTCAAAGGTCGTCTTCGCCGTCTCGACATTGCCCGCATTGTCGCGAGCGACGCTATAAAAGCTGTACTTCACGCCGGGCTCGCCAGCGACCGCGGCGCCATTGTTGGTAGTCGAGGAGAACCAGGGGGAGTGGGGATCGTCTTCGCGTGCCGCATAGATCGTGAAGTCCTTCAGCCCGGAATCCGAATCGTACCCGGCCCAACTGACCCCGAAGTTTTTCGGCGAGGTCGCCGGCAGTGCGGCCACCGAACTCACCGGCCCGGCGGCATCCACCGCATTGGTGATCGTGGGGGTCGCGATGGCCTCGTTCGCGTCAAAGACGATCTTCGCCACGGCGACAATCTGAGCTCGTGAGGTGGTGTTGGTCCTGCACTGGATCCGGTAACTCACGAAGCCTTCACCGCAAGGCGGGCTGGCGTTCGGTGGCAGGAAACCGGCAATCGGGTCTTCCGTGGCCAGGCCGGTGACCGGGTCAATGGAATCGAAACGCCAAGTCGCCAGGCCGGTGTTGACATCCAGATTCGCCGAGAAGTCCACGTAAAGGCCGTTCTCCTGCCGCATGTCTATTCGCTTCTTGTAGGAGTTTAACCCGGCGGGAATATCGAACACATTCGTGCCGAATCCGAACTGGTCGAGTTGGAACGTCGCCAGATCGAGGTCCGAATCCATCTGGTTCGTGACCACAATGAACTGCGCGGCCGCGGTTGCGTTGCTGACGTTCTCGAAGCGGATCACATAGGGCAGAATCTCCTGCGACGTGATCCAACGCTGGTCGCCATAGCCGCCCGGACCCACAATGTCGTTCGGGTCGTAGGAGCCGACGACTTGACCAAATCCATTCGCCACCATATCAATAAGCGCATTTTCAATGGCCTTTCGGAGATTCTCGTCAGCGATTGTTAGCAGGTCACTTATTGCGTCTTGGATCTCGCCCCGCCACATCATGTCAACGGTCATACCATACCCGTAACCGGATATCATTGCTAGGCTAGCAAGAGAGACTGTGAAGGTGCTCTTAATGATCTCGCGGCCAACTTCTCCCGAGAACTCATCCCATGAGTTATGTCGATTCACCCTAGGATCATTCTTGACCAATGTGATGAGAGTCATCCCAGCCTCAATGACCTCGCCAATTTCTCTCACGTTACGCGCTGCGTGCCACAATCCCATTGGCCTTACTTCAACTCGGGGGACTGGACGCCCCCTGAGTCGGTAAAACACCTCAACCGGGTCAAGTTGAAGCCCAAGGGGATCCGCCAGGGTTATCGGAGAATTGCGACAGTATCTGTACAAACCAACATCTCCGCCAGCAAGCCCAATAGGGTCGCGTTGCAGGAAGATGCCTATGTCAGCGGCATAGCAACGCGCTCGCATGTATGTGATATGTTGCCCCAGCGCCATCACCCCAAACTCCCCGCCAAACGCACTCCAATTCGCCACCCCCTCCGCAGAACTCAACTTCTCGCCAAACGGCAGGTACTCATAGCTGTTGAGCACGGATCCTGCGTCGTCCGCAAGCTGTACGGTGTTGCCCATGCGGTCATGGGAGAAGTAGTTCCGCGCGCCATTGGTACGCACGACAGCTTCGAGTCCGAGCCCGTGGACATACATGGCCTGCGGGTCACCACTGGGCGTGTACTCGCCCACCACGTCGCCTAAGCCAAAGGGATCGAGCAGGTAGTCGGTCTGGACGCCATCTCGCGATGTGCGGCGCAGGTTGCCCAGTTCGTCGTATTCAAAGTCGAGGGTGCCATCGCCCGTCACGCTGGAAGTCATCCGGTTCTCGGCGTTGTATCCGAAGGTCTGACTGCCGCCCAGCCCGGTGCAGCCAATCTGGTTGCCATCGTCGTCATAACTGAAAACACCGCCGGCAACCTGGGTGTATTGGTCGTCCTGATTCGCGATGTAGTAGGTCTTCGCGCCGTTATCGGTGACGCTGATCCGGTTCCCGGCGGCATCGTACGCATACTCGATGACCCGGCCAGCGGGTGTCACCACGCGGGTCAACTGGCCGAGTTGATCGTATGCATACGTCCATGTGCCTTCCAGGGTGGTCATCGTGGTCGGGCGACCGGAGGTATCGTAGCGATACGCATAGCGGCTGATGACTTGATTGGTTGCTCTGAAGTGCACGAGATTCGTCATGCGCCCTGACCAGTCATAGGCGTACGTGCTGTGGGTGCCATTGGCGCGGTCTCGGCGAATCAGTTGGCCGGCGTTGTCATACGTATAGGAGACAATCATGGCACCAGAACCGTCACGAAGGGCCGCCAGTCGTCCCTGCGCGTCGTAGCGGTACTGCACGGCAAAACCGTTCTGATCCACCATATTGGTTCTGCGGCCTCCTGAATCGTAGTCGTAGCGGAGATAGCGACCGTTTGGGTAAGTGACACGCGTCACCCGGTCCGCCGCATCGTACTGCAAGGCGAGAACGCCTGTTTGGTTGGAGACGGAGGTGAGGTTGCGATGGGCGTCATAGTCATAGACAGCAACCTGGCCGTCCGGGTAGGTCTTCTGGACCAGGAGATCCTTGGCATCGTAGGTATAGCCGATGGATTGGCCACGACCGTTGATCCAGTTGGTGACATTGCCGCGGGCGTCATACTGGTAATGCTCCGCGCCGCCGCCAGGATACCGGATGCTCGCGAGGTTTCCCACGCCGTCGTAGCCGTAGGACTTGGTGTTGCCGCGGGCATCCCTCAGGGACGTGAGTTGGCTGAACAGCCCGTCGTACGAAGCCGAGAACCGGTTGCCCTGCGGATCTTCCCACTGGCCTACGTTGCCGAGACCGTCGTAGTTCAGACTTACCTTGGCACCGCCAGGACCGACGACGGATGTGGGGTTCCCGCTGGCGTCGCGGCTGAGCTGGAGCCTCTCCTGAGATGGACCCACAATCTTGGCAACATTGCCATCAGCACCGTAATAGATCCACGTCGAGCCCCCGCCAGTTGGCCAGACGTAAACGGCACCGCGAGTGCTGTAGTAACTACCGTACCCATAGTCTGTTGCCTCTTGTCCTCCATCACGCGAAGCGCGGGTGATGCGACCCTGAGCGTCGTATTCGTAGTACTGGTGTGTCCCGTCCGGGAAGGCGATGGATGCCACGGCATGTCGCGAGGCGGCTGAGGCACCGCCGGTGTAGGTAAATCGAGTGGTACCCTGGGCGCTGGAGACGGATTCGAGGTGTTCACCGGATGCGTCGTACGCGAAACTGACTTCCCGGCCAACGGCATCCGTGATGTTCGTAACGCGACCCGCTGGGCTCCATTGAACCGTGGTCACATCACCTTTGGTGTCGGTGATGGACGTGAGCTGGCCACCGGCATAATTGAATGTCGAACGCTTGCCGTTCGGGTCTTCCGTGTAGTCCAGCGCGCCCGCGCTATTGAACTGCGCCACAACGCCGTCTTTCTCGCGCAACCTAAACACCCCATTCGTCAGGACAAGTGAGGCGTATTCTCCGGCTGAACCCGCATAAGTTCCATCGGGCTGCCGGTCAAATCGTCGCCAAGGGATGGTGCCGTAGTACACCGTCACCTGACCATCTGCCGCGGCCTGAACGGTCAATTCCCAGAACCCCGGACGACCGCGTCCAAACGCGCCCAAGGTGTAACGCCGCGCAATCGTGAGTAGGCCGGCCCGGTTCAACTCGAAGGCGAGGAGGCGATTCAAGTCGTAAACCTGTTGGCCGAGGCCCGAGAGGTATTCCACGTCATAGGCAACAGACTCATTGACCGCGGCGAACGTGGTGCCGATGCCACTCTTGAAGTTGTTGAATATCGGATCCCAAGCCTCAGTACTGATGAAGTCAGGCTTCAATTCGGCCTTGTGCGCGTCCCAGTCCATGGACTGGTCCATTTCTGACGCCCCGTAAACGCTAACGGAGTAGGTAGTGCCTCCAGGTATGGCATAAACTTCCAATTCGATCGAACCGCCTTCTCCATGCAAGACGCGGCCGGGTGTCGCTCCGTTACCAGTGATCGGCACCACGGCTGAAGACAACCAGCCACTGCCGAACCGCGCCTCGTCAACGAAACGAAAAGCCACGCCTGAAGCGGTAATGCGAACGAACGGGGCGAAGACATACCACTCCGTGTAGTTCTTGTACGCGATTGAAACACGAGCGGTGCGGCCCCAGCGTATATTGCCTGGGTGATGTACTTGGAAACTCAGCCCGCGTGGTGGTATAAAGACACATGGAAGACTGCCTTGCAGATTTCCTGTCTGCGTCGGTTGCTCGGCTTGAACAGTGAGATAGTCGTGCGCCTCTATGGTTTGTTCTCCGTTGTTCGCCACCAAGTCATAACGTCCGGGGGAGAGGGTGGAGGCCTCGAAAGTCAGTTCCGCACGGCTGGAGTCGATGATCACTGCTTGCGTTGGCACGTGCATACTGCCGTAAGTGTCCCGGAGTGAAAAAGTTGTTCCCTCGTCAAATCGCGCGCCGTCAATGCGCAGGACACGCGTGCCGCCGCCCCAGGCGGACAGCACCGCAGCCGAAGATGGACTTTGAATCCCGAAAGGCAGTATCTCAGCCTTGATCGTGAATCCCGCCCCCCCGCTCGGCAGACCTCCCGGCCAGGCCATGACATAATAGGTTTTGTCCGCCGTATCGGATGCGCGAATGACCACGTCGGGAAGCATCCACATCTTGTCCTTGGAGAGGAAGTCTTGCTCCGTTGGCACGTAGCCGTCGCCTAGATAAAGTTTGGTCCATCCTTCGCTGCCGTCGCGGTCAAGGGTAACGAGCACTTCCTGACCGCCACCGGGCTTGAACTTGAACCAGCGCGGTTCAGCAATCTGGTCAAAACGACTGGTAACAGACGTCCCATTCGTGGGGAGCTCGGGGATTAGGAGGTCGAGCGGACTATTCGCGTAACCGGTGTTGTTGGTCCACCTTGCCCCCTCGAACACCTCGCCGCGGCAGTTCGCCTGAATCGCCCAGCGCCAACGGCCTTCCGTGCCGCCGGGAACACGAACTTCGGCGGAGAATGCTTTGTCCTGACCGGGACCAAACGTTCCAGTGGAGAGCACCTCCGCTGCGGTGAGCGGCACGTCGTGCGGGCCCGGATTATCAGCGACCAGCATGATTCGGTCATGCCAAGCCGCGGGATCTGTTCCGGTGCCGAGATTGCGCACCTTCCAGCACACCGTGGTCTGCGTCCCTGCCTCCACTACGGACGGGCCGATCACGTCAACCGCGATCAGGTCAATCTGTGAATCAGCCGTCTCCACAAACTCGAACGCCCCCATGTCGGCGAAAGCGCCAGGGATGCACGCGATGCCTGTGTTGGTCGTGCGCGGGTCGTCGTATCGTGGGGCGCCCATGCCGTCGGTGAGGGGCGAAATGGTGCCGTCCGCCGAGTCAATGCAAGGGGAGCGGTAGTTGAGCCGAAAGTCACCGTGGGCTGCGTTCTTGAAACATGGATCGGTGGAAATGTTTCCGTTTTGGCCAGTCTGGTCCGGCATTTGCCACTGGGACGAGGCGTAGTTCTGCCCGGTGGCCGACCAGACATCGCAGTATCGGAATGAGGAAACAATGCTGCCGCAGCAATTGGCGATGCCGAACTGAACGCTGTGGGCAACGATGGTATTGGCGACGTTGACGGTTCCGCCATGGAAGAACATCCCAACATTATTGTCGTCCAAGGTGCAATTGACGACTGTAGCCGAAGCGCTGCCACTCAAACCGGCCTGGAAACCGCGGTCGCATCCCGTAATCACGCAATTGGTCACCAGCATGGTTCCAGCCCCATTTTGAATGCCGACGTAAAGGCCCTGGCGTAGAATCGAATTGGCAATGCTTACCACTGAGCTGCTACCGCTGCTAGTGACCAAGCCAGCCACATTAACAGCATTGCCCGCCCCGTAGCGCATGACCACATGATCAAAGGTGCCTTGGCCGCTGACGTAAACTGAATCCCAATCACCGGCAGCCGGTGTGGTGGTGCTCCCGTCTCCGTTCGTATCACCTCCCACCGAATCGTCACGTTCTGAGGTAAACGTAATCGGCATGGCCACGGTTCCTGCGGCGATGAGACGGCCACCGGGGTTCACGGTGATCCCCTTAAGTGGGGCAAACTTCACGGCTGTTCCCGGGGCTATGGTCAACACCATACTGGCGGGAACAGTTACGTTGTCAGTGACATAGTGAGTCTGGGCCCCTAGCCACGTCTCGTTCCCAGCCAGCGTTCCGCCTGCGTGCGCCACGCAGATGTAGCGCAGCCTCGTGCTTTCATTGGCCAATAGACTTGCGGAGCCTTCCATTCCAATTCCATCCCAGTCGCCAACCACTGGAACCGACTGGTTTCCATCCAGGTTGCTGTCGCCACCAACTGAATCGTCTCTGAAACTTGTCATGAAAATGGGTAGTTCAGCGGTTCCCTGGGCTGCGAGCGTGGACCCGGTTTTCAACAGAATCCCCACATGGCCATCGAATTTGACAATGGTCCCCGGCTGTATCGTAAGAGTGACGCCAGGCGCGACCACCACGTTTTGATCCACAATATGGATTGTGCCCGGGGCCCAAGCTTCATTATTGGTAATTATGCCGCCATGCCAGGCGACGGCTTGATTCATTACGGTAAAGACGTGCGTCTTTTCTTTGAGAAGTTTGCCCGAGCTGTCCTTCAAGACTAAACGAACTTGGCAAGGCCCGTCGGATAGCGTAGTCGCATCCCAGAGTAGGCCGGATTCCATGGGCTGATGAACAGCCAAGGTGGTTGCTCGACCGTCCCTGTCTGCGAATACATCCACGTAGCCGGCGACTCCAAGACCGGCACAGGCAAGCCAATCCAGCGCAACCATTCCGTGGACAAGGAATCGGTTGGTTTGGTTGAGGATCACAATCGGCGGCATGCCGGTGAGGAAGTACATTGTCCCCGGCTGACCATTGGTGGAATACCAGTGCCCCATCCCGCCACCGCCAGCCACCGTGCAGTTGGTACCATAAACGAAATCAGTTTGCTCGGAATATACCGCGATACGACCCCCCCCGCCCCCACCCGACTGCTGACAACCGATGGCGCCGGTTGCCGCCAGCCGTCCTGTCCCGGCCAACCGGCGTGTCTGCACAACTACGGAGCCGCCAGCTCCACCTCCCCACCGAGAGCTATACGTGCCCGGTTGAACACCGTTTGCCGTAACAGTCCCGTCCAGCGCGAAGACACCGGAGACCAACAAACAAACGGCACCGCCACCATTCACACCGTATCCGCCACCACCAGAGCCGAGATCCAGCGGCAGCAATGCAGAACCGTAAGGGCTTGATTCTGTTGGCCAACTAGAGCCATACCCTCCTTTTCCACCGTACGCCCCTCCAGCTCCACCGTTACCACCGTAACCCCCCCCGCCCGGACCGCTACCGTTGCCGTTGGCTATATACCCCAGCCCATCGGCGCTCATCCGCGAAGTCGCATCCACAACCAGGTTCGACGCCTGAATCGTCACCCCAACCCCTGCCCATACCCCACCCACCTTGTTCGACCGGTTCATCCCTTCACACCAGATCACCGAGTTGCTTAGCACATTCAGCGTCCCAAACTCGTGAGAGCCCAGCAGCCGCATCTCCGTTCGGCAAAGTGTCAGGGTTGCTGCGGTCTCCAGATCCGACAGGGCGTCCATTGTCACTTCGCAGCTTTCAAGTGTCAGGGTTGCTGCGGTCTCCAAATGCGACAGAGCGTCCATTGTCACTTCGCAGCTTTCCAATCGCGTCGTTTCAGGCAACCGCAATCGTGCCCCGCCTTGAAGGTCAATCTCTCCACCCAGCACGGTTGCCAGGTTTGTCACGGTCAAATCGACACTCCCTTGCAGTGAAAACGCTCCCCCAGACGCAAATGCGCACCGGCCTTGCAGATCGAGTGCCCCGCCCTCTTCCACGCGCAGCGCAGTGCCATCGCATAAGAGGAAGTCCCCCAGCACATGCAGCACGGCGTTGCTCTGGACATTTAACACGGCTCCCGGTTCGAAGGTCACTGTGGCATAGCTTTGCGTCAAACCAGTCTCAACCCTGAAACTGTCCACGACATGGAGATGGTGACTGGCCGCCGACGTGTCGAAGAAGCCGCACGTGCCGGGCGTCCCGTCAGACGAGTTGGGGGCGGCAGTGCCGAAATTCTCCAACCCGTTGGACACGCTGCAGTTGCTCATGCCGGAAAAGGTGCTTTCCTTGTAATACACCGCAATCCGCCCCCCGCCGCCCCCGCCCGACTGCTGGCATCCATTGGCCCCGCGGGCGGTCAACTGGCCACTTCCAGTCAGCCGGTAAGTCTGCACGAGGATGGACCCGCCTGAGCCACCTCCCCACCGAGAGTAATACGTACCCGGTTGCACCCCGTTGGCCGTAACAGCCCCGTCCAAGGCGAAAACCCCGGAGACCAGCAAACAGACGGCACCGCCACCATTCACACCGTATCCGCCACCACCAGAGCCGAGATCCAGCGGCAGCAATGCAGAACCGTAAGGGCTTGATTCTGTTGGCCAACTAGAGCCATACCCTCCTTTTCCACCGTACGCCCCTCCAGCTCCACCGTTACCACCGTAACCCCCCCCGCCCGGACCGCTACCGTTGCCGTTGGCTATATACCCCAGCCCATCGGCGCTCATCCGCGAAGTCGCATCCACAACCAGGTTCGACGCCTGAATCGTTACCCCAACGCCTGCCCATACCCCACCCACCTTGTTCGACCGGTTCATCCCTTCACACCAAATCACCGAGTTGCTGGCGAGCGACATTGATGATAAGACCTTTAGGGAAGCGGCGGTGTGCAGCCAACCTGTGGAGGCACATAGCGTAATTCCCTCTGCCGTCAGGCGACTACCCTCCAAAGAAAGAGTGCCTTGGTTTGTTATGGTGACGATGCCAAAAGCATGGTCGCCCTGCACAGTGAGTGTGGCACCAGAAAGGATGATTTCCGCCTGCTCGTATGACGTATCCAACGGGCTGACGGTCGTGTCATTCGTAATGATCACGGGACTTGCGGCGGTGGTGAAAGACAACAGGAGACCGTGCGGAAACACGACTCCAAGCAATCGCCATCCCCTACTCAGAGCCCGAACCGGCTTTTTGACGCGCTGGCGGCTCATGGGAACCTCCTCGTGGAGATGCGGCAACCTCACGGGACGTGAGAGGCGGAATACATTCCTCTTCATAACGCTGATGCGGTCCTATCGAATAATGTTTCCATAGCACGTTCTGATTCCCTGCCAGTCGTGGCAGCAGGTCTCGCCAGTGACAGCGGACCGATCCACTTCCTGATTACTTGCTTATAGGCCCCGTGGTCGCGCCCGCCAAGAACAAAACCACAAAACAAAACCACTGCGAGACAGCGAGCAGCGGTTTAGGTCTGGCATACTCCTGTTCCTTCCATGATCCCTCGGAGTCGGTGCGGAGGTTGCGGATCGAGGTGCGGCTGGTCGGGCGCAAGAGGACAAAGCGGCCCTGACGTTTAGTTTCCATTGCTGGCTCCACCCACTGGATCTGAAGCACAGGCGGTCATGGTTGGCGGCTGAGCCGGTAGCCAAAAACGCCTGCGGCACATCTGAACCCCACGCGACCGGCTTCCTCCAGGTGTTCGATCTGATCGCCCTTCATGCCTTTGGCATTGATGGCGTGTACGCTTCGCACGCGTGCCGATGAGCCCAGGAGCGCAGACACATTCAGCCGAAGCTCGAATTCGTCCCCGTCCGGAAGAGGAATAACGGTCACGCCCTGCGGGTCGGTCAGGAGGCGGACACCTCCGATGGTTTCCGCCACTCCAAACTCCACAGGCTGGTCTCGTCGGGCACCACTGCCGCCCGACTGAGCGTCGGCCTTGAATCCACGCCCGTTCACGTAAACTCGGCCCGGCGCACGCGACTGCTCGGCAATGACGCCACCAATCCGCTCCACGCTGGCCTCAACCTTGGCGTTTCGGGCACAAAAGCCGTTGGGCGGGAGCACCTTTCCGGCGACGTGCCAGTCGTTGGTCCCGCGGTTCACCCAGGCTTCGGCACCGCTGGTCCACCGCACTCGCAAGCGGTGAGGCGCGCCAGAGCTTGCGCTAATGGCCGGGGCAGTCATGGGTTCAGTCCCGGGCGGGAATATGTCCACGCCCTGGATGTCATCCAGGGCCACGCTTTCGATGAAGTCCTGCGCCAGCCAATACTTGCGCACCGCCCCCCGCACCATCCCGCGCAGATCCATCATCAGGGCATGGCCGGTCAGGATCTCCGCGCTCAGGTAATCGTCACTCTCGATCCCGTGCTCCTCGCGCGAGCGACCGCCCTGGTAACGATCGGAATAGCCGACACCGTGGAGGCTGAAACGCGCGTGGTTCACCAGGTCAAACCAGGGGACGCGTGCCCAATCGCGGCAGGGCACGCGGTTGTTGAAGTGGCCTTCGCCAATCCGGAGGAACTGGCAATCGGCGCCGTCCAACCAGCCGATCAACTGGTCGCTCCCCGCCTCGCTGGTAGCTGGCCCGCCGCCGAACGCGTCGCGGATGCGGGCGAAATCCTCTCCCCAACAACGCAGCGTTTCCATCTTCGAGTGAAAAGTCCCCTGCCGGTCGTGGTAATCGAAGGCATTGATCGAAGTCCACACATCCACGAAGGAAGCGGTGGGCTTCAGCGCGGGGGCAATGAGGCCGAGGTTGTGATCGAGGAAAGGACGAACATGGTCCGGGCGGAACTGGTAGCTCTGAGCGTTGCGGCCTTCGTTCAGCCACGCTTTGCGCGGCCGGCCCCGGGCGTCGAAGGTAACGTGGTCATAGCTAAAGCCCGGCGCGTCGGGGTAGATGTCAATATAGTTGTCGTGCAGGCCCCAGAGAACGCCCGCCTGGTCGCAAACCCGTCCCAGTTCCCGCAGGTCCGCCAGGGTCCCGAGGCTCGGCAGCGGCGGGAAGATGTCCGGCAGCCGGTAGTCGTAGCCCCAGCGCTGCCACACGTGCATCAGGGCCAGCGAATTGGTGAGGCCGTAATCAAAGCACCGCTGCAAGAGGCGCGCGTCGTCTGCATAGCGGCCGCCCCAGATGTCGAACACAAACCGGCCGGCCTTCCTGCGCAACGCTGGGGCGGGCTGCTTGGCGTAGAGCGGCCGGTAGCGCAGGGCGCAATCCATCGCGCCATTCGTCCCAGGCACAAAGGTGAACGTGGTGTCGGGGTGCGTGTGCAAGCTGTAGATCCTCTCCCCCGGATCCACCTGGAAATCGTCCGGTGGAGTGTCGCACGCCATCAGCAATGAGACGCCGCCGGAGAAATCAAGGCCGACATGGCTGGTTGCGAGATTGTGGCCGCCGCCGCCGGCGTGGAACTTGCCCGGCTCGACGATGCAGTAGCCGTGGCCGTAATAGACGTTGGGCGCCGGTTGATCCGCCCGGCCAATGGCCAGATCGGTAATCCGCGCGGCGCTGGAGACTTTCAGCCGCAAGCCGCCGCCCTCGCGCCAGGCTTCCGCGACGACCTGCGCCGGACCATCCCGCAGCGCCACATTGTGCACGATACGCAGCTTCCCATCCGCGCCCCGGGCTGTGCTCACCTTGGAAACAGCCAAACCCGCCGCGCCGCCCATCGGTTGATCAAAGAGTGACAGGTTGAACCCCTCGAAGACGACCGCCTGGTTGCCGCTTCCGAAGGCAATGGCCGCATCCACGATTCCGTTCGGGCCGGGCGCAATGGCCGCGGCGCTGCCGCCCAGTTCAAACAGGAACACCCCTTCGCTGCTCTGCCGACTCTCAACGGCTGCCCGTGCCCGGGCAATGAGGCTTTCCCGATCGGCCGGAGCCAGCAGGCGAGGCGGCGCGCCCGCCCGCACCACGGGGTCGCCCCAGTAACCTGAGTCACACGTGGTGTCGCGTTTCGGCCCGGGGTGTCCTTCCAGCTTCAGCACCACCTCCTGACCGGCCCATTCGTCCAGGCTGGCGCTGCCAGGAAGCCAAACCTTCGAGTCGGTATGGCGCTCGAAGACCATTTTGTCACCGACCCAGGCCCGGAAGGTGACGCCGTCGCTCGGTGGCTCCTTCGCGGTATGATCGCGGATGGCATTGAAGAACTCGAGCGCGATTGGTTTGGCCTGCGGCAGCTTCAGCCGGTATTCCACGAACAGGGTTCCCGCACCGGTGCGGTAGGGCGGATGTACCTGCAACGCCTGCCGCGTCACACCGCGAGCGACGGGCATGCGGGAAAACGTGGTCCCGGTCTTCTCATCGCTGCCCTCCCAGCCGACCGGCGATCGCCCGGCGGCATTGGTCTTAAACACCTCCCATGTCACCCATTGCTCCCTTGAGCTTGCGAGTGCCAGCACACCCGAGGCCGGGACTGACAATACTTGGGGGTCTCGCGCCGCGGATACCGCCCGTTCGAGGGCGGAGAAATCGGTCTGGAAGACCTGGATAGCATGAGCGATACGCCGCTGCGGCCCGTCCGGGAAAGCCGCCTTGATGTGAACCGGGTACAAAGCCGAGCAGGCGCCCTCCCCCGCCACGAACTGGAATCCGGTCTCAGCGGTACCGGAGCCCGGCACGGACAGCCTGCGCTGTGCCTCGCCGACGGCGCGGCATTCGTCCACCAACCCGGTGAGTTCCACTTCGACCGTCAGGGCAGCCGGCCCCGAGTTGGAGAACGTCACCAGGAAGGCCTGCGCCTCGTGGTTGGTGACCGTCCCGATGTCCGCGATGGATACGGTGAGCGGGCCGTCGGTGACCTTGTGCCCGTTAAACGCGAACAGTTGTGCGAAGGAGGCGGCAAGAGCCAGGACTGTGAGACCGGCACGGATCGTCTTCATGCGCGCAGAGTGCCGAACACCCCGGACTTTGTCCATGTGAGTGTCTCCTTTCCTAGCGCTTCTTGTCAGCACCACCAGCCCGGAGTGCCGACACTCCTGTCGGCTCCGTCGTGGCGGAGCGCGGCTGTCCGCAGCCGCAGCAGCACCGCCCACGCAACGCTGCCTGTTCTGAGGCGTGCCCCCCTGCGGACGTGCTGCGGCTGGGGACAGCCGCGCTCCGGGCAGGTGGCAGTGCTGTCGGCGAGAGCGGGCCGACAGGAATGTAGGCGCTCCGGTGGTATTGACCAGAACCCGAGTTTTCCCTGCTCCGCAGTTGATTTTTGGCCCTGGACGGGCGACAGCTTATGCCGATGATTAGTTCTGTTGAGTTGAATGGACCGGTGGCCGACGCGGCGGGCACCACGCCGGGTCCGTATTCGCGCAAGAACCCATTCCTGGCGGAGTTGACGCGGCATGATCGGCTGACCGGGGCCGGCTCGCTCAAGGATACACGCCATTTCGTGCTGAGCCTGGAGGGAAGCGGCTTGAGCTATAAACCGGGAGATTCCCTGGGGGCCCTCGCCCGGAATTCGCCGGCGCTGGTGGACGAGCTCATTGAATTGCTGGGGTTCGACCCGGACGCAGCGGTGACGGATCCGAAGGGCCAGCGCACCACACTGCGGCAGACGCTGCTGCGGGATTACACCGTCAATCGCGCCAACCGGAAGATCATGGCGGGCCTGGCGGAGAGGATGCCGCAAGGCGAGGAGCGGAACCGATTGATGGAGCTGGTGGACAATAGCGATGCGCTCAACGAATACATTGACTCCCGTGATTACGTGGACGTTCTGACAGAGTTTCAAGCGGCGCGGTTCGAATCGCCGCCGACGTTTCTCGCCCAGCTCTCGCCGGTGGTGCCGCGGCTCTATTCCATTGCCTCGGCGTTGCAGGCACACCCCGGCGAAGTGCATTTGTGTATTACCGTCGTGCGATACGAGACGCACGGCCGCGCCAAGAAAGGGTTGGCATCCGGCTTCTTCGCCGACCACACGGACATGTTCGTGAGGAACATCCCGGTCTATGTGCAGGAATCACGCATGTTCCGGCTGCCGGACCGTGGGTCCACGGACATCATTATGTGCGGTCCGGGCGTGGGCCTGGCGCCGTTCCGCGCCTTCCTGGAACAGCGCGCCCTCGACGGAGCGACAGGCCGGAATTGGCTGTTCTTCGGGGAACAGCATCGCGCGACGGATTTCCTGTATGGCGACGAGCTGCTGGCGTATCACCGGAAAGGCCATCTGCGCCGGCTCGACCTGGCGTTTTCACGCGATCAATCCTACAAGATCTACGTTCAGCATCGGATGCTCGAACAGGCCAAAGAGCTTTGGTCCTGGCTGCAGAACGGCGCTTACTTTTACGTCTGCGGCGACGCGCGGCACATGGCCAAAGACGTGCACCGAACCTTGATTGAGATCGCGCAGAAGCAGGGCGGCCTCGCGCCCGAGGCGGCGGCGGATTATGTGAACGTCACGCTGATGAAGACGGAGAAGCGGTATCTGCGGGATGTGTATTGAACGCGTGGCCCTTGTCCAGCCGCGCCAGGAGCTCCTGCGCCAGCAGTTCGTAGGCGGCGGCGCCGCTGCTGTGTTTGTCGTAGTGGATGATGGGCTTGCCGAAACTGGGGGCTTCGGCCAGGCGGGTGCTGCGCGGGATCATGGTCTCGAAGACGCGCTCCTTGAAATGCTCCCGCACCTCGCTGACAACCTGCTGGGAGAGCTTGGTGCGGCCGTCGAACATGGTCATGACGACGCCGGTCAGTTCGAGCCGCGGGTTGACACCCTTGTCGTGCAACTGGCCCATGATTCGGTTGAGCATCGAAAGACCTTCCAGGGCGTAGTATTCGCACTGCAACGGCACGAGCACGCCATCCGCCGCCGCAAAGGCGTTCAACGTGAGAATGCCGAGCGAGGGAGGGCAATCCACCAGGACCATGTCGAATCGTTGTGACTCCAGGACTGGCTGCATGGCCAGGCTGACCCGCTGCAAGTGGTTGTCCGCGCGAGGCAGCTCAATGTCGGCCCCGCACAAATCCACTTCGCTCGGGATCACTTCCAGGCGCTCGAAGGCGGTGCGCTGAATCTTCTCCAGCAGACGGCCATCGCCCAGCAGCGCGTGGTAAGCGCTGGCGCCTTCGGTCTTTTCCAACCCCACGCCGCTGGTGGCATTGGCCTGCGGATCCAGGTCGAACAGCAGCACGCGCCGACCGAGGGCGGCGACGCAGGCGGCCAGGTTGACGGCGGTGGTAGTTTTTCCCACGCCGCCCTTCTGGTTGGCGACCGCGATGACTTTGGCTGGCACCCCGCACGTTTACCGTAGAGCGCGCGCGGATTCAAGCCTGAGGCGGACTGAAGGATGGAGAACACCACGCCCGCCCTTTCGTTGCCACAGGACGCACTGCAAATCGGTATTGCAGTGCGTCCAGGCCGTCGCATTGGGCCGCCCGCCCTTTGCTACTTGGTTAATCGGTAGAATCTTGGCCCACCGCTAACACTGTCCGTGACCACGCATTGCCCGTTTATGATTGCAGGCGAAGCCGGATTGGAAATCCAGGTGGTGGGCGGCAGGTTCGTGGCATACTGGACGTAGAAGCCCGCCCAGTTCGCTGGCCAGGAGAGCATGATGTTCCCGCCCGACTTAACCTGGTTCAGCTTGGGCAACGGTTTGAACACATAGAGTTGGTCAGTGCGGCAAAGCAGTTCCACAATTCCATCATCGTCAATATCGCTGGCAATCACTTCGCCATCTTGTGTGCCGGCTTGCGCCGTCGCGATTTCGTTCAGGTCTTTGTCCAGCACGCGCAGCGTGCCGGTGCTCGCCAGGAGAACGATCTCCTTCCTTCCGTCCCCGTTCAGATCGCACAATACCTGCACGTTGCCGGGGACGGCCTTCTCTTTCAGTTTGCCCAGGTTGCTGTCGAGCACATAAGTCGTCTGTGTGCCGTATGCCGTTGCCACCACCTCGGGGATTCCGTCACCCTCCAAATCCCCTACGGCATAAGTCCAGCCGGTGTTGCTCGGACCATCAAATGTATGCAGTTCGTTGGTGATACCTCCCGGTCCACACAGATGAATTTGAGAAAGCCCCGGGTAATAGGTTGGGTCATGCATCTCAAACCCAAGGAGCTCCGGTCTTCCGTCGCCATTTAGATCCGCGAACAGGTGTGCCGCGCTGCCGTGCGTGGGGCTGGGGTAAATCTGCGTGATCCGGTTCGAACCGGTCTCATCCACGACGACCAGATAGAAGTCGCTGTCGGTCGTCCCGTTGCCGGAAGCCCCGTTGTGAACGGTCGAGCTTTGCAGGGCGACTTCCAGCTTGCCGTCGCCGTCCCAATCGGCCACCGAAAAGGCTCCGGTAGCCGGCCCCACCTGGTAATACCAGCTTTCGGTCCCTGTGGCATAGTCGAAGGCGGCCACACCGCGCGGCGTCGTTGCGTAGCCGGCGGCGTAACCCATCAATACCTTGCCCCCGGCCCTGCCAATCGGATGCATGTACACGTCACCGTAACTCCCGTCGTGTTGCCCGACGAGCGTCTTCAGCAAGGTCCCGTCTCCTTTGAAGAAGTAGGCCGCAAAGCCGCTGCCGCTGCCGCCAAGGCCAATGTCCAGTATTCCGTCGCCATCCACGTCTTCCAACATCGCGGCGTAGCTTGCTCGCGGCAGGGTGACTGTTCGTTTCACCGTTCCATCGCCACGGTAGAGCGTCATGGTGCTGCCGGCAGTGGTCACCACCTCCAGGGCTCCATCGCCATCCACGTCGCCAGTCAGTACGTGCGCGTCAACACCGGAAAGCGTGAAGTGCCGGGCAAGATTGTAGTCCAAGGCCAAGGTCGAGCCGTCCGCTTCGCACGCCAGCCCGGCAGCGTCGCCTCGCGGATACCGCCAGCCCTTTGAGCCGCTGCCGGGGAGAGCAACTATCTGGATGTCGTCCACGTTTATTTCGTTGCCCCAGTTGGAATCAAATGCAATCGCCGGAGCCGTGCTCCACCAAGTCCAGGTGCTTGTGCTGTCCTGGGCGGCCATGGAGAGCGGCGTAGGGCTTGAGGAACCGTCAAGATATGCCGCGGCTGAGCCGGCGCTGAAATCAACAACGCATCGCACCAGGTGCCAAGCCGTGTCACTAATGCCAAGGTCCGGCAGACCTACCCCCATAGCCACCTGGCCGTTGCCGATGCCGATGCTGCCTGTGCCCGCGCCGCTTCCTCCCGACGTTCGAATGCGAAGGCGGAACTCGACGCGGCCCGGCATCGGCGCTGCAAAGTCGTGGCGTACAACCCCAGACCACCCATACAAGCCGGCCACGCGGAGAAACTGGTTCTCTTCTTCAGAGCGGACTTCCAGTCCCCCGTCTCCGCTAAACCGAATCACCCAATCAGAAGGAAAGGTGTTTACAGGCTGACTTTCGAAATTCTCCTTATAGGGCAAGCTGCTCCCCGAACCGGCCTGGTTTACGGTAAACACCTGGCCTCCAACCGTGATCGTGCCCGAACGGGCCGAGCCCGTGTTGGGATCGGCTGTGAAGTTGACCGTCCCGTTGCCGGTGCCACCGCTGGTAGTGTGCAACCAACTGTAGCTTGTGGTCGCCGTCCAGTCGCACGCGGCGCTTGTGGCCACTCCAAAACTCTCCGATGCTCCCGTGGCGCTGATGTTCGCGCTTGTCGGGGTGAGGGAATAGTTGCAGGGGGATGAACCAGTCGAGAAACGCACGGTCCAGGTCTCTCCGGCGGTCAAGTCTGCTTCTCCGCTGCGCCAAATATTCACAATGACCATGTCATCCATCACATCAACCGTGCGGCCGGCGGCTTCCGTGACGGTTGGGTTCGAGATTCGGAAGGGCAACCTGGCGATGACTGGCCGCCCAACATTCACCGCACGGTTCATTTGAATTGTTAAGACGAAATTGGTTGTCCCGCTCCCGTCATCGGAATACTGCAAATCCTGATTATAGTCGGGTTGAGTCACCGCTTGCAGGCGTCCCGCATAAGCCGGGTCGCCATAGAGCACGAAGACATCCCGGTCGTACTGTAGAGCGGTGGGATCAACCCCTGGCGTGCTGTGCAGACCGTCAAAGATCAACGCCTGGTTATTCAGAAAACAGCTCTCAGCGAAGGTCCACCGGTCCTGAAGCCTAATGAAATAGTCGGAAACGCCCCAACCCATGTAACCGTATGACGTAGGCACCACATACCCCGCCATTTGCGCAGCGCCGCCCGACTTCAGCCAGGCCAGCGCCATGCAATTGACCCGGCTGGCGTCCTCCGGGATGTGGGCAATCAAACAGTTGCCCGGGGCATAGTAAATCTTCTCGTTTGCGGTATTGATGTTGTGCGGAACACTGCCGGCATCGAGACCATACAACTGGCCGCTACTCGCTTGGAAGTATCCCTCGGGGCTCGGATAGGGGTAGTGCAACTGCCAATCGTACTCGCTTGCGTGACCGGACGTAACCATCAGACCCACGTTATTGGCATTGAGTCCGTCCACCAACGGCACGGTATCGTCCACCGGCCCATCTGTCCGCTTGACAATGGCCCCGCCGCTTGTTCGTGTCCACGTCGTGCCCGTGTCCATCTCCGAGTGGTATACGCCCGAGTATAGGTAGTCTAACCAATCACCCGCAGTCTTCATGAGCGCGTTGTCAACAACCAGAGGTCCCGCCCGGTTGGCCAACGCCTGAGCGTCAGCCGCCGTCAAACCGGTGACAATGCCCCACACCGCATCCCCGTAAGAGTCTGCATCGAGTTGGCGCAGCATCTGGTGGGCATTGGCAACGTAACTGGCGGTGACTTCCTGCGGTTGGGCGACGAAGCAAACATAGTTGGGCGAATTCGCGGCTATAGCGAGCCGCAAGGTGTCAGAAAACGTGGTGCCGCTGTAGGTCAGAACCTGGCCCGAATGGCGCGCTGACAGTGTGGTTGCCACCGCCTGCCAGGCGGAGTTGTTCCAGGTCTCTTGTGAGACCACAACAACATATTGCGAGTTGGCCAGCGCGAGCTGGTGGAAGCAAGTAAACAGACAAACCGCACAAACCGCCATGAGTCGAAGTGCTCGCAGCCGGTGCATCCTCTTAAGCAGTCCTTCACGTTGGCGGTGGGGGTTTCCTGTTCCAAGTAACGTTGTCTCGGTGGTTCTTTGATGTGTTTTCATTTCTGCGTATGGAGCTTATGTGTTTTACAGTTCTGCCTATTAGTACGCAGCGCATGCGCCTGATCTTTCAAGAATCTTGAGGCTGGCTCAGCGGCCGGGGAGGGGCGGCGAAGATAGTTCGAGAAATACGGCTTGGTCCGTAAAGACAGCGATCAAGCGCCTGCCATTGGGGCGGGGCGGCAGGACCGCCACCTGGAAATTACCAGCCGCCGTGTATTCCGGGGTGGCTTTGTAGCGCCCGACCTCGTTCAGTTGTTCGTCATAGACCAGAACCGAGTTGTGGTGAGACAAGCGCCGATTGCACTCCTCTTCCGCGTGCCCCTGGTTGATGCCGGCAATGAATTCGACCTCCGCCGCCCGCATTACGATTTCATTGCGACCGTCACCATTGATGTCGGCCACTGTCTCAATAGAGAGATCCACCCACCGGTTGGTTTGGCTCGGTGGCGGGAAGACCCGGACCTCCTGGACCTGGTGCAGGTCCTCCGGATCATATTCGTGGAGCAGGCCCTGGCTGTCGGTTGCGAGCACTGCCACACGGCCACAGCGGCGCAGATCAACAACGGCGTGACTCCACAGCGTGGCGGGAAGTTCGTGGAGGGCGAGTCTCGCCCCTTTGGGCGTTAGTCTCAGGAGCCTCCCTTCGGGGCGCAAGTCTTCCTTCGCCCGAACCAGCGGATCCGGGCTGCGCCCGGCCAGAACATGAACAGCGGTCGAGCCTGCGACGGAAGCCACCTGGGGTATGGTCCGCACGAACGGCCCGCCGCTGGTGATGGACCAAAGCGGCTGCCCATTAGTCAAGGAAAGGGCAAGAAGATAACTGTGGTGGTCATCCTTCTCGGCCTCGCTCTGCCCGTTGTGCGGGGAATAAGTTCCTACGAGCAATTGGGGCGGCTGGTCACCAAGAGCGTCCATGAACCTCACCCCCGCAACCCAGCCGGGGAGGGGACAGTCCCAAACGACGCTTGAGGTAGCAAAGTCGTAGCAGCGCAGCGAGCGCGGCTGCAGGCTGTAGCCGGAGCGCAGAGCGGCCAGGAGCCAGCGATTGGTGGAGCCTGGCGCAGGAATAATGCCCCAGAAGCACAAGTCTGAATCAGCCTTCCATCCGTTGGTGGTTTGATACATCGAGCCTTGGGCGGAGAAATGGGCGATCTCATGAAGGCCTCCCATACGCATTTCGCAGACGCTCAGCGTTACGTTGGTGCCCTTGGCCCAGGATGACACGACTTCATCGCCTAGCTTCTCGTTCAGATTCAATACCGCTTGCAGTTGGAAGTAAACACCTTCAAAACCCGGCACTTCGAGCTTAACCGCTTCCCCACGAGCGGGGACCACACGAACTACCCCCTCATTACCGTAGAACAGGTCGGGCTCGCCATCGCCATCGTAATCGCCAGGCTTTGCCGTGCTGGCAGGCCAGCCGGCGGGCATATCGAGTTTGCGAACTACCCGTAGAGCGTTGGTGGGAGCGGGCTCGGCAAGGTGCGGCGGTGCCACAGCCAGGGGACGAAGTCCTTTCCGCGATGTGCTTATTGCCAGCCAACAAGTGGCTCCTGCGAGCACTGCCACCACCGACCAGCAAACGGCCCGGAACCAGCGCCTGCGCGCCTGAGCCGCTCGGAGCGAACGCCCAGCGCCCACGATTCGCAAATCTGACAGCAGTGCGTCGGCGGATTGGTAGCGTGTGGCGGGGTCTCGCTCGCAAGCGCGGGTGATAATTTCATTCAGTTCGAGCAGCTCTTCAAAATCGGGAAGCGTGTCGAGGCTGGTGGGTGGGCTGGGGAATTGCAGGCGGTCCTTGCCCATCGCCATTTCGTAGAGGCACTTGCCCAGGCTGTACAGATCGGCCGGCGGCGTACCTGGGCCTTCTGGGGCCAGGAAGCCTTCGGTGCCGACCAGCGTGCGGGCATCGTTCGTCCGAGCTACCAGGCCCACGTCCGCCAGCTTGGGCACGCCTTCCACGAAAATAATGTTGGAGGGTTTGATATCGCGATGCACCAGCCCGGCAGCGTGCAGGTAGCGCAAAGCCTCCGCCATCTTCATGGCGATGGCGATACAGTCTCGCGCCGGCAGGCGGCCCCCGCGCTGGCGGATCAGCACATCCAGGGTGAGCGGCTGATAGGACATCCACTCAGGTTCATTGCGGGCAGCGGCGACGGAGGGCGGCGTCGCGTTGTCCGCCAGCTCCATGACACAGTAGAAGCCGTTGTCAGGGCCGCTGCGGCCCACCTGCAGGATGTCCACGAGCCCATCATGTCCGCGGGAAATCGGCTCAAAGTGAAGCAGGCCGCTGAATTCGCGCTCGTAGGGACGGCTGTTGTCGAAGGACCCTTCCCGTACAATCTTGACGGCGCGTAGCGCCCCGGTGAGGCCGCGGGCCAGCCAAACCTCGCCATAGCTGCCATCTCCAATCCGCCGCAACAACTCATGGTCCGGGACAGCAAAGAGATTATTATTAGGGCTGTTCGTCCTTTCTGTCCCGTTCATCTTGGTTGCCAGTTCTGAGTTTAGCTGGAGATCCAGCCCTCGGGTAGGCAGCGTAGCTGGCCCGGGCCAACTGGCTCAAGATTTTTTGACGCACCGCGGCGTCGCTTTCGGGTTCGGCAATTCGATAAGCAGTGAACTCCGCGGCCGCACGGCGCCTGCGGTTGCGGGCTTTGCCCTTCATATCCCCTGGTCCTGCAGGCGCCGGACCTCTTTTTTGACCAGGTTGCCCACCCGATGTTTCACCAAGTGAACCTGGGCCAGGTTCACGCCGAGGATCCTGGCCACCTTCCCCGCCGGCCACTCCTTGAGAGCATACAACTCGAAGATCTGGAAATGCTTGGGCTTGACCTGCCGCCGGATGCGTTCGACGGCGGCGGACAGAAGATTCTGTTGCCACTCGGCCTCCCAGAGCTGTTCCAGGCGGCTGATGGCGGGGTCGGCGACCATCTCCAGGGAGGCATCGTCGGGGCTGTCGCCGGGGGGTCGTTGCCGCGCCAGATCCCGCTGCTGCTTGCGCAAGTGCGCGAGGACTTTCCAGCGCGTGGCCTGCAGCAGCCAGCCTTTGAATGATCCGCGGGCGGGGTCGTATCTGAACTTCTGTATCTTGCTGGAAATGGCCAGCACAGTCTCCTGGACCACATCCTCTGCCTCATCCTCCGACAAACCCGATTGCCGTGCCGCCCGGTAGATGAGGCGCCAGTAGGTTTCGAAGAAATCGCGCCAGGATGCGTCGTCCTCGAGATTTCGCAGACGGCTCAAGAGACTGCTTCGCGTCGGCAGGAAAGCCGCCTCGGATGACTCAGCGCTGGGCATATTGCTTCATGGTCTATACGATGGTACGCATGGAGAAGCCCAGTTCTTTCAACCAATGTCCAGAAATAGTTTCGCTGGCTTTTGTTCCCGCCCAATAGCATTATACCGGCATGAACTTGATCCTCTCGACCCATAACGTGACCCTGACGAAAGCCATCGAAGATCACATTATCAGCCGAATCAACAAGTTGGAGCATTTAGACCGATTTGCTATCAACGCCCGGGTCACCCTGGAACATGACAAGACCAAGGCGCCGGAGCGCCAGTTTTCCTGCTCCATGCGCCTGGCGGTGCCGGGTCCTGACCTGTTCGCCGAGGATCTGGAAGAAGATCTCTACACCGCCATTGACCTGGTCGCCAAGAAGATCGAACAGCAAATCCGCAAGCGGCGCAGCAAATACAAAGCCCGCAAGCATAAGGTGGCCGCCCGCAGCAAACACAGCCGACAGGAAAAGGGCCTCTGAGCGGTGGCTTGGAAGGGGACGGCCGACGGTGGAAATCCGGCCTGTGACATTTGTGTCTCTCTGCGTCCATTTGTGGTTCCGGTGTCCCTAGATGTGGTTGCTCCGCCCGCCCGCCCGCTTCTGCTGCGCGCGCGCCTCGTGCTGCCTGTTTCACGACCGCCGATTCCGGGTGGCGCGGTCTTGATTTCCGGCCGGCGGATCACCGCGGTCGGCCGCTGGCGTGACTTGGCGCCGCATCACGGGCGCCCGGTCCTGGATCTAGGGGACGCGGTGCTGATGCCCGGCCTGGTCAATGCCCACTGCCATCTCGAGTACACCGGCATGGCGGGCCAACTCGCCCCGCCGATGTCGTTTGCCGACTGGCTGAAGCTCATGACCGCCACCAAAGCCAGTTGGAATTACTCGGATTTCGTCCAGTCCTGGTTGCACGGGGCGGAGATGCTGGTGCGCACCGGCACTACTACCGTCGCGGACATCGCTGCGGTGCCCCAGTTGCTGCCCAGGGTTTGGAAGGCCACGCCGCTTCGGGTCTTCTCGTTCCTGGAAATGATCAGCGTCGAGCCCAACCGCCAGCCCAGCCGCGTCTTGCAGGAAGCGGTGGACCGTATCGAGTCGCTCGGCGACGCCCGTTGCCGCGCGGGGCTGTCGCCTCACGCGCCCTACACCGCCGTGCCGGAGTTGCTGCGGTTGAGCGCCCGCGCCGCTCGTCGGCGGCGGTGGCGCCTGACCACGCATGTGGCCGAATCGGCGCTGGAATACAGGATGTTCGCGCGGGGCCGGGGCGAGATGTTCGACTGGCTGCGGCGCAGCGGCCGGGATATGTCCGATTGCGGCCGGGGCTCGCCGGTGCAGCATCTGGAGCGCTGCGGCGTCCTGGGGAAGAACCTGCTCGCCGCGCACGTCAACTATCTGGGACGGAACGACGCAGCGTTGCTGGCAGAGCGCGGCGTCCATGTCGTCCATTGTCCCCGCAGTCATTTCTACTTTGGCCACGATGCCTTCCCCTTCCGGCGGCTGGCCCGGGAGGGCGTCAACCTGTGCCTCGGCACCGACAGCCTGGCCAGCGTCTATAAGACGCGGCGCCAGACCGTCGAGCTGAACCTGTTCAAGGAAATGCGCGCGCTCGCGCAAGCGCAACCCGGGCTCTCTCCGCGGAGAATCGTCCGCCTGGCTACAATCAACGGCGCGCGCGCCCTGGGCCTGCAAGGCCGTACGGGCGAGCTTTGCCCCGGCGCGTTTGCGGACTGGATTGCTCTGCCGTTCGCGGGCCGGCCGGCGGAGGTTTATGAGACCATTCTTCAGCACGCGGGGAATGTGTCGGCCAGCATGATTGACGGCCATTGGGCCCTCGCGCCCGACAGCGGAAATGAGCGAGCTTGATCATGAACTGACGCAGCGGCTCACGGTGTTGCGGGCGCAAGGTCTATACCGGGAGCTGCGACGCGTGGATGCGCCCCAGTCGCCCCGTCTCGAGATCGCCGGCCAGACCCTGCTCAACTTTTCCTCCAATGATTACCTGGGCCTGGCCAACGAACCGGCGCTCAAAAAAGCCGCCATCAAGGCCGTCGAGCGGTTTGGCGCGGGCGCCGGCGCCTCGCGTCTCGTCTGCGGTTCGCTGGCGCCCCACCACGACCTCGAGGAAGCCATCGCCGCGTTCAAGGGTGTCCCGGCCGCTCTCACCTTCGCCACTGGATACGCGGCGGCCATCGGAACCATCTGCGCGTTGCTCGGCCCGGAGGACGTCATCGTCCTCGACAAGCTGGTCCACGCCTGCATCGTGGATGCAGCCCGACTCTGTGGCGCGAAGCTGCGCGTCTTCGGCCATAACGACCTGGCTGACCTGGAGCGCATCCTGCAGTGGGCGACGGACCGAAGTCCGAAACCGCGCACGCTGATCGTGACTGAAAGCGTGTTCTCGATGGATGGAGACCATGCGCCGTTGCGCGAGCTGGTGAGTTTGAAGGAGCGCTACGGCGCCTGGCTCATGGTGGACGAGGCCCATGCCACGGGGCTCTACGGTCCCAACCGGCGGGGACTGGCGGAGGAACTTGGCGTCAGCGAAGGCATAGAGATCCAAATGGGCACGCTGGGCAAAGGGGTCGGCGCGTCTGGCGGGTTCATTTGCGGCTCGCGGGCGCTCATAGATTATCTCATCAACCGCGCCCGCACGTTCATCTTCTCCACCGCGCCGGTACCCGCTGCTGCCGCTGCTGCCACCGCCGGCATTCGCTTCGTCCAATCGCAGGCAGGCAAGGAACGCCGCGACTTGCTCTGGCAGCGTGTCGGCGAGGTGTCGCCGGACCACAAGGCATGCGGAGCCCGGGGGCAAGCGAACCGCGGACCCCGTTTGGCCGCCACGGCCGGTCAACCCAGCCCAGCCAAAGCGTTGCCGCCGCTCGGCTCCACCGGTGCACGCCAGGATACTTCCCGACCCTCAGCCCCGCGCAGCGCCATCATTCCCATTTTGCTCGGTGACGAAGACAAAGCCGTGACCGCTTCCTCCGCTCTTCGCGCACAAGGCATTTTCGTCCCGGCCATCCGTTACCCCACCGTGGCCCGCGGCCAGGCCCGATTGCGCGTGACCGTCACCGCTGCCCACACCCGCGCCGATATCGCCCATTTGCTGTCCGCTCTCCAATCTCTTAACTTCGGACTTCGGACTTCGGACTTCAGACCTACCCATCATGCACCCTCTGGCTAAACTGGACCATCGCTACATCTGGCACCCCTTCACGCAGATGCGGGATTGGCTCAAGGCCGAGCCGATTCTCATCCTCGAGGCCAAGGGTGCCATCCTGCGGGATGCGCATGGGCGCAGGTATCTCGACGCCAACTCCTCCGTCTGGACCAATCTGCACGGCCACAATCAGCCCCGGATCAACGCCGCCATCCGCCGGCAACTAGGCAAGCTCGCCCATAGCTCCGCCCTCGGCTTTGCCAATGAACCGGCCTCGGTCCTGGCCGAAAAGCTCGTTGCCGCGGCGAATCCCGCGCTGGTAGCGCAGGATTCCAGCCCGCGAGTTCAGCAGGCGTCCTCGGCCCCCGCTCCCGCGCTGGGCAAAGTCTTCTTCTCGGACGACGGCTCGACCGCGATGGAGGTGGCGCTGAAACTTGCCTACGAATTCACGCGCCGCATCGGCCGCAGCCGCAAGCCGAGGTTCCTCTCCCTGCAAGGCGCCTATCACGGCGACACGGTCGGCGCGGTGTCCGTCGGCCACATAGACCTCTTTCACAAAGCCTACGCGGGCCTGCTCTTCAAGACCGACCAGGTCATGGCCCCCTACTGCTATCGCTGCCCGTTCAATCGCGCCCGCCCCGAGCGCGCGGACGCCCGTGACTACCGCCGGTGCCGCTGGGAGTGCCTCGACAAGCTGGAGCAGAGGTTCCAGGCCCAAACCAAGCGGGGCGATTCCTATGCCGCCTTTGTCTTCGAGCCGTTGATACAGGGCTCGGCAGGGATGATCCCCCAGCCCGCCGGCTGGTTGCGGCGCGCCGCGGAGATCGCTCGCGCACATGGCGCCCTGCTGATTGCCGATGAAGTGATGAGCGGCTTTGGCCGCACCGGCATCGGC
>CAZVFC010000040.1:0-85120 GCA_964625855.1 uncultured Verrucomicrobiota bacterium | reverse complement strand
GGCAATCAACACCAAAGTGTTCGAAAACCATCGCCGCGCAGCGGCTTAGTTCAACGACGGCCTGCACTGGACGCGGCGATGAGCATCAGTTTACATTTCGGACGTCACTGGCGCCGCGCCAGTGAGGCCGGTTGTTCGGCGCTTTCGCACGCACATAGCCAATCACCAAAACCATCACCTATGAAAATCAACACCATCACCACAACGCTTCTTCTCGCTTCTGCCGCTATTCTGGCTCTTGCGCCGCCTTCGGTCGGCCAGACTAGGAACGCACCCGGGAAGCCCAAAGCTGTAAGCGCGCTCACGAAGGAAGATGAGGAAGGCATACGCAAGACAGTCACCGGATTTGAGCAGGCGTGGAACACCCACGATATGAAGCTCCTGGCGTCGCTCTTCCGCGAGGACGCGGAGTTCATTAACGTCGTCGGGATGCACTGGCACGGACGTGACGCTATCGTCAAGGCACACGCTATCTTTCACGAGATTATGTTTAAGGATTGCCGCCTAAAGACAGATTCCATTGAGACACGCCCCCTCGGCAAGGACAGTGCCATTGCCGTAGTTACGACCACGCAGGACGCTTTCACCACGCCTAGCGGCCAAACGATGCCGAAGACCCAGACCAAACAGACCTACGTGCTTGCCGCGGGCGAAGGCGGCTGGAAGTTCGTTCACTGCCAGAACGTGCGTGTTGACGCCGAGGCCGCCAAGCATGACCCCGTGAATAGCGGCCCGAAATGAGAGCTGCGAGCCAAGCGCCTTGCGCTGGAGAGAACGCCGCTATCGCGGTCTGGTTGGAATCGGTAGCACTCATGGGCGGCGTCTCTCAGCTTGGTCGTTACCCCACTACGCGCACATGACACCCGAACAGCTCATCGCAGAGGGACGGAAGCTCCAGCGCCCTTGCACCTTTCTCCGTCCCCAGGGCACAGGTCCGGTTGCGGCCATTTGGCACGAGCGAGACGACGAGGAGATTGAGAGCACGGGACATCATTGCTGGCTTACCGTTGATGCTCGCCACGTTCCTGGTTTGCCATCTTCCGTTTCCGGCTACATCAGCGTTTTCACCGATGAGGAGAAGTGTCAGGGCGGGCGAGTGGAGATTTCGCCTTCGTGGCCCAAGCGAGCAGGCACGGAGCTATACGCGCACGCTGCTTCCGTGTTGCCACCGATTGATGCAGTGTTTGCATGCGGTTCGGAGGCTGTTGGCGAGTGGATACGCTCACACGGTTGGGAGCGCACCGACCGCTACAACGACAATTTCAAGGACGCAGCCATTGTGCTGGAGTATGAGCGTGTGTGGCAGCGAGAGTTTCCCATCTACTTCGAGTCCGACATTCACGCAGTGCTCGGCGGCTGGCATTGGCCATGTGCCGACGATGACTGGCACGATTTGATTGACGAGCAGTTGATGGTGCTCACCGTTCGTGACTCTGAGCCGTGGGTCGAGGCTTGGCGCACGAGGACAGGTCAGTTCAGAGTGATCCAGAGGACTACATGACGTGGGCTAACCCCTATCAAGCCCGCGGCGTCAATAGACAAAAGCACGCTTTTGCGGAAGGCTGAAAGCCTTCCGCTTAGCGGCCCTCGGGGCGGGAACTCCGGCTTAGTTTTCCGCTGGGCAGCTCGGACTGGGGAGTCGAGCTAAACACCTATTCGGGCTCAATCGGGCCCGAGTGCAGGCCGGGGCGAGCCCGGTCCACACGGGGCCTTCCAGCGCGGTGATCCAACGCCACCGCGCGGCCCAGAAGCACACTGCAGTGAACACAAAGCAGGGGTCAAGCCGTTACATTGGGTCTCCGGCTGAGCCGGTGGCGGCCAGCACGGCGCCATGCCACGGCAATTGCGCCCTCAATATCCCGGCGCGATGTACCCTGTCATGAGCCGCGGAAATCGGCGAGTCCTTCTTGCGGGCCGACCGGACTACGGACCAATGAGTGGCGACAAAGACTGGCAGTCTGGGGCTCAAGGTCTAAGCCCAGAAAGCCGAGGCAGAGAGGGAGTGTACCCATTCGGCCGCGCTTCTCTCGCAGCCAATAGCCAAGGCTTAAGAAATATTCCTGGGAGGGTATTCACCATTGCCGGCTGGTCGAACGCCGGCTTATGATGGGTTGTAATCTGAGCGTGCGAACCCATCGAAGATTAGAATGAAAACTCTGCTCTCTCTCTTACTCACCGTGACGCTGGCCGCGAGCGGCTCGGGCACAGAAAAGCCCGCCGATCTACAACAGGGCTTCCAGCATCCGCCCGATTCGGCCCGGCCCTGGGTCTATTGGTTCGTGATGGACGGCAACTTCAGCCGCGAAGGCATTACCGCGGACTTCGAGGCGCTCCAGCGGGCGGGGATCGGCGGGGTGAGCATGATGGAGGTGGATGTCGGCATCCCGCGCGGGCCGGTCAAGTTCATGAGCGCCGCGTGGCGCGCGCTGTTCCAGCATGCAGTCGCCGAGGCCGAGCGCCTGGGCCTGCAAATCACGCTCAACGCCGGCCCCGGCTGGACGGGCAGCGGCGGACCCTGGGTCAAGCCGGAGCAGTCCATGCAGCATCTGGTAGCCAGCGCAGTTGAGGTGGCGGGGCCAAAACGATACCAGGATGCCTTGCCCCAACCGCAGCGACGGCCAGCGTTTTTCGGCGACGGCCAGTTGCCGGCGGAACTGGAGAAGGCGAAGAACGAGTTCTACCGGGACGAAGCGGTTCTGGCCTTTCCGACGCCCGCCGGCAACCACCGCATCAGTGATATTGACGAGAAAGCGCTCTACGTCCGCGCGCCGTACTCCTCGCAGCCGAACGTGAAGCCATTCCTGCCCGCGGTTGCGAGCTACCCGGCATTGCCGGCCGAGGAAGTGATTGCGGCGGACCGCGTGTTGGACCTCACCAGCCGCCTGGGAGCGGATGGCCGCCTGGTCTGGGACGTACCGGAGGGCAAATGGACCATCATGCGCTTTGGCCGCACGAGCACCGGGGCCTGCACCCGGCCCGCGCCACTGCCGGGCCTTGGGCTCGAGTCGGACAAGTTCGACCCCGCGGCGCTGGACGCGCACTTCGAGGCGTTTGTCGGCACGCTGCTGCGCGAGGTCGGGCCGCGGCCGAAGCGCGCCGAGTCGGGCTGGACGATGCTGCACATTGATAGCTGGGAAATGGGCGCGCAGAATTGGACCGCCGCCTTCCGTGAAGAATTCCACCGTCGCCGGGGTTATGATCCCCTGCGGTATTTGCCAGCCGTCACGGGCCGGGTCGTGGACAGCCTGGAGGTATCCGAGCGTTTCCTGTGGGACTTGCGGCAGACAGCGCAGGAGTTGGTCATCCAGAATCATGCGGAGCATCTCAAGGCCCTCGGGCGCCGGCATGGTTTCGGGCTGTCCATTGAGCCTTACGACATGATGCCTTGCGCGGATATGAGCGTGGGCGCGGTTGCGGATGTGCCGATGTGCGAGTTCTGGCTCTACGGCTTCGATACCACCTACAGCGTGATCGAGGCGGCTTCGGTCGCGCACACTTGCGGCCGGCGCATCGTGGCGGCGGAGGCGTTCACTTCCGGGGATACCGAGCGCTGGCAAGCGTATCCCGGCTCGATGAAGGCGCTGGGCGACTGGGCGTTCAGCTCGGGTGTCAACCGCATCGTGTTCCATCGGTATCAGCATCAGCCTCAGCTCGACCGCCGGCCCGGCATGACGATGGGCCCCTATGGCGTCCATTGGGAACGAACCCAGACGTTCTGGGACATGGTGGGCGCGTATCACTCGTACCTGGCGCGCTGCCAGTTCCTGCTCCGGCAGGGGCTGCCGGTGGCCGACGTCTGTTTCCTTGTCCCCGAGGGCTCGCCGCAGGTCTTCCGGCCGCCGGCCTCGGCCACGCGCGGCCAGCCTCCGGAACGGCTGGGCTATGGCTTCGACGGTTGCGCGCCGGAGACTCTCGTGGCACGGATGGCCGTGGAAGATGGGCGGCTGGTGTTGCCCGACGGCATGAGCTACCGCGTGCTGGTCCTGCCGGAAATGCCGAGCATGACGCCGGCGTTGCTGTGGAAGATCGGGGAACTGGTTAAAGCCGGCGCGACGGTGATGGGGCCGCCGCCCCTGAAATCGCCAAGCTTGAGCGGCTACCCGCAATGCGATGCCAAGATCAAGGAACTCACCGCCACGTTATGGCAGAGCAATACCGCAGACTCTTCACGCACGACGCGCCGCGCAACACGCACCGCGCGCCGCGTGATTTGGGACAGTGCCTTCACGAGCGGCGCGAGCCCGGAGATGGCCACGTCCAATCCCCTCGCCCATGCCAGATGGATTTGGCATCAGGAAGGAAATCCCACAGTCAGCGCTCCCGTTGGGAGGCGGTATTTCCGCCGCAGCTTCACCGTGAATGACACGGCGAGCGTGCAGTCCGCCCGCGTCTTTATGACTGCCGATAACAGTTTCGAGTGTTGGGTCAATGGCCGGCGTGTGGGCACAGGCGACAACTTCCATCTGGCGGGCATGTTCGACATCAAGCCGCTGCTGCGATCCGGCCTGAACGTGCTCGCCGTTACCGCCCAGAACGGTGGTGCGGACCCAAACCCCGCCGGCTTGGCCGGCACTATTCTCGTAAAGTTCCGTGACGGGCATGCGCTTGAGGTGCCGACCGACGCGAACTGGTTGACGGCCCAAAGCGCGCAAGGCAAGTGGAAAACAGAGGCAACCCCAGCCGACGGTTGGAGCACCGCGATGGATTTGGGTCCGGTGGGCATGGCACCCTGGGGGGCTGTGCGGGAACCAGTCGTCGTTCCGGACCAATACTGCGACTTCAGCGCCGTCTCGGCGTTGCTGGCCCGGATGGGTGTCCAGCCCGATTTCGAATCAGACGGCCCGTTGCGCTACACCCACCGCCACGCAGCCGAGGCGGACATCTATTTCGTGGCCAACCGCGAAGACCGCACGGTGGAAGCAAGTTGCACCTTCCGCGTAACCGGCAAAGCCCCGGAACTGTGGGACCCGGTGACCGGGGCGGTGCGGGCGTTGCCGGAATACAAGGTGCGCCAGGGGCGCACGACCGTTCCAATGCGGTTCGAACCGGCGCAGTCTTTCTTCGTGGTCTTCCGCAAAGGCGGCAAGCAAGCGACGGGGCGGAATTTCCCAGAGGCGAACCGGGCAGCGGAGCTGACCGGGCCGTGGGAAGTTTCCTTCGACGCGAAATGGGGTGGCCCGGAGCGAGTCGCCTTCCAGACCCTCGACGACTGGAGCAAGCGGCCGGAAGCGGGCATCAAGCATTACTCGGGCACCGCGACCTATCGCAAGACCTTTGACCTGCCTGCCGCGGCGCTGGAAAAGAAGCCGGGCGCCAACGAGTGGTATCTGGACCTGGGCAGGGTGAAGAACCTCGCCCGCGTCAGGCTTAACGGTCACGACCTCGGCGTCGTGTGGTGCGCCCCCTGGCGGGTGGGAATCACCGAGGCAGCCAGGCTCACAGGTAACCAATTGGAGATCCAGGTGGTGAACCTCTGGCCCAACCGCCTGATCGGCGACCAGGCACTCCCGCCTGAAAAGCGGCTGACCTCGACAACGTGGAATCCCTTCAACAAGGATTCGACGCTGCTGGAGTCGGGCCTCTTGGGACCGGTGAGTTTGTGGGTCGGTGAGCAGCCGCGGAGAGGAGGATGAATAGAGCCGCACCCGGTTTGTCTAACCAAGGGCCGGAAAGCCAGCGTGGCATCGCGGCTCTCAAACGACCAAACGACCGATCCCCAAGCCCGATTTCCCCTTTCGCCCTTCGAACGCCCTTCGAACGCCCTTCGAACGTCGTTCGAAGCCCCATCGAAACACCACGCCCCCACCACCGTGCGCCCAAGCCATTAGGCGGTCCCAGGCCTGCGAACGCGGAGGCGGGCAATCCGCTTGCGCGGCGCACCGGTTCGGTTAACCTCAGGGCGTTCGCTGGAGGGGCCTTGTAAGATCCCTGAAAGATTGGCGCCCTCCCCAGCGAATACAAAGGAAGAGCGTTTATGAAGAACCAAAAGAGAAATGCGGTGCTGGCGTTACTGGGCCTGCTGCTGCTTGGCATTTATGTCCTGGCGTGTACTTCGTTCAGCCCCGACGACACGAAGGTACTCTACCCATCGTTTGACCCTGCCAGCGGCGCGATTGGCATGGCGGTCTATGATCGCGAGGCGCGCTCGAGCGAAATGGCATTCGTACCCGTCGCGTATGAGGGCGCCGAAACCAATGCCCGGATTGCCCCGAGTATTCTGCGGGCGCAATGGCTGGCCAATGGCCGGGACATCGTCATCGCTTATGTCCTGCCCAGCCCCAGCGATAAGGAGGACACAACCGTGGCGGTGGTGCCATGGGGCGAGCGCAGGCCCACGCGGACATTCCGCGTGCCGGACCTTGACGGCCCGGCCGAGTCTTTCATAGTGCCGCTTTGTATCGCCGGAGAACGGGTGTTCCTGCGTGCTTCCAGCAAAGGCGTGCTGCGGCTTGATCTGAGAACCGGCGCGCTTGACCACCATGAATTCGAGGACGCCAAAGGAGAGATCTCGCTTTACCCCGCCCCTGACGGCGCCACCGTTTTCTACTTCGAACCGGAAGGCTCCGCTGACGGGAGGACTGTGTTTGGCCGGATGAGACCGGGTGATTTCAGCCGCGCCCCCTCGATGGTGATCAGCAACCGGCCGAACGCGGAAATGGCCGTCGCCTATGACCCGGCCGGCAAGATCGTGGCTTTGCTGGGATACGCTCAAGGCAATGCCCAGCTCAGCGTTTGGCGGGATGGCCAGCAGCCGCTGTCACGCATGGTGGATACTCATGGCGAGAAGCGCATGTTCGGCAACGCGATCCTTGCCGCCAGCGGCAAGGCGGTCCGAGCCGCTTTTCAGCAGGCCAACGGAACCAATTCAATGTCCTATGGGCTGATGGAGATCCCGTTCGGCGACGCGCCGGTGCGCGAAGTCATCCTGATTAAGGATGCCCCCGTGCAAGAAGAACTGTGTGCCTACTACTTCCAGGTGGCCGTCTCGCATGATGACAAGACCGCCGCCATCGCCTCCACTTACCTTGCCATGGTCGAGGACCCCATCAAACCGGCGGATTGCGCGCTGTTCCTCGTGGATTTGGGCGACCCGAGTTGGAAGGTGACGAAGGTGCCGCTATCAATCCCTGCCAATCGCCCCGCTGTGCTGAAATGACGCACCTGGCCACAGGCACGAGAGACAATCGGATACAGCCAACAACGCAAGAGCCAAGAAAACCGACCCATGAGTATGAACAAACAACAGATCAACGCAGCGCTGGCTGCGGTCGGCCTGCTGGCGCTGACCGTTTATGTCGTGGCCTGCAGCAGCTCCCCTGCATTCAGTCCCGACGACACCAAAGTGCTTTACCCGGCTTACGACCCCATCACCGGCGTCATCGGCATGTCTGTGTATGACCGCGAGGCGGGCACGAGTGAGATGATGTATCTGCTGGCTGCGCAGCATGGTCATGACCGTGGGTCGAACGCGCTGCCTTGCCCCGCCCTGATCCGGGGCCAGTGGCTGCCCAGCGGCAAGGAGATTGTGATCGCCCATGTCGGACCCGGCGGCGAAGACGAGGAGGGCGCGATCACGGTGACGGTGGTACCCTTGACAGGGCGCAAGCCGGTCAAAACTCTCTTGTCGGAGTGCGACACCGAGGAGACGGGACAGATGTTCATGATGTCCCCTCTCTGCATCGCCGGCGAACGGTTGTTCTACGCCGGCAGTTCCAATAGGTTGTTCCGCATTGACCTCAGGACTTTCACCCGGGCGGAGCATCAATGCGAAGAGGCGCAGGGCCGAATCGCCCTCTATCCGTCCCCGGACGGGCAGGTAGTGTTCTACGTCGAAGCGCAGACCGACCCCGACCGGCGGACCGTGTTTGGGTGGATGGACACGGAGGACTTCAGCCTGACTCCCTTGATGACCACCACGAATTGCCTGCGCGACGGGACCCAGATAGCCTGCGACCGGGAAGGCCGAACCCTTGCTTACCTGGAAGCCGATGAAGGCATCGCCAGTATCACTGTCTGGCGCAACAGCCAAGTGGCTTTTTCGCGTTCGGTGGACACTCAAAGCGAGCAACTGTGTTTCGGCAACGCGATGCTGACTGCCGGCGGCAAGTCGGTCCTGGCCACCTTTGCGAGAGCCAACGGAACCAATGCCACTTCCTACGGCCTGATGGAGATTCCGCTCAATGAGGAGCCCGCGCGCGAAATCACCCTGATCCTGGAAGCGCCCGAGAGCAGCCAGGAGAATATCGGCTATTTCCAGGCAGCCCTCTCGCACGGCGGCAAGACGGTAGCGATCGCGTCCACGTACCTCGGGGTTGAGGATCCAGGGATCAAGCCCGAAGATTGCGCCTTGTTCCTGGTGGAACTGAGCGAGCCGGATTGGTTAGTGACCAAAGTGCCGATCCCACTGCCTGCCCGGAGGCTCTCGGAAGGCCAATCGCCATCGAGTTCATGATCGAAGTCCTCGCCCATCTCTTTGACGCGGTCTGTGGCCAGAACCCTGGCCACACGTGGATGCCGGGTGGGCTGCTGTTGCCTTGCTGCCAGCGCTGCACGGGGCTGTATGTCGGCGCCGGCTTGGCGGCTCTCTTGCATCTCTGGCTGCGGCCGAAGCTGGACGCCCGGTTCCTGCGCATCCACGGCGCCTTCCTGCTGTTCATGGCGCCGTTCGGGTTTCATTGGGTGGCGCATGGGCCGGTGATGCGGACGATTACCGGAGTGTTGTTCGGATTCGCGGTGGTGACGTTCTTGTGGCTGCCGGTAGTGGGAGCATTTCGCGGCAAGGGTTGTTGGCGGGGTGAGCTCCCAAAAACATCCAACATCCAACATCCAACATCCAACATCCAACATCCAACATCCAACACCCAACATCCAACATCCAACACCCAACATCCAACATCCAACACCCAACATCCAACATCGAACATCCAGTGGGGGTCCTTCGGGGGGTCATTGGATGTTGGAGGTTCGATGTTGGATGTTGGATGTTTCCAGCGTGCATGGAGGGGCACCAGGGAACGGGTGTCCAGGCTGCTCTCGCGGAACCGAGACGCCCGAATGGCAGGCGGGCCCCCTGCCCCACCTGCGCTTCTATCCGCCACTTGGGCCTACTTCTGTGTGCTCGCCGCAGCCCTGGCGCTTCTCCCGGTGACGGCACGCTCGGGCGGGCCATTCGCGGCCTATATGCTGTCCGTGCTGAGCATTTGGGGGGCATTCTGCTTCGCCGCCCTCATTGCTGCCGACCTTGGTCTTGGCTTGCTCGCTGTTTTTCGCTGGCTCCTCCGCCTTCTCTCTCTGCATGTAATCGCATGAACGAATTGTTCCTCTTCGTTCGTCCGCCGCGGCCGCTTTGGCCCTTTAACGGCCCCGCCAGTGCGTTCTGGCCGCCGCTGGCCTTTGCCTCCATGGCGGCGATGCTCCGCGAGCGTTTGCCGGATTTGCGTGTGGAGATCCTGGACGCCCCGGCCTTGCAGATGGGCTGGCGGACGCTGACGGCGGAAATCCAGCAGCGGCGACCGGCGTTCGTAGGCATCGGCGAGGAGGCGGTCAGTTGCGTCGAGGGGCTGCGACTGGCACGGTTGGCGAAGGACTGCGGCGCAAGCGTGATTGCCGGCGGGTGCTTTTTCGGGCAAGTCGCGCCGCAGGCACTGGCGACCGGTCTGGTTGACGTGGTGGTGCATGGCGAGGGTGAAGTGACCCTTGTCGAGCTGGTCCAGACCTTGCGGGAAGGCTCCCCCGCCGCCCTGGCGAAGGTAAATGGGATATCGTTCCTGGCCGCGGAAGGCGCGTCAAAGGCGCCGGGCTCGCCCGAGGTCATCACCACCCCGCCGCGGCAATTGGTGTCGGACCTGGACACCCTGCCATTGCCCGCTTACGACCTGCTGCCGGTGGAACGCTACGGCGCGCGTGGCGTCAATCACCCGGACCTGGCGGCCATCGAGTTGGGACGCGGGTGCTTTGGCTCGTGCGATTTCTGCGTGCTCTGGCGCCAGATGGGCCGGTTCGCCGGCGACCGACTCGTGCCGCAATTGCGCGTCAAGTCCCCGGAACGGCTCCTGGAAGAAATCCGGTTGCTGGTGCGGCGCTACGGCCGTCGTTACCTGGGCTGGGTGGACCCGTGCTTCAATGCCGACCCGCGTGTGCCGGGCCAGTTGGCGGAGTTGCTCCTGCGCGACGGCATCCACATCGGCCAAAGCGCCTGGGTGCGCACCGACGCAATGGTCCGCGACGCCCATTCCGGCGCGCTGGCGAATTCTGTCCGGTCCGGCCTGAACGAGGTCTATCTCGGCATCGAGCGGCCGGACGGCGAAAGCCTGTCCTCGCTGCACAAAACCACCGGGGTGGCGGATGCCCGCGAGGCTCTGCGGATCTTGCGCGAGCAATTTCCCGAAGTGCTGACCATAGGCTCCTTTATCTACGGCATGCCCGGCGACTCCCCCAGCACCGTGCGCGGCATTCACCGTTTTGTCTGCGAGCTGGAGTTGGACGAGTTCTTCTTCATCCCGCTCACCCCGTTGCCCGGCACCGCCGGATGGCGCCCCGAGCTCTGGGACCCGACCGGCGAGCGGTTTCGCGAGTTCAACTTCCTGCCCACGGGGCGCCCTCACGGCCGCCACGCTGAACTGGAGCGCGCGCTGGCATGGTCACTCCTGACCAACTGGCCGTGGCCGCGCGTGCGGAGCTATCTCCGCGCCCTGCTTCCCGGGAATGAGCGCCGGCGCTGCGTCCGCTGGCGCCTGGCAGCCCGCACGGTGCGCGTGCACTTTCGACGACTGGTTTCCAACACGCTGGGTGCGGGGGGCGAATTCGGAATGATATTCCCGCGCTGGTACGAGAGCTGAGTTATCGGTTAAAGCAGTCGGTCGTGTCGAAATACACTTTCCGGGTGTCACCGTCGGCGGTGGCGAATTCAACGACGTCGTAATGCCGCTCGGCTGATTTGAGGTCCGACTGCTTCACCTCGCGATAACCCGGGTAATACTCCGCCAGCCACAACTGTTGCGCCAGCACACCCAACTCACGGCACTTCGCTTCACGAATGACAACAGCCTGATCGCGCGATGAACCATCGCCCCCCGCATAGACGAGGGTATACGTGGCAGGCCGAGGAGCATGGCAACCGATCAGGAGGACTGCGAGAAATGAGATTAACAGCGCTTTCATAACTACTTATACGTTCCACTTTCTGAGAGGGCATAAGCCATGCCACGGGGGTTTCCTTGCAGATTTGCGCATAATTCCGCGCTCGCTCTCGGCCGAATTCGCCATTTCTGACCGTGCCGACCTGTCAAAGGCCCCGGTTCCGTGGTTCCCATCGCAGCGCAGCCTTCCTGGACGCCGCCACTCCAGGCGAGCGGGCGAATTCCTGCGTCAAGCGGTCGTTCACACATTGCCAAATCCGGCCATTACTGACAGACTGCGCATCGAGATTGGGAAAGCGGCGGGCCTTGATGCCTGAGTGCGATTGCTCGAGCCCGGCACCTGGGAACGCTGATTGATCCTCTCGAATGACTCAGAGCATATCATGAACGAACACCTGGTACCCGGAAGGCTGGCGGCCCGCATTCTAGCCGCCACAACCACTCTTGGGCTTGTCATGGCGCAAACCGCCGGGCGGGAGCCGGCGACCGATTACCTGGGCGACGTACCCGGCCTGGTGATCTTGCACAGCCAGGCATGGGGCGAACTGGGCTGGAACACGGCGGCGCATGCCCAAGGCCAGGCGGGGTTGCCCTTGGAGATCGGTGGGAAGACCTACGCCGAAGGCCTCGGGCACCACGCCAACGGCTCCATTACTATTGCGCTGGACGGCCAATACGCCAGCTTCGATGCCGAAGTGGGGCTCCAGCCCTGCGATGGAGGCAGCGTCATCTTTCGGGTACTCGTGGACGGGGAGAAACGCTACGATAGCGGCATCATGCGCAGCAAGGATGCGCCTAAAGCGGTTCATGTTGCGCTGGCGGGCGGGCAGGAATTGGTGCTCGAAGCCAACGATGCCGGGGACGGCATTAACTGCGACATGGCGAACTGGGCCGAGGCGCGCCTGGCGCGAGCATTGGGATCGCCCCAGCCGAGCGCCGAGAATGAGCCGGTGGACGTTGGCCGCTTCGCGCGCGTGGTCACTTGGGACCCGGAGCGCATGGACGGCGCGCGGGCGAGTCGGGTGGAGGAGTTCCGGGCGGAGGACCTGTTTACCGAAACGGATGTGCCGCGTGCGCGCGACGGCACATACCGCGTAACCGCGGGAGCTAACGGCCAAGGCTGCATCGGCCTGCAATGGCTGAATCGCCGCGCCCTGAGAACGCTGGTTCTGGAATTCAGTGATCAGGCGGCCGTTCCGCACCCTCAAGCCGTGCAGGTGCAGGCCTGGTCGGGCGAGTCGGCCTGGCAAGGGGGTTGGAAGCCACTCACGGGAGAGCTTTCCGCAAGCGGAAATCGCCTCGCCTTTCAACTTTCGCTTCGGGCCGGCGTCGCGCAGACGCAGAAGATTCGCTGGGTGTGGCCGTTGGCCGGCTCGACTCGGGTTCGGGGCCTGTCGGCGTTCACGCGCTCCCGATGGCAGACGGTGCATGTGCGCATCGAGTGCGAAAAGCCCGCGCGCGGTTCTCGTGGTGAACTGAGCATCATCAATGGCGAGCTCCGCGCTTCGGCCCCGGGCCGGGAGGCGGTTACGCAGCAGACCTGGAAGCTGGGTCAGCCGCTCAACCTGACGTTGCGCGCCAACCGGTCTTCCTCGTTCAAGTCCGATCGGACCGTGCTGCAATTCCGTTTGCCCACCGGAGCATTCGGCGTGGCGGTCGAGGATGTTCTCACCAACGACTGCGTGTATCTGCCCGAGCACGGGTTGTTCGTCACTCGCGACCCGGCGCCAGTCACGCTCGCTGAGTACCAGCGGAAGATCGCCGGACGCAAGACCATCCTGCAACAGGTACGCGAGCTTCCCGACCAGACGCTGGCGCAGGCGATGGCCCGCACCCACCACGACGCCCAGCGCGAGGGGCCGGTCATGCTCTCGCTGGCCTGCGACAACAGCAAGTTCGTCCTCGAACGCAATGGCGTGCTTCGATTCCAGACCACGACGAATGTTGCGCCAGACTGGTTCGCCAGTTCCGGCGCGGTGACGCCACGCTTTGGCGTCGGGCCGGTTTCCTCGCTCACCCGCCGCCTCGACGGCGGCTGGCTGCCGATCCCGGTTATCACCGCCGAGAACAATGGCGTGCTCTATTCTGAACGGGTCCTGGTTGCGCCCTGCGACGAGGCGGGGAGCGATCCCGCGCGACTCAACCGGCGCTCGGTATGCGTGGCGGAGTTCACCCTCACCAACACGCTGGACCGGCCGGCGGAGGCTGCGGTCGCGCTCGATTTCATGGCGGACAGCCGGCAGAAAAAGGCCGCGAGCCTGGCACGCTGCGCCCGTGGTTATTGCGCGGCGGACGAGAGCGGCGCGTTTGCCCTGGCGGCCACGGAGGCCGCCAACGGACTCACGGCGTCCGCGCAGGGCGGCGAACTCAAGCTCCAGGGCACCCTGCCGGCCCACGCCGCCGTTTCCTTCGTCCTGCTGCTCCCGGCCCAGCGCGCCGACTTTTCGTCGCTGCCCAACCCGGCGCATCTGCGCGCGGAGACCGAGGCGTACTGGAACGCCGTGCTCGCCCCGGCTATGCAGATCGAAACGCCCGACCCGCTGCTCAACGAAGTGATTCGCTCTTCCCGGGTGCGTTGCCTGATTGCCGCGCGCAACGAAGCGGACGGAGCACGCATTGCCCCCTGGATTGCGGCGATGAGCTACGGCCCGCTGGAAAGCGAGGCCCACGCCGTCGTCCGCGGCATGGACTTCCTGGGCCACGCTGACTTCGCCCGGCGCGGGCTGGACTTCTTCATCCAGCGCTACAACACGAACGGCTTTCTCACAACGGGCTACACCACCTTCGGGACCGCCTGGCATCTTTGGACCCTGGGAGAACATTACCAACTCCATCGCGATACCGAATGGCTGCGCCAGGCCGCCCCCGAGGTCGAGCGGGTGGCCGCGTGGATTCTCCGCCAGATTGAAAAGACCCGGCAGCCGGGCCGTCCGGAATATGGCCTGATGCCGCCGGGTGTAGTGGCCGACTGGAATTCCTTCGCCTTCCACTACGCCCTGAACGCCTATTACTACGCCGCGCTTCGGGAGGTCGGCACCGCGCTGTCTGACCTGCCTGTCTCTCGCCGCAGCCTGCGGCAGACGGGGCGCGCTGCTCCAAGCCTGCTCCTCACCCAAGCCGCCCAGCTTCGGAGCAACATCCTCCGTGCATACGCCTGGACCCAGGCCCAGGCACCGGCGTTGCCTTTGCGCAACGGCACCTGGATTCCGCATTATCCATCGCAAGTCCATAGTCCCGGCAAGCTGGCCGACTTCTTCCCGGGCCAGGACGGCGGCCGAAGCTGGTGCTACGATGTGGAAATCGGCGCGCATCAGCTCGTGCCTGCGGGCGTGTTTGATCCGGGCGACCGCGAAGTCGAGCACATACTCGACCACATGGAAGACGTCCAATTCCTCTTCGACGGCTGGTTCGATTATCCGGCTGCCATGAACGAGAAGGATTGGTTCAACCTTGGCGGGTTCTCCAAGGTGCAGCCCTATTACACACGAAACTGCGAGATATACGCCCTGCGCGACGACGTGAAGCCGTTCGTTCGGTCCTACTTCAACACGATTGCCGCCATGTTGAACTCGGAGGTGATGACCCTCTGGGAGCATTTCAACCACTCGGGGGCCTGGGATAAGACGCACGAAACCGGCTATTTCCTCCACCAGACGCGCACCATGCTCGTGACCGAGCGCGGCGGGCAACTTTGGCTGGCGCCGTTCATCACCAGCAACTGGCTTAAGGACGGCATGGTCGTCGCGGCTGCCAAGGCCCCGACCCGCTTTGGCCCGGTCAGTTACCGCATCGTCTCGCACGCAAACGACGGCTACATCGTGGCGAATATCGAGCCGCCGACGCGCACTCCTCCCGACGCGCTCGTGCTCCGCCTGCGCCATCCCGACGGCAAACCCATCCGGGCGGTGACGGTTAATGGCAAGCGCCATGGCAAGTTTGATCCGAGCAAAGAGTGCATTACGATCAAGCCCACCGCGGGGGCTGTGGTCGTGCGAGCAGAATACTGAACGAGTGCCGGTTCCGGCGTGGCCGCTCGGGTGCGTGCGGTTTCTCCCGGCGACTCGAGCTTCAACCGTTCACGCCCTTGCCCACATGCTGCCAACCCGGTATAAGAGGACCATCGCAATGATCGCACGGTCCCTTTTTGTTCTCACCTTGCCCGGGCTCCTCCTGGCGTTGGCTGGCTGCGGCAAGCCAAGCGATTCCCGGACAACCAGGGGGCATCCCCTGCCACCCTCGCCGCTCATCGCCCAGTGTGAGGCTGGTCAGCCCGGCGGGCGTTTCGTGATCGCCAACGCCAGCAGCCCCAACACCTTCAACCCGCTCTTCGCCACGAACAACGCCTCGGACGGCATCGTGCGCCTGCTCTTCGGCTCACTGGTCAATTTGAATCCGGTCACGCAGGAACCCGGTCCCGGCCTGGCCGAGTCCTGGTCCGTAGCCCCGGACCAGAAGACCTGGACGTTTCGGCTCCGCCAGGGCGTGCGCTGGAGCGATGGCCGGCCCTTCACCGCCGACGATGTGGTCTTCACCTGGAACGACCTCATGTACAACCCGGACTTCAACCGAATGACTTTGGACCTGTTCCGCATCGGCGGGAGGAACTTCGCGGTGACCCGGCAGGACGAGTTCACGGTCCAGGTCGTCACGCCCGAGGTGTTCGCGCCGATGGTCGAGTTCTTTGGCATCGTGCCGATTCTGCCCAAGCATGTCCTCGAGGGCCCCGTGAAAGAGAAGGTGTTTCCCATGGCTTACGGCATCAGGAGCCGGCCAGACCGAATCGTCGGGTCCGGACCCTATCGCCTCAAGGAGATTCGCCTTGGGGACTATACTTTGCTGGAACGTAATTCCGAGTATTGGGTGGCCGACCGGCAGGGGCGCCGCCTGCCCTACCTCGACGAGGTGAGGTTCACCGTGGCCGGCGGCCCGGCAGGCGAGGCGCGGATGTTCCTCGAGGGCAAGAGCGACGTCTTTGAGACCGTGCGCCCGGAGAACTTCGCGCAGTTCCAGCAGGTGTCGTCCGGCGGACGCTTCCAGCTTATGGATCTCGGCGTAGGCTCGGAACGCGATTTCCTCTGGTTCAACCAAAACACCGGCACGAACGCGGCAGGCCAGCCGATCGTCAACCCGGCGAAGCTGAAGTGGTTCCGCAACAAGAAATTCCGGCAGGCGATCTCGTGCGCGATTGACCGGGAACGGATCGTGAAGGAAGTCTATGGCGGACGAGCCCAGGCCATTTACGGCTTCGTCTCGACAGAGAATCCAAGGTGGAATAATCCGCGCATCCCCCGTTACAGCTTTGATCTGGCCCGGGCCCGCGCGCTCCTGGGCGAGATCGGGATCAAGCCCCGCGACGGCAACGGCCAGATGGCAGACGGCGACGGCGTGCCAATTAAAATCGCCTTCCATTCCAATACCGGCAACCCTTTGCGCGAGCGGGCAGCGGCCATGATTCAGGAAGACCTCAGGAAGCTGGGCCTCAATGTCACTTACGTGCCCACCGATTTTCGCACCCTCGTCATGAAGATCAACCTGACCTTCGATTACGAAGCCGCTTTGATGGGCCTGGGCGGCGGCGGCGGCGATCCGGCGTCGCAGATTAACGTGCTGCGATCCAGCGAAGAACTGCACCAGTGGTTTCCCTTCCAGAAGACTCCCTCGACGGACTGGGAAGCACGCATTGATGCCCTGATGGACGCGCAGATGCGCACGCTGGATTTCGCTCAGCGCAAAAAGGCCTTTGACGAGGTGCAGATGATCATGGCCGAGGAACTGCCGATGATCTACACCGTTGCCCCCTTTGCCTGCTCGGCCATCCGAACCGGCGTCGGCAACCTCCGGCCCGCCGTGCTCAGTCCCTACCGGCTGACGTGGAACCTGGACGAACTGTTCTGGCAGAAGAACAAATAGCGTGAATTTGACCTTGCGCCGCCGGCTCAGGGCTGCTTCATTAGGGCACAGTCCTGGGCGCATATGGCGGAATTGGCAGACGCGCTACTTTGAGGTGGTAGTGGAGTAATCCGTGCAGGTTCAAGTCCTGCTATGCGCACCATTTTTCCTGAAGAAACTGGCGAGTTGGCACTCGTCCCCGAAGACTCCCCAAACATTTTGGGGCATCTGGAGGTCAAGAACGAGCAGCAAGACACCAACTCTCCCAAGAGGCTGCGGCACAATGGCCAAGGCCGGCGACTTTCGGAGGCTTCCTCCGGCCCGCGTTGCCCCGCGCCCCCCTCCAGGACCCAGCCGTTCCCGGATTCGGGCCAGCGACCTTTGCTCTGACAGGCCGTGCGGTAGCCAGGGCATAGACACCCCCAAGACAGTACCTGGCTTAATAGAATTTCTATTAAGCCAGGTACTGTCTTGGGGGTATCTGGTACCGAGCTAGCGGGTCTGGGTGGACGGGAGGATGCTGCTGGGAGGAATTTGGTTGAACGGATTGTGATTTGTGGTATCTATTAGCGTAAATGCGGAAAATGCGAGCAGTGGCGATTGGAGCTCTGACGGCCCTGTGGGTCGTGGTGGGTTCGCATTGCCTGCTCGAAGAGGTTTCGGCGTTGAGTTTTCTGAAGTGCGGCGGTGATGCTGACCCGGCATCGCACTGCGAGGATGCGGCGTGCCTGACGCTGGAGTCGGGACACTATGTTGCGGCTACCCAAGCGAAGGCGCCGGGGGCAGTGCGGGGCATGCTGGTCCTGGACCTGAGCGTGTTTGACCTGATGCCGCAAGCGTCCACTGTGAGGGGTGAGGTGGTCGGTGGCGCTCCTCCTGACCTTCCCAAAGTCTGGCAATTTTCTTTCCGTGCGGCGCTGCCGCCGCGCGCTCCTTCTATCGCTTCTTAATTAGTCCCGTTTGGGACTGCTTCCTGGTCGTGGTGTGCTTACACCCGATGTGTTTCCATTTGCAGTGATCGTGTGGTTGTTCTGTGTCCGTGTGCGTGATTGAGCGAGATTTATGATGAAGAGATTGTGTGTGATGGAGTGGCGCCGGGCGGTGCTGTCGGTGGCGCTGGGGGCGCTGTGCATGCCTGTGATGGCGTCGCGGGGGGCTGAGGCGGTGGTGAGCCACGCGGGGGCGGGCAGCGGGACCAAGGTGCTGACGCTGGAGGAGGCGATCCGGGTGGCGCTGGAGAGCAATCCGGAGCTGCGGGCGTCCGGGGCGCGGGTGGAGGCCGCGGCGGGGCGGGCCTACCAGGCGAAGAAGTGGACCAATCCGGAGTTGGAGCTGAACGCGGAGGACTGGCCGGTGAGCAACGGGGGCGGTTATTCGGACGCGAAGCAGACGATCGGGGTGGCGCAGACGCTGCCGTATCCGGGGAAGAAGGGGCTGGACAAGCGGATCGGGGGCGCCGGGGTGAGGGTGTCGGAGGCGGAATTCGGGCTGCGGCGAACGGAAGTGGTGCGGGATGTCAAGGCCGGGTTTTTCCGGGTGCTGGCGGCGGAGCAGTTGGTGGAGGTGTCCACGCAACTGGTGGCGGTGGCGGAATCGTCGGCGGGGACGGCGCGCAAGCGGGTGGAGGCGGGGGCGGCAGCGTATCAGGAGCAATTGCGGGCGGAACTGCAGTTGGAGCAGGCGCGAACGGAGCTGACGGGATTCGAGCGGGAACTGGGGACGGCGCGGCAGGCGTTCGTGACAATATTGGGGCGGCCGGAGCTGAAGGAGGCGAGGCTGTCCGGGGCGCTGGCTGAAGGGCCGAACGCGGTGTTGGAGCGGGGGGTGGAGGGGTGGCTGGAGCGGCATCCCAGTGCGGTGGCGGCGCGAGCAAATTTGGACCGGGCGGAGCTGGGGTACCGGCGGGCGCGACTGGAACCGTATCCGGACGTGAAGGTGGGGGTATCGGGCGGGCGCCTGGGGGAGACGGACCAGTCGATCATCCAGCTCGGGTTCTCGGTGCCGATACCGCTTATTGACCGGGGCAAAGGGAAGCAACAAGAGGCGCGGGCGAATGTGAGCGTGGCGGAGGCGGAGCTGCAGGGGGTGCTCCTGGCGTTAGAGCGCGAGCGGGCGACCGCGCAGAAGCGTTACGGGGCGGCGGTGGAACAGGTGGGGAATTACCGGGAGCGGATCCTGCCGAAGGCCGAGGAGGCGTTGCGGCTGGTGCGAACGGGATTCGAGGAGGGGAAGTTCAATTTCATTGACCTAGTGGACACGCAGCGGACGGCGGCCGAAGCGCGGCTGGCCTACCAGCAGAGGCTGCTGGAAATGAACATCGCCCAAGCGGAGCTGGAGGCGCTGCTCCAGCCGCAAACAAGTCAACAATCAACCGTTAAGTAATCATGAAAGACCATACAATAGTCAAAATCGTGGGGTTGGCCGCGGTGGTCTCGGTGGCTCTGTTCGCCGGCTGCAAGAAGCAGGAGGGCCACACGGAAGATGACGGACACGGGCACGCAGGGCACCAACATGGCGCAAAGGTTGAGGGCAGCGGGGCGAGGCCTGAGGGGCGAGGGGCGGCCGCATTGAGCGGCGCCAAATGCGCGGCGCACAATGCGCCCAAGGAATTGTGTTTCATCTGTGACGCGAGCCTGCGCGACCAGGGGCGCCTCTGGTGCGAGGAGCACAAGCGCTACGAGGACCGTTGCTTCCTGTGTCATCCGGAACTGCAGGATAAGAAGCGGCTGTGGTGCAAGGAGCATTCGCTTTATGAGGACGAATGCTTCCTCTGCCGGCCGGAGTTGAAAGGCAAGGGCAGTGCCGTCAGGGATGACGGCCACGGGCATGCTGGTGGCGGGGCCCACAGGGCAATAGAGAATGGGGTATTGATGTGCACCGAGCATGGCGTGCCCGAAGCGCAGTGCGCGGTGTGCCAACCCGACTTGGCGGCCAAGCTTAAACCGGGCGAAAGCATGAAGGTGCGGCTGCCTTCGACGAACTCGACGGCTATTGTGGGCGTTCAGACGGCCCGGCCGGAGATAGGGGCGATTGCCGACGCGGTGGAGTGCGTCGCGGAGGTAAGCTTCAATCAGAACAAGCTGGCCCAGATTGCCCCGCCAGTAAGCGGCATCATTCAGTCGGTGGATGTGGACTTAGGGACGAAGGTTGAGGAACAGCAGACCGTGGCAAAGATCTGGTCGGCCTCCATCGCCGAAGCGGTGGCCAAGGCGGTGTTGTCGCATCAAACCCTCGACCGGGAGCGGAGACTGCGTGAGCAGCGGGTGACCTCGGAACAGGCGTTGCAGGAGGTCGAAGCCGCTCATCGGGCCGCGTGCCAGCAACTCCGCACCCTCGGATTCACCGAAGAGCAAATTGACGAACTGGGAAAGAAACCGCAGGAACAGGTGTTGATGGAGGTGCAAGCTCCTTTTGCCGGGGAAATTGTGGAGCGCATGGCGGTGCGCGGGGCGCTGGTGGATGCGGGCAAACCGTTGTTCACGCTGGTGGACCATTCGACCGTTTGGGCGATGCTGCAAGTGCCGGAAGCGACGCTGGGGCGGGTGAAGACCGGCCAGATCGTGGAACTCAGGGTGGATTCGCTGCCGGGCAAAGTTTTCACGGGAAAGCTGACCTGGGTGGGGCCGGCGGTGGATCAGCGCACCCGCATGGCGCGGGCCCGGGCGGAATTCGCCAACCCGGATTGCCTGCTTAAGGACAAGATGTTTGCCACGGCGCGGATTCTGACCCGGCAGGCGGAAGGCGCGATGCTGGTGCCGCCCTCGGCCATTCAGCACGTCGAAGGCAAGCCGTTTGTCTTCGTGAAGGAGGGCGAGGATTTGTTCGATGCGCGAGCGGTGTCGCTGGGAGCGAGGCAGGACGGACGGCTGGAGGTGCTGGCCGGGTTGAAGCCGCAAGAGCAGATCGCCGTCAGCCATGCGTTCGCCATCAAGTCGGCGATGCTGATGTCGCGCCTGGGCGCGGGTTGCGCGGATGACTAACCCCACGGTGAAGGAGTCATCCCGATGTTGAATTGGATCATCAACTTCTCGCTCAAGAACCGGGTGCTGGTCTGTGTGCTGGCGGTGGCGCTGGTCGTTGTGGGCGGGCGGAACTTGAGTATTCTCCCTATTGACGCCTTCCCGGACACAACGCCGGTGCAGGTGCAAATCAACGCCACGGCGGCGGCGCTGAATCCGCAGGAGACCGAGGCGCAGATTACCATTCCTGTGGAACTGGCCATTGGTGGCTTGCCGGGTCTGCAAAACGTGCGGTCCATCTCCAGGTTCGGCCTGTCCCAAGTGGTGGCGACCTTCGATGACAGCATCGACATCTTCAAGGCGCGGCAACTGATCATGGAACGGCTCCAAACGGTGGAACTGCCAGAGGGGCTGGAGCGGCCCCAGCTTGGCCCCATCGCCACCGGCCTGGGCGAGGTGTTCCATTACGTGGTGAGGTCCACGGATACGAATCGGACACCAACGGAATTGCGGGTGCTGCAAGACTGGGTCGTGAAGCCGGAGTTGCGCAAGGTGGCGGGCGTGGCCGAGGTCAACACCTGGGGCGGCTTCGAGAAGCAATACCACGTGGTCGTGGAAACCGACCGGCTCATCAAATACCGGCTGACGTTCGAGGAACTGGTCGAAGCGTTGCAGGCCAACAACCAAAACGTAGGCGGCGGCCAGATTGTCCGGAGCGGTGAGTCGCTCCTGGTTCACGGCGTCGGGCTGACGACCAACGTTCAGGAAATCGCCAACATCGTCATTACCAGCCACGACGGAACACCCGTGCGGGTGCGCGACGTGGCGACGGTGAAGGAGGACCATGAAATCCGGCGCGGCGCAGTGACGGCCGACGGCCGGGGCGAAGCCGTGCTGGGACTGGGCTTCATGCTGATGGGCGAGAACAGCGCGGTGGTAACGCACGCGCTCAAGGCGAAGCTGACCGAGGTCCAGAAGTTCCTGCCGCCGGACGTGAAGCTGGAGGTGCTCTACGACCGGACCGAACTCGTGGACAAGGTAATCCGCACGGTCGAACACAACCTGTTGGCGGGCGCGCTGCTGGTCATCGCCGTTCTGTTTGCGTTCCTCGGCAATCTGCGGGCGGGATTAATAGTGGCCATGGCCATACCGCTTTCAATGCTATTTGCGGGCAACTTCATGTTGCAGACGGGCATTGCGGCGAGCTTGTTGAGCCTGGGTGCGATTGACTTTGGCCTCATCGTGGACAGCTCGGTCATCATGGTGGAGAACTGCGTCCGCCATGTCGCCCGCCAAAAGAACAAACCGTGGCTGGAGCTGATACGTGACGCCGCGGTTGAGGTGCGCAAACCCACCATGTATGGCGAACTCATCATCCTGGTTGTGTTTCTGCCGATCCTCACGCTGGAGGGCATTGAGGGGAAGCTGTTTCGCCCGATGGCGCTGACGATGATCTTCGCGCTGCTCGGTTCTTTGCTGTTATCGCTGGTGCTCATGCCGGTATTAGCCAGCCTGCTGCTCCAGCGCAGCATGAAGGAGAGTGAGCCCTGGTTGGTGCGCGCGGCACGGCGGCTGTATGCGCCCGCGCTGGCTTTGGCGTTGCGATTCCGAGGCGTGGTGGTCACGTCGGCCGTGGCGGTGGTAGCGGGTGGTGCCTTCCTGGCCACGCAGATGGGCGGGGAGTTCCTGCCCAAACTGGGCGAGGGCGCGATTGTGGGAACGACGGTTCGATTAGCGGGCATTTCCGTCGAAGAGGCGGTGTCGCAAAACGACCGCATCGAACAGGTGCTGATGAAGGAGTTTCCCGATGAGATTGAACACATCTGGACGCGCCTGGGGACGGCGGAAGTGGCCACAGATCCGATGGGTGTGGAGCTGGCCGACTTCTTCCTGGCACTCAAGCCGCGCGACCAGTGGAAGAAAGCGCGCACGCAAGGGGAGTTGACCGAGAGATTGCGTGACGTGCTGAACCAGGTGCCCGGCCTCAAGCCCGCGTTCAGCCAACCCATCGAGATGCGGCTCAATGAAATGATCGCCGGAGCGCGCGGCGACATTGCCATCAAAGTCTATGGCGATGATCTGGAAGAATTGCGCCGCTTGGGCGGAGAGGTGCAGGCGGTGCTGGCCGGGATTCGGGGGGCGAGTGAAGCGTCCGTGGAGCAGTTGACGGGGCAGAGCTTCCTGCAAGTGCGGGTGGACCCACAAGCTATTGCCCGCTACGGCGTGCCCACGCGCAATGTGCTCAACGTGGTGGAGGCCGTCGGCTCGCGCCGCGTGGGCGACGTGCGCGAGGGGCAACGGCGGTTCCCGCTGGTCGTGCGGTTGCCCGACAAACAGCGCACCGATCCAGAGGCGCTGGCGGCGACGCTCATTCCCACGGCAGCAGGCCCGGTGCTGCCTTTGAATCAAGTGGCGAGGGTGACGGAGATGGAAGGCCCGTCCACCATCAACCGCGAGTGGGGCAAACGCCGGATTACGGTGCAGTGCAACGTGCGGGATCGGGATGTGAAAAGCTTTGTGACGGAAGCCAAGGCCAAAATCGGGGCACAGGTGAAATTGCCAGAAGGCTACACGATCGAGTGGGGCGGGCAGTTCGAGAACATGGAACGAGCTAACCGGCGGCTGATGTTCGTCGTACCCATGGCGCTGGCGCTGATCTTCGTGCTGCTGTTCTTCAGCCTCAAATCAGTGAAGGACGTGCTCATCGTGGCGACCGGCATCCCGCTGGGCTTGGTGGGGGGCGTGCTGGCGTTGTGGCTGCGCGACATGCCGTTCACGGTCAGTTCGGCCATCGGCTTCATTGCCCTTAGCGGCGTGGCCATCCTCAACGGCCTGGTGCTGGTGACGTTCATCCGTCAGAAGCTCGACGCAGGGGAGCCTCTGGAGCAGGCGGTGCGGGAGGGATGTTTGGTGCGGCTGCGCCCGGTGCTGATGACGGCGCTGGTGGCTGCGATGGGTTTCATTCCGATGGCGGTGAACGTGGGCGTGGGCGGCGAGGTGCAGCGACCGCTGGCAACGGTGGTCATTGGCGGGATTTTCACTAACACGCTGCTGACGCTGCTGGTACTGCCAGTGCTCTATACGACCTTCCGGCGGTGAGCCGCGCCGGCTCTGAGGACTATGAGGCAGGGACGGGTTTCTGTTCCCAGATTCCCGTCTCTTTGTTCAGCGCCCAGGTGTATCGGGCTTTACCGTCCTCCTTGTGGACGGACGTCTTGTCGGGCTGCACCGCCAACTGGCCTTTAGTCGCCCCCTGGACGAAGAAATCGAGGTCGTAGGTGTGCTGCCGGTCGGGGGTCTTGAAGTCGGCGCACACGAAATACAACGCGGGGCCGACCTGGGCGAGGCGCTCGCGGTGGACGCGATCCAGCTTCAAGCCGAGGTCCTGGTTGGCAGCTTTGTCTTTAAGGTGGAACAGCCCGCCCTTGGAGTGTTCCTTAACGTACTTCTCGGTAGAGGCTGCGATGTCCTTCAGCGTGACGCTCGGTTTAGCAGCGGCTTTGGGAGGAGTGTTGTGCGGATGTTCGGTCGGATGCTCCTGGGCGCGGCAGGGGCTGATCAGAGCGGCGAAGCCGACGAGGGCGACGGCGGCGGATCGGCGGGTCGTAGAAGGGCGATTTGACAACGTGGGAAGTCATATTACGGTTATCGAGTCGATAATCGTAATTGAATACCATGAGCGCTGGCGCAATGAACCGCGAGGTGTTGCTGAGTTTCTGGAAGATCCATATTCTGCACCATGCCGGGGAGGAGGCGGTGACTGGACAGTGGATTTTGACGGAGCTGCGGCGGCACGGGTATGAGATCAGTCCGGGCACGCTGTATCCGCTTTTGAAGCGAATGGAGCGGCTGCGCTGGCTGAAGGGCAAGGCGGTGTCGTTGGGTGGTGGGCGGACACGCCGCGATTACCGGCTAAGTGGCGAGGGGCGGAAGGCCCTGGAGGTAATGCGCGCGAAGGTGCGCGAGCTTTACGAAGAGGTGGTGGAGGAAGCCGAATCAAGGAGGAAACGATGAGCGGCGTCAGCACAATGGCGGCAGCGCCGCAGGCGGGCGTGGCGAGGGGAGGGATCAACCTCCTGCGCTGGAGGGGGATTGCGGCGCTGGTGAGGTGGCGGGGTTTTCCGGGGGTCTTCCAGGTGCTGATGCTGGGGATCTTTGTGGGTCTGGCCGTGATGGGCTGGGGCCGCTACACGCCAGAGGGTGTGAACGCCAAGCTCTACGCGAAGACGAACCTGGTCAACCCGGTGATCTGGGGGCTGTGGTGGCCTGGGATTGTGTGGGGGACGTTTCTGCTGGGGGGCAGGTTTGGCTGGACGCAGCGTCCGCTGGGGGGGCTGGCTGAGGTAGGCGGCGGGCCGGGCACGGAAAGAAGCACGAGAATGCAAGCAAGGAAACTGATGATGTTGGCGCCGGACGATGCGGACCTGAGTTCCAAGTCCACCTTCGCTATGCTAACGCAGGCCGTGGCGCTGCAATCAGGTGAGGTGAGCTGGCTGGCGCCCGTGCTCACGCTGCCGGCTGGCAAGTGAGGAGGGACTGTCCGGCGAGAATGCTTATGAGCCTGCTCAAGCGAAGCAATGAAACCCGGGCACCGGCGGTGGTCGTGCTCATTCGGGTGATGGTGGGTTGGGTATTCTTGACCGAAGGCATCCAGAAGTTTCTGTATCCTGACGCCCTGGGCGCGGGTCGGTTTGTGAAGATCGGCATACCCGCGCCGGAGGTGATGGGACCGTTCGTGGGGGGTGTGGAGGTGGTGTGCGGGGCGTTGCTGCTTGTGGGGCTGCTGACACGGTTGGCAACCATCCCACTGCTCATTGACATCTGCACGGCGATTGTTTCGACGAAGGTCCCGATGCTGCTGGGGCACGGGTTTTGGGGGTTCGCGCTGGCGAAGCTGCCGCGGTACGGGTTCTTGAGCATGATGCATGAGGCACGAACGGATTTTTCGATGCTGCTGGGCCTGGTGTTCCTGCTGATTGTGGGGGCGGGGGCGTGGTCGGTGGACGCGGGGCTCGGCCGCAAGATGCCAATGGAAAGGAGCGAAGCGAAATGAGACTGACATTACCTATCGGAGCGGTGCTGATGGCGGCGTGGCTGAGTGGCTGCACGACGTCGAAGCCGGAGATGATGGGGAACCTGGGCCAGGTGCTGATGAACTCGGCGTTGCCGCCGTTGCAGGAGACGGCTTACGTGTTCACGTTCCGCGAGGAGGGGCTGTATAGCTTCGTGTGCTCGCTGCACCCGAATGCGATGTTCGGGCAGATTCTGGCGTTGCCACCCCAGATGCAGTGAGGGGGGGCCGGCAGGTGGGAGCGGCGGGAGTGACGGTGTCCGGCGTGACCGGGGATGGTGGCGTGGCAACTGCTCGGGGACGGCTGGGGGAAGTGTTTCGGGCCTTTTTGAAGCTAGGGCTGATTTCGTTTGGCGGGCCGGTGGCACATCTGGGCTACTTGCGTGAGGAGTGCGTGCGGCGGCGGAGGTGGCTGAGTGACGAGGCCTATGCGGACCTTGTGGCGCTGTGCCAGTTCTTACCGGGGCCGGCGAGCAGCCAGGCGGTATTCGCGCTGGGGATGCAGCGAGCCGGGGTGCTGGGCGGGTTCGTGGCGTCGCTTTGTTTTACGGGGCCGTCGGCGGCGTTGATGATTTTGTTTGGGTATGGGGTGTCGGCGCTGGGGGATCTGCACCGGGCGGGATGGCTGCACGGATTGAAGCTGGCGGCGGTGGCAGTGGTGGCCCAGGCGGTGTGGGGCATGGGGCGGAGCCTGTGCCCGGACCGGACGCGGTTGACGATTGGGTTGGGAGCGGCGGCGGTGCTGCTGGTGGTGCCGGGAGCGCTGGTGCAGTTGGGGGTGCTGGCGGGGGGCGGTTTGCTGGGCTGGTGGCTGTATCGGAAGGAGTCTGGCAGCGGAGAGAGGCCGACAGGCGGCGGTTGGCGAGCGCATGTGGCGGCGGCGTTGGTGCTGGGAATGTTCTTCTTGTTGCTGGGGCTGCTACCAACGCTGGCGTCGTTGACTGGGCGGATGGGGATTGCGGTATTCGACAGTTTTTACCGGGCGGGTTCGCTGGTGTTCGGGGGCGGGCATGTGGTGCTGCCACTGCTGCGGGCGGAGGTGGTGCCGCGCGGGTGGGTGACTGATGATGCTTTTCTGGCAGGCTACGGGGCGGCGCAGGCGGTGCCGGGGCCGTTGTTCACGTTTGCGGCGTACCTGGGAACCGTGATGCGGCCGGGGCCGGGGGCGTGGATGTGGGGTTTATGGTGTCTGCTGGGGATATTTCTTCCGGCCTGGCTGCTGATTGGGGGTGCGCTGCCGTTTTGGGAGCGGCTGCGCGGGCGAGCGTGGGCACAGGCGGCCTTGCGCGGGGCAAATGCGGCGGTGGTGGAGGTGCTGCTGGCGGCGCTGTATAACCCGGTGTGGACGAGCGGCGTTCACGGGGCGAAAGATTTGGCAGCGGTGATGGTGGGTTTCGGACTGTTGCGCTGGTGGAAGACGCCGTCATGGCTGGTGGTGGGGCTGATGGCGGGGGCCGGGCAGTGGTTGCTGAGATGAGCGCGGGGGTCAGGCGGCCGCCGCAACTGCTGCCACAGCCGGCAGTGCAGGCGAGGCAATGAGGGCCGGTTTGGATGGCGGGGCCTTCGAGATCGGCGGGAGTGATGTCCCAGAGGAACAGGGGTTTGCCGTTGCGCAATTGCATCCTGAGCATCTGGTTGAAGTCGCAGTCGTAGATCTCACCCATCCAGCCGACGCTCAGAGTGGAGCGGCACATGAGGTTCTGAACGGTGGAGGGGTTGAAGCTGTTGGCCAGGAGTTCGAGGTAGGCATCCCATTGACCGTGCTGGCGGAGGTCTTCGGCGAAACGGCCGATGGGCTGGTTGGTAATCCATTCGCCCATCCGCAGGCAATCGGCTTTGGAGGCGCTGGTCGCGGACCGGGCCTGAATTGCGTTGATTACGGTCATGTCGAGGTCCGGACCTCCGGCGCCGGTTCAGCCGTCCGCCGCTGGACTCGCTTTATTGGTGTGGTCATTAGTCCAAGCAGCGTGTGATTCTCGGCCTGGTCAAATTCCTCCAGGCCGTAAATCAACGTGCGCGGATCGTTACGCGACCTGAAACTGCGAAACAACCGGGTCCAGAAGGAGAACAGCGACGAGTAGTTGGAGTCGGTCTCGGGCTGCCAGCGGGAATGGTGAACCTTGTGCATGAAGGGGGTCACGATTAACGGACGGAGGGCGCGGTCGAGCCGGGCGGGAAGGGCGATGTTCGCGTGGTGCATCTGGACGACAGCGAACATTACGAGCTCGTAGAGCGCCAGTTCCCAGAGCTGAAGGCCGAGCAACGCGATCACGGGTATCCGCAGGACGGAAGAGATGGCAATTTCGCCTATGTGGAAGCGATTGGCGGTGGTCACATCCATCCTGGGGTCGGAGTGGTGGGTGCGATGGAACCGCCAGAGGAAGGGAATGCGGTGGTTGAGGCGGTGCCACCAATACATCCACAGGTCGAACAGCAGAAAGGCCAGGATCAGTCGCGACCATCCGGGGAGGGATAGCAGGTTCAGAATTCCGAAATGGTGCGCTTGAGCCCACTGGGCCGTCGCCCACCACAGGGCCGCAAACGCGAGGCCGGTAAAAAGGGAATTGAGAATTCCGAGGGCCATGTTCTTGAGCCCGTGCCCCGCCCGCTCTCTGTGCCGGCCCGCGAAGTAGGTGAAGTACGGGACACCGCTCTCCCAGATGAGGAGTATCGCGAGCCAGGTTAGCGAACTGATGGTTCGCCAGGTGCTGAGGGTGTGCAGGAGCGGGTCCATGGCTCAGGCCGGAGTTGACAGATGGGCTATTTGCATATTCAATAGAGTCATTGAATATAGATGCTGGTCCGGCAAAAGCAAGCGAAGCGCTTTCCGGCGGCATCCGACGGAAGTCGAATATGAAAGATCATGCTTTGAAGGTGTTCCGGCGCCCGCCGGAGCGCCTGAACTGTGCCCAGGCGGTGCTGGACGCCTACACCAAGTTCCATGGCAAGGAGGTGATGCCGGTGGGTGATTTGAAATCCTTTGGCGGCGGCCGTGCGCCGGGCGGCCTGTGTGGCGCGCTCTACGCAGCGTGCGTCATCGCGCCCCAGGAGGCCGAGGCGCTGATGAGCAGGTTCGCGCAGGAGTTGGGCTCGACAAGGTGCAAGGAACTACGGGCGACCAAGGAGCATCGCTGCGAAAGTTCGGTCGCGGCGGGGGCTCAGCTCTTGCAGGACGAAGCGGGGCGCGGCGAGTCAGGCGCGGCCTGAGCGAGGGGAGGTTGATATGCGTACTGGCAGGGAGTTTAAGGACGAGATCTTTGAGCAGTTCGCCCGCGTGGGCAAAGCGGTGGCGAGCGCGAAGCGGATCGAGCTGTTGGAGCTGCTTTGCCAGGGGGAGCGGCACGTGGAGGCTCTGGCCGAGGCGGCTGACATCTCGGTGGCGAACGCGTCGCAGCACCTCCAGGTCTTGCGCGGAGCGCGGCTGGTGGATACGGCAAAGTCCGGGGTGTTTGTGACCTACCGGCTGGCAGACCCATCGGTGGCGGAGTTTGTGAGGCAGTTGCGGATATTGGCCGAGAAGCGATTGGCCGAAGTGGAGCAGACGGCGAGGAGCTTCATTGAGGGGCGGATCGGATTCGAGGAGGTGGACCGCGGGGAGTTGCTGAAGCGGGTGCGCAAGGGGGAAGTGACGGTGCTGGATGTGCGTCCGGCAGCGGAGTTCGGTGCGGGGCATCTGCCGCGGGCGTTATCGGTGCCGCTGGCGGAGCTGGAGGCCAAAATGAAGGAACTGCCTAAGAATCGGGAGATCGTTGCTTACTGCCGGGGTCCGTATTGCGTTCTGGCCATCGAGGCTGTGGCCCGGCTGCGCAAGCGAGGATTTCGGGCGGTCCGCCTTGATATGGGAGTGGTGGATTGGCTGGCGCGGGGGCTTCCTGTGGAGAGGGGAGTCGCAGCACGGTGACGGCGCTCGCGGTATGAACCGGCTGGTGACGTTTTGACCGATGAAGGTGCGCGAGAGTGGAATGCCGGAGGAGGCGTATTGGGAAACGCTTTTTGACGTGCCGTTGGTCCTGGACCGGCTGGGGGTTGATGCCCGGCTGCGGGACGTAATTGAGTTCGGGTGCGGTTACGGCACGTTCACCATTCCGGTGGCAAAGAGGATTTCCGGGACGTTGATAACGTTCGACATTGATGAGGCAATGGTGGAGCGGACCCGGCAGCGAGCAGCGGCGGCGGGGACCTACAATGTGGTGTATGTCGTGGGAGACGTGTTCGCGGATGGCTTTGGCGGCGTGGATGGGAGCAAGGATGCGTGTTTGCTGTTCAATATCCTGCACTGCGAGGAGCCGGTGGAGCTGCTGGCGGAGGCGGCGCGGGTGGTGCGGCCTGGTGGCGTGGTGCTGGTGACTCACTGGCGCTATGATGCGGCGACGCCGCGGGGGCCGAGCATGGAGATCCGGCCGAGGCCGGAGCAGATCATCGAATGGGCGGCGGAGACGGGTTTGCTGGAGGCGGTGGGGCCGGTGATTGACTTGCTGCCGTGGCACTACGGGCTGCGACTGAGGCGGCGCGGAGCGCCAGAGGCGCGCCCCACTTGTGTGCTAGCGAATCGCAATATCACACCTCCGTCGTTCCTCCGTTCCTCCTCCGTTCCTCCTCCGTTATTCCTCCGTGTCTCATACGGAGGAACTACGGAGATACCACGTAGGTACGACGAAGGTACTATTTAGCCACTGACCTGCGCCTTCAGCGCAGGGGCAACGTTCAGCGCGGCAGCAGGAATAGGCGCGCGTCGCCCGGCCCGAAGGAAAGCTGAAGTCCCTTCAGCTCGGGGCTGTCATCCACGATCGGAGCAGCCCGGCCGGTGGTCTTGCTCACTTCCAACACCTCGTTCGGGTCGGCATCGAACTCGACCGTTGGCCAGGCAGTGTAGCTGTAGTTGTGGTTGACGATTAGCACCCCGCGCTGCCCGTCGGCATGGCGGAGGGTGCCGATGATAAATTCTCCCACGGGATCACCGGGCACGCGGGCGAGCTTCCGTATCGGGCTCCCGGCCAGCGCGGTGGAGTTGGTTTCGGTGGTCACGCGGCAAGCGCCGATGCCGGTCAGCTTCATCAAGGTCGGGCCGAGGCGCGTGAGTTCGGCGTTGATGCGGCGCGCCTCGTCATAATGACGCGTCTTCAGGCCTTCTGCCGTTAGAATCGCACCGCCTTTGGGAAATTCGCCTGCGCCCGCGGCTCCTTTGCCGGGGGTCCAGTAGCAAAAGTACAGAACGCCCTTGGCGCCGTAGGCGACCGAGGTGAAAATCTGCCAGCGGATTTGGGCTTCTGTGGGATCAAGGCGGTCGTTGAAGGGCATGCTGTAGAAGTAATTCCAGAACGGGATGCCGGCGGCCAAAGCATGTTTGCGGCAGGACTCGAGGTTGTCGCAATAAGCCTGGCGGGTGTCGCCCTCCGGGCGCATGAGGGGGTAATGGTCCATGGACAGCACCTCGGGCTTCACCTCGCGCACGAACCGGGCCACGTGCTCATCGTAGCTGGCCGTGCCCAGCGCGCCCAGCGGGGCGTAATTGGGAAACAAGTTCACGTAGCCGAAGCGGCCAGGACGCTTGGTGCGAATCTCCTCCGCGCGTTTAGCCAGGTCGGCGAAGGCGCCTGCGCCCGGTTCGTCCGCCAGCAGGTAGCCCCAACAAGCCGGGCCATCGGGCAGGTTTTCCACGGTGGCGTCGGCCCGGATAAGGGTTTTCAGTCCAAACCGATTGCAGCGTTCAAGATGCTGCGAAAGACTGCCGCCCGATTGGCCTACTACCAGGTTGAAGTTGGCCTCCGCTATCTCCCGGTAGTGCGTGTCCAGGTTCTCGGCGGTCGCCGGCGGCACCCACATGCCCACGACGAACTGGTCCTGGACAAAGCGGGTTGGGCTGGCGCCAGACATGGCGGAATCGGTTAGGAGGATAAGCGATGTCAGAAGGGCGTTCGTGTATAGGCGGCTTCGATTGGCATGGATGGTCGAGCGCAGAGGTTTTGCGCATTCGCCGGGCGGAAGGGAGCTTCGAGATGGGCTGAGACACATTGCACAAAGATACAGAGCGGGACGCTGGACAAAAGCCGATAATTGCATCTTCGGGAACGGCCGTGAGCGAGGATGGAGAATCATGTTTGCATGAATTCTCTATTGACCTCGCAAACGAATCATGCCACTCTTCAAGCAAGAAAGCACACACGACAATTCGGCGATACCCCGTCGCATTCAACCTGCACACTCATGAAAAGATTCTTCTCCTCTCTCGCCCTGATGGCATTGGTCATCGGCGGTGCCAATGCTGCCGTCTATATCAATGAAGTCCTGCCCAATCCGCCCGGGAGCGATAGCACGGTTTCCACGGGGAACGAGTTTTTTGAATTACGCGGCACGCCGAACATGTCGCTTGCGGGCTACTACCTGCTGAGCCTGGAGGGCCAAGGCAGTGGGAAGGGAGACATCAACCAGTTCTTCGACTTGAGCGCGTTTTCGCTGGGGGTGAACGGGTACTTGTTCGCGCGGCAGAACTTCAGCCTCTACACATCCACCGACCCGTCGGCCAACGTATTCCAGAACGGCCCCAGCCAGGGTTGGGGTCAGGCGAACGAGGGCGGCGTCGGGAGCTCCGTGGGACACTATTCGGACGGTGCCCAGTTGGATATGGAAAATGGGGCCACCACCATCCTGCTCATCACCAACGGAAGCGGCATCATGCCTACAAATACAATTGACCTGGACACGAACAATGATGGCTTCCTGGACTTGCCCGAAGGGTGGGGGGTGGTGGACTCGGTCGGCATCATGGACGGTGCCAGCGGGGCGGCGACGGATGCCTCTTACGGGGCTATCACCTTCCGCGCTCCGAGCTCGGTGGATGGCACGCATTTAGGCACGTGCGCGTATGGCAACATCATTGACGTCCCGGGTCCGTTGACAACCACCTCCGGCACCTTTTACGTGGGCCGCAAAGGCGAAACGACCGGCTCCACGTCCAACGACTGGGTAGGGTCAATCGTGGACGGGAGCGCGGCGAATCCCACGGCTTACATTTTCTACAGCGCCAGCGACCCATCCTACACCGGCATGCGCATATCCGACATGGCGTATGGCGGGACGAATGCCAGCGCTGCTGCGCTAGGCACCTTGGCGTACACCCCGACCATTAACGGCACCCGGTTCACCACCTACACGCACCTGCCCATCGGCGGCCCCATCGGCGACGTGGCGGTGGATCCGCGGGATAACACCACGATCCTGTTTACCGTGGACAACGACGTGGGCGGCGGCATCTACCGCGCTTACAAGGTGGCCAGCGGCAATTGGTGGGTGGATTCGGCGCCGGTGGTGAGCGGCTTGGATCGCCCCTCCGGTCTCGTTGTGGAGACCAACGGCACTTTGTGGTGGTTGCATGATGTGACGATGGCGCTCGTGCGGCTTAAAGCGCCGTGGTGGTCCAACACGCCGGAGATAGTCATCACCAACTTCGGCAACCTGGTGGCGGATGATGATCCGTTTGACTTGACTTTTGCCCCGGCCAACTTCACGGGCCCGCCCGGGCAGCCGGGGTGGATCGTGGTGGCAGACCGCGGGAGCGACGGTGACACGTTCAACGCGCTGAACCTGGTGGACCCGGCTACGACCGAGCTGTACGGGACCAATAACAACTTCCTGGCGGCCCCGACCACTTCCGGGTTGGGCTGGGACAATCTCGTGGCGATCGCCGCGCTGCCGCAATCCGGGGAGGTGGTCACGCTGAGTTACGACGGCTTCATCACCGCGGTCAACGGCATCGGCGCGACCCGGGCAATCTTCCCGACCAGCTTCATTATGACCGCCGGTCAAGCGCTGGCGGTGGACCCGACGACAGGACGGATATGGGTGGCCGACGACACGCTGGATGAAGTTTGGTCGGTGGACCCGAGTGTGACCCCGACCCCGGACATCAAGGAGCTGAGTTTCCCGCTGGTGGATCCGCCGGTAACGTATCGCCAGATCAATATCCATGACCCCGGCATGGCGTTTTCGACGAACGGCTCGTTTCTGGTCGTCTCGGACACCAGCACTGCTGGCGGGGGCGGACGGCTATTGGTTTTCCATTCGGAGCCGTTTGTGCCCTTCGCGCTTTCCACTTTCTCGATTACCAATGTCAGCCAGACGGCTCAGGGTCCGCAGTTGCAGTGGGCGCCAGCCGGCGAGGCGAGCTTCAACCTCAAGTATAGCGTCCAGCGCGGCACGGATATCGCCAACGCGGCGAGTTTCGCGACCATCGCCACCGTGACGGCCACCGCCTTTACAGACACCAACGCGCCTGCCACAGGGGCGTTCTACCGCGTGACGGCGAAACCGTGACCCGAAGAGGGCGGCAGAGCATTCGCCGGTGGCCACGTGGCCGACTCGCTGTCGTCAGCAGCCAAAAAGAATCACTTGACCGAAACCGCATTTGCTGGTATGCGTGAGACAACACTTGACCAAAGTAGAGCAGCTATGAAACGAATCCTCACTTCACTCGCCGTCTTGGCGCTCGTCGCGAGCCTCACCAACGCACAACAAGTCTGGATCAACGAAGTCCTGACCAACCCAAATGGCAGCGACAGCACTGCCACTACAGGAAACGAGCACTTCGAACTGCGCGGCACGCCGAACCTGTCGCTTTTAGGCTACTACCTCTTGAGTATCGAGGGTGGAGGCACAACCGGGCGGGGCGACATTAACCAGTTCTTCGACCTCGGCGCGTTCTCGATCGGCGCGAACGGATATCTGTTCGCCCGCCAGAACTCCAGCCTCTACACCTTGACTGCCCCCGGAGCGGCGGTGATTCAAAATACTGCCGGCCAGGGGTGGGGGTTGAATGGCGCCAGCACGGTTGGACATAACCATGATGGCACTCAGGTTGACCTGGAGAATGGGACCACGACCATGATGCTTATCAACATAGGCGCCGGCAGTGCACCCACAGTGACGCTGGATCTGGACGCGAACGACGATGGCTTCCTCGATGCGCTGCCCACCGGTTGGTCGATCGTGGATTCCGTGGGCATTATTGAAGGCTCGGCGACCGGAGGGGCGACCGACTTTTCATACGGGGCCGTCACGTTGCGCGTGCAAGGGGCCGCAGCGGGAAACGCCCTGTCTGGCGTGATCGTTGAGGTGCCCGGCGCTCCACCAACCACCTCAGGCGCAATGTATGTGGGACGCAAGGGAGCATCCACTGGCTCCACGGCGGATGATTGGTTTGGCGCCATTCTGAACGGTAGCGCGTCCGACCCTCTCAATATCACGTTCGCTTACGCGAGCGATCCATTCTACCAAGGCATGAAGCTTCCGGACATGGTCTTCGGCGGGCTGAACCCGGTCCCTGAGCCCGGCACGCTGACGCTGCTGGGTTTGGGCTCCCTCGCGCTCTTCCTGCGTCGCAAGGCCCGCTAGTCTCAGTGCCGTTGGCGCGCCACCTCGACTTGGCTTGAATCTGCTATCTTAGTGCGTTAAGGTTGGTGGCTGAACAGAACTGAACGTTATGAAGCGGCGGATACCGCAACCGAAAGGCGCCCTTCCCCGGAGGCGCCGGTCCTTGAGCCGGTGGTTCGGGTCGGGATTCACCTTGATTGAACTTTTGGTGGTCATCGCGATCATCGCTATTTTGGCGGCCCTGCTGCTGCCCGCCCTCGCCAGAGCCAAGGCCAAAGCGCACCGCATCAGTTGCATCAACAACCTTAAGCAGATCGGTCTGGGCTGTGTGATGTACGCCAACGAGTACCGCGGGCATTTTACTGCCCCCACATGGTATCCGCCGCAGCGCGCAAGCATCGCTCCCGGCTCAGACCGCTCGACTTCGGACGACGACCTGAGTTTCCTCTTCCCGACGTTCATCCCGGCCACGAAGGTGTTTAACTGCCCGAGCACCCGCCACACCGTGCGTTCGGACCAATGGCAGAACAAACCTCCGCCCGATTCCACCGAGCGGGTTTTGGTGGACCTGGTGACCCTGGCCCCGTACACCCCGCTCGACTCGAATGGATTGGGCTACGAGGTAATGGGTTGTCTAACCGGCTCCGGGGTTACCCATCTCAAGAAGACCGAGCAACTTGTGGCAAACCACATCATCAAGAATTCTCCGCAGTGGCTCGGCACGAAGCAATCACCATCGTCGGTATTCCTCATGTCGGACGCCGACCGCGGGAGCCTGGAGCCGGTGGAGTTTGCCAAGGCCAACAACAGCAACTTCCCGGACCCGGAGGACAACCACGGGAAGGACGGCTCGAACATGAACTTCTGCGACGGCCATGCCGAATTCGTCAAGCGCGCGAGATGGCTCGATGTCTGGGACCTGTCGCAAGATACCAAGCGCAGTTCAAGCGCCAAGCGCTAACGCAAGCGTTGATTGCCCCCCTGTCTGAAGCCGAACCCGCCCATCTGGGGACTGTTCTTGTCGCTCGTCTTGGACAATGCGCATGGGGGGAAAGTAGGATGCTGTAATCGCGACCTTAACCGCCGTCCCGTCTGATGAACCGTCCGTGAAACGCAGAATCAGACTCTCCTCCCGTCCCTTCTCCTCTTTCATCGGTGCGCCTCTCGCCACCCTGGCGTTCGCTGCCGCCGTGGCCCAACCCGTCTGGATCAATGAGGTGCTGACCAACCCCAATGGCAGCGACAGCACGGCGACCTATGGCAACGAGCACTTCGAGCTGCGCGGCACACCGGGCCTGTCGCTCGCCGGATACTACCTGCTCAGCCTCGAGGGCGGCGGCACCACCAGCCGGGGCGACATCAACCAGTTCTTTGATCTGGGGTCCTTCTCGATCGGCGCCAACGGCTACCTCTTTGTGCGGCAGAACTTCAGCCCGTTCACCAGCACGTCCGCCGGAGCCGCCGTGGTCCAGAACACTTCCGGCCAGGGCTGGGGTCTCACAGGCTCCACCACCGCCGGATACAGCGGCGACGGCACCCAGGTTGACTGGGAAAACGGGACCACCACAATACTCCTCATCCACATAGGCTCGGGCAGCCCGCCCGCGCTGGACCTCGATCTGGATGCCAACGACGACGGCTTCCTCGACCCCTTGCCCGGCGGTTGGTCCATCGTGGATTCGGTTGGCATTATTGACGGCGCGGCGACTGGGAGCCCGAGCGACTTTTCCTACGGGGCCGTCACTCTGCGCGTGCAGGGCGCCGCCGCCGGCTCGAGCCAGTATGGCAACATTGTTGACGTGCCTGGCGCTCCGCCCACGACTGCGGGCGCTATGTATGTGGGCCGCAAAGGCGCGTCCACCGGGTCCACGTCCAACGATTGGTTCGGCGCGATTCTGAATGGCAGCGCGAGCGATCCCTTGAACATCGTCTTCGCCTCCACCAGCGATCCGTTCTATCAGGGCATGAAGCTGCCGGACATGGTCTTGGGCGGCCCTAATCCCGCTTATGTGCCGTCTGCAGGCCAACCGCTGCTTCTCTCGCCAACGAGCAATGAGGTCAACGTAACCACCTCCCCGCTCCTGCAGGTTAATGTGACCGATCCAAACAATCGCGACCTGACCGTCACCTTCTACGGCGGCGTTGTCACCGCCGGCCCGGACTTCACGATCGCGGTCCTGCCGGATTCCCAGTACTACTGCGCCAGCGCTCGGCGCGGCCTCCCCGCCATGTTCAACGCCCAGACCGACTGGATTGTAGCCAACCGCCTCGCCTGGAACATCGCCTACGTGGCCCACTTGGGTGACATCGTTGATACCGGCGACATCCTTTCCCAGTGGCAGAACGCCACCAACGCGCTGTATCGGCTTGAGAACCCGATAACCACGGGGCTCCCGGACGGCATCCCCTACGGTGTTACGGTGGGCAACCACGACCAGGAGCCCAATGGAGACCCCGACGGCGCCAGCACCACCTACCACAACCGGTTCTTCGGCACAAACCACTTTGCCGGCAGGGCCTATTACGGCGGCTGGTACGGAACAAACAACGATAGCCATTTCTCCTTGTTTAGCGGCGGCGGGCTGGACTTCATCGCCATACACTTGGAGTATGATGAGAATGCCGATCCCGCCGTGCTGGCCTGGGCTGATTCGCTTCTGCATGCCTTTTCCCAGCGGCGCGCCATCGTCGTCAGCCACTACATAGGCCGGCCCACGACTCCGTCCACGTTCGGCGCCCAAGGCGCCGCCATCTATGACGCCCTCAGAGCCAACACCAACTTGTTCCTCATGCTCTGCGGCCATGTGGACGGCGAAGGCTCGCGCGCGGATGTCTTCAACGGCAAAACCGTCCGCACGCTCGTTTCCGATTACCAGTTCCGGGCCGGGGGCGGCAATGGCTTCCTGCGCCTCCTCCGCTTCTCGCCGGCCTGGAACTCCGTTCGGGTCTTCACCTATTCGCCCTGGATCAGGCAGTACGAAACCGACGCCGACAGCCAGTTCGAGTTCCCCTACGCCATGCGGTCGGTGCCGACGGCGTTTGCCCCGATCGCCACCAACACCGTGCCTTCCGGCAGCACGGCTAGTTGCCTTTGGCCGGGGCTGGCGCCCGGTGCGACTTACGAGTGGTATGTTGCCGTCAGCAACGGGAGCCAAACCAGGACCGGCCCGGTCTGGCGGTTTGCCACTGCCCCCGTGAGTCCGGCGTGGACCAATCTAGCCCCCATCCTCCACGACTTCGCGCATCACACCATGCCGGTCAACACCTCCGCCAGCATCTCGTTCACGATTGGAGACCCGGATACGAACCCAACCAACGTCACCGTGAACGCCTATTCAAGCAATGGCACGCTCCTGCCGCCCTCGGGCATCTCGGCGGGGGGAGCGGGCACCAACCGGATCCTTCATTTAACCCCGGCGGCCGATCAGGCTGGCGCGTGCTGGATCACTGTGGTCGTCAGCGATGGAGACTACTCGCCCAGCGAGTCTTTCATGCTCAAAGTGGTGCGGCCTGAGATCATTACGCTCTGGGATTTCAACAGCGACCCGCCCGATTACAATACCAGCACCGGGACCCTCGTGCCCGCCATCGGTTCCGGCGTCGCCGCCAGCGTGGGCACGGCGACCGACTCGCTGAACAGCGATGTGACCGCGCAGAGCTTTGATCCCAACCTGGAGGACAATTCAAAATGGCGCCTGGCCTCCTTCCCGGCGCAGAGCACCGGCAACAAGGCCAACGGCGCGGAGTTTCGAGTGAGCACAGTCGGTTGCCGGAACATCGCGCTGTCGTGGGACCACTACAACAGTGCCACCGCCAGCCGCTATTGGCGGGTGCAATACACCCTGGACGGCCTCCACTTCAACGACACCCCATCTGTTTACACCAACCCAGCCGAAACGCTCTGGTATCCCACCGGCCTCAGCCTGGCTGGGATCCCGGGTGCCAATGACAATCCGAACTTTGGCGTTCGCCTCGTCAGCGAGTGGGAAAGCACCGCCACTGGCCAGGGCGCCAACCGGTACCTTGGCACCCAGGTCAGCGGCGGCTACAGCACGGTCGGCACACTCTGGCTGGACATGGTCACTATCTCCGCCGACGTCATTCCACCGGCGCTCTCCCTCCAACATGCGGGCAGTCTCCTCTTCCTCTCCTGGCCCACCAACCGCTGGCTCTTCACACTCGAGAGCCGAACCAATCTGGCCGCCGGTGGCTGGGATCCGGTCGCGCAGCCGCCCATCGTGACCAATGGGTACAACCTCGTTGTCAGCACCAACGCGCCCAGCCCCCGCTTCTTCCGGCTGATCCATTGAAACCCTGATTCTCGGTTGAAATTCCCCCGCCGATCGGCGATGGTTGCGCGTGAATCCATCCGCGCAATTCGATGAACTGATGACGTGTCGCCTGGAGGAAGGGCGCAAGGCGATCGAACCCTGTTCCATCGTCATCTTTGGGGCAAGCGGAGATCTGACGGCGCGCAAGCTGATTCCAGCCCTCTACCACCTTTGCCGGGAGAAACAGATGCCGGCGGACTTCAGGATCATTGGCTTTGCGCGGCGGGAGAAGACCGATGCGTCGTGGCGCGGGGAATTGCGGTCGGCACTGGACCAGTTTTCGCGCACGAAACCAGTGGACGACGCGGTCTGGCAGGAGTTCTCGCACCATCTGTTTTATTGCCAGGGTGACATGACCGACTCGTCGGCGTACGGAAAGCTGGTGGAGCAACTGAACGCTTTCGGCAGCGATCCCCTGCGGGGCCATCTGCTCTTCTACCTTGCCACTTCGCCCAGCCAGTTCGGGCTGGTAGTCGAGCAACTGCACCGCGCGGACCTGCTGCACAAAGACAGCGAGGATGGCTGGCAGCGGATCGTGGTGGAGAAACCATTCGGCCATGATTTGGAATCTGCCCGCCAACTGAACCGCGAATTGACTCGTTACTCCCATGAGCAACAGATCTTCCGGATTGACCATTACTTGGGCAAAGAGACCGTCCAGAATATCCTGATGTTCCGCTTCTCGAACGCCATCTTCGAGCGCCTCTGGAACCGCGAATCCATTGATCACTTGCAGCTCACGGTGAGCGAACGCATGGGCGTCGGACAGAGGGGCGGGTATTACGAGGAAGCCGGCGCGCTGCGGGACATGGTGCAAAACCACCTGCTCCAGGTCTTGTCACTGATGGCCATCGAACCGCCAGTGTCGCTTGAGGCAGAGTCAATCCGCGACGAGAAAGTGAAGTTGCTTAAGTCAATCCGACCGTATAGCGCCGAGGAGGTCGCCCGGCACGTCGTACGCGGGCAGTATCTGCCGGGGACGGTGAACGGCGAGAGGCGGCCCGGCTACCGCCAGGAGCCAAAGGTCAGTCCCAACTCGAACGTTGAGACGTATGTGGCGCTGAAGCTGTTCATTGACAACTGGCGGTGGTCGGGGGTGCCGTTCTTCCTGCGGACGGGCAAGAATCTGCCCCAGAGCACCAGCGAGGTGCGAGTCCAATTCCGGCCCACGCCCCATGTCTTGTTCGCAGCCCAGTGCGGTCCACAACTGGATGCCAACGCCCTGAGCCTGCGCCTGCAGCCGGACGAAGGCATCTCGCTCCGGTTTAACGGAAAGGTGCCCGGCGCGAGCGTGCAGGTCCGCCCGGTGAGGATGCACTTCAGCTACGACGCCGAGTTTGGTGCCTACACACCCGAGGCCTACGAAAGGCTGCTGCTGGAAGCGATGGCCGGGGATGCCACGCTTTTCATTCGGCGCGACGAAGTCGAAACCGCCTGGCAGATTGTGGATCAGATTCGCAGCGCCTGGGAAGGCAAACCGCTGTTGGATCGTGAGTTCTACGCGGCGGGGACCTGGGGCCCGGCGGTGGCCGGCGACCTTCTCGCGCAAACCAACCACGTTTGGCGCGAGCCGGCGCTCGCGACTGGCCGGGACCCCTTGCACCGCTCCGAAGAGGCGGCCTAAAAAAAGCGGAAAAACTATTTGAACGGAAATCCGTTCCGTGGTATCATATATTTAGCGCGAGCAAAGATTTCGCTGTTCGTTTAGGGTTAGCATAGAGGCTTTGCTTGTAATGCGGTTCGAACAGCGACCGAATAGTTGGCCGCATTACCCTTCTGAGCGCCTGGGTGAAGGCGTATAAGCTTCGTCACCACTAAGAGCCGGATGCAAGTCCGGCTCTTTGATTGTACGACTGGCTGTACGAAAACGGCGTTGCCGCGCGAGGCGGCATTGGCTATGCTAACAGCGATGAAACACCAGCTCGACTTTGAAAAGCCGATTGCAGAACTGCAAAACAAGCTTGAGGAGTTGAAACGACACCAAGGTGAGCATTCCCTGGGGATCAGCTTCGAGGAAGAGGTGGCTTTGATCGAGAAGAAGATCGAAGACACCCGGCGGCAGATATTTGCCAACCTCAGCGCCTGGGACCGAATCAAGATTGCCCGGCACCCGAAGCGGCCGTTTACGCTCGATTATCTGAGGCTGGCGTTCACCGACTTCAATGAACTGCACGGCGACCGGCTGTTTGCGGAGGACCGGGCCGTGGCAGGGGGGTTCGCCTGCCTTGGGACGCATAAGGTCATGGTGATTGGCACCCAGAAAGGCCGCGATACCAAGGAGAACATACGGCGCAATTTCGGATCCGCGCACCCTGAAGGCTATCGCAAAGCGCTCCGGCTCATGAAGCTCGCGGCCAAGTTCCGGCTGCCGATCATCACGCTGATTGACACGGCGGGGGCCTACCCGGGCATCGGGGCGGAAGAACGGCATATCGCGGAGGCCATCGCGGTGAACTTGCGGGAGATGATGCTGTTCCCGGTGCCGATTATCGCCGCGGTGGTCGGCGAGGGTGGTTCGGGGGGCGCCCTGGGCATCGGCGTGGCCGACCGCGTCCTGATCCTGGAGAACGCCTATTACTCAGTCATCAGCCCCGAAGGCTGCGCCGCGATATTGTGGAAAGACCGCGCGGCAGCGGCGAAGGCCGCCGAGGCGCTCAAGATTACCGCCCGTCACCTCCTGGAACTGGGTCTGGTGGACGAGATTGTGCCTGAACCGCTGGGCGGGGCGCATACCAACGCGGAGCAGATGGCCCAGACGCTGCGCGATCACCTGCTGAAACACCTGGAGCACCTCCTCGCCTTGCCGGAGGCAGATCGCCTCAAGCAGCGATATGCCAAGTTCCGCGCGTTCGGCCATTTCGCTGAAAAGCAGCCCGCAGCTCCCGAAAAGGCCGAGGCTTAGCCGTTCGCTCCCGCTGCAACCGTCCTCATGCTCTATCCCCTGACCTTTCGCCCCATCTTCAAAGAGCGGGTCTGGGGCGGGCGCAACCTGGAGCGGCTATACCGCAAGCCGCTCCCGGCGGATGTGCAGATCGGTGAATCATGGGAGATCAGTGACCGCCCCGGCGACGTCAGCACCATCACCAACGGCCCACTGGCCGGCAAGGACCTCCGCTGGCTTATGGAGAATCATGCCGCCGAGCTGCTGGGGTCCGCGCGTTCACAGTCCGGGCGGTTTCCCCTGCTGATCAAAATCCTCGATGCGCAGGAAATCCTTTCCGTCCAGGTTCATCCCCCGGCTGGCCAGGCCGCAGCCCTGGGGGGCGAACCGAAGACCGAGATGTGGCTGATCGCCGAGGCCGCGCCGGGCGCGGAGCTATACGTCGGGTTGAGGCGGGGCGCCACCCGAGAGGAATTCGAGCGGAAACTCCAGTCAGGGACGGTGGCCGAGTGCATTCACCGCGTTCCGGTCCGGACCGGGGAGGCTATGTTCTTGCCCAGCGGCCGTGTTCACGCCCTCGGCGCTGGATTGGTCATCTTTGAAATCCAGCAGAACTCCGACACCACGTATCGAGTGTTCGATTGGAACCGAGTGGGTCTGGACGGCAAGCCGCGCGAGCTGCACATACCGCAGTCGCTCGCCAGCATAGACTTCAGCGATTTCGAGCCGCCGCTCATTCGGTGCGAGGACCTCGCCGGCGGACCGACCAAATGCCGGGTTCTGGTGCGGGATTCCCTGTTCACCGTCGAGGTTCATGAGGCGGACGCGGCGATCACGATGCCACTTCCCCCGCAGCGATTGCAGATCATTGGGCTGCTTACGGGCCAGGCTCGCGTCGGCGATGCGGGCGGGAGCGTTTCGCTGTCCGCGGGCCAATTCTGCCTCATTCCGGCTTGCCTTGCGTCGGCCAGCGTGCAAGCGCAAACTGCCGCCACTTTTCTTCGCGTCGAGGCGTGAGACGATTCATTAAGAGCTGGCTGATCAACACGTTTGCCGTGCTAGTGGCGGGATATGTGGTCAGCGGCATCCATTACCAGAAGCCGTTGGATCTGTTCATGGCGTCGCTGTTGCTCGGGGTGCTCAACACCGTGCTGCGCCCTGTCCTCATGCTGCTCACCTTTCCGCTGCTGCTCTTTACGCTGGGGCTGTTCCGGTTCGTCATCAATGGCTTCCTGCTCTACGCCGTCGGCTCCTTGCTTAAACCTCACTTTGTGGTGGACGGTTTTTGGGACGCCTTCTGGGGCGCCCTGATTATCAGCCTAATCTCCTCGCTGCTCAACCTCCTCACCGGCACGAACCGCGCGCGGGTCAAGGTCGAACGCCGCCGTCCTCCGCCCGACCGGGGCTCGGACGGCGGTGGTCCCGTCATTGATATTTAGACGGCGGTTGTCGGGAATTCGCAACTGGCGAGGCCCGGCCGTCTATCCGCCGGCGCCAGTCGCCGTTGCCGGTTGCGGCTGACTTACTTCCCGGCAGTCCGATACGCCGCCCGCAAGGTCGTGACGCCGCGCGCCTGGAAATCCCGCTCGAAATCGGTCAGCAGCGCACAAAGGTCGGCGGGCGTTTCCACCGGCTGGAACAGCGGGCTCGCGCCGAACACGGCTACCATCTGAGCGAAATAGGCCTGGTCGTCCGTGCGCAGGTAAATGCTGCCGCCGGGCACGAGCGCCGGGCTGGCCAAGGCGGGAAAACGCTCGTTGATCAGCCGATGCCGCCAATGCCTGCGCTTCGGCCATGGGTCTGGGAAATAGACGTGCAGCGCCGTCGCCGAGTGCGGCGGTAAAAGATACTCAAGAAAATACGAGCACTCGATGCGCACCCCCCGCAAATTCACCAACCCGGCACGCCGGCCCTTGCGATCCAATTTCCGGATGCGGCCCAACAACCGTTCCACCCCGATGAAATTGTGGTCCGGATTGCGCCGGGCGTACTCGACGAGGAACGAGCTGTCGCCGCTCCCCAATTCCACTTCGAGCGGCTGGTCCCGGGCGAAGAGCTGCGGCAGGTCAACACGCTCGACGATCGAGCGCAAACCGTAGAGCAAGCTGGCGGGTCCGGCGGTTGCTGGTGTCTCTGGCACAATAGTGCGCCGCAGCACCGCCCCGCATGATCGGGGCCGGGTGTGGCACATGAAACAGATCTATCGCTCCCCTGCCCTTCAGTCCAGCGAACGCACCCGAATATTCCGGTAAGCAACCGGTCCATGATTGCCCTGGAACATGATCGGGCCCCGGGCCTTCTCCTTGCCGTCAACCCCAGCCGGGGTCGGCTTCGGCATCTCGAGGTTCTCATGGATAACCCGGCCGTTCAGGACGACCTTGAGGAATTTCGCATTGGCGGTCTTCTTCCCTCCGGCATCAAACCGCGGCGCCTGCCAGTGAATCTCATACTCGCTCCACTCTCCGGGCTTGCGATACGTCGGGTTCCTGGGCGGCTGTGCGCCATAGATCGCCCCCATGTCGCCGGGCCCGGGGTTTGCGTCCTTGCCGAAACTGTCCAGCACCTGCACCTCGTATTCGCCCATGACATAAATACCGCTGTTCGAGCTTTCCGGCACCATCACTTCCAGCGTGATGACCGCGTCGCCGAACACCTCCGTGCTGTAGAGGTCCAGGCTTTGCCCATGTCCCTTGGTGTCGTTAATCAGTTCGTGGCCGCCGGAAGTGACGGTCAGTACCTTCGGGTTGGTCGTGGACGGTTTTGCGCTGCCGACTTTCCACTGGCTCGCCGTGTTTCCCTCGGCGCGCGCTTTCCAGCCGGTGAGGTCCTTGCCATTGAACGGCTCGACCGTGGCACCAAAAAGCAGGCCGGTTGACCCAAGCACGGCGGCAGCGAGAACTAATGTTGTGAGCTCTTTCATATGATAATGTAAACTTCCATGCGCAATCCGGCGACGGCCGGAATGCGCAAGCGCCATAAGACTTTGCCACGCAGGGCGCAAAGAAAAGCAGAAAATGGCCGGAGTGGAAGGAAAGTGCGCAGGCCTGCATCCAGCTCGTCGGTTTGGCAGGGACGCTTCGCCGAAACGTCCGTGCTTGCGCGGGAACGGACGCCTCGGCGAGGCGTCCCTACCAGCGGATTGTCTTCGTGCTGCGCGGCGGCGCCGTGAACGAGAAGTGGTTCCCGCAATTCGACGCCTATCGCAACCGGTCACTACGAAAGCTGACTCCGGATTTGGGGCAAAATAGAGCGCAATATGCTTGCCGGGAGGAGGAGGAATCCAGAAGATTGCCGCCATGCAGCAAATCAATTTGGCTCCAATCGGCGATACAGACAATCGCATCTCACGACGCACAGCCATGGGTCTTGGGGCGGCAATTGCTGCCGGAATCATGATGGATGCGGACCTCTTCGCCGCCCCAACTAAGCGGAAAGTAGTGGTGTGGTCCGAAGGCACTGCCAACAAGGACTCCGGCTCGAAAGAGATGTATCCTGATGATATTAACACCGCCATCGCTGAAGGGCTGAAACCCCTCCAGGCCAAGGGGTGGGAAATCGTGAAGGCCAGTCTCAACGATCCCGAGCAAGGCGTCAGCGACGAATTGCTGAACAGCACGGACGTTCTGATCTGGTGGGGCCACAAAAAGCACGGAGACGTAAAGGACGCGCTGGTGGACAGGATCGAGAAGCGAGTGAAGGAGGATGGCATGGGCTTTATTGCCACCCACTCGTCCCATTTTGCCAAACCCTACAAGCGGCTGATGGGCACGTCCTGCTCCTGGCGCGAATATAAGGCGGACGGCACCTCTGTGGAAATCATTGTCAAGGACCCCACGCACCCGATCTGTAAAGGCGTGGAGAACTTCAAATTGCCGAAGATCGAGCGTTACGGCGAGCCATTTGCGGTGCCAACGCCCGAGGCCGTGCCCCTCGACGGCATTTACACCAAACCTGATGGCACGACTGCCCCCGGCCGCATGGGTCTGTGCTGGACAGTGGGCAAAGGCAAGGTGTTCTACTTCACCCCGGGCCACGAGACCTACAACGATTACTATCTTCCTCCGGTGCGGCAGATTCTGATCAACGCGGTCCAGTGGGCTGCCCCGGAGAAATAGAGGCTGCCGGGTTTGTCCGCCTGCGCATTTTGGGACAGCGTTCGCCTCGCTGGTTCTCTCGCTATAGCGTAAACCCGTCCCGGTAGAGCGGGTTCAAGAACTTATCCGCTTCCGGGCAATTGGGAAACCTCAGGTTCGGCGCATCCCATTCCAGCTTCTGGTTCATGCGGATGGCGATGTTGCCCAGCAGCACGACTTCGGTCAGGTGCGCCGCGTGATCAGCGAAGTTTGAGCCGGCGGGTTTGCCACCCCGGCAGGCATCGAGCCATTCCTTCCAATGCCCGGGTGACCGCGCGAGCTTCTGCGGCGGGCGGCCGAACTCGGTCCATTTCTTGTCGGGGATCAGGCGGTCGCGCAGCATGATGCCTTTGTCGCCGACATACATCGTGCCATCGTTCACGGCGAACGGCCGGTCCGGCTCGAGTTCTTCTGGCCTGGGCGGGCGCATGCCGCCATCGTACCAGAAGATGCTCAACGGCCCGTGGGTCTCGCTGGCGGCAAACCTGTAATGAGTGATGGAAGCCAGCGGGGCGGTCTCGGTGCTGATTTCCTTGGGGCGCTGCCAGTTGGTGGAGCAGGCTTCCACGCTGACCGGGTCGCCGATCTTCATGGCCTTGAAGACGGCGGAGAATTCATGGCAGCCGATGTCCCCGAGCACGCCGGTGCCGAAATCCCACCAGCCGCGCCAGGCAAACGGGTGATAGCAGGGGTGATAGGGCCGCGTGGGCGCGGGGCCAACCCAGAGGTCCCACTCGAGGTGTGCTGGACAGGGTGGAGTGTCCGCGGGCCGGGCGACACCGCGCGGGGAGATGTCCGGGTTGCGGTTGGACCACGCATGCACCTCTTTGAGGTTGCCGATGGCGCCGGCCCAAATCAGTTCGGCAACGCGGCGAGCCTCTTCGCCGGCCTGGCCGAAATTGCCCATCTGGGTGGCGACCTTGGTCTCGCGCGCGATCTTGCCGATCATGCGGGCCTCGTAAACACTATGCGTGAGCGGCTTCTGGCAGTGCACATGCTTGCCCATTTTCATGGCCATCGCGGTGGCAACGGCATGGACATGGTCGGGGGTGGCGATGTTCACTGCGTCAATATCCTTCTGCGTCTCGAGCATCTTGCGGAAGTCGGTGTACAGCTTGGCACCAGGATATTTCCTGGCGTTCGCGGCCAGGTGGTTCCGGTCGGGGTCGCAAAGGGCAACAATGTTCTCACCGGCTTGCGCGCATGAGGCCACGTCGCCCGATCCCATGCCGCCGAGACCGATTCCGGCGATGTTGAGTTTCTGAGACGGCGGGGTTTGGCCCCGTCCCAGCACGTGACGAGGGATAATGGTGACAGCCGTTGCGGCGACAGAGGCCGTTTTCAGGAAGCTGCGGCGAGAGGAAGAGTCTTGGTTCATCGGGTGATCTTTCTTTTCGAGTTGGGATTCCACTGGAGCGAGCTTATGCCTATGCACTCGCAGGTCAAACTCAGTTTTCGAGAAGCCCGGGGAGTCATAGTGGGTTCCTTCTCGATGCTTGCCGATCCTCAGCGGTACAGCAACGGGTGTGCTTTCCAGTCCTTTTCTTTGTCGTGGCCCATGGCGGTCACCCGCGGGCGGCGCTCGCGGAGGCGCACGGATTCGAGGCCCAAAAGGTAACCGCTCGAGGCGACATTCTTGCCGACGCATTCGAGCTTGAGCACGTAATCGCCGGGTTCGGGCCAGAAGTCGAGCAGGTGGAATTCGTTGCTGTCTATCTTCTCGGCATAGAAATCCAGCGGCTCGCCCAGTTTGATGCCGTTCAGCGTGGCTTGATATTGCCCGTAGTCCGGCGCGCGCGTCGCGTTGACCAGCAGCCGGCACGGCTGTTTGGCCGTGACCTTGAAGGGAACCTCGATCCAGCCAGCTTCCGCCTTCGCGGGCTTGTAGAGCAATTGCGGCTCCCGATACAGACTGATCATCGGTTGGGGGCGGGCTTCGCCGGGGCCGTGATGCTTCTCGTCGGTGAAATCCTTCGCGTACACGATGGTTCGATCCAGGCTCGGCAAGCTGCGATCGCGGGCGTCGGGGGCGCGGGCGGTGAACGTCGGCGTGCCGGTCTGATACCAATAGGCCACGCTGGCGTAGTCGTCCTCTCGCTCGTTCCAGCTCATGGCTTTGTAGTCCGGGTTCTCATCCGGCGACATCCAGCCCCAATGCTCGATGGTGACCTTGATCCCCGTGTTGAAGACCATCGGATCGGCCAGGTGCCAGCGGTATGAACTGGTGTAGGTGCCCACGCCGCGCTGCTTGAAATACGGCACGCCGAAGTACGGCGTCTTGCACGGCTTCAAGCCCCAGGCCGAGCAGAAGTAATCTTCCGTGCCAGTGCCCCAGATCGAAGGCTTCGCCTCGCCGTCAATGTAGATCTTCTCGTCGCCTTCCCCGAACCAGGCGGGGCTGCGCATCCGGACCGCCAGGACGGTGCCCACGTAATGGCCCTTGCCCTGGGTTTCGAGCAGCACGTAATCCTTGCCCTTCTCGACCGGATACTCCTGCCGGTATTGGGCGTAGAAATAGGGCGTGTCGTCGGGCAGCGAATCGAGCTTGATCCAGTCTATGTTATGGTAGAGGCCGCGGAGCGGTTTGTCACTCTGATTGATGACCTCAATCCGGGCCGACTTTCGGAACGGCATGCGCCAGTAGCAGTTGTAGGAATCGGCATCCTCGACCACCACCGGCAGGCTGATGACTTCGCTGCGGACGCCGAAGGCGTTGGCGAAGAAATCGCCCATCGGGGCCTCGACGGCGGGTTTCTCCTGATCGTCCCAAAACATCCGCAGGAGCATCTCCTGGTGGTTGGCGGCCCCGTTCGGAGCGCTCGCCGCGGGTTCGGGGCCGCGGAACGTGAACCAGATGTGCGTGATTGCGCCCGGGCCTTTCACATCGAGCACGGTCTGAGTCTGGCCCGGCGGCACTTCGCGAGCGTCCCGGTTGCTGAGGCGGTCGGTCGTGCCCAGCGGGTCGGCTTTGGGATCGTAATTACCGTCGGTTCCCTGACGGAAGGCCGAGGAAGATCGCATACTGCGGCCGGGAATGGGCCGGGCCAACCCGTCGAGCAATCCCTGGGCAAGGACGGAACTCTCAAGCGCCAGGATCAGCAGGCCAGCAACGGCCGACCGTGCGATGGTTTGCGGTTGAGGATATAGTCTTCTATTTGCGTTCATGATGGTTCTCCGTGAAACGAAGGACTGATCGGGATTTCCCTTTCGCGCGCGCGGCTGTGCGCAGCGCTGCGCGGGTGAGGGGGAATTGGTTTTTGGGTCTCACCAAGCAGCATGGCGCGACTATGCGCCCCTGCGGGTTGATTGCAAGGCTGAATCCCGGCTCTGCGGCAATTGCCGTTAGCCCTCATCGCCAAGCTACAATGAATGAGAGCTAAGACCCATTCTCCCTCACCTACGGCGCGCCAGGTAGAAGCAGGCTCGCCAAGAGGCAATTGCATCAGTAGTTTCATCAGGAAATGTCAGAGGCTCTTGGGTCGGATTGTATGCGCATGAAGTCACATGCTCGGCAGAAAGTCTTTAAAGGCGGTCGCCTGCTTACGCTGGCGTTGGCCGCCACCGTCTTGCTGGCCACGACCAATTCGATGGCTGCAGCGGAGCAAGGCGTCACCGTCGCCGTGACCGCCGACCTCTTTATCACCAATGCCAAAATGGTTTCCGACGTGATCTTCGCGCATCCGTCTGTTTCCGCTGTCTTGCTGGCCGGGGATACCGACAACGCCACGCCGACTCCTCTCGAAAGCTACCAGAAACTCTACCAAGGCACGTATGACCGGTTTCTCACCAAGATTCATCCGTGCCCCGGCAACCATGATCGGCATTCCAATCCGCCGTTTAGCGCATATTGCACGTTCTGGGGCCAAGCCGCCCACTCTCCCGAGATGTATTACAGTTTTGACCTGGGGGGATGGCACATCGTCAGCCTGGACAGCGTCACCTTTGCGAGGGACGAGGCAAAAGCCAGCGAGCAACTAGGGTGGCTCAAGGCCGATCTCGCGGCGAAGCCCAGGGCGCCCACGCTGGTGTATTGGCATTACCCGCTCTTTTCGAATGCCAACCACTGCGGCAACCCCAAAATGAAGCCGTTTTGGGACGCCATCTATGCTCACGGCCCCGCCATTGTAGTCAATGGCCACAATCATGTCTATGAGCGGTTTGCACCCATGGATCCGGAAGGCAAGACGGTTCCCGAGACCAAGGGCATCCAGGAGTTTGTGATATGTGTAGGTGGAGCGAAACCCGTGGAGAAGGAGTCCGCCGAGGCCAAGGGACCTGCGTCGGCAAAGTTCCACGGCGGCGCTCACCATGTCGGCTTCTTCACACTTTACGCCGATGGGGGCTACGTCTATGCGGTTAAATCCATCACCGGAAAAGGCGTTCAGAAAGTGGTGGACCAAGGCGCCGGCAATCTCTTGGGCGGCGCAAAACCGGCGCTGGAATAGAGGCGCAATCGGCAGCTTCGGCTGCCTCGCCCCTGCTGCTGGCAACGATGATTGAGCGAACGGTCCATATCGTCGCCAACGAACGACGGCTGCCCAAGTTAGAGTCGGAGTTCATTGGATTCCTGGTTTGCGGTTACTAACTGATAAACTGATAGATTTGCTTTTTGCGCGGCCGCATGTACTCAGCGCTGCTCCGGTGAGGGAGAATTGGTTTTAGGGTCTCACCAACCATGGCGCGATTCTGCGCCTCTGCCGTGGGATTGCCAAGCCCGATTTGAAGCGCCGCCGTCAACGGCCGAGCGCCACGCTGAAAACCGCAACCAGAGCGCAAGCCCACGGATGGCCGCTTTCAGGCCCGCCCAAGGCCACCCCCGTCATGTCGTCCCGCTTCACCCAGACATTCTTGCCCAGAACGCGGCTCACGTTCGGAAGCTGGTAGAGGGGCGTCGGCAGGATGGCCAGGGGCACGCGCGGGAAATCGGACAATGGTCTCATTGCAGCCGCATTCTATACGGAGTGAAGTGCGAAGAGAATACGGAGTTTCGCTATACTAAGCGAGCCCGGGATAAGATGACCACGCAGAATCCGCTTGCGGTCTTCCAGCGCGCGGTATTTGACGCTCTTACCTGGCACGATGGCGAAACTCGGTCGCCCGTTTTGGTTCTTCCCAAACCTCAAAGACAGCCGGGCACACGGAAAGGCGCCCGACGACGCTCAGCGTGCGGGAGGTAAAATCCGGTGTGCAGATGAGGATAGGCGCGGCACGCGTCTGGCCGATGCCCGTACACAGAGCGACGGTTGTCCTTCAGAAGCGGACAGGGGCGTTCGCGCATGATCCAGCCGGCGCCTTCCGAAGGCGTGAGCCTCCTCCTCGGCTCTTCGGCTCGTGTACCACAGATGCACACCAGATGCACAAGGGATGCACAACTGGTGCCAGCGTGTGCATCCGGCGTGCATCCGGTGTGCATCCGGTGTGCATGGCGCTCGCATAGCCCTGGCCAGGCCCCGAACGACGGAGATACCAGGGGCGTGCGTTGGGCGCACCTGCCCGCCCGATCCGTCTGCCGCCAACCGCTACGGCGGAGGAAGTGGGCTGGATGAGCCGGGGGAGTTCAGCGGGCGGCCACTGCGAGCGGAGTAGCGCCACCGCCGGATCCCTTGCTGGGCCAAGTCCGTCCCTCGGCGGCCCCCTGGTTTGCCGCCCGGCCAGCCAAAACCGGCCCAACTCAATTCCTCGCACAGGGCGCCGTTCCGAACCGGGATGGGCTTGTCGAAGGAACGTCGGCAAGGGCCGCTGACTTGGCCGGAAAGCCAGCCAATGACAAAGCACAAACTTCGCCCAACTGCCGGCCTTTCTCGGACGGTCGGCCGTCGGAACCAGCCTATCCTCTCGCACGAGCCAGCGAGAGCGCCTGCTTGTAGCGCTCGTTGTCGGCCCGAATCCGTTCGGTTAACAGCTTGTCGAGTGCCCGGAGAAACGGCGTCGAGAGGTCGAGTGCTTGTCGGGTCAATTCATCGAAAGCCGCGTCGGAGATTGCGGCAAGCGTGCAATCGGTGTCCGCCACCACGTCGGCCGAACGCGGGCCATGGTCCAGCAGAGCGAGGTCGCCAAACACCTCGCCGGGGCCGAGCCTGGTCAGCACGATTTCGACGCCCGAGACCACCAAGCGCACCCGCGCCTCGCCCTCGAGAATCATATACAGGGTGTCGGCCTGCTGGCCTTGGCCCACGACGACCAAGCCACGCGGGACTCTCTCGACCTCGACGAATTGAGCGAAACGTTCGAGTTGCGCGACTGACATGCCTTCCAGGACCCTGACTTGGCGTAGTGTCCCGGGTTCGACCCCCCCCAGGTTCCCGGCTCTCCTTTGCCTCCGGACAACCTGGGTGTCGCTGGGCGAAAGCAACTCCTGCAACTCGGGCAGCTCCACCGCCCGCTGCCAACAACCTCGGGTGCCGACGAAAACCCACGTGCCGGAGGTGACGCGCCCGTCCCTCACCCATGCCACTAGCGCCGGCAGTTCCACCGGGCCGTGAGCGGTCTGGTCGCTCCCCCAGACCACAAAGTCGCTATCAATTGCCCTTGCAGCCATAGAATATCTCCCGCAACGACCCGCTTTCGGCCCGCTCGCCTGTGCTCAGCACTGCGCGGGCAAGCCAGAACCGGCCGTTATTACGCGCTAAACTTGTCTTCCCAGTCAGTCGAGTCCGGCCTTCCTATTCAGTGAAGGCGACGGACCGTGAGGACATTCGAACCCGATAACCGGCCCGAACTCCAAGCGGACCAACGTCACGACAAGTATGCGCTTCCTCCGGGTGATTGCAAGCCTCAGTCTATGCTCAGTTTATACTCGCCGAGGCACGAGGTGGCCGGGTATGGGTCGGATGACTAGCCCAAGCCCCGGCGGCAGGATGGAAACGAAAGCACCATGAAACGCAAGGGATTCAAGATCATCTCTGGCGGTCAGACCGGCGCTGATCGTGGCGCTCTGGATTGAGCCATGGCTCAGCGCGTGCCCTGCTCGATGCTTTTGACGACCTGCCCGGCGAGGACCCTTTAACTGGCGGGTGTAAGATGGACGTTGTTCGGCATTTGGATTTCCGAGGCCATGGGGGGCGAAGGTGTAAAGGTCGTTGATAGGGATGTTGACATCCTTCATCACTTTTTCGGCGACGGCATTGTAATCCCGGACATCCTCGGTGCAGCGCAAAGGTCTGGTGGCGGCCCAGATGAGTTCGGCCTGCGTCTGCTTGAGGCGGACGGTCATTTTCTTCAGGTTGGACTCGTGGTCTTGAATGGTCACTTGGTGTTCGCCGGCTTCCAAGACCTTCAGGTCGTGCAGGCCGAAGTTAAGATGGATGAGGTCCCACTTGCCCGTGCCGAGCCACTTGTCAATATTGGCCACGCCGTTGGTGGCCGGGCCGCCGTTGGTGAGAATGCGGTGAACGTTGGCCTTGCCCTTAAGCAGGTCGCGCACCGGCAGGGTGTAGCTGATCGAGATGGAGTCACCAATGAGCAGAATGCGAGGGAAGGCGGGGTCGTCAGTGACGGGGACCATGGCCTGATTGGTGCGCTGGGCGACCAGGGCAGGCGCGGCCGGGATTGACGACAACAGGACCAGGCTCAGACTGACGAGCGCCTAAGGCGCGGAAGATACTCAGATAGCTCGGGGACGGCTCGCCGAGGCGTCCGCGTTCGCTTGAAGCCACTGGGAAGAGGCCGTCCCCGCCCCTGTCAAGACGCGTCATCAATCGGCGCTTATCGCAACAAGATGCATGTGAAACCGCTTTACCTCTCGCCGCGGCCGTGTAGTATGGGCGTATGGGTGTGGTAGCGCGCATGCCATGGGTTCTCGGTTGGCTCGACCGCCGCCGGTGGTGAGCAGTCGGGCACCCGCACAGATAACATAAAAAAACAACCGCTATGAAAAATACGTCTCGGTTCCTCGTCATCCTCGTCACCTTCGCCTTGTTATGCGTCGCTGGTTCCGCTCGCGCGGATGTATTCAAGGCCGACAACACCACCGCGCTGAATGACCCGGCCAGTTGGATGGGCGGCGTGGTGCCCACCAGCTCGGACGTCGCCGTCTGGGACAGCACGGTCACCACGGCCAACAACGCCCCGCTCGGGGCGGACACAAACTGGGCCGGGATCAAGATCCTCAACCCGGGCGGGCTCGTCACCATCGGCACGGGGGCCAACATCCTCACGCTTGGCACGGGCGGCATTGACCTGTCCCTGGCCACGCAGGACCTGTATCTCAACGGGGCGAGCCTCGATGTCGGCGCCAACAGCCAGGCCTGGAACCTCGGCAGCCGCTACCTGCGCCTCGGCGCCGCTGGCCTGGCGGGCGCCCTCTCCGGCTCGGGCACGATCACCATCGCCGGCAGCGGGCTGGTGGACCTGAACCCGACGGCCGTTGGCGCAAGCAACTTCTCCGGCAAATGGATCGTCGAGCCCGGCGCGACGCTCCGCACCACCCGCCACAGCCAGTCGGGCGACTGGGATGCGTTCGGCAGCAATACCTCGAGCGACGCCATCGCGCTGAACGGCGGCACGCTCGCCGTGGGCGGCTTCTCCGGCTCCGGCGCGCAAGGCAACTGGACCTGGGCCAACCCGATCACACTGGCCGCCGGCACCACCTCGTTCCTCGATAACCAAATACCCTCGGGCACGGGCCGAAGCCTTAACCTCAACGGTGCCATCTCGGGCACCGGCAACCTGGAATACCGCAACACCTCGGACGTCAACGACACCTCGTTCAGCTTCAACCCCGGCATTTCGAACACTTATTCCGGAACGACGCTCATCAACGGCGGGCCTCGGACTCTCAGGGTCCAACCCGCCCTCGGAACCGTCGCCGGCCTCAAGACGCCCTTCGGCTCCGGCGCCGTCACGGTGACCAATGCCACCTTGCGCTACGGGGCAGGTTCCACCTCAGCCTTGATGACGAACAACAACCTCATCAATCTCTTCGGCAACTCGACGCTCACCAGCGCCGACGGCGTTCAGACCTTCCTGGGCAACATCATCCTCAACGGCACCAACAAGATTCAGTCCGTTTGGAATAATAAAAACGCCCTTTTCAACGGCACCATCTCCGACGGAACGCCGGTGGGGGGCCTGGTCATCTCGAGCGAGAACAACTCGGATGCGCAGGTGATCCTCAATGCCAACAACACCTACTCGGGTGGCACCAGCATCACCAACGGCCGGGCGGTGGTCACCAGCGCCAACGGCCTCGGCAGCGGCTTGGTCGAGCTCCCGATCGCCGCGGGCCGGCTTTTCTTCACTCCCGCCACGGCGGGTGCCACCACCACCATCAGCGCCTTGCGCACGCGCCGCGATGTGCTCCTGGGCAATAACGTCCTGCTTGATGTCACTTCCGGCAATGTCGGGTTCAACACCGCCGGCGGCTTCTGGATCCAACCCGTCGCCACCAGCGACACTGGCCGGCTGACCTCCAGTTCCGGCACCCTAAGCCTCTCCTCGGTGGACGCCAACGGCGTCATCACCACCGGCAACCTGACGACGCTCGACCATCAAAACCGGGTCGTGATCGCCGACTACGGCGCCACGCCGGTGGCCGTGGTCAAGAACGGCGCGAACAGTCTCCAACTCAACCAGCTCAACACCTTCACTGGCGGTCTGACGATCAACGGCGGCCGCCTCAACGCCAACCACGCCAATGCCATGGGCCTCGGTACGGTCACGGTTAACAATGGCGGCCAGGCCTACCTGAACCTGACCGGGGCCACCTACACCAACAACATCACCCTTAACGGTATTGGCGTCACCGAAGCGGAAGGTAACCTCGGGGCGCTCCGCTTTGGCAGCAGCGGTCAAACGTATTCCGGCACGGTCACAGCCGCCACCGCCACCCGCATCCATGCGCAGAACGGTGACGCGATTCTCTCCGGTCCGCTGGTCGGTTCGGTCAACGTCGAGAAGATCGGCTCGTCGCAAATCACCTTCAGCAGCGCCAACCCCTCGTTCACCGGCACGCTGATTGGTGCCGGAGGCCCATTGAACCTGGCCGGGTCCATCGCCGGCAACCTGAGTGTCACGGACGCCGGCACCATCCTCGGCGAAGGCACCGTGGGCGGCTTCGTTACGCTGGGCAGCATCGCCGGCGCGGTGATCCGCGTGCAGGGCAATACCCCCGGTGCCTTGACCGCTGCCGGCGGACTGACCCTCAACGGTGTGAGCACCATCTCTGTGGACTCGGTCCCCGCCGTTCCCGGGCCGTTCCCGGTCATCAACTACGGCGGGACGCTCGTGGGCGGCCTGGCTAACCTGACCGTCGCCGGCCTCTCGGCGTTCCGCACACCGCCGGTTCTGGCCGACACGGGCAGCGCCATCACCTTGACCCTGCAAAACGGCCTCGGCCTGACCTGGACGGGCGCCAACGGCACCGCCTGGGACCTCAACACCACCACCAACTGGACGGACGGCGTCAACGAGCAGGCCTTCATGCAGATGGACTCGGTGACGTTTGACGACACGTCGGCCAACGGCACGGTGGACATGACCGGGCTCCTCCAGCCTTCCTCGGTAACGTTCAGCAACTCGACCACCGAATACGTGGTGAACGGATTGGCCGGCAACGGCATCGTCGGTCCAGCCTCCATCGCCAAGAGCGGCACCGTGGCGGTCACGCTCGGGGGGGCGAACGACTTTACCGGTCCGATCACGGTGAACGCCGGCGTGTTGAAGATGGGTGCCGCGACCGCCTTCGGCCGATCCTCGGGCATCAGCATCTCCGCCGGTGCACAGGTGGACATCAATGGCCAGACGCCCGGCACCCTTGCCACCGGCGGCTACACCTACACGATCGCGGGAACCGGCGATGGCAACGGCGCCATCGTCAATAGCGGTGCGGATGCCGGCACCAGTGCGGGCGTTAAGTCCATGGAGCTTGCGGACAATGCTTCCATCGGTGGCAATGGCGGGCGTTTCGACATTGGCAACGCCAACCTCGCGGGCTTCGGCACCCTCACCGGCAACGGCAAAACCCTCACCAAAGTCGGCTCGTGCAGCATGGGCTTCCGTGGCGAAGCCGCCGCCACCCCGATCAATATCGTGGCGGACGGCGGCGTCATCTGGGCGGAAAACACGGACAATGCCTTCGGCGGCACCACCGGCACGCTGACGATCAACAATGGCGCGAAGGCGGGTACCTACGGGCCGCGCACTATTGCCACCCCGGTGACCATCAACGCCGGCGGCACGCTCCACAACCAGGGCGGCGACGTCGGCACGTGGACCGGAACCATCACGGCCAACGACGGCGCGATCTTCGAAGCCGCAACCGAGGTCCGCATCGCCGGCACGCTCAACGCGGGCGGCAGCATTGATAAGACCGGTGCCAGCCAGGTGACCATCCTCGGCACGGCGGCGATCGCGGGCGACCTCGACGTCCAGGACGGCATCTTCCAGGTGGGCAACCTGGGCACTGCCGGGACGATCGGCAATCCGGGCTCGATCACCATCTCCCGCAACAGCGATGGCAACCCGGGCCTCTCCTACCGCCTCGGCGGAGCCGACGCGACGCTCTCGTCGCCGGTAGTCTTCAACGCCGAGTACGCTGAGCTGCGTCATCACCCCGCCTACCCCACCAACAAGCTGACCCTGACCGGCACCGTCGGCAATTCTCAGTTCAGCGGCGTGTTGGATGTGGAAACCGGCACGATGGCGCTGGGAGGCGCGGCCAGCGCGACCGTCAACACTGTCAGGATCAAGGGCACGCCCAATGACACCGATCGCGGCATCGTCGCGATCCCGGCCAGCGCCAGCTTGACCACGCGCTACCTGAACATGGGCGCGGGCGGGAACCAATCCGGCATCATCAACCAGTCGGGCGGCACCGTGACCCTGGTTGACGGTAGCGCCGGCATGCGAGTCGGGCACTGGAATAACAATAGCAGCATCTACGGTTCCGAGTACAACCTCACGGGCGGCACGCTGGACGCCACCGGCTTGCTGAACAACATCGCCGGGACGGAAGGCGAGAAGGTGATCAACGTGGGTTGGGACGGCTACGGGGTGGTGAACGTGGGCGGGGGCGCCGGCACCGCCACGCTGAAGGCCGTCGGCCTTCGTTATGACCGCAACCGCGCCAGCTCTTCCTACCCCTCGATGATGAGTGTCAACCCCAACGGCGTGGTCGAGGTGGGCAGTCTTGGGATTGTCGGCCAGGGCGTGACCAAGACCTTCCTTAACGCCGGCAAACTGATCGGCACGGCCGGCTCGCTCTGGACCGCTCCCATGGTCCTGGCCGATTCGACAACGGGCACCATCGAGGTGAACAGTGACGTCGTTGTGACCAACACCGGCGCCGTGTCGGGCGGGGGCGCGCTCAACAAGACCGGCGCGGGCGCGTTGGTCCTGGCGGGCATCAATACCTATGCCGGCGTCACCACGGTCAGCGAAGGGACTCTGGCCGTCCTGACGGGCGGCTCCTGCTCGAACAGCGTGGTCACTTTCGCGGGCGGTACCGCGTGCGCGCTCTATCTGGGCTCTGCCGGCGGGCAGTGGGCCTGCGGTGGCCTGACGTTTGGCACCGGCACCACGGAACTTGGGTTTAACTTCGGCGCCTTCCCGCCCAGCACCACCATCGCGCCGTTGCAGGTGAATGGTAACCTCGCCATCAACGGTACGCTGAATGTGCGCGTGAGTGGCAACGTGAGCACGGTCGGCACCTATCCGTTGGTCAAGTACACCGGCACCCTTTCGGGCACGGTTCCCACCACGCCGGCCAGCCTGCCGACCGGACTGGTGGCGGTCCTCGTCAACAATACCGCCAACAAATCCATTGACCTCCAGGTCACGGTCGGCAACGTGCTGACCTGGGCGGACGGGAACGGTGCCTGGGACATTGCCACCTCGCTCAACTGGAAGAACGCGGGCGGCACCATTGTCACCTACGCCGATGGCCAGGCCGTGCAGTTTGACGATACGGCCTCCGGCGCGTCGCCCATCCTGGTCACGCTGGACACGATGGTGAACCCCGGTATGGTCACCGTTGCCAACGCCGCCAAGGACTATTCCATCAGCGGTTCCGGCTCGATCGCCGGTTTCGCCGCTCTGGCCAAGAAGGGCGCGGCCAAGCTCACGCTCGCCGGCACGCACACCTACAGCAGCGGCACGATCGTCAGTGAAGGCACGCTCCAACTCGGCGACGACACCGCCAATAATGGCTTCGTCGCCGGCGCCATCGTCAACGACGCCACACTGGTGTTCGCCAACCCGCTGGACCAGGTTAACGCGGTCGCCATCGCCGGCACCGGCGCGGTGGTCAAAGCCAGCTCCGGCACGCTGACCTTCAGCACCCGCCAAACCTACACCGGCGGCACCACCATTAACGGCGGTGTGCTCGACCTTACCGCCGGCGGCGGCGCGGGCGGCACCATCAGGGGCACGGCCACCGTCAACACCGGAGGCACCCTGCGCCTCAGCACTGGCGACGCCACCGGCTATGCCCTCACGGACCGGATTGACCCCATCAACCTCAACGGTGGGACAATGGACGTGAACATCGGTGCCGCCAGCGCCGGCACCGCTGCCTGGAACCAAACCCTAGGCGGCGCCACGGTCAACATGACGGGCGGCGCTATCACGGGTATGTCCGATGGCAACATTGACTTCTTCCAGGGTAGTTCCACGCTCAATACGTTCGCTTCGGCCACGCCTTCCACGATTAGCGGCGTGCCCATCTCGCCGCTGCGCCAGGGCAACACCACCTTCACCGTTGAAGACGGCGCTGCGGAGATTGACCTGGACATCACCTCCGTCATCCGCGCTTCGCCAAGTGGGGACGCTGCGGGCGCGGTTCTGATCAAGGCCGGCGCCGGCACAATGCGATTGGGAGCGATCAACACGTTTGAACGGGATGTTCAGGTGGACGCCGGCACCGTGCAGTTGGATGGCTCGCTCGCCGTCGGCGCTAACGTGACGGTTAACGCCGGAGGCATACTCAGCGGCATCGGCAGCATCTATGGTGACGCCACCGCTAACAGTGGCGGCACCCTCTCGCCCGGCGTCGGTGACATCGGGATCCTGAGCATATACGGCGCGCTGACCCTGGGGGCGGGCAGCACAACTGCCGCTGATGTGGACGCCACCAGCTTGACGTGTGACCTCGTCCAATACTGCGCGTCGGTTTCCTTCGGTGGCAACCTCGTGGTGACGAACCACTCGGGCACGCCGACGATCGGCCAGACGTTCCAATTATTCGCCACTCCGGGCACGGGTAACTTCAGCAGCATCACACCGCCGCCCGGAACCGGCCTGGCCTGGCATTTTGACCCGGCCACCGGCATGCTGTCTGTCGTGGAAGGTCCTGCGACCACGCCCACGAACGTGACTGCCGTGGTGGTTGGCTCCGATCTCGAGGTGTCGTGGCCCGCCGACTATACCGGCTGGCAACTGCAGGTGCAGGACAACCCCCTCAACGTCGGCCTGAGCGACAACTGGTCCGCGTGGGAGGGTTCGACGACGACCAACCGCGTCTTCGTGCCGATCCTGCAGTCTAATCCGAGCGTGTTCCTGCGCTTGGTCTATCCGCCGCTGCCTTGATGCGGCACGCCTGCCGCCTCCGGGCGGAAGACAGGCTTCAAAACACAGCGCCCCGCGGTGCTCAACAATCGCCGTGGGGCGTTTGCGCTTTTGAAGTCGCGTAGGCGTGCGAGCGTGATGCCGCGGAGCTTCAGCAGCGGCGCGGTTGGTGGTTTGACACTCGCTCGATCCGGGTGTTATGCTCGTTCCTAGTACGACCCTGGAAATTGAAGGAAAACCGGCAGCTATATCATGGACATAGACGTCAGCATCATCGTCGTTGCCTTCAATTCTGCGCCCTGCATAGCCGAGTGTTTGAAATCCGTTCTTCGGCAGCAAGATGCGCGATTTGAGGTCATCGTCGTGGACAACGCCAGCGCGGACGATACCGTGGGCGTGGTGCGCGGGTTGGGCGCCGACATTCGCCTGTTGGCCAATGACGCGAACCTCGGCTTTGGCCGGGCATGTAACCAGGGCTTTAGCGTCAGTCGCGGACGGTTTGTGTATCTGCTGAACCCGGACGCCTCGCTACCGGAGCGGGATAGCCTGGCGCGACTGTGCCAGATCTTGCAGGAGAACGTCCGTTGGGGGCTGGCGGGCACCAGGGTGACCGAGTCGGATGGAACAGTCGAGTGCCCGCCGGCAACCTCTTATCCGGACCAGCATCGTGCCCACTGCAACTTTGACCACCTGCCGGGTAAGATAGCCTGGGTTTACGGGGCGAGCATGTTTATTCGGCGCGAGGTCTTTGCCGCGGTGGATGGGTTCGACCCCGCCTTCTTCCTGACGAGCGAGGAAACAGACTTGTGCCTGCGCATCCGGCAAAAGGGGTGGGAGATTGGTTTCGTGCCGGAGATCACCGTGCAGCATATCGGCGCGGCCAGTGAACGGGGCATTGACCCTTATGATACGTGGCGCCGTCGCGTGCCGGGCATATACCGGTTCTGGTCGAAGCACTACCCGCCCGCCGACGCCCGGCGCCTGGCGCGTCGGGACTGGTTTCGCGCCAGATTCCGGCAGTGCTGGTATGCGGTTATCGCTTGGTTTGTCGGCACTGATTCCAGGGCCTGGCGCCAGCATCGGCGGTACGCCGGCATTGCCGAAGCGGCCCGCCGATACCTGGATAAGGACCCCCAGGTTTCGTCAGCCGGTGGTGAGGGTCCCTTGCCAGTCAATGATGAGCACAGACCCATGTCTCGGTTAGCTCTATGAAGAACATCGTGCTTTTTGGCGGCGGCCTTCACGTCCATTACTGCATTGATACCGTCGAAAAGGAGGCAAGATACAAGATTATAGGCATTACCGATCCTTATACGCCAGCTGGCACCGACCTATATGGCTACAGCGTCATCGGCCGGCAGGAAGATCTGCTCACGCTGATCGGGCAGTACGACATCCATGGCGGACTCATCACGATCGGGGATAACTGGCTCCGCAAACATGTTTTTGATGTTGTTCAATCCGTAAAGAGGGATTTCGTCTTTGTGAATGCTATCCACCCAAGCGCGCTCATTGGCCGGGATGTCAAGCTGGGGGTTGGAAACGTGATCATGGCAGGGGCGATTGTTAATCCGGGGGCCAGGATTGGGGATTTCTGCTTCGTTGCCACTGGCGCACAGATCGAGCATGACAACATCATGCACGATTTTTCGAGCATTTCGGCAGGGTCCATTACCGGCGGGAAGGTTGAACTCGGGAGGTTTTCCGCGATCACGCTCGGGGTAACGGTGGGGGATCGGCTCAGGATTGGTGAAAACTCCGTGGTGGGCGCGGGTTCGTTGGTGCTGAGCGATGTGCCGGACAATGTGCTGGTGTACGGGTCTCCGGCCAAAGTCATCCGCACTCGGGAGCCTGGAGAGCGGTTCTTGAAGTCCGGGTAAGGCTGCCATGCCGTTAGGTGCCACCATGTATAACTACCTGAGACGCCGGCCCGATTTCCTGATCCTTGGTGCCCAAAAGGCCGGGACATCTTCACTGGAGTTCTTCCTCAGCCGCCATCCTCGAATCAAGCCAGCCAAACGGAAGGAGGTGGGTTTCTTCAGCCGTAACCGGGTTTACAGCCGAGGAGCCGCTTGGTATGCGCGGCAGTTCCCCTTTCGGCGCAGCCCAGGGATTAGACTTTTCGAGGCGACACCCGCCTACCTGTACTATCCATTTGTAGCTGAACGAATCTTCCAGTTTGACCCTCGGATGAAGTTAATCATTCTGCTACGGAATCCGGTCGAGCGCGCCTTTTCGGCCTGGAATATGTTCCGGCAAATGCACGCCGATCCTGCAATCCGAGACTCAACTATCAAACAATATCTGGAAGATGCGAATCCGGAAGCCAAGGATCCAGTACTGGAGTTGCTGGGGCGAAAGCAGTTCCCGGATTTTCAATCCTGCGTACAGGAGGAAATCAATGCGCTCCAAACGGATACCCCGCTGGCTCTTGAGCCGAGTTTTGTGCGACGCGGTCTGTACTGTGAGCAAGTGGAGCGGTTCCATCGGTCTTTCCCCCGGGAAAGCACCCTGATTCTCGAAAGCGGCGAGTTGAAAAGGCACCGGGCGGAGACACTAAACCGCGTGCTGAGCTTTCTGGGCTTGCCGCAAACTGACTGGGCGCAGGCTTCCTTGCAGGACCAGCATGTGCGACAGTATGATCGCCCGATGGCGGAGCCTACAAGAGAATTGCTTCACGAGTTCTTCGAGCAGCCTAACGCCAGGCTTTACACGGTCCTCGGACGCGTCTTTGACTGGGATCGGCCTGGCGTTCTGGCTGGAGGGGGTACGAACTGATGCCCGCACAGCCCACGCTGAATCCCGCGCCGAACGGGACGATCCTGCAGAAACATTTCCTGTTTATCATCGGTTCGCCGCGCAGCGGCACTACTTGGCTGCAGTTGATGCTCGCCGCGCACCCCCAGGTCTGTGCTACGACCGAACTGCGCCTTTTCAACAAATACGTGGGTCCTTGGATCGAGGCTTGGAAAGGAGAAAGCCTTCTGACGGAGGAGGGAAAGCACTATCTCGGCCTGCCAGTGCTGTGGACTGAGGCGGAGTTTCACCACCTTCTGCGAAGTTTCCTGGAGCAAGCTTATGGCAAGGTCCTTGCGGCCAATCGTCGCGCCACCCATGTTCTCGACAAACACCCGGACTATTCGGCGTTCGTCGAAGTCATTCATTTGTTTATTCCCCAGGCTCGCTTCATCCATGTGATCAGGGACGGACGCGACGTAGCGGTTTCATTAGCGGCGGCCGGGCGTCAGATGGGCTGGTTCGCCCGCAAACCGTTGCCGGACTACGGGGCGTTTTGGAAGCGTGAAGTGTTGGCCGCCCGTAAGGCCCGCGATTACACGGGCTGCTACCTGGAAGTGCGGTACGAAGAGCTGCTGGCTGCGCCGACGGCGGTGCTGACAGCGGTGTTGGAGTTCTGCGACTTATCCGCGAGCGATGAGTGGGTGGCACAGGTAGTGGAAATGCACAGGTTCGAAAACCTGAAACGCTCGCGCCCCACACCTGAGGCGGGCGTCAAGGCGCCCGAAGGGCATTACCGGCAGGGCCAGGCGGGAGGCTGGCGCCGCGAGTTCACGGGCCTGCAGCGGTACCTGTTTCACAAGGCTGCCGGCGACCTGCTCCGGGAACTGGGATATGTGCAGACGGATTGGTGGGCCGAAACACCTTATCAAAAGGCATTATTGCCCTTGGGTGCGGCCGGGCGCAAACTCTGGCGACGCGGGGCGCAAGCAGGCGCAGTGCTGCTCGGTCGCAAACCAGCGGAGTAATCCTGAGCCGCCGCTGTATCATGTGTTGAGAACCGAATCGAAAGCCAAGTCAACCGACCTTGCCCTGTTGGGTGGCAAGCCGGCCTTTAGCGAACCACTGCACGTGGGGCGGCCCAATGTCGGCGACTGGAGCCGATTTCTAGGCCGGGTCAAGGACCTGTGGGACCGCAAGTGGTTCACTAACAATGGTCCCTATGTGCGCGAGTTCGAGCGGAAGCTGGCCGAGTTGCTCGGCGTCAAACACTGCATCGCGGCCTGCAATGCCACCGTGGCGATGGAACTGGTGATTCGCGCGCTGGACCTGCGCGGTGAAGTCATCGTGCCGTCCTTCACCTTCATCGCTACCGCCCATGCGTTGCAATGGCAGGAAATCACTCCCGTCTTCTGCGACATTGACCGGGCCTCTCACAATCTCGACCCGGCTCGTGTCGCGCAGATGGTTACCCCGCGCACGACCGGCATCATCGGCGTTCATGTCTGGGGTCGTCCGTGCGATATCGGGGCGCTTTCGCGGCTGGCACGGCGGCACAAGTTGAAACTGGTCTTCGATGCCGCCCACGCTTTCGGCTGTTCTCGACAAGGCCGAATGGTGGGCAATTTTGGCGAGGCTGAAGTGTTCAGCTTTCACGCCACCAAGTTCTTCAACACGTTCGAAGGCGGCGCGGTTGCCACCAACAACGATGAGCTGGCGGCCAAGATCCGCCTGATGAAGAACTTCGGCTTCAGCGGATACGATAACGTAATCTACATTGGCACGAATGGGAAGATGACGGAGGTCTCCGCGGCCATGGGCTTGACCGAACTGGAGAGCATGGACCGGTTCATCGCCGCTAATCGCAGGAACTATTATGGGTACCGGGAAGGGCTCAAAGGCATCCCCGGCCTGAGCCTTGTCGCATACAACGAAGCCGAACGGTGCAATTTCCAATACATTATCCTTGAGGTGGACGAAACCGCCGGGCTTGGGCGCGACCAACTGGTCGCGGCGCTCCACGCCGAGAACGTGCTTGCTCGCCGTTACTTCTTCCCCGGTTGCCACCGCATGCAGCCCTACCGTGCTTACTTTCCGCATGCAGGTGTGATGTTGCCGGAAACCGAGCGGCTGGCTGGCCGTGTTGTCAGTCTGCCCAATGGCGCCAGCATCGCGCCGGTGGATGTTCGGACCATTTGCGATCTCATTCGCCTCATGGTTGGCTGTGGCCCGGAGATCCGGCGTCAACTCCGCAAGCGCGGGCTGCCCCAAGCTTGAAATCGGGTGCGCCATGAAAGCCACCGTCTCGCTCATCACCTACAACCACGCTCCCTACATCGCCCAGGCGATCGAGAGCGTGCTGATGCAGCAGACCAGCTTCGATTTCGAGCTGCTGATCGGCGAAGATGACTCGCGCGACGGCACCCGGCAGATCGTAACCGACTACCAGCGACGTTTCCCAGGTCGCATCCGGCTTCTTCTCAACGACCGGAAAAACGTCGTGTATGTGAACGGCAAGCCGACCGGCTTGTGGAACCTCGCCAATAACATCCGCCTTAGCCGCGGTGAGTACATCGCTCTCCTCGAGGGTGACGATTGCTGGACCTCTCCGCACAAGCTTCAGAAGCAGGTCGAGTTTCTGGAGAACAACCGGGATTGTGCCCTCTGCTTTCACAACGTCCGCATCCTGGACGAAGCCGACCCAGCGCGCCAGGAACTCCACTACCCCAAACCCGGACCCGACCGGTACGACTTGGAGGATTTGCTGCGAGGCAATTTCATGCACACCTGTTCGGTGATGTATCGTTCGCGCCTCTTTGACGATTTCCCGTCCTGGTTCTTTAAATGCCCGCTGGGCGACTGGCCGCTGCATGTCCTCAACGCCCAGCATGGTCGGATCGGGTATCTGGACGAGGTTATGGGAGTCTATCGGAAGCACGCCCAAGGCGCATGGTCGGCGCAGACTCAGGTGCAAATCCTCGCTGGCTCTATCCAGACAGCGCGCTGGATCCGCACCGGCCTGACCGCGGCCCAAAGAAAGCACCTCGACGCTGGAACGGCGCAATGGTATCGAGACTCCATCGAGATCTGTCGTTCGACGGGCGACCCGAAGGCGGCCGGCAGGCTTGCGGCTGCATATCTGAGACGATTCCCGCTCCACAAGGACACGGACCGGCTGTATCTCATGAAGCTCGCTATCCGCGGAGTCTTGTCGCGGCACCGTCCACTCTCGACACCGCCTCGATCGTTGGTCTCGGCTGAGACCGAGGGCACGCCTCAGAGCCCGCTACCTGTGCCGGTACGTCCGATCCCTTGTGCGGGGAGTGGCCCCCCAGTGGTAAGCGTCTTGGTCCCGGTGTTCAACGGTGAGCCCTTTCTTGCTGAGTGTCTGGAATCCGTCCTGGCGCAGGACTTTGGCGACTATGAACTGCTACTGAGCGATGATGGGTCTACGGACGGCTCGGCCAGCGTGATCGAGCGTTATGCTCGGCGCAATGGTCGCATCCGTTGGTGGCGCAATCCGCGCAACCTGGGAATCGGCGGCAATTTTAATGCCTGCCTCAAGGCTGCTCAGGGTCGGTACATCAAGTATGTGCTGCAGGACGATAAGCTGATTGATCCTTCGGTGGTGCGCCGCATGGTGGCGGCGTTGGAGAGCAATCCTTCCGTCGCTCTGGTTGTGTCGGCCGCGCAACTGATTGACGCGCAGTCGCGCCCTGGAAAGGTGCGGGACAACTTCGGCCGCTCGGGCGTGTGGGACGGTAAGCAGATAATTGTGCGCTGCCTTGAACAGGATGCCAACCTGATTGGCGAGCCCTCGTTAGCCTTGTTCCGCAGATGTCAGGCCGCACGCGGTTTTGATGAGGGCCTAAAGCAGTTGCTGGACCTGGAAATGTGGTTTCATTTGCTGGAGCGGGGCAATTTTGCCTATATCAACGAGCCGCTCTGCGCATTCCGACAGCATCCGGCGCAGCAAACCGAAGCCAACCGGCGCAGCGGTCACTCGGTGGACGAGGACTTGGTCCTGTTGGAGCGATATTGCGCCCGGCCTTGGATGACGAGCGTGATGACACCGCAAGCCCGTTTCACGCGGCTGTATTATCTGCGAAGCCGCCCGGGATTGAAAGCCGCCGCTACGCGCGCCGAGTTGGCCAAGGCGATGGGCAGCCGTTCCTACGCTGTTTGCTGGCTGCGGCACAAACTCACCCGCCCCTACTATAATCTCAGGCGCTCGGTCCGCAAACGGCTGGGGCCTCACCGGGAGGCAGGCAGCTTGTGATCGAGGGCGGCTTAATGAGATTGTGCAAGCTGGAGTTCTCACCTTCTTTTCTACCCTCGCGCACACTCCCGGTGGTGGGACTGGGGCATCCGCGCTCCTGATGGCTCTGATCACACTACTGAGGCGACCTGAGCCGATCCAGAGTCTCACTCCCGAGGAGGCATGGCGGACTTGGTTTCTGACAGTTGGTCCTTGTGTGCTAAGGCTAGAGGATCCTCAATGCTGAAGAACCGCTCCAGCATCTCATCAATGACAAGGTCGGGCTTCTCCCGCTCGATCAGCGTCCGGTTCCATTCGTATTCCGGGCGGTCGTTCTCGTATTTCCACAGGTAGATCACCTCTCGGAAATGCTGGCCCAGGTAGGGATACCAACCGCAGGCGAAGGAGTCTCGGACGATGATCGCTCTACCGGTAGCATTGGTATTGAGAGTAAAGAAGGGCCAGGTTTGCTTGATGCCGCGCTGGGGGAGGCGCGCGGGGTCGTAAACGTCTTCCAAGGGAGCCATCGGCTTCAGGACGACGGGCTCTAATGACGCTGTCTCCCAATGGATATCCGCCGTCCCCGTCATGCGCGTCAGGTCTCCCCCTTTCCGGCACTCCACGGGCGTCCAATCCAATGTTTCCAGCGGCAGAGGGGTCAGGTTGGGCAATTGCCGGGCCAGTCTCTCCAAGAGGGCTCGGTAGGCAACGAAAGCGCCGAAGTTGTTCCAATGCGTGTCGGTCTTGAAGTAGGTCGGGTGGGTCTTCTTGGCTTCCATCAGCGCCTGGCTCAAATCCAACACCTCCACGGTTGAGTGGAGCTTCATGTGCGTCATCAGTTGCTGGACCTTCGAGGGCGCCGCGCCTGGTTCAAGCCAATCCGGCAAGTACTCAGGATAGACGGTGTGCTTGTCGGGCACCACCACGAACAAATACTTGGCCCCGCGCGCGCGCAGCCAATCCCGCCGCATCTCGAGCAGTCGCCGCCAGTTTTCCAGGTCCTGCTCACTCCAGACATCCTGGCGGGCACAGCGCTGAATCATGCGGTCACCAGAGTAGAACAACCAACCGTCGCGTCCGGCCAGCACGAATTGGTTGCTGCCTCGATCGTGGAAGATCCGGTCCTTCCAGTGGTGGTGTAACCGCATCAGCCGTCTGCGGAAGCCAAAATGGTCGTCGAAATACTTCTCCACTCCGGCGATAAAGTCGCGGCTCTGGTTGAGTCCTTTGAAGACCGGCCAACTCGCGGGCAAACGGTTCTCCTGAGGCGGGTCCGCATGGTCGAGGTTGAAGAAGTAATCCACCGTCGGCAACGAGATCAGCACCAGGAACACCACAATCGTCAGCGTGTCCGAGCACGCCCGGAGCGGCGTGCGGCTGCCTCCGGAATTCATCGTGTTGGCGCGGCGGAAGAGATTTCGGACAATTGGTCCTTGCGCATCAGTTCGAGCGGGTCCTGCAGGTTAAAGAAGCGCTCGAGGATCTCATCAATTACCACGTCCGGCTTTTCCCGCTCAATGAGCGGTGCATTCCATTCGTACTGCCAAACATAAACGACCTCCTTGAAATGCTGGCCCAAGAAGCTATACCAGGCACAGGCGAATGAATCGTGAAAAACCATCGCCTTGCCTGATCCTTCTGGATTCAGAGTATAACAGGTCCGGGTCTCATCGGGTCCGTCGTGGGGGAACCGCACCGGGTCATACAACACCTTGGGAGCCGTGAAAGGCTTGAGGGCAACGTATTTGACACCTTCCTTTTCCGGGTAAGCTTCCGGCCGGCCGAGGATCCTGGCCAGGTCTCCGTGCGGCGGAGAACTGGGTTGCCAACTGAAGGTATCCAGCGGCAAAGGCTCTAATCCGGGCAACTGGCGGCTCAGGGCTTCGACCACCGCCCGATAAGCGACAAAGCCGCCAAACGCATTCCAGTGTGTGTCGGTCTGCAAATAATCTACTCGGATCTTCTTCGCCTCCGTCAACGCCTTCGTCAGGTCCAGCACCTCGACCGTCGAGTGGGACTTCATGTACTCCACCAGTTGCTGCACCTTGCCGGGTTTACCTCCGGGCTCAAGCCATTCGGGCAAGTACTCGGGATAGACTCTGTGCTTGTCCGGCGGCAGCACCAGCAGATACTTGGCCCCGCGACTGCGCAGCCAATCTCGCCGCCCCTCCAGCAGCCGGCGCCAGTTCTCCAGGTCCTGCTGACTCCACACCTCCGTGCCCGTGTAATGCGCGATCATCCGTTGACCCGAATAGAACAACCAACCATCGCGCCCGATCAACGCGTCCTTCGACCCGGGGTCGTTGAACAATTCACCCTTCCAGTGATTATTCAAGCGTACTAGCCGCTTGCGGAAGCCAAAATGGTCGTTGAAATAACTCTCCACTCCAGAGATGAAATCCCGGCTTTGCCCCAGCCCTCTAAAGACTGGCCGCTTGGCGGGCAGCCGATTCTCCCCCGGGGCCTCCGCGTGGTCGAGTCCGAAGAACGTATCTAGTGTAGGCAACCAGAGCAGCCCGATGAAGACCACGATGGTGAGTACATCCACGAACGCCTGCAGTCGCCTGGTGCCGAGTTCAGAAGTCATGTCCCTCTAGAATCGGAAATAAATGAATGGGTTGTATGTGCCACCCGCCAGCCAGGCAGCCGAGAACATCAGCACCGCCACCACCAGGAACAACTGCGTTGCCAACCCCACTGCCTGCGTGACCGGTTGGAATGGCGCCGGCACCCGCCGTTGCACGGCTTGGGCGCCATTGCGCAACCAGTCCCATGCGGGCATGGCGAACACAACCCCCAGCGCAATGCAGCAGCCCAGCTCATTACTCCAATACCGCGCGATTTTCTGCGCCGGATTCACGCCGGCCGAAAAGCCCGCCAGGTTGGCCAGGAAGGTGATCGCGTGCCCGAAGGTGTCGGCGCGGAACAACACCCAGCCCACCATCACGACCAACAGCGTGTACCCATGCCGCAACGGCCGCGGCAGCGCATCCAGCCAGTGGCCGAACCGGGTGCGCTCCAGCACCAGGAAAATGCCGTGATACAGCCCCCAAATGACAAAGGTCCAGCTCGCCCCGTGCCACAGCCCGCACAGGAAAAACACGATCACCAGGTTCAGATGCGTCCGCCACACTGGACACCGGTTACCGCCCAACGGGATGTAGAGATAGTCCCGAAACCACGTGGACAGCGAGATGTGCCAGCGCCGCCAGAAATCCTTGATGGACTGTGCCGTGTAGGGAAAATTGAAGTTCTCCAGGAACTTGAATCCGAACATCTTGCCCAGCCCAACCGCCATGTCCGAGTAACCCGAGAAGTCAAAGTAGATCTGGAGCGTGTAGCAAATCACCGCCAGCCACGCCAGCGCGGGCGTCAGCTCGTTGGCCGGCAGTGCGAAAATCTTGTCCACCGGGACGGCCACCACGTTGGCCACCAGCATCTTCTTGGCCAGGCCACCCGCAAACCGGCGGACGCCTTCGGCAAACACTTCGCGGGTCACGACCCGGCTCGCCAGTTGGGGTGCGATGGCGCTCCACCGCAAAATGGGTCCGGCGATCAACTGCGGGAAGAAGAAGATATAGAGCGCCACGTCCGCCGGGTTCTTGGCCGCGGTCCACTTCCGTCGGTAAATGTCTATGACAAACGAAAGCGCGTGGAAGGTGAAGAACGAAATGCCAATCGGCAGCCGTACCGGATCCATATGCACCGGCGCAACACCAATGAACCCCAGCAATTCGTTCAGGTTGGCGACGGCGAAGTTCGCGTACTTAAAGAAGGCCAGCGTGCCGATGTTCAGTGCCACGGCCACTCCGACCGCCCACTTCCGGCGGGATGGCTCCACTTCCCGATCCACCCACTGCCCCAGGAAATGATTCAGCAGCGCCGACCCGAGCATCAGGAAGACAAAGATCACCTCTCCCCAGGCGTAGAAGACCACGCTGAAAATCAACAGGAGGCTGTTGCGCAACTTCAGGCCCGGCAGGGCGCACAGGGCGAGCACCACCGGCAGAAACAAGAACAAAAAGATCGGTGAACTAAAAACCATTGGTCAAACCAGTGCGGCGGATATTTGCCATGCAAGATGCCGGTGTCAAGGCGCGTGGGTGGACGGGACCATTCCTCCTTAGCTCAGGCGGGTGCTGCCGTTTGAACAGGACCGGCCCCCAATCGGTTTAACTCGTCCAGAATCGCCGCCACACTTTCCGCGACCGTGCAGCGATCCGTCCGCAGTTCCACCTCGGGTCGGGGCGGAGGTTCGTACGGAGCGGAGATGCCGGTGAACTCCTTGATTTCTCCCCGGCGGGCTTTGGCGTAAAGCCCCTTGGGGTCGCGTTGTTCACAGACCTTGAGCGGGGCATTGACGTACACCTCGAGGAACTTGCCCGGAGGCACGATCGCGCGCACCAGGTCGCGATCCGAGCGGTAGGGCGAAATGAAGGCGGTGATGCAGACCATGCCGGCTTCCGCAAAGAGCTTGGCCACCTCGCCGGCGCGGCGGATGTTCTCCTTGCGGTCCTTATGTGAGAACCCCAGATCCGAACACAGGCCGTGGCGCAGGTTGTCGCCGTCCAGCACACAGGCGTGGCAGCCCCGATTGAACAGCTCCCGCTCCAACTCAATCGCCACGGTGGACTTGCCCGAGCCGCTCAAGCCCGTCAACCAGACCACACAGCCCGCGTGTCCGTTCTGCACGGCGCGCTGTTCGGCGGTGACCTTTCCCCGATTCCAGTAAATATTCGCGCTCTTGTGGGCCGAATCCCCCGTGAGGCGGGGATAGTTGTCTCCGATGATGATGCCGCCGCCGGAAACCTCGCCGCCGTCCAGGATGACGAACCGCCCGGTGGCGACAATCTCATTTGCCGGGTCGAAGGCAATCGGCCGCTTGGTTCTGATCGTCAGTTCGGCTACCTCGTGCCGCCCCACATGGGCCTGCGTTCCTGTTCTGGGAAGGGCAGCCAGGGTCGAGGCGTCAATGACTCGTTCGATGGAGCCGATTTCGCATTCCACCGCCTGCGTGGTGAGCTTGAGCTTGTATTTCCGGCGGACGGCGAAGGGCTGTTTGCCGAGCCAGAAGATGCGGGCCTTGAAGCGCGTCAGTGTGCAAGGAGGAGAGGTCTCATGGGCGCCAATCGCGCCGCGCTCGACAAAGATCTGGTCGGTCAGGGTGATCCCGATGGACTCACCGGCGGTGGCGTGGTCACGGGCGGGGGCGTTCCAGCGTTCGATGGTCTTGACGGCGCTGAGGTTGTGGCCGGGACTGAAAAGGAGACGATCGCCAACCTTGAGTGTGCCCGACTCAACCCGCCCCGCCACAATGCGGCGGCGGTCGAAACGATAGACATCCTGCACCGGGAACCGCAGCGGCTTGTCCCGGGGCGGCTCCGGGCTGACAAAACTGTCGAGCGCTTCGAGCACCGTTGGCCCCTCCCACCAGGGAAGGTTCGGCCCCCGCGCGGCAATGTTGTCGCCCTGCCGGGCCGACGCCGGGAGGAAGACTTTCGCCGCCAGCCCGGCGGATTGCAGGAACGCGCGGTATTCGTTCTCGATTTGCTGGAAGCGCGCCTGGTCATAGGCCTCAAGGTCCATCTTGTTCACCAGCACGGCGATTTGCCGGATGCCCAGCAGGCCCAGGAAGGAGGCATGACGGCGCGAGTTCTCCTGCACCCCCTCGTGGGCGTCAATCAGGAGCAGGGCGGCATCGGCCATCGCCGCGCCCGTGACCATGTTCTTGAGGAATTCCTTGTGGCCCGGTGCGTCAATGATGACGTACTGCCGCTTGGGAGTCCGAAACCAGATTTGGGCCGTGTCTATGGTAACATTCTGGTCGCGCTCAGCCTGGAGCGAGTCCATGAGATTGGCCCACTCGAACGGGGTGCCGCGGTGGCGGGCGACAGCCTGAAGCTGCTCCAGCTTGCCGGCAGGCAGGGAGCCGGTGTCGTGCAGCAGCCGCCCAACCAGGGTGGACTTGCCGTGGTCCACGTGCCCGACGATCACGATCTTGAGCTGTTCAGCGGACGCGGGAGAGGCGCCGTCGGCTGCCTTGTCTGCGCCGGCAGCGTCGGGCGCCACGCCGCGTGGGATGGCTTGCGCTTTCGTCATGGTGAGTAAACAGACGGGAGCGCCGGCTGTAGTAGGGCAGGCGTCTCGCCTGCCCCGGTCGGGAAGGGCAGGCGAGACGCCTGCCCTACTATCCGGCGTTCCACCTGGACAGTGGCAAATATTCGGGCTGGGGCCGGCTTTCTCACATGTAACCATCCCGCCGCAGCTTCTCGAACGCGTCTTCGCTTTCCTGGTCCTGCGCACGGCCGGCCCGTTCGGGGATGTTCGTTGCGCGCAGCTCCTCGATGATCTCGCGGACCGTGCGGGCGTTGGACTTGATCGGGAAAGTGCAGGGCGCGCAGCCGATGCTGCGGAATCGTTCGCCCCGGCTGTTGGCGAAGTAGAGCGGGATTACCGGCACCCGCTCGCGCTCGATGTATTCCCATACATTCACCTCCGTCCAATGGAGCAGGGGGTGAATTCGAACATGCGTGCCAGGCGCAAAATCGGTCTTGAACTGGTCCCAGAACTCGGGGGGCTGATCCGTGACGTTCCACTCCATGTGCACGTCGCGCGGGCTGAAATAGCGTTCCTTGGCCCGGGTCGGCTCTTCGTCGCGCCGCACGCCGACGATCACGCCGGTGAAATGGTGCTTGTCGAGAACTCGCCCCAGCGCGTCCTTCTTCAACGTGCCGCAACATTCGACGCGGGTCGCTTTGCCGCCGGGAAACGTGCGGCCCTGGCGCAAAACCTCCTCGTTTTGGCCGACGATCAATTCCAGCTTCCACTCGCGAACCAGCCGGTCGCGGTACTCGATCATGCTGGGAATCTTGTAGGTGGTGTCCACGTGCACCAGCGGAAAGGGCACGTGGCCGAAGAAGGCCTTGCGCGCCAGAGCCAGCAAAACCGTCGAGTCCTTGCCGATGCTCCAAAGCATCGCGAGGCGCTCAAATTTATTGAACGCCTCGCGCAGGATATAAATGCTTTGGCTCTCGAGTTCGTCTAGCAGCACAGCGAGTGGCGCCAGTGTCAGGAATTTTGAGAGCACGAGCAAGCTGAAAGGAATGCAGCCGGAGAAACGGGCGTATTTGGGCTCCACCACCGGGAAAGAGGAACTCCGCTGGATGCCACTTGGCCAAACCTACGGGCCTGGGGCCACGCCAAACAGAGCGCCATTACGCACCCTGTCCACTTCTGAGACAGTGTGATTCACCGGATTCGCCGGCAGGGCGGGGATGTGCCTTGCTCTGGCCGCCAGCAATCACCGCCTCCCAGAGCGTGTACACCGGAGGTACACCGGATGCACCGCACACGCTGGAAACCGGTGTGCATCGCTTGTGCATCCCTTGTGCATCCCTTGTACACAGCCCGGAGAGCCGAAGAGGAGGCTGTTCCTGCTCGACTCCGGCCACACGCATCCCCTCGAGGGCGCGCAAAGCCGGGGGCTCGATCAGACGTTCGCCAAACGGCGGCACGTGCCGCACCTCATCCCGGTGTATCGCGTCCCGGCGGAGCCGTCCTATCGGTCTGAGAGGGCCACCATTACCTCGTCACGTCCTATCCGAGAAGCCGCCACGTTCTCACCATCAACGAGAGCGGCGGAAAACGGTTCCCTTTTGCAGGACCCGTCCCTATACTTCACCCATCTACGCGTAACGCACTATGAACAATACTGCAAACAATCTGAAAGAAGCATTCGCCGGGGAAAGCCAAGCCAGTCAGAAGTACCTCGCGTTCGCCAAGCGAGCCGAAAAGGAAGGTTTCCGAAACATTGCCAAGCTCTTCCGCACGGCGGCGGAAGCCGAACGCATTCACGCTGAAGGACACCTGGGCGCCATGGACGGCATCGGGTCCACTGCCGAGAATCTCGGGGTCGCGATTGCGGGGGAGACCTACGAATTCACCGAAATGTACCCGCCCATGCTCAAGCAGGCCGAAGCCGAGGGCCACAAGGCCAAGCGAATGTTTGATTATGCGGCCAAGGCTGAAGCCGTTCATGCGCGCCTTTACAAGCTTGCCTTGGAGGCGGCACAACAGGGCAAGGATTTGCCCCAGGACAAGATCTATCTGTGCCCCATCTGCGGCGATATCGAGTTCGGGGCTCCGCCCGAAAGCTGTCCGGTCTGCAAGGCCAAGGGATCCAGCTATATCCAGATAGCGTAGCTTGGGGCGGGACTGATACTGATACTGATGGATTTGCTTTTTGTGGGCCCGCATTTACTGCGCGCTGCGCGGGTGAGTCTCGCGATCATGGCCAATGCCGTGAATGGAGCACAGCTTTGGGCGGACACGATGCTTGCCGTCGGTGAGCTCTGAAGGCCTGCATCGCCGCGGGGGCGAAGCCGCGGAGGAGAGGAAATTCACCGCCCATCTGCCCGCCTTCTTCCGCGCCCTGTCCGATCAAAGCCCCTCGCGCGCGGATAGAGAGGAACTCCGACCATCATCCACGGGACACGCCGGCCGTCACCGGCTCCGGTTGTTTCGGGCCAGACCCTGAGAATTCAAGCCTTGGCTAGGTCAGGCAAATGGGAAAAGGGATCGGTTGCGACGCCTCGCCGAGGCGTCCGCAACCGGAGGGCGGTGCCACCACCGTTCATAACGCCTTGGCCAACCCCCGGTTTGCTGCTGAGCTGCTAACATTGCAGGCTTGAGGTCGGCTGCTACATCAGCTTGGAGCGGCTTATCGAGCAGAACAAAGAGCGCTATTACGAGGTTCTGGAGCAGAGTTCCCATCGCTGGCACGACGGCAAGCATGATCCCTGGCCGGCGATGAACTTCCTGTTATTCATTCTCACGCAGGCGTGCAGGGAATTCGAGGAGCGCGCCGGCGGACTCCAAGCTCCGCGTGGCGAGAAGACGGCCCTGATTGAAGCCGCCATTGCCCGGCAGCCGGGGGAGTTCAGCGTCTCAGACCTCCAGCACGAATGTCCCGGCGTCGGGGTTGACCTGGTCCGGCAGGTGTTGAAGCGGCAGAAAGAGGCCGCCCTGCTGGTCTGCCTTGGGGGTGGTCCGGCTGCCAAATGGAGAAAGGCCGCCAAGTAGGTATTACCTATTTAATTGGGTATTCAATTAGGTATTGAACTTGCACCATGCAGAACTCAAGACGGGCCGGTCTCCTGAGATGCTGAAACCAGGCTGGCACGCCTACTGCCACCATTGGAATTTGCTCTGCCACTGCGCTTCGGAATTAAAGTCATTTGATACGATTCCTTCGTGCTTTCCGGCGTTGCGGGTTCACCTACGCATCCAGCGCTGCCCGCGGCCCTACCGCCCTGAAGAAGCTCTCTCAAGAAGAAAGGTGTGATAGAGCTTCTTCAGGGCGGTAGGGCCGCTAGGCGTTGGCAGGTCCTGGTCGGCGTTCGTTGGCAGCGGTTCCAGTGTCGGGCCGCTGCGTTCTATTTCCAGCGCGTTTCGTTGGCGGTGCAGTGGTGGCAGGCGGCTGGTTGTCCTCCTCAGTTCTGTCCTCGTCTCCGGTGGTGGCAGCCGTTGGTCTGGCGGTGCCTCGTTCTCAGCGGTTGGCTCCGGTAGCGCCTAACGGCGTTTATAAAGTAGCCTTCGATGAAGAGAACCTACCCTGGCTGCGCGTTGAAGCCGACGGCTACGACGTGTCCGAGGCAAAGCCGCCATTCACTAACGGGCTTGAAGCGGTCTGCGACTTTCGACTGCACCGGGCAGACACCAACGGCTCTATCCCAACCCCTCCTAATCCGTCTTCAGCCCTGGGGCCGCATCGAAGGCGCAGTGCGCACGCGCGATGGGCAGTGGACCAACTGCAAGATCGTTCGGAGTTCGCTGGGATACATCCATTCCGGCATGGACCTCTTCTACCAGCGCGGAACGGTGGCCACGATTTCCGACGCCCAGGGCAACTTCACGCTCGAAAACGCTCCACCCGGTGATGGCCATGCGCGAATCGAAGCAGCCGATGGCAAGTCAACCTCCCGCATCGCCCCGGTGCAGGTGCCCGCGGGGGAGACCTGGCTCTCAATCCTGCTCCCTGAGCCGGCTGGTTAGGACTTCCAACAACCGCCGCATGCGCGAACTGTGATTAAGCGGATTGGTTGGGGCGTCTGTCTATTTCGACCTTATCCGCACCACAAACTCGCCCTGAAGCCGGCCATTGGGTTTCAGTGGCACCTGGCCGAGTGGGCAGCGCCAGAGCAGATGCACGGCCACGCCGCCGGGGGCCAAAGCGGCGCGAAAATGGGCATCGGCCTTGGCGTGGGCACTGAGCCCCGAGCCCGCCGGCGACCGCAGCGCCGCCTCATAAATGTTGTACTTGATGGAGCGGAAATCGGCGGTGCCAAGCTCAGTCTCGTCCAGCGACCACGGCCAGGCCGGGCGCACGTTCCAGCGCGCCTCGCCCCACTTCCGGTCACGGTGCGCGTGAGCGACACCCTCCGTGCGGCTGATGCTCTGCTCCGGAAATACGCCCCACTCGGACCAGCGGCGCCACTTCAGCTCGGCGCACGCTCCATCCACGAGCAACCGGATGCCCGCCTCGCGCGTGTCCATCGGCTGGCCGGTATAGACGTAATCGCAGGCGATGATGCCCCGCCCGTCCTTGTCCACCAGCCATGAGGTGGAACCGGAGAAATTCTCATAGCGGTCATGGACGATCAGCCTGAGTCCGGACACTTCTTCCTTGACCTCGATGCTCTCGAAGCGGCGGGTCTTGGCATCCGGGAACACGGCGTAGGGCGGCGACTTCGGCCCGTTGAGGTCGCCGAAGTCGTAGCGCGTTACGTGAATCGTGGGGAAGGCACGCGCGGCACAAGTGTGGCGTGGGTCCGTGGGATCGAAGTCGCCCTTTGCCCGGTCGAACACCGCGGCAAAGCCATCGCCTTGGATAACAATCTTGTTGCCTTCGTCGCTCCAACGCGGCGCGCCCGAGGCAGGGCAAGGGAGCGCCGGTGGTTGTTCCTCCCCGAGCCGGATGATTGATTCGTTGATCACGGCGCCCGCAGTCGAAGTAACCCGCAGACGAAGGTCGTCGCCCTCGGCAGTTCCTGACGGCAGAGGGAATTCCAGCTCGCCTCTCGCGCCCGGCGCAAGGCGCGGGTTGAGCCTCCCTTTGTGCCGGTTGAGGCTCCAGTTGAACTTGAGTTCGCTAAAATCGGTGAAAGCGTAGCGGTTCTCCACCGGCACGCGGACGGTCTTCTGCCCCGGCGCAAACGGCACGTGCCGTGTTTCCAGCCAGACGGGGCTGAAGATGTGCCGCGCCAGCCACCACTCCGGCTTGGGCCGCCGCCAGGAGTCAATCAGGCCCCAGAAGCCGTGATGCCAGGCGTAGCCCGCGTGGTTGGTGGCCGAGAAGTAAAAGGCGTCGTCGTGCGAGGCCCAGATCGCACCGCCGATGACGCGGTCCGAGTGAGTGATGTAGCTCCAGCCTCCTGGCTTGAGGCCGGGCTTGAGCGGCGGCTTGTCGAAGTCCAGCGCGCAGGCGCGGGCAAAGGCTGAATCCGGCTCAGCATGGCCGTGGCCCCAGAGTTCGCGCAGGCCGGGATTGAGGTTCACGTCCATTTGCTCGTGGCAGATCGGGAAGAAGTATTCGCCCAGGAAGAGCGGGCGCGGGTCATCCTTGAGCACGTCATCGTAAGGCATCGGCGGATAGTGAATGTTGGCAATGTCAGTAGCACGCGCGAGCGGGCTATTGGCGAAGTCGTGGTTGAAGGTGGTGGGCCGGGTCGGGTCCAGCTCCTTGACCATGCGCGCGGACGCAAGGAACTGAAGGTTGAAGTGCGACTCGTTGGCGAGCGACCAGACAATAACGCTCGGGTGGCTGTGGTGATAGTCCACCATCGCCGACGTCGGTATGAGCGTGGCGAGAAGATTGGTCGGGCTGTCCAGCGCTCCGCCCACCCAGCAGAACGGCGCCTCGACTTCGACGTACATGCCCAGCCGGTCGGCGGCATCCAGCAACTCAGCGTTCGGCGGGTAGTGCGAGGTGCGGATGTAGTTCAGGTTCGCTTCCTTCAGCAGGCGGACATCCGTCTCCGCGTGCCGCGCGGTGTCGGCGCGGCCCGTGAGCGGGTCCATCTCATGGTGGCAGGCGCCTGCCAGCTTCACACGCCGGCCATTGACATAGACCTGCCGGCCCCGAACCTCGATGCTGCGGAACCCAATGTGCCGCTCAATGCGCTCCAAAGTGGTTCTGCCCTGGCGAAGCTCCACGACAAGGCGGTAAAGCTGCGGCTTCTCCGCGCTCCACTGCAACGGCTTGGCCACGCGCGTCCGGATATCCAGCGCGCGCGTGCCGGCAAAGGGGCCGGTCACGACGTAGGACAGCACGTCTCGCCCATCCCCCTCGCCCGTAGCAGCCGACGTAAGGAGGCTCTGTTTGACGACTTTGCCTTTAGGATCTTGCAGCTTGAGCACGACCGACAACTCCTTCTCCCACGCCTTCCCGCTATTCAACCCCAAGTGCAACCGTATTTCGCCATCCCTGTAATCCTTATCGAGCAGCGCGTCCACGTGCAGCTCGCGCACATGTGCTGGCGGCAACGCAAACACCCGCACCGAGCGGTCAATCCCACCGAGGTTGTGGAACGCGTAAGTCGTCATGCACGACAGGGCATCCGAGACGGTGGCCACCTTCATTTCCAGATCGAGCCGGTTGGTCTGACCGGGTTGGGCAGCGTCCGTGATGTCCCACTCCACGGGTGTGAAGAGATTCTCGCTGTAGCCCAGTTCCCGCCCGTTCAGCCAGTAGCGTGTGCCCGCATGCACCGCATCGAATCTCAGAATGATACGGTTCCCCGCCTAGGCTTTGGGAATCACGAATTCCCGGGCCACGGCAACCGGTTTGTCCGGCGGCAAGTCGTAGCCTTGCTGCAACCACTGGCCCGGCACTTTGAAGGGCGCCCAACCGCTGCTCAGCGGCTGCCGCCCCGCATGACTGTAGTTCGTGGGGGTGGGACTAATGGCCCAGGTACCGTCCAGGAGCAGGCAATTCTTGTCCAAGCCAGCCGTCCTCACGGGCAGGGGGCGGTAGTGGACTGGATCGAAGAATAGATTGGTGGTGCTCACGCTGCGGCAGCCTGATTGCCCGTTGTGGCGGGCGGTGAAATTGAGCCAGCCGTTGCGAGCAAATGGCTCGACCTCACTTCGGCTGAAGCTGAAGACCCCCTCGGCACCGGTCATTGCCGGTTGGGCATTCGTGTTACGGCCCTCCCAAACCCTCACCTGTGCTCCGACGACCGGATCATAAGCCGCGTCCAGCACCTGCCCTTGCAGGCGGCTCGTCATGCCCGTGATAGGCCCAAACCGCAACTGGCGGGGCTGCGGCTTGCTGGTCCAAAGTTCGATAATGGAAACGGTGGCATTGACCTCGCCATGTATCTTCCACGACAAAGTCATCTGGCCGTCGCGCGTGACCGGCTGTGGCACGGGCACGATGAGGCGTGTCGCCTTCGCTTTGGGCAACGCATAGGGCTCGTGCAAGACCACCCCATCTGCTTCGAGGCTTTGGACGCGCTTATAGACATGGTCGCTGGCGTAGGTGAGCGCCAGCACGTAGGAGGCGTCCGGGTCAAGGTGCTCATACACCGCCTGGATTCCCTTATAGCTGAAGACCGCGGATCGCTCCTTGAGTCCGGCTTCTGTGTCGCTGAGGTTGAAGGTCCAGAGGTAGCAATCGTTCATTACCACATGCGGCTGGCGGCCCTCCACCCCGCAATCGTCGTACGCTTGCAGGTAATAGCCTTCCGGAACGGCCGGCAGGAATTGGTTGGTACTGGAATCAGCGGCCTCGGCCAGCAAGGCGACCGCGGTGAATAGGCTAACGAGGATTATGCGCATGGCTTCTGAATGCGTTCGACTGCCGCGAGCCTAAGCCCAAGCCGACTCCCAGGGCAAGGAGTCAATGGCGTTTCGTGTCAGATGCGCAGAAACAGCTTGCGCCGATACATCCAGAACAGCAGCAGCCACATCACGAACAACACCACGGCGCCGTGAATCAGCGGCTGGTAAGCAGGCCCGAAAACCTGGAACGTTTTCTCCCCGAGATGCGTATCAAGACTGCTGCCGATGAAGCCGTCGAACAAGTGTGCGATGCAATAGGCGGCGATGGAGTTCATGCCAATCACCACGAGCGGAAAGGCCCAGCGCCTCAGGCCCCAAATGTCAATGAGCGTGTAGAAGGCCGCCAGCAGCAGGAAGCACCAACCCCCGCTGTAAAGCACCCAACTCGGCGTCCAAATGCGCTTGACCACCGGGCAGACCCCCAGCCAGCCAAGCGCCGCGCCCGCCGCCAGCCCGATGACGCCCCCGACGGCCAGCCATCTTACCTTCGCCCAGGCCGGGCGTTCGCTGCGAACCACGCCGCCGGCAATCAGGCCCAGGATCATCGTGCCTAGCGTGGGTATGAAGCTGAGCGTGGCATACCCGCCACGATTGCACACGAACGGCTTCTCACGCGGGAACAGGTTGAGCAGCCACGTGTCGAAGGCCCACGCCGGGTTGCTGTTCTTGTTCCAGTGCGCGGCAAAGCCGGTCATCAGATGCGGCCAGGTATTCGACTCACCCACCTTCCCATAGTCGAAGCCCGCCCCCGGCAACGGGTAGAGCGCAAAGGCCGCCCAGTACCCAACCAGGATCAACCCCAGTGCCGCCCACTGTTCGCGCACGGGCCGAAAGCCGAGCAGGAACAGCGCGACATACCCCAACCCGATTTGGCTGAGCGTGTCCTCGAAGGTCCAGTTGGTCTGGTGCTGGCCGATGGACCGCAGAAAGACGCCTAGCAGGATCAGCACCAGCGCGCGCCACGCGGCGTGTAGCGTCATCCGCGTGCGCGATTGCCCCCGCGCCGCGCGACTCGCCAGGGAGAAGGGCAACGCCACGCCCACAAGAAACGAGAACGAGGGCTGGATCAGGTCATGGAGCGAGCAGCCAATCCAGGCGACGTGGCTTTGGTGATGTGCGAGGAACTGCCAGAACGCATTATCCGGACTGGCCCGGGCCACGCGCGAAAGGTGGAGCACCTCGGCCATCATCAGGAACATCACCAACCCGCGGTAAGCGTCGAGCGACGTCAGGCGCGAGGGCGCGGGGGCAGCCGCCGGCTGCGGGACCGGCGACACTGCCGGCCGGCTTTGGTTGTGCCCTGTCATCGGGATGAGCCCTGCGACAGGTTCTATTTGCTTTCAGACCCACCGGATTCAATCCGGTAAAGGTGGGTCCTGGTTCTCAGGAAGAACGCCTTGCCGGACACCGCCGGCGAGGCCATGAAGCCGTTCGCCAAGGTGTTCGTCCCCAGGACCTCGAACGTGCGGCCCGGTTTGAGGACGGTGGTCGTGCCCTGCTGGCTGAAGAAGTAAAGCCGCCCGTCCGCATAAACCGGCGAGGCGGCGTACTTGCCGCCGATGCGCTCCGCCCAGACAGACTGGCCCGTCGCCGCTTCGAGGCAGGTGACGTAGGTCTCCTCGGCCGCGGTGTAAATCAGCCCGTCCACCAGGAGCGGCGAGGCATATTTGCCCACGTGCGACTTGAACTTCCACACGACGCCCGTATCCGTCACGTCGCCCTGGCCGTCGGTCTTGACGGCCCACATCTCCCGCGTGGACAGGCCGGTGACGAAGAAAGCCAGGCCGCCGTCGAACAGCGGCCGGGGAGCCACCGAGTAGTCGTTGTACCGGACCCTCCAAAGCTCGCGCCCGGTGCGCGGGTCGTAGCCGTAGGCCGCCTTGGCGCCGGCGCTAAGCATCAGGGGTTTGCCCGAAGCGGTCACGATCAGCGGCGTGCTGTGGGCCTTGCGCAAGTCCCCGTCCCGCGCCATCTGTCCCGGCACGTTCTCGTCGTTCCAGGCGACGGAGCGATCGGTTTTCCAAACCGTCTTGCCGGTCTGCTTATCGAGGGCGGCATGATATTGCAGGTTGGCACCGTCGAACGTCAGGATCAGCAGGTTCTCGAAGGCGATGGGCGACGAAGACGGGCCGCGATAGTGGCGGCAGGGCAGGTCATCTCTTTTCCAGAGCACCTTGCCGGTGCCCGTGTCCAGACACGCCGTCCCGAAGCTGCCAAAGTGGACATAGACCCGCCCGGCCTCAATCACCGGCGAGGGCGTGGCGTAGCAATTCATGGAAGCCCCGTTGCCCAGCGGCTCGGGGTCATCGCTGTGGAACACCTTCTCATTGAAGCGAATCTTGCCAGTCTCGGCGTCCAGGCCGATGGCGAAGAAGTCGTGACCGTCCTCCGTGGCCGTGGTCAACCAGACCTGGCCGCCCATGACGACCGGGGCGGACCAGCCCCGGTATGGAATCTCCGTCTTCCACTTGACGTTGTTGGTCTCGCTCCAGTGCAACGGCAGGCCGGCGAGTTTGGTGTCGCCGGGAGCCGAAGCGCGCCCATCACCCCACGGCCCGCGAAACTCGGGCCAGTCCGCTCGTGCCGCCGGCCCAAGCAGGGCCAACAGAACCATTGGCAACAGGAATCCGCACCGTTTGGCGCGGTTGAGGAGTACTCCGCAGGTGAAGGCTGGCATCGCGCGATAATTCATAGCTGCAGGGTGGTATGACAACGCGAGCAAGTCAATGACCCCGGCGAACCGCAGGCCCGGCGATATAGCGTCACCGTCAAGCGGCTTTGTGCCGAGGCCGCGTCTGCGCTCACGGGCGGGGGATCAGCCCCGCGGCACCGTGAATTTGCCCGGTTCGCAGGCGCTGCAGCGCTTCGTTCGCTTCGGTCAAGGGGAACGTCTGCACGGTCGTTCACACCGGGACGCGGGGGGCCAGCGCGAAGAACTCTTCGGCATCCCGACGGGTTAAGGCACAGACCTGACGCCCGGGGCCAATTGGGAATGGGGCCACCGCACTACCCGA
>CAZVFC010000039.1:0-85619 GCA_964625855.1 uncultured Verrucomicrobiota bacterium | reverse complement strand
CGGCCGGTTTCGCTGTCTCAAAGTCTCTCAGCACCCTTTTCGGAGAACCTCTAGCGAGCGTCCTCGACGCACTGCTTGTGCACCAGAGAGGGGCTGCCTGATCCTCGGTACACTTCCCGAATCCAGTCGTCATCCCAGCGCACCATTGGCTCACCGCAGTGGTCGCAAATGTAGTCCGAAATCGTTCGCAGCTCGTGCCCAACAAAGCTGGCGCAGGCTTCCGGGCTGAGGCCGGCAGCGGTGACAAATTCTGCAATCACTCGGTAGGGATCCACCGCACACCACCACGATGGCACATGATAAACCTCATATCCCATAGCTGCGAGCATGACATCACGCCTGCGGCTCTTCTTGCGGTTCGCCGACGTAAAATGAATCGGCTCGTCGACCTCCAGCATCAGAAATCGAACTGTGTCTGTGGATGAAATAGATATCCAGAGCTGATCTGCAACATACGGCGGACGACTTGATTCGATCGGATCAGGGACGATGAATTGTCCGGAAAGGTTCCTAACTGATCGCCGCCATGCATCGTCGTAATCTCTCTTCCAGAAGAACCCTGATCCCCCCAACAGGGACACCGCAGCAGCCCAGGCCTCGTGTTCAGCGTAACCAACCAGTCGAGACTCAAGATATCGGTCTGGAACATTGTATCCGCGCTTCTGGGCGCGGCGTAAGGCCTGGGTATAGCTCGGAGGTTGTTCGGTTGAGTGGGAATCAAAGAACTCAGGTAGGCATCCATCCTCCAACATGGTGAGGAGCAAATGATGGTCAGGGCCATCTTGCCACTCACTCCACCACTTTGAACGCGAAAACGAGTATCTGATGATTCGGTAGAACTCAACCGATTCTTCCTCCGCCGCGTTCTTTGCCGCTGCCCTTACCACTGACTGCATCGCGGGGTTCTTGCGAATCCTGTGGTGGATCTCAAACGGCGCCTTTCGCAAGATGATGTCTGCCTCGTTGCCATGTTCCGCAACGCGGCGATGCACGCGTCGAGCGTGCGTGATTTGGTCTTCGTCTTCTGCCTCGGGTATCATTGATCTAAGAGATGAAAACCAAGCATGAGCGGCGCAACATCATCACGCAGGTCAAAGGCGGCGGCGTGAGCACTACGGGGTGAGGAATGCGCGGTAGAATCGTTTCTGCGATCTTGCTGGCGTCGGGTCCACCCAGAAGTATGTCGCTGTCGGGAGTGTTAAATTCGTGAGGGGTGTCCAGTTGTTGCTGTTACTGAGGTCGTAGCAGTACTGGATTTGGCAGGTCGCGCCAACTTGGCCTTGGATCGTTATGCCGGCGTAGGTGTCGAGTTGCATGCCTGAGATGACACTTAGAGTGGCCGGAAGTGTGTTGGTGGTTCCCAGGCAGTTGCTGACCGTGAGAGTGTAGACGCCAGCGTCGGCGAGGGTGACGGACTGAAGGCGCAAGAACGAGTTTGTGGCGCCTAAAAGCAGGTTTGTGCCCTTGTACCACTGGAATGAGAGCGGTGGGGTGCCGCCGGCCACGACGGAAAAGTAAACGGTGGAATTGAGGATGGCGGTTTGGCTGACAGCTTGGAGACTTATCTGAGGGGGTCCGGCGGACTCAAGGTCGTAGCGACCGGTGTGCCGGGAGGTCTTCATATACATCGGCCACGCGCTATGGGCTGGCGCGACCGCGCCGGCGAGCGAGTAGACTCTCCTTGCGTTTCCAAAGAAGATGTCGCCATTGGGGCTCACGGTTGCGCCCCGAATGCACGGCTGGTCAACGGGATACTGCCATTTCACCGATCCGTCTGGGTTGAGCCCGAAGAAGAAGGAGTTTCCGCCTACAATTATTGTGCCGTCGGAGCACATTGCCGGGGCGCAGGCGTCGGGTACACTAAGGGGGACGGTCCATGCGGTCGTTCCATCTGGGTGTATGCAGAAGACCGTAGAGTATTGACAAACATAAATGTTGCCGTTGGTGTCTATGCCTGGTGCGGACTGTCCTTGGCTAGCTCCGGGAAGGGGGTAGGCCCATTTCAGGGAGCCGGCGGGGTAAAGGGCGCACACATAACTAGAATTCCCGCTCTGCATAGCGATGAAGTAGATGACGCCATTCGTGTCGATGCTTGGAGCGGAACCGACGTTGCCGCAGTTGTATTGCCACTTCCGCGAACCTTCGGGTGTGAAAGCAAAGAGGAAACTGCCAGTGCCCACGTAGATTGTGCCGTCTGAACCTACTGCGGCGGGCCGAGTGCTGTAGCCGACGGGGTAGTCCCACTTCTTTGTGCCGTCCGGATCAAGTGCGTAAAACTTGCCATCGGTAGACACGAAATAAATGGTGCCATCCGCGCCGATGGCCGGACACGAGGCGTTCGCATCTCCTGTTGCAAATTTCCATTTAAGAGTGCCGTCGGGATTTACTGCGTAGAGGCTGTTGCTGTGCCACGAAGCGAAGTAGATCGTGCCGTCGATACCGATGGCCGGAGAATAGCCGGAACCTGCCTCCGTGAAAGTCCAATGAAGCGTGCCGTTGGGATTTATCGCGTAGAGTGCGCCGTCGCCGCAACTGAAGTAGACGGTGTTGTCGTAGCCGACGGCTGGCTGTGATCCCGTGTTGGGGTACGTTGTGCCAACATCGAACAGCCAGCGTTGCGGTGGTGCCTGTGCAGAAGCGATGTGCGCGAGCATGATGACCGAGACGGCTACGAGAAGCGCTATTGGTTTCATGGTCGGTGACCTAAGATTCTCAATTGTCGCCACCATGGCAGAAATTGAGGAGCGGTCAAGCTCGGGCTTGGTAATGAATCGGAGGATTGAGAGGCCGGAGCGGACGAGGAAAGACACCTTGCCCCGGGGGCCTGCCCGGCCAGAGGGCAAGGGGCAATTCCGGGAGCGGAGCGTGGAACGCCAAACGGGTGCGAGAAAGCACGACAGGACGCGCGAAGGACTATCTGAGATCAGGCTGAAAATGCTCACCCATGTCACCTCGGGAGGTGTAACTATTCCGTGCGGCCTTGCACTGCCAGGTTGGGCGCTTGATATCGCAAACGGCCAGCTATCTGAAAAACCCCACAGGGCTGAGGCAGGGCCACGCACCTTGCCCTGATCTGCGCCGTGGTGGTTGAAGCGATGCGCCCGATGCTGCTGACCGGCAGGCTGTTGACCGCAGTCAGGATAGTGACGGTCTAGCCTGGTGCGGGAGGCCGTTTCAGGGTTTGCCGCGAGCGGCAGTCCTTCCCACGCCGCTCCCTCCAGGCCAGTGGCGCAGACTCAGTCACCGAGAAAGGGGTCAACCCATAGATTGGATTCGGCTGAAAAACCCCCTGCTTTTGAAAACTGCCAAAACTTGGCACCTTGATTTGCAACGATTTACGACGCGCAAGTGCGATCAAAATGGGCTTCTTCAGCAGAATCGATAATGTCATATTGCCACTGGACACCGTGCACCCCAATGGGTGGTTATGGCTGGCTAAAGTGAGCCTCATGCGCGGCAAGAAGCGCCTGCTGACGGCCGGGAAAGGGCCTCAAATCCTCTGGAACTCAGGACTGGGACCGGCCGCGAGACACAACGGCAGCATAAGGGGAGCACGGCAGGCGGCGTTCCGAGGCTTCCTCCGGCCGGCACTTCCCCGCGCCCCCTCCAAGACGTGGCCGCTCCCGGAGTCGGGCCGGCGGCCTTTGCTCGGACAGGCCGCGCGGTAGCCAGGGCATAGACCCCCACGAGACAGGACATGGCTTAATAGAATTTCTATTAAGCCATGTCCTGTCTCGTACGGGGCTGGTACTTGTCCAGGCACTGCGGGACCCGTCCGGTGCGCAAAGCAACCGAGGTGGGGTGGGTGAGCCCGACTCCAGGCTTTCCTGCCAGGGGATTGCGAGGCCAGCGCCAGTCCTCACTATCGTGAAAGGGTCAGCCCCGGAAAAAAGTAATCAGGGCTGACAGGCGGTTGGATTGAGTCGAGGATTACCGCCGATGGCACGCAAGATAGTAACCAGGGACCATGGGACGGGAGGGTGGATGAAGCGAAAAGCCGGGCACTTTGACCACCGCTTCCCCGGCCTTCGCCCCGCAATCATACTTCACAAATGGTCCGACCGAACGTATACTACGCCTGCATGATTGAAAGGCCATTTTGGATCGAGCGCATCGAGGCCGCTTGGAAGGAAGCGCCCATCGCTTGGCTGTCCGGGGTGCGGCGGGTCGGCAAGACCACGCTGGCCCAGAGCCTGAGCGCGGGGCGGCGGCCAGCTTGAAGTGACGAGAACCGCCGCCGCGCTGGGCATCACGCGCCCGACGGTGGAGAGTCATTTGCAGGCGCTGGAGATTACGCACGCCATCACGCTGCTTCGTCCATTCCACGGCGGCGGCCAAAAGGAACTGGTCAAACAGCCCAAGGTCTATGGTTTCGACACGGGCTTCGTGAGCTTTGCGCGCGGCTGGGCGCCGTTGCGTCCGGACGACTGCGGCAGTCTCTGGGAGCACCTGGTCCTGGAACACCTGCAAGCCCACTGGCCTCACACGGCGGCGCAATACTGGCGCGACAAGGCTGGGAACGAAGTTGATTTCGTGCTGCCGCGCGGGCGCGAGGCGGTGGACGTGATCGAGTGCAAGTGGAATCCCGACGCCTTCGACGCCAGGGCGCTCACGGTTTTCCGTTCGTATTACGCGAAAGGGGAAAACTACCTCGTAACGCCGCTGGAAGCCCCGGCCTACCGCAAGCGCTTCGCAAAACTGGAGGTCACGGTGTGCGGGCCAGAAGGAATTGAAGCTTGAAAAGGCTCCTTGGTCAGAGACGGCCCGATGGGGCGGCTGCCATTCGTGCCGTCAGTGGTATCAGGGGCCACGGCTGTGAGCCAGAACGCCTCTGGCCCGGCGCAGCCCTGTGCATACCCACCTATCGGCCGGGAAGGCGATTTCGGGGGCCGTACCGGCAATTGGAAATGAGCCAGGCCGAAGCACACTACCTGTAGCGTCAGCAGTCCTTGCGCGAGCACAAGATATAGCGTTGTTTCTGGCGTTTCTGGCTTAAAGGGCTCCAGATTGCAACGGTTGGGCTCCCGGACGGGTTTCGGGACGGGGATGCGAATGGCGCCGAGAAGAAGCCAGCCGCGCTTGTGTTTTGGCGGCGCCTGCTGGCCGCCGGGAAATGGCCTCAAATCCTCTGGAACTCAGGACTGGCAGCGACCGCGAGACAGACGGACGTTTGGCCTTGCCCTGACTGGCCCCCCCGCCAGGGCTCGGGCGCAAGCCGTTATCGCCACCGGACCAGGCCTGACCCCGGGAGCAGGCACGGGGATTGGTTTCGCTGGGCACTGGGGCGCGGGTTGGGTAGGCTGCGGGGTGACAAAGACTATTACCATGCAGGGCAACATTGCTTTTCAGCGGGCCGCGCTCGCTGCCGGTTTCCTCCTTTACCTGACGCTGGCGAGCGCACCAGTCGGCGGCGCGGAGACAGGTCAGCCGCTTCGGAATGAATTCGAGAGCCGATTTCTCAAGTTCTGCGACCTGGCGAGCGCAGAGCTGTTCAAGCCCATCACCCCGTTCCTGAACCGGACGAATGCTGATCCGGCGACGCACCACATGCCGTTCTTCGAGGACGGGCACGCGGTGCGCGCGCTCGCCGTGGCCTACGACATGACGGGCAAACGCGCCTACCTTGACGCGTGCCGGCGCTGGTCAGACAAGATGATCGAGTATCAGGATAAGATGATTCCGGCGGGCGCTTACTATATGAACCATTCCCGCGCACCCGGCCAGGATAGAGGTCAATGGAACGTGGCGGATAGCGGGTCCATCGGCATGGGTGTGCTGGCGACCGCAATCCGCTGCCATGATCCGGCCGAGAAGGCCCGCTACCTGGGATCGGTGAAACGGTTTGCGCGCCTGGTCATGGATAACTACGTCGGTCCGCAGGGCGGCATCTGCAATGGGCTATGGCCCCAGTTTGACGGCGAGTGGTGGTGTTCCAGCGCCACGTTCGGCACGATGGCCTACACGCTCTACGAGGTGACCGGGGAGGAGCAGTATCTGAAGGTCGCGAACGGAGCCTTTGATTGGCTGCTCGGGCAGGACTTTCGGGAGCTGAAGCCCATCACGTTCCAGCAGCGCCCATCGGGCACGATCTTCTACTGCTTCGAGCTTTACCTGGCCGGCTTGAAGCATCTGCCGCCGGACAGCGCCAAGTACGAGACCGCTGTTCGCCAGATAGAACTCGCGCTGGACTGGATGGCGCAGAACCAGAAGTCACGCGGCGCCGATGTTCCCGATTACACCGAACGCAATGTGGATATGTCGGCCCTGCCGTATCTGATGTACGGCTTCGCGCGGCAGGTACCGCGCTTTCGCGGCATCGTGGCGGCGGCCGATGGTGAGCTGGACTACATCGGCAAGCTGTTACTGGCGCAGGGTGATCCTAACGTTTCCCGGCTGATGATCTGGGAGGTGATGACGTGGGGGATGCTTTCGCACGCGGAACGACTGCGCCCGGGCGCGCTGCTGAGCGCCGCACGGGCCGACGAGGCTATGGGCGAACTGAGTTTTACCCTGCCCGCTCGCGCCCCCGAAGTCTTTGAGCGGGTCGAACTCTCCGTCAAGGGCGTGCCTGCCGCCACCAATCCGTTCGATCCTGACTCGATCTCACTCCAGCTCCAGGTGACACCGCCGTCCGCGAAACCGCTCCAGGTGCCCGGCTACTTTCAGCGCGAGTTCGACCGAAACCTGGAGGGCGGCCGGGAAATCCTCTCGCCTCGTGGCGAAGGAGGGTGGCGCTTTCGCTGGCTGCCGCTCGAAGCCGGGCAGCACAAGCTGGTCGCCACAGTCGCCGTCGCCGGCAAACTGGTGGCGCGGAGCGAGGCCAGCGTCGAAGCTGTCGCCGGCAAGCGTCGCGGCTTCGTGCGCGTGGAGCCGGAGGGGAAGCGCTACTTCCGCCTGGACGATGGCACACCGCTGTTCCTGAACGGCCTGTGCGTCTGCTGGCATGGCGGCCGGGGCACCTATGATTATGACGACTGGCTCGCCGCCTGTCAGCAGGCGGGGATCAATTACATCCGCATCTGGATGTGGCCCGAGGCCTTCGGCCTGGAGTGGGACAAGGGTGACCGAGTCCGCTACCGGCTCGACAACGCCTGGCGACTTGACCGCGTGCTGGCGGAGGCGGAGCAGCGCGGCATCTTCGTCATGCTCTGCCTCGACTATCATGGCATCTTCGAGGTAAAGCCTGATTTCTGGGGCGGCAACAACTTCTGGCCGCGGCATCCCTACAACGCGGCCAACGGCGGGCCTTGCGTGACGCAAAACGACTTCTTCACGAGCGACGCGGCGAAGCGTCTCTACGAGAAACGGCTGCGCTACCTTGTGGCGCGGTGGGCGGCCTTTCCGAACCTGCTCGCCTGGGAGTTCTTCAATGAGATTGACAACGAATATGCCTACGTGAAGCACGACGACGTGGTGGCCTGGCACTGCGACATGGGCCGCCGGCTGCGGGCGCTCGATCCCTATGAGCACCTTATTTCGTCCAGTTTCACAGGCGGCAGCACACGTCCCGGTCTGTTCGCCCTGCCGGAAATGGACTTCGCCCAATACCATTCCTATAACGAAAGGCATCCGGCACGCATGACGGCGGAGAAGACGGCGCGCTTCTTCGAGCAGTATCAAAAGCCCTTCTTCGTCAGCGAGTATGGCACCGATTGGAAGGGCTGGAAGCCTGACACCGATCCGCACTTCCGGGCGTTGCATCAGGCGATCTGGAGCGGGGTCTTCACTGGCGCCGCCGGCACGGGGATGACGTGGTGGTGGGAGAGCATTCACGCCGCCAAGCTGTACGGCCATTGGTCGGCCCTGAGCGCCTTCCTGGCCGGGACTGGCATGGCGCGTCCGGACCTGCGACCAGCGCGATTCGACAAGGTCGAGGGATCGGTCACGCCCTTCGGCGTCGCGGCCCGCAACGAGGCGCTGGTGTGGCTGCTCGACCGGGCCTATGACTGGCCGGACGGCGCGATGGAAGCCAAGCCGAGAGCGATGAACGGTGCGAAGGTCACGCTTCTTGGCGTCGCCGACGGTGCCTGGTCGGTCGAATGGTGGGACACACTGGCCGGCAAGCGCGTGAAGTCGGATGAAGCGACCGCGATGGACGGCGCGTTGCCGCTCGCAGCGCCCGACTTCCAAGCTGACATCGCCGCACGCCTCAAGAAGCACTGATGGGCAGGCTTGTCCATGTGCATCATCAATTCAACTGCACCGATGATGACGCCCCGGACGGGACCGCGGGGTGTTCGGGCTACGGCCGTGGCACCGTGTGCTGCAGCAGCTTCTCGTCTATTCGCAACGTGACAGTCATTCGCGCCGCTGAGGCGGGAACGACTTTCAGTTCCGCCGGGGCCGCGTTCGCCCCGAGGCGGTACACCGCGAGGAACCACGCGGTCCTTCCACGCCGCTTGAACAGGCGCATGGGGATGGTGTCCGGAGTCGCGCTGTCATCGCGCGGGAAGCCGCAGTGAACCACTTCCGCCGGACCGTCGGCAAGCAGGTCGAGGCGGAGCGTCTGTTTGCCGTCGGAGAAGCATTCCCACACGTGGTTCGTGGTGCCGCCGCCGCGCGCGTTCCGGAGGTATGACCACGGCGCGCCGGGGGGAAAAGTCACCGTGTTGGTGGCGGCCACGCTGCCGCTCGTGGGCTCGCCGTCCACGTGGGTGAGCCAGGCGAACTCGTGCGGCGCGGCGGACGCGGCCTGGAGGAAATCGAGCACATAGCCCTCGGTCACGATCAGTGTGCGGAGCTGGCGCACCCCTTCGTAGAGCCGCCCTTGCCGGTCGCCGATGGTGACCCGTTTAAGACCTGGCGCGTTGGTGAATTCCAGGAGGTCAAGCCGCTCGCCGGTGAAGCGCTGGCTGTGGCCGTCCACGAGCAAGGTGTTGTGGCAGAGCGTTTGCCGGTTCAGCCCGGCCTGCGTTGCTGAAGAAAAGGCATGCTCGGCGGACGTTTTGGCCTCGAGATCCGGCAGCCAGAGTTGGCCATCGGCGAACAGGATTATGGAGAGTTTGTCCGCGTGCTCGTGCACCGGCTGGCCGGAGAAGGTCGCGAAGAGGCTCCAGCCTTGGCCAGACCAGTAATTCGTGCCCTCGTTCGAGCGCAAGGCGACGTAGCCCATCTCCGGCCACAGTCTGGAGGACTGCACAGGCCGCGGCGCCGGCGGCAGATCAATGACTCCGGAGAACAACGCCTGGGGCGTCCGGGTTTTGCGGTCGGCGATGAGCCAGGCATAGGCAGGCTCGCCAAAGTGGCGGAAGAGAACTTCCCAGTCCGGGTGTTCGGCGATGTGCGCCCGGCGCGCGTAACAGTCGCCGATGGTCGGCAGCGTGCGGTCGGGGAAGAGCAGGGGGATCAGGGCGTCATAAGCCTGCTTCAGGCTGTGACCGTTGGGAGACTGATAGCGAAAGAGGTCAGTGGGGTAGCGCGCATTGGCCAGCATCTGCGCGAGAATGACAAGCGGGGCCGTCTCGGCAAACTGGTAGGGGATTGAGCCTTCGAGCCACAAACCGTCGTCCTTGAAGCCCTGCGCGAGCATCTGCGCGACGCCTTTCGGCCCGTGCAAGGCGCTCTGGACCAGGTCGGGCCGCCCATAGAATACGCCGAACATGCTTAGCCCCAATTTGTGCCAGGCGTAGTGATTGTTGAGCCGTCCGCCAGGCTCATTCGCGATCCAGTAATTATCGCACCTGGTCAAGGCGTCCAGATAGCGCGCGAAGAAGATGTCCAGGCGGCGGCGGTCGGCGGGGGTGAAGTCGGCGTACAGGATGTCATAGACGTCGAGCGCGGCGAGTGCCCAGATGGTGTAATTCATGCCGACGTCGTAGTGCTCGAACTCGAAGGTGTAATCGGAGAGCCCCAACAGAATCTCCCGGCCTTTGGCGGCGAGCGGGGCAGAGGGTTGGACGAGGCTGGCCCGGGCACAGTCGCGCGCCAGGTCGGCCCACTTCAGCGGCACGACCCAGGTGTGGTGGAAGATCTCGGGGTAGGTGTCGCTCCACGGCTTCTGCCTTGCGGTCGGCCACCATGCGCGTTCGAGTGGAGGCAGGTCCTCGATGCGGTTGGTGGTGGCGCGCTCGGTAAGTTCCTTCGCCAGGTTGGCGAAGACGGCACTGCGCTTCACGCCCTCACGCGCGCGTTCCACGTCGGCCGCCGTGACGAAGAGGGACGGATGGACCTGTCCCAGCAAGACGGCGGTGGCGGCGTGAAAGACCAACACCACCAACCCCAGGGCCAGTGCGGTGCGGCGCGTTCGGAGTCCACCCTTTGACTTGCTCCCGAGGTAAGGCAGCCTGAAGGCTGAACTGCAAACTCGATCTTCCCAAGGCGCACCTATTGGGCGATTGTCGTGGTCGGTTTCGTTCTCGAAGGGCACGGCCCGATACCACTAGCGCACATCCGGCCCGGCGTCCAGATCGGAACTGCGCGTCGCGAGGGCGTTTCTCGCCAGTTCCACCGACGGTCGCGGTAGCCACTCGCTGGGCCGACCCCAGCCGCTGCCCCCCCACAGCCCCGGCACCACCCTAGCCTGGATATTTACACTCGGCATGAAGTCCAATCAGACCGCAAAGGCAGGGCGTGCTGTCCTCAGCGCGCCGGGGTGGACCTGCGGCGCGCTGAGGACAGCACGCCCTACCCTGGCCATGAAATATCCAGGCCAGGACTGGCTACGGCGACGCGACGGTGGCTCCCCGGAGGCACCGGTATATCGCCGGGCAGCGTCAGGTCGTCCGAGGCATGCTGTGGCGATTGTGACGTGGCATCCGTGCTTGGCCGGTGTGTACCGCATGTTCATCCCGTAATGGTCCCTTAATTGGCCTATGTCCCAAGATCGGCTTGCTGTTGTTGCTCAGTGTTGCGCCGGTTTTCGCCTTGAACGTACCTGCGCCGCCTGCATGATGAGGCCATCAGTTATGGTTACTCCGACGTGCTCCCGGTGCGGCAAAGCAATTCCGAGCGAGGACATCAACGTCGCCAACGACGTTGCCTACTGCCGTTTGTGCAACCTCTCACATCAGCTCTCCGCGCTGACGCAAGGCACGGAGCTGGATTCGAACATAGACCTCAATAACGCACCGCCAGGCACGTGGTACCGCAACGACGGGTCGGGGCCGGTGATTGGCGCCACGCACCGCTCGATCGGCGCGGCCATCGGGGCCCTGGCGTTCGCGCTGTTCTGGAACGGGATCGTGTCCATCTTTGTGCTGCTTGCCCTGGCCAGCACGTTGCGCCACATGGGTTTGGATTTGCCGGAATGGTTTCCCGCCCCGGATATGAAGGGCAATCCCATGCCCGTGGGCATGACGATCTTCCTCTGGATCTTCCTGCTTCCTTTTATCGGCGTCGGCCTGTTCATGATCGGCACGTTTCTCTCTGCCTTGGGCGGGCGGACCGAGGTGCGGATGAATAACGCTGAGGGTGTGGTCTTCACCGGCGTGGGCGCCCTCGGCTACCGGCGGCGGTTCGACGCCTCAGGGGTAAAGGACGTGCGAATTGAGGAATCTCAGTGGAGCGACCGGCGCGGCCATCGCCAGCGCAAGACACTCATCCTCATCGAGACGCGCGACGGCAAGCAGGTCAAGCTCGGGTCCATGCTCACGCCGGAGCGCCGGAAATTCCTGGCGGGTGCCTTGCGCAAGGCGCTCTGGGGGTAGGCGGGCGCGTCCCCACGCCCGTAGCAGGGGAAGAACTCCTTTACAAATCGGGCTTGGCCCCGCAGATTATCCAACGTGGGTGAAGTAGTTTTCCGAGAGCGCGGTTTGGACGCTCAACCCCGTCAACAGGACTTCGGGCTCCAACCGCGCGTTGAACTGGAAACCGCCATCGGGCGGTCGCAGCGCTATCTATTAAGTCAACAGCACGCCGAGGGCTACTGGAACGGGGAGTTGATTGTGGATGCCACATTGATGGCCGACTTGATTATCTACCGTCATTGGGACGGCAAGGTGGACCCGGAATGGCAGCGCAAGGCGGTGAATCATATTCTTTCCATGCAGTTGCCCGACGGGGGGTGGAACATCTACTACGGCGGACCGGCAGAGGTCAATGCAACGGTCAAATGCTATTTGGCATTGAAACTGGCCGGGGTTGCGGTGACTGACCGGCGGTTGTTGCGCGCGCGCGAGGTGGCCAAGAGCCTGGGAGGCGTGCCGCGCATGAATACCTTCTCGAAACTGTTCCTGGCGCTTTTGGGTCTCTTTCCGTGGGATTATGTGCCGACCATTCCGTGCGAGATCATCCTGATTGGCAAGTGGTTCTATGTGAATATCAACGAGATGAGTTCCTGGAGCCGGTCCATTCTGGTGCCGCTCTCGATCATCAACCATTTCAAGCCGACACGTCAGCCGAAGAACAACATCAATCTATACGAGCTTTACCCTGAGGGCATGCACGAGCGTGATTTGGCGCTGGCGCCCGACCCGGAACGACTGACCTGGCGCAACTTCTTTCTGTGGCTGGACCGGGTACACAAGTTCGCGGAGTGGTTTGCAGAGCATAACGTGCATCCGTTCCGCAAGCGTGCCCTCAAGAAGGCGGAGCAATGGATGCTGGAGCGTTTCGAGGGCTCGGACGGCCTGGCGGCAATCTTTCCCGGCATCCTTAATTCGCTTATTGCATTGCGGGCGCTGGGCTACCCGGGAGACCATCCCCAGGTGGTGCGAATCGAGCAGCAGCTCAAAAAGCATGAGCATGAGACCGAGCGCACGGTGCGCATCGAACCGTGCCTGTCGCCCGTATGGGATACCGCCATCGTCACCATGTGCCTGCGGGAATCCGGGATGCCCGAGGAACATCCGGCCCTGATCAAGGCCGCCGAATGGCTCATGACCAAAGAGATTCGCTTCCGGGGCGATTGGCAATACAAGAACCTGGCCAAGGTGGAGCCGAGCGGCTGGGTATTCGAATTCCAGAACAAATGGAACCCGGACGTGGACGACACCGCCATGGTGCTGCTGGCGTTGCGCAAGGTCCCAACCAATGACCGCCAGAAGCGCGACGAGTGCTTCCAGCGCGGCCTTGCGTGGATGCTCACCTTCCAATGCAAGGACGGCGGCTGGGCGGCGTTCGACAAGGACTGCACAAAGGGGGTGCTGGAGAAGGTGCCCTTCGCCGATCACAACGCGATGCTGGACCCCGAATGCGCCGACATCACCGCCCGCATTCTGGAGTTGCTGGGCTATGAGGGCTGGAGCGTCGCCCATCCGCAGGTGCAAAAGGCGCTCCGGTTCATCCGCGAGCACCAGGAAGAGGATGGCTCGTGGTACGGGCGATGGGGCGTGAATTATGTCTATGGCACCTGGCAGGTCCTGCGCGGCCTGCGAGCGCTAGGCCTGGATATGACTCAGCCCTGGCTGACCCGGGCACGCGACTGGCTGGAGAGCGTCCAGCACGAGGACGGGGGCTGGGGCGAACGGTGCAACACCTACGACGACCCCGTGTTCAAAGGCCAAGGGCCCAGTACGGCTTCCCAGACCGCCTGGGCGGTTATGGGGCTGTGCGCGTTTGATGATCCTGACCGGCCAAGCCTCCAGCGCGGACTTGAGTATCTTGTCCGAACGCAGAATCCCGACGGCTCCTGGACCGAGGACGAGACCACCGGCACCGGCTTTCCGAAGGTCTTTTACTTGAAGTACGACATGTACCGGAACAGTTGGCCATTGCTGGCGCTGGCAACCTACCGCCAATTACTCGCGCGAACCGCGCCTCACCGCGCCTGCGGTGTCAACGGGGGAACGGCTCGCACGCCTTGCGTCAGCGATTGAGGTTTGAGAAAGCGCTTCCTTATCGGCCTTGCCTTTGTGGGGCTGGGCTTGGTCGTTTTGGGGATGTTCAACCGCTCGCGCTCGGAAGGTCCGCTCTACCAGGGGAAAACGATCAAAGCGTGGGCGGCGCAATTCGACTCGGTCAATCCACGCGCCCGGGAGGAATCCGTGGCGGCTTTCAAAGCGATGGGAGCCACGGCGGTGCCGGAGCTCATCCGGTTGCTGGAGTCGCGTGATCCGATCTGGCGAAAGGCGCTCTGGAAGACGGCACTCAAGCTCCCGCGCAGATTTCGCCCGCTGATGGTCAGGCATTCGCGAGTACCGGATGAGAAGGTGATTCATAGTCACGCGGCCAGGGCGCTGGCCGCTATCGGACCGGACGCAAGACCCGCCATTCCTGCCTTGGGTCGAATGCTGCGCAGCCAGCGAGACGAATTCCGCTGGGAGGCGGCGGTGGCGCTGGGTCGCATAGGAACAGATTCCTTGCCGGTCTTGACGGGCGCTCTGAGCCATGCGAATCCGAACGTCCGCGGGGCGGCGATTGATGGCCTGGCTCAGCTCGGTGCCGCAGCTCTGCCAGCAATTCCGGAGCTGATAGAAGCGCTTAAGGAGGAGAAGCCGGAAATCCGCAGCGCTGCGATCGCCTGCCTGGGCAGGATCGGCCCGCCCGCCGCATCATCGCTGACTGCGGTAATCGAGCGCGAAAGGGGACTCGCGCAGCAGGGCGCCGCCAGGGCGCTGATGGCCTTGGGCGCTTCGCGTCGGACGGTTGAACCCGCACTCCTGCACATGATCAAGGATGAAGAGTCGGCTTCACGCCTGCAGGCAATCGCCACCCTCAGCGCCATCCACGCTTACGACGAACCTGCTGTGAGTGCACTGGCTGCGGCCTTGAAGGACCCCGTGCCGGAGGTGCGGCTTGCGGCGGCCGAGGGTCTGGGCAAGGCAAGCCGAAACGCGCTATTGGCCGTGCCTGCGCTAATCCAAACCTTGAATGACCAATCGCCCGCCATCCGCCTCGCCGCGGCCAAGACCCTGAGCCTGATCAGGCCGCTCACCCAGGCCGCGTTGGCGGAGCTGATGCATTTGTCGGAAGCAGACCCGGACTGGTCGGTTCGCGCCGCCGCGAAAGAGGCTCTGGCGAAAGCTCAGGCAGGGCAGGGGAGATGAACGGGGGACGGACGGTGGCGGCGCGCGGCCATCGAGGCGGGCTTACGTCGGGCGGTGGTCATGGTCTGTGTTGCGCTGAGCTATGCGCCAGTAGGGCTGCCGGCTGGAGCTGTGGGACCGGTGGCGACGGCGCGCACGCCGGCGCCGGATCCTGCGGTATTGCAGATAACCCAGGTAGATCACCAAGGCGATGGCGAAGCACACCATCCCCCAGAGGAGGGTGCGCTCAAACATTCTGTATAGCCCAGCCACAACTACAACTCCAGTCCAGATGGATGCAGGCGCATCAGCTTCGGGCCTGATCTCGCCGATTCTTAGGGACGATGGGAGACCGAATCAAGCCAGAATGTTTGCACGCTTGTGGTTGGACTTCGCGTTCCGCGCATGCTAAGAGTCCACGCATGCGCGAACGCATTGGTATTCTCACGGGTGGCGGCGATTGTCCGGGGCTCAATACGGTTATCCGGGCGGTCGTCAAGTGCGCGTCCAAACGCGGCTGGGACGCCGTTGGCTTCCTGGATGGTTACGAGGGCCTGCTGGCGCCGGTGCGCTACGAGGCGCTCGATTACAAGGAGATGGACGCGTTGCTGTTCGTTGGGGGGACAATTCTCGGCACGTCGAACAAGGGCCGGTTTGCCGCCAAGACCGGACACGGTGAAGCCACCAGCATCCCGGCGGAAATCCTGGCCGAGGCGAAGGCCAACGTGCAGAAGCTTGGATTGCGCGCACTGGTGTGCGTCGGCGGTGATGGCTCCCTGAGCATCGCCCAGCAACTCTTCGAGCACGGCGTGCCGGTCGTCGGCGTGCCCAAGACGATTGACAACGATCTTGAAGCCACGGTGCTGACCTTCGGCTTCGACTCGGCGGTCGCCTGCGCCACGGACGCTCTCGACCGGTTGCGCACCACCGCGCAAAGCCATGACCGGGTAATGGTGCTCGAGGTCATGGGCCGGTATGCCGGCTGGATCGCGTCCCACGCGGGCATTTCCGGGGGTGGGGATGTGATCCTGATCCCGGAGATTCCGTTTCGCTTCGAGGCGGTATGCGCCAAGGTCATGGAACGTGAGCGGGAGGGCAAGCACTTCACCCTCGTTGTGGCCGCCGAAGGCGCGCGGGAGCAGGGGAAGGACTACGTCACCGCCGGCAGTGCCGAAAAGAATCGTGAAGCGCGGCTGGGAGGCATCGGCGCGGTCGTCGCGGCGGAAATCCAGCAGCGTACCGGCAAGGAGACCCGCGTCTGCGTGCTGGGCCACCTGCAGCGCGGCGGCGCCCCGACTTCTTTTGACCGTCTCCTGTGCACGCGCTTTGGCGCTCGCGCTGTGCAACTCATCGCCGAGGAGAAATACGGTCACATGGTCGCCCTGAAACCGCCGGACACGATTGCGGTGAAGATTTCCGATGCCGTCGGCCGCCTGCGCACCGTCCCCATCAACGGCGACATCGTCCAGACCGCCCGCGCCCTGGGCATCAGTTTCGGGGAATAGCGCCGGCCGAGGGCCCAACCGATTGACAATTGGGGCGTCGGTGCTACTGGTTTGTGATGAAGCTCGTTTTATCTGTCGCGGCAGTTTTGTTTATGCGGACCTTCGCTTTCTGTGCTGGTTCATTCCAGGACATACCGATCAAAGACATCGAGGGCAAGGAAACCTCTTTGAAGGCCTATCAGGGCAAGGTGCTCCTGATCGTGAACGTCGCCTCCAAGTGCGGTCTTACCCCCCAGTACCAAGCCTTGGAGGCCATCTACGAGAAGTACAAGGACCAGGGCTTCACGGTCCTGGCCTTCCCCTGCAACCAGTTCAACGGCCAGGAACCCGGCACGAAAGAGGAGATCAAGCAGTTTTGCTCCTCCAAGTACGGCGTCACCTTCCCGCTGTTCGACAAGATCAACGTCAACGGCCCCCAGCGCCACCCGCTTTACGTCGCGCTGGCCGGCGCGGACTCGCCGTTCCCCGGAGACATCAAGTGGAACTTCAACAAGTTCCTGATCGGCCGCGACGGCAAGATCCTCAAGCGTTTTGAACCCCGGACGGTCCCGGAAGTGACGGGGGCTATCGAGGCCGCACTCGCAGCGAAATGACCTGCCTGCTATGGCCCTTGCCAAGCCCAGCCTATGCATGTGCGTGCCTTGGAAACCTCAGTCTCGCGGATCTGGGCGCGAGCGGGAAGACGAGTTCACAGATGGGGTCGTCAAAGAAGGCAACGATCTCCATCCGCTCGAAGTCCTCGTCGCGGCTCAACTCGGCTGCGCGCTCGATTGTCCGCAAGTCAAGCGCGCCGTCGGGGTTACTGACCCAGTGCTTTCGTCCGGCGTAGAACAGCCCGACATGCGCATGTCGCAAATGCACTCGCATCCCAGCTTAAGTAGCCCGATCCCGTCAGCGGCGCAATGGGGTGTTCACCCCAGCGCAGACTTGGAACGGAGTCTCCCTGTCGCGCTGGCGGCCGCCGCCCGGGCCAAGCGAGCATGAGCCGGCTCATCTTGCGGATTCTGGCGGTGGTTCTGATTGTGGCGGCCCTGAGCCTGTGGCTGACGACGGGCGCGAATCGGGGCTGGACCAAAACGAGCATGCCAGTGACAAGGACCGATGAGGTGACTGGAATCACAGTGGACGATTACCAAAAACGCTTTGTGCCCGGCGTTGATTTGCTCGCAGTCGCGGTGCTGACCTCGGGGATCCTGGCCGGCGTTTCATTGCTGTTCCGCAAACCGCAAACTCAAACCTGACGAAATACTGAATGACAAAGCATAAGTTAGCCATGAACACCAAAGCCTTGTTTGTTGCCAGCCTCGCCTGTTTGGGCGGGGGCGTGTGGGCCGCTCCTCAACCCTTTGATTTCAAAGACCCGAAAGGCGTCAACAATGCCGTCTTTAAACTCGACGCTCCCCTCGAAGCCATCAGCGGCAACGCCACCGGGATCAGTGGCACGGTGACTTTCGACCCCGCAGACCCGGACGCGACCAGCGGCAAGATAGTGGTCGCGAGCGCCTCTTTGCACGTGGGCAACCCGATGCAGTTGGAACACCTGCGCGGCGAGAAATGGCTGGACGTGGCGAAATACCCGGAGATCTCGTTCGAAGCCAAGGAACTCAAGAACGTAAAGACCAACGGGGACACGACTACAGCCGAGGTTACAGGCACGTTTGCCTGCAAAGGCACCGCCAAGCAAATTACCGTGCCGGTTAAGTTCACCTATTTGAAGGACAAACTCGGCCAGCGCGTGCCGAATATGAGCGGCGACCTGCTCGTCATCCGTGCCAATTTCGCGATCAAACGCAGCGACTTTGGCATCATGCCGGGGCAAGTGGAGGAGAAGGTGTCTGACACCATTGAACTGAGCCTGAGCATCGCCGGCGCTTCGCCCAGGTGAAGCGCCCCGGCGCGCGGCCGGTGCCTTGCATCAAAGCATCTTGCCTGGGTGGGTTCGCCTTGGCCAGGCAATCGGGCTTTCCGTCACGACGTGCAGAGAAGGGTAGGGGGACCGGGAATTTCCTTTTCTTCAGACTAATAGCGGATACCATGCCCTCTCACGCAGTTTAGCCGATGGACACCGCGCACATCAGAAATTTTAGCATCATTGCCCATATAGACCATGGGAAGACGACGCTCTCCGATCGTCTCCTGTTGCGTACGGGTACGATTACCACGCGCGAGATGGAGGATCAATTGCTTGATTCGATGGACTTGGAAAAAGAGCGCGGCATCACCATCAAGGCCCACCCCGTCACGATGGTTTACCAGGCCAAGAACGGCGAGGCCTATGAGTTGAACCTCATTGACACCCCCGGCCATGTGGATTTCTCCTACGAAGTCTCGCGCAGCCTGAGCGCATGCGAAGGAGCGCTGCTCATCGTGGACGCGGCCCAGGGCGTCGAGGCCCAGACGGTGGCCAACGTACACCTGGCAATGAAGCAGAACCTCGCCATCATCCCCGTCATCAACAAGATAGACCTGCCGCATGCCGACGTTCCGCAGGCCAGGCGGCAGTTGGAAGACATCCTCGCTATCCCGGGCGACTCCGCTATTCTGGCCAGCGCCAAGGAGGGTATCGGCGTTGACGACATCCTCGAAGCAATTGTAGAACGCATCCCACCGCCCAAGCCGACCGGCGCGCCGTCGGTCCAGGCACTGGGCTTCGATTCGTATTTCGACACCTACAAAGGGGTGGTGACGCATGTGCGCGTATTCAACGGCGAACTCAAGCCTGGGATGCATGTCAAGCTGCTGCATTCAGGAAGGAATGTGGAGATCAAGGAAGTCGGCAGCTTCAATCCGAAACCTTACGTGCGCGAGAAACTCGAGGTCGGGGAAACCGGTTACATGACCGCCAACATCAAGAGCCCGCAAGAGGTTAAGATGGGGGACACCATTACCGACTCGCGGCACCCGTCGCCGGCGCTGCCCGGTTTCAAGGAGATTCATCCCATGGTGTTCAGCGGGATATATCCGATCAACACCGGAGACTACGAGCACCTCAAGGCGAGCCTGGCCAAGCTCCAGTTAAACGATTCGGCATTTGCCTACCAGCCGGAGACGTCCGTGGCACTCGGGTTTGGTTTCCGCTGCGGATTCCTTGGCCTGTTGCATTTGGAGATCGTCCAGGAGCGTTTGCGACGCGAATACAGCATGGACATCATCGCCACCTATCCGAGCGTCATCTATCGAGTGACCCTGACCGACGGCACGGTGAAAGAGGTTGATAATCCCGCCTACCTGCCCGAGCCGACCTACATCCAGACGATTGCCGAGCCGATGGTCAAAGTCTTCGTCATCTGCCCCAACGAATATATCGGTGACATGATGGCGCTGATCACCGAAAAACGTGGCGTGGTGGAACACACGGAGACGCTTGATTCGCGGCGGGTCATGCTGACCGGTTTGGTGCCGCTCAATGAGATCCTCATAGATTTCCATGACCGCATCAAGAGCCTCACTCGCGGCTACGGCTCGATGGACTACGAGCATTCGGGCTACCGGGAATCGGACATGGTTAAACTCGATATGCTCGTCAACGGGGAGGCTGTGGACGCCTTTTCCTGCATTGTGCACCGTGACAAGGCAGAGGGCAGGGGACGGGCGCTCGCCGCGAAGCTCAAAGAAGTGATTCCTCGCCAGCAATATGCCGTGGCCATTCAGGCCGCTATCGGCGGCAAAGTCATCGCCCGCGAGACTGTCGGCGCCTTGCGCAAAGACGTGACGGCAAAATGTTACGGCGGCGATATCACGCGCAAACGTAAACTTCTGGAAAAGCAGAAGGAGGGCAAGAAGCGCATGAAATCGTTCGGCTCCGTGAACATTCCGCAGGAGGCTTTCATCGAAGTCTTAAAAGCATAATCGAATATGACCAGAACTGAAAACCAGGAGGCGAAGCGGCGAGCGAACGAACCAGATGCACGCCAGGCGTCGGCGGGCCAAGCGCCCCGCTCGTCCATTCCGGTCCTGCTGCGCTGGTTTCTTTCCAAGCGAATCCGTCATGCCAGCGCTATGCGTCGGCACGTCTGGAAGCTTCTTAGCCACCAGCGCGACGTCCTGCCCGCGCAAGCGATTGAAGCGCTCCAGGCGGCGATAACCGGTTGCCAGAGAGCCGTTGCCGAGGGTGCGGACAACGACGCGCTTGAGCGGCAAATGGAGCACCTCGAGAAGACCGCCAACAAATGGCTCAAGCCCTATCCCAATCCGGCCTGGCGGGAGAACGTTGAAGTGTTGCTGGTCGCCTTGGCGGTTGCCATGGGCATCCGCACATTCTTCCTGCAACCGTTCAAGATTCCGACCGGTTCAATGCAACCGACCCTTTATGGGGTGACTTCGCAGAATCTGATTGACACCCCCTACGCGAAGATTTCGACCGGATTGTCGCGGATTCGGGAGTGGTTCGCCGGGGTTTCCTATGTCCACCAGGTGGCGAAAAAAGATGGGACGCTGGAAACCGTCAAACCTGCGTTTCGGATTCTCATCTTCAGTATCTTCCAGACGCTCGTGCAGGGAGGGAAGACCTACACGATCTGGTTTCCGCCCGATTACGGCGCGCCGCCGCATGGAACGCTCGAGGCGCGGGCTGGCCTCCAGCCTGGCGTCCAGTCATTTGTTCATGGCCAGGACATCGTAAAGCTGCGTGTTAGTGCTGGAGACCACCTGTTCGTTGATCGCCTGACCTACAATTTCCGCCCTCCGAAACGCGGAGAGACGGTTGTCTTCGAAACGAAAGGCATTGAGAACCTCCCACCGGACCAATTCTATATCAAGCGGCTGGTTGGCCTTGGCGGCGAGACTCTGTCGCTGCGCGAGGATTACATGGTCACGAACGTCTCTGCATACGGCACAATCCTGGTTGGGCACCTGCTCGTGAACGGACAGCCGCTAAGCGCGGCCAGTCCGCATTTTGAAAACGTTTACAGTTTTCCTTCCGCCAGACGTGGCTCCAAGGTCCTGCAATATGAGGAGGGCTGTTACTATGGGCATGCTTTGCTCGGACTGCTGAAAGAGGGTGCGACCTTCCAAGTCCAGCCGAACCATCTGTTCGTTCTAGGAGACAACACCATGAACAGCCTCGATAGCCGTTATTGGGGTGATTTTCCGGCTAATCAAGTGATCGGAAAGTCCTTCTTCGTCTATTGGCCGATCACGGAACGATTTGGCTGGGGCAATCGGTAAAGGCGGACGCTGAGAACTCTTCTCAAGGAGTCTCGCTTGCGCCACATATTGTAACTCAACGCGCTATTCCGTGGACTTGCGGAGATCTGCGGCCCTACAGCCCCGCATTCTCAAACATCGCGCAGTCTCCTGGAATCCGAGCTCAACACTGAGCCGAAGATGGTGTCGGCAGCCTGTGTCCCCGGTGAGTCTCCCATGGGGAGCGGCCCCCATGGGAGACTCACCGGGCCATCGCTGGCAAGACAGCGGAGCCATACCATGGCCCTCTGAGAGCACCGGACGCTTAGAACGGCGTGACTAAGAATCGTAGTCCTGCACAAGACGCTAATGGAAAACACCTTACGTACGCGAATGGGGCCGAGCAAAGCCAAGCTCTCGCTCTCAAGAGCCCTCATGCCAAGTCACGACAGAATGAACGTCAACGCCATACCGTACTTTAGACCTGTGTATCACGCACAAGGTTTGTTATATTCAATCAGGTAGTCTGCCGGGATGCGCGATCAACAGTGAGGAGGAGTTCACGTGCCCCCGATCTTGTGATAGACCGCTATATACTCACCAATGGTCCGATCCCAGGAGAAATTGGCTGCCATCGCATTTCGTCGGAAATGGGCGAGTAATTCACCCTGCCGATACAACCAAAGGGCTTTATTAATGCCCTTTGCCAATGCTGCAGCGGAATACTCGATGAACTTTATTCCGTTAGCCTTCTCCGGATCCTCGCGAACATCAATCACGGTATCGTCCAAGCCTCCAGTGGTTCGGACGATAGGAATAGTCCCGTAACGCAAGCCGTACATCTGGTTGAGGCCGCAGGGCTCAAACCGGGAAGGCATGAGGAAGAAATCAGAGCCGGCCTCGATGCGGTGGGATACCGGCTCGTCAAAGCCGATCCGGACGGCCATCTGGGAAGCGAAACGGCGCGCAAGGTCCCTGTAAGCTTTCTCAAAAGCGGGTGTACCAGTGCCGATGAGTACAATCTGGAGATTGTTTCCAGAAAGTACTTGTTCCAGGGCGGCATGCATGATCTCGACGCCTTTTTGCTCCGCGAGTCGGCCAATGCTGCCAAAGAGCGGAACACGGGCATTACCCGGCAGCCCAAATTCTTCCTGCAGGGCTAGCTTGTTCCGTTCCTTCCCGCTGAGGTCACTTGCGGAATATGCGTGCTTGAGGAAGGGGTCGTTGAAGGGATCCCATTCGTCGTAATCAACCCCGTTCAAAATGCCAACCAAGGAGCTATTCCTTTGGCGCAGCAGGCCATCGAGCCCGCAACCCAGTTCCTCGGTCGTGATTTCGCGCGCATAGCGAGGGCTCACCGTTGTAATGACATCGGCATACACGAGCCCGGCTTTCAGACAACCCAACTTGCCGTAGAATTCCACGCCGTGGGGGGCAAAATACTCCGCGGGCAAGTTTAGCAGGCCGTACGCACTCGCAGGAAGCAGTCCCTGGTAGGCCAGGTTATGGATAGTCAGACAGATCCCAGGCACACTCCCCTGCCCTTTGAGCTGGTGCTGATGGTGAAGAAGCAGCGCTGCCGGGGCGGCTTGCCAATCGTGGAGGTGCAGCACCTCAGGTTTCCACACCAACTCCTGCGCCAGGCGCGCAATGGCTTTGGAGAAGAAGATAAATCGCTCGGCGTTGTCAGCATAATCGTTCCCGTCCTCCTGATACAATTCGCGCCGCTGATAGAATGACGGCTGGTCCACGAAGTAGATTGTCAGGCCGGCAGCGGGCTGTAGCGTCAGGATCCCGCCGCGCACTTGCCGCGTGCCGAGCGGGACATCCAGCGCCAAGTCCATCTGCCTGAGCGCGGGAAATCTCTCGCGGATGCCGGAGTACAGCGGCGTTACTACCCCCACGCGATGTCCTTTGTGGGCGAGCGTTTTGGCCAGGGCGCCGACCATGTCCGCCAGCCCGCCCGTTTTTGAATAGGGGTGGACTTCGCTGCTCGCGAGCAGAATCCTCATGCCAGAATCCGCTCGGTTTTGAGGTAAGGCTGCAACCTCGCCGGCACCTTCAAGCTTCCGTCTGGCTGCTGATACGTTTCCACGAGCGCAACGAAGAGCCGTGCCAGCGCCGTTCCGCTCCCATTCAACAAATGCGGGAATTGATTCTCACCGCTCTCCGACTTATAGCGCAGACCCATCCGTCGCGCCTGGAAATCCTCGCAATTGGATACGCTCGATACCTCCAGGTAACTCCCCTGCCCTGGCGCCCAGACTTCGATGTCGTACGTCTTCGCGCTGGCGAAGCCCATATCGCCCGTGCACAGCAGCACCACGCGATAATGCAGCCCCAGCAACTGCAACACCTGTTCGGCGTCGGCCAGCATCTTTTCTTGTTCGGCGTAGCCGTGCTCGGGTTTAACAATCTTGATCAACTCCACCTTGTCGAACTGATGAACGCGTATGATCCCGCGGGTGCCAACGCCTGCGGCGCCCGCCTCGCCGCGAAAGCACGGCGTATAGGCGCAGTAATGAATCGGCAAATCGTTCTCCTTGAGAATTTCCTCACGGTGGATATTGGCCACCGGCGTCTCCGCCGTCGGGATCAAATACAACCTCCCCAGTGTACTCGCATCCAATCCTTCCTGCACCGCGTAATACTGATCGGCGAACTTGGGGAACTGCCCGACGCCCTCCAGACATTGCGACCCCACCATGAACGGCGGCGACACTTCCGTGTAACCATGCTCGCTCGTGTGCAAATCCAGCATGAACTGAATCAGCGCCCGCTCCAGCTTCGCACCCCAGTTCGTATAGAGCACAAACCCGCTCCCCGATAGCTTGGCTGCCCGGGTGAAATCCACCAGCTTCAATGCTTCGCACAACTCCACGTGCGATTTGGGCTTGAAGGTAAATACCAGTTTCTCGCCGTGGACGCGGACGACCGGGTTGTCCTCGGCGCTCTTTCCGGGCGGTACCGAATCATGCGGCAGGTTCGGCAGCCGCAACATCAAGTGGTCCCGCGCTGCTTCAGTTTCTGCCGCTTGCTTGTCCAGCGCGGCGATCCGCTCGCCCAGGTTGCCGGTTTCCTGCTTCTTCGCTTCGGCCTCAGCAAACTTCTTTTGCCCCATGAGGGCGCCGATCTCCTTGGACACACGCTTCCGTTGAGCCTTCAACGCTTCCACCTCGGCCAGGAGTTTGCGGCGTTGCTCGTCGAGCTTCAGCAACTCGTCAACTTGGGCCTCATCTCCTGCCCCGCGCGACGCCAGGCGCTGGCGTACAAGATCTGGTCGTTCACGAATCAGTTTGATGTCGAGCATCGGCGCATTATAGGCATGCCCCGTCGCGCAGCAAGGCGGAAGGACTTCGCGGAAACTCGCCGCTGAGCTATTTGTCTCGCTTCAAGCGCAACTCGCCTCGGCTACGCCGCCCTTCTTCTGGTCAGCCATATAGATCAGCACCTGCTGGCAGACGTTCGTCGGGGTGAAACCGAGTTTCTCGTCCAGCACCTTCGCCGGCGCAGAATAGCCAAAACTTTCGAGCCCCCATGTTCTGCCTTTGGCGCCGACCAGGCCCGCCAGGGTGACCGGCAAACCGGCAGTCAAACCGAACGTCGCCAAATCAGGCGGGAGCACCGTCGTCTGGTATCCAACCGGCTGTTGGCGGAACAAGCCTTCCGAGATGACGGACACAACACGCACTTTGAGACCGTGCTGCGCAGTGAGCAGTTCCGCGCCGCCAATGAGCGTGGACACTTCGGAACCGCTGGCGACGAGCACGACGTCGGGCGTACCGGAGCAGTCCAGTGCGATGTAGGCGCCTTTCTCGGCCTGCAACGCGTCGCGGTACCGGGTCGAGCCGGCGCGCGCGGGAACATCTTTGATGTTCTGCCGCGAGAAGATCAAGGCCGTGGGCGTGCGAGTGTTCTCCAGCGCCATTCGCCAGGCGACGGAAGTTTCGGCGGCGTCGGCGGGACGCAGCGCCAGGAGGCTCATTTCTCCCTTGTGATTCTTGAGGTGTTCGAGCAGGCGGATCTGCGCTTCCTGTTCCACCGGTTGGTGCGTGGGGCCGTCTTCGCCCACGCGGAAGGCGTCGTGGGTCCAGATGAACTTCACCGGCAGACCCATCAGAGCCGAGAGGCGAACCGCCGGCTTCATGTAGTCGCTGAAGGCGAAGAAAGTGCCGCACGCGGGGATAACGCCGCCGTGCAGCGCCATGCCGTTGGCAAGTGCAGCCATGGTCAACTCACTCACACCCACTTGAAGGAACGCGCCACCGAAGTCGCCCTTGGTAAACTGCCGGGTCTGCTTCAAGAAGCCGTCCGTCTTGTCGCTGTTCGACAAATCGGCGGAGGCAACAATCAGGTTCTCCACTTTTCCGGCCAGCCAACCCAGCACCGCGCCCGAGGCGGCGCGCGTGGCGCAGTCTGGCTTATGGGCGATTTCCTCGAAGTTCAACGGCGGCAACTTCCCGGCGAGGAACTGGTCGAGCTTGCCGGCCAGTTCGGGATTAGCTGCCGCCCATTCCTGTTGTTTGGCTTTGCGCGCGGCAGCGGCTATTGCCTTTTGCTCTTTGGCTTTGGCGTAAAGCTCAGCCACCTCGGGAAAAATGCTGAACGGCGCCGCCGGGTCGCCTCCCAGGTTCGCAATGGATTTCTCGAACGACGCACCGGCCTCGCCCAGCGGCATCCCGTGCGTGGCGCATTTGCGTTCGTAGCTGCTGCCATCGGCCTTCACCGCGCCTTTGCCCATGATCGTCTTGCCAATGATAAGGCTTGGCTGCTCCTTCTCGCCGATCGCGCTGCTGAGCGCGGCGCGAATCTGGTCAGCATTATTGCCTTCAATCGTGCTGACGCGCCAGCCCCAGGCTTCATACTTCTTGGCCGTGTCTTCATGCGTGACGGCGTTGGTGTCGGTGGAGAGCTGGATGTCATTGGAATCGTAAAACATGATCAGATTGCTCAGGCCAAGATAACCGGCGATGCGGCCCGCCCCCTGCGAGATTTCTTCCTGAACGCCGCCGTCGGAGATGAAAGCAAAGGTCTTGTGCGACATCCATTCGCCGAAACGCGCACAGAGAAAGCGTTCGGCGATGGCAGCGCCCACCGCGCTGGCATGACCCTGCCCCAGTGGCCCGGAGGTGTTCTCGACGCCGCGATGCACATCCAGCTCAGGATGACCGGGCGTTGGGCTACCCCATTGGCGGAAGCTCTTCAGCTCGTCCAAGGTATATTTCCCGCACAGGGCCAGCACCGAGTAGAGCATCGGCGACATGTGGCCCGGGTCGAGGAAGAAACGGTCACGCATGTGCCAGGCCGGATCGGCCGGATCATAGCGCAGAAACTCGGCGAACAGGATGTTGATGAAGTCGGCGCCGCCCATGGCGCCACCGGGATGCCCGGATTTGGCTTTCTCGACCATGGCAGCAGAAAGAATGCGGATGTTGTCGGCGGCTCGATTGATGACTTGATTATGCATGTTGTGGGGAAAGGATTACTTGTTTCCTGGGATGATTATCAAGCCGTTTTGAGGATGCAGTTGAGGTTGGGCCCTGGTTGCGCATAACGCTTGGCCCCGTACGGATCCCGCTCATGCGCAAGCATTGCGGGCAAATGGAGCCGGTTTCCTCCCCTCCCCTGCCCTGCCCGGCCAAGCGGCATTGTCGCGATGGACGCCAGCCCGGTTGCGCGGCAATTTTCTGCTCGCTTTGCACTGGGGCTCTTGTAGTCATTACCCACATGAAGAACTCTAACGAGAACTCGGGCATCAGCCGCCGTCGTTTCCTTGCCGCCACCGCATTAACCCTCGCCGCACCGACCTTCATCCCCGCCAGCGCGATGGGTCGGGCTGGGCGCGCGAGTCCCTCCGAACGCATCGTGGTGGGCGTCGTCGGCTGGGGCATGCAGGGGCCCGGGAACACGAATGAACTGCTGGGCTTGAAGGACACCCAGGTCGTCGCCGCGTGTGATCTGGACAAGAAGCATCTCCAGTCCGCGCTCGACAGAATCAACGGCCATTACAAGAACCAGGACGCCAAGTCGTACCACGACTACCGCGAGATGATGGCGCGCAAAGACATTGACGCCGTGATGCTGGCCGTGCCGGACAATTGGCACGCGCTGGTCGCGACTGAAGCCGCCAGGAACAAGAAGGACATTTACGGTGAGAAGCCCCTGGCACGCACGATCGCCGAGCAGCAAGCCATCGTCAAAGCGGTGCGGCAAGAGCAGCGCATCTGGCAGACCGGCTCGTGGCAACGATCGCAGCGGCCGTTCCGCCAGGCGTGCGAGATTGTTCGCAACGGGCTGATCGGCAAAGTCACGCGCGTCGAGGTTGGCCTGCCCGCCGGCCATCATGATTTCGCCGGGACCGCCCCTGCCCTGCTCGCAAAGTTCCCGAGCGCGCCCAAGAACCCTGAGTATCTGGCCAAAGTCGTGCCCGGCAGCGCCGATTGGAACATTGCGGTGACGCCTCCGCCGTCCGAACTCGATTACGAAAGGTGGCTCGGCCCGGCCCAACAGGAGCCCTACATCCACGCCCGCGTCTTCATGAACTGGCGCTGGAACTACAACATTGGCGGCGGGCAGTTGCTGGATTGGGTGGGGCACCATTGCGACATAGCCCATTGGGGCCTGGACTTTGACAACGCCGGCCCGTCCGAGATCGAAGGCCACGGCGAGTTTCCGCCCAAAGACGCCATTTGGAACACCTGCGGCAAGTACCGCATCGAGCTGAAGTATCCGGGCAACGTCACGATGATCATGGCCGGCGGACACGGTGACATTCGCGGTGGCACCAAGTGGATCGGCACCGAGGGCTGGGTATGGGTGGACCGCGGCGGCTATGACGCCTCGAATCTGGATTGGTTCGTGAAGATTCCGGAGGATCGTTACAAGGTGAAGCTCTACAAGTCGGACAACCACATGCGCAACTTCATTGACTCCGTGAAATCACGCCAGCCCACGATCTGCCCTGTCGAGACGGCGCATCATTCCGCCCTCCCCGGACACCTTGGCCTGATCTCGATGCTGGTCGGCCGCAAGATCCGTTGGGACCCCGTCACTGAGAAGATTCTCGGGGACAGCGAAGCCAGCAGCCTTCTGACGCGCCCCTATCGCGAGCCCTGGAAGCTTTAGCCGTCCCGTAATGAGTTCGCGCCGACCTTGGTGGTCTTGGGCATAGGCTCGATGACCTATCGCGAATCGAGCTGAGACAATCCGTAAGTCCCTCGCCGACAATCCCCTGGCAGGCAAGCCTCGAGTCGGGCTCGCCCACCCCACCTCGGTTGGTCTGCGCACCGAACGGGTCCCCGAGTACCTAGCCAGCGCCTAGACACCGCCAAGACAGTACCTGGCTTAATAGAATTTCTATTAAGCCAGGTACTGTCTTGGCGGTGTCTAGGCACTGGCTACCGCATGGCCTGTCAGAGCAGAGGCCGCTGTCCCGACCGACAGGTCCCGCAGGTCAAGGCGCCGGTTGAGCTGTGGAAGTTGGCCCCGCGCACAGGGGTCCGTCGGGTGTCCACAGCAGCTTGTCCAGGCACATCCAGCGTGTCCGCATGGCGGGGTTCCAGGCGTGATAGACCAGGTATTGCGCCTTTCCATTCGGGCTCGGCACAATGGAGTGATGTCCCGGCCCACGCACCTGGCCCGGAACGCTGTGCAATACGCGGGCGTGATCGCCCTGGCCGGTGTAGGGGCCTAGCGGATGGTCGGCCACGACGTAATCCACACCATATCGAGCCGTCTGGTAATTCGCCCCGCTGTAGAAGCAATAGTAGCGCCCATTGCGTTTGACCACGCAGGGACCCTCGATGGTGTGCCAGTCGAAGGTCGCGCCATAAACGTCCATACGGCGGTTGGCTTCGTAGAGCGTCCAGTCATAGCGGGCGCGCACGACCACGTGGCAGTCCCCCGCCAGGCGCGTCATGTCAATCAGGCGATCTACAACGAGTGCTGTGCCCGGGTGCACTCCGGGCTCGGCGTTGGTGAAGTTGCGCGCGTAGAACAGATACCACTGGCCGTCATCGTCCTTGAATGGGAAGGCGTCAATCGTGAAGCGGTTCGTTTCGCAATCCACTAGCTTGGCGCCGGTGTCCACGTAAGGCCCTTCCGGCTGAAGACTGGTGGCCACCCGCAGCTCGAATTTCTCCGGTTCGATGCCGCCCATGGCGTAGTAAAGGTAGAAGGTGCCCCGGTCAAAGGTGACTTCCGGCGCCCAATATTGGGCTCGGCGGTTGGGCGACGGCGGGACCAACGCCCCGCCGAGCGTTTCCCACTCCACCAGATTCCGCGAGCGCAACGCAGTGAAGATGCGGCCATCGGGCAGGCGGCTGTTACCGGTCGTCCCGAATGCATAATAGAACCCCTTGTGCCGGATGACCGAGGGGTCGGGCATCGAGCCCGCGTAAACGGGGTTCGTATAAACGCTGGCACCGGCCTGGGCGGCGCTAGACGAGCCGGAACCGGTCGAACAGCCCGACCCCAGGGCGACCAACGTACAAACGGCACCAAGAGCCAACCATAGGCGGCAGGGCGCGCAGTCCTCGGCGCTCCGTCCGACGGGGAAAACGGCCCTCTGAAGATCAACATCTGCCATCTGTCTGTAAGTTAGTCTGGTTGCCATAGATACACACGGGCACCTGCGCCGCGTCAGAAACCTGTAGATTCTCCCTATCCCTGTCAACAACGGCGAGGGGCCTCAACCCCCGAAATCCACCCTCCAGTTCGGGCTGAGAGCGGTTCCGTCTTGCCAAAGGCGCTGGCTTTCCCAAATCTAGCCGCATGCAATCGCACGAACTCTTGCGTGAAGTCTTCCAGAAGTGCAGCCCTAAGCAGGTGTCCGCCGAACTCGGGCTTTCGCTCTCCATGATTTACAAGTGGGCCGAGCCGACAGATCCGACTGCCGGCAGCGGCAGCACCAACCCGCTGGACCGCATCGAGGCCCTGCTTCGTTGCACCAATGACCACCGTATCGTGCAGTGGATCTGCCAGCGGTCCGGAGGGTTCTTCATCCTCAACCCGAAGACCAACAAGCCCCACCCATCCTACCTGATTCCTGCCACCAACGAGATCGTGCAGGAATTTGCGGATTTGCTCGCGGTCGTGGCTTCTGCTGCCGCTGACAACCAGATTTCACAGAAGGAATCAGAGCAAATTCGGGCGCGATGGGAGGAGTTGAAGTCGGTGACGGAGGGTTTTGTGGCCTGTTGCGAAGAAGGCAACTTCCGGCTGCTCAGGGAGAAACAGGCGAGCATTGGCCCGGCGAGGCCGCTGAGGGTCGCAGATCAAACACCGGGGAGTTAATAATCATCCATCTCTGGAGTTTATGTCGCAACCCTTACTGACGCCCGTTGCTCCCGCGGGTCGTGCCGACGGCCGATTGCCGGATCAACTGCGCCCCGTGCGCTTTCAAAACAACGTCGCGCCCTACGCCACTGGTTCCACGCTGATCGAGTGGGGCAACACGCGCGTGATATGTGGAGTGACGGCCGAGGAATCGGTGCCGCGCTGGATGAAGGAGCAGAACGTCACTGGCGGCTGGATCACCGCCGAATACTCGATGCTGCCCTACTCCACCCTGCAACGCAAGCAGCGCGATATCGCCAAGGGCAAGATTGACGGAAGATCGCAGGAGATCCAACGGCTCATCGGCCGGGCGATGCGCGCTGCTCTTGACCTTGAGAAGCTGGGAACACGCACCATCTGGGTGGATTGCGACGTGTTGCAGGCTGACGGCGGCACGCGCACCGCGGCGATCACCGGCGCCTATGTGGCCCTGGCGCTGGCGATACGGAAGATGCTCGCCGAGGGCAAGCTGTCGGAAAGCCCCTTGCGCCATGCGGTCGCCGCCGTAAGCGTCGGAATCGTTGCCAAACAAGCACTGCTCGATTTGTGCTACACTGAAGATGCGGCCGCCGAAGTGGACCTGAACCTGGTCATGAACGCCGCCGGGGAGTTCATTGAGCTGCAGGGCACGGGTGAGGAGGCTACTTTCAGCGAATCCCAACTGGCGGAGATGCTCGTCCTCGGCAAGGTTGGCGTCGGGGAGTTGCTCGCCGCGCAGCAGGCGGCGCTCGGTGCCTGAGTGAGCCCTGTGAAGTATTTCCACCTGATCTGGAGCAACCTGAAGCGGAAGAAGCTCCGCACCCTGCTGACGCTGCTGTCGATCCTGGTGGCTTTTGTCCTGTTCGGGTTCCTGTCAGCCATCAAGCAGGCCCTGGCAGGGGGCGTGACCCTGGCCGGCCAGAACCGTCTGTGGGTGCGCCACAAGGTGTCCATCATCCAGAGCCTGCCGGAGTTTTACAAGGCGCGCATCGAGCGGATTCCCGGGGTGTCGTTGGCTACGCATCAGACATGGTTTGGCGGCATCTACCAGGACCCCAAGAACTTCTTCCCGCAAATGCCCGTCGTGCCGGAGGAATTCCTCGAGATGTATCCGGAGTTCATCGTTTCGCCGGAAACGAAGCAGGCGTGGCTCAAGACGCGGACGGGCGCCATCGTGGGCCGAAAGACCGCGGACCGTTTCCGTTGGAAGGTGGGTGACAAGGTCCCCATTCTCTCCTCCATCTATGGCAAGACCGACGGCAGCCGGCTCTGGGAATTCGACATCGTTGGCTTCTATGACGGAAAAGAACAGAACACCGACACGACGCAGCTCTTCTTCCGTTACGACTACTTCGATGAAGCGCGCATGTGGAACAAAGGGCAAGTGGGCTGGTACATCGTGCGCGTGAAGGACCCGGCGGAGGCGGCGGAGGTCGCAAAACGGGTGGACGCCGAATTCGAGAATTCGACGGCCGAGACCAAAGCGGAGCCGGAGGGCGCATTCTTGCAGGGGTGGGCCAATCAGATCGGCGATATCACTCTCATCACCGCCACGATCCTGAGCGCCGTGTTTTTCACCATCCTGCTGGTCGCCGGCAATACCATGGCCCAGGCCGTGCGCGAGCGAACCGGTGAGCTGGGCGCACTCAAAGCCCTGGGTTTTACCAATGCGCAGGTTCTTTCGCTGGTGCTGGCAGAGTCCTGCGTGCTGGCGATTCTGGGGGGAGGGCTTGGTCTGGGATTGGCGTGCCTGGTCATTTCGCGAGGCGATCCGACCGGCGGCATGTTGCCGCTGTTCTTCTTCCCGGCGCTGGATGTGCTGCTGGGTGCGGCGCTGTGCCTGGCGCTCGGACTGGTTGCGGGGATCTTCCCAGCCCTGCAGGCCATGCGCCTGCGGGTGGCGGACGCCTTAAGAAGAATGTAATCGCTATGTTTACCCCGTTCCCAGCCCCGCACTTCGGATTTCGGATTTCGGGTTTCTGATTTCCTGTCATGGCTGGCCCGCTCAATTGGCTGTCGCAAGTCGCCTCCGTCAGCAAGTTCGGTCTGCTGAGCATCCCGCAGCGCCTCGGTTCGGTTTCCGCCGCCGTGTTCGGCATCGCTGGTGTGGTGGCCGTGCTCGTCGGGGTGCTCTCAATGGGCACGGGCTTCCAGAAAACCCTGACCGCTTCGGGCGCGCCCGATGCCGCGATTGTGCTCCGCAGCGGCGCCGACACGGAGATGGTCAGCGGCTTCCTGCGCGAAAGCACGCGCGTGATCGCCGATGCGCCGGGCCTGGCGCGCACGGCGGAGGGCTCACTCGCCTCCCCCGAACTGTTTGTCATCATTAATCTGCCCAAGCGCTCTACGGCCACGGACGCCAATGTGCCGATGCGCGGAGTTGAGCGTCCGGCCTTCAAGGTGCGCGACAATCTGAAGCTGGTGGAGGGGCGGATGTTCGATTGGGGCAAGAACGAGGTGATTGTCGGAACCGGCGCGGCCAAAGAGTTTGCCGGGCTGGAACTGGGCCGCACATTGCGCGTCGGCCGCCGCAATTGGCCGATCGTGGGGATCTTCTCCGCCGGCGGCGGCACGGCGGAATCGGAAATCTGGACCGACGCAAGCGTGTTGCAGGCAGCCTACAACCGCGACGACACCTTCCAATCCGTCTATGTGAAGCTGAGTTCTCCCGAGTCCTTCCTGGAATTCAAAGACGCGCTGACCACCGACCCGCGCCTGAATGTGAAGGTGCTGCGCCAGACCGAATACTATGCCGAGCAATCTACCGCGGTTACCAAGCTCATTACCACGCTGGGCTTTCTCGTTGCGTCGTTAATGGCCGTCGGTGCGGTGTTCGGCGCGCTGAATACCATGTATAGTTCGGTGTCCGCCCGCACCCGGGAAATCGCGACCCTCCGGGCCCTGGGCTTTGGTAGTGGCGCGGTGGTGGTATCCGTGATGATTGAATCGCTGGCGCTGGCGCTGGTGGGCGGTGCAACCGGTGCCTTGGTCGCCTACTTCGCCTTCAATGGCATGCAGGCGGCGACCATGAACTGGCAGAGTTTCAGCCAGGTAACGTTTGCCTTCGCGGTCACGCCGGACCTGCTGGTGCGCGGAATAATCTGGGCGGTGCTGATTGGCCTGATCGGCGGCCTGTTTCCGGCCATCCGTGGCGCGCGCCTGCCCATCGCCACGGCCTTGCGCGAACTCTGAATCTCAAGGCAGCACCCGCGCGAGCCCACGTACGCCCTCAACGCTTCCCCGCGGCAGAAGGCGAGTCGGCCGACGCATTTGTCGAAGTCTGCGCCGGCGCCCCGGACTTAAGTCTTCGCTCCGCGGCCTGCCTTTCGAAGTGCTTCAACCCCGCCAGAACAAGGACCAGCGCCACTAGCAGCAGCCCCACGGTAATGACAGTCCAGACAATCACCTTCCGTGGAATCATTGGCTCCTGCGCAGGCGTCGCCAGCATCAGTTCAGTCTCTTTGCCGCAACGAGGGCACTGCGCCGTCAGCCCGATGCGTTCGGCGGGGAATTCCAGCGAGCCGCCGCATTGCTGGCACTCGCCTTGAATGCGCTTGGTTCTAGCCACGTCTCCGGGATAAGACAATATATGGGTTGCTCGCCCGAAAGCGTTGCGACTTCTGCTGAACTATCAGGTTCTGCCGATCTATGTTCGGGGTAATCATCCGTTCCGCCCCAGCAGCTCCGAGCCAATTGCCCCGATGCAGGTCGTCCGTCAGTAAGAGGATGTTGATCCGGTTGGTAGCCGCGGAAGGAGATTTGGCCGGCGCATCGGCTGCGCGGACTTGCAGCGTCTGAGCCAGCATCACCGCAGCGCAGAAGGCCGCCAGGATTGCGCGCTTCATCATGCGCAAGACTGAGCCTTGCCTCGCCCGTCTGTCAAGCGCCTCCGAAGAGGATGCCCTGCCGGGTGCCGGTGGGAAGGTGGGCACGGCGTGCTGTGCCCCGCCTCGCGACCTGGGCCACCGTTACAATACGCGCCCCGGCGCGGGCACGATATCGCTGGCGAGAGTACAGCGTGAGCACACGGGCGCAGCATAGGGAGGACAGCGTATGTGTCTATAGCCCCGGTATATGCTCTCTATATTCCTGGTATATGGTTTGTATATGGTTTGTGGGCTTTTCTGCTCTCCGACCCCACCCCACCGAGCAGTTCGATGTCCACGAGTGTCTTGGCGGGTGTCAGAACAAAGGCGAACGGTACGTAGCCGTTCGCCTTTGGTATGGGGAACAGGCGGGACGCCTGTTCTACGTTAGTAGCGGTAGTGCTCGGCTTTGTAGGGGCCGTCCACCGGCACGCCGATGTAATCGGCCTGCTTCTTGGTGAGACGGGTGAGCTTGACGCCAATCTTCTCGAGGTGCAGGCGGGCGACTTCCTCGTCCAGCTTCTTGGGCAGACGATAGACCGCCGGCTTGTAATTCTCGCGGTTGGTCCACAGGTCGAGCTGGGCGAGCACCTGGTTGGTGAAGGAGTTCGACATCACGAAGCTCGGATGGCCTTCGGCGCAACCCAGGTTCACCAGGCGGCCCTCGGCCAGCAGGTAGAGGCTGCGGTCGCCCGGCAGGTCGAAACGATCCACCTGGGGCTTGATGTTCACGCGGGAAACGCCCTTGGCGTTGTTCAGGCGGTCAACCTGGATCTCGTTGTCGAAGTGGCCGATGTTACAGACAATCGCCTGGTCCTTCATCTTGAGCATGTGGTCCAGCGTGATGACGTCGCAATTGCCTGTGGTGGTGACATAAATGTCCGCTTCCCCGAGCGTGTCTTCGACGGTGGTGACCTCAAAGCCTTCCATCGCCGCCTGAAGGGCGTTGATGGGGTCAATCTCCGTGACAATCACACGGGCGCCGAAGCCCCGCAGGCTATGAGCGCTGCCTTTGCCGACGTCGCCGTAGCCGCAGACACAGGCGGTCTTGCCTGCGATCATTACGCCCAGGGCACGCTTCAAACCGTCGGCAAGGGATTCGCGGCAGCCGTAGAGGTTGTCAAACTTCGACTTGGTGACCGAGTCGTTGACGTTGATGGCGGGCACGAGGAGCTTGCCGGCTTCGAGCATTTGGTAGAGGCGGTGCACGCCTGTGGTAGTCTCCTCGCTGACGCCCTTCCACTCCTTCACGATCTGGCTGAACCAGCCGGGGCGTTCCTTGGCGCAACGCTTGAGCAGGTCCTTGATGACTTGCTCCTCGTGACTGGCGCTTGCCGTGTTAACCCAATCGCTGCCACGTTCCATCTCGTAGCCCTTGTGCAGGAGCAGTGTAGCGTCGCCGCCGTCGTCCACGATAAGCTGAGGGCCTTTGCGTCCGGGGTGCGTCAATGCCGCCAGCGTGAAGTCCCAATACTCTTCGAGCGATTCGCCTTTGAAGGCGAAGACAGGCACGCCGGCTTTGGCAATCGCCGCTGCGGCCTGGTCCTGCGTGCTGAAGATATTACAGCTTGCCCAGCGCACCGATGCGCCGAGGTCCACCAGCGTTTCAATCAGCACTGCAGTCTCGATGGTCATGTGCAGCGAGCCGGTGACGCGAACCCCGTTCAGGGGCCTGGTGCTGCCGTGTTTCTCGCGGATGGACATCAGTCCGGGCATCTCCTGCTCGGCGACCGAGATTTCCTTGCGGCCCCATTCCGCGAGGCTGAGATCCTTGACCTTACAATCACTTGTAGCGCGCGTCTTGGCGTTGCCCAAGGCGGCTTTTCTTCCGTTGCTCTTAATCAAAGTAGGCATAGTAATCGGAATTTGATGAATGATGTTTACAGAGGCGCTGGATCAGGAACCTGCCGACGCGCGCGAAGGGGCCAGGCGTGTAACCAGGCGCGCGGCCTTCTTCAAAGTGGCGGCCCCGACTCCGGGTGCGGACTTCGCCGCGGCCTTCCTGAGCGCGGCGACTTTGTCGGTCTTCTCCCAGGTTATCTCGGGATCATTCTTGCCGAAGTGGCCGTAGTTCGTGGTCAGGGAATATATCGGGTGAAGCAGGTCGAGTTGCTTGATGATTTGCGCCGGCTTGAAGCTGAAGACCTCCGAGATGGCGCGCTCTATTTCCTCGTCGCTGACGACGCCGGTGCCGAATGTATTAACACAAACCGACACTGGGTCGGGATACCCGATAGCGTAGGCGAACTGAATCTCAGCGCTCGTAGCCAGTCCGGCAGCGACGATGTTCTTAGCCACGTAGCGGCCCATGTAAGCCGCGCTGCGGTCCACCTTGGACGGATCTTTGCCGCTGAAGCAACCGCCGCCGTGACGGCCCATGCCGCCGTAGCTGTCCACAATAATCTTCCGCCCGGTCAAACCCGTGTCGCCCTGCGGACCGCCGACAACGAAGCGCCCGGTAGGATTAATCAGGTACTTGGTCGCTTTGGTCAGCAATCGCTTGGGCAGCGTCTTCTTAATCACTTCCTCGACGCAGAACTCCTTGATGGTCGAGTGCTCGACGTCGGCGCTGTGCTGGGTCGAGATCACCACGTTGGTGATCTCCACGGGCTGGTCGTTGACGTAGCGCACGGAGACCTGGCTCTTTGCGTCCGGACGGAGCCATTTGATCTTGCCGGTCTTCCGGATCTTGGTCAGGGCACGGCCCAGTTGGTGGGCGTACATGATGGGCGCGGGCATCAGTTCGGGCGTCTCATTGGTCGCATAGCCGAACATCAGACCCTGGTCCCCTGCCCCTTGCTCGGCGGTTTCCTTGCCTTTGGCCTTGCGGGCGTCCACTCCCTGCTTGATGTCCGGGCTTTGGGAAGTGATGGCGTTCATGATGAGGACCTTGTCGGCATGGAACACATCGTCGTCATGCGTGTAGCCGATTCCACGGATCGCCCCCCGCGCAATCTCGTTGAAATCGAGTTTGGCCTTGGTGGTGATCTCGCCGCCGACCACCACGAGGTTGCACTTCGCGTAAGTCTCGCAGGCCACCCGGCTGTGAGGGTCCTGCGCCAGACAAGCATCCAGCACGGCATCAGAAATGGTGTCGCAAACCTTGTCCGGGTGGCCTTCGCCGACGGATTCCGACGAGAAAATGAAGTTCTTGCTCATGTATAAATATTCGTATCTTAGTCAGGCGTCATATTGACGCATCAGGATAAGATGATATATCCTCCTGTCTGGCCGTCAACAGTGATTTTAGATAATCAGCGAGCAATGGCGTATATGTCCTCAACTCTCAGGTTCCTGCGGGCTCTATCCGACGCCACGCGTCTGCGTATCGTGGCGCTGCTGGAGAAGAACGAACTTTCGGTAAACGAACTGCAAGAAGTCACGCGGATGGGCCAGTCGCGAATTTCCACGCACCTCGGGCTGCTGCAGGACTCCGCCCTGGTGCAGTCGCGCCGTGAGGGCAAGCGCACCTTCTACAAGCTTGCCGACTCTGCCACTGGCGCGTTGGACGAGTTCATTCAACTGGCGATTCGGGGTGCGAAGGAATTGCCGGAATACGCTGGCGACCAGATCAATTTGAAGCGAATTCTCAGCCGGCGGCGCGAGCAGGAACGGGTCTATTTCAACCAGGTTGCGGGGCGGTTTGACCGGGTCTATGGCCCGGGGCGATCGTGGCAAGCCTTCGGGCATCTGCTCCTGCGCATCCTGCCGCCATTGACGGTGGCCGACTTGGGCTCAGGTGAGGGCTTGCTCAGCGAACTGCTTGCGCGCCGCTGCCATAAGGTCATCGCGGTGGATAATTCGGAGAAGATCGTGGCATTCGGCGCCGCCAAGGCAAAGAAGAACAATCTGAAGAACCTCGAGTTCCGGCTGGGTGACTTGCAGAACCCGCCGGTCGAGCCGGAAAGCGTGGACCTGGCGATCCTCAGCCAGGCCCTGCATCACGCCGAGGAGCCCGCGAAGGCCATCGCCAGCGCCTACCGAATGCTCAAGCCGGGAGGCCAGGTCATGATTCTGGACCTCGCCAAGCACCGTTTCCCAAAGGCTCAGGAACTCTACGGTGACCGCTGGCCGGGCTTTGCCGAAAGCGATCTGCATCGTTGGCTGGAAGCGGCTGGCTTCAAGAAGATCGAAGTCAACGTCGTCGCCCGCGAGGATCAGCCTCCGCATTTCGAGACGGTGCTGGCCAGCGGCCAACGATGATGTTATCCAGGAATCCGTGGAGCCAATTCGCAAAGCTGGGAGCCGATGGACCCGACGCGTGATGCTGCTGGCACTGGCCGCGACCGGCGTGGCGAACCCAGCAAAGTCCCAAACCCCTGATTCGTTCAATCCCGGCGCCAATAACCTCGTGGAGGCTTTGGTGGTGCAACCCGACGGTCGCGTTGTTGTGGGCGGCCGCTTCACGATGATGGGCGGGTGGGCCAGATATTACATCGCGCGACTCCACCCAAGCGGTGATCTGGACAAGGATTTCAATCCGGGCGCCGACTTCTACGTGCACGCCCTGGCGGTGCAAAAGGACCGGAAGATTATCGTGGGCGGGAATTTCACCAGTCTGGGCGGACAGTCCCGCTCGCGCCTGGGCCGGCTGAATCCCGATGGTTCGTTGGACACGACCTTCAATCCAGGCGCGAATGGCGAGGTGTATTGCCTCGCGATTCAACCTGACGGTAAGATTGTGGTGGGTGGTTACTTCTCGGCCCTCGGCGGGCAGCCGCGCACCAACATCGCCCGACTCAACCCCGATGGTTCGCTGGACGCCGCGTTCAACCCAGGTGCAGATTACGTGGTCAATTCGCTGATCGTGCAAACGAATGGCCAGATCCTCGTGGGCGGTTCGTTCTCCAGCCTCGCCGGCCAGCCGCGCTATTGCATCGGGCGGCTCAACAGCAACGGCACTCTGGACGCCGGCTTCGATTCACAGCCAAACAGCTCCGTTTATTGCCTGATGATTCAACCCGACAACAAAGTTCTGGTAGGCGGATATTTCACGAGCTGGGCGGAGCAACCGCGCCGACACTTGGCTCGGCTCAATCCCGACGGATCGTTGGACGACAGTTTCAATCCCGGGACGGATGCCCCGGTGCACACCCTTGCCCTCCAGGCAAACGGACGCATCCTGGTTGGCGGCGCCTTCACGAATCTGGCGGGACAAGCCTGCAACCGCGTCGGCCGGCTTGAGTCCAACGGCGCTCGGGATCCGGGTTTCGCCGCGGACGCCAATGGCGACGTGTATGGCCTGACGATCCAACCCGACGGCCGGATTCTGGTCGGCGGGAACTTCACGACCTTGGGCGGGCTAAACCGTGCGCGCATCGGCAGGCCGGAGAATAACGAGGCCGTGAGCGACGATCTCACCTTCGATGGCTCAACCCTCACCTGGTCGCGGACCGGCGCGTGCCCGGAGGTTTGCTGGACCAGCTACGAAGCATCAACCAACGGCGAAGCCTGGGTTGATCTCGGTGCCGGCATGCGGACTCCAAATGGCTGGCAAGTCAGCGGCCTGGTAGTGCCGAGTCATGCCACGATTCGCGCCCACGGATCACTCCCCGGTGGTTACGTGGGAGGCTCCAGTTGGTTCGTCGAAGCCGGCCTGGGGCCGCCCGTCATCATTGCGCAACCCCGCGGCCGCACGAACCTCGCCACCACGGCCACTGCTTTCCTGGTTGAAGCCGTCGGCTCGGGGCCGTTGACCTATCAATGGTACAAGGATGACATGCCGTTGGACGATGGCAGCAAACTTTCGGGCACCCACACGCCTCGTCTCGCTGTGTCCAATGTGTTCGGCGCCGACGCGGGCCTGTATTCCGCGGTGATCACGAATTCGATGGGGGCGGTCACTAGTTCCGTGGCGATGTTGAGCGTGACTGATCCCTGGATCACAAACCAGCCGGTGGCTCGGAGCGTCAATCCAGGCCAAAACGCGACGTTCAGCGTGACCGCCCTCGGCACGGCGTTGAGCTACCAGTGGCGGAAGGACGGCAACGATTTGTCCAGTCGCACGGCGGCGTCGTTGGCCCTCACCAACGCCCAGACCACGGATGTGGGCTACTATTCCGTCGTGGTGAGCAACTCGTTTAGCAGCGTCACCAGCACCATCGCGCTGCTCACCGTTAACCTGGCGTCGGCGGACACCTTCAATCCGCCCAGCAATCCCGACCTCTTCGCTGTGGCGGTCCAAACGGACGGCAGGATTCTCATCGGTGGCGGCTCGACCGTTATCATTGGCGCCAAGCCCGGACGACTGGCGCGCCTCAAAGCCGACGGGACGCTTGACACGACCTTCAGCGCCTCAGTCGGCGACACGGTGTTCTCGATCGCTGTGCAACCGGATGGGAAAATTCTTGCGGCCGGGTGGCTCACCAGCCTCGCTGGGCAGCCCCGCGTTTACATCGGCCGGCTGAACGCGGACGGCTCTTTAGACACGGCTTTCAATCCCGGCGCAACTGGCGGGGTGACCTATCCCGGGGTTTACGCCCTGGTCCTGCAAGCGGACGGGAAGATCGTCGTCGGTGGCGACTTTCGAACGTTGGCCGGACAGTCGCGGACCAACCTGGGCCGGCTCTACCCCAATGGCACGCTGGACACAAATTTCAACGCGAGCGCTGGCGGCATCGTGTATTCATTAGCCTTGCAGCCGGATGGCAAGATCCTTGCGGGAGGTGAGTTCACCAAGCTTTGTGGCCAAACCATCCAGCGGATAGGCCGCCTGAATCCCGATGGGACTTTGGACACAAACTTCGTCTCATCCGCGAGCGACATCCCGCTGGCACTCGTGGTCCAACCGGACGGCAAGATCGTCGCCGGCGGACCTTTCGCCACTTTGGCGGGCCAGGCACGGAGCCGGATTGGGCGCCTTAATCCGGACGGGTCATTGGATGGGACTTTCAATCCCGGGGCCAATGGCATGGTCCGCACCCTGGCGCTCCAGGCGGATGGCCGTATCCTGCTCGGCGGCGAGTTCTCCACGCTCGCCGGGCAGTCCCGGACCAACCTCGGCCGGTTGAACGCGGACGGATCACTCGACCTGACCTTCAACCCCGGCGCCAACGGAACCGTTTATGCCGTCACGGTGCAAAAGGACGGAAAGACCCTGGTGGGCGGTGCGTTCAGTGCGCTGGCCGGCCAAACTCGCAACCGGCTCGGTCGCTTGACGAGCACCGAACCGGCGACCGACAACCTGACCTTCGACGGCGCCAGCATCACCTGGCTGCGCGGCGGCACCGGACCGGAAATCGGACGCGCGAGCTTCGACACCTCGACGAATGGAATCAACTGGGTGAACGTCGGAATCGGCGAGCGCGTCGCCGGCGGCTGGCAGTTGCTCGGCCTGGATCTACCTCCCGAAGCGAGCATCCGGGCGCGCGGCTACGTCACGGGCGGGCGATACAGTTGCTCAACCTGGTTCGTGGAAAGCAGGCTGAACGTGAATACCAACAGCCCGCCCCTGATTCTGGTGGACAACGAACGCTTCGGCTTCATCACCAACCGCTTTGGTTTCGAGATCGAGGGCTTACCGCTCCGCGGCGTGATCGTGGAGGGCTCGACGAACCTGAAGAACTGGAGCCCGCTCCGGACCAACCTGCTCGGCAACGGACCCGTGTATTTCAGTGATCCAACCTCCACCAACCTGCCGCGGTGTTTCTATCGCGCCCGGCTACAATAGCCGAAAGACCACACCGTTTCGGCGCGGGTGGAAGTGATGATGCGGGTGTATTCGTCGCGCAACGCGTGCATGTCGGCGGCGGTCAGCGCCTGCCGCTGGTTCGGGACGGGCTGGCTCGATCCAATTAATAGCTCACTTTCCCCATTAAAGGGCGGCATACTACGGGTATGAATTCGACTGTGTTGGAGCCGAACAAACTGCGTCCGGAACTGATCCAACGCGTTGAGGCTATGGACGATGAGAGCCTGTTGCTGCTGCATCGGGTTCTATTGATCGTGGAGAAGGAACGCCTCTGGCGTGAGCTTTCCGCCGAAGCCGAGTGGGACCGCCGCTCGGGCAAGTTCGAGCGGCTGCCCGAGGTCAGCCTCTCAGCATTTCAGCGTTTTGCTCCGTGCCAGTCGAGCAACGTGCGCTGGGTTTGCGGCTGGAGGGAGATGAGTTCGATTGGGCGCGGGACGAAATGGGATCAAGCCGCAGGCCGGCGCTTCCTGATTCTTAATGGGACGCCCTTCAGAGGTTCTTGCTCCAGCTCTCTGGCTGCCGGTGGAGGTGCATTACCGAGACAATGAGGACCTCCCCATGTTCCAGGGCATAGATGATGCCATACGGGAACCGGGAAGTTCGGCACCGTCGGAATTCGTCATCCAGCGGGCACCATGCCTGAGGATGGGCCAGAATCCGGCGGATGGCGGCCCGCACCTCAGAGATGAATTCAAATCCTAAGCCGGGCACTCTCTCCTCGTAATACCGCGCCGCTGCTTTGACCTCACGCGCGGCAGGCGGCAGGAACCTGTACGTCATGGACGCAGGCCGGCTTCGATTTCGCGCAGCGTCTCCTCGCCCTCCAGCGGTTTAAGGTCTCCCTTCCGGTAGGCGCGCAGCCGGTCCCGGGATTCGGCCAGCCAGCCCTGGTCAATGGAAGCCTGCTCCGCCGGGTCGAGGCTGCGCCAGAGAGCATCAATAATCTGTGCTCTCTCCAAGGCGGGGAGCTTAAGGGCTTCGCTTGCCAGAATCACGCTGTCCATGCACTGAAATATAGCCGACCCCTTGGCCGAAGGCAACGCTGCTCTCGCCTTTGGCCGTCAGTTCCGGACGAATGTTGAAGCAATATTCTGCGGCGGCAGCGTATTCCTCGGCAGCCTCTGGATGCAATTAGTGCGGCTTCAACACCCGACAATCTTGCGGATGCGAGCGGATATTTCTGGCCCGGGAATGCCTTGCACACTGCCCGCCTCAATATCAGCGAGCCGGCGGCGTGCCAGGGCTTCAGCGGTGAGGGCGCGGTTGGGGGTGATGGTGCGCTTTACTCTTTCCCCTGCTGCCTCCCAGTGGTATCCTTTGCCCATGACCATTGAGCTGGCCAAAGACGTTGAGGAATTCCTGCGGGAGCAGGTTCGGGCGGGCGTTGCTGGCGACCCCAGCGAGCTGGCAAATGACGTGCTCCGTTGCGTGCGCGACCAGCAGCGCCGGCCGTTTGAACTCACACCGCAGCTTGAAACCTGGCTCCTGGAGTCGGCCGACCAGCCCGCTACACCGCTCACCCAAGCTGACTTTGACGGGATTCGGCAGCGGGCATCGAAGCGTAAACCCTCCGCCAGGACATGAGCGTCCGCAAGGCGGACGACTTCATTGCGGATACTGAGCGCCAATTCGATTGGTATCTGGCCGAAGCGGGGTGGGAGGTCGCCAATCGCTACCTCAACGCCGTGGAAGCTACTTGCCGGTTGCTGGGCCAGCATCCAAATCTCGGGCCTCGCGGCGGTTTCACTCACCCCCGGCTGCGCGCCTGGCGCTTCTTTCTCCTCTCCCGCCCCTTCAACCAGCACATTCTCTTTTACGAATTGGCCGGCGGCGACGTCGTGATGCGGCGGACCATGCGCGGGCAACGGGACTTACCCCGAAGGCTGCTCGAAGCTCCCGGTTCGGAGGGCTAAGCGGACCGCAGGATGGGCATCCGGGGCGAAGCGGTTTGCCACATCAGGGCATTCTCGGCGGGGGCGAGGGTGTAGGCCTGGTTGACGAGGCCGCCGAGGGTGCGCTCCAGGCTCTGGGCTGCGGCGGCGTTCCAATCAACTTCTATGGCCGAAACCTTCACTGCTTTGCGGCGTTGAATCAAATGCGGCGCTGAAGTGATGAGAGTTCAGGAGCGACTTGGTGGAGAAGAACCATGTTGATCGACGAAGAGACCCTTGACTGGTTGCGGCAGCATCCTGAGGTAGTGCAGGCGATGCCGGACGACCCTTTGAGGCATGAGATCGAGGCAATGCTTCGGGAAGACCCGGCAAGTCCCGAGGAGATAGCCGAAATGGAACGATTGCTCGGGCCGCTATCCAGCGAATAGGCAGGATGGAACTGAATCTCCTGGTAGAAGATCTTGGGCTTCTCAAACGCATCCCAATAGGCGCAGGGGCGCAGTTCCCACCAGTAGCGGCCTTTGTCCTGGCGCTTGCGCAGTGCCTCCTCCAGCGGCTTTAAATGGCGATGCAGGCTGGGGTAGCGCGACTCGACCTCGGCTTCGGCGCCATCGCCGAGGTCGGCCCACGGCCAAGGCCGGTCACTGCTGGAAGGCAGGACAATCATCCACAGGTTCGCCCAGTCCGAACTCCAGCGGCCAAGGTCGGCGCCTCGAACGTAGGGCTTGATGAGTTCCTCGCAAGCCTCGTGCTCGGCGATCAGCTTCCGCTTGCAGTCGTCATCAATCAGAAAGGCTTCGTTGAGGCCAGTCTTGATTCCGTACAACGGTGCAATTCCCGTGACTTCCTTGAGCGTGCGCCGCCCCTCCCGAATCCTCGTGAGCAGGGAGTCAACGGCCTTTGGCTCAAGCCTCCACGACTGGGCGTCGAGCTGGCTGATGTCCATCTCGGAGCCTTCCCTCTCAATCTGCACACTCAAGTCGTCAATGCGCAGTTGTTCGCGGGGAATAGTGCAGAGCCGGGCCGTCTTGGGTTCGGCCTCGTGCTGCCGGCGGAGCGTTTCGAAGCGCTGCTTCAACACGCCGCCCAGCGCCTGCTCGACCAGGTAGCGGGTGATGAAGGCGGGCGTATAGACGGCGCCCTCCTGCTTGCGGCGGCGGCCGGGCAGAGTAGGGCAGCGCGTCTCGCCTGCCCCCTTGGGCGGGATGGCAGCCGCGGAAGGGGCAGGCGAGACGCACTGCCCTACGTTGGGCGGCGTCCGCTCCAGATTCCCGCGCAGGCGTTCGAGGTCGGTGATGGATTGCTCGAAAATATGGCCGAGAATGTCCACGTCAATGACCGAGCGGGCGGTGGTGTCCTCCGCAGCGTCGGCCACCTCGCGCGCGGGGCGGTAATCGTAGTCGCCCAGTTCCTTGAAATGAGCGCAGACTTCGTCCGACACCTGAAGCGCGTCCAGCGCCGGATCGAGGGCAAAGAGGCCGCCGTTGTAGGCGGGAATGTTCAGGCCCGCGTTGCCTTCGTCAATGGCCCGAAACAGGCCGCGGAAGTTGTGCCAGACCGGGTGCGGGTTGTAGGGGTCCCGGTGCTCGAAAGCTTTCTTCAGAGACTCGGCGGGGAGCAAGCCGCGGTCTTCGCAAAAGGCGCAGAAGAGAATGCGGTCCAGCAGCTTCTGGGTGCAGCGCAGGATTTCGGTCGGCGCGACGGCGGCATTCTCGCGGCAGAGGCGGGTCAGGACGCGTTGGCGGATGTCAGCGTAGAGGGCGTAGAACTGGTTGGTGAGTTCGCGCCCGACGGTTTCAGAGGCGCGGAGCAAATCATAAAGGTGGCACTCGCGGTGAACGGGCACCACACGTTCGGCGCCCAGGAGAAAGACGAAGCGTTTGAGCAGGGCCTCGTCAGCCGCCAACCGGACGGTTTCAAAGCGTTCGTAAGTCTGCTGGTGCGCGCCTTTGTAATAGAGCCGCGTCTCGCGCATCGAAGTGACGATGATCCAGTCGCAGGGGAGGTTGATGGCGTAGCGATAGGCTTGGTCCACGGCGGACATGCGTCGGCCCGCAAACGGACGCTCCAGCGGATCGCGCGTGCCCTTGCCTTCCAGCACGGCCGTGAATCGGTCCTTGTCTTTCTGGAAAAGGCCCAGGACGGCGTCGGCGAACTCGCCGTCCACCTCGACGTGGCGTTCGCGGGACAGGGTGTAAGCGCCGGCCTTACCGGCCGGGCCGGTGTAGCCGAGCAGGCCACAGAAGATGTCGGTGAGGAAGTCGGGGAGCAGCTCGGTCTCCTTGAACTCATCGGCGCGGCCCGAAGCGATGAGGGTGGCCCAGTGTTGGAGTTTCGGCTGCCAGCCCGCCACGCGCTCCGGCAGGTTGAACGACCGCACCTGCTGGCGCATGACCTCGGGGTGGAAGAGGGGCTTGGACTCGACGGCCATGGGGAATTACGATTTGCGATTTACGAGCTGCGCGCGAAAGCAGAGAGGCGCTATAGGGACATCGGGTTCCGATCGCATGTGGGGCTTGTACACGAAATCAGCCAACTGGTGCAATGCTGCGTTTCATGGGAGGTTGAACTTCAGGTCCGGCTACAGTGGAAGCTGGCGAGCAGAGTCAAGCTACATCGCTTCGCAATAGCTGTCTCCAAGCGTCAACACCAGTCAGCGGCCGGAGTAGAGGCATCGGCGAATCCCAGACTGCTGAGTGCTCAGGTTGCACTCCTCGCCCTTGTCCTGCCAGCGGCAGGTTCGCCGCCCTTCACAGCAGAGGTATGCCGAAGATTGACAAATTACGCACCTTGGTTTTGGCGGCAATTCCAGCGGTGTCCGGATGTTGCTTCAAGGTCATTTGTGCCGTGTTTACAGGGTTTCTGTGGGGTGTATCCGGCGGATCCCAGGTGTGTACCCGATGTGGATACCACAATACCCAGTGTTTGCAGACCTTTCACCGCTATTTCTGTGTGTATCCAGCGAGTATGGCCTGAATACAGCGCAGCGCCTACTGCGATACTTCATTGCGGTAAGCCCGACCAAGGCAGGAGGTCACTTCAAGAGTTGCTACGGTGAGCATCCGGCGCAAATGTGAAGACAGCGCGGTGAGAATCGGTTGCGTGCGGCGGCCAGCCATGGAAGCTCGTCAAACGAAATCGCTCCTTGTCTGGCCTCGATTGAGCCGCCGTCAATCTTTGTCCCCGTCCGGCAGCCGCAGTTCGGCTCGTAGCGCCGGCCAGAAGTGCCGCGAGTAAACGGCGATCGAGACGAAGTTGATCAACATACTCAGAGCTTCGGCGCCGTACACAAGACGATCAGGCACTTGCAGCCGCCAGCGGGGCGGGGCCTGAAGGTAGAAGTAGATCAGGCAAATGGTCGGAAAGGAAATCAGCGTGCGCACCTTGCCCGACCAATTGGCTTTGGCGCTCAGGTTGTGCAGGGCTCCGAGCGACCGCAGAAAGGTAACCCACTGGTCGCGCAGGAGGAAGAGAATCGCCAAGACGAGCAGCAGGCGGGCGTGGCCGTGCTGCCCGATACGAGCGGCCAGGTACACCAGGGTCGGGAAAGTGGTCAGGTAGAACACTTTGTCCATCATGGGGTCAGCGTAGCCGCCCAGGCGCGAGGCAACCTGGAACTTGCGGGCGAAATACCCGTCAAACAGATCCGTGACCGCCGATAGGATCATCGCGCCGAAGGCCACGAGGAACCAGGAATCCGATAACGGGTACCCGACGAAGACGCTGACACCCAGGAAAAGGAAGATCAGCGGCACCCGCACCAGCGTGAGGGTCTGGACGAAGCAGAACTTCAGCCGACGGGATGAGTTCATGGCTCGGGCCGCCGAATTAGCCGCTGAGAGTCCGTGGCCAACATGGCCTGCGTACTAGGCCTTGCTCAACACGGAGCGGACCCAGTCCTGATTGTCCACGTACCAGCGGACGGTCTCTCGAATACCTTGCTCGAATTTGTGGGCGGGCAGCCAGCCGAGTTCATTCTTGATCTTCGTGGCGTCAATGGCGTAGCGGCGGTCATGGCCAAGCCGGTCTTTGACGAAGGTGATCAGCTTGCGCGAGTTGCCGCCAAGCTGCGGGGCCATTTCGTCAATCAGATCGCAGATGATTTGCACAATGTGGATGTTGGCCCACTCGTTGTGGCCGCCGATGTTGTAGGTCTCGCCCAGGCGGGCGCGCGTCAGCACCAGCCAGAGTGCTTCGGCATGATCGCGCACGTAGAGCCAATCGCGCACGTTCATGCCGTCGCCATAGACCGGCACTGGTTTGCGGGCCAGGACGCTCTGGATCACGACGGGGATGAGCTTCTCGGGGAACTGGTAAGGACCGTAGTTGTTAGAGCAATTGGTGATCACCGTCGGCAGGCCGTACGTGTGGTGGTAGGCGCGCACGAGCATGTCGCTCGAGGCCTTGCTGGCGGAGTAAGGAGAGTTCGGCGCATAGGGAGTGGTCTCAATGAAGAGGCCGGTCGCCCCGAGGCTGCCATAGACTTCGTCAGTCGAGACGTGGTGGAAGCGCTGGCCGGCGGCAGGGTTTTGCCAGACTGTGCGGCAGGCTTCCAGCAGGTTGAAGGTGCCAACGACGTTGGTGTGAATGAAGTCACCCGGGCCGGTGATGGAGCGGTCCACGTGCGACTCGGCCGCGAGGTGCATGACGTGCGTGATGGCGTGGCGCTGCGCCACCCCGAGCACGGCGTTCTTGTCGCGCAGGTCCACCTTCTCGAAGACATACTTGGGGTGTTTGGCGACACCTGCGAGGTTCTCCAGCCGTCCGGCGTAGGTTAGGCAGTCCAGATTGACCAGCTTGGCGACCTCCGGCCGGTCAATGACGTGATGGATAAGATTGGAGCCGATGAAGCCGGCGCCGCCAGTGATTAGTAGGTTCATAATTCCAGAACTTGCTTAAGGCTGTCCTCCCAATCCGGCAACCGCAGGCCGAAGGTGCGCTCCAGCTTGCCGCACTCCAGGACCGAGTAAGCCGGGCGCTTGGTCGGCGTCGGGTATTCCGAGGTCGCGATGGCTTCCACCTGCGAACACTTCCTGTCCTCGGCGGGCATCAGCTCAACGATGGATCGAGCAAAGCCGTGCCAACTGGTCGAGCCTGACGCGGCCAGATGGTAAGTGCCGCTGAACGCCCCGAGGTCGCCCGCGGCCGCGCATTGCCTGACCGCCTGGGCCGTGGTCTCGGCGATCATGCGCGACCACGTTGGGCAGCCTACCTGGTCGCTCACCACGCGCAGTTTCTCGCGCTCACGCGCCAGGCGCATCATGGTCAGCATGAAGTTCTGCCCCCGCGCACCGTAAACCCAGCAGAGCCGGAAGATGAGATGCGGGCCGCCTGCGGCCCGAACCGCTTCGTCGCCCGCCAGCTTGGTGCGACCGTAAGTACCCAGCGGATTTGGAGCGTCAGTCTCAACGTAAGGCGCGGTCTGGGTGCCGTCGAAGATATAGTCCGTGGAGTAGTGGACCAGGAGGGCGCCGGATTTCTTTGCCTCTTCCGCCAGGATGCCCGGCGCCACGCCGTTGATCTTCATCGCTCGGTCCTGCTCCGATTCAGCCTTATCCACTGCGGTGTAGGCGGCCGCGTTGATGACGATTCCAGGCTTGGTTTGGGCCACCCACTGGCGGATCGAGTCGCCGCTGGTTAGGTCAATCTCCGGAAAGTCCACGCACACGACTTGGGCCATTGGGGCCAGGGTGCGGCGGAGTTCCCAGCCGACCTGGCCGACCTTGCCGATGAGCAGGATGCGGGGCAGATCCATAACGGTCCGTTCAGGCGAACAGCCTCTCGGGCGGCGCGTCGCGCAGACGCAAGCCCTTCGCGTCCCGTTCCGACAACAGCGGCTCCTTCAGCGGCCATTGGACGCCGATGTCGGGATCGTCCCAGCGGATGGCCATTTCGTCCTTCGGCGAGTAGGACTCCGTGCACTTGTAATGGAACAAGGCCGTTTCGCTAAGCACCGCGAAGCCGTGGGCAAACCCTGGCGGGACATAAAACTGGCGTTTGTTCTCAGCCGAGAGCACCAGGCCGTGCCACTTGCCAAAGGTCGGTGAACTGCGGCGAATGTCCACCGCTACATCGAACACCTCTCCCAGCAACACCTGCAGGAGCTTGCCCTGGGGATTCGGGTTCTGGAAATGCAGCCCCCGCAATATGCCACGGCGCGAGAACGAGACGTTGTCCTGCACAAATTCCGTGTCCATCCCCGCCTCGCGGTAGCGGCTCCGATTCCAGGTCTCCAGAAAAAAGCCGCGCGCATCGCCGAACACCTTCGGCTCGATGATGAGCAGGCCGTCCAGTTGGCAACGTTGAACGTTCATCGGCCCCTAGCTCGCCAACCGCTTCGCCTCCGCAACCACCTCGGTCAGATACTGGTGGTACTCGCACTTGGGCATCCTTGCGGTCAGCGCCTCGAGCTGGGCCAAAGAGAGAAAGCCGCGACGAAAGGCCGCCTCTTCCGGGCAGCCGATCTTGAGGCCGACGCGCTTCTCGATGGTCTGCACGTAGGCTGAAGCCTCATGCAAACTGCTGCTGGTGCCTGCGTCGAGCCAGGCGAAGCCGCGGCTGAGCCGGTGCACATGCAGTTGGTTGCGCCGCAGGTATTCGACGTTCACGTCGGTTATCTCCAGCTCGCCGCGGGCGGACGGTTTCAAATTCCTGGTGATGCTCACGACATTGTTGTCGTAGAGGTATAGGCCGGGGACGGCGTAGTTACTCTTGGGCTGCTGTGGCTTTTCTTCGATCGAGATGGCTTGTCCCTGGGCGTTGAACGCGACCACGCCATAGCGTTCCGGGTCGTTGACGTGGTAGCCGAAAATCGTTGCGCCGCCTTTGAATTCGGCGAAAGCCTTGTGGAAGCTGTCACCGCCGTAGAAGACATTGTCGCCGAGGATCAGCGTCACGGCGTCCTTGCCAATGAATGACTCGGCAATCAAGAAGGCCTGCGCGATGCCTTGCGGTTTGGGCTGCTCGCGGTAATCAATCGTCAGGCCCCACGCGCTGCCGTCGCCCAGCAACTGTTTGAAGCGGGGCAAATCCTGCGGGGTGGAAATGAGGCAGAATTCCCTGATCCCGCCCTCGACGAGTGTCGTCAGCGGGTAATAGACCATCGGTTTGTCATAGACCGGCTGCAACTGTTTGCTCGCAACCAGAGTGAGCGGAAATAGCCTCGAGCCAGCGCCACCCGCAAGGATTATGCCTTTCATCGGGGCGGCAGGGTAGAAGACGATGGGGCGGCCCGCAATACCGAAAACCCGCAGACCGAGCCCCGGAGGACATACAAGACCCAAAAGCCGAATCAGTGCCGCCCGTTTGTCAGGTAGCTGAGGTAGCCAATGAGGCGCTGTTTCATATCCTTGCGAGACACGATGGCATCAATGAGGCCATGGTCGAGCAGAAACTCCGCCGTCTGAAAGCCGGGTGGCAATTCCGCTTGCGTGGTATCCTTGATGACGCGTGGGCCGGCGAAGCCAATCATCGCTCCCGGTTCGGCGATGATCAGATCACCTACACTGGCGAAGCTGGCCATCACGCCCGCGGTCGTGGGATCCGTAAGGACGCTGATGAACGGCAACCGCGCCTGAGCATGGTAGGCGAGCGCGGCGCAGGTCTTGGCCATTTGCATGAGGCTGAACATGCCCTCATACATGCGCGCGCCGCCGCTGCTGGACACGATGATCAGCGGCAGGGTCTTCTCCGTGGCCCGCTCGATCAGCCGCGTCAGCTTCTCGCCCACGACCGATCCCATCGAACCGCCCAGGAACTTGAAATCCATGACGCCAAGCCCTGCCCGATGATCGCCGATCTTGCAGATTCCGGTGATGACGGCGTCCTTAAGGCCAGTGGTGCCCATGTTCTTCTCGAGCTTGGACTTGTAGGAGGCGGCACCGGTGAAGTCGAGCACATCCACGCTCGTCATGTCCGCATCCATCTCCTCGAACGTGCAAGTTTCGACCATCGAGTGGATGCGCTCGCGGGCGCCGATGGGGAAATGATGCTGGCAGTGGCCGCAGACCTTCAGATTCTCATCCAGCTCCTTGTCGAAAACCATCGTGGCGCATTTTGGGCACTTGGTCCAAAGGCCTTCGGGAATGTCACGCTTCCTGGCCTTGCCGCCCGCGACCTTGGGTTTCTTCACAAAACCCGTTTGTTGGTTGGGTGGAGGTGGCGTGAGTCCTGGTTCCGCCGTTTCCAAACCGATCGTCTTCTTGGAGAATGTCGTCGTGGCCATCGCTAAACGGGTTAGCTCGGGAACGGCACGGGCAGAGTAATACCCAGCGATCCCGTGTCTGTAATCTTCATGGCAATGTGCATTCTAAGCTCAGGTCCTCCAGTATTCAAATTCCGCGCGCCACTGTCCAGACGCAAACTTCCCCTGCCCCGCCGCTCCGCAGCACCCTGGCGCAGGCGCTGGTAGTCGCCCCGGTCGTGAGCACGTCGTCCAGCAGCACGATGCGCTCGCCGTTCAAGCGCCTTCCTGCCTGCATCGCGAAGGCATTCCGGACGTTTTCCTCGCGTTCCGCGCGGTTCAGAACTGTTTGCGTGCAAGTGGGACGGACGCGCCGGACCAGCCGGTTATTCATGGGGATATGGACCGCTGCGCTCAGGCGCTTGGCCAGTCGCTCCGCCTGGTTGAACTCACGCTCGCGTTGTTTGGTGGGATAAAGCGGGACGGGCACGATGTAATCCCATTTCTCCTTCGCCAGCTCCGACTTCGCCACGCCGATGAGCAACTCGGCAAGGAAGGGTTCAAACCAGAGCTCGCGCTTGTATTTATAGCGGTGGATCACCTCCAGCATTCGCTCGCAGGCCACCACCGCCGAGCGGGCGTGCGCGAAGTGCAACTCGTGTTCGCGGCAATTCGGGCACTCGAACTCGCCGGTGATCTCGCCCTCATACGGGCGGCCGCAGTGCTCGCAGAAAGGCCGCACGATGAACCGCACCTTGGCCCGGCAGCCCGCGCAAACGAAGCCTTCCGGCGGGGTCGCCCGCGCCGCGCCGCAAAGTTGGCATACTTCGGGATAAACCAGCGCCAGTCCGGCGTTCAGCCAGCTTCTTATTGATTCCGCTACAACGCTCATCTGCGAGAGTCAACGGGTCGGATGTATCAGCAACCTCAAGACTCTGTGCGTACTTCTCCCAACCCGTGATGCGTGTTAGCCTGCCCACTGGACGACCTGCGATCAAGCACTTTCCTGGCAGTCGCTTGCGAACTCGCGGGAGCTGGGTTACCTAACAAGCTATGTTCACCGTAACCGCCAACACCATCCTTCCGTGTACCATCACCGGTTCCTGGCCCCGACCGCGGTGGTTTGACTCCAGCATGTGGGGCCGGCCCCTGGATACCTGCATGATGGACGTGCGGTTCCGCGAGAAGTTCCAGGACGCCCTTGCCACCGTCCTGAGCGACCAGGAACGCGCGGGACTCGACATCCTTACCCACGGCGACCTGCACTGCGACGACGATATGGCCGGGCGCTCCTGGCACCACTATCCGCTGCAACGATGGGCCGGATTCTCCGGCGACTACCTGCAGTCGGAGAAGACCCGCTCCCCCTGGCTGCGTTATCCGCCGGGCACGCTTTTGAACGAGATTTATACGGGCTGGCGCTGGCCCCGGGTGGTGGACAAGATCGAGCACCGGCCGCTGGACTATGCCAAGATCTGGCGCATGGCGCAGTGCAAGACTTCGCGGCCCGTCCGCTTCGGCACTTGCTGCTCGCAGGTGATGGGTTTGTTTCTCGATCTCCACACGCCGAAATACAAAGACCACCAGGAGGTGATCTGGGACATGGCGGTGGCGATGAACAAAGAGTTGCTCTCCCTGCGGGACGCCGGATGCAAGTGCATTCAGATCGAGGAACCCACCCTGCACTTCTGGGCCAACACCTATGGCCGGGACCATGACAACGTGAAGTTTATGATCAAGGCCTACAACCGCGAGGTGGAGGGGCTGGACGATGTGGAGATCTGGATTCACACTTGCTGGGGCAACCCGAACATGCAGCGCGTTATCGAGAACGACAGCTACCGCGAATCCTTCGAGCTTTACCTGGAGGCGTGCCGCGGGGACGTGTGGACGGTCGAGATGAAGGACCGGAACCTGCGCGAGATCGAGATGTTCGCTCCATTCAAGGGCAAACTGAAGAAGAAGCTTTGCGTGGGCGTCGTGAGCCATCGGACGCTCCAGGTCGAGCAGCCCGAAGCCGTCGCGGGCACCATCCGGGAGGTCCTGAAGCATGTCGCCCCGGAGCAGCTTATCATTTCAAGCGACTGCGGCTTTGGCCGGCAAGGCTGCAACCGGGACATCGCCTTCTTCAAGAGCACCAGCATCGCGCAGGGAACGAATATCGTGCGTCGTGAACTAGGCCTGCCGGAAACACGCGTGCGCGCCGCTGACCCGGCGCTGCAAACGGACATCGTGCCCAAGACGCCGGATCGCTGAGGGAGCCAGGGGTTCCGGGTCGTCTTGGCTGAGCCGCCCACTGGCGGTTATCACCGTGAGTCACGGACGCCGCAGCACTGCCTCCGGTGCAGAGAGCAATGCCGCCGGTCCGATGAGTCACGCGATAAGCCACGGTTGACGGCTGCACCTGTCCAGCGCGTGGACAGGCTGTATGGCCTTGAGGCTGGCCGGCGGAGCTGTAAATTAAGGCGAGGCATTTATGACTGGAATTCAACAAGTCTGGTCGAGGAGCCAGCGCGCTGGGCAACCGGTGGCGACAGGTTTTACCCTCATCGAGTTGCTCGTGGTGATTGCCATCATAGCAATTCTGGCCGCATTGATGCTCCCGGCCTTGGCGACAGCGAAAGAGAAAGGCCGAAGAGTTCAGTGCCTGTCGAACCTGAAGCAGCAAGTCATAGCCAATACGCTCTACGCGAGCGATAACGGCAACAAATTCTTTTCCCACCCGACCGATACCCGCGATGCGGTTTGGGCATACTGCAATTATGGCGGCAAACAGGGCACGGAGATGCGCGGGCAGCTTCGGGTGATGAACCAGTATGTGAGCCTGGCTGTTAACGTAAAGACCAACACCGGGGGCGCAGCGCTGGTGTTTTGCTGTCCCGCCGACAACGGCACCTTGGCGGGAGCCTGGCCGGCAAGGAGGCCGAGAGTTTACGACTGCTTTGGCACCAGCTACATCTACAACAGCGACGCCAACAACAACGACGCCGAACTCGGCCTGGTCGGCAAACGATTCGACGACGTGAAGAACCCGGTCAGGACTTTTCTGGTCGAAGATAATACGTTCGCGGCTTACTTTGGGAATCTCAACCCGTTCGAAAGGGCCTATTGGCACGACAAGAAACGGCTGGGGTATGGCGGAGCGGCATTCGTGGACGGTCACGTGGCCTACCTGCATGTGACGCGGGATCAGCCCGACTTCCAACGCGGCGCCGGTTGGACGTTTGTTTACAACGACCCGTGAACGTGGCGCCGCATTCAGCGCCTCACGGCGTGAAGGACAGCCTGTAATAGCGTTGGGCAGACGTGACAGAACTTTCCGTCTGGAAATCAGTTGTGCCGGTCGCCGTTTTGCTGCCCCCGGGGTACCAAGTTGGCGCATTATTGAGGTTCGTGCAGTACTGCAGCGTGTAGGTCTTGCCGGCAACCGTGTTGGTGTAATTGACGGTTATAGTGCCGGTGCCCGCTCCCGTGATGGCTGTGATCTGCGGACGAGGCGGCACTGGGGCCACCACCAGCACAAAAGCACGGTTGCGCGTGTCAGCACCGTCAGCATACCGCCCGTATCCCGTGACGACTGGATGCCCATCCGCATTGACTCCCACGCTGTACGCTCGCTCCAGCTTCGTGAAATTACCCAGGACGCCTTCCGAGGCCGCGAGGTCGGTGAGGTCCAGTGCCACCCAGTTGTTGGCGTCTGCGTCCCCGGTATCCCAGAGCACAGCTCTTTCACCCTTTTCCGCTCCCCGGTAGCACGTGCCTACTGCATATCGCCCGTCGGGGTTGCAGCCAAAAGGAGTCACCGCCCACGTCGTTCCCGGTTTGCGCACCACGTCGGGAAAATCGGGCAAGCGGACAATGCCGTACGCGGATTCCACATCCGCGGTCGCCAGCACTTTATAGCCATACCGCGGACTGCCATTGGTAATCGGAGAATGCCCAAAAATGGTGTTGCCGTCAGGGGTGATCGCCCAGGCTGCTCCCTCGAGAGTGCCGTCAAGCCCTGCAAATGGCCACACATTCGTCATGTTGTAGCCGGCCCCCATGCCCGGCATCGTCGGAGGTGGGTATTCAATGACAAAGTTGAGTATGCCCCCGCCGGTGCCATAGTAGCCTTCGTAAGGGGAGCCAAGCCATTCAACGCCGCCGTCCACATACCAGCCGACCGACCGGCCGGTTGCGGCGATTCCGTTCATTCGCACAGTGTTACCAGTATTGACTGGGGTAGAAACGCCGTTCCCGTGTGCAAAAGTCTGAAAGTAAATGTCGTTGGTATTAAAGTTCGCTCTGTTCCAAGTGTTGCTTCCGTAGAAGGTATAAGCATATTCAAGGCTGTTTTCGTACGGCTGATAGCCTTGTATAATGCACCAATAAACGTCAGAATTCGTGGTAGCTCCCATGGTGTTGGCAAGCGGGATTACCGGACCGCCGCTCTTCGTGAAGTCGAGATTGAGATTGCGCACCTTTTCAACCCAGTTCGTACCGCCATTGCTGGTCATGTATTCAGACTTCCACCCACCGCCGAAGCCGTCGACAATTGTCTCCACCACGCCGCTAGGATTCCTGCGGTATGCCACTCCAGTGGCGGCAGCCGCGTAACTTCCATTATTTGGCCTGCCCATGCTGCCGTCAGGCACATTATAGAAATAACCACTTACCTGATCCACGCAGTGGTCGCCCCATGCTTGACTGGGGATGCCGTCGTCTTTGAGGATGCTATTGGTCCAATCGTAACAGAGGCCAACAACATACTTCCCGTCCGGGGTGATGGAGCGGCCTTCGTTTTGGTGCAGAACACCTCCTCGATTAGTCACGTTCAGACCCGCAGACTGGTTATTGGTGGCCCATGACGGTATCGGTATGAGCGTGAGCGATGACGCCAGCGCGTCCGTCGCCGGGGCGGCCAGGATCAGCATCAGCAGCGGCATCGTGATTTGTTTTAGGCGCAACTCCAGGCTGAGGCGCGTTCGATTTCGAGAGAACAGGCGCTGCATTAGGGGTTCCTTTTCGTCTATGGTTGATTTGAGATTACTATCAGCATAGCCACGCCGGCAGTCCAATCTGCCAAGTGTGAGGCTGGACTGCAGGCTGCATGATCGCAGATTCCAGGAAATAGGCACAAACTGCAATTCAAATCAACTTGTCTATCTGGCAGACAGGCTTTCAGGGCAGTTCGTCTTTTGCCGAGGGACGGCACGCAAAATATGCTGAAGCTTGTCTATTCGCTGGACAGCGTTAATAGTCATTGACTCTGTCCCTCCTTTCTGAATAATTCCGTTTATAGTTGACCCAGCTTGCGTCCGGCGATGACCGTTGGGCGAGCCGAAGGCTAACTTAAGAATGAGAAATCGCTGCAATCTAAGACTCACCCAGATACCTACCAATTATCATATGAGAACTACGTGTTTGTTTGTTATCGGCGCGATGGCGGTGTCAGTGGCCAGCGCAGCGGACGTGAACCTCACGATGGACAACCTGGCGGCCAACGGCTGGAAGACCACCGCCACCTATGTCTGGGGTGGGACCACCGAGGCGAGCGTCACCCAAACGGAGGACTACGGCACCGGCAACTTCAGGTTCTGGACCGGAACCATGCCCACCTCGTGGCAGTTCGATTGGGCCGGCCTTAGTACTGGTAATTTGGCGGGGACCCCGCTGAACCAGATCGGGAGCTTAAGAATCAGGACATTCGGCCTTTTCGGCGACAACGCTGCCAGTTGGCAGCCGCCAAGCATGACGTTCCTCGTGTCACGGAGCGGGGCCACCGCTGATCGCTGCCTCGTATGGGTCCCCTGGACGTCCGGCAACTTTGGGACGAGTAATCCGCGGGCTCCCGGCGTATGGAACGATTACGACCTTATGACGACCGGTCGGTGGCGGATTATGGAAACCGGTGTGAACTACTCGAGCTTCGCCGCTGCGGTGGCAGCCCTGTATGTGGGGCAGTCAAGCGTGACATTAGCCACGACAGCCCAATTACCCTTGGACTGGGGCTATGCGTCCCAGCAGGCCCTTAACATCGGCAACATTCCGCTCTATGACGAGCAGCGTGCTAGTTGCAGCGGAGTAGCCGGCTACGTTGACTGGTTCGACATCGGCGTCAGCGGCGTCGTAACCAGGTATGACCTGGGCGTTGTTCCTGAGCCAGGCTCGCTGGCGCTTCTGGCCGTCGGTCTCGGCCTGTTGGCAATCCGAAGAAGGAAGTAAGCTTTAGACAGCGTTGGTTTTGGTTTCTGAGGCCCGGCTTTTGGCCGGGCCTCTTTTTCAAACAAACCGCGGGCCGTCCCGGTTCGCAGGCCGCGCGCGGCTGGCAGGTTTCCCTTAAAGCAGGTTGTCGCGAAGGCTGAGGGCGTGCCAAGCCAACATTCCCAGCCCTGCGAGAAGCAGAATCGCAAGCGGGAGGCCGAACCGCTTCTTAATAGGATGCCCTGTCACGAGCGCGCCCCGAGCCTACCGCCGAGTCTCACCGATGGCGATCAGCTTTTCCCGCGTGCGGAAGAAGAGCGTGCCATTCGAAATTGCCGGTGTGGCTATGCACGTTTCACACAGCTCGTTGGTCGCCAGGAGCGAGTACTTTTCTGCTGCAGCCGCCACATAAACCACGCCGTGTTCGCTGGTGAAATAGATGTGCCGCCCGTCCGACACTGGTGATGCGGTGAAGCCGTGGCCGCCCGAGTCAAGACGGTGTTTGTACCTAATCACACCAGTCGCCGCATCAAAGCAGGTCACGTCGCCCCTGTCGCTACAGGCGAATAAGAGGTTTCCGACGACGATGGGGGTTTGCATATAATTGCCCCCCTTGGCGTGCGCCCAAACAATGGCGGAGTTGGTTTGGCCCGGATCACTCGGCGTGATGTCGCCCGAGGCCCCGGGCCGCACTGCTCGCATCGGCGCGTATCGCCCGTGAGCGCTGGTGAAGTAGATCAGCCCCTGCGCAAAAAGCGGCGTCGGCACCGGGATGTCACCTCCGCCGTCCATGTGCCACAGGTTCTGGCCGGTCGCGAAGTCGTAACCGCCGGTGCAACGCCAGCCATTGACGACGATTTGCTTCCGGCCCGGCGTTTCCACAAGCGTCGGGGTGCCCCACGTGGGTACGTCCTTTCGCGGTATCCGCCAGACCTCCTTCCCGTCCGCCAGGTCAAAGACCGCAAGGAACGAGTTGGTCAGCACGTCGCACAACACAATCACCTTGCCGTCGGCGATGATCGGTGAACTGGCAAAGCCCCACTGGGCGCTGGGCACGAGGTAGAAACCGCTCTCCATCGGCCCAAGGTCCTTCTGCCAAACCTGCTTGCCCGTCATATCGAAGCAGAACAATCCTTCACTGCCGAAGATCGCAACGATGCGGCTGCCGTCGGTTGCCGGTGTGGAGTTGCAGGCGGTCGCCTTGGGGTGGCGCTTTGCCCGGGGCACCCCCTCGTGGCCGAGCGTGTTCCAGATGATCTTGCCCGTTGCTTTGTCCAACGCCAGCAGCCGCCACTGATGCACCTCCTTCTCCACCAGCGGCGTGATGTCGCCGTAGAGCCCCACCTTCAGCTCCGCTTTCCCTGGCTTCACCGCTGTCGCCACATAGACGCGGCCACCCCACGCAATCGGGCTGGCATGAGCCAGCCCCGGCAGAGGGGTCTGCCAGCGGATGTTCGCACCTGTTTCAACGCTCCAATTCGTCGCCAATACCTGGCTCGCATCAACGCCCCGGGCGCCCGGTCCGCGATATTGGGGCCAATTGGCGGCGCGGGCACAGAGCCCGCCGCACAGGAGGGCTGACATCAGCGCTGAGCGCAAGGGCGCCCGAAACAGCCAGGCCGGACTGTGACATAACGGGAGGCGGACGGGCGCCGGATAAATTCTTGCTGCCATAGTTGCCCTCCTTTGACAGAGGCCCGAGCCATTCGTTCTGCCGGAGCCTGCGGATGCGGCCGCTTACTGCTCCGCCCGCACCCGGTGGAAGCGCGGGGCCCAGCCCGCGGCATTGGTGTCGGTCCAACTGGTCGCGCACGGCCAGCCCGCGAGGTTGGTCTGCAACACGGTAAAAGCGGGCGCTACGCCCAGGTTCGTCGCCCGCTCCAGCGAGGAGGAACGGTAGCTAACGCTCGCCCTTGGGCCAAGTGCAGATGATCAGGCCCTGGTCCTTTGTCCCCGCAAAGGCGCGGGGCGCGTGTCGCCACCTCGTGAGATCAGACTCGAAGTTGTATTCGAAAACGGCGCGCAGTGCGGCAACCATCTTCTCCCGCGGCAGGATGCAGCCGAGGCCAAGCTGGTGCGTCCACCATGGGCCGATACGCTGGTCGGCCATGCAACCGGGGCCGACTTCGCCCGGACGATTCTCATAGCCGGCTTCGGATTGACTCTGCTGCGGCGGTCATCTGCGAGAATCAGCGGGTCGGACGTTCGTCCTCATCAAGGTTCGCCCCGCTGGTCCCGAATCGGCGTCGCGGCCTCGATGGTATTATCCTTGATCTCGACCTGGCCCGCCTTCTCTTCCAGGACGATGCCCGTGGTTTGCCTGCGCTCGCCAGCCGGGCGGGTGTCGCGGATGATGTTGCCCGTGAGGACCAGGTCACGCGTTTCACCGCGCACTCGGATGCCTGCGGCAGGCTGCTTCAGGCCGTTGTTCTCAATCCGGTTGTATTCAATCCGGTTGCGATGCCCGGCCATGCCCTCGGTCTCGTTCCGAAACAAGATGCCATCCTCGTGGTTGCCCACGACCTTGTTCCCTCGAAGGAGGTTATCCGTGTCCTTGTGGCCAATGCTGATGCCGAAGCGCCCGTTGCCTTCGAGCGTGTTCGTCTCAAAGAGGCCCTCTTTGACGCGCCAGCACAGGAACAGTCCGTCCTGGCCGTTGCCCCGCGCAGTGCAGCCTCGTACCACCGGACGTTGAGAACCGCTGCCAGGATGCAGCCCTAGCGCGGCGTTGTCCTCGCTCACACAGTCGAGCACTTGCGCATCGTTGCACTGCTGGAAACTGATCCCGTCGCCAGAGTAGCGACGCACGGTGCAGCCCACAACTACCGCGCCGGGGCAACGGTAAAGGAAGATGCCGCCTCCACGACACCCGTTGAGCAGGACATTCTGGGCCCGGTTGCCGTCCACGGTGAGGTTTTCCACACGAACGCCCTCGAGATGATAGCCGCTGATGACGGGGAACACTGTCGCCGCCTGGGCGCGGTTTGCCACCATGCAATCCGCGTTCAAGGGCAGGTTTAAAGCGAAGGTGTTTCCGTTGCGGCCGGTAACCCGGGCCACCGTGGTATGGAAACCGCTCGCATTCTTGTCCCAGACCGCCACGCCGTCTCCCACCTCGAAGCCCTCCGGGTTCTTGAGCGTGATCTGCTCTTCGCCGTAATCCCCGTCCACTTCGAGTAGAGACGAAACAGCGGGGGCCTTGCGCAGAATTGTCTTGGCGCCCTGGCCGCGCGCGGTGACCTGCGGCCGCAGGTGCAAGGAGTCGCGCATGACGAACTCACCGGCGCCAATCTCGACGGTGCCACCGCCCAGTCCAGCCACGTAGTCCACTGCGGCTTGCAGAGCGCGGTTGTCCGTGCCAATGATGTTTGCGTTGCGCAGGCCCACGGTGATGAGCGGACGCAGTGTCATGGGCCCATGCATGGCTCCAGGCAGTTGGCGGTGGGCGGAAGGCTGGTCGGCAGCCGCGCTCACCACCCAAGCGGCGCCCAGGACGGCGGCGAGAACAATCAGCCAAGAGGAAGAGCGAGATTTCATGGGAGGCAGTTCGTGCGGCGGGATTCTAACGGGGCTGTGGTTCCGCAGGTGCGTCCGTCACGCATAGTTTGCCCAGTTCATACCAGCCGTCGGAGCCGCACGTGTTGATGGCGGGAGCGCCATGGACTTTCATCGCGGCGCATGCTGGCATGACCCCCCTCGGATTGCACGCCAAAAGACAAGGCTGCCCGTCCGTCATTCCAGCTGATACTACACCCCTGACTCGGTCAACGGCCCTACAGGCCAGGGCGGGAGCGACCCAGAACCCATCTCCAACTCAGCCCAACCGAATCAAAAGAGTGTGCCCCGCTTCCACTACGGTGTGCTGCTGGAGGGAAATTGCCAGGACACCGTCCTCAAAGCTGAACGAGCAGTCAACGGACTTGTCGCCGCATTGAACTGTGACACGCTTCGGTGCCAAATGCGCAGTCAGCGCCAGCTTTGAAACGGCGAGCCGCCCTTCCAGCACGCTGATTTCGTTTTGCTGGGATTGGCCTCCGCGCGACTGGCTCAGGCTACCCCAGCCCTCGGGACCGGTAAAGAAGGCCTTGAATTTCTCCGGCGTGTGGCGTGGCATGAAACGGACCGCCTGGCGCGGGCCGTCATACTCCCAGCCGGCGAGGGTCGGCAGGAATGAGCCGGAGGACATGGCGCGGGCGTAATGGCCGCCGCACTCGATTTCATTCCAAGGGTTGCGTTGGATCGGCGGGCGCGGGATGCCGTCGTAGCGGTCGCGAGCCGCCTTGATGATGGCAAAGCCTTCCTCGACCAAGCCTTCGCAGATCATGTGCGCGGCGACCTGATATTCGATGCCGGTCCAGACCTCGTCCGAGTAGAGCATGACGTGACCAGGCCGCCCGCCCTTGGGCCAGGTGCAGATAATCAGGCCCTTGTCCTTTGCCCCCGCAAAGGCTCGCGGGCTGTGTGGCCAACCTGTGAGATCGGTCATGAAGTTGTATTTGAAGACGGCGCGCAGTGCGGCAACCACCTTCTCCCGCGGCAGGATGTAGCCAAGGCCGAGCTGGTGTGCCCACCACTGGCCGATAAGCTGGTCGGCCATGCAACCGGGGCCGACCTCGCCCGGGAGCTTCTCATAGCCAGGTAGGTGCTGTTGAAAATACTCTCCGTTCCAGCACAACTCGATGAGTTTCTGCTGGCCCTTCTCGAAGACGCCCCGGAAACGACTGGCAGCCACTTCATCACCCTGGCGTCGCGCCCACTCCTCCCCCGCACGCAGAGCCGCGAGGTAATACCCGCTGATAAAGGTGGTCACACCGTGCAGAGCCTCGTCGTAGGTGTTCCATTGATCGTCCTGCAACACGCCGCTCGGTTCCCCGTCGCCGGACTTTACATCCCGCGCGATCAGGTACTCGACCGCGCGCTTGACGTGCGGCCAGTACTGGCGGAAGAAGGCGTCATCCGGCTGGTTCAGCGCCTCGCGGTAGGCCTTCAGAATGCAGCTCGCGTGGCCGTCGGCAAACGGTCGCTCGCCGGTCGGGCGTGGCGGCGAGGGTACATCGGTGCGGTTGTTGACGCCGCCGTCCTCGCGTTGCTGGTGCGCGAAGTCAATCCGACGCATCTCGCGTTCCAGATCCGGGAAGAGCCGCGCCAGCGTCTGTTCGTAGCCCCACACGTGCGTGCAGGTAGGCTGGCAACAGCCGTTGGAGCCTTCCCAGCCGTAGATATCGCCATTGGCAATGCGGAAGACCACGCCGATATGCCGCGCGATGGCGGCGTTGGCGGTGACGCAGTCCAGCAGCCAATACGGGAGCGTGGAGTCGTACAGGGTGCGCCGGAACAGTTCGGTGCGGTCGCGCATCTGGGCGAAACCCGACGCGGCTTGCCGCAGCACGGCCCGGGCGTCGGACCAGCGAGTCGCGTAGTGACAGCCCATCCAGGTGTGAGCGGCGTTGTACTTATTCGGGTAGTGCCAGGCCAGAAGAAACGGCACTTCGACCGTGCCTCCGGCGGGGACAGTGACCGAAGCTGCCACTGCGCCGTTCACCGTGCGGCCGACGGGTGTGGGCGGGTTAGCCTGCGCTCGGTCCGGGGCAATAAAACCAGCTTGGGTGGCGAAGGAGGTCCATGCTTCGCTCCAATCCTCAAACGCGGGTAGGACTGTGGTATTTTCGGCGAGAGCGGCCAGGGCCAGGGTGCCGAAGCCTGGGGCCTTAGGATGCTGCCCGCCGCCGGAGCCGACGTAATTGGCCCCAACGAGTCCGCAGAGAAATGCGTAGGCGATCTGCCGCTGGTTGCTCATCCCCGCCTGCGCAGGCTCAAGGATGGGGCCGTCCAGGAGCACGACCCTCCCCTGCCCCACCGACCGGGTTAGCAAACGCCGACCGTCCGCTGGCGTCGTCTCGGTCGCGCCGGGCTGGAGGACCAGGTTCTCAAAACGCACGGTGCCCGCGCTGTGGCTGGCCTTGTCCGCAGGCTGAACGGCGCTAAACCGCGCGGGCAGCAGTTCCTGCAGCAGGGCCATAACGGCCCGATTTCCCGGCAGGTCGGAGAACTCGATTTGGTCCACGTTGATATGGCCCCACCCGCCCTTGGTCTCATCCACGATCTCGATGTGCGCAGTCTGGCCCTCGAATTGGGCAACGTCCCAGAATGCGGATTCGAGGCGTTCGTCGTCTTTGCCTGAAACGGCGCGGACTACCTTGCCGTTCACCAACAGGCGAATCTGGGTCCCGGCGTGATGCCCGCCCCCGACAAGGAAACGGATGAAGCGGCGCTCGATGGTGAAGTCCCTGCTAATGAGCCGGCCGGTGGTGTCATCCCCGCTCAAGTAGCTATTCACCAGCCCCTTGCCGAGAAAACCAGCCACCGGGTTCTGGAACGGCAACGTGCCGCGCGCGGGTTCCTTGCCGAAGGCCTCGCCCTGGACCTTCCAATTGTCGTGGCCGTGCTCGAAGTCCTCGAACAGTACATCGGGTCGCTGGCTGACCTCGCTCACCGGCTTGCCCCCCGTCCACGAGGCGTAGTTTGCCAGGAGCGGCATAGACCGGCCGGCGAATAGCAACGTGGCGCCAGCTTGCACCGCCTCAAATACCGCCCGCAGAAAAGGTTCCGTCATGCCTGCGGCCGGTTCTTCGAGCCATATAACCGTCCGGGACGGATGGGAGATCTGATTCGCGCGGAACGGCTTCGAGTCCAGGACCTCGAGGGTGAGGTTCTCTGGGCGGTCTGGCGGAGGCTCGTTGAGAGACTTCAGGTTGGCAGTGGTGTACAGGTTCACCGGTCTGTCGAGGGTGGGTTCCGGGCCGGGTTGGGCGCGCATGTATAGCCCGGCGGCGCCTTTCTCTTGCAGGATCTCATTCACGTTGCCGCCAAAGGCAGGGTTCGTGACCTCGCGATTGCCGCCTGCTGCCGCGTAACCGACCGGGTTCTGCATCAGGCCGGCCAGCGACACGGTTTCCTTGCGCTTCGTCGGATTGTGAATGCGGAACACAAGCACAGCCAGCGGCAGGGATGAGAACTCGGTGTCCAGGGGCGCGAAGGGACTAAACGCCGTCAGTTCAAGCCGAACTGGCAGGTCGGGATCATGGAAGCGCAAGGCCGCCACAGGGTATTCACCCGTCATCTCGATTTGCTTCACGCGCGGCCAGTCCGGGCCGCCGGTGGTTTGAAGCAGCCGGGTGGTGTCGCCGGCCTTGGCCAGAAAGTAGAACGGCACCTGGCCATCACGCAAGGTGTTGAAGAGCTGCCAAGTAGTAAACTGGCCGTCGGCGCCAATCTCGAAGTTGCCGGTGCCAATGCCGCCGAGATGCATCCGGGCATCGGTGTGCTTGTCGGACAGATAGAGCCGGGGTTTGGCTTGGGCGAGGAGTTCGCTCCGCCAGCGCTGCATTTCGTCGGCCGGGAGCTCGAAGGCGCCCCAGGCTGGGACAGGAAGCAAAGTGACCGCGGCGCCCGCACCGACGAGGCCGATGAATTCCCGCCGATTAAGGGGTTGAGGCCCACAGTGTCCCGAGCAGTTGCATTTTCGCATAATCTAAATCACGTTTCGTTGATACCACTCCATCGCCAGGTCGAGCCCCGCGCCGATGCGGTGGGTAGGGGTAAACCCGAGGAGACGCTGCGCCTTGCTGATGTCCGCCAGCGAATGGCGCACATCTCCGGGCCGGAAGTCGCGGTAGATCGGCTTTTGGTCAGGCAGGGCCGGATCCTTGGCGCGCAAGGCGCTTTGAAGCATGTGGAACAGATCATTCAGTGTCGTTCGCTCGCCGAGGGCGATGTTATATGCCTCGTTGACCGCGCCCGGGTTTGCAGTCGTCGCGGCCAGCAGATTAGCCTGCACCACGTTCGTCACATAGCAGAAGTCCCGGCTGGTTTCTCCGTCCCCGTTGATATTAACGGCTTCGCGCTTCAACAAAGCCGCGATCCATTTCGGAACCACCGCCGCGTAAGCCCCCTCGGGGTCCTGGCGAGGACCGAAGACATTGAAGTACCTTAGCCCAATGGACGGGAAGCCATAAGCCTGTGCAAACGCCTGCGCATAGACTTCGTTAATCGCTTTCGTCGCGGCGTAGGGTGAGAGCGGCCGGCCCACCTTGTGCTCCGCCTTTGGCAGGCCCGGGTGATCGCCGTAAATCGCGCTGCTGGATGCGTACACAAAGCGTTTGACCTTCGCATCGCGAGCCGCGATGAGCAGGTTCAGGAACCCGGTGACATTGCTGACGTGCGTTGCAAGTGGGTCCGCTATTGAGCGGGGCACCGAGCCCAGCGCGGCTTGATGCAGGACAAAATCCACCCCCACGCACGCCGTTTGGCAGGCTGCCAAATCGCTGATATCCCCCTCCTGAAACCGAAACCGCGCCCACTGCTCCGGACCGACCAAATCCTTTACCTCATCCAGGTTCCTTCGCTTGCCGGTGGAGAAGTTGTCCAACCCGATTACTCTCTGGTTCAGCTTGAGTAAAGCCTCCAATAGGTTCGATCCGATGAAACCGGCTATACCGGTTACCAGCCAGGTGTTGGGCGCAACTCGCAGTTTGCTTTGCAGTTCGTCGTACGCGGTCATTCTTACCCTTTCATTTAGGGACCGGCAACATGCCGCAGCCTCGCGCCGGCGAAAAGCAGTTTCTGCGTTCTGTGGGGACCGCGCGTCCTCGCGAGTCTGGAGTTCTCCGAGAACCTGCCTCCGTCAGGGCTGACGCGGACGCTCGTCTTCCCGCAGTGGTTGCACCAGCTTGTAACGAATTCTCACCACCGGAGGGTCGTTGGTGCTCAGGCTGACGATTTGCAGCAGCCCGCGGACGCCCTCGCGCGTCTTCACGGCGTAGGTGGCTGGCAACTCGCCTTTGCCGGACATCGTTACGGGCGTGCCGGGCGCGGACAGCGTCAGATAGTAGTCAAGCGAGGACGGCGACAGCCGGTCCCACTCCTCGCTCGGCACCGGCGCGGCCACCATCTCGAAGCCGAGGAGACCGCGGACGTGCGGGCTGGCTTCACCCATGGCATCAATGCCCGTTTCTCTCCACCATTGTTGGGTCTCCTCCGGGCTGGGCTCGGCCTTCGGCCCGAAGGACTCCGCCGCCGCGAATTGCTTTCCCGTGTCCAAGTCAATGAACCGCTTGTTTGCGTCACCCTCGCCCGCAATCACCCGCTCGACGACCGGCGCAAAGGTCGTCGTTGCGGGAGGTGGCGCGGCGGTCTTCGTGCCGGCGCTCTGGGCTGCCAGGATGGCTGTCAATCCGACCAGTATTGCTGTGATGGCGATGTTCCTGATGAGTCTTGTTTGGATGTCTGTATTCATTGGTGTCTCCTGTTTTGTATTGCCATTACGGGATAAGCGAGCCGTGCCGGCGTCGGCCTTTCGGTCCGCCAGCGCCAGTAACGCCGAGCGGGATCGGGTTGCAGGAGTCGGGCCGAGGCGGTCGGAGGGGACGTGGCGGCGTTGGACCGCGCCGGCTGCACCAGCTTGTAGCGAATCCGCACACACGGCGGATCGTTGGTCAAGCCGAGGACCTGCAGCAAACCTTTGGCGCCCTCGCGCGTCTTGATGACAAACGTGGCCGGCAGCCCGCCTTTGACTGACATGGACACGGGCGTGCCCGACCTGGACATCGCAAGATGGTAGTCGAGGCCGCCGGGGGTTAGACGATCCCACTCCTCGCTGGCCACCGGGGCGGCCACCATCTCGAAGCCTACCAGGCCGCGGTACTGCTCACGCAGGTCCCCCACGGCGTCTATCCCATGCTCTCTCAACCAATTCTGCGTCTCTTCGGGGCTGGGCTCAGCTTTGGGGCCGAAGAAGTCCGCTGCGGCAAACTGCCTGCCGGTGTCAAGGTTGATGAACCGCTTGTTCGCATCCCCCTCTCCCGCAACCATGCGCTCAAGGACCGGGCCGAAGACGCCGGTGGGGAGGCCCTTTCGCTCTCGCCCCAACTCAATCATTCGGCTGCCGATGCGCTTGAATTCGCGGGCGTACTGGTCGTTATGGCGGCCGGCTTCCTGCGCTTTCTCCCAATTGCCTTCTTCCAGCGCCTGGCGCACCTTGGCGACGTCGTCAAAGATGCCGGCCGGAAACTCGTAGCCTGTGCCTTTAACTGCGGCGTTAAAGTTGGTCATCAACGTCAACAGGCGCTGCGCGCCGGTCTGCGCCGCCGCCAGGCTCTTCGCAATGAAGGCGGCCTCCCATTCGTGGCCGAGGTCTTCGATCTGATTGAAGAGATCGAGCACACGAGCCCGCTCCGACTCCGACAGGGCCTCCAATTGCGAGGTTCCGCCGGAAGAACGGGCTGCCGCTTCTCTTTGTTCGAGCGGCGGCACGGTGGGGCGGGTCGCGATGCCGGGAATGTGCGCCCAGCGCAGCGGCACTCGGTAAAGCTCGTAGGCGACCACATCGGAATCGGACAAGCCCAGGATGATTCCGCTGGTTAGGGCCTGATGCCCGCTGCCGAACTGCCCGCTGCAAATGCGGGCGGTCTTGTAGGTGCCATCCTTCAGCCGGGCGGTCAGGCGCAGGCCAAAGCGGCTGCCATCCACCTCGTGCCGCAGCTTCAGACACGACTCATTATCGGCGCCGGAACGCACGAGTTGCAGGGCGCTGCCGGTTTCATTGTTCAACAGCGTCCCGGCTTGGTCCCACGTCGCCACCCGCTCCCAGGGGCCGTCTGGCAGACCGACCTTGCAGGTAAGGCTCTCGGGCACAGTGCGGAAGCCGATAATTGCCACCTTGCCCTGCACCACTCCGTTTTTGGATAGATCCACTCGCACCATGGTCTGAGGCTGCGGGTTGAAGGTCAGCACTGCGTCTCCCTCGGCCAGTAAATTCTCCGCGCCCTTCACTAACACCGCAAACTCGGTCGAGCTGTGACCCTCCGGGCAAAGCCCCGAGACGGTTCCGAACTGATCGCCCGGCGGTTCTGCCAGCAGGCTCCCATCCGGCCGCCACCACACCGTTGAGTGTTTCGGGCTGCTCGCCACCGCCAGGACCTCGAACTCCACGCCGTTCGCCAACGTGACCTTGAACTCGCCCGGCTTAGCCTGGATGAATGGGAGCGGAGCGGCCGCAGTAGCGATCAAGCCAGCGAGTTGCTCCGGGTCGCGAGCAACGGCCAGCGCCGGGAATAGGGCGCTTTGCGCCACAGTCCCATCGTCGCTGAGGACAAACACGCGCCCCCCGCGCAGATTATACTCCCGGCCATTAATGCGCAGGTGGTCCGGGCGGGGAGACTCACGCAGATAGCCAAAGGTGCGTCCGCTCTTAAGCTTGAGGCTACCGTCGTCCGTCCAAGCTTTGCTGCGCGTGTTGTGAGAATCGCGCGTGGATGAATTGAACTCGCCCGCGTAAAGGAGCGCGTAGTGCAGGTCCAGGTCATCGTGGTAAATCATCACCGAGTAGTTGTGCTGTCCGATGTGGGCCGCCTTCGGGAACTGGCTGCGCGCGGCTGGCCGCGACGTGGTCACATCCCGCGCGAGGCTGTTCACAGACTCAGGTTCCTCCGGTTCGGCGTATTGAAAGGGTTTGGGGAGCAAAGCTACCAGCTTCTTTGGGGGGGCCATCTCTGCCGACGTGTCAACAGTGAAGCTCACATGGGTAAGGTCGCCGCTGCCATGAACGGTCCAAAGTCCCCGGCCAGTGTGCCGAATGTCCAACTCTCCGGCCAGAGCGTCAGAGAGCTGCGCGGCTGACTCGTTGTTCGGTGCCGCGTTGCCCCTCTTCCGCAGGCCCTCGATCGTGCATTCCGCGATATCGGGGTTGACGAAGTAATGGATCGCCACCGTCAACTGGTCCCAACGATAGTCCGCAGCCTCCAAGTGGTTCACGACCTCGCGGAGGAGCTTCTGCTGGACCGCGAACGCCCGCTTGCCTTCGTAGGAGCTGACCCGCGACGCCTCCGGAGACACGTGGCGCACAATCACGGGCAGAAGGATCACGCCCGCCAGAATAGCCAGCACGATCATTACCGCCGCCGCGATCACGGCTGCGACCGGCCAGGCAGCGCCATGGCGTCTGGGCACGGGAGATCCAGCGAGCGGCAGCCGATGGGCCTTCTCGAAAGCGGCCCGCACATCGCGCCGGCTGGCCACGGCCAGCGCCCACACCGCGAACGGCAGGCAAAAGAAGTTGAAGAACGACAGGACGCAGCCGGCGATGGCCCCGGCCATTGCCATCGCGCGCGACTCCAGGTTCAACAACTTAAAGCCCCCCAGCGCGGCCACGACCACCAATGCCAGTTCAAGGATGAGCGGGAACAACATCCACGAGCCCGCCTTGAGGTGTCCGGTGGCGACCACAACTCCAAGTATGAACGGACTGAGCAGACTCATGGTGATCAAGCCAATCGCCGGCCATCTCACCAGCCGCTTGGCTCTTTCCAGGGCAGCCCCCTCGCCAGATGGTTGCGCGGGGGTTATGGGAGTCTCGGACGGTTCTGTGGCCCTCGGGGGCGAAGACCCGGCTTGGCTTGCCCCGAAACCGGCTGCGCGCTCTTCCGCTATGTGCCGCAGGATAGCCAGGACGCAATCCCTTTGCTGGACCACCAGAATGAAGCCAATGATCATATAGGGGATGGTCAAAACGGCCCCGACAATCGGGACCCAGCCAACGCAGCAAAGGAGAATGCCAAGGACGCAACTCGCGACCGCGAGTTGGAATGACATGCGCTTCGAGGTGATGCCAGTCTGGGCCAGATACCTGTTATTGTCGGTCGCAAGTCCGGCGTAAGCGACGAACCACCAATAGAAGCCGAACAACGGGATAAACCCGTACCCCACAGCTTTTCCAGGAGTCGTTCGGGCACCGTGGCCTTGAAGCAGAGACCAATGGCGATACAAGAGGATGCACCAGAAGACCGTGCTAACAACCAATATTGGGATGCAAACGACATCGAGCCAGGGAAAGAACCCACTGGGGATGCTCAATGTCAGGCCAAGCCACCATGTTACAGCCAGGATGACAAACTGGCTCTGCACTGAGTCTGCGGTAAACCTTGGGTTCTCGCGTCGCATGTCCTCGACGCCGGGCTGACTGCCGGGCTGGGCAGTGGCGTTGGGAACCGGAGCCGCTTTCGGGGAGGTGGCGGCAATCGTCTCGACGTCCGTCTTGACCTGGCTGGCCTGCTGGTAGCGCCGCTCCGGCTCCTTCTCCAGCGCGTGCAGCACCACCTCGTCCAGCCGCACGTCCACCTGCACCTTCTTCGACGGCGCCTGGAACTTCCCCAACGGCAGCTCGCCGGTGAGCATCTCGTAGAATACTACCCCCAGCGAATAGATGTCCGCGCGATGGTCCACTTCCTGCGGATGCTCGATCTGCTCCGGCGCCATGTAATGCGGCGTGCCCATCACGTCCTTGGCGCCCGTCAGCCGCACGGTGGTCGGCTCACGCCCCAAAATCTTGGCCAGGCCGAAGTCGGTGATCTTCACGCGGCCCTTCTTGTCCAGCATCACGTTCTCCGGCTTGATGTCCCGATGCACGATCCCTTCGTCGTGCGCGAATTGCAGCGCGTCGCAAATCTGCGGGATGATCTTCAGCGCCTCGCGCGGCGAGAGCTTCCCGCCCTGCTCCAATTGCCGCAGGTTCAGCCCCTCCACATACTCCATGACGAAGTAGTGCAGCCCGCCCACCTGCCCGAACTCATGCACCGCCACGATGTTAGGATGACTCAGCCTGGCCAGCGCCCGCGCCTCGCGCGTGAACCGGTCCGCAAACCCGGTGTCGGCGCCCGTTTCCGGCGGCAGGATCTTGAGCGCCACCAACCGGTCTAGCGCTGGCTGTTGGGCCTTGTACACCGCCCCCATCCCCCCCTGCCCCAGAAGTTCCAGGATCTTGAACTGGGGGAAGAGCTTGCCCAAATCCGCCACTGACGGCGGAACAAACGCCGGCACGCGGCTCGGCTGGCCCGGTTCCGGGGCAACCCCGCTCCCAAACCCAGCCTTCATAAGACACTCAGGGCACAGCCCCTTAGGCGCGTTGGGCGGCAGCGGCTTCTGGCACGACGGGCAATGACGTTCAGTGTCCATAACTTTGTTCCAGCCTTCTGTTAAGAAGTGGCGGGCCAAGGTTACACGAAAGAGCAGTTACCATAGATGGACCAAGATGAACACCCCTAAATTCCGCACTCCGCAAGAACGGTCACCTGTTCCCAGAGCACATGTCTGGTCAGGCTTCAGGTTGGCGCTCTGTCCATTTTTAGGACAGTGAGTACCCCCGGCTACATTCGCAATCACAGGCAATCAAGCCCGGAGTGCCTGTGTGACCACGGTGTGGCCCCGGCGATATCCCGGTGTGGTCCCCATGTGGATCGCTGCCCATGGGGACCACACCGTGGCCCCTCCAGGGAGTCACCACAGCATCGCCGGAGCGGGCTATCGCATGAGTGCAATTCGTGGCCAGTCGTGAAAGCCGTGTGTATGCGCAGAGTAGATGTCAATCTGCGCCCGCCCGTGGTTCTGCGCTGCGCAGGCAAGGCCTACTGCCGGGTCAGGACGTTGAATAAATGCCGCATCTCGGCCTCCACCTCGCTGTCCGAGTCCACCGTGTTGGCAATCTCCGCCCGGAGCAATTCCCGATACCGCTGTCGCAACCGATGCACCGCCACTTTGACTGCCCCCTCCTCCATGCCGAGCTTGCCCGCCAGCTCCGCGTAGGGCTGCGAGGCGCGGTCGCCCACCAGACAGGGCTTGAGCGTGGTAAACATCTCCGCCTGGTCCTGAGAGCGGAACTCCGCTTCAAGCTGGCCGACGACCTCGTCCAGCAAGGCCAGCGCCCAGCGGTATTCGAAAGCCTGCTCGGGCGTGCGGGTGTCGGCCGGCTCAACACCATAGCGCGTCTCCGCCGTATCCAGTTGGATGGGGATGTTCCTCTGGCCGCCACCCCGTTTGAGGGCGCGCACCTTGTCCCATTCGTTGGCCAGGAACCGCTCCATCGCCGTCAACAGGAAGGTGCGGAACCGGCCTTTAGCCTGGTCCGCCCGCGCTAGCCAGTGGTGTTCGAGTACCCGCGCAAAGAACTCCTGTGTCAAGTCCTGCGCGTCTTCGACCGAATAGCCGCGCCGCCGCGCATAAGCATACAGGGGAAACCAATAAGCCCGGCAGAGCTTCTCCAGCGCCGCGTGCGCTCGTGTCGTGTCGCTGCGTCCCGCCGTCAGCACCACCGACCAATGGGTGGTGACAAAGCACCCGGCCGCCGCTTCTGACGCCTCTGCGCCTGGCGTCTCTCGGTCGCTGGTAGTCATCTGAACGGCACGATGTTAGCGGGCTGCGTGGCGCCTGTCGAACGAAAGCGAGTGACGTTAGAGGACGGCGCTGGTGAACAACGCAGCGCAGGCGGGGACGGCGCCGTTACCTCACGGTTCCTGGAGGATGATCCCCCGGACCGGCGCGCCGACGGGGAAGTCCGCCCAGAAGAGGTCGCGGAAGCCGGGCGGGTTGTATTCCCAATGCCACGGTTCGTTCTGGTAGGGGTACCAGCCGAACTCCTCGCCGCGCAGCATCAGCCATTTGTGCACGGGCGATTCGCGCATGCGCACCAGCTCCGACATGGGGCGTGTCGAGAGTCCCCTGAACTTGATGTCCTCGCGGTGGCTCATGTCGAAGTCAATCGCCAAGCCCAGCGAATGGGAGGAGAAGCTGGCGACGGCGTTTGGGTTGGCGGCGCGGGCTGCGTTAGCCTCGGCGGTTTGGCGGCGGCGGTGCGCCGAGAGAATGACCAGGTCCACTCCCTCGGCCTTGGCCTGCTCGCGCATGCGGACAAACGAGTCCTTCGCACGGCGGTTGAGCATCCAGCGTTCCTGGCCGGGCACGGGAACCCACTGGCTGGTCATGTATTCCCAGACCGCGTCGGTGGCTTCCTCACGCAAGACGACCGCGTCGCGCGTGCTGTTGGCCCGCCGCTCCGGGCGCACGAGGTCCAGTACATCCACCATCACATCGGCGAATTGCTCGTTGGGGCCTTCGGGTGCCCCGGGGAAGTCATTCTCCTGCCACTCGAAGCTGCGGAAATGCTGGCTCAACTCGGGGCCGAGGATATCGAGTGCCGAGGTCGTCGGGTCATGCACAAACTTCAGCTCGAGGGCGCGAAGCAATGCAAATCTGGATTCGGGTGTATCTTGGGCCAGCGCCCGTTCGAAAGCGGCTTTGACGTCCGCATCCTGCTCCCGGTCCTTGAGAGCCGCCCAGATGTACTCCGGGTGCAAGCGCGTCTCGCCGGTCCTGGCAAGGTCGGCCGTCGCCTCGATCAGGCAGATGGAGGGATCCGTCTTCCGCTTCGCATGTGAGTCAGCCGGAGTTGCCGGGCGAGTCGCGCAGCCACCACAGATCATCGCGCCGACGGAGAGCAGGGCTAAGGACAGAAAAGGCACATTCATGCGTCGGCTGCCTTAGCTAGAGGATAGCCTCCCTGATAACAAGGTACTTCTTACGCTCGCGATGTCCGCCCGGCTCTTGACAGGCTACTCCAGCGTCGCCGATGGCACCCTGGGTTCCAACCTGATGCCTTCGATCCGACCGTTCACCCAAGGCGTGCGTTCGAGCACAAACTCCACGATATTCTCCACGCGCTGGCCGGGTTCCAACAGGACAAAGCCTTGCGTTTCCCGGCCGCCGAGAACGCCAGAATGAAAGACCAGTTCCTCGCGTCTTCCACCCTTGAACACCCCCATCATGCGCAGCGCGTAGAGTCCCCGGTCCACGTCGTGCGTCACATCCAGGCACTTGCCATTGGGTTCCTGCCGCAGGTAGGTGCAAAGCACCCGCACGCCCTCAATCGCCACCTTGGTCTGCTTTCCATCGAACACCGCCACCGGCTCCCAGGGGCCGACGGCACTCCTGCACTGCAACGCCACTTCCTTGGTGCCGGCGGGGAACCGCACCACCTCAGCGTAGCCTACAACCTGGCTTGAAAGCTTCGGCCCGCCAGCCCCGCCGACAATCTTCCGACCCAACCGTTCGAGTTCCTCGGCCGCCTGCTCCATCTGGCTGCCTTGCTGGATTTGAAGACTCCCCAGGCGCTCGCCCCTGGGCCTGTGCTCCAGTCCGTACTGCCAATGCCTGTCGGCCGTCCCGGACGGTAGATCGCAGCGAACCAGCAGGGCGTGCGCCTCCTCGTTCACATCCCTCTCCTTCCACATCCCCGCTGGACGGAAGATCACTCGCGCCCCCGGCGGCTGTGGCAGCGGCGTGCCGTCGGGCTTCCACCACAACTTGTTTCGCAGCGGATTGCGGACCACAGCCACGACCTCGACCGAGACGCCGTTGGTCAGGGTGAGTTTGAAGGTGCCCGGCTCGGCCCGAGAAACCAGCACCTGTCCCGGTTGCGCTGCGGAGCTCGGGGTGTCGAGGTCCTCGGCCTTGATCGGCCGCTGCGTGGCCGCGGAAGAGAGCCCCTGCTCGACCACCGGGCCGGCGCTGACAGCCGGCGCAGTCGCGGGCGGTGAATTCTGGGTTGCTGCGATGGCCTGCGCAGGTTTGCCGGCCTTGTGAAAGGAGACGATGCCAATCTTCAGAAGCAGCGCGCCAACCGGAATAGCCAAGACCAACAGGACAGCGGCAAGGGCTGCCACCGCCACTTTCCACGCCGCACCACCACGGCTGCGCGCCGGCGACTCTGGCGGAGAGAGTGGATATGATTTGCCGAACAACTCCCGTACTTCGCGACGCCTCAACACGACCAGCGCCCAGATGCCGAGCGGCAATCCGAGGATACAGGCGAGCGGGATAATCATCATCAGGATGCTGGCGACCACGGCCAAGCCGTAAGCCTTGCCGCGCCACATTTGAACCGCACCGACCACGACCAGCGCGGTGACCGCTCCGGCCACCAGCGCGAAAGGTAATCGGGGTACGCCGGTGGCCAGGCTCGCGGACAACGAAACCAGTAGCAGATAATTCAACACAACGGCAATCAGCATGGCGGCTGCCGGAGCTCGCACTTGTTGGCGCGCGACCATCGTTGCCCGGTCTTCCACTGAATCTGAATCCGTCGGAATCTCGGGCAGTGATCCCCGGCTCAGCTTGGCCCGCCAACGCCGGGCGAACACTTCCGCCACTGCCACCCCGACCCGCTGGCCGTTGGCCAGGTCCATCACGAAGCCCTTCTTGAACCAGAGCCACGTCCCATTGAACCACCACACCTCCTTGATCGCGACGATGTCCGCCAGCGGCACGCTGATGGGCGAGCCCACGATGGGAATCAGCTCCAACCGGTCCACTTGCATCACCGCTAGCCCAGGCGACAGGAAGGGCCTCCGGAACATCAGGCACTCCGCCATTTCGCCGCGGCTGCGCGGTATCGCCGCCTGCGTTTGGCGGACGCGACGGCCCACGATGGCGTACGTGATGGCAAACGCGATCCCAGGCCACTCCAGTGCAAAGAGCCAGAGCGCCTTCAATCCCCACCACTTCAGGCCGAACGGAAGGGCCAGCGCCACCACCACGAGGGGCACGATCAGGAACAACTGGATATACTCCCAGTTCCACAACCAGGCGTCGCGCCAGCGCTTGATGAGGACCGGCGGAGCGGCCCCGGGGCCACCGGCGGCAGGCAGACCCCGTCCCGCCGCGGTCTGATCCGCGTCTGACTCTGCCAGCCTTGCCTCCGGGTGCTCTTGCGCGCCGACCCAGATCACCCCAAAGGTGGCCATAGCAAGGAGAAGGCACCCGCCGATCAGCCAGTTGTAGCTCGAGGGATACATCCAGCCTCCCACCCCGAAGAACGCATACAGGGTCGGCTCCCACCGCACCGCCTTCTTGCCCAGCACCAGCGCGAACATCACCACCAGCCACGGGCTCGCTCCGAGCAGGCCCAGGGACAACCGTCTGACCAGCCAGGCGACACCGCCTCGCCCACCCATCCACCCCAGCCAGAGACAGCCCAGGCCCAACACCACACTCAGGACGATCACCGCATTGTAACTGTCCGGATACCGCCAGCCGCCCAACCCGAAGAACGCGTACATCAGCGGCTCTGTGCGGGCGACCTTCTTGCCCAGCAGCACGACAATCGCCAGCAGCAACCAACAACTCCCCAGCAGGAACATCCAGCCGGGGATGGACCTGGAGACGGGCTGCGTCGAGCCTGGCTTGGCCTGCGGCGCCGATCCCGGAGGCCCGGCAGGTGTGGCGGCCGCAGCCGGTGCTGCAGGCGTGGCCGCAATCGTCTCCACCGCCGTCTTCACCTCGCTGGCGTGCTGGTAGCGCCGGTCCGGCTCCTTCTCCAGCGCATGCAGCACCACCTCGTCCAGCCGCACGTCCACCTGCACCTTCTTCGACGGCGGCTGGAACTTCCCCAGCGGCAGTTCCCCCGTCAGCATCTCGTAGAACACCACGCCCAGCGAGTAAATGTCCGCCCGGTGATCCACCAACTGCGGCTTCTCCACCTGCTCCGGCGCCATATAGTGCGGCGTGCCCACCACCTGATCCTGCGTGAGTGAGTTGGTAGGGACGCCTGGCCCAGCCGTCCGCTCGGGCTCCCCCGCACACCTCGGCGAGCCGTCCCCGCCCGCCACCAATTTGGCGATCCCGAAGTCCGCGATCTTCACCCGTCCCTGTTTGTCCAGCAGTACGTTCTCCGGCTTGATGTCACGATGCACGACCCCTTGCTCGTGCGCGAATTGCAGCGCCTCGCAAATCTTCGGCACGATGTTCAGCGCCTCCTCCGGTGCCAGCTTCTGCCGCTGCAGCAACTGCCGCAGCGTCATACCGTCCACGAACTCCATCAGCAGGTAGTAAAGGCCCTCGGCCTCGCCGAAATCATGGACGGTGACAATGTTGGGGTGGTTGAGTCGGGCTAGGGCCTTGGCTTCGCGCGCGAAGCGCTCGGCGAACTCTGGCTGCTGCTCTTTTTCAGGCGCGAGTATCTTCAGGGCCACTAGCCGGTCCAGCCTCGGCTGGCGAGCCTTGTACACCACCCCCATCCCTCCGCGGCCCAGGCATTCGAGGATTTCGAGCTGCGGAAAGCGTTGGGCTATTTCCTCCGGGTTGAGCGGTGGTGACGGGACAACTCGGGTCCTGTGCGGGCCGGTTTCGTCAGGTGCTTCAGTGTGGGCAGCCGCGCCGACCCGGAGCATACACTCGGGGCAAAGCCCCTCCAAGGCGCTCGGCGGCACCGGCTTCCCGCAGTTTGGACAGGTGGCGTTCATATTCTGCTGTTCACCTGGTACTAAGGATTTACCCGCCGGAGGTTACCGGGGACCGTCAAAGGGCATCGCTGTTGTCATTTGGAGAATACAGTCCGGTTGGGCAAGGACACCTGCCCACCCCGGGTGGCGGTGACCGGTCCAACGATGTTCCCCTCGTCTGCTTCCAGATTGACGGTGGCCCCGGTGGTCGCCGACACGCCCGTCACCTTGCCCACGAAGCGGCCGACGAACATGGAGCCGCTCATGGCGGCGATTGTCTGCGGAAATTCACCGCGCAGCTCGATGTCATTGCACGTCAGGGTGCTTGCTTTCTGGAGCACGATCGCGGTGTGGTTGGTTCCCTCGATGAGGATATGAGCCCCCTCGGCCAGGATGTGCCCGTCGTGTTCCAAGCCGATGGGGGTGTTGCGTGGCTGTTTTGCACAGAGCCGGGTAGGCGTGCTGTGCAGATCAATTCGGCCTCCGTTGTTGATTGCCAACGGATTGCTCTGCTCTCCCCAACTGGTCACCCGGGCCGACTCACAACCCAGCTCGATGACGCCGTAGTAGCTGGCCGACAGGCTGCCGTTGCCGATGTCCAGCGAGGCCCCTTTGCGCTCGGCGAATTGAACCAGCCCGTGGTCCAAGGCGATGATGCCGGCAAACGTCTCGGCCCCGGCCTGCTGGTGCAGATGTTCGTTGAGCTGGATCGCACCGCGCAGCGAGACTTTGCCGCCGCGATGGGCATAAATCCCGGCGTCGGACAGACTCCGGGTACGGAGGGTCACATCTTTGAGCGTGAGATGGCCCGGTCCTTGAACGGCGACCCCACGGCGCTGGCGGAGCGTGCCCGATCCGATCTGCATGTTCTCGATGGACCAATTGCCTTCGATGACCTGCACGACTGCCGCGCCACCCTCCCACGCCAGCGCAGGCAGTGTCCCGCGCTCGTCGCGCTGACCCACCAGGCGCACCATCACGCCCGGACGCATCCGCCGCATGAGTTCCAGGCTGTCGTCGGCCATATCCTGTCCTCCGGTCGAGGAATAGATACCCCCCAATAAATGGATGGTCGCCGTCTGCCTCAGCAGCTCGGGCAGGCGCGCAATGGCCGCTGAAATGGTCCGGAGAGGACGCGCCTTGTCGCCGGCATTCTGATCGTTGCCCCGCACGGGATCAACATACTGCGTTCCGGGCGCCGGTTTGTCTGTCGCAACGGTCGCCGCACCCGCCCTTTCCGCGCCGCATACGCCCCCAGTCAACACCAGAACTGCGAGCGAAGTCATGGCCCGAACCGGCTGTCGTTTCTTCATACGCCGATTCCAACACGCTCCGCCTGCGGACGTGTCAGGTTCTCGTAAGTCTCCTGTAATTCTTGTGCGAAGGCTTCGGCTCATTGGGCTTGGCGCTCGTGCCGGTGAGGGGATGGGACCAGTGAATCCGGCCTTCGTCCGTTACGCTCCGGCCAGCGTCCGCAATAGATAGCGTAATTCATCCTCCACCTCTTCCGGGCCGGACACTGTCTCGGCGATGATCTCGCGCAGCAACTCGCGGTAACGGTGGCGCAGGCGATGCACGGCCACTTTGACTGCCCCCTCAGTCATGCCGAGCCGTTCGGCCAGCTCCGCGTAAGGGGCGCTGCCGCCGGCGCCGGCCAACGAACCCCGCAGCGCCTCGAACAAGGCCGCCTTGCCCTGCTGTTCATATTCCTGCCCGAGACGCTGATACACTTGCTCGAGCAACGTAAGCGCCCAGCGCCGCTCATAAACCTTCTCCGGCGTGAGCGTCTCGGCCAACTGCTCCCCCAGCTTCGTCTCCGCATCCCCCAGATCGAGGAACGTCACCTTGCCCCCGCCTCGCTTCTTTGCGCGGGCCTTGTCCCATTCATCCGAAAGAAAGTGGTCCATGCTCGTCAGTAGGAAGGAGCGGAACCGCCCCTTCTCAGGATCGGCCGTGCTCACCCGGTTATGCTCCAGCAGCCGCGCGAAGAATTCCTGCGTCAGATCCTGCGCCTCCTCCACCGAATGGCCGCGCCGCCGGACGTATGCGTAGAGGGGTGGCCAATACGCCCGGCACAGTGTTTCCAGTGCGGCCCGGGCGCGCGGCGTTTCGCTGCGTCCCGCCGTCAACACCACCGACCAATGCGTGGTGACAAAGACCGATCGGCAGGGCAGCGTGTGTTCCTTCCCGGCGGGCGTCATTGCGAGAAGTAATCGTAAAACACGCGGCCCAGTCCGGCGCCGAACTGCTCCCAATGCCGTCCCAAAGGGCGCTCGCCCAAACCGGCGATCCAGTGGCAATTAAGCTCCAGCACCGCGCCCAGCACGCCGTAGCGATGATACCAGCCGCCGGGCAGCGTGCTGTCGGCGGAGCGGCTCTTCGTGTTTCCTTCTGAGAACCACGTGTGCTGGCGCAACAGGTCCTCAAACAAGCTCAAGCGTTCCCCGTAAGTCTTGCTCTCGCTCAACGACGTGGGGTTAAGGTGGAGTTTGCCATATCCGTCGTTGTGCAGCTCGAGCGCGAAGTCGGGACGCCGGCCCGACCGGATACTACGTTCGAGCCACTGTTCCAGTGCATGATTCTCGGGTGCCCATCGGGGATCGGCCGGTCTTTCCCAGTCGCGGTTCAGGTCCTTGCCATTCACATTGAAGCGCGTCCGGCCACCGAAGACCCCGTCTTTGTTGGCCATCGGCATCACGTAAAGGCAGTAGCGCTGCAAGTACTTCTTCGCCTCGGCATCGCTCTCGAGCAGCCGGCGGACGAGCCCCTCGACCACCCAGTTCCCGCCCGATTCCCACGGATGCGCCCGGGCGCGGACAAAAATGCGGTGCGGCGCTCGGGAGTAGCCGAGGCGCAGGATTTCCAGCGGGCGGCCTTCGACCGTCTGGCCAATCGTCTCAATCCGCGTGCGGGAGTGTCTCCGCGCGAAGGCCAGCAGCCGCTCCAGGTCCGGGATGCCGTAGGGCTCGAGCCGAGCCAGGAAAAGGCTGGGGCCGGGCATTTCCACCGGCAAGCGCACGCGCCCGTCCGCGGTTACTTCCGTCGCGACCGACTGCCACTGCTTCCCATCGGTCGAAACCACCACCGCTTTGAGTTCGCGAGCAACCGACCCGGGCCGCCCGTTGTAGATGTTCTCCAGGTTCCTGAACTCCAGGATGAACTTCGCGCCGGGCCGGGCCTGCAACTGGAGGTGGATGTGCCCAGCCGCTCGGTTCGGCGAGGAACGCTCGTGATCGTAATTGAGGTGTATGGCCACCGTGCCGTCGTCCTCGATCCCATACCAGAGCGGTGAACCGTTCTCGAAGCTGTGGTTAATGAACTCCAGGCCGACGTCCGGCTTTCCGGCGGGCGCAGGGGCGGGGCGGCCAACAGCCTCTGCTCCGGTCAGCTTTGTCCCGGCCGCCGTGAGTGCCGCCACTGCGGAGAAGGCTGCCTGGCGAAGGAAGCAACGGCGGGTCTGGTTAGGAGATACAAACATGGCGGTCTGTTTCTCAACAAGAGCAACGCTGGAATCCCGACGCATTCATGACGCGGTAGCCTAGGCCTGGAAAAGTCGCCACGCCAGACCGAAAGCAGGGTGCCTCCCTACCGCCCGGGGCTGGCGAGATCAAACGCGAACAACTGCGCGCTCTTCAAAAAGAACTCCAGCCGCACCGGCTTGCCTGCCAGCGCGCTTAATGGTTTCTCCCATCGCACCGGTGCCGCAACCGCACTCCCTGAAACCGGATGGCAGTCTTTCCGCGTGAAGCCGCGCAAGGGACGGCCGTCCTCATCGAGTATCTCGACCCTGGCCTCGCCTCCGGCGGCTTCCAGGTTCAGGGTCATTGTTGCGGCTTCCAGGATCACCAAGGGCGTCCTGAAGCTGCCGCCGGCCGCGCCCGCGGCTCGGGCCACATAGCGGTCGCGTTTCATCTTCACCAAGCCAATCTGGCGCTCCTCGAACCGGTTCACCTTATGCCCGCGTTTGTAACCGGCGTAATAGAGATACACTTCATCACCGACCAGAACCTGCTCATCAATCCACGCATGGGCATGGTCCCACGCACCCCTTTGCGGGTGGCGGTCGAAGAACGGCTCCCGGTCGCGGGTCCAGTGTTCCCCGTCGCGGGTCCAGGCCAGCGTCGTGTAGCCGATGCCATAGGCGTCCGGCGGATCGGGCGGTTGGTCGGCCTTCAAGTCATCGCGCAGCACCTTCACCATGCCAACGATCAAATCGCCCCGCGCCAGGTACCCGTCCATGGCGTAAAACTGCGTTTCGCCCTGGTCGAGCTTGTCGTCTGGAGCCAGAACAACCCATGGCTCTGCCCACTGCCGCAGGTCGCGGCTGGCGCTGTGCTTGGTGATGCGGCGTGTGCCTGACCAGGTCGGCCCCGTGATGTAAAAGGACACCGTCGCCGCGTACCGGTTCCGCAGAGGGTCCCAATAGATGCCGTTGATGTCATGGTTGTGGGCCAGAAGCACATCGGTTGAAAGCGGTGTCCAGGTGAGGCCGTCGGGCGACGTGGCGATCCTCAGGCCGCCCCCGTACCACCAGGCGTACTTGAACCGCTCCGCGGGGTTCGGGAACGCAGGGCCTTCGTCAATCACACTGACACCGAACTGGATCGTGGACGGGTCCGCCAAAACCCGATGGGGCCGAAGCCAGCGGATGCCGTCCTCCGATTCCAGGTATCCGATATGCGACCGGGCCTGGTTCGAGTCTTCCGTGCGGATGCCGTACCACAGCCGGAAGCGCCGGCTTTTCGGGTCGCGGACCACGCTCAGGTAAGGTTGGAAGCAGCCATCTTCCTTGCCCGTGACAATCGGGTTGGGGATCGCCGGATCGCGCATGGGCACATTGACCTTGCGGGTAATGTTCGAGCTGCTCTCGACCAGGAAGTCGTCCACCAACAGGTGCGGACCCGGCCTCAACGAAATGGGAGTGCCCGGCGGCACTCGAGGCGCAGGGGGCAGATAGATCGAGGCTTTGTTCTCCTGCCCGCCGGCTGCACCGCCCACCATCGCCAACGCGCAGACCATCATGACGGACGCGCCGGGCAAGAGAATCCGTCGGGCACAAGTTTGCATGACCATGGGTTACCGGATCTCTATAATGGCAAGCGGGTGCGAGCGCAAGGCTTCACTCGTATCCCATACACGAGCGCATCTCGACACCGCCACCGGAGCGCGGCTGTCCTCAGCCGCAGCAGCCCCGACAATGCGGACCTGCCCCGTTGTCCCGAGAGCCGCTCCCTTACGCACGTGCTGCGGCTGAGGACAGCCGCGCTCCGCCCATGTCCCGATTGCTAAAGGTGGTGGTCGCATCAAGATACGCCCTGCGCTATCCGCGAAATCCGCCTCACCCGCGTTCAATGCTGCTCGATCAGTCAGCGTCAGGTCCGCCCCCCTCCTGGACCATCCGGTTCAGCATTGGACGGGGGTTGTTCCTGCCCAGCGGTACTACCGGTGTGGCTAACTCCGGATTTGCTTGCAGGGTGTGATCTTCCCGGCGCCGTGGAAATTGTAGCCGGCGTATTCGGTGAAGTCGGCGTTGAAGACCAGAATCGCATACCGATCCATGCGTCTGCCCTTTTCAATGGTAAGCAGCACGGTGTGTTCATCAATTACCTGCCAACTGGTTACCACCCCTCGCTCCTCCCATCCCGGGTGGCGAACCAATCCATCCTTGCCAAATGTGATTCGCTCGTTGGGCGCGTCCCAGTTCCAGGTCGTGCCGGCAATCGCGCCCGCCAACTTGGAGTCGGCGAGCGCGCCGGTGGTTTGGCTGCCGAAGCCGGAAGCGGTTCCACCCTCATCGTCCTTGGCTAATGCGTAGCCGAGCAGTCCAATGGCCAGCAGTCCGGCGGCGGTTGCCTTTGCGATAGTCATGTCTTTCATGTCATTTCTCCTGTTTGGTTTCTGTTACTATTGCTTCGTATGGCGGCCCGCATTCCTGGGTTCCATGTCGGTCACCACCCAACGCAAAACGGGCTTCCATCCATTACGACACCGCTGCCCCAACTTCCTTAGCGGATTCTTGTGTCACCGGCGCGCGAGGTCAGGAGAACGAGCGCCCGATTACTGCACGGATAGCGCCGCCTTGAAGCGAATCCGGAGACTGCGCGGGTCCTGGCTCGGTCCCAGCACCTGGAGCACGCCCATGCCGCCTTCCCGGGTGCGATAGACGAACACCGGCTGGGCCTTCAGCTCCTCGCGGGGAATACTCATATCCTGCGCCCCGCCGCTGCTGCTCAGTTGGCGCCGCACCGTCGAAGCCGCTACGCTCTCGAAAGTTACATCACCCTCCAGTCGGAGCAGCACTCCGTCGTCTAAGTGCAAACCCGCCCCCGCGCCCATCTGCACCGTCAGGTCCGCCCCCTGTTGGACCATCCAATTGAGCATTGGACGAGGGTTGTTCATGCTGATGGCAACGGTGTTCGTCGGCACCACCAGCAGCCTCCCCTGGTCCAGGTCCAGGACCGTGCAGTCCAGACTTGGCCAGCCCCCCACCTCCCGCTCGATCGCCGGACCGAAACTGGGCGGGGTCAAAGTCGCATCCCGCCGCGGCGCCAGCGCGATTCCATGAATCTCCCCGCTCACCCACGGCGTGCGCTCGAGCACGAATTCTAGAATGTCCCCGGCGCGCAAGTCCGGCTCGCTCGGATCAAGAACAACGTATCCCCGGCTCTCCCGGGCACTCAACACTACGGAATGCAGCCCCACCTCCCGACGTCCGATGTTCTTGAATCTGGCCATCATCCGCAGCGCGTATTGTCCCCGGTCAACGTTGTGCGACACGTCCAGGCACTTCCCATCCGGGTCGTGCCGCAGATGCGTGCACAGCACCTGTATCCCCTCGATCAGCACCCGCGTTC
>CAZVFC010000038.1:0-89894 GCA_964625855.1 uncultured Verrucomicrobiota bacterium | reverse complement strand
GTCAGAAATGTCAGAATCTCGGCTCAGTCAACTTCCATGAGGTCAGGAGGTCTGATCCTTCTTAATCCGTTGGTGCACGTTTTGGTGCGCGTTGCTGCGCAGCGAAGCCAGAGGATGTTTCGACGCAGATCACCGCATGCTTGGAGATGAAGCAGGCGCTATCGCAGATTGCGAAATTGCACTTCACGAGAACCCTTCTGATGAAGCCGCATTTCCACTGAAGGGCCTCGCTCACCTGCATGCAGGCCAGCCAACCGAAGCGATCGCGTCTTTCGAGAAGATCCAAAGCGCAGAGCCATTTGGGATCGCGCAGTTTCTGGCTGTAGCTCATGTCGTGCGGGTGGACACTTCCGTCGTTGTTACCGGTAGCGTGCTTCCGGGGACATCCTTAGCGAGGCCGGCTGACTCGTGTTCTGGGTCTGCAGCGGCAAACAGCGAGGCGTGGACCTGACGGAGGCGTGCAATGTCGTCCTGATAGCCGATGCCGTCGTGGAAGTCGTACAGGTCGTCGTAGGGGTTTAGCAGATACAGCAGCGCGGCAATCGCTTTCGTGCGTTTTGCCGGGGCTGCCCCCGAGGGACCGGCTCCGTCGGAAGCCAGTTGCACCAGGTCGAGGATTTCCTTGGTTACTGGCTGGAGCTGGCCAGTTGATTCTCGTTCCGCGAGTTGGCGGACTTCTTCCAGGGTTTGCGACAGTCTTCGAGGGTCTCCGATCAATTCGCGAGCTTCCCGTTCCGCCATGCGCGCAGCGTGTCCTTTCGGGACGGGCGACAAGTTGATGGTGTATTTTACCAAGGCTTTCCCGATGTCCGAGGGATTGGCCTCGGGGAACATTTTGAGCAGGGATTCGATGATGTCTTGCTGTCGCGGCTGGCCGAGCACCAGGCGGTAGAGGCGCAAAGCGTCCTTGAGGTCGGCGTACCTGCGCGCGTCGCGGCTTCGGGAGTAGAATGCGAGGTGGCGCCTTAGCATTTGCCCGTCCTCCTTGGTGGGCTGGTAGATCCAGTGCGGATAGAGTCCGTGTTTAAAGCGCTGGGTGCCGGACGGGTACAGCCGCAGGATTTCGAATAGGCGAGCCCAAACGTTCTTCTGGTCGGGTGCGGCGCCGGCCAGGGCCGAGAGCGGGTGGTCACTCACGATAGCGCGGCGGATGCTGAGGCAATCAAAGCGGTTAATGCGGCCCTCGCGCTGCTCCAAATCCACCGGATTGGAGGGGAGGTTCCAATGCATGATGTCGCGGCAGTAGAGGTGGAAGTCCAAGCCTTCCTGGCCGACGGAGGTAGTGGCGAGCACGAACGGCCAGAACGGGGAGTTGAAGGCCTCGCGCATGGCCGTCTTGCGCGAGCGTCCCGCTGCTTCCTTGGTGTCGGCGGCGACGTCTTCGCCGAAGGCGACGGCAAAGTGTGCAGGTCTGGGCGATGGGCGCTGGCGGATTCTTCCGCCGCGGGTCAGCTCATTGACAGACGGGGACCCGGTGCCCATTCCGAGGACGCGTTCGCATTGGAGGAGGAACGCTTTGGGGAGCTTGTCGGGTTTGGATCGGGGCAAGGCCATGCCCACCAGGTAAGCGTATTCATCCCACATCGCCTGGATGTGGGCGGACTGGCAGTAAAGCAACACCTTGGCGCTGTAGGATCTGTCGTGGGGAGAATTGGCCCGGACGATCGATTGGACGACCTGTTTGTTGAAGTAGTTGCGTAGCTGGTTGAGGCCTAATTTGAGCACGGCGGACCAGTTATTCTGCTCCCAGTTCGGAATATGACCAAAGACCGAGCGCATGGAACGTAAGAGGCAGACGGCGGGCGAGTAAAGGGCGATCAGGGTGAGGCGGTGTAGCCAGACCGGGGAGATTCTTATTCCCTCGCCCGGGTTTTCCATCCATTCCGTGTACTGGTCCTGGTAGGAGCGGTATTGTTCCGAGACCCCCTCGCGGGCCTCGACGTTTGCCGCCCAGAGGCCCTTGTAGATCGTATTCGCTTGAGGAGATTGTGCTTCGAGGCGGGCGATAATGCGCCAGAGCGGAACGCTGCGGGTTTTGCCTCGGTCGTCGATGCCGTACTTTGCCAGCATCTTCCGGACGGCCTGTTCAGCCTGGCGGTAGAGGTCCTCGGCGCTCCATTTGCCGGCGCGTTCGAAAGCAAAATCGGCCGGGTTCACGCAGTCGGCGAGCGCGGGTGAAGCGTAGCAGACATCGAAGGGCGAGAAGGCGATTTCGGGGCGGAATGCGAGTGGTATTGTGTCGCGCCCGCGGCGGCGGGTGACGAGCCGGTTTTCCGCTTCATGACTCAAAAGGACGGAGATGGCTTTGGGCACGAACTTCCAGTGCGAGAAGACGAGGAATTTGGCCGGGTCCTCTTTGTTATAAAACTCGTCGTTGTAGTAGGTATAGGACGGCTTCACCCAAAGGAACTTGAGCTTCGAATGGTCGGAGCCGAGCACCTTTTGGGTCAGTGTTCTTACTTTGAGGTGTTCCGTGCCGGCAGCGGAGAGGGCTCCGCCGGACTGGAGGAGGGGCGGAGGCACGGGCACGCGGCGATCCCGGAGGCGCTTGACCAGAGCGTAGTGGGCGTCCATGAACGACAGCGGGGAAGGAGCCGATTTCCAGAAGTCCATGATGTTCCAGTCATCAATTTTCTGTTGAAGGAGGAACTGGCGGAGGCGGACGTAGTGTGTCATTTCGCCCGTTGAAGGGTTGACGCCCTGGGGCCTGGCGCCAAGCTCGTCGACTCCCTTCTTGTGGCCCTCCAGATACCAATTCCTCTCGGTGCGACACATGACCTTTTTGAGGTGGGTTTCAATTTGCGCCTTGAGGTTCAGAAGGGTTTGATCGGCGCCGTTGTACCACTTGCCCTCGGACAAGCTGGTTTTGAATCGGTTGAGGTTCTCCCGAAGGCGTTTTACCGGCGGGCAGGTGCAATCGGCGGGCTCCGGGCCGACGCAATGGCAGTCGTAGAGGAATCTCAGGGTACGGATGAACTCCTTGTAGTGGTCTTCGTCCTCATGGGCCTGCGTGTACATCTTGTAGGGCGTGGCGGAGACACACCGCATTCCCGATCATTTTGATGCGGTCGCGGCGGGTTCCCAAGCCATTGCAGCGCTGCTTAAACTCAGTCGCGCGGTCCGCTTCCCGAACCGTGATCAAGTAAGTGAACAGCGGACCGGTTCGCGGGCGTCTCAGAATCACCTCCCACGCTTTCGGACCAATCTTCGTGCCGCCGAGGTGGCCTGTTTTCCGCCGCGAGTAGACGAACGACCGGTCCTCATAATCAATGTCCTCTGCATGCAGGCTGGCGATATCGGTCTGAGATCCGCCGAAATGCCAGCAAAGTTCATAGAAATCCGTTCGCTCCGGGTTGCGTTCACGCTCAATGATCCTGCAGTGCTCCTCCCAGGTGATGGCCCGCGCCTCCTTGTGCTTGATCTTGTCGAACTTCTTTTTGGGCAGAACGGGGGCTGGCAGCCAGCCCATGTCGAGGGCGTGGTTTTGAAAACGCCTCAAGTAGACGTTGGTGCTGATGGTTCCGGCCCGCAGCACGGCCTTGAAATCATCCGGGAAGGTTTCAACCAGCAACTTGCTCTTGATCAACTCGTAGGCCTTGTCCTTGAGAGCGCTGTGGTAGCGATGAAGCGTGGGGCCTTGCTTATCCTTGATAATGTCCTCCATTACCGTCTTCCAGGTCCGTTTGCAAAGCTCGGGGTCGGAGCCTGCCAGGTAGGCCATGCCGATGCGGCGGTTGATGTGAGGATGGGCCGCGGCTTCATTTTTGTGAAAGACCAGCTTCTCTGCCTCCTTGCGATCTTTCGTGTCCAGGCTCGTGCGCGACCTGGTCTGCATGTCTTTGCAATAGAACATGCCGCCGCGGTTGCCCAGCCGGACAAGTCTGAATCGGTCTTTCGTCACCTTTTTCAAAATCGCAGAGGAGGCTTTTGGCGGGAAACAGTATTGCTTTGGATTAATGAGGATGATTACGGAATTTTCTGGGATGCAGCAGGCGGCAGCATTTTGGTGCACGTTTTGGTGCACGTTTTGGTGCACGTTTGGGCTTTAAGAGGCCCTGGAGGGAACTCAGTTTTGGGAAAACCCCGGAAGATAAAGGGTAATGGAGATGGAGGCGAGGGTCGGAATCGAGCGGTTTATGCTCTGTTTTCCGAGCAAATTTTCGCACCAAACCGCTGACAGTCAAGGCTACTCTGCCACTACCCCGAGCGAACCCGATTCTACTCGTTCACTACTCCGCTACTGAAGAATCCACTGAAGGGGGCAGCGTCGTAATCATATCCCCCAATGGCATTGCCCCGTTGCCTTGCCGACTCCGACAGCCCCTCTCCGACGGGGCTTGCCCGTTTCGGGTTGAAGTTGAGGAGCGAGCATTCACAAGCCAAATCGCACACGTAGTTCCACCGTTTGATGAGCAAACTTGCGCGGGTTGGCCTTCTTGAGTCTGGCCAGGTTTTGCAGCTTCCATCGGATCGCAGGAAGCTGCGCAAGATGCGGGCACTGCATCAGACTCCAATCTGGTTTGCCTGTCACCAATCCCAGCAAGAAGTTACTATGATTTGCGGTCAGTGCGGAGGGGAGTTCGGTCCTTAATCTACAGCGAACGGCACCCAGTTGTTCCATCGCAATAGTCCGCCGCGTCATGCCCACCAATTCGTTCTCGAAAGCGGCTGTGAGGTCGTGGTCACGAGAGAACAGAACTTCATGCACCGGACGGTTGTGCCCAGCCAGATAGCAGACGAAACATTCCACAATGTCAGGCGTCAGTCCGCCCTGCTCAAACATCCCTTGCAGGTCAAAGAGATCGCGCGGGTGCTGGCGGTCCAGAGCGGCAACCAGTTTGCTCCCGTAAAGCTCCGCAGGCGCCAGCACCGGTGCGACCCATTCGGTGGTGAATAACCGGCGGGCTTGAGGACGCAGACTGAGCCGCTCGACCGGCAGAACCGTGCCGCGAAAGACGTGGTTGACTTCGATTTTCACCAGGTTGCGACCGCGCCGGACAAACAGCTTGCTCTCGTCGCCTTCTTTCGTGGCTGAAACCTCGGCTTCCAGCCCCATCTTGGTCAGGTGGCCCTGAGCCGTTTCCAGTGCCTCCGAGATGGACGCCAAAGCCTTGGCGCGGGGTGTCTGGTAGTCGGTGTAGACCACGTCAATATCCACGGACAGCCGAGGCATGTCTTGAACGAACAGATTGATGGCTGTCCCTCCCTTGATGGCAAAAGAGGGTGATTCGAAGATGACGGGAGCGGCTTCGAGAAGCAGCCGTACGGTTTCAATGTAGGCTTTGTCCATTACGACTTGAGGACGAGGGTTGTTCCGTCCTTGAACCGGGCGGTCCAGCGACTCTGCCCCAGCCGGTTTCCCGCCGCCCTTTTTGCCGCGGCGGCCCAGGGCAAATTCAATTCCTCGGCCCAGCGCACACAAAGCCGCGCGACTTTGACGCGCCGACAGTTCTTGAGCAGTGTCGCCAACACCTCTGGTCGCAGCGCTCTTGCGCCCTCCATGATGTTGCGCGCTTCCTCGATGCCCTGGTGAACGCCCACTTCGCTCAACATCTCCAGCAACGCCCTTTCCGGCACGGACACGAGCACTCCATCCGGCGTCTCCGGCAGCGGCTGCAAACCGGAGTCCTTCGGCAGTTTAGAAAACGGATTCCGCGCGGTGTATCGGCAGGGGAATCGCTCCTGAAACCAGTCTGGAAGTCTGGTTTTGCCTTCGCCCCACAATGAGAGCGGTTCGCGCGCGGGCAGATTGTGGCGGATGCCACGCCACGCCAGGGCCGTTTTGCCGCCGACGTGAAAGCCCGGCACTCGACGCGACAGGAATTTCAGACAATCCTCCGGGCGCAAGGTGTCGTTCGGGAACATGAAAACGCCGCGTGCCAACCGCACCAGCCATCCCGACTTCAAATAATGATGCGCCAGCGCCGATGACACCCCCAGCGTCGCCAGCTCGTGATGATCGAACGGCGTTCCACGCGGGAAGGCCGTTTGCAGGCTCTTGATTAAATTAGGGCGCGTAGTTAAAGCCACGCTTGAACAATAGCGCCTAAATCAATCAGGTGGCAAGTCCGTTTCTCGACTTTCTCGACTTTGGACCAGACATGCACACTCCCAGCGTGCCTTCCTAAGCGCCGTTCCTGCCCGGCGAAGCGAGCGCAGTCAACGGTGGAGACGCAGGGGAGAAGGGGGCGTTCTACCTTGACGGCGCGACCGAGCCATACAATTGAGGCGCGAGGCACGCTGGACATTATTGATGGAATGGAGAGGTGTTAAGAACCCATGTCTCAATCTTCCACCCTCTTGGCCTTCTCCCTCAAGTGCTGCCAAAAGACGCGACGCTGTTCGGGGGTAAGTTCGCGAGCAATGGCTGCATTCGCGCGCGTGATGGATTCTGTCATCTTTCTGCGGACATCGGCGCGTAGCGTGTCATAGTCCGCCGCGAGGGCATCGAAGTGACCGCGCATGGCGGATTCCTGATCAGTATTGAGATGGAGCAGTTCGCGGTATTCGGTAATTCGCGCGTCAGACCAGCGCGTAAAGAAACGGTTTGGCTGGTTCGTGCGAAGGCTGGGCGTTGGGGCGATAGCCTGTTCTACCGGGGCGGAAGCTGGTGGGCTGGTGCGTTTAGCAACGACATAGCCGCTGCCAGCTCCCAAACCAAAGAGAGCCACCAGGCTGACAAGGATCTTGAAGGTGGTCATATTCATTGCGGAAACACCTCTTGAATCAACAACTCCGCTAACTCGTTGCTGTCAGACGTCACCCCGATCGCCGGGGAGGGTCGAACAGCAATCCAGCAGACCAGGAACACGGCGGCCCCTGCGGGCACCATGCGCCAGGCCAAACGCAACCACAGTTCGGCGGGTGACGAGCGCCTGTCGCGCAGCCTGGCCAGCACGGCATTATCGAACCCCCAAGGCATTTCGGTCGGGGGCTCGGGGGTTCGAGAACGCCGCCTGGTGGCGTCGCTCAGCTTCTTCCAAGGGTCATTCGCTTTCATCGCTTTTTCTCCAGTGCCAAAATCGTCTTGCGCAGTTTGCGCCGGGCGCGAAAGGCCCGAATCTTGATGGCCGATTCGCCCCAGCCGGTCAGTTCCTGCACCTCGCGGACCGTGCGGCCTTCCAGGTCCATCATCTGGACGATCAGCCGGTCCTTCGCATCCAGCGCGTCCAGCAACTTTGTCGTCAGGTCACTCGCCGCGGCGGCCTCCGGCGACTCGGTCGTCGTGCCCGCCACTGTCGCGCTCAACGCCTCGGCCTCGGCTTCACTCAAATCCGCCCAACGCAACTCCGGACGCCGCGTTTCGGCGCGCAATGCGTCAATGCAGACATTCACCGCGATGCGCGACAGCCAGTGCGCCAGCGGCGCCCGTCCGTCGTAACTGCCCAGCTTCTCAAAGAACCGCACAAAAACTTCCTGCGCCAGATCTTCCTCGGCCACGCGCCGGGGAAGCCGCCCCCGGATGATGGACATCACGCTCGGATAAAGCGCGGCCATCAGCCGTCGGGCTGCCTGCTCGTCACCGTGGCGCTGCCAAGCGGCTAGGTCCGCCGTCAAGTCCGGAGCAACTTCGGGAGCTTTGGCTTCTTCGCCATGCACCCGGTTATCTTACGAACGGCACCCAAAACCCGTTACACAATTCTTTTCTCGAAAGTCTGCAGGACTCGGTAACGAATCGGAACCCGTTGTCGTCGTTTAAGGTGAAGCTAAACGGCGGGGCTTCGAACGAACAAAACAGCCGCCGGAACGAAACGAACGATTCGAGTCTTATGAAAATGAACAGACAGTTGGTAGTGGCGTTGGCCGCAGTGGCCGGCGCGTTGTGTTGGCAAAACGCGGCCCTGGCCGCCACCCAGCAGGCGGGCCGGTTCGGCGGCGCGCGCGCGGCCCAATGGCGCGAGCGGATGCAGGACGCCGCCAAGAACCTCAACCTCACCGACGCGCAGAAGGCGAAGTTGAAAGAACTCTACGCACCGCAACGCGAGAAGCTGCGCGAAATCTGGCAGGACCAGAACCTCACCCGCGAACAGAAGATGGAGAAGTTCAAAGCCCTCCGCACCGAGAATGAGCCGAAGCTGAAGGAAATCCTCACCCCCGGGCAACGGGAGCAAATGCAGCAGCGCCAGACGCAAGCGCGAGAGCGTGTGGAGAGCGCGAAAAAAGAATGGAACATAACCGATGACCAGAAAGCGAAGCTTCAGGCGATCTTGAAACCGCAGATGGAGAAGTTGCGGGACTTGCGTCAGAACAGTGACCTCACGCCGCAGGAGAAGATGGAACAAATGAAAGCCCTGCGCGAGGAGTTGTCGCCTGAGATCAAGAAAGTGCTCACCCCCGAGCAATACGCGAAATGGGAAAAGGCCCGCGGGCAGATGATGGAGAAGGCCCGCGACCGCTGGCAGCAACGTAAACAGCAGTAGCATCGCTGTGAGGCTCCTTGCTGTGCTCCTCGCCTGCTTGGCCGGGGCGCTGGTTTCACCCGCGGAATCCCGGCGCTTTCTGGATGTCCGCTACGCGACCACGCCGGGCGTCGAGGCCAACCTGCAGTCGCTGGACATTTATGCTCCGCCGGATGCCAAAGCCTGCCCCGTGGTGATTTACCTCCACGGCGGTCATTGGATGGCCGGTGACAAGCGCACCGTCGGACGGCTTTCTGAGTTTTTCTGCGGTGCGAGCTACCTCTTCGTGAGCGTGAATTACCGCCTCGCGCCAAAGGCCACACATCCCGCTCACATTCAGGACGTGGCGGCAGCGGTGGCCTGGGTGCATGATCACATCGCGGAGTATGGCGGCGACCCGGCGCAAATCTTCCTGACTGGCCACTCGGCCGGCGCGCACTTGGCGGCGCTATTGGGCACAGACGCAAAACGTCTTGGTGACGCGGGCAAGCCGCTCTCCATCCTCCGCGCCGTGATCCCGCTCGATTCGGGCGCGATGGACCTCAACGCGGTGGCCGCGAACGACCGCCGTTCCGAAAGTCCCTACCGGTCGGCCTTTGGGAACGATCCTGCGGCTTGGGCCGACGCCTCGCCCAGTGCCCATGTTGCCAGCAGCAAAGGCCTGCGGCCGTTTCAGATCGTCATCGCTTACGGACCGGCGATCGAGAACAAGCGACGCGGCATGGCGGGCTTTGCGGAAGCCCTGCGCCAGCAAGGGACGCGCGCGGAGGTCGTGGACGCCTCGTCGTTCCGCGAGCATCAATCGCTCATGACCGAGTTCGGCGCGACGGATGACCCGGTTTCCAAGGCGGTGCTGGAGTTCATCGAGAGCGTGCGCAGCGGGAAAACCGTCGCCAGTCTCGGCAGGGAACGCGTGTTGCAGGCCGAGGGCAAGTCCGCCGCCGAAGCCGCGAGCACGTTGGAAGCCTACCGCACGCGTATCCTGATGAAGCAGTTCGACAAGAACGGCGACGGCAAGATCGAACGCGGCGAGATGCCGGAGCAATCTCGCCCGCTGTTCGACCGGCTCGACGCCAACCAGGACGGCGTCGTGACGGCCGAGGAACTCACGGCCTACTACCAGCGCACGCAGCCGATTGTCGCGCTCGCCGACTCCACCACAGCAACACCCACATCGATAAACAACTCGTTGCGAAACGAATCGGTCGCCATGCCGCTCGCGCGGTTGGTCTTCACGCAGGATTATTTTCCCGGCACGCGCGACGCAAACGGGCAGTTCATGGGCGGCACGGAGGCCATGTGGCTCGCGGGGCACGATGGCAAACTGTTCGCCGCCATCGGCTACGGCCAGGACCGTCCCGGCAGCGACCCGAAGCCGGGCGCGCAGGTTCTCCGCAAGGACGCGCCCGACGCACCCTGGCAGGTGGACCACGGTTTCGAGCCAAACTTCATGCGGGTCGAGGGACTGATTTCGTTTGCGTTCACGACCGACCTTCACGGCAAACCGCTGCCGAAACCCGCGCGCCTGCTCATCGCCAGTCCATCCGAGCTGACGCGTGCGGGCGGTGCGAGCGCCGTGTTCATCCGCAGCGACGCCACCGGCCAATGGCAGCGCAGTGAAATCACCGGCGGCAATCTCGGTGTGCGCTCTTTCGGTTCGCACGTGGACAAGGTGACCGGCGTGCATCATCTCTTCGCCGGGTTGAATCGCGGCGGGATTCACCGCGGCAGCTACGATTCCACCGCGCCGGGCGGCATCCGCTGGGAGGCGCAACCGGAACGCACTGCTGAGGCGCTACCCGGCAAGGGTCGACGGATTTACGACTACAGCCGCGTGCTCTGCTTCGCCGAGTGTAACGGGGATCTCTACATGGCCTCGCGCATCACGACCGGCGAGGACGGGCAACCGGTGGATGGCGGGCTGTATCGCCGTGTGGATGGGCTCAAGCCATCGTGGGAAATGGTGCATCGCTGGGCGATTGACAAAGACGTGCTTCAGTCGCGGTTCCTGCGCGGCCTCACCACCGTGCCCGATCCCCAAGGCGGCAAGCATCAGGTGTTGATTGCCAACTTCGAGTATCCCGGCATCATCGCGCGCTTCGATCCGACCAAAGCCGTTATCGCCGCCGAGCAGGAACTCGACATCAAGGAGTTTTTCAATCAGGCCTGGAACACGCCCTCGGCACGTCGGCGCGGTGCCATCGCCGCCTACAACCGGTTTCTGCCCGTGACCGATCCGAAAAGCGACAAAACCGTCTGGCTCTGCGGCGCGTGGGTGGAACGTCCCGACTCGCCGAATCCGCCGGACAACGGCTCCTGCTATCTCATTCGCCACCGCGATGGGCGCTACGACTGGGGCTACATCTACGACGCCGCACATCCCGTTCCCGCCGGCGCGAAGCTCACCGGCTGCCGCGACATCGAACCGTCGCCGTTCCCCGGCGAACAGGGCCGCGTCTTCTATTTCTGCGGTTACGACGGCGGTGCCGGTCCCAGCCACAACACGGCTTGGATTTATCGAGCCAAGATTCCTGAGAACAACTTGCCAAGGAACAAACCATGAAAACTGCCTTCTTCATCTGCCTCGTCTCAACCTGCTCCCTGCTCGCGCAAACCACGCCACCTACTGCTCAGGCTCTGCAATGGTCACCCGAGCGTGTCTTCGCCACTTGGGACAAGAACGCCGACGGTAAGCTCACGGCGGATGAAGTGCCGCGGCCGGAGCTATTCAAGATGCTCGACAAGAACGGCGACGGCGTTGTCACCAGGGAAGAGGCTGCCTCAGTGCGAAGCGGAGGCGCGCCTGTGGACGACGGGCAAGGCATGGGTCAAGCCGCGAGATGGAAAGACACCGGGGTTTCCGCAGGCACGCCATTGCCGCCGGCGGAGAACTTTAAGCCACGCCCCCACCCCGAGGAAGCCGCGAAGGCTGGATTGAAGCCCGATCTGCTGGCGCGGCTCGATATCGAAATGCAGCGGCACATCGCCGCCTCCAACGTGGCCGGCATCGTCGCGTTGGTTCACAAGAATGGCGTGCGTGGTTACTTCGAGACCTTCGGCTGGCAGGACATCGAAGCGGGCAAACCCATGCCCAAGGACGGCATCTTCCGCCTGATGAGCATGACCAAGCCGGTCATCGCTGTCGCCGCGCTCACGCTTTACGACGAGGGCAAGTTCAGTCTCGACGAACCGATTTCCAAACACTGCCCGGAGTGGGCGGAGCCGAAGGTGCTCGAAGGCGGCAAGCTCGTGCCCGCCAAGTCCGCGATCACACCGCGCATGTTGATGAGCCACTCCAGCGGACTCTATTACGGCAGTATCAGTTCTGGCGCCGCCGATGAAGGCGGCGCGGCAGCCCTGGCGTTCTCCGCAAGTCGCGGCCAGCGCACCAGCTTGAGGGAGTTCTCTGAAACCCTGGCCCGGCAACCGCTCAAGTTCCATCCTGGCACCGGCTATCAATACGGTCACTCGATTGACGTCCTCGGGCGCTACCTCGAAGCCGTGACCGGCAAGCCACTCGATGTGGTGCTCAAGGAGAATGTCCTTGGTCAGCTGAAGATGGTGGACACGGACTTCTGGGTGCCGCCGGCGAAGGCCAGTCGCCTCTGCCAAATCTACACCCAGCCCAAGCCGGGAGTGCTCAAGCCGGGCCGGGAGGCAGCGAAGGTCACCGAGAAGCCGAGCCTCTTCCTGGGCGGTCACGGGTTGTGCAGCACGACGACCGACTACGAGCGGTTCTGTCGCATGATTCTCAACCGCGGAGAACTCGATGGCGTGCGCATCCTCAAACCGGAAACCGTGGACCTCATGTTCCAAAACCATCTCAAGCCCGAGCTTGGCCAGAAATACGGACTGGGCGGCGCGGTGGACGGCGAAGGCGGCTATTCGTGGGGCGGCGCGAACGGCACGCAGTTCTGGATTGACCGAGAGAACAAGCTCTTCGCCCTCTTCATGGTCCAGACACAACACTATCGTGCGCCGACGTATGCTGCCTTCCGCAATTTGGTGAACGAAGCCGCCGGCATCGCGAGCCGTCGCGGTGGAATGGGCGGCACGGGCATGGGCGGCAGAAACCGCGCCTTCCAGCAACGCGATCAGAACGGCGACGGAAAGCTCAGCCGTGACGAACTCCCCGGCGCGTTGTTCGACCGCCTTGATGTCAACAAGGACGGCTTCGTGACTGAAGACGAGGCGAAGGCGCTGTGGAATAAGAGATAGCCGGAAGTGAAACCATGAAAACGACGATCACGATATTCAGCCTGTCAGCCCTCTTCGCCTGCTTGTCCTTTTCAGCGCAGGAGCGGCTCCCAGCCACCGTGCCAAAGACACCAAGCAAGGCGTATGATCCCTTGGCTCTGCCTTCGGAACAGCCACCCGCGCCGCTCGAATTGACCGTCACGGACACCAATCGCCACCGCGACATACCGATTCTGGTTTATCTGCCCGCCGAAACGAACGCCGCACCGGTCGTCCTGTTCAGCCACGGCCTCGGCGGCAACCGGCAGGCCTCCGCGTATCTGGGCCGCCATTGGGCCGCCCGCGGCTATGTCGCCGTCTTCCTCCAGCACCCCGGAAGCGACGATGGCGTGTGGAAGAACCAGCCGTTGCTTGAGCGCAACCGTGCCATGCGCGACGCGGCCTCCGGGCCTAACTTCCTGCTCCGCGTCAAAGACATTCCCGCCGTGCTCGACCAACTCGCGCGCTGGCAGGGTGCCTCGAACCATCCGCTCGCCGGCCGTCTGGACCTCCAACGCGTCGGTATGAGCGGCCACTCCTTTGGGGCCGTCACCACCCAGGCGGTGAGCGGACAAGCGGCGCCGGGTGGCGGCCAACCCTTTACCGACGCCCGCATCAAGGCCGCCATCGCTTTCAGCCCCAGCGAGCCGGCCACGGGATCGCCCGACCAGGCCTTCGGGAAGGTGAGCATTCCGTGGCTGTTGATGACCGGCACCAAAGACGTCGCCCGTCTGGGCGGCGCCACGATCGGGGCCTCCAGCGTGGAACAGCGGTTGTCGGTCTTTCCCGCGCTGCCGTCTGGTTCCAAATATGAACTTGTGTTGAGCGACGCCCAGCACTCCGCATTCACCGACCGCGCCCTGCCGGGCGATTCCGGCCCGCGCAACCCGAACCATCACCGCGCCATCCTCGCCCTGAGCACGGCCTTCTGGGACGCGTATTTGAAAGGTGATGCGGCCGCCCTTGCGTGGCTGGACGGCGCCGGCCCGCGCACCGTGTTGGAAGCCAACGACCGCTGGCAGACGAAATGAACGAAGCCGATTTCCCAGTTACCACTATGAAACGGAATCAAACATCGAAAGTCCGCGCCCGTTGGATTTCCCTCTGCCGCATGAATCTCGCATCGCTTCTTCTCTTGGCGTTTGGCGTCAACGCAGCGTTGGCCGACATTCGCACGAACCTCGGCCTAGCCATTCCGCAACACGGTGGCGGCCCGAATCTCACGGCGAATGTCTATGCGCCCGACGCGGCACCTGCGGCAGGGCCGTATCCGGTCATCTCGATGCTGCCAGGTGGTGGCGCGCCGCTCTCAAGCGTGGAGTGGGCCGCGCAGCGACTGGCGCGCGATGGCTACGTGGTGTGCCTCACATTGCCCGAAGCTTCGACCGAGAACGAGTATGCGGTGGCTTGCCAGAGCGGTATTGATTTTCTGGCGTCGGCGGCCAATCCGTTCTTTGTCGAGGTCGATAACGCGAGGGTTGGAATCTGCGGGTGGTCGCTGGGTGGGCGTTCGCTGATGAAGGTGCAGGACGAAGATGTGCGGGTGAAGTGCGTGGTGGCGTGGGACAATCTTGCGGTTAGCGAGAAGGGCGACGGAGGATCGCCGCTGGGCAGCAATCGTCCGCAGCCTTGGCGGACACCGCGCGTGCCGGCGATGGGGCAGGCTTCGCTGAATGGCTTCACGGATTCCGAGTGCAAGCTCACAGCGTGGAAATGGTGGCGCGAATATGGCATGCCGTGCATGGAGTTGGTGTTCGAAAACGCAAACCACTTCTGGTGGAGCGGCAGCAGCACGGAAGCGAAGCGCGACCAATCGCATCACTACACACTCGCATGGTTCGACCGCTGGTTGAAAGGCGATGCAACGGCCTCCGCACGCCTGCTCGCGACGAATGTCGTGGGCACGCCGGTCAGTTCGCTGCTCAGCGCGAACGCGCGCTCGGGGGCGTTTTTCGACGGGTTGGACACGAGCGATCTGAAAGCGCATCTCGTTACCGGAGCAGGATCGGGTTCGCCGAAAGGCGGGCGTCCGGCGCGATGGGTGTGCAGCGGAGGCACGGCAGCGGGCAATGAAATCGCGCGGGCAATCGATTGCGATGCGGCGGGCAATGTTTACGCGGTCGGCTCGCTGCAAGGCACGGTGACTTTCACCGGCCCGATGAACACGGCTGCGCTCACGGCCAGCGCGGGCGCGGAGGACATCTTCGTCACGAAGTGCGCGCCGGACGGAACCCTTCTCTGGGCGCGTCGATACGGCGGCACGGGCAGCGATTTCGCCTATGACGTGACCGTGGATGCCGCTGGGCGCATCTTCGTGTGCGGAACATTCCAGGGAAGCTTCAGCATCGGTGCGTTCGCGTTGAGCACGTCGGCGGGGACAACGAGCACCTTCACCGCGGAACTCGGCACCTCGGGGAATGTGGTGTGGGCGGGCGCGACGGGCGCGGCGACCAGCGGTTCCGTGATTACCAGCGAGTGCATCGCGGATGGAAGCGGCGGGTTCATCGTGTGCGGCGGCTTCTCGGGCACGGCGGTATTTGGATCGCAAACGGTGAGCACCGGCGCGGGGGAACTGTGGGCGTTCATCGCGCGCTACAACTCGGCGAGTGTTCTGCAATGGATGAGGGCGATTCCGGGAACGAGCAGCGCGGCCCGCGGGCTCGCGCTTGCACAGGATGGCTCGGGCGATGTGATCGCGACGGGACAGTTCAGCAGCAGCGCCACGTTTGGTGCCACGACGATTGCCTCGGTTGGCGATACTGATGCGTGGCTCGGACGCATGAGCAGTGCGGGCGGGTGGCGATGGGTCAAGCAAGCGGGAGGAGTCGGCGAGGACTATGGCCGCGGTGTTGCAACCACTCCGTCGGGATACGCGACGAGTGGCAGTTTCAATGGAGTCAACACGCCGATCTTTGGCGCGGGAACGCTCAGCAGCCTCGGAGGTCGCGATGTTTATGTGGCTAGGTTCGACTGGAACGACACGCCGCAATGGCTGCGGCGTCTCGGCGGCAGCAGTGACGATGAAGGCGCAGAGATCAGCGGGATGCCGGACGGTGGCTTCGTGATGTGCGGGAGTTTTGCGGGGAGCATGACTTTTGGGCCGCACACGCAGACGAGCGGAGGCGCGCGCGACTTGATGGTGGCACGCCTTTTTCCCGACGGCTCGCCACACTGGCTCGCAGGCACGATGGGAGGCGCGGGCGACGACGTGGGCTATGCGTGCGCAAGCGATGCCCAGGGGAATGCGTTCTTTGCAGGCTTTTATTCGACCATCGCGCCTTTTGGTCATGATGTCGCAGTGAGCCCGACGAAGGACACTGCGCCCGGCCAGGCCGAGATCGTGTGGGGTAAAATTCACGCGACGAGCGAACCCAACGAAGACACCGATGGCGACGGCCAGCCAAACGCCGCCGAACTTGCATCGGGCACCGACCCGCTCAACCCGGCGCAAAGCCTGCGGGTTACGCAGTTCACGAACAGCTCAGGCAGCGTGACACTCTCCTGGCAGAGCGTCACCGGCCTCACCTACCGAGTGCAACAGAGCGACGACCTCGCCGTATGGGCCGACGTCACGACAGCCACTGCCTCTGCCACCACCACCATTTACACCACCAACAGCGCCGGCCCGCGCCGCTTCTATCGTGTAGCCACGCCATGAAGACAATTCACAAGATCATCTGCCTGTCGGCCATTCTCACCTACATGAGCCTCGCGGCGCAGGAAACCCAACCCGCGCGCGGCGGCGGCCTCGCGGAGCGGTTCAAACAGCTTGACCGCAACGGCGACGGCAAAGTCAGCCGGGAGGAGGGCGCTTCGCTGCAGTTCTTTGACGCGGCGGACAAAAACAAAGACGGTTTTCTGACCACCGAGGAAGCGCAGGCGTATTTCGCTGCGCGGCGCACGACGCGAGAGCAACCTGCGCAACGAAGAACCACATCGCCGGCCGCAGCGGACACTGAATTGGTCCGGAAGCTGGATATTCGTTACGCGAAGACACCGGGTGTGGACGCGAAGTTTCAGACGCTCGATGTTTACACAACGCCAGCCGCAAAGGCCCGGCCGGTTTTTGTGTTCGTGCATGGCGGCTCTTGGAAACAGGGCGACAAGGCGCAGGCGGAGGTCATGGCGGCGCCCATGGTGGCACGCGGGTATGTGTTCGCGGCTGCAAACTATCGCCTGCTTCCAGACGCGCAATTCCCGGCGAACACTGAGGACGTGGCGGCGGCAGTGGCTTGGTTGCGCCAGCACGCGGCCGAGTTCGGTGGTGACGCGAAACGCATCTTTCTCGGCGGACACTCGGCGGGCGCTCATCTTGCGGCACTCGCGGGCACGGACGCGCGCTATCTGGCGAAGCACGGTCTCAAGCTCGACGCGCTCAGTGGGGTGCTGGCCCTCGACACACTGATGTATGACGTGGTGAACTACGCGCAGACTCCCGTCGGGAAGCAACGCTCCGTGGAGGTCTTCGGACAGGATCCATCCGTGTGGCGCGCTGCCTCCCCGGCCCTGCAGGCGCAACCGGGCACGGGGCTTCCGCCGGTGGCGATTTGCTATAGCGCTGGCATGTCCGGTGACAACGCCGAATCCAGAAAGAAGGAGGCCGAGCGGTTCGCGGAGGCGCTGCACCGCGCCGGTGCGCGTGCCACGGTCATCGCTGCGCCGGAGAAAACGCACGCTCAGATCGCGAGGGAGTTCGCACAGCCCGGCGATAAGGTGACCGAAGCAGTGTTCGCATTCTTTGAGGGGGGAAGGTCGTCCGCAGTGACGCCGGCAACGGGGCAGTTCCACGACTCCAACCTCGCGCCGAAGAAATCCGCGGTTGCGGCGAAACCGGATGACGGATTCCGCTGGCAGCCCTCGCTGACCTTCGACGCGGGGAAGACCAAGCAGGGCCCGTTGCCGGTGAACGCCATGCAGCTTGTCACGCATCGCGGCATGTTGTTCTGCGGCACGGCGACCTCATTCGAGCGCGACGGCTACTCGGGCCAGAGTTCCTACATCTACTCGAAGGCCAGCGCGGACGCGTCGTGGAAACTTGAGGCGGACTTCGGCCCCGGCACCTCGCGCATCGGGCAAATGTTTTCCGCCCGCTTCGTGAACGACGAGCATGGCAAACCAATCGCCAGCGGCCCGCAGGAGGTGCTTGTGGCTTTCACCATGAGCCTCGCGCGTGGCATGCGCGAGCCCGGCCCGCTGCAAATGCGCGTGCGCGACGACGCCACCGGCCGGTGGCAAACCGTGGCCCTCCCCACGCCGAAAGTCGCCGGCTCAAATGTGCGCGAACTCTGGCTGCACCGCGACAGCGTCACCGGTGCGGATCTGATTTTCGTCGCCGCCAATCCCTCGCCACTCGGCATCTACGCGGGCGTTTACGATCCCACCGCGCCGGGCCGCATCCGGTGGCGCAGCGAGCCGGAAATCACCGCGCGAGGCCAGCGCGATGCCGGCAAGTGGTTCGGCATGGCGACGGTCAACGGCGTGTTCTTCGCTTCCGATGTGAACGCCGTCTATCGCCGCGTGGACGGTCCCCAACCGCGCTGGCTGAATGTGCTGCAGTTCCCGCGCGTGGGCGACGAGGGTGGCGCCGAGGTTCGCGGCCTCACCGCCGTGTCCAATCCGAAAGCCGTCACGGGTTGGCCAGAGGACCAGATGCTCATTTTCTCGACTCAGTTCAACGTTTGGCGAATGAAAGCACCCGCCAGCGCGGACGGGAAACACGAACACTCCAGCGAACTCGACCTGATCCCGTGGCTCAGCGAACAACTCGGCGAGCCTGTCGTCTTCGCCGAAGCCGCCTTTAACCGTCTCACTCCGTTCCGTCCCACGCCCGACGCCGCGCCCGTGTGGCCCATTGGTTTCCAAGTCGTCTATCCCGTCGCTGGCAAGAAACTCTCCAATCGCGATCCCGACTCCTTCCGGCTCAAAGACGATGCCTGGTTCCTCCTGCGCGATCAAAACGCGCGCTACACTCTCCACCGCATCGCCAGCACCGCCCGACTGTTCCTCGCCCGCGACTTCAAACCGTCGCCTTTTCCCGGCGAAGCCCACGTGCTCTACGCCGCCGGTTTCAACGGCTCCTACTTCAAAGGCTCGCTCGGCACGGCCTGGGTGTATCGCGGGGAGTTTGGCGCAAAGGACACCCCGCCGGGAAAAGCCCTTGAAACATTCGCCAAGGCGCCGGCCGGTGCCCTCACGGATTTGCAGTTCAAGCGCGACTTCATGCCCGGCACTGAAGACACGCGCGGCAACGTTCTCTCCGGCACGGAACTCAACGCCATCGTGCAGCACGCCGGTAAGTTATGGGTCGCGATGAGCTACATGCCGGAGCGCGGGCAGCGCGACGACCGTGAGGCACTTGGGCCCAAGATTCTCGTCAAAAAATCCGCCACCGCACCGTGGGCATTGGATTTTAATCTCGGCCCCGAATTCATCCGCGCCGGGTTCATGAAATCAGTTGCCTTCACGACCGACCGTCGCGGCAAGCGACTGGCCGGACCGACCCCCGTGCTGCTGGTGGGTGACTGGATAATGCGTGATCGAAGGAGCGGTAGCAGCGGGACTGTGCGAAGCGTCGGCGTCTGGTCGCGCGAGGATGCCACCGGCCACTGGACCCGGCACGCCCTTTCCACCAAGGAACAAGCCGTGGCTGGTGGCCCCAAGAACACCGAGGTGCGGCTGTTGTTCGACCACGTGGACCGTGTCACCGGCATCCACTACGTATTTGCAGGAGCGTCTCAGGGTGAATTGTTTCGCGGTGCGTATGATCCAGCGGTCGAAGGTCTGATTGTCTGGGGAAAAACACCCGAGTTGACCGACAGAAGGCATCGTTTCATCAGCGCCGCCGAGGCCAACGGCCACATCTACGTCACGGTGCCGATTGACGATAAAGACCCGGACAATGGCGGGCTCTTTGAACGGGTTGACGGCCACCAGGCATCCTGGAAGCGTGTTGGTGCCTGGCCGTTGCCGAATCCGATTCCTCAACGTGCCACATTCGCCTGCGGCCTTCGCGGACTGACCACAATCAAGGCTTCTGGTGCGGATCACGAAGTTCTCCTCGGCGTCGCGGAGGACTATCACAAGGTCCTGCGTTTCGATCCCCAGAACGACTTCCGGCCCGAGCGCGAACTCGACGTGCGTGACTATTTCACCAAGCTGTGGGGCGGAAAACCACGGGAGCCAGTGATCGTTGCTTACAACGACATGACCGCCGCTGCTGAACCGGTCTCTGGCACGCCGCACCACCTGATCGGACTGTGGATCACCCATCCCAGCGGTGAGGGCGCCGAACTGGGGAACAGTTCCTGGTATCTCGTGCGAAACCCCGGCGCGACCTACACCCACGGGCGGATCTTCGATCCTGCGCACCCGCTTGCCGATGCGCGCTTTGGCTTGCGCGGCTGTCGCAGCATCGTGCCTTCGCCTTTTTTGGAGGAGAAGAACCGCGCTTGGTATTTCGGCGGCTTCGACCAAACCGGCAAGGCGTGGGGCAACTACGCGTGGATTTACAAAGGAACATTGAAGAGCAAACCATGAGAACATCCATCATCTGCCTGTCAGTCATTCTTGCCTGCCTCTCCCTCTCGGCGCAGGAAACGTCGGCGTCTGCTGAGCAGCGTTTCAAGCAGTTCGACAAGAACGGCGACGGGAAGATTACGCGCGAGGAATCGGGCAATGCGTCGTGGTTCGACACGCTCGACCGCAACCACGATGGCGTGGTCAGCCTGGAGGAAACCAAGGCGGCGGCGGCCATCGGCGCATCACGCAGCAAAGGGGGCCTCCGCGACGAGGTGGCGAAGGCCCTCGCGTATCACAAGGACAGCGACGGGCCGGTGCCGCTCTCGGACAGCAAGGCGTTCACCGACCTGCAATTCACGCGCGACTGGATTCCCGGCACCACAGACCGCAACGGCAAGCTGATGACGGGAACGGAGTGCAACTACATCGTGGCGCACGGCGGACGGTTGTATGCCGCCGTGAGCCTGTGGAATCACGATCAGACCGCGCCGAACCCCGGCCCCGGCGTGCTGGTGAAAACGTCCGCCGCTGCGCCGTGGGAAGTGGATGTGCAGTTTCATCGTCCTGCGCCGCCGTGTGTCCGCGTGGCTGTGCTCGCCTCGCTCACCTTCGCCACGGATGCCGCGGGCAAGGCACTCGCGCGACCCGTGAGCCTGCTGATTGCGGGCGGCAGCATCTTCGAGTCGCGGAGTGAGAGCGCCGTTTTCGTCTGCGACGATACCGCCGGGAAGTGGGTCAAAAGCATCATCGCTCCGCGCGCCGCACGCGATCTCGGCGAGGTGCGGATGCTGCATGTGCATCGCGACCGGGTGACCGGCGCGGACCGCCTCATCGCCACCATCACCAACGGCAAGGTGTTCAGTGGCGGCTACGATCCTGCCGCGCCCGGCTTCATCCGCTGGAATCCGGAACCGGAACTCACCGGCCGGTTGGGTCGGATCATGTCCGTCGGTCGCGTCAACGGCGACGTTTACCTCGCCGTGGACATCACGCCCGACCAACCGAAGAACGGCGGCCTGTTCCGCCGCGTGGATGGTCCGCAACCGCGCTGGGAGTGGATTGGCGAATGGGGTCACCGCCTCGCGAGCCGCGGGGTCGCGTGGATTCGCGCCATCACCGCCATTCCTGATCCCGAACGCCCCGGCAAGGAATTGATTCTTTGCAGCCGCGAAGTGGACGGCGTCATCGAGATCATCAACCCGCAGCGAAACTACGAGCGCCGCGTCGAGTTCGACATGCGCAAGCATTTCGGCGGACTCGTCGGCGCGCAGGACGGCCAGCGGTTCACCACGCTGTTCGCCTACAACGAGATGACGCCCGCTGTTCATCCCGACACCGGCGAACGCGTGCTGTTGATCGCCGGCGGCATCATGCCGGGACTGATGGGCAATGACGCGCGGGCCAAGTGCGCGTGGTATCTGGTGCGCCACGCCGATGGCCGTTACGGCACTGGCCAAATCTTCGATCCCGCAATCGTGCCGACCGCCGTCGGCGGCCTGCGCAGCGCCCGCACCGTCTGTGTCTCGCCGTTCCCGGAAGACAAAGGCCGCGTCCTCTACTTCGGCGGCTTCGACGCCGCCCAAGGCCCGCACCGTGACACCGCGTGGATTTACAAAGCAACCCTGAAGGAGAAACCATGAAAACCATCATCACACTCATCACCCTCTCAACCATGATTGCCTGCCTGACTCTTTCGGCGCAGGAAACGCAGCCCGCACGCGGCGGCGGGCTCGCCGAGCGGTTCAAGCAGCTTGACCGCAACGGCGACGGGAAGGTTAGCCGGGAGGAGGGGGGGTCGCTGCCCTTCTTTGACGCGGCGGACAAGAACAAAGACGGTTTTCTGACTATCGAAGAAGTGCAGGCGTATTTCGCTTCGCGGCGGACGGCGCGACCGGCGGCACCGGAACAACCAGCGGCACCGTTGGCTGTCGGTGAACTCACGGCGGTGGACGCGGTGTTCGAGCTTTGTGTGCGGGATGTCGAGGCGTGCGCGAAGTTCTACCGCGACGGCATCGGAATGCGCGAAGTCAAGCCGGGTGCGTTGCTGGAGTGGGCCGGCAGTTATCTGCGGCTGCGCAAAGTTCCGGGCGAGAAGCCCACGCCGGCCACGGGCAATCCAATGAAGCAGATGCTTTCGCAGAACGGCTTCCGGTGGTTCTCGCTCTGGTTCAACGACCCAGCCGCCATCAGCGAGCGGCTCGTAAAAGCCGGTTACCCGGCGCCGATGAAGGGCGGCAACGTGAGCATGACGCGCGATCCCGACGGCAATGTCGTTGAAATCATGGGCGTGCCGCGCAGCGCGTCGGCAGAGACGTTCACGTGGGGCATGGCGGTCAGCGACGACGCGACGGCGCGGAAGTTTTACGGCGCGGTGCTCGGTTTGCAGGAGTTCGATCCGTGGAACCTGCCGCCGCCGTTCAGCATGAAGATGTATCTGTTCGCGACCGGCGCGGGCCGCGTGAAGTTTTCCGCGCCGCAAGGACAGCGTCCGCGCGAAGCCGACGCGGGGCCGGATGCGCCGGGGTTGCGGAGCGTGACGTTGCGCGTCGCTGACCTGGCCGCCGCGCGCAAAGGGTTGACGAAACGCGGCGCGAAAGTGGAAGGCGAGAAGCGGCTGTTGGTGACTGATCCCGACGGCAATCGCATCTACATCGAACAAGCGCCGGCCGACGCGATCAAGGCTGCGGCAGCGCGGCCAAAGACCGCGTCGCCGGGCACGCCGTCGCGGCAGAGTCTTCAGGACCGCATCCGGGCACAATACGGCGACATCAAGCCGAAGCCGCACACGGAGGAAATCCTTTCCCAACGCCCCGGCGAGCCGCCGTTGAAGAAGATGCCGGATTGCGACGCGACGCGCGACGCGGCCGGACGCGACACGCTGTTCAAGAGCATCTGCGTGCCGGGAGTGACTGACATTCAGGAGGGCATGAACGGCGTGGCGATTGTGGATTTGAACAAGGACGGCCTCCTCGACATCGTGGCGACCTATTCCGCGCCGACGGGCACGGGCGGGCGTTGGGGTAGCGGCGAGAAACTGCGCGTGTTCATCAATGACGGCGGCTTCAAGTTTCACCCGCACACCGTCAAGCTGCTCGATTCGAAGGTGTCGCCGGAGAGTTTCGGACGCGGCCAGGTGCCGGTGTTGGCGGACTTCAACGGCGACGGTTTCCTCGACCTCTTCGTCTCGCGCCACGCGCAGATGTCCGGCGGCCAGTCGAATCCGCGCGACGAAAAACTCGGCAACGGTCTCTACCTCAGCGACGGCGCGTGGGATGTCTTCCGCGACGTTTCGGCGAAGATGGGCATCCAGAACGAGAAAGCCTACAATCGTCAGGCGAGCATTGCCGATGTGAACAAGGACGGCTGGCTCGACATCGCCGTCGGCTGCGACAACATCAAGAACGCGATGGGCGGCTTTCCGCACAGCCGGCTCTACGTGTTCAAGCCGAACGGCGCGAAGTTCACCGATGGCCACTTCGAGGACATCGGCGGCACCGATCTCGTGCCGGACTTCGGTGGCTTCTACCACGACAGCACGAAGGACAAAGCCGGCCCCGACATCAACCTGCGCGATCTCGACAACGACGGGAACCTCGACCTGATCCAGTCGTATCATGTGGACGTGCTCGACTATACGGCGCCCTATTCGCCCATCGAATACCGGCAGGGCGTCTTCTGCTGGAAAAACCTCCTGGCAAAAACCGGCCAGCTCCAGTTCGAGAAAATCACCGGCAACGGCCTCGCCTGCGAAGCGCACCTCAAACTCAGCGCCGACAAACAGAGCACCGAACCAGTCGGCAAAGCGCCCGGCCTGCCTTACCTCTCGGTCGCCGACGTGGACAACGACGGCCTGCCCGACGTGCTCGCGATCGGTCCGGCCAGCCCCGGCTGGGCGCCCCGCACCGAATACGTCAGCGGCCGGTTCTGGCGGAACAAGGGGGGGTTCAAGTTCGAGGAGGCGACCGACGCCGCCGGGTTGTCGGCGCTGAACTCGGTTTACCGCAATTGGTTCAAGTTCTTCGATGCCTCGCTCGGGCCGGCGCGGCCCGGGGCGCGCATCGCTCCCGGCGAGCACCGTCCTTACTTTGCCGCCATCATCTTTGGCGACTTCGACAACGACGGCTGGGTGGACCTGGTCGTGCAAGACCGCAGCGAGCGCCAAGGCGAACCGGTGCGGGCGATCCTCTTTATGAATCGCGGCGACGGAACCTTTGAGGTGAAACCGACGACCTTCAGCGGCCTCGACTCTCACGGCATTTGCGGCGTGGCCGCCGACCTCAACAACGACGGCCTGCTCGACCTCGTCTTCGCCGCCGACCCCGACAACACCGGCATTGTGCTCAGCATGGACCGCTACGAAAGCAAAGTCTATTGGAACACCGGCGCTCAGGGCGCGCGCGGCAACCACTGGCTCCGCCTCCGTTTCAGCGGCCTCAAAGACGCCGAATTGATCGGCGCCAAAGTCGAACTATCTGCCGGCGGCAAGAAACAATACCGCTGGATTCACCCCGACCACTTCTACAAGAGCGGTTGCGCGCTCGAAGCCCACTTCGGCCTCGGCAAAGAAACCACCGCCGACTTGAAGGTCACGCTTCCCAGCGGCAAAACGGTCGCGTTTGCAGGCGTCAGTGCTGACCAGTTTCTCGATTTGAACCCAACAACGGGGAAGTGGGCACCGCAGACAAAATGAACTCCATCACGCCAGGAAGTGTGAGCAGCCGCGTTTTTCTACTCGCACAAAGACGATAACATCCGCCCCATGAATTCAAGGCTCGTCTTCATCTGCTCGGTTTTGCTTTCGGGCCTGCTGCCCGGAGGAATCAACGGCGTGGGGTGGATGGTAGCGCAAGGTTTGGCTGCTCCAGTGGCCCAGGGCCCCGCCGGCACGGGTGGCACCGTCTCCACTAATCAGTCCGCCCAACCCGAAGGGAGAGAGCTTCGCCTTGAGGATATCACGGACAAACCCGCTTTGTTTCGGTCCAAAATCGGCGAGTCAGGGGAGTTTACATGGTGGCTGCCAGCGGGAGCCAGCGAGTATGTCCTGCCAATTTCGGCTGGAGTCGTCGTGGATGCCTCGCGTTCAGACCTGAGGCACTGGCTCAGGGATGGGTCCGCATGGTCTCTTTTGGACCTGCCGGTTCTGGGGCTGCGATACAGCAATCAAACGCTGGTTGTCATCGTGCCCTGGCCGCACTACGCCGAATTCATCGTGAAAGACCGGATCGGCATCCGATATTCCTTCCCCAAAGGCCGTCACCAAGCCACGCCGTGCGGCATCGTCGCGATGCGCCGGGGAGCCGATCCACTGGCAGCCGCTCTAGCCTTTCGCGAATGGCGCCTCAGTGCCACCAACACTGGCGACATCCCGCGTCCGCGTCCGCTCCAGAAAAAGATGGCAGATCTGGACAAGGTGACCCGGCTGTTGGGGGCGCCGCATTTCTACCTTTGGGGACCGGCACTGTTCAGTCGGCACGACATTCCGAGGGACAAATGGGTGCCGTTCGCGAAAGCGCTGCGCAGCGCCCCGCCCGAAAGCTTCGGTGGCAAACTGGTAAGACTACTTCCAGAGGACCAGCGCCGCGCTCTGCAAGAACTGGCCGCGGCGGAGTGGCCGATGGACTACCTGACAGGCAGCCTGGCTGGCGCCATCGATACGATACTGTCTGGAAATGCTCTCCTGAATCCAGGCCCCGATGTGCCGGCCGCGGAAGTGATTCAGCGCAATCAGCAGGCGCTGGCGGGTGCATTCGGGAGTTTCGTCAATCCGCCAGCATCCTGGGGTAACGGTCTGTCCAACTCGCTGCTGGATTCACTTCACGAGGCCGGCATTGACCGAGCCCTCCTGCTGATGAGCGATCTCTATGGCCGATCATTCCGGCCGGATGTCGTCGCCCACGCGGAGAAGTTGGGCTATCTGCTGGGACCCTATGACTCCTACCATTCCGTCCACTCGCCAGCCGCCGGCCCGAATGACACCTGGGAAACAGCGCAGTTCGACCTTGCAGCCTATGAACACGGCCGGGTCATCAACGCCGATGGCTCGGGACACGGGGGATTCAAGAAACGGGGATATCACTTCTCACCCCAAGCCGCCTGGCCCTATGTGCAAGAGCGTGTCGGCCGCATTGTCCAGCAAGCACCTTATTCCGCCTGGTTCATCGATTGTGATGCCACGGGCGAGTGCTTCGAGGATTTCAGCCGCGAGCATCCGGCGACAAAGAGTGAGGATACAAAACTGCGGCGGCAGCGCCTGGCGTGGCTGGAGACCGAGCACAAGATGGTCGTTGGCAGCGAGGGTGGATCGGTGCTGTTCGCCGACGTGATTCACTTTGGCCACGGGGTTCACACACCCTACATCGGCCATCTCGATCCCGCCTTCCGGGACCTTCAGAGCCCCTACTATCTGGGCCGCCACTGGCCACCCGACACACCGGATCAATCGTTCAAGGCCGTTACGATTCCACCCTCGCTGAAGGTGCCGTATTTCGATCCAACGGTTCGCATTCCGCTTTACCGGGCTGCGCTCGGGGACGAACTCATCGCCACCCATCACTGGAGTTTCGACTCCATGAAGCTCAAGGATGTCGAGAACACCAGGGAGTTGATGGAAATCCTTTACATGGTGCCGCCCATGTGTCACCTCAACCGGGAAACCTGGCCGAAGCGGCGCGATCGCATTCTGCGGCATTTGGCCTTTTGGGGGCCGCTCCACCGTGAGCTGGCAACCGCGCCGTTGACGCGTTTCGCATGCCTGAGCGCAGACAGGCTCGTTCAACGGACGACGTTCCATCCCAAAACCGGCGAGATCACGATCACGGTGAACTTTGGTGGGAAAACCCAAGCGGGTTATGCCCCGTATTCGGCTACAGTGAGTGGGTCCATTTCGGTGTCCCCACCAGTCTATCACGCAAAGCAATGAGCACAAAACTGCACCACTTCAGGACAGGGGTCCTGGCTTTGAGCATACTTGGCTACCTTTCTTTCCAAACCCTAGCCACAGCCGCGCCCAACATCATCATCTTCCTTGCCGACGACCTCGGTTATGCGGACATCGGTGTGAATGGCTGCAAAGACATCCCAACGCCGAATATCGACAGCCTTGCCAAGAACGGCGTGCGGTTCACCGATGGCTACGCGACGCATTGCGTCTGTTCGCCGTCACGGGCCGGGTTGATGAGCGGGATGTATCAGCATCGCTTCGGCTTTGAGGCCAACTCCGGGCCGGAGCGTTATGCGGATCCGAATTTCGGCCTGCCGCGTTCCGTGCCCACCCTGGCGGAGAAGCTCAAGGACGCCGGCTACGCCACGGGCATGGTGGGGAAGTGGCATATCGGTTTCAAAGAAGGACTCCGTCCGCACGAGCGCGGCTTTGATTACCACTACGGGTTCCTGAGCGGCGCGCACACCTATCTGCCCGGCAAGTTCGACAACGACTCCATCATCCGCAACGGTCAGCCGGTGAAACCCACGAAGTATCTCACCGACGAGTTTGCTGACGAGGCGGTGGGCTTCCTGGAGCGCAGCAAGGGCCAGCCCTTCTTTCTCTACTTCGCCTTCAACGCCGTGCACGCGCCACTGGACGAGAACACGTATGCGGAGCGTTTCCCGTCGCTCACCGGCAATCGCAAGACCTACGCCGGCATGCTCGCCGCCCTCGACGACGCAGTGGGCCGCGTGCTGGCGAAAGTGCGCGAACTCGGCCAGGAGGAAAACACGCTGGTGATGTTCTACAGCGACAACGGCGGCCCCACTCAGCAGACCACCTCGCGCAACGACCCGCTGCGCGGCTACAAGGGGCAGTTCTTCGAGGGCGGCATCCGCGAGCCTTTCGTCTTCCAGTGGAAGGGGGTCATCCCGGCCGGACAGACCTATCGCGAGATGGTCATGGGTTTTGACTGCCACGCCACGGCGCTCGCCGCCGCGGGCATTGAAGTGCCGAAGAACAAGCCGCTCGACGGCGTCAACCTGCTCCCGTTCCTGACGGGTAAACAAGCCGGTCGTCCGCACGACCAGCTCTTCTGGCGTGCCGGCGCGAAACACGCCGCGCGCGTCGGCAACTGGAAACTCGTGCAAGAGCGCGGCAACGAAGTGGAGCTTTTCAACCTCAAGGACGACATCGGGGAAAAGACCAATCTTGCCGCAAGAGAGCCGGTGAAGTTGAAGGAACTCCAAGCCGCCTACGCTGCGTGGGACAAACAGATGATGCCCGCTCAATGGCGTCGGCAGGACGCCCGGACACAACGCGCGATCGGCGACGACACCACCACGCCTCCACGCCGCCGAGGCGGGATCGAGGAACGCTTCAAGCAATACGACGAGAATGGCGACGGCAAACTCACGCCTGAAGAGTTTCCGACGGGTGCCTTCAAGCAGATTGACAAGAACAACGACGGCGTGCTGACACTCGAGGAGGCGCAGGCCTACTACAGCGGTGGCCGCCGGCAAGGAACGAACGAGAAATGAGAAGGATTTCTATCCCACTGGTCATCGTCTCCCACGCTCCAAGTCATTCCCCAGCCCAGCAGCCTGCGGCCGATTCCGCAACCAGTCTGCGGGGCAAGGTGGTGGCTGGCGGAGAATTGGGATCCGCCTCGCCTTCTTTGCTGACGGGCCCGCCGCAAGGGATGCCGCAGGGTGACGCTGGGACGTGCTTAAGATTTTTCACAAACCCGCGTAACGCGGCGCAGTTTCCCGGCATAGTCTGGTGAGATGTCTGGTGTTTCTACACAGCAACAGCCTGACCATGAGTGGTTCATGGAGCAGGTGCGGCGCGAGCAGGCGGGGCTGCGGGCGTTCATCCGGTCTCTCGGCATGCGGGCGGAGGTGGTGGACGACGTGGCGCAGGAGGCGTTTGTTGTGGCGTTCCAAAAGCTCCAGACCTTCGAGCGCGGGACGAATTTTGGGGCGTGGTTGCGGACCATCGCGCGCTTTCTCGTAAGCAAGGAACTGCGGCGTGAGGAGCGCCGTCAGCGGGTAATCGGCGAGCAGGTGGCGGAGCTGCTTGCGGAGTCGGCGCACCCTGGCGAGCCGGCGTCCGCCGACGACGCCAACGCGCGGGCGGCGGCTTTGAAGGCATGCCTTGCCGATCTGCCGGAACGCGGGCGGCGCTTGGTGCAGCAGCGCTATTTCGAGAACCTTTCCCCGACCGTCATTGCCAGCCTGGAAGGGCGGACGGCCAACGATGTGCGGCAAGCGCTGTTCCGTCTGCGAGCGGCGCTGTACACCTGCATCACGCGGCGATTGGGGGCCCAACCATCATGAACGACGCGAACTTCAACCCATCCGCCCCCGCCGAGGAATGGCGCGTGGCGCTGGCGCGGTTGGTCGAGAGCGAGTCGGAGCCGGGCGATGATGCGCTCGTGGCGGGGGCGTTGCGCGAAGACACGGCGCGAGTCGGGGAACTGAGGGCGCAACTCGAACTCGACGCGTTGCTGCGACAGGAGGCGGAGCCTTCGGCGGAGGCATTCGTCGAGGCGGTGGCGGCGCAGGTGCGGCCCTCAGCGGAGGATGAACAGTTTGTGCGGCGCGTCAGGCAAGCGTTAACGCGTGAGGGGCGGGGCGGGCCGGTGCATGTCTGGCATTGGCCCTTAACGCTGCGGTGGGTGGCTGTGCTGGGTTTTGTCGTGGTGCTGGTTGCCGTCCTCTTGTTGTTGCTTCCGCAAGCTGGGGCAAATGCCGCCACGGTTCTGCAACAGGCGTTGAAGGCCCATTCCACGCTGCTCGACCGCTGTTACCGAGTGGAAGTGCGAGGCGAGCGCGATGGCGATTCACCGCCGCGCCAGCAATCGCGGCTGTGGACGCGCGGCAACCGGTTTTGGAATGAAATGCAAACGGACGGCAAGACCGTGGCGTGGGGCCGCGACGAGGCAGGCGGTGTGTGGTTCGCGTTGTCGCCGAAGGTAGGCGCGCGGCTCGCCGTGGACGAGGTGCCGGAGCAGCTCCAGACCGCCTGCGACTTGCGCAGCGTGCAAATGGAAACCCTGCTGCGGGAAATCCTGGCTGGCTTTGAGTTGCGGCGGGAATCCGTGTCCGCGGACCGGTACCTCATCCATGCCCAGCCGAAGCCGGGCACGGCCAACAGGAAATACAGTGCCGTGCTGCTGGAAGTGGACTCTCGCACGCACGTCGTGCAGAGGATCGAATTGCAGCGGGCCTATCAAGCCCGCACGGTCGCCACGGTCACGTTCGCGCTCATTGAGTCTGGTTTGCAGAACGATGCCAGCTACACGCTCGAAGGCCACCTCGACGCCGACGGCATGGCCTACGCCCGCGCGACGCGCCGGGGCGAGCGCGGCCAGGTTATCGCGGAATTCCTGAAGCTGGTTCGCGTGCGGTCGGGCAGCGGGCGCACGGTTTTGCCGCCATGAGTTTTCAACCGACACCCCCATTCATGAAGACAATTGTTAACTTCCTCGTCTCCCTCGCGCTCGCCTTAGCCACGCCCGCGCAGGTGTCGCAGAAATCAGGCAACGTTGCCAACAATCCGCTGCTCAAGAAATTCGACAAGAACGGCGACGGCAAAATTGACGACGAGGAACGGCAGTCCGTCCGCGAGAAACTCCGTCAGATGCAAACAAAGCCGGGGGCGATGACGCCTTCGGGCAAGACCGAAACCATCGGCAACCGCGAAGTCACCGAGCTGGAATACGCCTCCAGCGATGGACGCAAAATCCCGTGCGTGCTCTCGATGCCCAAGGGCGACGGGCCTTTCCCGGTGCTGGTGACAATTCATGGCGGCCAGGGCAATCGGGATCTCGGCTACATTCGCACGATGGCCGCGCCCAACCAGCTTTCACCGACGGTGGCGGCCTTCAACGAACAGCCGTGGGCCATCCTGGCCATCAGCTATCGTGCGGGCAACGGGGCACTGTTCGGCATGGAGCAGGACGATGTCGTTGCCGGTATCCGCTTCGCCAAGACGCTGCCGAAGATTGATCCGGCCCGCGTCGGCGTGGTGGGCGGCAGCCACGGGGGGCATCTGGCCCTGGTCGCGGCGGAAAAGATGGGCCAGGAATTTCTTTGCGTGGCGGCCGGCTCGCCGTGGATGACTGACCCGGTGGTTTACATGACCGGCGACCCGAATCAGCCGCCGCTCTCCCTCGTGCCAGCCAAGGCACGCGATGATCTCGTTAAGAATGGCCGGCACTTGTTCCAGGGCCTCAAGCTTGGGCGCGGCATGTCGGAGCAGCAGGCGAAAGAGTTCATCGCCCAGCATTCCATCGAGGCGAACGCCGACAAGATCGTTGTCCCGTCGCTCTTCATCACCAGCCGGGGCGACGATCAAGCGCCACATGTGCTGATCGAGCCGATGATCAACCGCATGAAAGCCGCCGGGAAAGACGTGACGGTTTACACGGGGGAGAAAAGCCCGCACGGCTTCTACTGGGCACGCACGGTCAGCGCGGCACGGGCGCTCCGGGGGGAGAAATCAAAGGAGGAAGAGGCCGAGGAATTGAAGGCCCGCGAGACGATCATTGCCTTTTTCACGAAACAATTTGCCCGGACTGATGTGAAAACCGTGGAATCACCCAAAGTCACCGCTTCCGCCTCCACAAATACCCCGCCTTCCATCAGCACTGGAACCCCGAAGACCCAACCGGCCGATCCACGCGTAGCGATGATCGAGCGCCTACGCCAACAGCGCGGCGGCATGGGCGGCGGCACTCCCCCAGGCACCGCGCGCCAAGGCGCCGCAAGGCCCGGCAGGGGCGGCGGCGCGGGCCTCGGCAGCACGACTTTTGAAACCCTCGCCGGCGACACCGGCGAGATCACGCGCGAGCGATTCAAGCAGCAAATCGGAAACTCCCCGGCCTTTGCCAGCCGGCCTGAGATCGCCGATCGTCTCTTCGACCGGCTTGACACCGATCGCAACGGCTCGCTCAGCAGAACGGAGTTCGAGGGCTTCAGTAATCTGCGCAGCCAGTTCGGGCGTGGCGGCTCTGGCGGCAGCCGTGGCGGCCCCCCGCCCGCACTGCAGCCCACACCTGGCGGCGGGGACAAGCCTGCCAACTCACCCGCCGCGCCGTCTTCCACCTCCGCCACCCGGACCAGTCCCGTCCGCATCGCCAGCGGCCAGCTGGTCGGCGAACAAAAGGGTGACGTGCGCGTTTTTCGCGGCATCCCCTACGCCGCGCCACCCATCGGTGATCTACGCTGGAAAGCCCCGCAGCCGCCGCAGCCTTGGAAGGGCGTGCGTGAGGCGGTGGTGTTCGGCACCCCCGCGCTTCAGGGTGAGACCTTTTTCCCTCGCAGTGAGCAAAGCGAGGACTGCTTGTTCTTAAATGTGTGGACTCCGGCGAATGCGGAAGCAAACGCAAGCCTGCCCGTGCTGTTCTGGATTCACGGCGGCGCGTTCATTCAAGGTTCCGGGGCACAGCCCCGCTACGACGGCACTGAACTCGCGCGTCGTGGCGTGGTGGTGGTCACCATCAACTATCGCCTCGGCCCGCTGGGCTTGTTCGCCCATCCGACGCTCACTGCCGAAGCTGCGCCCGGCGATCCTCTCGGCAACTACTGTTTGCTCGACATGATGGAGGCGTTGCGTTGGGTCCAACGCAACATCGGGGCATTTGGCGGCGATCCCGGCAACGTAACCATCTCGGGCTCGTCCGCCGGCGGCACGAGCTGCCTGTTCCTGATGGGCATTCCGGAAGCGCAAGGTCTGTTTCATAAGGCCATCATCCACAGCAGCGGGGGCATCCGCAATATCCAGACCCTCGCCCAGGCAGAAGCCGCTGGTGTGCGGCTCGCCGGCCACTTCAGCCTCGACGCGAGCACCCAGGCCGTCGCTCTCCGCAGCGTGCGCAGCGATGACATCGCCATCAGCACCGCGCTTTTCCGCCAGCTCGACCTGCCGGTGAAACCGATCGTGGATGGCCGCCTCGTCACCCGTGTCCCTGCGGACACCTTTGCCGAGGGCAAACAAGCCCGCATTCCCGTGCTCATGGGGGCCGGCAATGGTGAATCGGGCGCCCGGCAGCTTGGCGACGACATCGCGACCGGTGGTGCCTTCGGCTTCCAGTTGGAAAACGCCGCGCACATGGCCCGCGCCGGTCAGCCGGTGTATCTCTTCCAACTCACCTTCGTCCCGCCGGAAGCCCGCTCCAATCGCCACGCGGCCATGCATGGTGAATCCGTCGCCTACGCCTTCGGCACCATTGGCCAGTCCACTGCCAGCCAATACGGCTTTCGCAACCAGCAAGTCGCTGCCCGGGCCATGCAGTCACGGCGTGGCGCCCGTGGCAGCGCCGGATTCGGCGGCGGAGGCGGCGAGGACGACACACGGCCCGTCGAGGACTCGTCCGAAGGGCGCCGGATCAGCGAGGCGATGATGGATTATTGGACCGCGTTTATGCGAACCGGGCGGCCGACAGGCCAAAGCCTGCCGGAATGGCCAGCTTACACGCGAGCCGCGCCGAAGGCGATGGTGTTCGGCAACAACGGGATCAACAGCAAAAATTTCCGCACCCCATGAAACACTTCGATTGGTGCTCGTTGCTGATTTTGGGGCTGACCGCCTTGGTTTCGTCCGCGCACGCGCAGACCAACGTCCGCGCCTGGCACGCGAAGGGGCAGACGTGGGTGGTGTGGGACGCGGGGGCTTCGCCCAATTATGCGTATTCGGTGTATCGCTCGGCAAGCGCATTTGCTTCCACGGCCCAGGCGACCTTGTGCGGGACGCCGCTGAACCGGGAGTTCAACGCGGCGCGGCTCAAGCTGGCGAACTCGAACGCGACGTGGCGTGTGCCGATGCCGAATGGCTCGACGTATCAGCTCACTGCCACCGAGGGCCTGTTCGTTTATACGCCGCACGCGGCGACGAATGAATACTTCGCGGTGGTGCCGTATGGGACCACAAGCGTGCCGGCGGGTGCCACTACGACGAACGCGGTGGCGCAGGGCTACGATCCGACGAACGACCCCGTGCAGTGCCATGTGCAGTTGCAGGGGACACTTTCTGTGAGCGGCAGCGGGTCGTATCCTTACACGGTGTATTCGATGTGGGTGGACGGACGTGACGACGTGAACGACGCGCGGCCCGATTTCCCCGTACTCGCCAACACGGCCAAGAACGGCGCGCCGCATATGTTTGCCATCTACGAGCCGGCGACGAACGAAGGTCTCCCGGCGACGCCGTTTCCGGCAACGCTACAACTTCACGGCGGCGGCGAACAGGGCACGTACTGGAACTGGCGCCCCGTCTACGCGAAGTATGCCAACGTCGGCCCGACGCCCGTGGGCGGCATCTGCATTGCGCACGACGACCGCGTGTATAAAGCCGCATACGGCGTGGTTTCCGAAGAGTCGCCCTCGTATTGGTTCGGTTGGTGGTCGGGAATGCCGGCGATCAATCCTCCCGCGCCGCCGGACAGCGCAGTGGTGGTCCCATACACCACGCTGCGGCTGATCTGGATACAGGATTGGATCGAGACCCGTTCGGCTTACGCGGGACGCATCGACACGAAACGTGTGTCGGTGATGGGCAATTCGATGGGGGGCTTCGGCACGCACCTGCTGTGTCGTTACAAGCCGGAGCGTTTTTCCGCGGGCAGCGCTTTCGTGCCGGTGATGGGCCACCCGAACAACGGCGCGGCAAACAAATGGTTTGGCACCCCGGAACAGAATCTTCCAACCACGGAAACCGGCCGGAACGGTGTGGTGCTGCATGTCGTTGATTTTTGCAGTCCCACGGCCTCGCTCTCCCCGCTGCGCGACCGAGCGTTCACCCGTTTCTACCGCGGACGAAATGAAGTGGATGACACGATGACCAAGTGGGGTTGGGACGACGATGATATCCCCGGTCAATATCGCGCGCTCAACGATCTCGGCGTGGGCGTGCATCTGTATTGGGATGAACGCGAGCACAGTTCCTGGTTCTGGGCCACGGATGATCCCAAAATTCCCGGAAACGACATCGGCCAGTGGGTCGCGCCGGTGCGCACCGAACGCGGCGACGCAGCCTACCAGGCGAAGTTCCGCTCAAACCAGAGCTACCCCGGCATTTTCAATGACGACCAGAACGGGACGCTCCCGGGCCGGCAGCCGGACATCGGCAATGGATCGCACACCAATGGTGCGCCATGGGGAACGTGGAGCGGTTACTACGACTGGGACACCACCACGATCACTGACACCTCCAACCAATGGGCCTGCACGATGTTCCTCGTCGGCCAGTCCGCCAGCTCCGTGGACAATTACCCCGGCACCAATGCGACCGCCGACGTCAGCGTGCGCAAGCCGCAGCATTTCAAGCCGGCCACGGGTGCGTCATTCAGTTGGGAATGGCGCAACGTTTCCGACAACAGCCTCGTGCAATCGGGCACGGGCGTCGCCGCCACGGATGACGTGGTGGTCGTGACCGGACTGCAATTCACCAAAGACCCGGTGCGGCGACGGCTCGCCGTGTCGGTGGGGATTACGTCGAACACGCCACCGACCATCACGAGCACCCCAGTCACCATCGCCACAGTGGGTGTGCCGTACAGCTACGTTATCGCCGCGACCGGCACTCCCGCGGCGACATTGACCGCCACGGGGCTCCCGGGGTGGCTGGCGTTGGCGGGCAACACGCTGACCGGAACGCCCGTCAGCGCCGGGACTTTTGGCCCCATCACCATGACCGCGTCCAATGGTGTGACGCCCAACGCCACACAGACGTTCTCCATCAACGTCCTCGCTCCGGATCCGGATGCGCCGAAGAACGTGCGTGCATGGGCGGCTGCCGGACAAGTCTTTGTTGTCTGGCAAGTCTCCAGCAACCTGCCGCTCACGTATGATGTGTATCGTTCCGCCACGCCGGTCACGAATATCGCGCAGGCGACTCTCGTGGGTCGCCTGTTCAAGCCGGAATGGGAGGGCGAGCGGCTCAAGATTGCCGACAGCAGCCTTACCTGGCGCGTGCCCGACGGTCAGGGCGGCAACTACCAGCTTGCGGCCAATGAGGGTTTGTTCGTCTTCACGCCCCATGGCGCGGGCAGCGAATATTTCGCCATGGTGAAGAACAGCGGCACCGTGGTCACGCCGCTCAATCTCACAGCCACACCCATCAGCTACGGCTACGACCCGGCCGGCGACCCGGTGCGCTGCCACGCGCAGCATACCGGCGCCACGTCGAGAGGTTATGCCTTTACCGTGTATGCCCTGTGGGCCGATGGCCGGGATGATGCCAACGAAGCGCGGCCGGATTTTCCAATCATGGCGAATGCCGCGAAAAACGGCGCGCCGCATGTCTTCGCGGTATATGAGCCGAAAGGCGGACTGCCCGTCAGCGGCAGTTATCCGGCGGTGCTCTGCTTCCACGGCGGCGGCTCTTCGGGCCAGTGGAGCATCTGGGCGCCGGAGTCCGGTGTCACGGCCAACTGCGGCAATGTGCTCAACGAAGGCGTCGTGATCGCGCATGACGACCGCGTGTTCATGGTCAATGCGACCGGCGCGGTGGACGCCACGCTTCCCAGTTTCTGGCTCGGCTGGTCGCCCACCATGAATCCATATGCGGTGGTAAACCTGACCGCCGCCGCACAACCGGTTGTGCCCTACACGCAGCGGCGCGTGATGTGGATTCAGGACTGGCTCGAACAGCGCTCGCCCTATCGCATTGACACCACCCGCGTGTCGCTCATGGGCAGCAGCATGGGCGGTGCGGGCTCCTCGATGCTCGCGCGGCGGTTCCCCGAGCGCATTGCCGCGGCTACCTGCTACGTGCCGCCCGTCGGGTTCGCCGAGAATACCGGACAGGCTGCGCGACTGATCGGCACGTCCGCGCAAAATCTCCGGTCAATCGAGCCGTCACCTGCGGGCGGCGTTTTGCGCATGAACGACTACTGGGACTTTGCCACGCGTCTCTCGACCACGCAACGCGACGTGCCGTTCATGCGTTTCTACCGGGGTCGTTCCGAGTTCTACAGCGACCCCCAAACCCCCGCATGGAGCGCCGATACCGTCATCGCCTGCTACAACGACCTCAACGCCACCGCGTGGGGAGTGCATCTGTTCTGGGATCAGCGGGACCACAGTCCGTCCGACTGGAGCACCGAAGATCGGAACAACCCCTATCCGGATATCGGCCAGTGGGTGTCGCCTGTCCTCACCGACCGGCCATCGCGCACCAGCCTCGTTCGTTACCGCAGCAACCAGAGTTTCCCCGCGTGCTTCAATGACGACCAGAACATCGCGCTTACCGGACGCCAGCCCAACCTGGGTAATGGCGATCCGCTCGACGGTGACCTCTGGGGCACGTGGAGCGGATATTATGATTGGGACCAATCAACCCTCAGCGATACCACGAATCTCTGGGCTTGCACCGTCTTCCTGACCGGCCTGAGCAGTGTCAGCGTGGACAACTATCCTGGCAGCAGCGCCACCTTCGACGTGAGCGTGCGCAAGCCACAGCAGTTCAAGCCGGCCCCGGGCACCAGGTTACTTTGGCGGATGACCCGCCTGAGCGACAGCGCCATGCTCCAAAGCGGCGTGACCCAGGTGGAGGCAGACAGCCTGGTGGTGGTGACCAACCTGACCGTGTTCAAAGACCCCCAGCGCACGCGGTTGGAAGTTATGGCACCCCCGGCGTTGCGCATCACCTCCGCCAGCCAGTTCCGGGTGGAAGGAGCGGCGAGTTTATATTGCGCGCTGGAAACCTGCGTTTCGCTAGCTTCCGGCAGTTGGTCCTCCACCTTGACCTTCTCGATTCCTCCGGCCGGAGTAGTCACTGGCAACCTGCCCGGAGTCGCTGGGGAGACACAACGGTTCTACCGCCTCCGGGCCTCCATCCTGCCGCTATGACTGCCTAAAGACTATGAAAGCACTCCTTTTCAGCACTTTGATCGCAGCCTGTCTTGAGGCGGCATGCCTTTCCGCAGACTCACCCAGAGGAGCGGCAACAGGAGTGGGGGCCAATCCCAGTCTTAAGCGCTTCGACAAGAACGGCGACGGCAAGATTGACGACGGCGAGCGTGCCGCGATCCGCGAACTGATTCGGAAACGGCGGCAGCCGCAATCCACAACACCGCTTCCGCCTGCCAACGCCTCTCAGAAAGACTTGATCGAGCCTGCTCCTCAAACGGAGTCTGTCCCCCATGCGGAGATGGTTCCGACACAAGAGGAAATCTTCGGCTGGATTGAGCGGATTTGCAGCCAGGGCATCCGGCGCGCGGGCCACCCGGCCGACCAATGGACCGAGAAGTTCATCGGCGATCAGTTCAAGGAATGGGGACTTCGCGACATCGTCTTTCAGCCGGTTCCCATCAGAACTTGGCATGAAGGTGACACGCGCTTCGTCGTAACTGCCGGCAGCAAGACGACCGAGTTGACCGCTTTCCCCTCGATACTGGTCAAGGAGGCGACCCGCGTCGAGGCGCCTCTCATCAAATACGAGGCCGATGCACAACTCGACAAGGTCGCCAATGCGATCGTCGTCGTGGATTATACGCTCGGTGAAATCAGTCCCGCACCGCTTCTCGACAAGGCGGTGTTCGTCCATGACCCCAACCGCTCTTTGGGCGATTCGCGTCACATCATTGGCATGCCCCATGCCTCCCGGTCGGGAGCTACCATTTCTCGGATCCTGAAACGGAAACCGGCGGCTGTCGTCGCCGTGCTGAGAAACTACTTCGACTCGTGCGAGTTCTATGGGTTGCACCAAACGCCGCGTCGCGGGTTGGATGTTCCGGATAACCCGGCGCCGTGCGTCTGGGTGAGCCCTTCCGTCGGTCAGGAGTTGGACCGCATGCTCGCCTCGGGCGGCGCTACGGCCGTGCTTGCGCTCAACTGCCGATCGGAACGCGTTGTCACGCACAACGTCATGGGGGTCCTTCCCGGGGCGACGGAGGACATCGTCCAGGTCGCATCGCATCATGACGGCGCCTTTGTAGGCGCGACCGAGGATGCCTCGGGCGTGGCCCTGGTGCTGGCACAAGCACGATACTGGTCGCGGGTCCCCTGGGAAGAACGTCCGCACACCCTGGCCTTTCTCGTGACCTCCGCGCACCTCAAAGGAGCCGTCGGGGAAGAGGCATTCATTGCGGCGAACGAGTCTCAACTGAAGAAGACCCTGCTCGACATTCATCTGGAAACTCCCGCCATCGAGTATGCGGTGCGAAACAACGAACTGATCAACCTGAAGCAACCGGAGCCAAGGTATTTCTACGTCAGCCGTGCGGCCAACCTGCAACAGGCCGTCGTCGGCGCCATTCAATCCGAAGATTTGCGTCGCTCGATGGTGTTTGACGCCGACGCTTTCAGTCAACCGCGTTGCGCGGCAGGTCGTTTCTTCCTGGCCGGCGTTCCCGTTGTGGGCTTCATCAGCGGACCACCGGTCTATTACTTCGATGCGCAGGATACGCTCGACAAGGTTGATCGCGAGGGGTTGGTCCCCATCACGCGAGCCATGGTGCGCGTGATCCAAGCCACAAAAGGCCAGACAGCCGAAACCATGCGACGCGCCAGCGCCGCGCCCAAGCCAGGACCGCCATCGCCGGACTCCAAGTCGGACATCATTGCTTTTGCCGGCGTCAATGTGCTGCCGATGACGAGCGAGACGGTGCTCAGCAACCAAACTGTGATTGTCGAACGCAGAACGATCAAGAGCATCGAGCCGGCAGGACAATCCCCGGTACCGGCGGGCGCTGTGGTGGTGGATGGTCAAGGCAAGTATCTGATGCCGGGCCTGGCCGATATGCATTTTCACCTGAGCACCGTGGAAGAATTGAACCTCTGCCTCGCCAACGGCGTGACCACCGTGCGCAACATGGGTGGGACGCCATGGCACTTGACCGTGCGCGAGCGGATTCGGAAAGGGGAATTGCTGGGGCCGCACTTCACGACCGCAGGGCCAGCGATGCAAAGCGGCTCTTTCCCCATGCCGGCGGCTTTCTTCGAAAACGAACGCACACCGGAAGCAGCGCGGCAGAGCATTCACCGCCAGAAGACGGAGGGCTACGACTACATCAAGGTTCACAAGCTCATCACGATCGAGGCCTACGAGGCCATTGTGAAAACCGCCGCCGAAGTCGGGATGCCAGTGATTGGGCATGTGCCGGTGCGCGTTGCGGCTGAAAGCGCCATCCGTGCGCGGCAGCAATCCATTGAACATCTGACCGGCTACGACCAGGCTGATCCGGGAGACTTGGACAAGTTGATTGACCAGACGTTGGCCGCGGGCATTTGGAACTGCTTCACGCTCTCCCCGGTCTGGAACGGCGAGAACGTCAAGACCCTGCAGGCCGGCGAGCCGGACGAGGTCAAATACGTCCCTTCCCGAACACGCGCCCAGTGGCAGCGCAGTCAGCCCAAGATTCGCACTTACCCGAAATACGAGATGATTCTCAAGAAGCTGGACGAGCGCGGCGCGAAGCTGATGCTCGGGACGGACACGATCACCGTCTATAGCGTCGCGGGTTTCGCCGTTCATCAGGAACTTGAACTGGCCGTGAAAGCGGGGCTCACGCCTTACCGCGCGCTGCGTTACGCGACCGTCACGCCCGCCGAGTACCTCGGCTTGGCCAAAGAGGCCGGAACGATTGAAGTCGGCAAGCGCGGCGACCTCCTGCTGCTGGATGCCAATCCGCTGACCGATGTCAAAAACACACGGCGGGTTGCGGGCGTGATGATCAACGGGAAATACCTGCCCAAACCTGAATTGCAGCGGATGCTCGACGAGATTGCCGCGAAGTACGCGAAGGATTGAAAATGAACCGTGCTTCGCAAACCCCAGCCGGTCAGAACATTCAATCTGTTTCAATGCATTCAGCCCGTAACCAGACACAAGGAGAACGACAATGAAGATGCCTAGCCTGTTTTTAATCGCGGCGCTGGTCTGCGGGATGTCGGCTCTGTCAGCAAATTCGCCACAGAGAACTGGTGATGTCGCTTCCGATTCGCTCTTGAAGCGGTTCGACAAGGATGGCGACGCCAAGATTGACGAGGAGGAACGCCGGGCTGTCCGCGAGAAGCTTCGCCAGATGCAGACCAAGCCCGGAGCGATGACGCCTTCGGGCAAGACCGAAATCATCGGCAATCGCGCAGTCACCGAGATGGAATACCCCTCCAGCGACGGGCGAAAAATCCCGTGCGTGCTCTCAATGCCGAAGGGTGACGGGCCGTTCCCGGTGCTGGTGACGATTCACGGCGGCCAGGGAAACCGGGATTTCGGCTACCTTCGCACGATGGCCGTGCCCAACCAGCTTTCGCCGACGGTGGCGGCCTTCAACGAACAGCCCTGGGCCATCCTCGCCATCAGTTACCGCGCGGGCAACGGCGCGTTGTTCGGCATGGAGCAGGACGATGTCGTTGCCGGTATCCGCTTCGCCAAGACGCTGCCGAAGATTGATCCGGCCCGCGTCGGCGTGGTGGGCGGCAGCCACGGGGGGCATCTGGCCCTGGTCGCGGCGGAAAAGATGGGCCAGGAATTTCTTTGCGTGGCGGTCGGTTCGCCGTGGATGACTGACCCGGTGGTTTACATGACCGGCGAACCGAATCAGCCGCCGCTCTCCCTCGTGCCCGCCAAGGCGCGCGATGATCTCTTTAAGAATGGCCGGCACCTGTTCCAGGGCCTCAAGCTTGGGCGCGGCATGTCGGAGCAGCAGGCGAAGGAGTTCATCGCCCGGGATTCCATCGAGGCGAACGCCGACAAGATCGTGGTCCCGTCGCTCTTCATCACCAGCCGGGGCGACGATCAGGCGCCGCACGCGCTGATCGAGCCGATTATCCAGCGAATGAAGGCCGCGAAAAAGGAGGTTATGGTTTACACCGCCGAGCAGAGCCCGCACGGGTTCTACTGGGCACGCACCGTCAGCGCCGCGCGCGCTCTGCGTGGTGAGAAATCGAAAGAGGAAGAGAACGAGGAAAAGATCGCCCGCGAGACGATCATCGCCTTCTTCACGAAGCAGTTCGCGCGGACGGATGCGAACGCCGGCAAATCAGCGCCCGCAACGGAGGTGAAGCCGGACTCCAAGAAAGACGAAAGGAAGTCGCTCACAGCCTCGCAATCGGATGCCATCCGCAAACTCCGCTCCCGGCTGGCAGACCTGCCGGTGCCGGAGAAACTCCAGCGCCGCGCGCTCAACGTCGGCGGCAAGGAGCGCGAGTTCTTCATCCATGTTCCCGCGTCGGCGAAGGGCAAGCCGTCGCCGGTCATGTTCGCGTTGCACGGCGGCGCGAGCAGCACGGGACTGGCGATGCACTTGAAAACCGATTTTACTTTGCTGGGCGAAAAGGAGGGCTACGTCACCGTCTATCCCAGCGGCATTAACGGCTGGAACATCGGCAGCCATGATGCCTACTCCGTCAAGCGCCGCACCAGCGACGCCGACGACATCGGCTTCTTCCGCGCTATGTTCGACGCGCTGATCAAGGAAGGCGTCGCCGACCCGAAACGCATCTACGTCACCGGCGGCAGCAATGGCGGCGTGATGACGCAGTTTCTCGTGTGCCACCTCGCCGACTACATTGCCGGTGCGGGCGTGGTCGTCGCCACGTTGCCACGCGCGGCGGAGAAAGACTGGCCCAAGCCGTCGCGCCCCGTGCCGATCCTTCACTTGCTCGGCACCGTGGACCCGCTGAAACCGTGGAACGGCAACAGCGACCAGATGAGCGCCGACGAAACCATTGCCTACTGGCGTAAACAAAACGGTTGTGCCGCCGACGGCAAGAAGTGGGACTTACCCGACTGCGATCCGAAGGACGGCTGTCGTGTCCACGCGCAGCGTTGGGAAGGCAGAGCTCCCGTTGTCTTCTACACGATGGAAGGCCACGGCCACGGCTGGCCGATGCAGCGGAGCCGGGACGAAACCGGCACTGGCCCGAAAACGCGTGACATCCCCGTGCCAGAGGAGTTTTGGAACTTCTTCAAAGCACTACCGTTTCTCTCCCGCCGGTGAGCACCCAAAACGCAATTGTCCATTGCCATGAAAATCAAACACTCTCTCTTACTCACCCTCCTCCTCACCTCGCCGGCGCTTGCGCAAACCGCCGACCCCGACGCGCGTTTCAAACAATACGACAAGAACGGCGACGACAAGCTGGACGCCTCTGAAGCCGGCGACCGCCCCTTCTTCAAGCCCGCCGACAAAAATGGCGATGGCGTCCTGACCCTCGACGAGGCGGAGGCATACGCGCGGCAGAGCGCCGTCCCGGCCCGCAACCGCACCGCTGGCATGGAAGGCGACGGCGCGGGGCCGGTGACCTCGCGGGTGAAGCCGGTGGAGATACCGGAAGCGGAGAGCCCCATCCAGGCGCTCGATGCAAAGGCCACCGATGGCCGTGCTGTGCGGGCGTTCTGGCGTAAGCCGAAGGGCGCCGGGCCGTTTCCCGCCGTCATTTTCATCCACGGTGGACTGACGCAGTCCCCGGAGGAGGTGCTGCGCCGGCAGTTGACGGTCAATCCGGTGATCACGCGGATGCTCGCGGCCGGATATGCCGTCGTGCAGGCAACCTTCCGCACCTACGAGCAGGACGTGCAGTCGCGCGGTCCCATCGAGGACGTCCGGGCGGTGGTTCAGATGCTGGCGAAGACTCCGGGGATCGACGGACAGCGCCTGGCCCTCTTTGGCGGCAGCGGCGGGGGCAGCATCGCGCTGGAACTTGGCGGCGACCCAGCGGTGCGCGCCATCATCGCGGGGGAACCAGCCACTGTGCTTTACACCGGCATGCTCACCACGGGCGATTACGCGACGCGTCTCGAAATCATGGCTGCGCCGGAGAAATACCTCACACCGGATTTACGGGCGCGCACGCTGCAGAAGCTGAAGACCCTGCGCGCGCCCGTGCTGATTCTGCACAGCGACCAACACGATCTCCACAAACTGAACAAACCTCTTTTCCTGCCGCTGATGCGGGAGGCCGGGGTGAAGGTGGAATACCGCGAATACCCCGGCTATGGTCACGGCTTCTACTTTGGCGGGGGCGACGACCGCTGGGGAAGAGGAGCCGACGACCAGGTCGTCGTTGAAGTCGTGCGGGAGGTGCGTTCCTTTCTCGAACAAGCCATGAAGCCATGACTCACGAACTCCACATCTTAACGAACCTCGGCTCTGCCGTCGCCGGCGACAACGCCCCGCGCATAGTGAATCAGAACGTCTCTGACCAAGCGCGTCTCGTCTGCCGCCTGACGCACATCCGCATCATACCATGAAGTGCTACCGAGTTTTCCTCCCGATACTCACACTGCTCGTGTGCGTGCGTGCCGCTCCTGCGGCAACGTTGCCGGAGGAAATCAACCGGCTGGCGTTGCCATTGGTGGACGCCTCGGGCCTATCCTACCCGCGCGGTCGGGCTGGTCGTGGTGGTGGTGACGGGCGCAGGATCTCAGACGTTCGGCTTTGGCGCGCTGCGCGCCGGCGGCGCGACTCCGCCCGATGGCGATACGTTTTTCCAGGTCGGTTCCGTTTCCAAAACGCTCACAGGGTTGATTCTTGCATCGGTGATTGAAAGCTCGGGCGGCGCGGTGCAGCCGGCCACGCCGGTCAACGCGCTGCTGGCTCCCGACCTGCGGATGCCTGGCTTCGGTGCGCAGCCGGTGACGGTCGCGCAGCTCGCCACACATTACGGCGGCCTGCCGCAATTCCCGACGAATATGACCGGGCCGCCGTTCTATCCGGCGCAAGGCTACTCGCGGGCGCAGCTTTCCAATTATCTTGCCGGTTTCACGCTCAACGCGCCTCCGGGAACGGTGTATGAATACTCGAACACCGGCTTCGGTTTGCTCGCGCTCGCGCTGGGCGATTACACCGGAGCCGCGACCTATTCGGCGCTGCTCGGCGCGTGGCTCACCGCGCCGCTGGGTATGGCGGACACCGGGTTGAACGAGGCGCCCTTCACCAACGCCGTGGCGGCGCGGCTCGCGCAGGGCTACCGCAGCACCGGCACAGCAATTGCGCCGATGACGCTCTCCGACATGGGCGTGCTCGAGGGCGCTGGCGAGGTCATTTCGACCGGAAACGACATGGCCAGGGTCCTGCGCGCTCTTGCGGGTCTGGCGCCTTTTCCAACCCTCAGATCGCGCCGCCGACCCGACGGGGCGAAGACGTCCGCCCGCCGCTGGAATCACCGCTGTTTTGCGTGTTAACGCGCGAGAACCACGTCGCTGTGTGGGTTCCATGCCCTTTCAAGAGCCATTTGTTTGCATTTTGTTAACAGCACAAGTTGCTGATGCAGAATGAATAGACGACGGAATGTCGTCAGGCTGTTTGCACCGCAGGTGCTATCCGGTGTGGGGGATCAAAAGGGGGGCGGATTCAGCCGGCAATCAGACGAAAAGGCGAGAATCGGATAATCGGACTGCGGAATTATCGACCGAGGTCGTCAAAGTGGTCCGGGTGTTGGATGCCGAGGGGAGCAAAGAAGAAACGCCGGAAGTCGAGGACAAGGTTCGCGTGCGGAGGCGGCGACTTGGGCGGGCGCAGCGTGAATGTGGCCGGGCGAAAGATGCGCCAAGCAGATTAGGTATTGGAGGCAAACAGGGCAGGCTAAAGCGACCTGCGATGCTCGGTATTCCCAAGGGGGGATGGCGGCTGCAATTCATCGTCATAGATACAAGTCGCGAAATGCGGCCGAAAACGGACAGCCTTACTTTGGAAAGTTGGAATCACAACTGGGCGGTTTGGTGGCACGGGATTCTGGACGGATCGCGAAATGGGGAAGGCCGCCGGGGTCAGCTCCCGGCGGCAGGGGTTAGCAGGTGACAGTTGGATTGATCTCTTTGGATTGGCATGGCGCAAGAGCGTTGTCGGTTTCTATGGTCGCCGGGGTGGTCAGCGGGGCAACTGGGTCTTCGGCCAGGACTTTGCCCCGGATGTAATCGGAGGCACGTTGCGCCGCCGATGCCGCCCGGACAATAATCCGGTGGTCGTTTTGAAACACTTGTGCCCAGCCAGCGATGTAACCAGCCTGCAAGGCTTCGCTGACGGGGTGGTGAATTCCGGCGAAGGCACACAGAAATGCCGCTCCGAATTCGGCAACCAGTTCCTCGAAAGAATACCGCGCAAACCGGTCACCCTCGACATTTCGGAATCGGTCCAGTCGTTTGCGGTGGCCGGTGGAGTGAGCCAGTTCATGAAACAGTGTCCCATAGTATTCTTCCGCGCTTTCAAACTGACTGAGATGCGGCAGGGTAATCCGGTCTTGGTTCGGGCTGTAGGCTGGGTTGCTGGTCGAGGCATGGACGATTTCCGGTTTGTCCGGCATCACCGTTAGCAACTGGTCGGCAACCTCCAGGCGGGAAATGGGGGGATGTTGGGCATCGTCTGGCGGGGGCACACCTTCGACCTGTTCCAGGTTGAAGACGGCGCTGTTGAATGGCACACACGGGGCGAGGTTCGCGTTGCCGGTCTTCTCGGCGATCTCACGGAGTTCCTCGGCGGTGCGCCACTTCCAGTAAACGACAGGCGTGGCCCGCTCGCCTTTACGGACGTGTCCGCCCAATACCAGAGCCTGGCGATAGGTCAGCCAATACGGCGAGGCAAATCCAGCGCTGTTAAGCATCAGAATGTTGATTCCCCGGTATTCCTTACCCGTGGTCAGATTTCGGGGAAGGCCGAGCGTCCAGGATTTCCGCCAAGGCAATACCCCGGCTTCGAGTTGCTTCAAAATGCGGTTGGTCACGCTTTCGTAAATGTTCATTTGTAGGTTCTCCTTGAAGTCATTGAGCACAGCCGCCAGGGAGAATTCCCCGGCGGCCATTTGGTTAATGATCATGCCGGGTCATTAAAGCGCTCATCGGACAGGTTTCCTCGCTGTAATGAAGCTCAGCACGGCAAAGTTCATCCTGGAAATCCTGTCCGGCCCGGTCGCACCAATGCATGAGGTTGGCGAGCAGGTCGCTAACCGCGTCCTCCAAGTCGGCACCGGTTTGCTGGTGAAATACCTCCAGCGCCGCCCCGGCTGAACGCGCGCGGCTTTCGTTTCGCTCCTCCGGGTCGGGTGGCAGCGCCTTCGCCTGGCCAGGTTGCTTCGGCATCAGGAATCGAGATTCCGTTTTGTTCATGGTGTTCTCCTTGATTGATCGAAAAAGCCCGCTGAAGCGTAACGATTCAGCGGGCGGCAAAGTTAGTAATCCTCCGGGAGCAAAACCGTGGTTGCCGACCGGTCAGCCTCGGTGATGATCCAGAACTTCGTGCCGTTCCGGTCTCGATACGCGGAGAGCAACCGGAAGCCTTCACGCAAGGAAAGCTCGTTTTCCTCCCTGTCCGCCGGGCACACGTCGCCCCAATCTCGACGGGCATGGCGCTGAAGTGAAGTGTAAACGTCCTCGGGGTGCAGTTGGTCACGCGCGGCGCTGGTGATGACTGTTTGACCAAGCGGAAATGATTGGCTCAGCGGATTCTGCTTCATGTGTTTTCTCCTTTCTATTTGCCCCGCCCCTCGTTTTTTCCTCTGGGAGGCGGGGAGTGTTTTCACCCCTTCGTGAAACACCCCGCCTCCCAGCGGGAAAACGAAAAACAACGCTGCCAGCCCGAAGGGCTGACCGCTCAGAATCCTGGCGGCGTCAACGCGGATTCGGAGCGGAGGCGAATGCCGAAGCAAGCGAGTGACAGCGGAAGCCACGCTGTTGAACCGGGATGAAAGTGAAAACGGCAAGCAACGACGATCCCGTTCCGCTGGCGCGAGCTTGCGAATTCGATGACGCGACCGCGTTGCGAAGCCAAAAAGACAGACACGACGGAGGCGTGGCGGAATCCTCTGCGGACGTTTTACAGCAGCGATAACACCCTACGGCTTTCAGGACGAAGACTGCGTGAGATACGCGCCACCGAAATCAAGTAAGCGCCGACTGATCGAGTGCATTGCGGTTGAGAGAGTGTTTAACGGTGTCTTCCGCACTGGCGGAAGCCCAGGCGGGGGGCAAACGATAGTGTGAAGGGTCTCACACGAGCCAACTCGCCCCACACCCCCACTACTCCTCCAGAACCAATCCAGTACACCACCATCGGCAATGCAGACGTGAGTTATCTTGCTCTACGTATGTTACACATTTCACCAATCTACCTGGAAAGCGCCACCGCAGTATATGCGGAGTTTTTTGAAGACAGCCTTCACCGGAGCCAGTGGGGTGCTATGGGGCATTGGCTGGGTCGCGGCGTCAAGCCTCTCGGCCTCAGGAACCCCATTGAACTAAAGGCACTGGAGAATCTCTTGAACGGATTGACCCCGGATGGAAATCGGGGTCTCGTTCCTGAAGCCGGTGATCCAAAGCGGATCGCGGGCTGGCAAGTGGTCCTGAAGTCTCCAGCGCGATTAAACAACGAATGGGGAGTGGTGACACGGGAAGCACAGATTCGCATCCAACGTGGATTCGCCCAGGGGGTAAATCGGACGTTGCGGTGTTTGGAAGACGTGCTGACCGGGGTCGGCACACTGGCCGCCCGAGCGGACAGCCCAAAAGTGGTCACTGCGGTTTTCCGGACCAACGCCGCGTGGGACCAGACGCCGGCTCTCCAGGCAACTGCAATCGTGATGAATATGGGCCTTCAATCGGGAGACAAGGCGCTGACTTTCGCCCCCAGTCAGGTCATGGGCGTGCAGCGGGGGTTGGAGGATTTCTTCACGCGCGCCCTCCACACATGCCTGCAGGAGCAGATTGGACGAATGAAGTCGTTTGCGAGCCGGCGATTGGGTCTTTCTGCGATGCTCGACGACATCTTTGACATGGCAGCGATGAATGCCAGGCGCAGGACGACTTGGGCGCGTCGGGATAATCGGGGTGCTTGGCAAAACCAAAGGAGTAAGCTGGCCGTCACCTGGCGTGATAACGCCGATCAACTTGCCTTTAAGTCCTACTGGACGAGAAACATGCAAATCCTTGCCAAGCCCGGGGAAATGCTGGCAGACCGCATCAAGGAACTTCGAAAGGCGAAAGAGGCCAGAGAAATTCAGGTGCAACCGAGCAGCGAGGCACAGGTGTATCCGTTCAAGCAGAGTCAAGCGCGCCGCCAGCAGACACCAACGATGAGGCCTAAAGGGCATTCATACGGACACAGTTACTAAGCGATTCCTTGTTTGGAAGCCACGTACGCGAAGTCGCCGGACAACGACAAGGGAGGAGGAAGGTAATCCCTGAAGGAAGCACCGTGCTGAGTAGGTAGTTGTCCGCGGTCGAGCTTCACGGATGAGACCGCTCGATATGGCTCAAAGGCCACTATCGCAGAAGACTTCATTGTCTCTGGTTACGGTTCGAGCATCTTCAACTCGACCAAGATCGGGCCGAGTTCATTGAGGAGTTGCTGGGCGGCCTTAACCTTCTCCATCTCTTGGGGATTCTTCACCCAATACTGCGGAAGTTTCCACCGGGGGCGCACCTTGTCCCTGGGGTTACAGGCGATATCGGCCAGCTTGCGGAGGCCGACGATGGTGGGATCGAGGGCGCCGGAGCCCTGCATTTGGGTCAGGGAATGAGGCTTTTTTTCGTAGGAAATCAACTTGGGCGACCAGTAGCCCGGAGTTATGAAGGGGGCCAGTTTGCCTTGAACGTCGGGATCGGCTGCGCGCTTTCGCTGTTCAATCCTCCGTGCCTCGTCTTCCTTTTCGCTGGCCTTTACCCTGGCTTTGCTATCCTCGATTTTGTTGTCGGCCAAGCGCTGCAACTCCTCGCGCTCCTGTTTCGCTTTGGCTTCATTGGCCTGCGCCAAGATGTTGGATGCTTGAATTCTAGCTTCGGCCAAAATGCGTTCGGCATTCGCTTGTGCCACCGCGTCCACCGCCTGGGTAGTGGCGAGTGACGTCTTCTCCAAAATGGCCCGCTGCCGGAAAGCGGCCTCCGCCTGGTTCAGTTGTTGGATGGCCGTTTGAAGAGTCGGTGAATTCGTGGCAAGCGGCGTGTCATTGACTTTGATCTGAGATTCCTGGATTAAGGAGGCCAGTAAGGCTTGGGCCTGCGCTACAGCACGCGACTCCTGCTCGGCCCAGAGCGCCATCTTCTGCGCGGTCACTGAAATGTCGGAGGTGGGTTCGTAGGTGGTTCCCAATGCCGAAACAAGCTGTTGCTCAACTTGTCGTGCATTTTCGAGTTTCCCGACGATTTCCTCGGCGGAGGGCAGCTTGGCGAATTCGTTCTCGAAGAACCGACGCGCCTGGGCGACTAAATCCGGGAAAACCGCCACACGTCGGCCCGCATCGTTTGACTTGAGCGCTTCAGCCTGCGATGCCAATCGTCGCGTCTCCTGGAGCAGAAGCGTAAGGGAGTTTGTAGCGTTTTGCGCTTGTGTCAGGACGTCCTTCTGCCGAGTGCGGGCGACGGCCAACCTGCCGTTTTCCTCAACACTTTTCTGGCGAAATTCTTCCCGTGCTTGCTTCTCTTCAAGCAGGCGAACCTTTTGCACCCAGACGGCTTTATCACTGCGGGTGAAGTACCAAACGGCCACAAGGCTGGCGATGCCGATCAAGGCGAGAATCAGGAGCACCAGCAAAGCCGTCCAATAGGGCAGGCCGCCAGCCGGTATCGCCAACTTGGGCCGAGAGCTGTCGGAATCCATAAAAGTCGCTTCTGTTGGGTTAATTTCTTAGCTATGGCCTAACCCATGGTCAAGTTGGAAGGGCAAGGCGAGGGCCGCTCTTGTGGTCATTGCCGGTCAAAGGCCATACCCCCTGGGGAGTTTGGGCTTGGTTTTCTTGGGTTCAGGGGCCGGCGGTTCTTCTTCCGTGCTGGCGACCGGAAGCGGCCCGCAGAAGAGGCGTTCTTCATCGGATGTCCAAGGCCGCAGAATCTGATCCTTGATGTCGGTGCGGTACATGGCACTTGGAACCTCGTCAATTCCCGCCTCGGCAGTGTCCTCGTCCCTGATCTTCCCGCACCACGCCAGCAGCGTATCGAACCGGCGGCGCACGATCAGGGTGCGGCGGAGATGCGGAACATCACAAATCGCTGTGTACGGTTGTCGGGCGTCCGGGAACGGCAAGTCCATGAAGACCGACGGAAGGAACAGCGACCGCTCCTGGAGAGATCTATGCTCAGAGTTGGAGGAACCGTTGCTTCCCCAATTGGTAGTCGAGGTTTCTTCGATACGCCGAACCTTGCCAAAACATCTTTCAGCCCATTCTGCGGTATAGGGACCGCCGGTCCGAAGGAACGCTTTATGAGCGCACTGGCTCATGATGTTGTTGGCTACGTGCTCGCCATAAATCTCTACCAACCCCTCGAGACTTTGCAGTCCGAGAAGCACAGATGCGCCTTTGGAGCGACCGCGGTCGAGCAGAAGATGGATGCAATCCACTCGTTCCATGGCCTTAAACTCATCGAGCACAAACCAATGCCGGGGTTTGAGCGTGTTGGGGCGGCGAAGGATTTCGTGAGTCAAAGCCTTGAGCAACGTGGCGTTGATGGGCCAGAAACTATCGCGCAATACCGGGTCGTTACCCAACACCAACACACCCGGCTCCTCAAGGAACTTCTGAATGGAGAATCTGCGGCCGGTCGGATTGGTGTGCCAGAGTGCCGCAACCTGTTCAAACGGCCCGAGCTTGGTGCCCAGAGTCGAAAACACGGATGCAGCGTGCTTGTCGTCGTTAAGATGCTGTTCCGCGATACTTCTGGCTCGCGGGTGCTGTGCCGTCACGGCTGCGAGCCGAGCTGGCGACTCGAAGGCACAAATCAAATCGCGCAGGGTCCAATCGGTGCCGGCAACGTGGTTCAGGACCACGATTGCGGCGTAGAGCAATTCCCGGGCGGCATCCGAAAAGTATCGGGCATTCGATTGCTTTTCCTCCGGCACAATGAGTGTGGCAAAGGCGCGAGCCATCGCAGGCGATTGGACCGCATCGGCCACGTTCCAGACGGCTGATCGCTGATCGAATGGATTAAGGAGCCAAAAATTGTTCTGTTCTGGTCGCAACTCCATGCTCCCAAGGAGCGGCAGGATATCGCACTTGCCGTCGAACACGATCAATTGCTCAGGCATTTTAGCATCCGGCTTGAATCGGGGTGCAATAGATTGAAGGAAGAGCTGGATGGCGATGGTCTTGCCGGCGCCAGTCACCCCGCAAATCACAAAATGCTTCAATGCCTCCTTCGCTGGCAGGTTCCGCATGGCCCAAAACACCGCGTCCGGATCGAAATGGAGGGCTGAAATTGACTGTTCTTCATCCACCCGCTTCCGCAACTGCCGTTCCGGCGCATCCCGTGCCGCCATCAATTTCCAAAAGCTGGAAGGCGTGGAAGGAGTCTCTTGCCCTTTGGCGAGCAACTGCAGGAATTGTCTCGGTTTGTCAGCTTCCATGGTCAATTCAACCTCCCCTGGTTGAGGACACTGGTCAGTAGCCAGAGACTCATGCACGTGGCCCCATGGAGATCGGCGACCATTTGAAAGGCACTGAGCTTGGCAGATAATGTGACGAGGATCGCAGGCACGTTTTCGTCGTCGTTCAGAATGGTCCTCACCAGTTCTGAGGCATCGTGCAGCGCCAAGGTGATCGTGGCGATGCTACTTGGTGAAGCGAGAGCGCGGGACAGGTCGCGGAAAGTCCAATGCGTGCCGGCGACGTGATTTAGTGCAAGCACGACCGCAAAAACCAAAGTGAAGGCTGCTTCACTAAAGTATGACCTGCCGGCAAGGTCTTCCATCGGTATCAACAATTCCGCCAAAGCTTCCGCCATCTCCGGTGTGCGGACCGTCTGGCCCAGATCCCAGACTCCCGCCGCGCCGTCATCGGAATTCAGAAGCCAAACGTTCTGATCGTTGGGATTGATGCCGGTCAGGACTGAGGTCGGATGACGGTCCCCGTCAAAGTGAATTGAACGGTGCGTCATCTGTCGATTGCTGTCCACCCGAGCCGCAATCGAACGCATCACGGGTTCCACGGCCGTAGCATTCGGACTCCCGGTGGCTCCGGAAACCATCGTGCTATTGCCTCCAACGCTCACCATCAGACTGCGCTTCGTCCAAAACACCAACTCTCCGTCAAATCGTTTCACCCACATGGATGAGCTCTTCCGACACACGGTCTCCGTGCTGAAAAGCCTCCAGAACGAGGACCAAGTCCGTGGCTGCTTTGGCGACTCGGCGAAGAGGCTCCAAAAACTCCTGGATTGGGGGGCGTTCGTTCTCATCCGAATGTGGCTCGCCTCCCTTGAGATTCTGAGGGGTCAAAATCAACTTCTTCGCTTTGGTTGGTGGAGCGCCGGCGTGAAAGCAACCTGATTGCCAGGGCACCCATGACGATTAGGCTGGCCAACATCACGGCCCGCGCGCACCACACACCGATTAAGAGTTGCATTGCGAGCAGGAGGCTCAGCCAGTTGCAGATCAGCCCCAACTTCACGCGGCTCGCCGCGCAATCCCAAACCCTTCGATAATCCACCGCGGGAGCGACCAGGGGGGCAAGAAGACCAAACGCAAGAAAATAGAAGGCCGCGAGGACGCCATAGAGGAACCAGTGCTCAGACCACTGCTTCTCGGCGCAGGACAGCGCCAGCCACAGCAAGGCCGCGCTCGCCAGCAAGTACACCCACTGAATGCGCCATGCCGTCGTTTCGTTGGCGTTGTCAAGAAACCGGTGCCAATGCTCGCGGGGCGCTTTCATGAGCGCGTTCGCAACGGAAGCAAGCGTGAGCGAGCTGTGGGAGGCAAGATTGGGGCACACTCGGTCCGGCAACTGCGCGGTAGAGCCGCAGTCCGGACACTTGATACCGACAACGATGTTCCGCAGGTTCCCGGCGTACAAACGCAGAATCGGCTGCAAAGCCAAGGAGTTGCCGCAAGCAGGACATGTCCGGTCAGCCACACTCACCGTTTGAGTGCATCGGGGGTACGGACAACGGAGTTTCATGCGTGGCGTTTAGCGTGAGCGTGAAAGGTCAATCTCCTTGTTGAGATCAATTGGCCGCCATTGTGACCTACGGCCCGTCACGCGCAACGCGGGGAGCGAAAGGCCATGCAAGGGACTCCATTTGGGCGCATTAGGAAAGAGAATGCGGTCCTGAATTCGCAACTCCCCCCAAAAACAACTCATACTTAGCCCGGATCGTCCACCAGTGCGGTTTGAATTCCTTTTTTGGACCTACTTCAATCTTGGGGAGTGAGAGGGCAATATAGGGCACCTTGAGACTTCTGGCCCGAGAGGAAGGCAGGGTTGGAAACACCTGTTGCCACTTGATGTGCACCGCCCGCCGTTTAGGTGGCAACCAGGGGGACTTGTCTAACAGGGTATGCCATTCAACGTGGAAGAAAGGCAATGGACTTGGGCGAAGCTTCTTTCTACGAGATCGCACGTGAACTTCCTCAGCACGCCGATTAGAGGCGACTGTTGGTGCGGGCTGATCAGCGGCCCTTTGCTCATACCGCGGTTGCTTGCGCCCGGATGTGGCAGGTTGCGATAGTTCCGCCTTGATCCCCGTTTCGAGAACCCGCTGCTGCGTCCGGTTTTGGAAGAGCTGGATGGCCTGTTCCTGCCCCCAGCCAAAACTCTCAGCGACTTCCTTCCATTTGGCGAAAAGTTCCGCCGGCGGGATGTCCTGTTTTTTGGGTCGGGTTTCCAGAGCGGCTTCCCGGGCGGCAATCGGACCATGCAGCCCGCTTTGTTCCAGCCATTTCTCAACTTGTTGCCGCCGTTTCGAATTCGCGCGGCACAATTCGTGGGGAACCCCAACCACATGAAACCCGACCTTCTGCGGTTCTATGATCAATCCTAATTGCTGCAACTCGAAGGCGAGTTGATTCTGGTAGGTCTTCCCGAGAGCCATCTTCATTTCAAAAAAGCGGATGCTGTGCAGAGTTCCGGTTGTGCCATCCTGACGGAAAGCCAGGTTGACCAGAACTACGTGGGAGTGTAAGTGGGGATCAAGCGCTCGGGACGTGCCTTCGGGGAATACGGCAAATAACAGAAGTGCTTTCTCCTCAATCTTGCCTCCTTTCCCACGACGGGTCACAGCGGCAGTTTTCTCCAATTGCTTAGTGGCAGCCTCAACTGCTCGCTTATGAGCCTGCTCCATTTCGCGCTGGAGATCTTCCGGAACCAACGCCCAGAGAACCGAAACAGGTTTCGGAGGATTGAATGGCAAATCCCAAAAGGACTGCCGATGACAATGGCCTGCGTTTTGCACCAAGCTCACCGCTCGATCCGGTGAAAATCCATCAAGCAAGTTTTCGAACGCAGCGCGCTCAACCACCTTTCCCTGCAATCCAAGGATGGCCGCCCCATCGCCATACCAACGCCCTTCTCTGTCGAGACCCTTGAGGTAGTAATCCTCCTTGCCCTTAAGGTAATAGGCAACAGCGCCGGCGCCGTTTTTCCTGGGTGTAGAGATGAACAGCATGAGTTACACAAAATTTTTTTCAACCCAGGCTCGGGCCTCTTCTTCCGTGCAGCGTTCCGAAGCAATGAGAATGGCAGTCGAAGCAATGTTCTGCTGAAGTCGCTGCAGCATCTCCATGCACACCCCGATTCCCTGCGTAAAGCCAGCTTTGTTTTCATCCTGCTGCAACATGTCCACAGCATAATACTTGGCCAACTCGTACGGACTCAGACCCAGCCGGGCTGCGCGCCCCTCCAGCGCTCGAAACGCTTCAGCATCCAGTCGGAAGCCAATTGTCTTCGACGATTTGATCGCTTTTGCCGAGCGTTTTGGGTTGGCGTCAGCGATCATGCCGATAATTCAGGCCGCCACAGGGGTTCGTTTGCAGGCTTCGGTGGGCATTCACGCCACAGGTTCGTACAAGTTCTCTTTGTTCCGCTGAGCATTCCTCTTCACCCAAATGCCGTTTATGATTGCCGTCGCCTTGTGCAGCCAGACAGGGTCTTTCCCGTAAGCAACAATTTCTGTTGCGGCGAAGTACTTTACGGTGTTCTTCCTCGGTTTGCCCAAGGGCTTGAGCAACCCTGCTTTAATCAGATAAGGGATGTCGTGGACTTGAAAGTGCAGAATGAGGGCAGTGTCCTCAGCGGTCAGTCGTCCTACGAGATGCGGTGATGTGGCCTGCCACTGGTGTCGTTCGTTATTCATAGTTCGTTCGTTCTTCCTGGTTTCTTCGAGGGCGTTTGCGAGGGGCAAGTTCGCCCCACACTCTGCCATGCACTTGTCCATTCGCGTTTCGGCCTCCAAACCGAACGAGAAAGTTTCGGAAAATATCCCGCTCCTTCCCGCCTGCCTCTTGGTGCGGGTTTATGGTTCCACGGACGAGGCTGCCGGCCGAGTGTTCCGGAGAGGAAATGCGTGAATTCCCGTTGCCTCACCTGCGGGCCGGCTTGTAGAATGAAGAGGCCGCATGGACCCTCTTGTGAAGTTGGTTTGGCAGTACCGTAGAGCGCAGGACCTCTCGCAGAGGATTCGCGTGGGCGAGCAGATTGCCTCTGCGGTGGGGCCACGCGTGCAAGCTTGGCTGTTCCAGGACTTGCCAGCAGCAAAAGCTGAGCAAGTCTTCCTCCGGGCGGTCCGATGGGTTGTTTTTCTTCTGGGGGAGTTCCATGGCAAGACGGACCGGGCGTTCTGGCGCTTCTGCCGACGTGTCGTCCGGCAACAGATCACCGAGCCCCAAGTTGGACATCATCAAGCCGGCAGGACTCTTCCAGAACAGCTCTGGCAAACGGCCCTACGAGAGGATGATGAGGACCAGATCGTGCACCTGGTGCGACAATATCAAACGACCAATGATCTCAGCTACCGGAACACGCTTGCAGAGGAAATCGTGCAAGCGGTTTCGCCGGTGATAGCGAAGACTGTGCCCCCATATCTCTCGGCTCACGAGCGAGAAGACATTATGCAGGAGACGCACGTGGGCATTGTCGGCGGTTTGCTGAGGTTCGATAAAGACACCGCCCGTGAATTTCGGGGGTTTTGTTGCGGGATCGCCAGGCACAAGGTTGTTGACGCATTGAGGGTGCGTGCGAAGAAACAAGCGAGGGAAGCCGCGGTTGAAGATCCCTGGCAGGTCATTGAAGCCACCGCGCAGGAGGAGCCGCTTTTGCCGGGGGAACGCACCGATTTGAAGGATTGCTTGGAGCGTTTGCGCAACTTAAAACCCCTGTGTTATTCTTACTTGTGGAACTACTACATTATCGGGCTTGATCATGGGGAAATCGCAACCATCCACGAGACCAGCCCGGATGCCGTCCGCATGCATATCAAGAGGTGCCTGAAGTTGGCGCGTGCCATGGTAAATTGAGGATTTGGAATCATGCCAAAGCGACAAATGGATTTCGAAGCAACCCTCGAAAAGCTGGGGGTGAGATTGCGGCGAGGTTGGGTAAAGCTCCATCCCCTAAAGAAGAAAGAGTTGCAGCGGGTTCGCGCGGCTGTTAAGGCTCAGTGGACTCAGCAGCAGAAAACCCGAAAAGCATTTCAACGGCAACTCCCAGCCCGGCCGGAAGGGACAAGTGTGGAGATGAAGGCGCCGGAGAGCGCCGGGCACCAATTGGCGAAAACGCACAAAGCAATCGGGGATCTGAACAATCTTGCACTCCATCAAAAACCTAAGGCGGAGGCTTTGCTGGCCAGGAAGAAATCAACGCGATATACTGGTCCCCGGTTGAGAGGCCAGTCGGGCGCTACTCAGCCAGGCCAGGGTCAACCAGCAACAGATCCGAGCGCAAAACCGGTCCCGCAAGCTGCCCGTAAAAGGAAGTAGTTTATCAGCGCGTTGTCCGAAGCAGATTGAGCACGTAAGCGTCCAGCAGCGCTTTCCTGGTAACTCCTGCACTTCTCCCCTGTTCTTCGATCAACTTGCGCTGAAACGTCGAAGCATGGCGCAATGCCTCCCGTTCGATTCGCACTCCCTCGGTGTCTGTTAGCGATTGCAGAAACTCCCGCACCCGATGTTCATCGTTGGATCGTTGAGCCTCCTCCCTCGCCACGCGTTCGAGCTTGCGAGTTTGTGCCGACCGTTTCCGTTCAACCGCCTCCTTTTCGCGCTTGGCTCGCTCTTCCTGGCTGACGAAATCATGCGGCGGAGCATATTTATCCTTTATCGCGCTGAGGAGAAATCCTGGCGGATTCTTTGAAATTTTCGGGTCTTTCCGAGCGACCATCCAATCAAAAACCTCAATCTGAGTCGTAATCCGCTCCCGACGGTATTTGCGCACGGTAGCCTTCGCTGTGGAGGGCGAGACGCCGCGCTCTGCCAGCGCGGCGATGAGCGTCTCGGCTCCAGGAAGGTTGACCGGCTCTTTCTCCGATGTCTTCCGAGAATCCGCCTCGCCAAACACCACGCGCCAGTCGCCCGCACGAACCTTCCTGAACCGCTCCGAATCGGGCATCGGTTGCAGGAATCCTTTTTGTTCCAGTTCGACGATGGCAGGCGAGAGTTTCCGTTTCAAACTCGCCGCATCATAGGACCGGGCGAGCCCCACATGCTCTTGAGCGAGTTCCTTGAGGTTGAAATCCCAGCGCCGCTTGTGGAAGAACCGCTTGTCGAGAAAACGGTAGAGGCGCTTGGTGACGGCACTGTCCAACGTCTTCAAGAAATCAAAATCAATGCTCTTGAGATTGCCGGCCTTGAAACTGCCAAAGAGCACTTCGTTCCAGATGAAGGCCGACAATGGCGCTCCTGCAACCGCATCGCAGTTCTGATCGGAACGATGGCACAACCACACGTTGTCCAAGACGTGGAATTTCTCATTGACCCAACACTGCCGGGCCTTGTTCCACCACGCATTCTGGTAATAGAGCGTGACCCCGGTCCAACGGTTGAGCGACGTTTCGATGCGTTCGTAGCTTCTGCTTTCGTTCCTCCAGCCCAGCAAGCCAATCAGCTCGTAGCGTGAGAACGCAACCTTGCGGTCGGCGAAGCCGCGCAATTTCGTCAGTTGAATCAGGCCCAACAACACTTCGTCGTCAAGCGCTGTGGGCAACCCGAAAGCATCCGACCCAGTAATCGTGAGTTGCCGGGTGATCGTTGTCGCCCGCCGCTCATCCCAGACCCGGTCCTCGAATTGGATCGTCTTCTGACTTGGGCGAAGCTGGTGAGACAATGCGCAGAGTGGGAACTCCGCCAGATTCAATTCATCTCGTCCGTCCGTCGTCTTCGTAGGCATCCACTCTGATTCGATGCGTTCGGTCACCTCCAAGATTCACCTCCTCACCCATTGAGGCATCAACACTCAGCCCCAGCGGTGTTGTTCTTTTTTAAGTTCTAATCACTGTTCAAAGTTGCGGTCGGAAATTCCCATTGAATTCCATTACCTGCGGCGCTTTTTCAGCCCCCGTTCCCGGTAAAACCTGCCTCAAATACCCGTAGGCCCCGTCTCAATTCCCGGTGAAACCTGCCTCCATTCCCGGCAGCCGACTGCCTCGAATCCCAGTATAGCATGTCAGCTCCCGATCTGGGTAGCCCGTGAGCAGCCCCAATTGACCTTCCATCTGCAGAAAGACACGAGCCCACCCATGCTCTGCCCAATCGGGATTCGGGTCCGTGCCGGCAGTTTATGAGCCTTGTATTGCCAACGGGTGCAACGAGCCGGGAGCGCACCCGCCCGTCCCCGCGCTGCTCGCCTACGCTTGAAAGCAATCAAACAAGTAAGCTGGCGTGCCCCAGTGCAAGCAAACAAGCCTGCTTGCGTGAATGCGAGTTGGTATGTTAGCAAGCAAGCAGGAGGCACACATGATCGTCGCACTCAGCAATTCCAAAGGTGGGGTAGGTAAGTCAACCTTGGCCGTGCATCTGGCGGTCTGGTGCAAAGAGCGGGGGGGCGACGTGGCGTTGGTAGATGCCGACGCGCAGGAATCCTCCTCGGTCTGGCTGTTGGAGGCCGCGCCGCACATCCCGCTGTTTCGATTACAAACGCCGGATGACATCCTGGACCAACTCGCCGAACTGCGGCACAGATTCGACTTCGTGGTCGTGGACGGTCCTGCCGGCCTGTCTGAAGTCACGCGAGCCATCCTACTGGTCGCCGATATTGCCTTGCTGCCCTGTGGCCCTTCGGTGCTCGATCTTCGGGCGGCGGATGAAGCCATCCGCGTGGTTCGACAGGCCCAGAAGATTCGGCGCGGACCACCCCAGGCGATGCTGATTCCGAACAAACTGCAGATCCAGTATCGCCTGAGCCGGGAAATGCTCGAAACCACACGGTCGCTGGCAATCCCAATCGTCGCGGGGTTAAGGCTGCGGCAAGCCTACGCCGATGCCGTAGGCCAGGGAACGGTGGTGTGGCGGTTGGGCGCGAAGGGGAACGATGCGGGCTGTGAAATCAGGGAGTTATTCGGTGGGATATTCGGACAAACCTCGGCGGACGATGGGCGAAGCGTTGCAAACGGGCAAGTTGGAGGATGAGGCGCTCGCATTCGTAACCGGGTCGCCGACCAGACCGAACGCCCCGCAACCGCTTGTTCCGACAAGCGAACCTCGCAACGACAGTCACCTCACGACCTCGCCACCTCCCATAGCGGCGACGGTTTCCATGAGTTTCCGGCTTCCGGCACGGCTTGCCGCCCGGTTGGTTGAGGTTGCGGTTCAGCGCAAGCTGCAACGGGCACGTCCATTCAGCCAGCAGGACATTGTTGCCGAAGCACTGGCGGCGTGGTTCCGGTCGCACGGGTTCTCGGAGTGAATCAGGCAGGCAAACCGTGTTTGGCCTGTACTAACGCCACTGGACGTGATACAAGGATTCATAATGGGGGCTTCCTGCCCCTGCGTGTCAGCGCGTGCCAACGCATTCTCTGACCGCATTGAGATGGGCACGAACGCCCGCCAAACCGGACTCACCCTCCGGCTAAGGGGACGGCCTTACCAACCGTCGTGTTCGTGTCCCGTAGAGCGTGGTGCCAGGAGACTGGCTCGCCACGTTCGAGAGAGGCTTTTGGAAGTAATCCCCGGTGTCCCACCGGGAGTAATCTCCAAATTCTATCTCATGGATGCGAGACCAGCTCGCGAATACGGGCGAGCGGGAACAACTCTGCCGTGAGAATCGGCAGAGCCGTGCGACTCAAAGCGGGTGAGCGGTGGACCAGGAACACCGCAAATCCCCCTGCGGGACTCGGACCCAAGCCGCAAGGCCGAACGGGTGAAAAGCTCGACAGGTTCGTTTAACGCAAGCTGGCGTGGGGAGTCTGGCGGTGGCGACACCGACCAGCCGGATGCGACTGCATCCGGGTATCCGCCGAAACAGCGGAACGTGAAAAGCTCAACCATGAACGGGGCGTCAAGCCCTTGCCAGTCAGCCGGAGCAGAGACGGAGCCGAATTGGAAAACCGCGTCAGGAAGGATAAGGGAGCAGCTTCTGTATTCTAGCCCCCGAAATCAGCGCACCAAGGGCGCTGGAGACTATGCCAGGGCGGGAGCCTTGGACATACCTGACCGGTTCGGACGGAACAACGTCCAGCCAACGTGACTGCTAAGGCAAAGAGTCGGACTAACCGCGCAAGGAGTGTGGCTGCCGGAGTGGTATCCGGTGCCGGCTTGGTCAGCCGGTGATTCAAACGCCGCACTTTGATGAGAGTGCTTCCAGTAGGATCGGGCGCAGCCCGAACCCCAAATGGTCTTCGGTTGGAAACCGAAGGCTGGGTGTCTTTTCGGCAAGGCAGTCGGAAAGGCGGGTGCGTGCCAACGGGTGGTGCCGGGCACAGATGCACACACGAAAGAAGCGACGGGATAAACCCATCTCAATGAAGTCGTGGGCGGGTGGATTCAAGCTCCACCCGCCCATCGTTCTTGCGAGGAATGACGTTCCGCGTCAGCGCCCCTGGGGACAGGCGGCGCACGCAGAAGGACAGCGATGACAGGCAACCACTGAGGTGCGGAGGTTCAAATAGAGGATTTTCAAACGCGCTACCACTATTGATTGGGCAACGACAACAGCAGGAATACAGCGCGCGCGGAAAACCGTGCCCGCCGAGAAACCTGCGCGGAGCGCGAACTGAAGGTTTTGAGAAAGGGCGAGGTTTGGAGCGGCGTTGCAGCGAGTGCAAGCCGCCGAAGGATTTGGGCTTTCGGGAGGTTGCGCCGGCAATGCAACGTCCCACCTCTCGACACGCATAACGGTGTTTGGAGGATTTGGCTATGACATACCAATGTGTGGCGGCATCGGTCAGTGGCTTCGTGCAGCAATTGGCCGTGGGCTATGTCGCGCGCGGTTACTACTTTTACGTCTCTGGGACTATTCCAGAACCAAAAGACCCCGTTCGGACAGACCAGAAAATCATCGCGCAGTATGGGATCGGCATTTCAAAGTGGACGCGGTGGCGACACAAACGAGCCGGTCATGCGGGCGTTCAGTACCTGCGGTTCAGACGCTTCTTCGTCATCATCGCCAACCACGGGTCACAACCCTTCTTCGCGGCCGAAGCGAGCCGTTTGCTCGACATTCGCCGCGCTCCCCTTTACTTCATGGGCTATTCCATCGGGTGCCGGTGTTCCCGCCGCCAGGGCCATTACCACGCCTCCGTTCGAATTCGCCAGGACGTTTACCGCGACCTCAAAGCGCGGTTCGAGCAACGGGCGCTCCAGCGTTCGGTGGACGAGCTTTGCCGAGAACTGCGCGGCATTCCCTTTGAGCCTTACGCCCCGGTTCAGGCGCAATTGCGTCGGATCGTTCGAGCCATCAACCGGCGACGGCTGACGGGAGGGCACGAACCCGTGCCCATGACCTCCGTCCGCCGGACGCGGACGCCGGTCAAGCCCTTTGCCCAAGGCCCGGTGTGAATCGGGCCGCGGCAGGAGCCTCTCCGGCCAGTAGATGAACATGCATCCCGGCCTTATGCGACAGGAATTCAAGCTCATCGCGCCAAGACGCCAATCCCTCCATGCTGCGCCGTTCGCAAACGAGCACCTGAACTTGATGGGCGCGGGTAAATTCGAGCAGTTCCCAGGAAAGTTCGTCAATGCCGATTGGGGGCAAAGCGAAAAGATGCAGGGGGGCGGAAGCGAGTTTCGCTGCCGCCCAAGTGAGGCGGTTGAAGTCGGGCTGCAGCAGCCGGCGCGCAATGACATCCTCGGGCGAGACGCGTCCCTGAATCAGGAGCATCCAGAGCGCCACTTGATCCGGCGAGAGCGTTTCGCTCAAAACACAGGTTGACTGCTGGTGGACAATCAACGAGGCACGGGCGATCCGAATGCCCAATTCCACGTGGAGAAGTCGCGCGGACGATAACGGCTCGGTTGCCGACCGTCCAAAATAGAAGTGATCCAGGCCTCGAATGGCCTGGAGCAGCGCGGTCTTGGTTTCAACCCAGTGAGGCATGTCGAGATTCTCCTCCAGATATAGGCAGCCAATCAATATTTGAACGAGCGCACAAGATTGTTTTCGCACGGGCCGACGTTGTCGCACTGTTTCCCACGGGGCCATCGGGGCTCTGGGACTCACACCCACTATACTCCCCTACAACTCCGGGGGAACACCTGCACAACCCGTTCATCGTGAGCGGCAGTGGTGCGATACTTTGATATGCAAATGATGCAACGAAAAGTGTCGTAAAACCGAACCATCATAACCTAAAGCAAATGAAGAGACCAACAATTGCTGAAATTGAGGCCCTCCTCGACAAGGAAGAGGGAATTGAAATCGAGATTCTACCGAACGGCGAAGTCCGCGAGCGCGGCCAAATGTCGCTCCAAGCCCTCGGAGGCAGAAAGCCGTTGACCATGCGTGAAGATCTGGGCGGGGAGTATTAGACACGAGAGGGTTGGGGTTCATGGATATCCAGCGTATCCGCGCCGAAGTCGCCTTGGCCGCTAGAACGTTTGCCCTGGTGGAGGCGCATCCCACGACCGACGGAGGCCTTCTGGTTAAAGCTGGGCTCCAGACCTCGGTCGGCAACACCTACATTGCGACCCTGTCCTTGGACAATTACCCCAACAAGATGCCGGCGGTTTTCATTACGAAGCCGGATTTGCCCGCCAGCGGTCCGCATCGCTACACCAACGGACAGATTTGTTATCTCCACCCTGACAAGTGGAATCCGGGGTTTCACGACCTGACGTTCGTGCTAGCGCGTACCGCCAAATGGCTAAACAAATATGAGGTGTGGCGAGTTGTAGGCCGATGGCCCGGCGCGGAGACGAAACACCAAAGGCATTCCAACTGTGAGGTGTCCCTGCCACCTCCCTTCGAAACGCCGCAAGTAGAAAGAGCCAGCAGATGAATGGCGACGAGGTCTTGTTCGCGCGCATAGCCCCCCTCTTTGACGTGGGTTCGTTGAAGGACAGTCGAGTCCTAATCGCGGGGTGTGGCTCGGGGGGAAGCCAAGTTGCATTGCAGCTTTGCATGGCCGGAATCCGCACGTTTTCCCTATTCGACCGCGACATCCTGGAAGCGGAGAACGTGATTCGTCATGCATGCGGTCGCCGCTACATTGGCCAAAAGAAGGTTGAGGCGCTCGCCGATGTGCTGCGCGATCGGAATCCTGCCGTGCAGGTTGACTGCTACGACGCTGACATTATGACAAGCCCTGAGATTGCCAACGAGGTTAGCCGAAGCACCGTAGTTGTCCTGGCAACCGACAACGAACCAACGCGTTTTAGGATGAACCAGTTGTGCGTGCAAGCGAAGACGGCATTCGTGGTCGGTCGTGTGTTCACTCGGGGCATAGGCGGCGAGGTGTTCGCCTATCGTCCTGGCGAAAGCGGCTGCCTCGCCTGTCTTGAACGTGTCCTGGAGCGTTCACAATACCGCGAAGGGGTGCGGGAAATTGACCTACTCCCCGAGCGAGAGCGGGAAAACCTCTATGGGCTGGACATTACCGAGTTAAAGGACTCACCGGGTCTCAACGTCGACATCTCATTTATCACCTGCTTCCATACGCGGTTCGTTCTGGACGCTATTGCGAAAACACTGCCTGCGTCGCCAAAGCATCTTCAGGCCATCGGAACCGATTGTGTAGTGTGGGGAAATCGCCCGAGCCATCCGTTCACGCGGCATTTTGAATTGCAGCGCATTAGGCTGGCTCCACAGGAAGGCTGTCTGATATGTGGAAATGGAAGCCGCGGTTGAAATACCGGATTGCACGTAAAGTGCATTTGGTCTTGCCGGAAGTTGCGCTCACCGCAATCTTCGACGAATGTGATCGCTTCGACGAGGATGAGACGGGCGGTCGTATTATTGGAAGCTACGTTTCCGACTTCGGCGGAAAGCTCACGATACATGTCACCGGCATCATCACGTCGGGGCCAAGGGCGCAACGCTCACCGGTGAGCCTGTTTCAAGACGGCGAATACCAAGAAGGGGTCTTTCGTAAAATCGAGGAGCTTCATCCAGAAACTGAGCACCTCGGCAGTTGGCACACGCACCACGTAAACGGGCTTCGCGTGCTGAGCGCTGGGGATGTGTCTACTTATCAGCGGACGGTGAATCACGCTCGCCACAACACTCCTTTCTTTTATGCGCTTTTGGTGACATCAAAGCGAAGATCGTCGAACTCCCGGCACCGCTACAACGTCAAACACTACTTGTTTCGCCGAGGGGACAAGCGTGTGTACAGGATTCCAAAGTCGCAGGTTCAGGTTGTCGATGCGCCGCTAGTATGGCCGGCATCGGTTGAAGGTGCCGAAGGTCGGGGCTATGCCGCCGGTCCCAAACTGAGCGCGCAGCCCATCCGCGTCTACGATCGTGAGTTTATCCATGAGTGTTACCCCGGGTTCCGCCCGCTTGTTTCTCCTAAGTGGGGCTTTTACTGGCGCGGCTGCCTCGGACTTTTTGACGGGTCGATGGTGGAGGTCGTTGTGCTTGAGGATTCGACCGCTCGCCCGCCAGGGTATTCGGTGGCACTCCTTCACCCGCCTGAACCCCTGAAGGAGATCGCGGAAGCACTCGCGACACATGAGTTCCCGTCAGCCCGAGCCGCAATAATCGCCACCGAGGGCAGGTGCAACCACGCACTTTGGTGACTGCGGAACCGCAATCGATTGCAAAGCCTGTTGGGGCGCAGCGAATGGGGTGCCCATTGGCTAACACCGTGCCCTCGTTAGAATGTGATACCTACCCCTGAAAGAAATACCCCATTTCGCGGAGTGATACGAAATCGCGGGGCCGTTCCTCGGTGCGCTTCCCCAGAATGATATGGTCGAGCACTTCAATCTTAAGAATCTGGCCGGCGCGAATGAGATCGCGTGTCACCTTGATGTCCGCTTCGCTGGGGGTCGGGTCGCCGCTGGGATGATTGTGCGCCAACGCGATGGCTGAGGCTCGCTTCAAAATGGCCGCCGCGAACACTTCGCGAGGATGAACCAGAAGCGAGTCCAAGGTCCCCTGCGAGAGCATCTGGACATCAATCAAGCGACGGCGCGTGTTCAGAAATACCACCTGTAGCGTCTCCACCGTGTACATTCGGTTCGGCTCGCGCAGCAAATCCGCGAGGCGGTCCGGGGTATCCAGCAACGGGGCGTTTGCGTAGGATTCACGGGATAACCGCTGCGCCAACAGAAAGGCGGACTTCACCGCAGCCGCCTTTGACTGGCCGATCCCTTTCACCAACTTCAGTTCGTCGAAGGACGCTTGCGCCAGGTTGGTTAATCCCCCAAACCGGCCCAGCAGGGCTTCGGCGGCGGACTTGCCGGTGAAGCACGAGAGTAACTGGGCGTTGTTTGCTTGTTCCAATAGTTCCATACACCTCCTGTAAACGTGGAAATGGCTACTTAGATCACTCCAGGAAGTCAGGTTTTGCCCGGGCGGCGGGCCGGCGGCCCGGCAGCGCTCCAAAAGGGCCATCAAGTTTGGGGTCATCTAAATAGCCACTGTGGAGAAGTATACCACTGTTTGATTTCTTAAGGAACCCCCTCGGAACCATTTTCCCGATTTCACCTTGAGCGAATCACGAGCTCCATCCTGAGCCGAATGACCATTCTGGTTCTAGTTGACTCAGGTTGACTAAGAAACGCGGTTTGAGGCATTGGTATAGGTGGGTAGAAGCAATCAAGGTTGTCTTTCAGGATTCCTTCGCGCGCCGCAGTCCTTCGGGCTCGGGCTTGTCCAAACAGCGTTTTCCCCCATGCCGTCCCACAGTGGGCCGCGCATTCGGGCGGGGAATCTCCCGGCCAGACTCAAGGTGCCGCCTGGCGCCTGACCGGAGGATAGTTCAAAACCAGCGCAACCGGCTTCAAAACCGGACGGCGGCATTGGACAGAAAGTCGCGTATGAACCTGCATGAATGTTGAGTGCTCAAAAATGTGGAGCTGCGTACCGCTGCGCCGTGTGAACGGCCTCGGCGGTAGCTTTCCACTCAACATTACTGGCTGGCTGATTTTGAGGCTCAGAGCGCTGTCAGCCAGGCAATCAGGTCGTGGTCTTCGCGCCACTTTCCAACCTGTCGCGCTCCCTTCATTAGCGGCTTGGCTCTGGCGAGCGCCTCCCGTTTCGCCTCCAGATCGATGGTCAGGTACTTGTTGGTCGTGTTGACGCTGACATGGCCTAGCCAATGGGCGATGGTGCTGAGATCGACGCCCGAGCGCAGTAGATGAACCGCGGTGCTGTGTCTCACCGCGTGCGGATGCAAGCGCTTGTTTTTGAGAGACGAGAGTCGTTGCGCCGCTTTGGCGATGTGCTTGTTCAAGATCAAGCGGACGCCGAAGCGGGTCAAGCGAGAGCCACGGTCGTTGAGGAACACGGGCAGGGACTGAGTCGGCGGCACGCCGCGTTGTTCCAGCAGCCGTTGCAGTAGACTTGCGGTTTCGGGCCAAAGTGGACACGTTCTTTCTTTCCGACCTTTCCCTCGCAGTCGCACGCTATGCGGGGCCACCAAGTGAAGATCGGTGGTTTGCAGACCGACGATTTCACTGACGCGGGCACCGGTGTTGAACATCAGGCTCAGCAGCGTAAGGTCGCGCTGGCCATTCTGGCGGTCCACGTCCACGGCTTTGAGCACCGCCTGGATCTCGGCAAAGTCCAGATGTTCGATCTCGCGGGTGCTGGTGCGCTTGAACGGCACGCTGAGGATGCGTTGCGCCTGCTCCAGATGTTCGGGGCACTGTCCCCCCACATAGCGAAAGAAGCTGTGGATGGCGCTCAAACGGACGTTGCGGGTGCTGACGCGATTGCCGCGAGCGGTTTCCAGACTTTGCAGGAACGCGGTCACCCGTTCGATGGTAATTTCGGTCACCGTGAGTCGACTGGGGTCACCTTTTTTCCCGGCCGCGAACCGTAACAACAGCTTCAGGCTGTCCCGGTAGCTTTGGAGAGTATGGAGACTCAGTGCCCGTTGGCGGGGGAGATAGTCGGTGAAAAAGCTCTGCAACGTCCGGGCCAAGGCGGAAGTTTGGGGAGGCTTCACGCGCAACCTCCCTTGGTGAGCAGGGGTGCAAAGCGCTGATGGAACCGTTGGCTGGCTGCTTGCCGCAGTGCGGGCGTGAACTTCAAGTAGTAATGGGTGCTGACGATGTGGGCATGGCCCAGATACGTAGCCAGGTGAGGCAATTTGGCTTGCACATCGGCCCCTTGGGCATACCAGCGTTGCAGGGCATTGACTGCGGCGCTGTGCCGCAGATCGTGCAAACGGGGTGGATGACCTTGGGCGTTGAGCACCTGAGCGCTGACGCAGAGTCGCTGCCACACCACGGTCAAGTTCGTGGCCCCGTAGCCCGCCGCAAAACCGCGTCCAGAGTACAGGAGGAACGTCTCCGGCGCCATGGGCAGTTTTTCGGATCGCCGTCGTTGAAGATAGTGCCGCAATTCGGCCGTCACCGTTGGGGCCAGCGGCACCAACCGGGACTTGTAAAACTTGGTTTGCCGAATCCGGAGCACCGTCTCTTGATCTTCGATATCACCCAGCCGCAACTGCAAGAGTTCGCCACGCCGCAGCCCGCAACAAAACAGCAGGATCAATCCCAAGCGGAGGGTTTCCGCACGCAGCGGATTGCTCGGCCTGCAGGGAAGTTGCCGGGCCGCTTCCAGTATGCGTCCCATCTCCGCCTCCGAAACCAAGCGAGGGGAGACCACCGGGGTGGGCTTGGGGAAGGTGGCTGGGTCGGGAAGAAAGGTGTCCGTGTGATCGCGAGCGTGGAACAAGAGAAAGTTCCGCACGACCCGCTGATGACTGCGGCTCACGTTGGGACTCAAGTGAGCCAGTTGCCGGGTCCAGCCGCGGAACATCTCCCCACGCACCCGGTCGGCCTGCGGATACTCACGACGAACAAAGTCGTCCCAGTGGCGCAAGATGGCGGCTTCGACTCGACCGCTTCGCCCCAAAGCGCGTTTCAGGCTCACATAACGCTGGAGCGAAGCAGCCAACCGACTGTGAAAGTGGGCCGAAAGATGACGTGACCGACGGGCGGGTCTGATGCACGGCCGCCAGTTCGCCGCAACCAAAGTTATCGGATCGCCCGGCAGCGCGGGCGGCACCGGTTGCGCCACTTCGCGCAGGGCTTCGACATCTAAACGAAGATAGACGAAGGTGCTTTCCATCGCCCGATGCCCCAACGCGTCGCCAATGACCTTGACGGGGATGCCTTGCTGGAGCAACCGCAGGGCAAAGGAATGCCGCAACCGATGACCTCCCCCCGCCGGCAAGTTCAAGCCGCTGCGCCGGATCCGACGCGCCAGCACATGGTAGAGCGCAATCGGTTGCAGAGGACCGTGAGGCGCCTTCCTGCGGAGGAATACGTGACGATGAGCGCTGCGGGGGCGCGCTTGACGCAGATAGCGGATGAGCACCGTGGCCGCTTCATCGGTTAAGGGCAGCAACAGGGGTTGCCGAGTCTTGGATTGCAGCACGCGCAAGGTGCGCGCCTTCCAGTCGAAATCATCCAGCGTTAGGCGGACCAATTCCCCACTGCGTAACCCGTAGGCGACCGCCAAATAGAGAAGCGCGAAATCCCGTTGTCCACCCGGTTCCGAACGGTCGATGGAACCCAGCAATGCTTGCACTTGAGGCCAAGGCCACGCGCGTGGCAGTTGCTCGCCGCGATACACCCGTGGGGTATCAATTTGGCGATGGAGGGGACGCGCGAGCAATCCTTGCGCGTGGCGTTGTCGGAGGAAAGCCCGAACCGCCGCCACGACATGTTGCATGGTGCGACGGCTGTTCGTCCGCGCGGACTGACGTAGAAACGCTTCAATGTGGCGAGGCTGCAGTTGCTGCAACTGCGACGAACGCCGACCAAAGTGGAGGAACCGCAGAAAGGCCCGAAGCCGAATCAAATGCCCCCGAACCGTCGACTGCGCCAAGCCGCGCGCCTCGCGCAAATAAGCGGCGTAGTGATCAAGCTCCTGCTCCACCGGCGAGCGGGCGGGGGGTTGGCCTTCGGGCACCGTTCCATGGGCGCGCAAAAATCGCTCCAACACCCACACCGCACCACTGGTGGGTGTGTGGCGGGGGAGAAAGTAGCAATGAGCAGCATGTAAGTGTTGGAGGTTAACCTCGCGGAGGGAGTGGATCGTTCGCGATCGCAGCCACCGCACTACTTTGGGCACCAAGTTGAGGTATATGCTGACCGTGCCCAGGGTATAACCCTGATCGCGGTGCATCCATCGTACGAACTCGTCAAGCAGCGGACCGAAAATCGGCACCGCACGCCAACGCGCATAGGTCTGGGGACGAATCTGAACAAGGAGGGATGTTGTGTCCATCCCCGGAGGTCAGCAGAGCCGCCCAAGCCGCGTCAATAATGTTGAGTGGAAAGTTACCGCCGAGGCCGTTCACACGGCGCAGCGGTACGCAGCTCCACATTTTTGAGCACTCAACATTAGTTCCAAAATGTTGAGCTCAACATTTTGGAACGACACCAGCAACTTCAAGGCGACCGCCTTGAGCAACGAAACGCTGCACCGCCAGGCCCCCAGCATTTTTGCGCCGGGACCGATCAGCGGCGTCAGCTCCCGCTATGCGTTCGTGCCCACAGCCCGGATCGTTGAAGGGCTGCGCGAGCACGATTGGGTGCCCGTGGCGGTGGAAGAACAGCGCATCCGCAACGAAGCACGGCGGGGCTTTCAGAAACATCTGATTCGTTTTCGCCGCGCTGAACAAATGGAGACGCTTGATGAGTGGAACGTGGAATTGGTGCTGCTCAACTCGCACGATGCGGGTTGCGCCTATCAGATCCATGCGGGGATTTACCGCCGGGTCTGCTCGAACGGCTTGGTGCTGTCCCAGGACAGTTTCGAAGCCATCCGGTTCCGTCACGCCGGCCTGCTGGCTGAGGAAGTCGTGCAGGCGAGCTTCCGCCTGCTCGATTACGTGCCCAAGGTCGGCGCATTGGTCGAGCGATTCCGTGCCCGCGCCCTCGAAGTCCGCGAGTCGCTGGCTTTGGCGGGACACGCCCTCCTGATGCGCTACGCCAGCCTCGACGCTGCCCCCATCGACCCGGAGACGTTGCTGAAGGCGCGTCGCCCCGTGGACGAAGGCACCGACTTGTGGCGGACCATGAATCGGCTTCAGGAGAACCTGATTCACGGTGGCGTGTCCGACTTCCACCGGGACCGCCGGGGAAAGTTGCGGTCGGTCCGGGCATTGCGGGGCATTGACTCCAAGGTCACCCTGAACAAGGGGCTGTGGAGCTTTGCTGAACGGCTCGCCAATGGCGAACCGCTGCCGCCCCCCGAGAGCGTGGTGCTCACCGCTTGAACGCTGGCCAGCATTCAAGTGGTGGGACCGCGGTCGTTGCGCAGCTACCCAACAGCCGGAGGTTATTCAAAGGGTTGATTGGCTTTCGAGGATTGTGCCAGCAAACAATCCTCACCCCAATTCCATCGCACTTCCCATCTGGCACAGACGCAATGCTTCGCGCGCAATCCCTAAAGGGATGAATTCTGGCGGGGCGAGGAGGGTCAAAGGTGGAGGCGGCGATCAGCCCTCAGCGCCCTGCCTTTTCAACCCACTTGCACAGAACCCATCTGTCGGATGCAAACCTGACGGCCCTTGATTTCGCAACCCGTGCGGCGGTTGACATAGATAAGGTATTCTAAAAAGTCGTTTGCAGTCCAGCTAGATAAGGCTTACTGTTTTCGTAGATGAAAATTACCGAGATCATTTCGCCTCGGGGTTGCGCCAACGGCGCTTGCCCGTCCATCGTCCTCACTGACTCGGATGTGGTCCTGATTCAGGGCGCCAAGCTGGCAGCCGGCCCGCGTGCCGACGCGGAAGCGCGCGCCCTGCTGACGATTCCGGACCACGAAGACGTGGTGAGCATCCCCAAGACGGTGTTTGAGGAATTGGTCAGCCGGTATTGCCGGCAACCAGGCGCCACCCCGGTAATTCGCGGCTGACCCTAAAGTCGGCCAGGTCTTCCCCCGATGCTTCCTTTCAGGACGCGCTGAAATCTGACGGCGCCATCGTGACGGGAGGGTTCGTTCACATGGGGGAGGTCGGGGCACTTTGGGAATGGGTGAAGACGCTCGGAGCGGCGGAGATCGCTAGTGCAGCCGGGCTGGGTGTGGCTCTAGTCGGCATTGTGCTGACGTTTCTTCAGGTGTTCCTCCTGCGGCGGCAGCTCAAGCTGGATGCCCTCATTCGGATCATGGATTCCAACCGTCAGATTGTGGCTCTGGGATTCAAGCACCCATTGGTCTGGGCGGCCTTGGAAGGAAAGTGCGGGGCCTTGCTTGCTGAGGAGATGCTCGCCCACCGGCGCTATCTGCAACTCTGGATGAACCACATGCAAATCATGTGGGCGGCCTGGCAGTTGGGATTGGTTTCCGGCTGCGAGTGGGAGGCCTACCGCTTGGACATGACGGACTTCTTGCGCGCCAAAGCCCTCCGGGAACACTGGGCGAGGGTCGCGCCGTTCTATCCGCTTGGATTCCGGCGGTTGATCGCCGAACTCTCGAACCCAAAGGGGAGTGATGGTGCTGACCGGCCGGGGCAAGAGAATGGTGGGGACTGTTTAGAGGCACAATCCACGAAGCCTTGAACCTTCGCAAGAACCTCAGCGGTCGTCGTCTGGTTAGGACGCCGGTGCTTTGGCCGCGTTTTGCTCCTCCTGATTCTGCGCGCAGATCCAGGAGTGCGTTTGGTCCGCCACTTTGGCCAGCAATAGCAGGTCGTCCCGGCCGAAGCTTTCGGTCGAGCCCCACTGATCGCCATCCTTGTAAAGGCGGCTGAAGGTGACGTTGTAGCGAACGCCAACTTCCGTTTCGTTTTTCCAGACTGCAGCCTTGATTGAGCCGAGCCGGACCTCGTGTATGGGTTTTGTTTTGGTTTTCATACAGACATCGGGTGCGGGCAGCGCCAACGCGTAATCCATGAAGCCTCCTGTGTTCAAAGTCCCAGATTCCGACCATCGAAACCTGCTCTCTTTTGATACCACGTTTTAACAGGCTAAACAACCGGGTCACGCCCTGGCGCGTAACGGGTTGAAACGACTGACACAAACAGTTCATAGCGGCAGTTGAAATTGCGCCCGCGGCATGCGCATATCGGCCCAGTAGTTGTCAACTTGTGCGGGAAGTCTCTCAACCCGGAAAGGGTGGGAGAGCCGCACAACCGCCGGCCCTCGGAGAATCACGGCGATGCCCCCTCGGAAAGAGACCGTGCCTTCCGAAGTCGTCCCTCCGCGTGTAGGCGAATCCAGGCCCACATAGACAACGCCGATCTGACGGACAAAACGCTGTAGCCGGCCCTCGAAGTAGAGCGGCAGTCCGCCGGCATCGCTGTTATCAGGCAGGATGAGTTCACGAGGGGAGACAAACCGATTCGGAAGCTCACCATTCCAGTGTGCTGGGGAAAAGGATTCCGCCGCCACGCGAATGTCGTCCCCGATGAGGCCGGCCAGGAGTCGGTCAATGAACCATTCGGGCCGTGGCAGGTTTTCCGCGTTCATTTCAAGTGCTGGGCGCACGGCGCACATCTGCTAGCATCGAAGGTCCTACCGGCATCTGTAGTCCTCTGGCAGCATGACCTGCGTGAGGGTGTGATCGGATTCGGAGATGACCCAAGACCGCGTTCCATTCGCGGTGCGGTGGGCGGTCAACATCCGGCAGCCTGCGAAGGAACTCAGTTTGTGCCCCCGCTGATGGTGTTCATTCGGACATCCCTCGACGCTGCGCACATGGGATTGTAGCGCTGCGGCGATGTCCTTGCGGGACACTCGGTATCGAGCCCTGGCGGTCGTGACCACACGCCCTAGATGGTAAAGCGGTTTCGGATTCAACATGAAGGCCTCCTATGTGAAGAATCAAACAACGGATGAAGGTCCGTCTGTATCCTTATACCACAAATGCCGGCGCTACTGAAGGACTGCGGTCCATGCGGTGGACATGCCGCCCCGTAGGCCTTGAACCGCAATGTTCCAGCCGGGTTAGGCATGGGGGTCACCTACAGCGCCGTGGATTCGGGCGGGCGGGCGAGCGGTGGAGACGGGCTTTTGAGCCGCCAGCTCGCGTCTCCACTGGTCGCTACGCGTAACGGACTCGCCTCGGCCGCCCGAATAGGCGCGCCCATGTTCGCTTGTGCATCGTTGATCACCTGGGAGGTTCTCTATTTCCGTGACCTCCTCCCGAACGACGCTAATCCGTGGCCGCGGTCCGTCGGTCATAACGCCGGTGATTCGTTGTGCCAATGCCGCCAAACGATCCCGCACCTGTTCGGGATTCGCCAACCATCGCGTGCTCTCCGTGTCTTCGATTTGCACGAGAAATTTCTGGATCATAAGCATGTAAGCGTTGCGGTTATTGGGAATGCGGCTTGGGTGAGATTCACTGGGCGTTAGCTGTCCTAATTACTGCCGACCTCAGCGTCTGCGGCGACAGACGTTTTCCGCGGGCTGGCGGCTCCCAGCTTCGTGGCCGGAGTCGTCGCTTGAGGATTCTGGTTTCGGGTGAGAATCCAAGCATGCGCTTGGTCCGCGACTTTTCCCAGGAGCAGCAGATCATCTCGGCCAAAGTTGGCGGCTGCCTTCCACCGGTCAGCTTCCCGATACAGACGACTGAATGTCACGCTGTAGCGGATACCGGTGGGGGTCTCGTTTTCCCAGATTGCGTCTTTGATCGTTCCGAATCGGACCTCTTGGATGGGGCGCGTTTTCATAACGTTGTTTTTGCTTCAATGTACGCGCATGCATGTCCGGTCGGTAAAAAGCACTGGGCGAGTAAAGGCCGGTTAAGAGGGATTGTTGGAGAGTAGTCGCCTCCTTCCGATTTCCGGCTGCCTGAAAGGCTAGGCAGCGGACATTAACCTCGGACGCCGCCACGTCTTGGCCCAACACTCCGCAGCCAGTCGGGGCGCGACACGATTACACCAACGCGTTCTATTATACTCGAAATCTGCTCTCCCGTCCGTGCAGAGTTCGCGAGTTGTGGCCGCGTACCGACGGAGTTCTTAAAGAGTAGTGACCCCACCATCAAGTGAGTCAGTTGGAATCACGACCGGTTCGTCGGCTGTAGTGGAGGCGACGCTGGCTCGCCCTTGGCCAGCAGCCGTCAACGTCCATTGCCAGAGAGTGGACGGAAACACATGTTGCTGCGGCCAGACAATGTCCTTATTGGGAGACAGCTCGCGTCGCGGGCTATGCTCCAACTAAATTTAGCTGAGCATCCAATGGTCTCACTGAACGGCCAAGCGGAAGAACTGCTGGCTCGCCGCAGGAATCAACGCAGTTTCTACAACCTCACCCGTGCCAACAACGGGCTCGCCGACATTGCCCCAGCCCGATTCGACAAGACTGTCGGTCAATTGAAGCTGATAGGTCCATCCTGTGGTCGAGGCCCAACGGCACACCAACGACCCCGAATCACCCGAGGCGATTGCGAGCAGGGGCACGGTGAGCGGGGGTCGAATGGTGAAGGTCGAGAATTCGGACCACGTTCCGACGCGCAACGAGGTCTTGCCCCGCACACGCCAGGAGTAATTCCCAAAGTCCACGAAAGTGAGCGATACCTTTTTGGCACTTCCGTTGGGACCACCACTTATCAGCACCCCCTCGCGATAGACCTCGTAATCATACGCCGTGGCGCCACCTGCCTGCCCCCACTGGAGCGTGACGCTCAGCGAAGTGCTCTTCTCCCCTTGGGCCGGCGCGATGAGGACTGGCGCGGGAATCGGGGGCCGCGTCGTGAAGGTAAAAGAAACCGACCACGGCCCGTTGGTTTCAGATGTCATGCCCCGGACTCGCCAGGAATAGGTCGTGTTTTCTGTCAACGTGACGGTGGCGTTGGTCGCACCACCTGTGAGTTCAGAAATTACAACCGAGTCTGCGGCATCCACTTCATACTCGTAATCGGACGCGCCGCCAGCCTCGGTCCACTTGAGGGTCACCCGAAGAGGTTGATCGGTGGCGAGGTTGGCCGGTTCGAGGAGAGTTGGGATGGAAACCGTTTGGGCAACAACGAGACCATGAAAGAGGCTCGCAGCGAACAAGAACAACCAGCTTCGGGTTCTCATAAGTTCTTGCACCAGGAGCGTGTTACGGCCACACGGACCGTGTCAAGAGAACCCGGTGACGAACAGCACTGGGGTTGACCGAAAAGCCACTCGCCGGTCTGTAGCCTGCGTGTGGCAAACGATGAGCATCTGATGCTCCCGTCACTGTGCCGGCGCCGTTCGGTAGAAACGATACGGGATATTCGTTCCCAGCGGATCACTGAAACGCACGCTCCCGGACATGTTGGTCAGGTTGAGCAAGGCATCCCAGTTCACCAGATTTGTTGATGTCAGAAGTGTGTACACTCCTGGTATTTCATCCGTTAAACCCCATTCCAAGTTTCCATCCGGGAGCCGTCCGATGAAGGTGAGCGTTGGATTGTTGGTCGCGAACGTGAGCAGAGTCAGGCTGGTCGAGGTCAGGATGGGTTGGAAGTAACGTCCATTTCCTGCGTTCAATCCAGAAATGTCACTGAAGTCACCCGTCTTTGAGCCAAAGGTCATGACTTGGAAACTGAGGTTGGTAGCTGGCCTGTAGCCGTTGAGTAACGCCGCTCTCAAGCTGCCTGCCAGCGGCGCATTGCCGGAAACGGCGATACGTCCGAAATTCGTTGGGCTGGAAATGCCGAAGGCCAGTGCGCCGGCGGACATGAAATAGCCGCCCTCCAAGGAAATCAACCCGGAGAGCGCTTCAATAGTGCCAGAGTTGTTGAAGGGACTGGAATAGAACTGAGTCGTGCCAGAGCTATCGCGTTTACGGAAGACACCCTGGTTGTTGAACGTCGCACCGTAGAACCGCGCATCGCCGACGGCCTCGAACACTCCGCCTGGGAGGTTGTAAAACGACGATCCGTATTGCCCCCACGTGCCCGTCCCGCTCCAAAGAACGCGCCCGGCATTGCTTACCTTGTAGTTGGCCAACCGTTTGGTTGCCGTACCTTCAACTCGCAGCAGACTATTGCTGGTGAGAGTCGTCTGGCCATCCTGCATCCCACCTCCGTTCCAGATTACCAACCCATCAAGTGTGTTCGTGCCCGACAACGCGCCGTTGCCCGGGTTCAAGTCGAGTTCTCCCGCACTAACCTTGCCGTTAAGGATCAGATTGCATTGGCCCAAAGCGTCTGAAACCACCCACTTGCTCCAAGCATGGTCGCCATCAACGGTGAACCAGTTGCCAGCAAACTCCAGGATTGCGTTCGTTGCCACAACGACAGGCGCATGGATCGCTCCACCCCCGCCGAGCTGCAGCCGGCCACTGAGCACTTCTACTGTGCCACTGTTGTTGAGCGGTGACGAGCCGTCAAACCAGGTGGTTCCGGCGCTGTCTCGCTTGCGGAACAGCCCCTGGTTGTTGAAAGTCGCACCGTAGAACCGCGCATCGCCGATAGCTTCAAACACTCCGCTGGGCAGGTTGTTGAACACCGAGGCCTGGTGTCCCAGCGTGCCACTGCCGCTCCAGCTCACTTGGCCGTAGTTGTTGAGCTTGTAGTTGTCCAAGTATTTCATCGCTGAACCAGCCACCTGGAACACACTGTTGCTGGTAAAGGTGGTTTCACCGTCCTGCAGGCCACCAACGGTCCAGACCATGAGGCCATCAATCACATTCGTCCCGTGGAGCTTGGAATACCCCTGACCGGTGTAGTCAAACTGGCCCACATGGAAGGTCCCGTTCAAGGTCAGGTGGTCGTTCCCCAGTGCATCGGAGAAGACGACATGCGGCCAATCGAACTCTCCTGTGACCGTCGTCCATCCACCGGCGAACTCCAGAACGGCATTCGTTGCCACGACGACAGGCGCTTGGATCGTTCCGCCGCCGCCGAGCTGCAGCCGGCCACTGAGCACTTCAACCGTGCCGGAGTTGTTAAACGGCGCGTCAGAGTAGAACTGCGTGGTGCCCGTGCTGTCCCGCTTGCGGAATAGACCCTGGTTGTTGAAAGTCGTGCCAACCAATTTGGCGTCGTCCAGAACCTCAAACACGCCGCTCTGCAGGTTGTTGAGGGTTGCGGGAAGCCATCCGAGCGTGCCAGTGCCAGACCACTGGATCTGACCGGCATTGTTTAGGAAACAGTTGTTCAACCCCTTGGAGGCGGAGCTCGTGATCTTGGCCAAACAGTCGACGCCAAAAGTGGTTTCGCCGTTCTGAATGGAGCCGCCCGCGAAGTCAAAAATGCCGCTCAGAAAACGGTTCGTGCCCGTGAATAGCGCGCTTCCGGCTATGCGCAGTGTCCCTGCGCCCAGGTCAAAGTCGCCCCAGCCACTAAACGTGCCTGCGTCCAAGCTCAAGCCGGCTCCGCTGGCCGCGAAGACGTTCGAGTTCAAAACGCCTCCTTTGGTCAATGAAACCCAGCCGTTCGTCACGCCGACCGTGCCGCCGGAGTTCTTGAACAGCGCATCTAGCGTTGCCGTGCCTGTCCCGCCGGTTTTGTGGAGCTGACCTTCGTTGACAAAGGTGCCGGAGTTGTTGCAGCCCAAATAGACATCGCCCGTGATCTCAAAGTCGCCGCCTGAGCGGTTGCTGATGACCGAATCGTAGGTTTGGCAGAGGCTGCCGGCGCTCCAGACAACATGGCCTTCGTTGACGAAGTCGGCGTAACGCAACTTGGGCGCGCTCGCGCCGCCAGCGATTTCCAGCGTCCCGCCAGCGGCCAGGAACACAGCACGCGAGTTCGTGTCCCCGTAGCCATTATCAACAACACCCGAAACCCAGCGCCTTGGCGCGGCTACGTTCCCCGGCATGTCGGGGGGAAGCAATACCTCCGAGCCGCTGAAGCGGGCGAGTGTGCCCCCATTCCAGGTACCGCCATTCCAGACAAAAGGCCCGTAAAGGTTGATGAACGCATCGGGATACCCTTCAGCGCCACCAGTCATGGACAGCGTGCCGCCCCAAAGCTCCAGCCGTTCACAATTCCAGGCGGAAATAGTGTGTGATCCGCCATAGATGAAGATGTTGGTGGCGGCGGCATCATAATTGAGCGTGCCGCCATTCACGATCAGGCTGCCTACCTTGCCGCCGTGCCCCATCCAGACGTTGCCGCTCTCGAAGACGACATACGCGACACCGTCTTGCGACGCCGGGCGGATGCACCACGGCGGCGTCAAGTTCGCCGCGCCCTCGAAAACCGCCACTGCTTGGCCAGCAGGATAGCCGCCCGGACCAATCCAGTTTTCCTCGCGTTCCCACGTCCAAGGCTGGGGGCCACCCGCGTAAACGTAAACCGGCAGCCAGGGCGGCAAGACGGAATGCATCCTGTCGTGTAGAATGGTGACGTTTGCCACCACGCTGGTCACAGCGCCGTACGCATTGGTGACCACGACTCGGTATGGGCCAGCATTGTTGGTATCCAAACCAGTGACTTTGAAAGTCGCCGCCGAGGCGCCAGGCAAGTTCGTGCCATAGTGTTGCCACTGATAAGCCATTGGCGAACCTCCGACTGCCGCCACCGAGAGGGAAACGGTCTCATACCATCGAAGCGTGCCACCGGCAGGCTGAGCGGTGATCGTGGGAAACGCGGGCAGTATCGTGGTCGCCTTCACTTGGAAATTGTCGAATGTCACTGCTGTCGGGTCGGTCGTGCCGTTGTTATTCAGGGCGAAGGCGAGGTAGGCGACCGGGTTTGTGCTAGATGTGGCAGAGTACAAGAGCGTCTGGTCGAGGTAGAAGTCCACTGCGGCGCCCGTCCGGCGGATGCGCAACGTGCCGTTAGTTGCGGTTGAGGACCTCGTTCCGGCACTGCTGGCCGGCGGATCCTGCCATACATGCACATTCTGCCCGAGACCAGTTTCATCACTGCGCACAATGGCCAGGAACTGATCTCCGATCCTGCAGTGCATCTCCACCTGGTTGCCCGGCGAGCCGTTTGTGCGGTTAATACTCGCTCCTCGAAAATCCATCTGAGCGTCGAAGTCGCCAGTGAGCGGACGCTGGAACTGCATCTTGATAAAGTTGAAAACGTTGCTGCCCCCACTGGGGCGGCTGAAGCGTACGTCTCCCATCGAGGCGTCCCAGGTAAACAAGGGGTCGTTCTGGGTGATTTGCCAATCATTGGTGTTGAGGCCCGCGCCGAACTGGTCCGCAAACACCGGCAAGAGGGGTGGAATGCATTTGCCCGCGCTGCCAGCGGTGTAGATGGCGGCGAGTTCGCCAGTCGACAAGGCGCGTCCGTAGAGGGCCACTTCATCAGCCAGTCCATCGAAGAAGATCGCCGGTGTTCCGTAGTCCAGGTCAGCACCGATCAGCACGGGGTGAGCGTCGTAGGAAATCGAACCGGGAGCGTTCGTGGCACTGACCTGAACTCCGTTGATGTACAGAGCTTCCAAGTCTTGATCGTCATCGAAGGTGTAAGCGAGGTGATACCATTCACCCGGCACGGGCGACCAAGGATAGGCGAGGTTGTCCGCTCCTGGGCGCGCGGTGAAACCGCGCAACGCGCCATCCCAGTAAAACAGCGTGTACGAGTTGCCATACGTGGTGCCAAGCGCCCGGGCCACGAGGCTGTGAATGGTGCCAACCGACCGAAAGTTGAACCAACCCTCGATGGTTAAGCTGCGCGGTTGCAGCGTCACACTGTCTGGCACAAGCACGTAGCCATTGGCACCGTTGAAGTCGAATGCCTGTCCCACCACGCCGGCACCGCCGGCAGCGGCGCCCTGGACCAGCACGCCATGATTGAAGCTGGCCGCGTCAGCGGCATCACCTTCCGCACGCCACCAAGCTAGGCAGTTGGTTGGCAATGGGGTCAAGCACTGCGCGGGTGTATTGGCCGCGATGAGCAACGCCATGCTGTATGCGGCGAGGCCCAAGCTCATACGAAGGTGCTTCATATTCATTACGTATCGATGTGTTTGCACTTTTGGCTTACTGAGAGCGAATATCGCCACAGGAGAAGACAACTTCCCCTACTATCCTTCTTTACGGCGTTTGGTGCGGGCGGTTCCTGAGAATCCTCGTTTCTTGATTCCAGAAGAGACCAACCGGTCTGTGGAAGCTGGAGCCTAGTTCTCGCGCAGGCGCGGTCGCAGCAGGCGGTTCGGGCTGCGACCGTTCGGCAGTGGACTCCCAACACGATACTCCTGGAAGGGTGAGGCAGGACCATTGATGCCGAAGGCGCGCTGGAACTGCGCAATTCGGGCGGAGAATTCTGCATTGCACAGCTCGATCCGAGTGCCATCCAAGGTGACACGCTCGCCGGTCAACAGCTCGGTCATTGCGATCAAAAGCTGAGGTTCGGTGGCCTCCTTTCCGGCCAGCACCCAAATGTCAAAACCCGGCCAAACCGAATCAATGCACAGGCTGCGACCAGAATCGGTGAAATGGGGGCTAGCTGCGGCCGGCGTCTTGTGGAAAGGAGCGAGCTGCAAACCGGTGGCCGCGTCCCAGAGTTGGATGCCCACGCCGTATTCCGAGGTCGCAATCTGCCTCCCGTCCGGGCTGAACACCGCCGCCTTGACCGCTTCGTGATGGGGCAAGACCACTCCGCTCGCACGGCCCGTCGCGGCATCCCATAAGCGCACTGAGCCATCCTGCGCCGTTACCATGAGGTTGCGCGAGTCCGGACTGAACGCCAGGGCTGTGACCGGTGAGGCCACGGTCAACCAGGGCGAACAAGGTGTCCCGCTGGCGGTCTGCCACAAGCGCATGGAAAAGCCGTTGTCACCCGAAGCCAGGAGCTTCCCATCGGGGCTGAGGCAGATGGCTGTGACCGTCGTCGGATGCTTGAGCGGGGGAGAGACAGGCTGAAGCGTGGCACCGTCATAAAGCCGAACCGCGTCCGGCGCTTCGACCACTGCCACGCGCTGGTGATCTTGAGCGATGGCAAAGACGCCCCCGCCACAGTGGTCCAAACAGGCGGCAGGAGGAGTTCCTTGAGCGAGATTCGTCCAAACCAGGAGGTTCTTGACGGTGGCCACAGCCAGCAGTATCTCGTCGTTGCTGAAGCGCAACGACACCATAGGCAAGTTAGTCTTCGGAGAGGTAAGCTCAATCCACGGTAGTTCTCGACGCTGTATCGCCAACAATCCGATTCCTCCATTCGTGTTCGCCAACGCCAGCCAGTAATCGGAAGGACTGAATTCCAGGAGCCTGGCCGGGATGGGGGCCGCGCAGTCGAAGACGGGCTGAACCTCGCTCAAGCGGGAGAACACGCTCATTCGGGTTGACCCCGCCACAGCCACACAATCGCCGCTCTGGCTCACTGCGGCGGCGTGAAGTTCCTCGGCGGCTTCCCAGCAGGCAGCCGGCTCGGCGATCCGCGGCACGGACCAGATTCGGACCGTGCCGTCCGCACAAACCGTAAACATGTGCTTTTCATCGGTGTTCACGCACGCCTCCAACACGGGTGATTGGTGCCAAATCGGACGGGCTACCATGGTTTTGCCGAACGGATGCCACAGGCGGGCCGAACCGTCGTCGGAGGCCGTCACAATCAAGCGGTCGTGCGGAGCAAAGCGCGCGGTGTTGACGGGCGCGCGGTGGGGCATCCCGTTCCCCGGGTTGTTCGTGGCTTCAACCGGATACACGCGAGCACGGTTGGCTATGTTGCCAGCGGTGACCCATTGCCCATCCATGCTGAAGCTGGCAAAGCGAATCGGCGACGAAGCAGAGATTTCGTTGATCCGTTCACCAGTCACGGCATCCCACACCTGCACCCGGCCACCGCTCACTGTGAGCAAGCGCGACCGGGTGCGACTGAACTCCAAACTCGTCACCGACCCTTCAACCGCCAACGGCAGGGGCACCGTATTCGAGGAGTCCAGCCGCCAGAGCGAGCAGTGGTTTGAACCGACGATCCCCAGCATCCGTCCAGTCCAGTCATAACGGAGGGTCGCGACCGGCAGCGGGGTTGCCGTGTCCCGACGCAATTGACCGGACGGCGCTTCACGAACCTGAATATGACCGGCGCGATCCGCAACGGCCAACTCGGGAGTCACGGGACTCATACTCAAAGCGGTCACGGGCGAAGCGAGGTTCGTCCAGCTCCCAAGCGCTCGGCCATCAGGCAACGACCAGAAACACACCGTATCCTCTCGCGGCGACGTGACGAGGCTTTTGCCGCCACTGGAAACGAGTAGCGCACCAGCGGCGTACCGATGGGGAAACGAGCGGAGTTCTGTTCCAGTATGGCTGTCCCAGAGATGAACATGATCGTCCTTGGTGACAGTGAGCATCAGGCGACCGGTCGGGTCGAATCGGGCCATGACAACGGGACTGCTGTGGCGCAATGGGGGAAGCAACGGCCAGGCAATGCGCTGCTGTAGGAGTTCGGACTCCAGCCGAATCCGCGCAAGCTGGTTTGATGGGTCCAGCAGCAACAATCGGGCAAGGACCTGCAACCCGGTGTTGGGTTGGTCGGACTCTAGCACCGGTTCGGCCAGCGCCTGTTGGTTCCGCGCAAGGTTGTCAGTGAGTTGGCGATTGACGACGCGCGCGGAATCGAGGCTGGCCTCGGCGCGTCGCCATTGCCAAACGGTCGCAGCAAATCCGACCACAAGCGAGAGCGCTAGCGCAGCAGTGAAACCGGCAGTGACTTTGTGCCGGCGCACCCAGACGCCAAAGCGCTCCGCAAGGGCTGCGTCGCGGGCGAGAATCGGCTCTCTGCACAAGTATCGCTCGAAATCGTGGGCGACATCCTCTGCCGAGGCGTAGCGCAATGTGGGTTCGCGCTGAAGGCACTTGAGGCAGATCAATTCCAGGTCGCGTGGCACTGCGGGCTTGATCCGGTGGGGCAGCGCGAACACACCCGCCTTAACTTGCTCAATGATGGCCAGCGCGGAGTCACCTGAAAACGGAGGCCGTCCGGTTAACATCTCGTAAGCCACAGCGCCCAAACTGTAGATGTCGGCGGCAGTGGTGGCGGCTCTGGGACCTTCAGTAGCTACTTCAGGCGACATGTAAGCCGGTGTACCCAGAATAGCCTGAGATGCCGTCAAGTCGGTACACCCGTCAATCAGTTTGGCCAGACCGAAATCCGCCAGGCTGGGTTCCCGGTGTTCGTTCAGAAGGACGTTCCCCGGTTTCACATCGCGGTGGAGCACTCCGCGTTGATGGGCGTGGGCGAGGGCACGAGCAACCTTGGCCAGCACATCGGCGATTTCGTCCCAGCTCCAGTGCTGCCCAGCGATGCTTTCGGCCAGCGAACCGCCACGCAGCAATTTCATGCTAAGGAACGATTGTCCCTCGTGTTCTCCAACTTCGTAGAGCGGAACGATATTCGGATGCTCCAACGTGGCGACCGCCTCGGCCTCTGTGAGAAACCGCCGGAGGCCGCGCTCCTGCTCCAACGGACGTGACCGCAGGATTTTGAGCGCAACAGGCCGATTCAATCGCAAGTCGCGCGCCTGATACACCACACCATTAGCGCCACTGCCGAGTTCGCCCAGTAGGATAAAGTGACCAAAATTGCGTGGAAACTCCGTCGTCACGGGAGGGTTATGTTTCCTCGGCGAGCAGGCCAATCAAGTGCCGGATTTCCTCACCCAATTCTTCCGGCACAACCAAGCGCGCCACTTCCTCCCGGAAGGCGTCAAAATAGTCCTCGCGCAGATCGAACACCGATCGCTTGATTTGGGCCGGCTGCATTCCAAGTTGCCGCGCGACGACGCCGTATTCTCCATTGCTTGGACGGCGAAAGACGTACGGGTGCAGTGCCGCAAAACGAGGGAGGCGGTTGGACTGTTCCCAGCGTTCTCGCACGTTTTCTAATGCCCGCGCATGGACGACCCGGGCAAAGCCGCGGTCAAGTTCGTTATCGGGCGGTGAACATGGGGCGGCCAGCTTATCCGGCTCAAGCACGACCTGGAGAGAATGTCCCCCTCGCTTGAGGCTGGTGCGGGCCGCAAACTGATCTCGCAGGAGGTTGCGCAGAATGGCCAGCAAGTAATAGCGGAAACGGCCTCGCTCTCTTTGGTAGCCCTTCAGATTGCCTTGGGCGAGCAAGTGATGCATCAAATCCTGCGTGGCATCGTTCGCCTGGTCCTCAGTGAGGCCCGCCGCGAGCAGCCAATCCAGAATGGGTTCACGATACACCGCGCACAGTTTTCCGAGGGCTACTGCCGCACGGCCGGGATCCTCTTTACCCGCTTCCAGCAACAACGTCCAATGAGTTTCCGGAAAACCCATTGCCGATTTTGACCCGGGCACGTCGTCCACATTGGGCATGGCAATGACGGATAGCAGATGTGCCGTTCGCCTGCCAGCAGTTTCAACTTCGTGGGGCATGTCGAAGATGCCTCATTCCGTGTGATCCACAATCAGACTGAAAGGGGAAGGCCCACCGGGGGACAGCATGGCCTCGCTTTATGAATCATCCGAGTTCGGCAACTCGATGGAGCTTGCATCAAGTTGAGCGACCGTTGGGCTTTTCGTGAGATCAAGTTGGTCTTCGATTTCCTGCTGCCGGCTAATCAAGGCAGACAGCCGTTCGGCATACTCGAAAGGTGCGTCGACTTGAGCCTGTGTGTCGGTGAGGCGCTTGCGGGTGTCGGCGATGTTCCGCCTCAGTGTCTCGGCGACTTCTTCCAGGTGCTGGAGGACGTGTTCGACCGAACGAATCGTGCCGTGGGCGGTGTCCGTAACCTTGGCCGCATAGGCGGTCGCCCCTTTGAGCACAATCTCCGGCCCTTGCATGAAACTGTCAGCGACGAAAACCTGAAAGCCGGCAATGGTCCCGACCAATATGTCGCGCCGCGTGCCGCGCAGCCGCTCGGCCCGGCGCAACAGCAATTCGCCGGCGATGCCCCGGTCGCGGATTTCATGTCCATCGATCACGATGACGAACTTGTCGCCACTCGTATCTTGGCGCGTTACGAGGTCACGCTGGACAGCTTCCAAGCGTTGTTCCAGGCGGGGCAGGTCCTCGGTGAGATGTCGGACACAGCTGCGGAGCTTATACATGGTTTCCTGATGTTCGCAGTGGAGGCGGCTCAGCCGGGCGGCCTCGGCGTCAACTCGTGCCTTTTCAATCACCAGCGGGTTGCCGGAGGCGATGGCTTTGACCTCGGCGTAGGTGAGGGCCGCACCGTCAATGTCCTCGATGCGCCGCAGGTCGCTCTCGCCCGTCATCACCTGCGCGATGAACTTGGCTTTGGTCTCAAGCGTTTGCCACATATAGGCGTCGAAGGATTCTTCAGTCACGTAGCGGCAAATCCGCACCTCGGCGTTCGTGTTGCCCTGACGGAGGATGCGGCCCTCGCGCTGCTCGACATCGGCCGGCCGCCATGGGGCGTCCAGGTGATGCAAGGCGATGAGGCGTTCCTGCACGTTGGCACCCGTGCCCATCTTGGCGGTGCTGCCAAACAGGATGCGGACCTTGCCGGCGCGCACATCCCGGAAGAGTTGCAGCTTCGCTGCGTCGCTATCGTGGTCCTGGATAAAGGCGATCTCGTCGATGGGAATGCTACGGGCGATGAGCTTGTCCCGCATGTCTTCATAAACCGAGAACCCCTTGCCGCCGGTGGGAATGGAAAGGTCGCAGAACACCAGTTGCGCGGAACGGTCAGCAGCCGTGTCGCGCCAAATGCGCTCAATCTCCGCGACGGCCTGGTTGACCTTGCTGTCGGGATGGTCGGGCAATCGGGGATCATGCAAGCGCAGGTCTAGCGCCGCTTTGCGGCCGTCGGTCGTCACCAGCAGCATGTTGTCTTCGCGCGGGTCAACTCGGCCCGTGCGCAGCGCTTCGGCCCGTTCCACCAGAGAAATGACAATCTGCTTCAACTCCAACGAACAGGGCGCGCTGATGACAGTGGGGTTGCCGCCGTGGAGTTCGGGCACGGGCAGCTTGAGCATCGCCTGCGTCTGAATGTCTGCGACCTGCCGGAACTGCTGCATCAACTCGGGCACATTGATAAAACGGGCGAAGCGCGTATTCAGGCGATACCCTGAATCATCCGGCGAAAGCTCCATTGCCGTGACCGGCTCACCAAATGTCGCCGCCCAGGAATCGAAGTGGTCCACGTGGAGCGCCTTGAGCGCTGTCATCTGGAGATAGCGTTGCATGGTGAACATCTCCGCCACGCTGTTGGCGATGGGCGTGCCCGTGGCGAACACCACACCGCCACCGCCATTCAAACGCTGGACGTGGAGCACCTTCAGGAACATGTCGAACGCTCGCTGGGAAGCCGTCTGGGGCAACCCCGCGATGCGCGTCATCTTGGACACGTAAAACAGGTTCTTGAAATAGTGCGCCTCATCCACGAACAACCGGTCCACACCCAGCTCTTCAAAGGTCAGGCCGTCGTCCTTCTTCTCACTGGCTGCCAGTTCCTTCAGTTTGCCCTCTAGCCGCTTCTTGGCCCGTTCCAATGACTTCACGATGCGCGAGTCGCCGTCCTTGCGCTGCTGCTCGATAGCCAACGCCAGATCACGCAGTTCGCCCTTGATGAACTCTTCCTGGGTTTTGTGGGACAACGGAATCCGCTCGAAACCCGAATGCGTGACGATGACGGCATCCCAGTTGCCGGTGGCGATGCGGCTCATGAGCGTCTTGCGTTTGTCCCGCTCGAAGTCATCCTTTGTAGCCACGAGGATGTTCGCGCCGGGATACAGTGTGAGGAGTTCAGACGAGAACTGGCCGAGCATGTGATTGGGCACGGCGAACAAGGGCTTGCGCGCCAGGCCCAGCCGTTTCAACTCCATGGCCGCCGCGACCATGGTGTAGGTCTTGCCGGCGCCGACGACGTGAGCGAGCAGGCAGTTGGGTGTTTGCAGGATGCGCCAGACGGCGGCCCGCTGGTGCGGGTGCAGGCGGATGGCGGGGCTGGCGCCGGGGAGGGTGAGATGATCGCCGTTGAACGTGCGCAGCCGGACGTTATTGAACTCGTCGTTGTATTTGCGCACGAGCCGCTCGCGGCGCTCGTCCTCCTGCCAGAGCCAGGCCTTGAACCGTTCCTTGATCTTCTCCTGCTTGTCGCGAGCGGCTTCAGTGGCGGGGGCGTTGATGACATCGCGGTCAGTATCCGGATCATGGTCATAGACGGTGGGCGTGCGAAGATTGAGCGCATCTTCGAGCAACTCCAGGGCACTGCGCCGGTCCGTGCCCCATTCGGTCGTGTTCGCCACGCTGAACCGGGCGCCGTAACCACCGCGCACCACCCAAAGGCCAAGCTGCGGCGCGTGGCTGACGGTGATACCGTCTTCACCGAGCAGTTCTTCAGCGAACAGGCGGATGTCCTCCGCCGGAATCCACGTGCTGCCCAGTCGGGCGTCAATTTCGGACGCGGTGAGATCAGTGGGCTGAACCTGCTTCAGCGCCTCGACATTGGCTTGGAAATGTTCATCGGAGAGTACGACTGCTTCTGCCACTGCCAGCTTCTCGCGCACGTTGCCAGACAAGTATGCGTCCTCGGTCTCCCAGCGATTGGTTTGCGGATCGAGGAAGACGTCGCCTTTGAGGTCAGGCAAGAACTCAGACGGTTTGCGGTGCAACAGGAGCGACAAATGGTCCAGGTCCACGACACCGCGCTCACCGAGCGTGACCAGCAAGGCATCCTGGGCGTTCTTAAGTTCCGGAATGGCACGACGGGCTTGGACGGTGCGCTCGCGGAAGATGGCGGCCTTGGTCGCCCGGCGGGTTTCCTCGTCGTAATGCTCTAGCGATAGCAGGAGCGGCAGATCGGGATCCCCTCGAAAGGCGGAGGTGTTCGCGCGCTCTGAAATGGGGCCATGCTTCGCGACGAACCGGTCATAAGTCTGGTTGAGTTGTAGCCGGGTGGAGTCGACCTCGCCGTCGTCGGTCTCCTCGACCTGGGCACGGAGACAGCGGCGCACGGCATCGCGCACGCGAATCAGGCCCCGAATGCGTTGCGCACGGAGAAGGGGAAGCCCCTGCACGATGTGAATATGATCCTCCTCGCGGATGCCGATCTGGTCATTCACCAGCGCGTAGGCATTCGGCTTGATATGTTCCGGAGCGGGGAAGGTCAGCTCACGTGACGGGGCGGCCACCTCGGTCCGCTGGATGCGGAATACATCGCGGGGCAGCAGGGCAATCGCCTCGGCCAATCGCTGGACCAACGGAACCCCGTTGCCGACCAGCGTGGGTTCGTTGCGCGCATACATGCGGCCGGCCAACTGCATTTCGCCCAGCATCATCTCCGGGTGCGCCGCGAAGTATTCGTTCACCGGAATCGTCTCGCCGAGCGAGTTGGTGATGTCGGTGATTTGTTTCCAGGCGGGGCCGGTCGGCAGTTCCCCGGGCAGCCGCTTGCGCAGGATGACGAGGTCGGTCGTGACTTCGGTGTTGGCGTTTTTCTTGAACGCGTCGTTCGGCAGACGGATGGCGCCGACCAAATCGGCCTGCTGCGAGACGTATTCGCGGAGGGCACCGTCGAGTTTATCGAACGTGCCCTTGGAGGTGATGAACAAGATCAGCCCGCCGGCCCGCACTTTCTCCAAGACGGCGGCGAAGAAGTAGTCGTGGATGACGAAGTTCCAGTGCTTGAAACGGGGGTCAAACGGCTTGTAGTCACCGAACGGGATGTTACCAATGGCGAGGTCGAAGAAACCGTCCGCCAGTTTGGCTTCCTCAAAGGGCTGGTGGCGGATGTCGGCGTCGGGATAGAGCAGCCTGGCTAGAGGTTCTCCGAAAAGGGTGCTGAGAGACTTTGAGACAGCGAAACCG
>CAZVFC010000037.1:0-90052 GCA_964625855.1 uncultured Verrucomicrobiota bacterium | reverse complement strand
GTGAGGGGGGCGCCGGGCAACCGGCGTCCCTACCTCGATCCAGGTACTGGCTTGGCGGTGTCTAGGCACTGGCTACCGCACGGCCTGTCCGAGCAAAGGCCACCGGCCCGACTCCGGGAACGGCCGGGTCTGGGAGGGGCCTTCATTCCTCGAGGAGACGCCGTCGAAGCCCCCGGCAAGCTCAGCGTACGCGCGGGATCATCGGGCGGCCGGCTGCTGGGCTGCGGCGAAGCTCGCTGCGCCCGAGCAGGGCGTCAATGTTCTGTTGCTCCTCGTCTTCCAGCTTGCGCCGCTTCTCGGCGTAACGCTCGTATTTCCGGGCCTCTTCCTCCGTCCAGGCGTTGGCTTCGCGATAGTCGCCGCAGTAGGGCACCAGCAGGTCTATCCAGCAGGCAATCTTGTCCAGTTCCTCGCGGGAGAGCTGGACGCCCTGGTGACCATGCTCGAGCATGGTAAACAGTTGGCTCCGGGTGGAGCCGGAGGAGTACGGCGGCAGAAGCTCGGGCACCGATTGGGCGCCAATCCAGTTGACCAGGCGGCCCGTAGCGTTTCCTCCGAAAGGGCCCGCTGAAGAAGGTTGAGGGTTGAGGGTTGAGGGTTGAGGGAGGGAGTTGCGACTTGGTGCCGACTGGCGGTCATTGCCGGGAGCGATCGCCAGGGTAAGAAGCAGGTATGCGTCGCTCCAGTGTCGTTTGGCCGTGCGATCCACCGTCGTGTCGCCGAGCAGGCTGAAGGCAGGCTCATCCTGTTTCCCGTCGCCTTCCGGGCTGCGAGACCGGCTTTGTTCGAGAAACGGGCGGCGGACTTCGGCGCTGATCAGCTCATGGACGGGCTGGCGGTCCTTATGGCAGCGGACGCAGTGGCGGTCGAGAATGGGCTGGATTTCCTTTGGGAAGCTGAATCCGCGCGGCTCGCCATAGAATGGCTCCAACACTTGCGGCCCCGTTTTCATGGCTTGGCTGAAGCCGTATTCCCGGGCGGGCGGGGTGGTGTTCTTGTGCTCATGGCAACCGACGCACGCGGCGTACTCGCCGGGCTGGAGCGTGGTCCAACTGCGCATCGTCTGCACCGCGCGGCCACGGTCGTCGAGCGCTTGGAAATACACGGGCTGGCGCGCCGGCGCGGTGAAGAGCGCCGAACCATCCTCATAGACCTTGGCCTCGCCGAGAACCGTTTTGACATCCCAGGCTCCGTTGCCGATCGAGATGGGAGTGCTGGCGAGGGCGCCGCCCGCCGGGCCGTGGCTGTGATTCTCGCCGACGCCCGCCGCGCGAAACTCGAGCGCCACCACCCGCAGCTTGCGGATCGCCCCGCGCGGCACGCCGGCCAGCCCCGGCCCAGTGTAAATGTCCTGCACATAGAAAGTGCCGGTGGCCAAATTGTAATCCACCCGATTCGCCCAGGCGAGGGGCCGAGGGCGTGGCGCAAGCGGGACCGGTTGGCTGCATGGCAACCGCCGGTCGGACGCCAGCAGCTCCCGGCGGCCGTCGAAGTCCATCCAGTAGATGGCGAAGTCGGCGTCGCCTTTGCGCCGGCCCGACCGGTCCCATCCCAGCGGGGCATAGGTGACCAGGCATTCGTGGTCGTTCAAGGGATAGGGGTATTGCCAAAGCTCGCCCTGCTGGCCGTAAGCATCGGTGCGTTCCGGCGGCGTGGCGCGGATGGGCGCGACGAGCTGGACGCCCGCGGCTTCCTGCCTGCCACGAGCGGGGTCAATGACCGCGAGCTTCCCGGCCTGCGACGTGTGGTGCCCGCAGAGAATGGCCAGCGCCTTTTGCGTGCCGGGAATACCCCGCGCGTGGGCGATGGTGGTGGGGAACCAGGAATTGTTGCCGTAGAACTCGGATTGGCCCGTGCCGTCGGCGTTCATCTGGAAGAGCGGCTGCATGAAGACCTGGCCGCGGTCGTTGTAATCCCAACGGGTGTAGATCACCCGGCCATCATCCAGCACCTGCGGATAGACCGTGTGTACCTGGTCGAAGCCCAGCCGCCGCAGGAAGCGGCCCTCCGGGTCGCAGGTGTACAGGTTGCTTGCCTCCGTCCACCAGCAGTCCACGGTCTGCACGCAGCGCGTCGAAACAAAGATAATGTCATCGTTGGGCAGGTAAGCCGGCTCATAGTCGGCAACTCCAAGCCCCGCGGTGATCTGCCGCACTTCATTGGACGCCACGTTCAGCTCGTAGAGATGGTAGTCGTCCTCGTCCAGCGACTTCTTCCACGCAAACAGCACGCGTTGGCCGTGCCACGACACCGCCGGATCGCGGATCGCACCGGTCGGATCGGACACCAGCGCGCGCACCTTGCCGTATAGCCCGTCCATTTCCAGCAGGCACAGGTCTGAATCGGGCAGGAAATGGCGCTCGGCCTGCGCGTCCGATTGGCCCTCGGTGTAGGCGAAGAACGACGGGCGGATCGTGCGATGCTTGGTGAACACGATGCGCGGGGCCTTGGCCAGGACCGTCTTGAGGCGGAGTCGCCGGCGTTGTTCGCAAGCCTGCGCGTAAAGGTCAAGCCAGGCGCGGTCGTCGGCCGGCGGCTTCGCCCGCCCCAGCCGCTCCAGCTTCTGTTGAAGCGCAAGTCCCGCCTCGCCCAGTTCGGTGAGGGCCTTCTCGGTCATGCGCTGCGCGAAGCGTGGGGCGCTCGCGGATTGCAGCCACGGCACAAGACCCGCGCCGCCGTCTTGCAGCGCCCAATCCGATTCCACCGGAAAGTCGTCCCTGAGGCGCGACCAGGCCTGCTCGAGGGTTTGGCGCTGTGCGGTCCCGGAACGTTCGCCGGCAGCCAATGTTCTTCGCGCTGCCAGGATGTTATCAACCCAACCGCCGCGGTGGGATTGACTATCGGCGGCGGGCGGGCGTGCGACTAATTGAAGCGACAAGAAGGCCAGAATGCCGGGAAGAACTCGATGGCTCAGGTCGCGTGTCACGCGCGGAACCTTGCAGTGGTCCGCGGCGCTTTTCGAGAACTTTCTGCTCTGACAATGGACCCAGTCCACGGGTTAGGGTGTTCAGCCGCTCAGATCCCGGGCCTGGTGCCCGTCAACTGGCCCGCCCGTCGTGGGCGACGCAGCACAGCGTCGCGACCCTAATCGCTTCGGACTCAGCCTGTAGGACTTTGCCCCAGAGACTTGTCCGTAGTTCCACCGACAGTCCATCCGTATTCAGTGGAATTGCGGTTTTCTGGTGGTGGCCGATGATGACACGGTCGGTTGCCTGGCGGGTTTTCCCGGCGGGGGCAAACCGCTACAAGCGGTCAGTCGGCTGCAGTGGAAGCGAGCAGAGCGGAAGTCGCGGCTCGGAGAATGGTGTGAAGCAAGCGAACATGAAGAAGTCTGACGGGTTGGGTTTGGCGGCGAGCGACGTCGGCCGTGTGGATGCACAGGAGGTAGCGGCGGAGCAGTGCCTCGGTGTGCCGTATGCAGGGCGCGGCGGATTGATTTATGGAAAAGCAGGACGTTAGCACGAGCATGGAGCGACGACAACAAACGGCAGGGCTTCCGGCGTGGAAGCGGTTTCTGGATTTGTCGCTGATCATTGTGCTGTTGCCGGGCTTGCTCATAGTCGGTGCCGCCGTGACCCTGGCGGTGGTCTGCGGCTCACGCGGGCCGGTCCTGTTCCGACAGAAACGCATCGGTCACCAAGGGCGCGAGTTCACCTGCTACAAGTTTCGCACCATGCATGTGAATGCGGACAGCGAATCGCATCGAGGCCACACCCGTAATCTGATGACGAGTGAAGTCCCGATGACCAAGCTCGATGCGCGTAATGACCCGAGGCTGATTCCGTTCGGAGCCGCGTTGCGAGCCACTGGTCTGGACGAGTTGCCGCAGATCATCAACATCCTCCGGGGTGAGATGAGCTTCGTGGGGCCGCGCCCCTGCATCCCCTACGAGTATGAAAACTACCAGCCTTGGCAGCGCAGACGTTTTGACGCCGTGCCCGGGCTGACGGGGCTCTGGCAGGTGAGCGGAAAGAACCGCACGACTTTTAATCAGATGATCTGCCTCGACATCGAGTACGCGAGGCGTTCGAGCTTCTGGCTGGACGTGAAGATCATCCTGAAGACTGTGCCCGCCCTTTGGAGCCAATGCCTGGATACGCGCGCGTCGAGGCGGCAACAGGCAGCGGTAGCTGGGGCAGGTTTGAGAAAGTCGGTTGAACCGTATCCATTATGAAAGCTACGAAGGAGATAACAAAGGTCGGTGTCGTGGGGTGTGGCTACTGGGGGCCAAACCTGATCCGCAACCTGCGGCAATCCCCGGAATGTCAACTCGAGATGATCTGTGACATGAGTCAAAAGCGGCTCAGTCACATGCAGCGGCTGCACCCGGGTGTGGCCACGACCAACCGCTTCGAAGACTTGTTGAATGGCGCGGACCTGGACGCAATCGTCATCGCCACGCCCGTGCATTCACACTATGAGATGGCGCGGGCAAGTCTGAGCGCGGGCAAACATGTCTTTATCGAGAAGCCCATGGCACGCACCGAGGCTGAGGCCGAGGAGTTGGTGGCGTTTGCGGAGCACAAGGGCTTGGTGCTGATGGTGGGCCACACCTTCCTCTTTTCGCCGGCGGTGCGGCGCATGAAGGAGATCATTGATGCGGGCGACATCGGCGAAGTTCAGTACATCGCTGCGCGCCGCCTGAATCTGGGCCTCTTCCAGAAGGACATCAACGTGGCGTGGGATCTTGCGCCGCATGACATTTCCATCGTTCTGCACCTTCTGGATGAACTTCCCGTCAGCGTATCCTGCCAGGGTAGCAGCCACGTGACCCGGGGGATCGAGGACGTGACCATGATGTATTTGACGTTCCCCAAGAACCGGTGCGCCTTCATCCATAATAGCTGGCTTGACCCCAAGAAAGTCCGGCAGATGACAGTGGTCGGTTCGCAGCGAATGATCGTCTATGATGACACCGAACCGCTGGAGAAGCTCAAGATCTATGACGCCCGTGTCGAAGTGCCGCCTCATTACGACACGTTCGCTGAGTTCACCTATTCCTACCATTACGGCGACGCCTACGTGCCTTACATCAAGCAGGACGAACCGCTGAAGCTCGAGTGCCAACATTTCCTGGAATGCATTCGCGAGCGATGCACGCCGATCACCGGGGGCCGCCTGGGGCTTGACGTGGTGCGGATCCTTGAAGCTGCCGGAGAATCACTGCGGCAACAGGGTTCATCCGTGGCGATTGGCGCGGTCACCCAGTGGAATAACGGCTCTGGAAACGGCAACGGCAACGGCGACGGCAATGGTTGCGGGGCCGCGACTGTGGCGGACCCGAACCGCAGCAGGGTGGCGGCATGATCAACCCGGAGCTCTTTCAACGCATCGCCCCGGACGTGAAGTTGGGCAAGGGGGTGAAAATATTCGCTTTCACCAACCTCTATGGCTGTGAGATCGGGGATGACGTCAAGATCGGCGCGTTTGTGGAGATTCAAAAGGGCGCGCGCGTCGGGAACCGGTGCAAAGTCTCCAGCCACAGCTTCCTTTGCGAGGGTGTGACGCTGGAGGATGAGGTGTTTATCGGCCACGGTGTGACCTTTATCAACGATCGCTTCCCACGCGCGACCAATGCGGAGGGGGCGCTGCAAGCCGAGAGCGATTGGAAGTGTGTTCCGACTACGGTCAAGCGGGGAGCTTCCATCGGATCGGGAGCCACCATCCTCTGCGGGGTAACGGTCGGGGAACGATCCATCGTGGGAGCGGGCAGCGTGGTGACGAAAGACATTCCCGACGGGGCCATCGTTGCCGGCAACCCTGCGCGCGTTCTTCGTCGTGCGGGATCCGAATAACGCGCAGGTGCGCATGCAGGTTCCCTTCCTATGAAAACAGCCGTAGTAGGTCTCGGTTATGTCGGGCTTCCGTTGTCACTGCAGTTTGCCCGCTCGGGGGTGAACGTGCTGGGACTGGATGTGGATGCCGCGAAGGTGGACGCTCTCCACCAGGGGAAGAGCTACATCAAACATATCCCTTCGTCGGCGGTAGCTGAAGTCGTGAAATCTGGCATGTTCTATGCCTCGACGGACTTCGGCCGCATCCGCGAAGTAGACGCAGTGATTATCTGTGTCCCAACGCCCCTGAACAAGAATCGTGAGCCCGACATCTCGTTCATCCTTGATACCGGCCGCAGTATCGCGCGCTACCTCCAGAAAGGGACGCTCGTGGTTCTCGAATCCACTACCTATCCCGGCACCACCGACGAAGACTTACGCCAGGTGCTCGAGGTCGGTTCCGGTCTGGAAGCCGGCCGGGACTTTCACCTGGCCTTTTCGCCCGAGCGTGAAGACCCCGGCAACCCCGACAGCAAGGTGGGAGTCATCCCGAAGGTGGTCGGCGGCTATACGCCGGTCTGTCTCGAGAAAGCCATGGCGCTCTACTCCAAGGCGGTCAAGATCGTCGTGCCCGTCTCCTCGTGCCGTGCGGCGGAGGCTACCAAGCTTCTGGAAAACACGTTTCGTGGAGTGAACATCGCGCTGGTCAACGAACTGAAGATGGTCTATAGCGCCATGGGCATTGACGTATGGGAGGTCATCAATGCGGCCAAGACCAAACCCTTCGGTTTCATGCCGTTCTACCCTGGACCCGGGCTGGGCGGGCATTGCATCCCGATTGATCCCTTTTACCTGACCTGGAAGGCCCGGGAGTATGGCCAAAACACCCGCTTTATCGAGCTGGCTGGCGAGATCAACACCTCCATGCCGTCCTACGTTGTGCATCGCGTGGCGGACGCTCTGAACGACCGCCAGAAGGCCATCAAGGGCAGCAGCATTCTTGTCCTGGGGCTTGCTTACAAACCGAACGTTGACGATGAACGGGAATCGCCCAGCTATGTGCTGATGGAAATGCTGAGCGAGCGCGGCGCCAAAGTCTCCTACTATGATCCCTACGTGCCGGTCATCCGCCCCACCCGCGAGCATGCGCGCTGGACCGGCACCAAATCTGTCCAATGGGACAAGGACACCATCAGCTCGTTCGACCTGGTGCTGATTGCCACCAACCACAGAGAGGTGGACTATCAGGAACTGGTGGACTGGGCCCAGACCATCGTGGACACTCGCAACTCCCTGGCCGGCTTTGCCACGCGCCCGGGCCAGCTCTGGAAGGCCTGAGCAAGGCGAACAAGCAGGACTGCATTGGTGAATAGAGACCAGACGTCCCCACCCGGCTAACAGAACCTGCCACAGACCATGAAGACTACGGCCGCCCAATGGGCGGCCGTCTCATTTCTCAGCCGAAACGCCGCCCCCACCATAGATTTCCCCGTGCAACGGCGCGTAGATGCGGCTCGCGCAAAGCCCCGGCCATGAGCACGTGCTGCTCCCGGCCCAACAAAGTCTCTCCCTCCCGCGAGCGGCGACGGCGGTGCCGATGTTCTACTGGGTGAACTGTGAAAAGCGGACGGGGTCAGCGCATCACTTGATCTCGTACCAAAGCGTGCGATGCTCCGGGCCGATCGTGAAGCGGGAGGTGTTTCCTGCAACGCGGACGGGCACCGCGGCTTGGGGTTGACCGCGGCTGTCGAGCGCTTGGACGCTTTTAACCCGGAATGGCAGCGTCACTTCCGCCGGGATGCCGTTGACGAGGGTCGGGCCGGTGCCCCACTTGTTGCTGACGGAGGTGCGGGTGTCATTCCAGACCATGCCCTGGTTCTCGGCGGAGCCGACGGCCGCCAGAAGTATGCGGGTTGCGGTCTCCAGCGGCTTGCCGTCGAGGCTGGTGAGGATTAGCGCCGCATAGTCGTGCTCGATGGCGCCAAGCGAGAGCTGGATTCCCCCCAAGTCGAACTTCTGCCCGGCGACGAGGCCCCACACGGCGCGCGAATTGGGCGTGTTGATCAGCACGTGCGCCCGGCTGCGGTCGCGGGCATCCCACACGGCGCGCCCGTCGGGGCTCTCAAGACGCTGCTCGGCAGGCGCAGATTTGGTGGCAGGAAGGGTCGGCTTGGGATCAATGCCGATCCGATGGCTCAGACCGAGCGTTGCCGGCAACATCTCACGCAACGTGCCGGCGGCCACGTCTGGTAGCGGTTTCAGGTCGGCGCGCCGATAGAGATTGGCGCAGGCGCTGAGCAGCGCGAGCTTCACGGGTTGGCCGTTGAAGGAAAAGTAGCCGCGCATGCGGTCGGTATCCCAGCCCTCCTGGCTGCTGTGATAGTCGAAGAAGAAGACACCGTCCCAGTCCTGCAAGGCCGCCACCATCGCCGCGAAGGGCACCGTGCTGGCGGCATAATCGTTCGGGTCCGGTATATTCCATTCCGAGAGGGTGAAGGGGCGATCCACGAGTCGCCACGGCGCGCGGCTGAGGAGGCTGTCGGCTTCCGGCGCTTGTTCCATCGGCGTGTTACGGATGGTCCAATTCGCCGAGTCCCAGGGCCGGCCGGGGAAGTGCGGATGCTGCCAATAGGCGTGAATGTCGGCGTAATCGCACGTATCCGCCACGATCTCCGCGCCGTGATACGTGATCTGCGAGGCCGTGATCGGCACGCGCACGCCGAGGTCCTGCTTGAGAAAGTCGGTCAACTCGCGAATAAAGCCCTTCTCCGTGTCGGCCATGAACTGGCGCGCGTGCCGGCGCGCGGCTTCGCACCAACTGGCCCCTGGGATTTCCAAGTCACCCTTCTCGACGCTTTGCCCGGCCGGCACGACGATGAACTCGCCGCCTCGCTGCAAGCGCACGGCGGACAGCGAGAAGGCCGTGGCGTTCCCGCCGAACTTGAAGCAAATGCGCACCTTGCCGGGGATCTTATCGGCGCTGCGGAACACGCGCGTGACCAGCGTCCACTGCGGCCCGGCCGGGACGGTTTCGGCCAGACCTACACCTTGCCAGTTGTCGGGGCCTTGGTTGGAGACATCCACAAATGCGGATCGGGCGGCATCGGCCTTGATCCAGAAGGAGAGCGTGTAGGTGCGGGAGGGTTCGAGGTCAAGGTTCGGCAATTGGAGTTCTTGCAGATGCAGTTCGGCGGCGGCCTTCTGGATTTCAAGGCGCAGCGCTCGAAGCTCCGGTTGAGGGCCGGGTTGCCCAAATAGAGCCTTCACCGGGAACTGCGCGCTCTGGTGCAGCCGCCATCCTCCCAGGTCTTCCTGCCATTTCGCGGATTCCATGAGGTATGGCCCCGGGAGTTCAAGCGTCGCGCCCCAGGCCTGCTTCAAGGCGTCCGTCGAGGAGTAGCGCCCGGCCAGCCAGCGGTTCCATTGCTGCTTGAACTCGCCGCGGTAAGGCTCCGGCAGCTTCGCGGCAATGTCGGGCCCGAGCTTGCTGAAGGAGTTCTCGTTGCTCAGTTCGATCAGGGCAATGCCCGGATCAGCCGCGCGCGACAGGCCGCGGTATTTGTTGGTGTGCGTCAAGTACTCGCGGCAGAAGTCCTTGAACAGCGCGCGCATGCGGGGCTCGAAGTAGAGCAGGTACTTGTCGTAGCGCACCGCATTGGGAAGGTCCTTGGCGGTGAAACCCTCCGCCGAAGTGAAGGCACGCCCTACGTGGAGATTGAGGTTGGCGTAGATACCGTGCCGGTGCAGTTGGTCCAGTAGATAGTCCTGCCGGTCGAGCATGACCGGGTCCAACGTCCGCCGCCCGCCGACCACCGGGCCCCAGATCCCGCGGGGCGAGGCGGCGGTGTCATGGTGGTGCATCCGCACGCCGTTGACGCCCAGCTTGGCCAGGTGCGCGGCGACCTTCTCGGCGTCCGCGTGGGCCGGGAAATTGCCGCCGAAACAGAGGTTCACCCCCCAGATCCTCAGACGGTTGGGTCCGGCGAAAAAGTGGCCGTCCTGGATGCGCACAAAACCATCGGCTCCAGCAGCGTTGGTGGAAAGCCCTGAGAAATCGGTGGCCGACGGCGTGGCATCATCACCGGGCACGACAAAGGGGAACCGCTCAGCGGCTGAGGCAGGGCGGAGGGGAAGAACGGACGCAGCAACTGCTAATAGCAAGCAGAGGCGAATAGCGGGCAGGCTTGGGCTCAACTTCATGCTCATGCGACAAGGCTTCTAACATGTCGGAGCTCCGATGGCCAGACGCGTACGCTGAGCAAGGTCTAATCGGATGGTTGCACCGCCTTTGCCCATTGAATTGAAGCGCTCCGTAGTCTAATACTATCCTCAATCATTCAGTGGGTGCAGGAACATGAGCGGCCTGACACTGGCGCGTGGCGGGGGAATCAGGCCGCCGACCTGGCCAACTGAAAACTGAAGCGACAACGCCCTATGAGACGACGCCATGTCCTGAATCTCGGCCAGCCCGCCCACACGCTCGACCGGAGGAGCCGCTATGGCCGGTAGGCAGAACAGGACTGGATTACGTACAAAAGGCCCCACAGGTGAGCAACTCCGCGTGCAGTCGGAGACCTCGATTCTCGCGGCGGCGTGGAACGCGCTGGCGGACGAGCAGCGGCAAGCCTGGGGGGAGAGGGCGCGCAAGAACCGACGCGGTGGCCGCGCCACCCGACTGCATCTGCGCAATGGGCGCCGGCTCTTCTTCAGAGTCAATTCCTGCCGACTCGCCCTCAGGCTCCCTTTGCTACAAGACCCGCCCCAGGAAGGGACCTACGTTCCTCTGCCCTTGGCGAAGCTCATCATCACCAACCGCGCGCGCCGAATCAGCCTCAAGCTCAAGGTGTCCGGGGGCGATCCGTTCGGCGTGATGGTTTCCAGTTGGCATCCTTGCAACCCGGGCGTAATGACCTGGAACAAGTTCGTCCGCATCGGTCCCCTGCCGCCCCCGGTTCGCGGGATTTGCGACATCACCAGACTCTACGTAGCCAAGTACGGCCTGCCACCGGTCGGGAAGAAGATCTTCGTCCGCATTCAGCAAATGCAGGACTATATGGGGAAGCTGTTCCAGGTCACCAGCGCCGTCGTTCCGGACGAGGAGGACCAGGACAACGTGCAGAAAACCCAATAAACCATATACCAACCATATACCCGCCATATAGCGGCCATATAGAAGACATATAGCCCCACGCCGCGGCCTCTCCCTGCAATCCCCATGTCCTCACCGTGCCCCCCCGCGGGCAGCCAGGGCGCGACGGCTGTCCTGGGCCATCCAACTTCAAACCGATGCCGCCAGGGCAAGTCTTGGATGTCGGATGTTCGATGTTGGACGTTGGATGTTACCCGGGTTCACGGGGAAGAGAAAAGGAGCCAGTCCGCGATGCGGTGTGGGAACTCGGCAATCCTGGCTTCGTCACGGTTGGTGAGGATGATGACGGTGAACTTCCTATCCGGGAAGCGGGCGATGCGCGTGGTGAACCCAATGGTGGTGCCGCTATGCCAGATTTCGCGGAGGCCGCGATACTGGCCGATATACCAGCCGAAACCGTAGCCAGTATCGGGGTGCTGAGTGGCCGGGCCGGGCGTGAAGGCGAGCGTGAGCATCTTGCGGGTAATGAGCTTGCCGGTGTAGAGCCCCTGATCCCACCGGCAAAGGTCCGCGACCGATGAGTAGATGCCGCCGTCGCCGAGCACGGAACTGGTCAGGCTTTGGTCAGTGCGCTTGAAGCCGCCCGCGTCGGGCGAGTAACCATACGCGCGGTTGGGCACAATCGACAGCCCCTGCTCGTAGGCCAGCGTGTGGTTCATCTTCAGTGACCGGAAGATGTTCTCTTGCAGGAACCGGGCAAAGGTATTGCCTGAGCGCGCTTCGACGATTAGCGCCAGCAGAGCGTAGGCGGAATTGCTGTAGCGGTACTTCGTGCCGGGCGGGAAGTAGGTTTTATCCTGTTGCAGCAGCAGACGCAACACGTCGCGATCCAGCACAGGAATCTCCGTGCCCTTCGGGATAAGGTCTTCGTAATCGAGCAGGCCGGAGACGTGGGTCAACAGGTGCCGGACAGTGATCTGGCGGCCACAGGCGGGAAATTCAGGAAAGAAATCAGTCAGCCGCTCATCGAGCGAGAGCTGCTTGCGTTGGACCAGGATCAGCACCGACATGGCGGTGAACTGCTTGGTGACCGAGGCGAGACGGAAGTTGGTGTCAGGGGTGCAGGGGATGCTCTCTTCGACATTGGCGAAACCGTAGCTTTTACCGAGCAAGACCTTGCCGTTCTGGATGATCATCACGCTGGCGCCGGGTGCGCCGGGCTGGTTGAAGTCCTTGAACAGGGCGTCGAGCCTGGGGACCAGGGTGTCAGGCAGGCGAGCGCCGGCGTGGGCGGAAAGCGTCATAATCAGGATGGTCAGGAACCGGATGAACACCGGGACAGCATACGCCGAAAGCGGTTGGCAGCGCCACTCCGAGTTGTTACGTCAGCCTCCCAGGTCGCAAGGCTGCGCTCGCCCGGCGCAGCCTATCGAGCCAGGCTATGAGTTCACAAGTTGTAGAAGCCGCACTCGTAGGCGGTGTCGAACATCGCCAGGATGTTCTCGGGCGGCACTTCGCCCTGGATATTGTGGACGTTGTTGAAGACGTAGCCGCCGCCGGGCATGAGGGCTTGGAGGTTCTGGCGCACGTTCGCGGCGACTTCCTGCGGGGTGGCGCGCGGCAGCACGTGCTGGGCGTCCACGCCGCCGCCCCAGAAGGCGATCTGGCTGCCGAACCGCCGCTTCAGGTCCGCCGGGTCCATGCCGCGTGCGCTCACCTGGACGGGGTTTAGGATGTGCACGCCGTTGTCAATGAGGTCCGGGATGAACGTGGCGCAGGAGCCGCAGGTGTGATACCAGATCTTCGCCTGGGTCCGTGAGCGGATGTATTGGACGAGCCGCTTGTGGCGGGGCTTGACGATGCGCCGATAGATGGCGGGATTGAACAGCGGGCCGTTCTGGCCGGCCAGGTCGTCCCCAATCATGATGACATCCACTACATCACCGACTTCGGCGAGGAACAGGCGGAACCAATCCATCCAGAACTTGAGCGTCTGGTCGAGCATCGCTTCGCAGAACTCGGTATTGCCCATGAGGTCGCAGAACCACTGCTCGAGCCCGCGCAGATACCAGCAGATTTCATAGACCACCCCGGAAATGCCGCTCACGACGGCGTAGGGCGTGTCGCGCTTGAGCGCCAAAGCCCGTTCCCGTAGCCCAGCAAAGCGGCTCGGGTCGTCGCCTTTGGGCCAGGCATAGTCCTTCAAGTCCGCAATGGTGGCCTTGGCCAGCGGGTGCAGGGTGATGTCCATGTAATAAGGCGCATCCTCGGGCATGGACCACCGCACGCCGAACTCGTCGGTCAGGTCGTCCCAATTGCGCCCGTCCCGGCGGTTCTGGACGATGCCGCCTTTCCAGCTCGCGGGAGCGCCCGCGGACACGTAGCGCGTATCCACATGCAGGCGCACCAGCAGTTCCTCGCACGGTTTGGCCAGTTGCTGCACCGCGTCCATGATTTGCAGCTCGTCCTGGATGCCCAGGTGCCGGATCAGCGCGAGGTAGGCATTCTTATGGATGCCGGTCTGGTTGCCGCCCAGGTCAATCGGGACGCGGTCGGGGATCTGGTGGTTGAGGGCCTTATTGACCCGCTCGCGCGGTGTAAGGGTTTCTCGCATGTTCATCGTAGCTTGCTTTTCCGGGTCTGAGCGAACGCGCCGATGGTAACGCGGCCCCTGACGGCTTGCAAAAGCAAAATCCACTGGGACAATCCGCCCTGTGAAACTTCGGCCGACAGGATGAGCAGCCCATGAACCTCCCGCCACTGGTCGAACGCGAGCTGCGCTCCAGCGCGCGGCGGCCAGCCTTTTACTGGCTGCGCGGGCCACTGGCCCTCGTGCTGGGCTTCCAGGCCTACGAATTGCTAAACCGCCACGTGGCGGTGCCGCCCCCGCGCCTCGCCGCAATGGCGGGCCCGCCGCCGGCTGCGATAGTCACGGGTACAACGCTGCTACACGACATGGCGTGGCTGTTGTTTGTCGCGGTGCTGCTGATGGGCCTGCTGACAGCGGACAGCATCAGCCGCGAGCGGCGGGAAGGCACCCTCGGGCTGCTGCTCTTGACCCACCTCAGCCCGGCGCAGCTCGTGTTCGGAAAACTGCTCTCGTGCGGCCTCACCGGCTTTGTTGTGTTGCTGGGCTGCTTGCCCGCCCTGATGGTCAGCGTCCTCGCAGGTGGCGTGAGTGGTCCCTCCGCCGCCATGACGGGGCTGGGTTTGCTGAACACGTTGTTTGTGTCCCTGGCAGCCGGCTTGTGGATGTCGGCGGTCTTTCGCGAGCGGCGACACGCCATGGCCGCCACGCTCGGGCTGGTCGCCGCGCTGGCGTTCGGCCCCGAGGTTCTGGGCGGTTCGGTCCTGGGCGGTGGCGCGGTGCCGGTAATGCGGTTGTTCGGGCTGGCGGGCTGGATGACGGCGGCGTACACACCGATCCCGCTTCTTCCGCTGCCCCTGGCCTCGCTGCTCGCCCAACTCAAGGTTCCAGTGCGGTTTCTGTCCCTGTTCAGCCCGCTCTTCGTCGGATGGTTTGTAGTGACGCACGCCGTGGGCTGGGTCCTCCTGCATCGGGCGGCGACCGCGCTGGCAAACAACTGGCAAGACCAACCGCATCGGCAAGTCCGCGAAGCCGAACCGGAAGATGAATGGTCCCTCTGTGGCCAACCATCCCCGCCGTCCGAGGCGGCTCAGGACGCGTTGGCCGCCGAGGTTGCGCCAGCACGCGTTTCCTGGCTGACGGACCCGCGGCCCTGGGACGCCGACCCGCTCGAGTGGCGCGTGCTGCAAATGCGGCCTCCCGAAGGTCTGATCTGGCTGGCTGTGGCGCTGAATTTCCTCGCGCAATTTGGCGTGCTGGGCTCCATCCTGAGCAGCAACGGAGGCGCGGGTGAGGCCTGGGGAATGCTGTCCTTTGCCGGGCTGGCGGTGGCGCTGTTCGCCGGCGGACTGCTGGCTTGGGCAGGCGCGAAATTCTTCCTGGACACCCGTCGGCAGCAGGATTTGGAGCTTCTCCTGACCTCGCCGGTCGGCAGCCGCAACATTCTGTCCGGTCAATGGCGCGTGCTGCGGCGCGCGCTGAAGTGGCCGCTGGTCGCGGTGCTGCTCTTCGCCATTCCTTCGGCTGTTGATGTGGCCACGACGCCCGGCGGTGAAGCCTGGTTCGCCACGCCGACATTCCTGATCTGTTTCAACCTCGCGCTGGAGGCTTTGGCTCTCTGTTGGGTGGGAATGTGCCTGGGCCTGCGCGCGCGCAGCAAACTGGCTGCGGTCATTCAGACGGTCGGGCTGGTGCAACTGCTTCCACTGGCGCTGGCGGTCGCCCTGACTGCATGCTGGGGGTTGGCCTCGGATCATTCCCTGCAGACCATAGCCCGGCCCGGCCACATGCCCTCGATCGTTCCCGCCCTGCTCTTCTTCCTCGTGAAGAACCTGGCGTTCACCCTTTGGGCGATCATCCGCCTCCGCCGTGACTTGCGCCTTGGCCGCCGGACCGCGCGGCTGGTGGGGTCGGCTTGGCGGCTCGTTCAGCCAGCTTCCTGAACACCCGAATCGGTTGACAGCCGGCAAGCGTTATTGCACCCGCCCCATTCGTTGCGGCGGCCAATAGCAAAACACCACGCGACCCAGGATGTTCTCGTGCGGCAAGCTGCCCCAAAACCGGCTGTCGAGACTGTTGGTTGAATTGTCACCCAGCACGAAGTAATGACCGGTTGGAACTGTCACGTCGGTCGTTGTTGATGCCCCAGGTACTTGAGGCGGTGGCAGGTAGGCGATTTCTCCGACGGCGTTACTGAGGGAAACGGGTTTGTTGTTAATGCAAAGGTGGCCGTCAGAAATTCGCAACTGATCGCCCGGTTCGCCAGCAACCCGTTTGACCCAAAGCTGAGCCGGAGGCAAGGAAGCAATGCCCTTGGTCTTGAAGACGACAATGTCGCCGCGACGAGGTTTACGCACCAGGAAGCTAAACCCCTCCATGAGCACGTGGTCGCCTGCCGCAACGGCCGGCGACATGCTTCCCGCCGGCACAGATAACGGGAGGACCAGCCCAAAGACGCGCAGGAGCCCTGCCGCGGCGAGAAGCCCGACCGAAACGACAGCGAACGCGATGGCCAGCTTGCGCCGCCAATCAAGAGGGGCGCCCTCACCTCTGGGCAGCGGGGGCGGAGTGGATAAGCTCATAGGTCTGCGATGTTTCAAGGAAGTTCAGCTCACGACTACCCATGGCGGGAGCCTACCCATTGGGCAAGGAGTCCGCAATACTCCCGACGCCGATATTATCGCGTGACAATCTCGCGCGTCCGGCTATATTGCTGCCCGCTTAACCGACCCTATCGTCTAGCGGTTAGGACACCGCCCTTTCACGGCGGCGGCACGGGTTCGAGTCCCGTTAGGGTCGCCACTCAATAAAATCAAGGGTGTGGTGCATGTGCCCGGCTCAGAGGCACCGTGTTAACCCGTGCCGCACTCTACGGCACGAGCCGTGCCCGGTAGAACCGCTGCGGATAGCCAGCGGCTTCGTCGAACTCGATCAGGCCGCCCACCGCGGTGTTCGTGGTTAAGGGCACCCAGTTTGTCAGGTCGCTGGATGCCTCAAGCGCATAGTGCCATCCATCCACCCCAAGAAACTGCATATGGGCTTGTCCGGCTGTATCCATGCCGATCGAGACGAACCCGCCGCCAGGAGGCACGATGGTCAGTAAGCCATCGGCCGTCGAGAGGGGTTGCACGCGTTGGCCGGCGTCTTCGGACACAATAGCGTTCGTCACGTGCAGTGGCACGGCTCCGCTCGCAGCGCCGGCAGCAATCGTGCAGCTTATCCAGGCCACTGTGCCAGGGGCGATCAGGCCATTGGTGGGCGAGTAGATCAATCCGCGCCACAAGCCGGGACTCAGCAGTTGCTGATCCACGATATGCCCCGCCAAGCCGCCGTCGCCGACGAAGCCAGAAACACTCACAACCGCCGGGTCGAAACGCACATCCAACTGAGCAGCGATGGCTCCGTCCGTACCGGTGCAAGTGACCGGAATTGCCACCACGGCTCCGGGAGGCGCCGTGGCCTGCCCCAGGCGCAGTTCGGCGGCGGAGAGGGCGGCTGGCCAGCATAGCCCGGCGGCGAGCGCTGGCAACAACAGGGTGCGTGAGCGAGAGAGCATTCGGGTTTTCATGGGTTCCTTTCTTAGCGCGTCCAGGCGTTGACGTGGACTTGCACGTTCACCGGCACGACGACGGGCAGGGTCACCGAGGCCGGGTTGACGGTGTTGTCAATATCCGCATCGTAAGACGAACTGGGGCCGTTGTCCGGCGTAAGCACCACGCGGATGGGCACCGGCGCGCCGAAATTGCTCGCCTGCACCGTTACGGTCTGGTTTGTGGGGGAATCTTGCGGTAGCGTGAAGCTCACCGCCGAACCGGTGCCGACCGGGATGCTGTTGCCGGCGACTTGGGTGATGTCCAGGTGCGGCGCGTTGGTTGGGAAGACGACCATATTGGCGCCAATCGAGGACGTTCCACTGAGATTCAACGCCAGGCTACGGCGGTCCATACAGTCAAGCCGGATGCGACCCGCCCCGCCCCGATAACCACTCCAATTGTTGAGGCCGCCCAAGACGTTCAAGGTCCCGCGGCCCACAACAATCGGCGCGGCTAAGCGGATTGCTCCGCCGCTTCCCATAAGGTCACTGTAATTCCCGTAGTTAAATGTCGGGCCGGTAGCCAGGATTGTTCCATGGATAGAAACCCGCGTGCTGGATGCGAGCAAGATTGCTCCGCCTCCTCCAGTTCCAGGGTTGCCAAGGCCACTTGCACCTGAACCGCCAAGAAGCGGAACCAACAGCGGACTGCCGTAAACCTGTCCCTGCAGGCCAGCAGCGTTTAGGCTGCCGCCCCTACTGCCATAAGCGCCAGCCCCCGCTTGACCACCTTGGGCTCGGCCACCGCCAGGGCCGTGGCCGTCGCCTGCGGGAAGGCCCCCATACATCGCATTACCTCCGGCAAACCCTCCAGGCCCTCCCGCTCCACCCAGGCTGCCGACTCCCGCTGACCCGCTCACGTCAATTGTGCCATTAACAACCACGTCGGCAGTGGCGAGCAAATACACAGGCGTGTTGAGGGCGTTGGGATTGAATTTGAGGATAGCGTTGGACGCAACAGTGATGGTAGTGCAATTGAATTTACCGTCCGGCGGCAGGTCGAGCGTGGTATTGGTAGTAATGTTCATCGCACCGTAACTGCCGTCACTGCCGGAGCTGAACGTGTACTGGCCGTGGCTGTTCAAAGCGCCCAGGCCGCCGAGCAGGCCGGCCAGTAGCGCGCATTTCAGTGTGTTGTGGAAGTGCATGGGTTTCATATTGTTGCTTGGCTTGACTGTTGGTCGGCTGGCTTCGTCGCAAAATGCGTTCACCGCGTCCAGGCGTTGACCTGCACCTGGACATTTACCGGCACGACGACGGGCACGGTCACCGAGGCCGGGGTAACGGTGTTGTCAATGTTCGTATCGTAGGAGGAACTAGGGCCGTTGTCCGGCGTGAGCACGACGCGAATGGGCACCACCCCGCCAAAGTTGTTGGCTTGTACCGTCACAATCTGGTTAGTATCCGAGCCCCACGGCAACGTGAAGAATACCGGCGCGCTCGCGCCCAGCGGAATGGTGTTGCCCGCAGCCTGCGTGATGTCCAGCCGTGGCGCATTGGTGAAAATGGTGACCATGTTGGCGCCAACGGTGACCGGGCTGCTGACCGGAACCCAACTACTGGAAGCGATGACATAACCGCTGGTGGTCAAAGCCAGCGAACGGCGGTCTGTGCAGTCAATGCGGACGCGGCCCGCTCCCCCCACCATCCTGCTTAAGGCACAACAACTCACACCACCGCTGGCGTCCAGGTAGCCAACGCCGGCGACGATGGGTGCGACCAGCCTTATTGCTCCTCCGCTACCACACCCAACATTTATGTACCCGGCCGCTATCCATGGGGAGGTAGCCCTAATCGTTCCATAAACGTCTATGCGTGTGTTGGACGCGACCAATATCGCTCCGCCACCACCATTACCACCAGCACCACCCACAATGCCGCCGCCGCCAGAGCCGCCAACCAAAGGTACGAGCAAGGGGCTGCCATAGACGTTACCTGTGTTCGTGGTCTCCTGATAGTTGCTGCTGCGCGTACCATAGGACGCGGAACCAACCGCCCCGCTATCAGCCGATGCCCACCCTGGGCCAGCGCGTCCGGCGCCTGGCCCATGTCCATCGCCGGCAGGAAGGCCCATGTTTCCTGGATTGCCTCCGGCAAATCCCCCCGGCCCCCCGGCCCCACCGAGCATCGCCGTGGCTGCTGATCCGCTTACATCAATCGTGCCGTTGATGGTCACGTCGCCCTGCGCCAGCAGATATACGGGCGTGTTGAGAGCGTTGGGGGTGAAGTTCAGCGTCGCGTTGGAGGCGATCGTGATGGTTGTGCAGTTGAAGATGCCATTGGCCGGCAGGTCCAGCGTGGTGTTGGTGATGATGTCCATCGCGCCGTAACTGCCGTCACTGCCGGAGTTGAACGTGGACTGGGCGCGGCTGTTCAGTGTGCCTAGCCCGCCGAGCAGGCCGGCCAGGAGCGCGCATTTGAGCATGGGATATATCGGTTTCAGTCTCATATTGTTGCCTGGTTAAATTGTTGGCTGGAGGACTTCGTCGCAAGATGAGTTCACCGCGTCCAGGCGTTGACCTGCACGCGCACGTTCACCGGCACGACAACGGGCACCGTCACCGAGGCCGGATTATTCGTGGTATTGTCAATCTGCGCATCGTAGGAGGAACCAGGCCCATTGTCTGGCGTGAGCACGACGCGAATCGGCGTTACCCTTCCGAAGTTGTTGGCTTGCACCGTCACGATCTGGTTAGTTTCTGCGCCCCACGGCAGCATGAAGAACACCGGCGCTCCTGTGCCGACTGGGATAGAGTTGGTGCCAACCTGAGTGATGTCCAGCCGAGGGCCATTCGGGTGAAAGGTGACCATGTTAGCGCCGATGGAAGCAGCGGACCCAGGATTGTAGGCAAGGGCTAGTGAACGCCGATCCACGCAATCAATACGGATGCGACCGTAACCGCCAACGTAGGCGGAGAAATACGAATACGTATTCTTGCCTCCGGACACATTAACTGTTCCGGTTCCACTGACAACGGGTGACACCAGCCTGATTGCCCCGCCACTCCCCAACGCTAACTCCGGTCCAGAGCTGTAAATGGAAGGGCCGGACGCCAAAATGGCCCCTGACACGTCAATGCGGGTACTTGAGGCGACAAGGATCGCGCCTCCGCCGCCTGAGCCGCCGCCTCTTTCCGATCCACCCCCACCTGACCCGCCAACAAGTGGTACAAGCAACGGACTACCGTAAGCTGCACCGTTGTTGGTGGTGGCGTATAGTTTAGAGCCCCCAACAGCATAGCCGGCAGTGCCCGCGCCATTGTAGTCATTGCCTGGTGCAGTCCGCCCAGCTCCTGGACCGTGGCCGTCGCTGGCTGGCAGTCCTCCCGACGCTGGATTTCCGCCGTCAAACCCTCCCGGCCCGCCAGCACCACCGAACACAGCCGTAGCGGCTGCCCCACTTACGTCAATCGTGCCGTTGATAGTCACGTCGCCGGTGGCGAGCAGGTACACGGGCGTGTTGAGAGCGTTAGGGGTGAAATTCAATGTCGCATTGGAGGCGACGGTGATCGTGGTGTAGTTGAATATGCCGTCTGGAGGCAGATCGAGCGTCGTGTTGGTGACAATGTTCAGCGCGCCGTCGAGACCGGTGCTGCCGGAGTCAAATGTGAACTGGGCGTGCGCGTTGAGCATTCCCAGGCTGCCGAGCAGGCCGGCCAAAAGGGCGCACTTTGCTGTGCTGTCAAGGTGCATGGTTTTCATCATAATGTCTGGTTCAGTCTAGAGTTCGATGCGTGGGAGTCTGCAAGAGTTTGGTTCAGGGTGCGTCCAGTTCGATCCGCACCGGCGGTTGGGCGATGACGGTGTTGTTCGTCAATCCACCCGGACCCTGGTCGGCGGGCAACATCAGGGCGACAGGCGGCAAGGCCACTGAGGTATTCAAGCTGAGCCCGTCCGCACCGATGTCCCAGGGCAGCAGGATGGCCACAGGCGGTTGAGCCACCACGGTATTGTTGGTCAAACCGCCTGTGCCCGTATTCCACGGCAGGACCAGGGCGACTGGCGGCTGCGCCACCGTGGTATTCAAAGCCAGTCCCTCGGGTCCTTGATCTGCGGGCAGGACCAAAGCCACGGGCGGCATCGCCACCACAGTATTGTTGGCCAGGCCGCCGGGACCCTCGTTGGCAGGGAGCACCAGAGATACCTGCGGGGATGAGACCGCCATGATGAATGGGCGCGACGTGGGATCGAGCGCGTCGCTGCCGACGGTCATTTCGGCCTCATCCCACCAGCCATCGCCGTCCGTATCGTGGTTCGACGGGTCGGTGCCGAGCAGAAGTTCGTGCGCGTTGGACAAGCTATCCTGGTCGGAATCTTCCTGCCCGTCAGGCGTGCCGTTGGCGTCCGAGTCAGGCTTGGTGGGATCCAGCCCCATGAGCGGCTCCAACACGTCGGGGATGCCGTCGCCGTCGGTATCCAGGGCGGGTAGCAGGCTGGCGCGGCCCAGGATGGCGTCGGCCAGCGCGGGGATGTCGTTGCTGTTGATGACGCCGTCGCGGTTCACGTCGGCGAACACGGCGACCTCCGGGGCGAGGCTGTTGGTGTCGGGCAAGTAACCGACCAGGAGGGTCATATCCAACACGGTAGGCTGGCCGTCACCGTCCAGGTCGCCCATTTTCTGCGGGATGGCGCTTCGGACGGGAACAAAAGAGACTCCGTCCAGCCAGGCCGTGTCCTCACCTCTGCCCCAGGCGAAATCCTTGCTGTAGGTCCATCGGAGTTGATGGCTGCCGGCTTCGAGCACGAAGGCTTTCTGCTGCCACCCCACCTCACCGGTGATTCTAGCCTGCTCGACTCCATTGACCGAGAAGTTGAGGTAGTCGTACCCCCACTCGCAGGAGACCTTCCACCAAAAGGTCAGCGTGCCCGCAACCGGCAGGCTGGCTTCGATCCAGCTCTGGCCGTTGGCTTCAATCGCACCGCTCCGGGCGGCGTTGGTGCCATCATGGGTGACGCAGGTTTGGCCCAGCCAGGGAAGGCTGCCACCCGTAGTGGAGGCGAGGCCCTGGCAATCTATCGCCCCGTCGAGCGGAACAGATGAGGTGAGAGGCAGCACACTTAGCAAGATCTGCCCCTGGCTGCCCAACCAGCCGTCCACGGAGATTTGGTATTCCGTTCCAGCAATCGCCTCAAAACTGACCTGGCTGTAGTCGTCGTAATAGCTCGCTTGATCGTTCGCCGCCACAAGGCCGAGGCTGGAGAGGGTTTGATTCGTGTACACGGCCAGCAGCGTGTCGAAACTACTGCCATAGGTGGTGATCTTCACCGGGGCGTTGGAAGGCGAGGTCCAGGACCACCAGACAGAGTGGGTGGCGATTTCGCCATATTGGATGGGTTCGTCTGCTTCCATCGAGCCGTTGAAGTTTGAGCCGGTCACCGCCATCTCGCACGAGTTGGTGGCAATCGCGATGCGGTCGGCGAAGTTGTCATTCGGTGGGGGAAGGACCACCGGGTAGCTCACGAAATTCGTGGCCTCAGGCCAGCCGGGAGCTGAAGCCTGCAAGGTGACTTCAAGACTGCTCAGATTGGTGGCGACGAAGAAGCTGACGGTATAGACGCCATCGCCGGCGAGGGCATCCGGGGCGGTGCCGCCGTCCAGCAAGGTGAGGTTGGTGCAGCCGGCGATGGCCGCGGTGACCGTGGCGTTGGTCACCGACAGAACGTCCGTTATGATCGCGTAGAGGGTAGTGATTTGGCCTGCAGCAAGCGGCTGCCCGGCACGGGGCGAGGCTTCGATTGCCAGTGTGCCCTTCGGAGCAGCAGCCAAAGAATCGAACACGTTCAGCCGCCCGCCGGTGGTGGTCTTGTTGGTCAGACTCGGGATTTGCACGACCCCGTCGAGAATGCGGCGGCGCAGTTCTGTCAGGGTGGCGTTCGGATAGCGAGCGAGCAGCAGCGCGGCGACACCGCTGACATGCGGCGTGGCCATGCTGGTGCCCGGATAGCTGGCGTATGCCGTGTCCGAGCTATTGACGCACGAGTAAATGTCCACGCCCGGCGCCCCCAGGTGAACCGTGGTTTGGCCGTAATTGGAGAAGTCCGCCAGGTTGTCAGAACGGTCCACCGCAGCGACGGAGAGGATGTTATGAAGGTCATACGAAGCCGGATAGCTGCGCAGCCAGGAGTCATTGTCCAGCCCGTCATTGGCGGCGGCGGCCACAAGGAGCACCCCCTGATCGCGGAGCGCTCGAATGGCCTCGTACTCTGTCTGCGAATAATAGTAACCGCCGAAACTGGCGCTGATAATGCGGGCGCCATTGGCCAGCGCGAACTGGAAGCATCCGATTTCGTCGCTGGTGAACCCATAGCCACTGGTGTCGAGAAACTTGCAGGCCATCAAGCGTACGTTCCAGGCTATGCCGACGTGCGGGTTCCCGTCGTTGGCGGCGGCGCCGATCGTCCCGGCGACATGGGTGCCGTGCCCGAGAGGATTGCCGTGCTCATCAACGCTATCGTCCATGGGATCGCTGTTGCCCGCCACCGCGTTGGTCCCGCAAACGAAGTTGGTGGCGGCGGGATCGTGCCACATTTGGGCCGCCAGGTCCTGGTGGGTGTACCGGATGCCGGTGTCCACGACGGCCACGATGACATTCGTGGAGCCGATGGTGAGATCCCAGGCCGCGGGCGCGCCGATGTCCGCGCCGTTGGTGCCGCCGTTCTGGCCGAAGTTGTGCAGCGCCCAAAGTGTGCCGTCGGTGTAGGCGGCATCGGTCGGCTCGAGTTTGAGGCTCCGCACGTAATCAGGCTCGACGTATTCGAAGAGCCCCGTGGCGCGCAAGGCGGTGATGCGGGCTTGAACGCGCCGAGCGCGTTCGGCGGGAACCAATGCCTGGGCGGCCTTGGCCTGGGTCGCGTCTTCCAGGTCCAGGACCGCCACGCGGGGCAGCATGCTAAACTGGCGTTGAATCTTGAGGCCCTGCTGCAGAAGGAGGGATTGCTTGCCGGCCAGGGCTTTTTCGCTGCCGGCAAACTTGGCAAGCACGCGCGTGGGGTGAAATCGTACCTGGCCTTCGCCGGGCCTGGGCTGCTGGGCTGGCACAGAGGCCGGGGAAAGGAAAAGCGCCAGAATGCCTGCCAGCATCCAGGGGTTCGTGGAGAACCGTGTTGTTGTCATAGAGATTGCCTTTCTTCCATTCTGAACTTCCAATTGCCGACCGCTACATCCAGGTTGCAAAGAACATGCCCGCCTTATTTCGAGCCCACTTGCTCCTGTAATTGAAGACACACTTACCAAAGCCGACAGCCAGTGTCAATTGCTTATTTCCAGGTCTCATCACAGTCTTTCCACCCCTCTACAGAACGGAATCTGGCGGAAGGTAACAAGAAAAAGGCGACCGCTGTCGAATTGGCCTCCTTCGCCCATTTCGGAGTCTGCTGACCACGTCCTGCACCGTTAGAAATGGACACACAAGTGTTCAGCCGCAAACCCTCGCCGACAGAGGACCGGGCCCGCCTCGGGCACGGTCCCTGAAACCAAGGCCCGGGATATGGCTCAGCGCTGTTACTTGCCGAGCGCCACAGCAACCGGCGCGGACCCAAATATGATCAGCCGCAGCCCCTCCAGACCGGCGGGCACCGAGAAGATAACGTCGGCGGTGTACTTTTCGCCTCGCGCGACCTGTTCGCCACCGAAGAGCATGGATTGGCCAGCGCCCTCTTTCGAGAACATCGTCATGGTCAAGGCGCCGCGCAAAGAGGAGCCCTCGCATACATGGGAACAGGGCAGCAGGTCGCCTCCGGGGGTTAACAGGAAGACAAGGTCGTCGGTCGCCCATCGCTGCGGCCCACCTTTGTTCGAGCCGAAAAGGCCTTGCATTTCTCGAATCAGCCCATTTCTTGTCCAGAGGAAGTAGGGCGCGTCACTGGTGGAACTGATATTCTCCACTTCAGCGGTGACTCGCAGCAGTTGCATGCCCTGTTTTGGGCTCAGGGTTACCTGGTTATTGAAAGAGCCTTCGGTGTAGGGGCCTTTGAGCCAGGTGCCCTTTGGCTGGCCCAGCTTCCAGACCGGTCTGGCAGGCGGCTTGCCCGACCACAGGTCACTCTTGAGCTTCGCAATGGCCGCGGGTGCGTCGGGCAAAGCGTTGGTCCTCATCCTGACGGCCGCGGCCACAGCTACCCATGCCGCGCGCAAGTCCCGGCTGGCGGCGGCTGTCTTGAAGTCCCGCTCCAACATTTCCAATGCTGGGGGCTGAGTTTGGTGAACCGCCTTTTCCAGCCACTCCCGTGCGTTACCCCTGGGCCCATCCTCTTCCTGTTTAAGCAATTCCTGGAAAGTCAGGCAGGCAGAGACTGGATCCGCGGTGTAGTTCGTGAGGACATTAGTGACCTTTTCTTTGGTCTTCTCGGGCCAGCCTGTAGGCGGCAACGCCGGCAACGATGACAGTAAGGGCAGGGGAGCTGGGGATTCGCTCTCGGCGCTGGATGCCGTGCCCTGGATGCCCACAATGACCGCTCGCTTCCCCGCGTTTACTCCAGTTCCTTCCATGACCCGAACGCCCTTGAAGATATCCTGCAAGTTGGCCACCAGGATGGAGCCACGGACTTCTGCCGTATCCCCGGGCTTCAGTTTGGGCTTGGCTGCCTTGGGCAGGTCCACCCGCAGGCTCAGGTCGGGAACCAGCCCCTTGACATCGTCCGGCACCTGGAGGAACACCAAGGGGTCCTTGCCTGTGACGTCCACTTTCTCCACGACGGCGGTCCAGTTCAGCGTCTGGTCGGCGAAGGCCTTGCTGACCTCATATTGCATGCTTCCGGGGATGTCGCCCCCGTCCAGGATCCACTTGCGCTGGCCTTGCCCCCCCTGGAGGACGAGGTGGCTTCGGATCTTCTGAGTATCCGCGTCCGTTATCGCCTCGCTGCGTGACAGCACCTGGGCTAGCGCTCGTACGAACGCGCTCAAGCTGGTCTTCCAGCCGTAATCCGATTGTGCCGCTGCCGGATTGGTCGTGGTAATTGGAACCGTAGCGAGGCTGGGCGCGGCTGTGGCTTCGATTGGGCCCATGTTGTTTGTATCATTCGTGCTTGGCGCCGTTCGGGCGGTTGCTGCAGCACCTTGAACAGGGCTGCTTCCTTTTGAGGCCAGCGTGGCCGCTCGCTTGGTTCGCAACGGGGTGAACAGGAGCGCGCCCACGACTCCTGCCAGTAACACTATCGCTGCCCCGGCAGCAACTAGAACAACCGGGAATCGCATCTTCCGCCTGGAAGTGGCGCCACAGTGAGGACAGCAATCAGCGTGGATGCTGACGTCACCGCCACAGTCGGCACATTTGCGGAGATTGGGAAAGGCCGGTGGCGGAGGGGGAGCGGTAATGGGTGGCGGGGGCGGCTGTAACGGGACCGGCGGTGGCATTAAGGGCGGCGGAGTGTTGCATGGAATTGGAACGGCGGGAACGTAGAGCAGCGTTTCCAACCCGCAGTGAGGGCAGTCAACCCGCTGCCCGGCGTTTGTGACATCAAACTCCAGGTGTCCGCTGCAGTTGTTGCATAGGCATTTGGTTCTCATAACGGAGGTGCGATCTAGCTTCTCACTCGGAGGACCTGAAAATCAGTTTCTTGCTCAACGCGCCAGCCCGCGCCAGCCAGACGAGGTCAGCTTTGGGACTGAAGCTGGAGCTGCTCGTGAGCACAACCTCCAACAGCACCTCGTCTTCCGGTTGCAGATCCCGCAGGAATGCCTCGGCTTCGGATGGCGGGTGGGGACACGTAACTTCGAGCGTTTCGTAGCCGTAGAACAGCCTGTGGAAGGTAATCTTCAGAGGATCGCCTTTGGAGGATTCCTGGTACAAAGCCGGCATTTGGAAGCGCTCCGGGCTGTCCAACTTGCTTTGGTATCTTAGTCGTTCCCAGCGTCTCTTATCCGAGGAGAAGTCCTTGAGCGGGGCCACCCTCCCACGCTCGGTGATGAGCGAGGCGGGGTTCCCGGGCCGCATAATGCTCTTTCCCTCCAGTTCCAGCATTGGCACCTCGGTGGTGGTCGCAGGCCGTCGTGTGATGCCCACCACTTCCACCGGGCCGCGAATCGAATTGTAATCCTCCCAGGCCGATTCCGGAACATTCGGGAAATAGACATACATCGTCGCCGCGTTCTCCGCCGGGGAAGCAGAGTCCCGACGGGCGGCAGGACCGATGCCGACCCGCCCACCGCCGTAACAGTAACGAAAGCTGGCCGAAAGGGTGAGCTCCGTGCCCGCCGGGGGAAGGTCGCGAAGCAGTTTGAGGAAGTCCGAAGGCACCCGGTTGGTTTCAATGGTGTCCCTGGCGCGATGCCGGCCCACAACGACACAGGAAGCCGGGTGCCCCTCCCGCTCGATGTGCTTCAACTCCAACAGCAGGGTGCTTTCGGTCAGCCGAAAGCTCGCGCCGCTGACCGGAACGAGGCTTCCACGCACCCACACGTCATCGCCGTGCCTGCCGGATTCACGGCTGCTGAGGTAGTCCGCGATCTCATCCATGAAGCCCTTCTGGCGGGTGTACGCCTCGAAGCTCGTCGCCCCGAACCGAGGCTCGAAGGTGGTCAGGGCCAGGTGGGTTTCACCATCGAAAGAGATGATGCTGGTCAGCCGGCCACGCCAGCGAACCTCCTGTCCCTGGTGAACGGAAGGATTGGCGTTGGCCAGACGTGGAGTGAGTTCACCGACCAGAGCCACAGTGCGGCGAGGGCCGCGGGCTGCCACCAGGCTGAGGGGTTCCCCCACCTTTTGCAGGCGTTTACAGGTGGCGCTGATGCCCGTCCATGCTACGAGTGGATTGGCTGCGAGGTTTGTCAAAGCCCTGGCGCTCGTATCATCGCGCCGCCTGGGGGAGCCGGGTTTCGTTGCGCCCGGCGCAGAGTTGGTGTCCGGGTCAAGACTCCCGCGTGGGTCACCAGGCACAGCGAGTGGGAGCCGGGAGAACGACACGGCTCCCGCCAAGGTGCTGAGGCCATAGGCGTATTGCTCCGCCTCCGCAGACGCGAGATTGCCACCTTGATAGGGACGCGACCCGGAGGGCCCGCGGGGACTGAAGCCGCGTTGCTGCGGAAGAAGGTTCATTCCGTTCCATCCGCCCCGCAACAGCACCTCGGCAAGGACGCTGTCGCCCGGCGCATAATCCAGCAGCTCCTCCGGGCGTGCCGCTTTGCCCAGGTCGAGCTGGAGGCGAATGGTGCGTTCGATCGAATTCGTGATGAGGGCCGAAACAACCAATCCGTCGCCGGTCGCTTCTGTGCTCAGGAAAATGGCCTGGAGGACACCCTCCTTCCCGGCCCAGGCCGCCATGTCCCGATACATCATTCCTGGTGAGGCAAGAAGCTGCCGCGCGTTGGTCACCTTCGGGACCCGGCCGCGACTCGGTTCGATCCACGTCAACGGCTCGTCAGGCTTCTCGATGGCCTCGCCGGCAAAACACAAGGCATTGTCGCCGTCCTTGAACCGGCGAAAGCACGGCGCGAGGTCGCGTAGCGTGGGACCAGACGCCAGCGTGGGCTGACCGGCGCCCGGGAGGATCTGGGGCGGGGACCGGCGCTGGCTTACATCGTCGGCATTGAAATGGCCCCAGTCCTTTTTTGAGACCACCAGGTTGACCCTGTCGCCGGGCCTGTAGTCCACCATCTGCTCGGCGACCGCCGGCTGGTCAAACACCACCAAGCCGATGAAGGACGGCAGCCTTTGCATGGTTCCCGGCCTGGATGCGGGATAGACTCCGCGCGTTCCCGGCGAAGACAAGCTTGCGGACGGTCCATTTACGCTAGCCGCAAGGACGATCCAAGTCTTGCCCTCCAGCACGCGCACCGCACCCATTACCCCATCCAGGATGAATCGGTCGGGCAACCGCAGCTCCCGCGGGTCTTGGTTTCCCATCGTGGCGGTGTCGCGTGGCGCCAGGCTCCGGCCTATCTGCTCCCAGGTGAACGATGCCAGGCCGCTGAGCATGTTCGCTCGATCCCTTCGGGCCGCCGCCAACTCTGCCTCCCCAGCGTGGGCCCACTCGATGGTCGTATCTACCCACGTCGGCTTGCTCAACCCCGTACGGCCCAGAAGCACCGGTTCACGGAGCCGAGGGGAGCGCGACACCCATGCCATCAAGGCCACCGTCAGGATCAGCATCGCAACGGCGGGGATTAGAACAATGGGCGTCTTCCAGCCTGCGCTGACCCGCGAGATTGCAGTCGCCAGCCGGCCATCGGCGGCACTCGCTGCCTCCGGAGCTGCAACGCCCTGGGACCAACCTTCGGCACGTGCTGCTGTCTTGTCCAGGTTCGACAGCACGCCCTGCAAGTCCTGGTAAAGCGCCTGCGCACTCGGGTAGCGCTCGGCGGGGTCTTTTTGCGAGCCCCGGCACAGGATCGCCACGATACCCCCCGGCAGATCGGGCACTTCCTCCTGCACGGCCGGGAAGGGGTCATGCACGTGCCGATGAAGCAGCACGTCCGGAGTGACCTTCTCCCCGGGGCGTGCGAAGGGTGAGTGGCCCGTCAAGAGCGCGTAATAGGTACAGGTGAGCGAATAAAGATCGGTCCGGGCATCCAGTGCCCCGCTCCGAACTTGCTCCGGCGCGATGTAACTGGGCGTGCCATAGATCTTCCCGGAATGTGTCGGCGTGCCCCCGCTGACCGCCAGACGCGCCATGCCGAAGTCGGCCACCTTCGTCATCCCGTTCTCCGCGCGGAGCAGGTTGCCGGGTTTGACGTCGCGATGGACAATCCCCGCCTCGTGGGCCGCCCAGAGGCCGCAAACGGCGTCGCGAATGATCAGCGTAGCTTCACGGTAGTCGAGCCGCCCTCGTTCGTTCAGTTCGTCCTGGAGTGAGCCGCGGGGCAGGTATTCCATGGCGATGAAGAACCGACCGGCGTGCTGCCCTACCTGGTACACGGTAATCACATTGGGGTGACTGAGCGCGGCTGCGGTGCGCGCTTCCTGCATGAACCCGGCCGCCTGATCGGTTTCGGTCTGCAGTTGCGCCTTGAGCACCTTGATTGCCACATGACGTTCCAACCCGGAATCGTAGCCCAGCCAAACCTCACCCGCGCCGCCCTGCCCGAGCTTATTTAGGACCACGTATTGGCCGATGTGTTTGGTCTCGTCAACGAGGTCTTGGCTGGGAGCGGAGGCAAGATCACCTCCCTCAAGTGGCGGTTCGTTTGCGGAGTGAACGCCTTCGGTCATCTCTGCTGGCGGGGTCTCGCCGACATCCACGGTCAGGCCCAATCGCACCAGGCAAGTCGGACAGTTGCCTTCCGGGGCATCCGGAGGCAGTTGCGTTCCGCACTGCGGGCATTGTTTCGTTCCCTGCACGGGACTCTTTCAGTTCACTACTAACCAATACAGACCGGAAACGGCGCGGAGGTAACGCGTCAGGATGCTGTTGCGCACCAGGTAACTCAGCCTCCGCTCAGGATGGCGAGCAGGTGCCGGAGTTCCTGGTCCACCTCGCTCTCGTCGCCCAGGGTGTTCGCCACCTCCGCTCGGAGCAGTTCCCGGTAGCGGCGGCGCAGACGCAACGCCGCCATTTTCACGGCATTCACGGTCTGGTTCAACCGGGCTGCCTTTTCGGCGTAGCTTGCCTGCTCGGCCTCGCTGGAAATCGCGCTCTTAAGCTCGGCGTACAAAGCTGCCTTGCCCTGTGCTTCATATTCTTCGCGCAACCTCTCCATGGCCATTTCCAGCACCGTAAAAGCCCAGCGCCGCTCGAAGACCTTCTCCGGCGTGAGGGGCTCAACCGGCTCCAGCCGATACCGATCTTCCGCCAAAGCGGCGTCCAGCGAAACCAGCGGGCGTCCGCCCCCGCGTTTCTGCGCGCGCGCGTCTCGCCATTCGTTGGTGAGGAAATGCTCCAGCGAAGCCAGCAGAAAGGAGCGGAACTTGCCCTTGCCTCGGTCCACGTCGTCCAGGTAATTCTTCTCCAGGAACCGGGCGAAGAACCCCTGGGTCAGGTCCTGCGCGTCCTCGGGACTGTAGCCTTTGCGGCGGGTGTAAGCATAGAGGGGATACCAGTAAGTGCAGCAGAGCGTCTCCAGTGCTTCCCGCGATCCCGGTGCGGACGTGTCCGTCGCGCTCAGCACCACGCTCCAGTGGGTCGAGACAAACCACTCGCCTTTGGGGCGTGATGCCCGTGAGCTTTCAGGAGAGCTTGCCGTACCTTCTGACATCCAGAGCCTTTGCGCTAATGAGGTTAGGGAACCCTTCGTAGGGCGTCAATCTCACCGTTTCGCTTTGAAGAACAAATAAAGCCGCAGGGAAGTCATCGGGGAAGCCCTTGCTGCGCCTACCCAGCATGTCTGCGTTGCCAATAGAAGGCCGAGTCTCAACAGACTGGAATGCGAGTTGTAACTGGCTTCGACCTGATCTGCTCGTGTCATGCTTCGGTCGGGCGCGCCGCGATCGGGCTCCTGAACTCACCCATTTGGCTGAGGTGGTCTGGAATCTTTAGCGTGGGCGCTTCCGCCGCCGCCGGTGTCGCCAGGTGTCAATGACCAGGAACAATGAACCGAGGAAGCCAACGACAAGGAGTGTGAGCGTCCCTGGGTTGCTATCCCAGAGCTGCTGAAGGCTTCTGGAGATTTCCGAAAGGTCCATGCTGCTACAATTTACACTATTACCGCACTAAACAAAAGACGAACACTGGGGCTGTCGGCTGGGGTGGTGGCGGTCCGGGTTGGTTGGCAGGGCAAGTGGCCGGGTTACAAACGCTCGCGTGTTTTATAGGTGCGCCGGTGGGTGAGGATAGGCAATAAAGGAGATGTTGACACCGTTTGAAGGTGCTGCTAACGATGCTTTGGTGAGTGTCGTTGGCAGTGGGAGAAAAGGTTCAGACTGACTTTATGAAGAACATTCCTTTGCTCGCTGTTTTGGCCGCTCTGGGAATCCTGGGGCAGAGCCTGACCTCCGTCGTGGCCGCCGCAGAGGAGGGCGTGGCGCTGGCCATTGTCTATGACACGTCCGGAAGCATGAAAGAGTCGGTTCGTGATGCGAACGGCAGATCTGCGCCCAAGTACATTATCGCCAATCGCGCCCTCAAGGCGATTACGAAGCAAATTCAGACCTTTGCCACCAACAGTTTGACCGGGGGGTCTCGGAAGGTCGAGGCCGGGCTGTTTGTCTTCAGCGGCAACAGCGCGCGGCAAGCGGTCCCATTCGGACCCTTTAAGGCCGCGGCGCTGGAGGACTTTGCCCGGCGTTTCTCCAATCCCAACGGGAACACGCCCCTGGGCAATTCGCTGACGCTGGCCGGGCAGGCGGTGCTCGAATCGCCTCTGCCGCGCAAGCACGTGCTCATTATCACTGACGGCGAGAACACGGTCGGTCCCAAGCCGGAAGACACGCTGCCCGCGCTCCGGCAGAAGGCGGCGCAAAAGGGGAGCAGCGTGTCAGTTCACTTTGTCGCCTTTGACACGGATGCCAGAGTTTTCAATCCGGTCAAGAAACTGGACGCTACGGTGGTCAGCGCCTCGGATGAAAAGCAACTCAACACACAGTTGGAATTCATCATGCAGCGCAAGATACTGCTCGAAGAAGAGGAACCGAAACGGTAAGAAGTTGAATGAGGAAAGCCAGTCGCGGAGCTGGTATAACACTGAATAGAAAGGAAACCTATGTTTAGAGCGATCAAGCGGTTGTTTATCTGGTTGGGGCTGATGGCCGAGAAGGCGACGGAAACCGACGCGATCAACCAGGCAGTGGTCGAGCGCGGCATTCGCGACTCCAAAGCGAAGGCGGAGAAGGCGCACTTTGCCAACGGCCAACTGGCCGGGCAGATCGCGCTGCTCAAAGACCAGATCAAACGCCAGGAACGCCAACGCACCGAGCTGCAAAGCTTGCTCCAGGCGGCAGCGGCGGCCAATGACGATGCGAACGGCGCGCATTACGCGGAAGAGCTGGCCACGCTCGAAGCCGACTTGAACGACAACAAGGCCCAGGCGGACAGCCTGGACCAGCTTTACAGGCAGAACACCGAGATCATCGCCGAGAGTCTGCGCGAGATTCAGCGGTTCCAGCGCGAGTTCGAGGCGGTCAAAGCCAAAGTTGCCATTGGCCGGTCGCTCGAGGGCCTGGCGAGCATGATGAAAAGCTCGATCACCGAGTTGCAGGGTATGATGGGCGGCGAGATGGGCCAGTCCATGCAACAGCTCCGGCAGTCGGCGGCTTCCGGTGAGGGCCAGATGCGCGCGACGCTCGATCTGGCCAAGGAAATGGGCTCCGGCATCGCGCGCCAGCAGGAAGCCCGCAAGATGCGCGGGGCGGCGCTGTTCCAGGAATACAAGAAGAAGATGGGCATGGTACAAGCGGAGGCGGCGGCAACACCCGCCCCGACGGCGTCACCGCCGGAGCGTCAGAAGATTCCGGAGAAATGAGGGGCAGGGAAATCCGAATGGCGAAGGCCGAATTGGCGCGCGAACCTGAGTGTTGAGAGTTGAGACAACAGTGAACCTTTAACCAGAGGAAAGATTATGACAGCACGTGGAAAGATTGTTTTGACCATCCTGCTATTAGCCGTGGTCGGCTTCGGGGTTTATCGGTGGTGGGACAAGATCGCACCCAAGAGCCGGTCCCAGAGCGTTTCGGTTAACCCGGCGGAGGTGAAGCGCCAGATCAAGGAAGCCACCGCGCCGCCGGAAGACGCCAGCAAGTACCTGCTGGCGGGCACCAATGTGGCGACGCTGGTCCAGCGCTCGGGAATCCCCGCCGTGAGCGGAGTCAGCGACTACAAGAAGGTCGAGAAGGACGGCAAGCTCGTCGTCGAGTTTCCGATCAACGTCTGGCCCGGTTGGGCGCCGATCATCGTAGCCAACCAGGGCCTGGAACCGAACGACCAGAGCATCTTTGCGAAGAAGCATGGCTTCTACGTGCGTTTGGCCATCGTGGACGATCCCGTTAAGGCGCGCGACCTGTTTGCCAGCGGCCAGAGCCACATTCTCTGGGGGACGCTGGACATGATCGCGCTGTTCGCGCCGGAGCTGGTCAAAGACTCAAGGACGGTGCCGGTTGTCTGCCAGCAGATTGACTTCTCCGCGGGCGGCGACGGAGTGGTGGCCCGGGGCGAGATTCGGAGCATCAACGACCTGCGAATGGTCGCCGGCCAGCGCAAGAAGGTCGTGCTGGCGCAAAACTCGCCGAGCCATTACCTGATCATGTCGCTGCTGATTGATGCGGGCATTGACCCTGGCGACGTTGATTTCCGCTGGGCCGCTGATGCCCCTTCGGCGGCCAAGATCTTCGTGCAGGACGAGTCCTATGACGCGTTTGTGGGTTGGTCGCCGGACATATACAATGTGACCGACAAGGTCAAGGGGACGCGGCTCGTGGTGACCACCAGCACAGCCAATCACCTCATCGCGGACGTCTGGGCCGTGCGAAACGACTTTTTCAAGGACCATCCTGACATTGTGAAGAACCTGGTGCGGGGCATCTTCGAGGGCATGGACATGGTGCGCAAAGATCCGAAGATGGCGGCGCGGGCGCTGGCGGCAGCCTTCAAGCTGCCGGAAGAGGATTGCGGGAAGATGATCGGGGGTGACGGGGGGATTGCCGAGGGCGACGCGCACCTCACGAATTACCGCGAGAACGCGAAGTTCTTCCTGGACCCGTTCAACCCGGCGAACTTTGAGGTGGTATGGAACAGCGCTTCGACGATCTACAAATCGCTGGGCACGATCAGCCGGACCGTGCCCGCCGATCAGGTCAAAGCGCATCAGGTCCTGGCCGCCCTGTCCGAGGAGTACAAAGACGTGCGGGACCTGTCGCAGCCCACCTTCAAGCCGAGTGCGCTTATGAACCTGAGCGCCGAGGCGGGCGCGGGCCAGATCCTGACCAAGGCAGTGCTGATCTCATTCGAACCGAACAAGTCCGTGCTCAATGCGCAATATGACACAACCATTCCCGCCACCCTGGAGGAGATCGGCAAGCTGGCGGGCAGGTTCGGCAACGCCTACATCATTATCGAAGGCAACACGGACGCCAGCCGGAAGGGCATTGTGCCCACCGACCTCGTTCGCCAACTCTCTTACGATCGCGCCGACGCCGTCCGCCGCTCGATCATGGACAAGTACCAGTTCGACCCGAACAAGTTCAAAGTGGTCGGTAATGGCTGGGACAATCCGCTGCCCGGATGCACCGACCCCAGCAACGCCGAGCACAACAAGAAGAACCGACGGGTCGAGGTCAAAGTGTTCCCGCTCGAAGCGGGATCATAGACCCCGGAGAAGGATCTGAGCGGCGGGTGAACCCGGATTTGAGGGCTTCCTATATCCGAACCAGGCCTTCATGACTGACTTGCGACCTCTAATCGGTTTTCTGGCCTTCGCGCTGGTGTTCGTCACAGTGCTGACGCTGGTGGTGCGGCTTTCCCAACTCCGCGTCCGGGGCGGGCTGGATTTCAGGCGCGCGCTGGGGCTGACCGCCCTTTTCGTGGGAGTCGTGCTCGTCGGCTGGTGGTTTCTAACGCGCGGCGAGATCGGTGACCGGATCGTGCAGCCTCTAATTATGCCGAGCCCCGGTGAAGTGCTGCGGTCTTTCGTGCCCCTGCACCTCGAGCAGGGGTTGGTGCGCAGCGCCGTGACATCCTGGCTGCGAGTGACCGCCGGCTTCGCGCTGGCAGCTATCGTTGCCGTGCCGCTGGGGGTTTACATGGCCACTTTCCCCTCCGTCGCGGCTTTCTTTCGGCCGCTGTCCCTGGCCGGCGCCTACGTGCCGATTGTCGTCTTCATCCCGCTGAGCCTCACCTGGTTCGGCACGGGCGAAACCCAAAAGGTCGGGTTCCTGTTCATCGGTTGCTTTGTCGCCCTGCTGCCGCTGGTCATTAAGGATATCGCGGATGTCCCGTCGGCCTTTCTGGATGTCGCGGTGACGAAGGGAGCGTCGCAGTGGCAGCTCGTGCGGCATGTGCTGTTCCCGGTCGCGTTGGTCAATATCTGGGATCATCTTCGGGGCGTTTATGGCGTGGGCTGGGGTTGGATCATCATGGCTGAGGTTTACGTTCGGCCCGAGTATGGGCTTGGCGCGCTAATCGGCGTCTCGGAACGGCGCAGCCAGACCGCCTCGATCTTTGCCGTCATCATGGTCATTGTGCTCATTGCGGTGGCCTGCGACCAGTTGTGGCGCCTGGGAGGTGATCTGCTCTTCCCCTACCGCCGGAAGAACAAGTGATTTATGCCGGAAGCCTCTCATCCGACTGAGGGAACGCCGCCCGGTCAGGCGGCGCCTGGCAAGGCGAATGGCCTGCTCAAAGCGCCGCCGGAACCGGTATTGCTCAGGCGCCTGGATGTGGTGAGCTTCAAGCAGGTCTGCAAGACCTTCGGCGAAGGTGCCGAAGCCAAGGTAGCCCTCAAAGACATCAGCTTCACGATTGAAGATCTGCCCCACAACGGGGAGTTGATTACGATCGTGGGTCCCTCCGGCTGCGGAAAGTCCACGGTCCTGCGCATTCTCGCCGGCTTGAAACCTCATTTCCCGCCCACCAGCGGCGAGGTGCATGTGCTGGCCAAGCCGGTGACCGAACCCGGCCCCGACCGCGGGCTGGTGGACCAGAAGTACTCGCTCCTGCCTCACCTGCAAGTGCTCGACAACATCGCCTTCGGTCTGAAACTACGAGGCGTTGCGCGCACTGAACGCCTGGACCAGGCGGCACAGTGGGTAAAGAAAGTTGGCTTGGAAGGTTCAGAGAAGAAATTCCCATCCGAGTTGTCCGGCGGCATGCAGCAGCGCGTGGCTATCGCCGCCACGCTGATTCTCCAGCCGCGCATCCTGCTGATGGATGAGCCCTTTGGCGCCCTCGACCCGGGCATTCGCCTGCGGATGCAGGAATTGCTCATCCAACTATGGAACGAGCAGCAAAGCACGGTGTTCCTGGTGACCCACTCGGTCGAGGAGGCGGTTTACCTGGGCGACCGGGTATTCCTCATGGCGCCTAATCCGGGTCGGTTGGTCGAGATAATCAAGGTGCCGCGCCCCAACGAACCGCCGGAGGAGAGCCGTCGCAAGCCGTGGTTTACCGACTTCTGCCAGGGGCTGCTCCGGCGGCTCGAGGAGGATTCCCCGGCGCCGCAGGGAGTCAACGTCTGAGGCCTGAAGGCTATTGTCAGGAATCCAGAGGCCGGAACCTCGGGCCGATGTGAAGGGCCCGGGCTGAATTGGGTGGGGGCACGGAACTTTTGTGTGTCCCTGAATTGCCGCATACATTAAGCTGACCGCGAAGAATCGCATGGACGAGCAACCGCCAAAGTATCATCGCGAGTTTCTCAAGAGCCCGCAGCATGCGGCCCTGGGATTGCTGACGCTCGGGGTGGGCTTTATGAGCGGGATGGTGTTGCCTCTCATTGCCGGCGTCACCTGCTACACACTGGGCTGGATTTATCTGCCGGATCTGCCCTTCTTCCGCCGCTGGGTGGACCGCCGCCACGCCGCCGCCAAACGGGAGGTGGAGCTGCAGAAGGTCGCCGCTTTTGTCCAGCGCCGGAATACTCTTATCGCCACGCTCTCGCCCGACCGCCGCGAATGCTACAACCGCCTCGCGGCAGTCTGCAAAGACATCGAGATCGCCAGCGCGGACAATCTGCTGGCTTCCGCGGACCCCGCTACCGACCCGCGCCTCCGTAAGCTCGACGAATTGATGTGGACCTACCTGCGGTTGCTGGGGATTCAGGAATCGCTCGAACGCTTTCTGGCCACCGAGCGCAGCGAGAATCTGCCGGCCGTCCTCAAGGATGCCGACGCCGAGGCGACGCGACTCAACGCGGAGATCGAAGCTTTGAAGGCCAAAGGTAGCAGCGCAGTCGTGGACACCAAGCAGCGCTACCTGAGTTCGCGCCTCGAGCGCCTGGAAGTCCTGCGCAAGCGCCAGCAGCGCAGCGAACAGGCCGAGGCCAACCTGGCGCTGGTCGTCTCCGAGCAGGAACGCCTCGACCAGCAGATCAAGCTCATCCGCGCCGACGCCGTCGCCGCCAAGAATGCCGAGGCGCTTACCGCCCGCATTGACGCTACCGTCGAGCACCTGGATCAAACCAACAAGTGGCTCTCCGAGATGGACGAGTTCAAGGACCTGGTAGGCGACATGCCGTCCACGGAACTGCGCGTCGGCTACCAGGCGACCGCCACGCCCATGCCCGCCGTGTCCGCAACGCCCCCTGTGCCGCCGCCGATCATCGAAGGGGTGCCCTTCAAGAAGACCTATCCAACGCGGCAGAAACAGAGATGATGAAATCCGAAGGCCGAAACCCGAAACCCGAAGGAAGACCGAAAACCGAAGGCCGAATGGTGCCTAAGCCGTATCTGTTCAGGAGCAGGGGAGCGCGCCCGGTCCCCAGAAATAACCACATGGATACAGCTAAGCCAGTCAGCAATCGGCTGGCTGGGCTGGTTGCGGATTCGAGTTTCGGATTTCGAGCCTCGGATTTCCTTCGGACTTCGGATTTCGGTTTTCGGATTTCCCTGAGCGCGCCATGAAAACTGAACCTGCCGCACCTGCTCCCGCCGCCGCCTCTTCGCCCTCGCGCCTCCCGCTGAAAGGTTGGGCGCTTGAACTGGCCCGTCGCTGGAATGGCGGCACCTACTCGCTGTTCATCCTCCACGGCAACATCTTCGACCTCTTCCCGGTGCAGGAGGACTCGCAGCTCACCTACGTGCCGCTCAAGACCTTTCTCGTACGCCGCCTGTTTCCGGAGCGCGCCTGCCTGCTGTTCTACGACATCAGCGATGGCCTCACCTTCGGCTCGGCGGACATGCAGAAGCGGTTCTTTGAATGGCTGGAAGTCTATGACAGCGTCGAAAACACCAACTACCGCTCCGCCGGGCCGCCGCGCGACCTCCTGCGCCTGGCGCCGTTGCTCCGGCGCTTCTTTCTTCGCGTCGCCGAGGAGAAAGAAAAATGGCACGGCATTACGCTGGTGATTGATTTCCCGGAGAAACTGATCCCGGCGTGCGAGGAAGCCAGCGCCAGCATGGAGGAACGGATGAACCTGGTCACCTTCCTCAAGTGGGCCGCCGCGCCGGAACTCGCCCGGCTGGACGTCGGCGTGGTGCTGGTCACCGAGTCCGCAGACGAGCTGAGCGCCAACCTGCTGCAAAATCCTTACGTCGCCCAGGTGCGCATCGAGCTGCCTGACGCCGACGAGCGGCTCCGTTTCCTCCGATCCGGGTGGGCGGAGAAACTGGCGGACGGCAAGCCTTTCACTGATTGGAGCGATTTCACTCCCGAGGAGCTGGCCGCGCGCACTTCCGGGCTGAACCTGCTGCGCATCCGCCACTTTCTGGCCGGAGCCATCCGCAACGGTGCCCGCGTCACTCAGGAGCACGTTACTGCCAGCAAGAAGCGGCTCATCGAGGAATACTGCCAGGGTCTGGTTCGATTCAAAGATCCCAGGCCCGGTGTCACTCTCGACCTCGTCGCCACGCACACCGCCGCCAAGAAACGGCTGCGCGAACTGGCCTGGCTCATCAAGAACGGCAAGGCCGACGTGCTCGAACGCGGCGTGCTGGTCCCCGGCCGCGTCGGAGTTGGCAAGTCCTTCCTTATTGATTGCTTCGCCAGCGAATGCGGCCTGCCGGTGATGGAGATGGGGGAATTCCGTTCCAAGTGGGTCGGCGACACCGAGCGCCAGCAAGCCCGCATCCTCATGACCGTCCGCGCCCTGGGACCGGTGATTGTGGTGGTGGACGAAGCCGACGCCGTGTTCGGCACCCGGGAAGCAGACGGCGACAGCGGCGTATCCGGGCGTGTTTTCGCCGCTTTCGCGGCGCACATCGGGGATTCCACCTTGCGCGGGCGCGAGCTGTGGGTGGCAATGACGTCGCGACCCGACCTGCTCTCGATTGACATGAAACGCCAGGGGCGCTTTGGCTTGTGCATCCCGCTGTTCCCGGCCCAGGGACCGGAGGACGTGGTTGAGCTGTTCGCCACCATCGCCAAGGTCAAGAAGATCGCGCTCGCCAAACCCATCCTCGCTTACATTCGCGACAACCTCGGTACCCGTCCCCTCACCGGCAGCGACGTCGAGTCCATCCTCATCCGCGCAAAAGAGCGGGCCGTGCTGGCCAAGCGCGACGACCACGTGCAACGCGGTGATTTGGAGGAAGCGGTGGATTCCTTCATAGACCCGCTCGACCCCGAGCTGCTCGCCTTGCAGGAACTGGCCGCCGTCCTGGCGTGCTCGGACAAACGCTATTTGCCCGAGCATTACCTCAAGGGCGACCGCGGCCAATACCTCGAAGAGTTCGCCCGGCTCAAGCTCCGCGCCGGGCGGCGCTAACCTGCGGCAGGGAGCCCGCGCGTTCGCAATCGTCCTCGTAATCGGATTCCTCCGAAAGGTGCGTTCCTGTAGGCACAGGCTGCGGCCTTAGGCGGTCCACCCCAAACCGCACATGCGGCGGCATCACCCCCGGGCTGACCAGCCCGTCAGATTGGTTCTCAAGGCGCCCGCCAAAGCCCCCACAGTGCCCCCAGGATTCCTCTATCCCTCCTCCGTCCTTCCTCCGTCCTTCCTCCCATCGCCGAACGGAGGAAGGACGGAGGAAGGACGGAGGAGGAACGGAGGTATTATCGGGGCCGTGCTCATGTGGTGCGGTCAGGAGGGGAATCTCGCGGAAGGGACCAAGCCCGTGCCTCTAGCGCGTAACAGACTGAGCTTCAAGTGCTTATGCTGTGCGCAAGTCTCTGGGAGGCCTGGGGTTGCGAATCAAACGCCTGCATACCTCGATGTCAGGGACCGTCTGGAGCATATCGCCGTCACCGTCGAGTTGATGCGAGGCTCTGTGGAAGCAGACGGCGTCAACCCAGCCACCATCGCTCACGTCGGCAGGATGGTTCTACATGAGGCCGAATCCGTGGCGAGTCTGTTGGACAAGCTGGAAGCTCATAGCCCTAACCACAAACAAGGGCCATGAGAACGCCCGTCGGGATGTGCTGAGGCCGCACTACCCCGCTAACGGGCTGATGACAGGCGCCGGGGAGGGTGTTGGGGTGCCCCAAACGGTTGGGCCACCTTCGGCTATGGCGACAACGGGCTGCTGACGAGCCGAACCAATGCGCAGCGGACCTGTACGGCCAGCCAGCGGGACGGGAGCGGCCGGCTCGTGCAGGCGACGACGGCGGTGGGGGGCAAAGGGTGCTCCAGGCGAACCTGTTCTGGCGCCACGACGGGCGCTTGAGTGACGACACGGCGGCGCGAGGCGATTTCACCGACAGCCATGACTACGCCTGCTCGCCGCTGGCCAATCGGCTGGTCCAGGAAAGCTTCAACCTGGCATTTGAGTCAGGAAACAGAGCGTGCTTTCGCCTGGCTGCACAGCCAGTGCCCGCTCAATCCGCACCTGGAGCAGCACCTGGTTGCCTTTGCCCGACTGATGGGGATGAAGTAGCTGCCTCCGCACCCTCTGAGTTCTCTGTGGTTGAACCAGTTCCCATTTCAGATTTCAGCTTTTCCCCAAGCCCCTCGATCACCGCCACCCAGTGGCCGCGCTCCGGCTTCCACCCCGCCGCGACTTCGGCCGGCAAGAGCGGCCCGTCTGAAGCGACCTCAGTCTCGCCGAGGAACACGCTTCCGAAGCGCTGCTCGTCCTGCGCCATGCTCATCGCGGTCTTCTGATACCGCTGCCCGCGCCAAATGAAGGGAGTGCCAACCGCCAACTGGTAAAACCTCACTCTCATAGCTTTGGGCCCCCTGCCTTCTCTCCGCGTGAAGGTCTTTCACTTGCGGCTTTCAGTGTTTCTGCTGCACATCGAGTCCCGGCTTCAGTTTTCACACTATCAGTCTTCTGTTTTTGCCTAGGACTGTTCATTTGTCCAGCATCCTACCACAGGGGGTAGGTCAAATACGGGGGTACCCCCAAAGATCCCTTGAAAAAGTTATTCACACCTGTTCACAACCCGCCGCCCCCTGCTGCGCTTCACGGCTTATCCCCCATTTCAGTGTTTCAGCGTGTCAGCATTTCCCGCGGCGACCAGAGCGGGCCGGACCTTTCCGACTCCGTGATTAATTTCCTGGGCGCCCCTTCTCTTGTTCAGCTATCAGCCAGGCGTTGACGTCGCGAAACCGCTCTACTCGACCAGTTCAGGTATTCGCATTAAAACCATTTGCAGCAATCATGCAAGTCGCGCATAATGTTCAATGATTCACCTGAGAGGAGCGGCCGGTTTCGGGCCAGGCATGAAGCGCAGTACTGCTCTGGCATCGGTTGCGCTGAAGTGGGGAAAGAAACTCCCAGCACCAAATAGCCACCGCGTGAAGCGCACTTTGCTCCACGTCTTGCTTGCCTGCCTGGCGGGGCCGGGGGCGACGGAATGTGTCGCTGAGCTAAGGTCGTGGGCAGGCAGCGGTTTCCTGATCCAGGAGTGGAGCAATCCCGACAACTGGGATCCTCACGGCGTGCCTCAAAACGGCGACGAACTCATATTCGACAATTTCACCGGGGGGCTGATGCTCAACGACCTTCCTGATCTAACCCTGCAAAGTCTGCAGTTTGTTTCCGGTTCATGGCAGTTGAGTGGAAACGATTTTGGTGTCGCCGGCCACATTGGGAATGGGGGCGATGGTGAGGTCATTATTCACTGCCCGACAAAGTTGCAGGGTCCGGCCATTTACGCCGCTTTTTCCGATTTGCCTTCAGACAGTTCGGTACTACGCATACTGGCCCCGATCAACCTCAATGGCCGTGTCCTGCGATTGCGTGCCCGGGGTGATGCCACGCTCGAGTTGGGCGGGGCCATCTCAGGCACCGGCCAGATCACGATTGACGTGGTCACTTACGGCTATTTTCGAGCCGGCAGAGTGGCGTTTACCGGCTCTGAACCAAACACGTTCACCGGCGATGTTAGAATGACTTCCGAAAGTCATTATCTTTTTGGATCGGTTGTAGGATCTAACCTGCTGTTGGATAAAGACTCAGCCATCGCCATACCGCACTCGCTCATAATGGGCACCAATTGTGAGGTTAAACTGAATCGTCCTCATCAGATCGCAGATGAGGCCGCGGTAAGGCTCGGGCCGGGCGCGACCTTCCTGCTCCAGGGCAACCCGGAAACTATCGGTAGCCTGGTCCTGGTCGGCAGTTGGACGGGCCTCGACTTGGGGAAAGCGATCGTGGATACCGGCGGCGCAACCCTCTCGGTGCAAGGAGATATTGATAGCGCCAATTTTTATGCGGACGACATACCTATAATCAGGGGCAAGCTCGGACTGCCGCCAGGCAGGCATTTAATCAATGTTTCGGGCGATCAGTTTTATGGGCTTCAAATTGCAGCTCAGGTTGTAGGGGACGGCGGTTTCGAGAAAACCGGGCCTCGCGGGCTCATTATGAGCGGCAATAGCAGTTTTAACGGTGAAGCGGTCTCATCCTCGGGGGTCCTGGAACTCCGGCATGCCAATGCGCTTGGCAGCGTCGTCGGCTTCACCGTGCTGAGCAATACCGGCGTGCTACTGCTGAATGGCGTGGAGGTATATGGGGAAAGTCTGTTTGCTCGAGGGAAGGTCGTCTTTGGCCCCGCAGCCGCGGGAGCATGGATGGAGGGAGTCGGTACCAACCTGTGGAGCGGGCCGGTCATCCTGGATACGAACCTGATCGTAACGGGATTCAACGAAGGAAAGGTAAACTTCAACGGGCCCATCAGCGGGCCGGGCGGGCTCCGTTGCCTGAGCGGAACCGTAGAGTTGAGCGGCACGGATGCGAACACCTTCACCGGCAGCACGCTGGTGAATAACCCGCTGCTCCTGCTGAACAAATCCCCGAATGTGAGAGCCCTTGGGGGGGGCCTGATCATCGGCACCGGCCCCGAGAGTTTTTGCGAGGCCCGCTGGTTGCAGAATTACCAGCATCTCTATGGCGAAGTCACCGTGCATACAAACGGCCTGGTGAACTTGAACAACCACTATGACGATTTCGGACCCATTAACTTCTATCGAGGCGAAATTCGCACCGGCAGCGGGGAACTCGGGCTTTACGGCCTGGTTTCCGTGAATTGCGTCTCCTGGACACACAACGGGGGCGCTTTGATACTCGGTCGCATCGGACTCCCACCAGGTTATCACGAATTCCGGATTAACGATCTCTGTTCCGTCCAGGGTCTGATGGTCAACGCTACGGTCGTCGGCGCCGGCCATATTCGCAAGACCGGTCCGGGTCCTATGTGGCTGAACGTCCCGAACACATATTCCGGGCTGACCGTTGTGGATCAAGGCCTGCTGGTGGCAAATGCCGACAATGCCCTGGGAGGGTATGCCGCCGGCACTACCGTGAACGAAGGCGCCACCCTGGGGCTGGTAGGCCGCCAGGTGGCGGAGCCGATGGCAATCCGCGGATTGGGTGATACCAATTGGAACTGGATCGAAGGCGATTACGCGAGTGGCGCGCTGCATGTTGCCTACAACGCGCAACTGCGCAGCACCTTCCCTTCCATCTACGCCTGCCTGGACCTTACCACACACGCGACCATTTACGTCGCGCAGGGAAGCGTTTTGACTGCGGATGGATTCATCAGCGGCGCGGGTAATTTGGAGAAAACAGGCGCCGGAACCCTCGTCTTTACGGGCGCCGGTGGCAACACTTATTCGGGGAACACGCTGGTCAACCGGGGAACGTTGTCGCTGCAGAAGCCCGCGGGTGTGACCGCCATTCCGAATCATGTGTTCATCGGAAACGGCAGCGGTGCTGCGACCCTGCTGCAGCAATCGAGCTTCAGCATTATCGGCTCCGTGACCGTCGGCGGCGATGGGCTGTGGGATCTAACAGGATTTGCGGAGGGTTTTAGCAGCGTCAATCCGCCGCCCATCTCGCTCAATGACGGCGGTTATCTGGATTCCGGCTCCTCCGGCATCGTTTACCTGCCGGTGGGCGGAAACATTGTTGTCAATCCTGGAAGCCACCTGGCGGGGTCTTTGATCCAGGGAAATATCGGCCTGGACCCCGGCCCGCACCAGATCATTGTGGCCGCAGGCAGCAATCTGGGGGTGCTTCCCGGGTGCGATATCGCTGCTGCCATTGGGCAGACTGGCAGCGCGGCTTCCCTGCAAAAAACGGGCCCGGGCACTCTGAGGCTTTCAGGCGTGAATACCTTCACAGGAGCGACCACCGTTCAGGAAGGCACGTTGCGTGTGGACGGCTCCCAACCGGGCAGCCCGGTCCTGGTAAACGCTGCAGCCAGGCTCCAGGGCTCTGGCATGGCGGGCATGGTGGACTTTCTCAGCAGCGGTGGGATCGTGGGGCCGGGCGCGAGCCCCGGAGTGCTTTCCTGCGGGAGCTTCAACGGCGCGCAGAGCGGCGGCATCCTGCAAATGGAGCTCAGTGGCGCCATCCCCGGCGTGAACGGCTACGATCAATTGAACGTCGTTGGCGGGGTAACTTTGTCCGGGATGACCCTTAGCCTCACAAGCAACTTCGCGCCTCAACCCCATCAACAATTTGTCCTGATAAATAATGATGGGGCTGATCCGGTAGCCGGCACGTTCAACGGCCTCCCCGAAAACGCAAACGTCTGGGTCGGAAGCCAGCACTTCCGCATCTCTTATGCCGGGGGCAGCGGCAACGACGTCGTGCTCACGACCGTTGCGCCGCCGCCTCGACTGGCAATCGAAAAAGTCTCCGCGGACTCCGTGCGCCTCCTCTGGCCAACAAACGATCCGGCCTTTCAGCTCCAATTTGTCACAAACATCCTGTCCACTAGCTGGGTGGCCGCCTGGGTCGCTCCCGAGGTCATCGGGACAAATTTCGTCGTAACCAACAGGCTAAGCCAGAGTCCATCCGCCTTGGTGCCTCGGGCCTGGTATCGCCTTGGCGAGAATGACCCGGGCGCCGCGCCTTTTTTTCCCGTAGGCTTCGCGACAATGGACTTTTTCGGAACCAATCACCTGAACAGATTTGGCAGTGGCAATCCGGTCTACCACGATCCGCAGCCGTCCAGCGCGAGCGAACACGTCGCCAGTTCCCTTGCCGTCCGGATCAACGGACCCGGTGAATATTTCCGAAGCGCCCTCCCAACAACGGCTGTGGACCACTTCGGGCTCGAGTTGTGGGTCAGGCCTTCTGGGGGCAGCAACGCGCGGCTTGCCTACAACGGTCTTCCAGGCGCCAACGGGTGGGGACTGGAATGGCAGAACGGGCTGTTCTACGTCAAATGTGGTGGCACTACCTTCGCCTTCGCCAGCGTGCCCCTCGGTCAATGGGCCCATGTGGCTGTCGTATGTGAAAATGGATTGGTCACTGCCTATCTGAACGGGGTGGCGGTCTTTTGGCAGGTTGTCTCGGTGAGCATGCCGGAAGGCGGCTTCGGAGTTGGCTCTCCGGAAGACTTCTTTTTTGGAGACCTGGATGAAGTGCGCGTGTTCACCTTTCCGCCAGGCCAGTTCCACCCGGACGGTCTGTTGTGCAATCAAGTGCTCAGCTCATCGAAGCTCTATCGTCTCAAAAAGCCGTGAAGCCTGAGGACCGTGCAAGTCAGTCCTCAGTGATCAATGACCCGTAGTCGAGCGCGTGCCCGTGGCGTGGTGCGCGCCTTCCGTTGGTCGTCGTACCACCGGGCCGGGTTTTGCACGCCACTGCCGAACGCTTTCAAGGACTCGCTCCGCCTGGCGGATCTTCTCCGGCCAGGTCAGAGACTGGCGACTCTTCTGCCAGTGCGCCTGTCGGTTGAACATCTGTTCAAGGTCACTCATTCAGGAACCGGCCTTCAAAGCGCTGCCAGGCGTCAGCCAAACCAAAGCGCATTTGCGCGACCGCCCCGAACAGGGCGTAATTTCGGATCACGCCGGCCCGCTGCATCTCAGTGAGCAATTGCGCTAATTTCTTCACGGCCTCATGCTACCGTAGTCCCTCCCGTTGAACAGACGCAAACGCGCCTCATCACCGATTACCGATTAAGCAGTTACGGTGTATCTACGGCGCGGATACGGCGTGGATGCGGTGTGTCTCGGTTGAGGGGCACCCGGTGAACGCCTGCAAGCAGGGATCAAAAGCCAATTACGCTCCAGCACTTACACCCGGTGCCGAGGCCGTTGTCTCAACGCCGTCCAGCCGGATTCAATCCAGCACCGGCTCGCTGCCATCAATCATCTTCACCTTGGTGTGGGTGAAGTACTCCTTGGTGAGGGCTTTGATGACCTGGCCGCGGCGGTCGTAGAGGCGTTTGAGCTTGCGCGGTTTGTGGCGGGCCAGGGCGTAGTGGGTGAGCAAGGGCATGGCGATGGTGGTGTCGGTGTAGCAGACCACGGCATCGGGCAGGCGGTCGGGGTCCACCTTGCCCCAGCTCACGGCTTCGCTCGGCGTGGCGCCGGAGAGGCCGCCGGTGTCAGGGCGAGCGTCGGTGACCTGGAGGAAATAGTCCTGGCCGTATTCCTTGATGCGGAGGACTTCCTGGATCTGCGGCTCGGTCTGGAGCATGAAGTTCTTCGGACTGCCGCCGCCCCACAGCACGACCGCGCTCTTGCCGCCGGCGCGTTTGGCGGCGAGGACAAAGGCGGTGGTTTCGTTGACGTCAATCGAGGGGTTGACGCGGAGCTTGTTGCCGCGCAGCTCGACGCCGGCGACGTTCATGCCGATGGTCGAGTCGCCGGGGGACGAGGTGTAGCAGGGCACGCCGGCGCGGTAGGCGGCGGCGAGGACAGAGACATCCTTGAGGCCGGCTTTGCGTTCCCATTCGGCGCAGTACTTGCCGATGAGGTGATGGAGCTCGGCGGTGCCCATCTCGTGCTGGAACTCGGGCTGGATGAGGATGTCGCGGAGGATTTCGTCGGTGGCCATGAGGCAATCGCTGTAGCCGATCAGCACGTCATAGATGCGGACGATGTCGTTGTCCCGCAGCTCGGTGTCGTCGAACTTGAAGCTGCCGACGCGGACGGGGTAGTTGAGGGCGAAGTGCATGTCGTGGTAGAGGTTGGCGCCGGTGGCGACGATCCAATCCACGAAGCCGGCTTTGATGAGGGGCACGACGCTGGAGCAGCCCATGCCGGCGGGGGTGAGCGCGCCGGAGAGGGTCATGCCGATGGTGACATCGGGGGCGAGCATCTTCTGCGTGAACAACTGGCAGGCTTCCTTGAGCCGCGCGCCGTTGTAGGCGAGGAAGGTTTCGTCCACGAGGTCGGGGAGCTTTTCCTTGCCGGAGATGCCCTTGGGCAGGATGCGTTTGCCGGACATGAACTTGTCGCGGTGCGGGCAGGCTTTCTTCTTCAGCCAATCCGGCATTTCGGAGAGGTCTTTGCGGTAACGGCGCTTAGCGTTGTCAGTGCTCATAAATCAATAGGCAAAATCAGGTAATGGGCAGACACAATACGCGCGAGCAGCCAGAAGCCAATCTTTAAGTTGCTCCGTTACGCCCAAAGTGGGCATTTCGACACCGCCACCGGAGCGCGGCTGTCCTCAGCCGCAGCAGCCCCGACTATGCGGGGTGTCGCCAGTGTCTCGAGACCCACTCCCTATCGCACGTGCTGCGGCTGAGGACAGCCGCGCTCCGCCCATGTCGCGATTGCCAAGAGCGGTGGTGGTGTCAGGATTCGCCCACTCCCAAGCGCTTCTGGAGTTCCTCGAGGGAAACGCCCTTGGTCTCCGGCAGGAACTTGAGGACCAGGAAGAATTGGAGCACCATCATCAGGGCGAAGAACCCGAAGGCATAAGCGCCTGATTTCGCGGCCACGACGGGGAAGGACCAGCTCACGCCGAGGCAGAGCACCCAGACCAGGGAGCAGACCACCGCTGAGCCCGAGGCGCGCACCGCATTGGGGAGCAGCTCGTTGATGATCACCCAAACCACCGCGCCCTGCGAGTAGGCGTGCGAACCGACTATGCCCATCATCGCCGCAATCACGATCCAGCCCTGGGCATGGGTGGCGAACACCCACGCCGCCAGCACATGCGACAGGACGAAGGTGACCGAGCCCACCAGCAGCAGGGCTTTGCGCCCGACGCGGTCAATGAGCGCCATCGCGACGATCGTCATGACGAGGTTGGTGAAGCCGATGATGACCGACTGCATCAGTGCGCTGGCCTTGTCCGCGCCAGCCATGCGGAAGATGTCCGCGGTGTAGTAGATCACGGCGTTGATGCCGTCGAGCTGGTTGAAGGCGGCGATCATGCAGGCCAGCAGCAGCGGCTTGAGATACTTGCGCTGGAACAGCCGCTGATGCTGGCCGGTCATCTCGGCTTTGAGAGATTCCGCAATCTCGGCCGCCTCCTGGCCAGGCGCCTCATGACCGAAGCGGACAAGCACGGCCTCGGCCTGCTGGCGGCGTCCCTGCTTGACCAGCCAGCGCGGGCTCTCCGGGATCATCAGCGCCGTGAGCAGAAAGGCGGCCGCCGGGGCGGTCATGACGCCGAACATCCAACGCCAGGTGGCGGGATGGTCGGCGCCCATGAAGTAGGCCACCAGGTAGTTCGAGAAATAGGCCGCCAGAATGCCGATGACGATGTTCAACTGGCTGACCGCTACCAGGATGCCGCGCCGTTTGGCCGGAGCGATCTCGGTGATATACATCGGGCAGACCACCGACGCCCCGCCGACGGCGACACCCCCCAGCCAGCGGAAGAACAGCAGGGCATGCCAGTTCCACGCCAGCGCGCAGCCCAGGGCGGAGATGACGAACAGCACCGCCAGCAGCGCCAGCACCGGTCGCCGGCCCCACCAATCCGCCGGCCGCCCAACCAGCAAAGCCCCCACCATGGTCCCGAACAGCGCGCTCGACACCGTGAAGCCGAGGAGGTTGTCGTTGAGTTCATACACTTGCCGCAACGCCTCAGTGGTGCCCGAAATCACGGCCGTGTCGAAGCCGAAGAGAAGGGACCCGAGCGCCGCGACGATGGCGCTGAGCAGAAGGATCCCGCCGCCGCCGCCGCCGTCACGCGCCGAGGAGGGGTTCGGTTCAATTACGATGGGTGTGTGCATGATTAGGGCTCAGGTTGCGCGCCGGCATTGAATGGCGATGTTACTGTGCCGTGCCTGCCGATCAAACCTTTACGCAGGGCATCGCCACCCGGCGCGTGAAGCATGCCACTGGCAACTCGACTTCAAAGTCCCCCCGCGAAACGGATTTTTGCCGGCCGCCCTTCACGCCCCCGCTTTTCCCTGGCTCGCGACTTCCGGCTCCTTTCTCCGCTTGCCGGGAGTAGCACCCGTGGAATAGGGCCTGTAATAGTCTCTGTACTTGTAGTAATAATAATTGCTGGAACGGGGCGGGACTGCGTTGAAGACCAGGCCGAGGACCCGGGCCTGCCGCTGATACAACGCCTGGAGCGCGGCATGGGCGACGCGCGCGGAGGTAAAGGTCGCGCGGATCACGAACAACACGCCATCCACGAGCGGCGCGAGACTGGTCACGTCATCGGCTGCCATCACCGGCACAGTATCCAACAACACATAATCATACTTGGCGGCCGCCGCCTTCAAGAATGCCTTGGTCGAATCCTTAATGAACAACTCGCTGGAATTGCCGGTGAACGCTCCGCGGGGCAGCAGGAACAGGTTGTTGAACCTGGTGTTCAGCACCGCCGACTCCCAGCTCAATCCGTCCGCGAGCACTTCCGACAGCCCCCGGTCGCCGGAGACGCCAAACCGGGTGTTCAGGGCGCCTTTTCGCAGGTCTGCGTCCACCAGCAGCACCCGGGAGCCGGTGTTGGCCATGCTGATGGCCAGATTCGCCGCGGTGAATGATTTGCCATCGTTCGGAACCGAGCTGGTCACAACCAGAGTTCTGGGCCGCTCCTGTCCTTCCTCCGTCATGAACAAGAGGGACGACCTGAGGTTGCGGTACGCTTCTACCAGCCCGTGGCGCTCATCTTCAGGTTGAATCAAGGCCAATTGTTTTCGCCGCTTGCTGGTTCTCTCCCGAGGCACTTGGCCCAGCACGTCCTCCTCAAACGAATCCTGCAGTTCGGTGAAGGAATTCATCCGATCATCCAACCGGTCCAGCAACCACAGCAACAGGACGCCCAGCAGCAAACCAACGACGCTGCCAAGGAGTAATTTCTTCAGCAGGTCGGGCCGGTCCGGCAGCGCGGGCGTCGCCTTCTGATAAATCATGACACTCTCCGGACTAATTTCCTTGTTCACATCGAGTGTTTGCATCGCGGCCAGTAGCCGGTCATAGAGCGCCTGGATTCTCTGCGAATTGGCCTTGAGCCTTTGGTATTCGGCGGTCTTGCCCTGGATCTCGAGGGCTTTCGCGTTCCAGGTCTTTACGTCCTTCTCCAGGTTCTGAACCTGCAACGCGAGCGCCGCCTTCTTGCTCTCCAACTGCTCGGCACTCTGATCGCGGAAGATCTTCAGCAGCCCTTCGCGCCGGCCGATCTCTTCGCTCATCGCGACCATTTTCGGGTGCTTCGGCCGGAGGTATTGGCTCAATTCTTCCTGTTCGGCCTTCAGTAGCAGCAACTGCTGCTTGGCTTTGAGATAATCGGGATCGCTGCGTTCCCCGCCGGGCGTCGCGGCCGCGCTGGTTGCAGCATTGGCCAGGCGCAGATTCTCGCCGGTCCCTTGCTGGCGCTCGAGGCTTTGATCGAGGGTGAGCAACTGCAACAGTTCATACTCCGATTTCAGACCCGCCAGCCGCTGGTTGAGCGCGGTCAGGTAGGTCCCGGCGCTGTTGCCCTGTTCCTCGAACAGCACTACGCTGTTGGTTTTCTGAAACTCGGCCAGCTCCTCGTCGGCCCGGGCCAGTTCCTTCTGCAACCTTAGCACTTCCTCGGTCAGGCCGGCCACGGTGGTGTCAGAGGTCTGCGTTAGCATCTCGCGTTTCAGCGCGCTGTATTCCTCCATGCAGGCCTGTAGAAACGCCTGAGTGTAGGCCGGGTCGGGGCCCGTCGCTTGCAGGACGAAGATCGTGGTTTTGGGAAACACTGTGACTCTCAATTCAACCGGACTGGGAGCCTGATCCGGTTTTTGCGCCCCGGCCCGTGCATGGGCCCGGCGAATGACCTCACTGCTTCTCATCAACTCCGCCTGGGTGCCGAGAAAGTTGCTCAGTTCCTCCGTGTAGACGGACCCTTCGGGAATGGCCAGTTTGATGCTGACAATCATCCGGCCCACCGACACGTAGGACATGGGCCGGTACTTGTAGATTCCCGCCGCAACGGCCAATCCCGCCAGTGTGCCCGCAACCAACACCCACCACTTTTCCTTCAGCAGGTTTCCATAGCGGACCGTCCGCGCTTCAAAGTGGGCCTTGGATACCGACCGGTCATGTCGGGGGCCGACCGATTCCTCATTCATTTGCGGCATGGTGATGGTCAGAAGTTAATCAGCCGCGAAGGAACGCTGACAAAGTCGTCCGGTTGCAGCCGCAGGTCATTCTCGGTCTTTCCCTCCTCAAAGATGTCAACCATGTTCAGCTCAAAGATCTGTTTGCCGGCGTTTGCCGCACTGGGCGCGCGGACCACCTTCACCTTTTTCTTGTTCGCGAAATCGGCAAACCCGCCGGCTCGCAGAATGGCCTTGCTGACCGTCAGGTTTTCATTCACGGCCATATCAATCGGTCCCGGGTTGCGCACCTGGCCCCACACATAGACCCGGCCCAGGAACTTGTTCGCCGCGTCCAGAGCCAGCACTACCGACGCTCGATAGTAGTACTCCTTCTCGAGTTGCACCTTCAATTCCTCCGCCAGTTGTTTGCACGTCTTGTCCTTTGCCTGCACCCGGCCCACATAAGGCACGTCCACTTCCCCGGAATCCGCCACCACCAGGCTCTTTGGCAGGTCACGGTCCTCCAGGATTTGCAGGCTGATCTTGTCGCCCACGCGCAGCAGGTACTTGTCGTCCGGAACGTAGCCGCTCAGGCTCGTCGGCGCGGTGCTCACCACGTTCGTGAAGGCGGCGGTTGCGGGAGGGTTGACGGCACCAGGCGGGGCATTGCTGCCGGACGGCACCTGTGCCAGGCCGGTCAGGCCGGTCAGAACAAAAACGGCGACCAATTCGGTTCTCATGACTTTCTTACTTCGTACAAAACCCTATCTCTATACCAAATCACCAAATAAACGCGAGCATTGTCTCAGGGGTTCCGGAACCAGTCGTGACGGCGGGTTCAGGACTCGGAATTCACGCTCCGACAGGTGGCTCCGTGCAGGCCAGGCTAAAACCGGTAGTTCAGATTCAGGCTCGCAATGTTGAGGTCATAATCCCGGTTCGGAAGATCCGATTGACGCAGGTAAAACTGATACCCGAGACTCGCCGACAACTTGCTTGTGATGTAGCGCCCCAGGCGAATCCCGATGCCGTATCGGTCGAAGGTCTCCGCAAATCCGCTGAGTTGTGTGCCGTATTCATAGCTCAGGCTCGTGGTCAGCGTGATCTTGTAGAAGATATTCCAGCCCGCGCTTAATCGCGCAAAATACTCCTCCACGGTCCCGCCATAATAGGCCAGGTTCACTGTCCGTCCGCCGCTCAAGGTGTAGCTGACGTACTCATTGATCCGGTGGTTCAAGTCCAGTTCGGCATACATCCCGCTAAACTCGGTGTCGAGGGTCGTCTGCTGGTTGGCGTCTGGAGCGTACACGGTGTAACCGACGTGAGCCGCGAGATGCAGGTACTGGCTCAACTGCGCGTCGTAAAACCCGCCTACATTCCATTGTGTCGCGTCATCGTAAAAGGTGTTTTCGCCCGAGTAGCTAAGCAGACCACCGCCCATCTCCAAGCCTGTTACCATGCCCGGCTTGGGGGCGTAGCCGGCGGACAACGCCGCGACCTCCGATACGCCGTCCGGCCGGCTGGTGTCACTTCCCAACGAGACGTAGTCCACATGGTCATAACCAAACCGCAGCAGGGCTTGATTCAGATCCCACAGCACCCAAGTGCCCAGCGCGTTTTCCAACAAGGAATAATCTCCCGTCCCCGCCAGCGTTGGGTCTTGGTAGGAGTATTCTGTGATGGAAAAACGGTCGTGGAAGTTGATCCGGAAATCTTTGACGTAAACATCGAAGGACAAGCCTGAATCCGGCGTGAGGAACAACCGGTTCAACTCGGTGTGGCTGGCATACAGCCAATACCCGGCGCCCAGCGTCAGGTTCAGGCTGTTCTGATCGGTAAGCGGCCAGAGCATTCCCGCGTTGATCTGGGGACGGAATAGGAAATCACCCTGGGGATCATCCTGCGTATAATTTACATTGCTATTGTATTCCATTCCCAGGCCCGCGCCGAAATTCCAAGCGGTCGGCCCCAGTTTTAGGTTGTAGTAACCAAGGGTCGAGGCCGCCCTGCGTTGCGCCGCGGCCGCGGCCGCACCTGCCATGGACATGCGCACGGCTTCCTGCCCGCTCGCCGCGGTCGCCAGCCCGAGAAGCAAAAGCCATCCCGCCCCGAAGCGAGGGGCCAGTCGGCCACCGAAGCTCCCCAAGACTGCTGCGGGAGCCCACTGTACGGGAGACGACTCTCGGTGTAACTCGGTGCCAGAGTCCCCGCCGGCTACTTGCTGGAAGAGGCGCTTGTCCATGTCGTTTTCTGAATTCTCAAGGCCAAACACTGCGTCGGTCTCTGGACTCGCAGGTGTGGTACCGGGAATGGGAGGCCATTTCAGTCGCCCACTGCAAGAAGGGTTCCGCCCCTCATCCCAAAGACGCATCGGCAAGCTGCCAGATCAGACCTCACCTGTGAAGTCAATTCTTCTGCTCCCCGTGCGTGGTCCGCGCAAACCGAGCGAGAACCAAAAAACATCTCGTTCTCCAAGGCGCATTCCGTTAGGGTCACACAGGTGACTAACACTGAACCCTAGCTCGATGAACATCCCAGTCACGAAGGGCGCGTCTGGCCCCGCCGCAGTGCCGGGGATTGCCTCGGACCGGCTGGCGTTGTGGATGGAGCAGTGGCGTCGGCCAGTAGGCGGTATGGCGGTGAAGGTCTGGCTGGGGTTGCTGGTGTTGATTCTGCTCACGGGCGCGGTGGTTTATGCTGCGGGCGGGACAGGTTTCGTGTGGGTGCACCTGATGTATGTGCCGATCATTCTCGCTTCGGGGACGTTCGGGATTCGTGGTGGGGTGGTGAGTGCGGTGCTGGGCGGGGTGGTCCTGGGGCCGTTCATGCCGCAGGAGGTGGCTACGGATATGCCGCAAAACATGGCCAACTGGATCTTCCGCAGCCTGTTCTTCCTTCTGGTAGGTGGGTGCAGCGGGCTCCTGTTTTCATGGGTAAACCGGCAGTTGGAGCGGCTGCGGAAGACGCACCTGGCGTTGGTGCAGACGCACGAGGAGCTGAAAGCCGCACAGTTGACCCTGATCCAGCACGCCAAACTGGAATCCGTCGGGCGGCTGGCCGCGGGCGTGGCGCACGAGGTGAAGAATCCCTTGGCGGTGATCCAGCTCGGGGTGGATTACCTGACCACCACGGTGCAGGGCGACGCCGGGATAAAGGAAACGATCCGCGACATGGAGGACGCCGTTAAGCGGGCGGATACGGTGATCAAAGGGCTATTGAATTTCTCACGATCGGAGCAGCTTACCCTGGCGCCCGGTGACGTGAACGCCATCCTGGAAGAGGCGCTGTTGCTCGTGAAGCATGAGCTGGCGAAGAACAACATCACGGTGGAGAAAGACCTCGAGCGGAAGCTGCCCTCCGTGGAATTAGACCGGAACAAGATCCAGCAGGTCTTCATCAACCTGTTCATGAACGCAATCCAGGCCATGGGCAGCGAAGGCGGCACGCTGGTAATCAGGACGCGGCGGCAGCGGCTCACCGAGACGCCGCCACACCAGGGCGTGGGCGCGTCGAGCGGCTTCCGCGCCGGGGAGGAGGTGGTGGTCGTGGACGTGGAGGACACTGGCACGGGCATTCCCGAGGACAAACTGGACAAGTTGTTCGACCCGTTCTTCAGCACCAAGCCAGTGGGGAGCGGCACAGGGCTGGGCTTGTCGGTGAGCCGGAAAATCATTGAGTTGCACGGGGCGGCGATTAGGATTTCCAACCGGAAAAGCAAAGGCGCTGCGGCGCAAATCCTGTTTAGACTAGGCGAAAGGAACCGACAATGACGACTGTGAAGAAGAAGATCCTGGTGGTGGACGATGAGGCCGGCCTTACCCGGATGCTGAAGCGGAACCTCGAGAGCACCGGCAGATACGAAGTGCGGACAGAGAACTCCGGAAACGCGGCGGTGGCGGCCGCGCGCGAGTTTCACCCGGACTTTATCCTGCTCGATGTAATGATGCCCGGCGTGGACGGCGGCGAGGTCGCGGCCCGGCTCAAAGAGGACAAGGCGTTACAGAAGATTCCCGTGGTGTTCCTCACGGCCATCATCGAGCAGGAAGAAACCGCCCCCACCGGCGGCACCATCGGCGGCTGCGAATACCTGGCGAAGCCGGTGAAGCTGGAAGACCTGGTCACCTGTATCGAGAAACATGTGGGGAAGGTGTGAAGAGTGGGGCGGGATGCATCGCGCATGCCCCCAAACCACGCATCAACCTTGCGGATGAACCCACAATAGCAGGCGGATTTGCCCCTGCCGCCTCCAGGCCGGGGCCCTACGAGGCGGGCCGCACCGGTGGCTGACCTTGCGTGGCTGGTTGCACTTCCGCGCCTACGTAATCGGCCATGCGACAGACCGAGTCATAGAACTCCGCCTCCATCATCCCGAGCAGTATTGCGCCGTAGCGGACACAGTGTTCGTCGGTGACGATGTCGCCGTAATTGATCACCGGGATCATGTAGGCAACCGCGAGCAGCGCGAGGTCGGGGCGGTCACGTAACAACGGGCGGAGATAGAGCACTCGGCCATCCTGCTCGGGATTGCGGAGGTCCGGGCCGGGCTCGGCAAACTGGTGCCCGGCCATTTCACCAAACTCAAAGACCAGCCGTGTCGGGTAACGGAGGCATTCAGGGTCGGACAACAACGCGCCCAGGCCGGCGAAGGCAAGCGGCGCGTGCTTGTGATGCGCCACGACGGCTTGCGCGGCGATATGCTCGCGTAAGCTGTCTTCCCCGAGCCTGCCCAGCTCGCTGGCCGAGAGCCGACGGAGATCGGTCACGGGATTGTTGCTCGCGCTCATTCGGAGCGGTAGGGACGTTTCGCCGAAATGTCCGCTCGCGTGCATGAACGGACGCCTAGGCGAAGCGTCCACACGCCCCATCGGATTGGACTCGAGTCGCCGCCGCGCTTGAGCTGTGCCCCGGTCATTTTGCGTAGCGCTTCTGGAACTCCTTGCGCTCCTGGTCCCGCCGGGCTTTCTCGGCCGGGTCCATGCGGTTGTTGTACCACTGGTGATTCGGGTTATTCAGCGTGTCTTCCAGCAGTTTGCGGAGCTTCGCGGCAGCTTCCTTTTTCGCCGGGTCCTTCGAGTCCGCATTCTTTTCGGCCAGTTCCTCAAGCTCGGGGACGTATTTCGAGTAGAAGTGCTTGGCGACTTCGTAGGTGCCGTGCCAGTGGGTGTAATCGGGGCCCATCATCGAGACGCCATGGCGGGCGCGGCGGCCCTCGTGATGCCAGATCTCATACCAGGTGAAGTCCACCGGGTTGCTGAACTGGGCGGGTTTCAGCAATGGCTGAGCCGCCTGATACAGCGCCAGACCGGGTTTGGCGAACTTGTCATGATACAGCTCAATGAGGGCGTCGTATTGCTGGTAGAAGGAATCCACGAAGTGCTGGTTGTGGCAGTTGAAGCAGACGTCCACCATGTTGGTGCGGCGCGTCTGCCAGGGGACATCCTTGCCCGCCAGGCCGAGCTTGGCGTCGGAGACCTCCGGGCGGATCGAAATCTCCGGGCGGTTGTTCCACGAGATGCGCATGCCGACATCGTGGGTAACAGCCTGGTTCTTCGTAGCGCTCATGTGGCAGGTGGCGCACGTGGGCGCGGCGGAGTAATCCTCGCCCACGATCCACTTGGCGTTGGCGAGGTTCATCTTGTCCACGTTGGCATGGTAGGCGATGCCGTGCTTGGACTCGTTGTAGATCTCAATCTGCGGGTGATCGGGACCCATGTGGCACTTGCCGCAGGTGTCGGGAGTGCGGGCCTGGGCGGCGGAGAATTCATGGCGCGAATGGCAGGCGGCACAGGAGCCTTCGCTGCCGTCGGGGTTGATGCGCCCAATGCCGGTATTTGGCCAGACGGCGGGGTCGGGCTTCCCGTTGGCCGCGATTTTGACTTCGACGCCGTGGCATTGCCAGCAGCCATTGACCGCGGCGGCCGAAACGCCGCCCGGAAAACCGGAAGTCTTGAAACCGCGGTTGCCCTCGACCACTTCCGCCAGCACGTTGTCCAGCGAGCCGAGTATCCGCGCGGCCTTGGCGTGGTGGGAGGCATTGAACTCGGCCACCTCGTGTTCGTGGCAGCGGCCGCAGTCTTTCGGCGTGACGATGGCCGAAATCGTCTGGCCGTAATGCTCGAAGGCGTCGGGCTCGTTGGTGACCGCCATGTGGCATTCGTAACAGCCGATGTTGCCGCGGTAATGCTTGCTGGCGCCCCACTGGGCATAAAGCGCGGCGCTCTCCTTCTTGTGGCACTCCGCGCAAGCTTTGCTTTGGGACGACATTTGCGGGAGCGTGAACCCAGCGCGGCCGGGTACTGGCGCGGTCAGCAGCGCGAGGGCGACAAGACTGAGGATTGAGATGCGGGTGTTCATAATGTGTTTGCGGATGGTTTGACTGCGGAGTTGAGCTCAGGGTGGGCGCGCAGGCTCCCGTTCATAATCGGGATGGCGACGCGCACCATCCAGGAAAAGAGCAGCGCGCCGAACGCCCATATACCGAGGCACACGAGTGTCTCGTTGAGCGTGGGCAAATATTCGACTACCTGGCCAAGGGGGGACGGGACGAAACCGGGAATGATCAAGCCCATGCCTTTTTCGATCCAGACGCCAATGAAGCAGGCGACGCAAGCGATGTTCAGCCAGCCGATCCTCCGGCTGAGCGGCGTGATGAGCAGGATCAGGCCGACAAAGTCGAGCGCGATGGCCGTCCAGATCCATGGCACCAGGCCGTCATGACCGTGCAGGCCGAAGTAGAGGTATTGCGCGGCGGCGGCGTGCATCGTGGGCGAGTAAAACTCCGTGAACAGCTCGCTGCCGAGCAGGAACATGTTGATGATCATCGCCACGGTCATGATCATGCGCAGCGTGAAGATGGGCTGGTCGCCAATGTAGTAGCGCGTCACGCGGCGGATGATCTGAAAGGTGAGAATCATCAGGCCCGGCCCGGCCACGAAGGCCGACGCCAGGAACCGCGAGGGCACCAGCGGATGATGCCAGTAGCCCCTGCCCGCCAGCCCGACGTAAAGAAACGCCGTGACCGTATGAATGCTCACCGCCCAGGCGATGGAGATGAATACAAACGGGATGTAGAACAGCTTTGCCGGCTTCTGTTGCCGGTAACGGCAGTAGAGCAGGTAGCCTGCGATGTGGAGGTTCAACAACAGGTAGCCGTTCAGCACGATCACGTCCCAGGACAGGATCGAGCCGGGCCAGTTAAAGATGCCGAACGGCGGGATCATGTGATGGAAGCGTTCGGGATGCCCCAGGTCCACGGTTACGAACAGCAGGCACATCACGATCACCGCGATGGCCATGAGCTCGCCGAACAGCACGACCTCATGCATGAACTCCTTCTTGTAGATGTAGGCGGGGATGACCAGCATCACCGCCGCCGCGGCGACGCCGACAAGGAAGGTGAAGTTCGCGATGTAGGCCCCCCAGCTCACCTGGTTGGTCATGCCGGTGGTTTCCAGGCCCGCGACGAACTGCCGCGCCCAGGCGTTCAGGCCGACGAGCGCCACCACCGTCAGCAGGGTCATCCACGCATAAAACTTCGCGCTCCCCTGGAAAGAGACCCGCCAGACCCGAAACAGGAAGGTGAGGTAGTCCTTCATTTGTCGAAGAAGTAATAGAAGCGCGGCAGCGTGCCGACGTCCTCCTTGAGGATGTAAACCCGCTTGTTGTTGAGCACGTAGCTGATCTCGCTGTTCGGGTCGAGCAGGTTGCCAAATAGGCGCGCCCCGGTCGGGCAGACTTCCAGACAGGCCGGATACTTGCCGGTGCGCGTGCGCTGCAGGCAGAAGGTGCATTTCTCCACCACGCCCTTGGGCCGGATGCGGTTGCTCAGATAGCCTTGATCCGGGTTAATCTCCGCCTGCGGAATCGTGGGCTTCTTGTAGTTGAACCGGCGCGCATCATAGGGGCAGGCGGCCATGCAATAACGGCACCCGATGCACCAGTTGTAGTCAACCACAATCACACCGTCCGGCTCCTGCCAGGTCGCCTGCACCGGACAGACCTTGGTGCACGGTGGTTGCCGGCATTGGTGGCATTGCACCGGCATGTAATACTTGTCCTTCTGCGGCACCGTCTCGGGGTCGTAGTAAGGCGTAGAGGTCTCCAGGTTAATGGCGCCCTTGTTCAGCTCCAGCACGCGGATGTAGGACATCTCGATGTCGTCGGCCGAATCGCGGGACTGGTTGTTCTCTTTCAAGCAGGCGTGGGCACATTTGCGGCAGCCGATGCAGCGTGTCAGATTGAGTGCGTAACCGAATTCAACGCCCGTGAGCGGCTTGAGATCGCGAATGGCCGGGCGCACGCCGCGCTCCTTCTCGCACTTGTCTTCCAGTGCCTTAAGGATGCGCTGCAGGTCGGCCGGCTTGAGTTCGCGGTAATGCCTCTGGAGCAGGTCGTCGAGCGTAAGTTCTCCGCGTTCCAGGGCGAGCAAGGGCTTGAGCGCAACCACCAGCCCGGCCAGGCCTGCCATCGCCGCCGCGGTGCCTTTCAGGAACGTGCGGCGCGTCACCGGCTGGTAAACCCGTTCGAGGGTCTGGGGGCTGACTTCGTTTTGCGGGTCGTGACTCATGGCCGGATGGATGCCCCGTTAGGCGCGCAAAAACGCCCGGAACTACAGGACAAATACAGGAACAATACAGGAGAAATACAGGAAGAATCCAGGTACCCACGCGGGTCCCCCGCCATAGCCACGCCGACCTCCCGCTCTACAGGCGCCAACCTTGCGCCCCCCTCGCTGGCACGGGTGGTGGGCGGGTGGGGCGCGCGCGGCGGGTATTGCAGGGGCGGCAGCGGCTTCATTGGCTTGAACTTCGGGCTGTGCGGGTCGTGGCATTGGATGCAGCGTAGCCGGGTCTTGCCACCCAACTCGGCATTCCAAAAGCCGTTCGCCCGGCCATGCACGCCCGCCTGCCAGTCGCGGTAGATCGGCCCGTGGCACTTGGCGCAAAGCTGCACGACGTCGGCCTGGGCGATCTCCCCGCCGTCATAGTCCACGAATGCATTGCGGTTCGCCGGATGATGGCAGTTGAGGCAGTAACGGTTGTTGCCGTGGTCGAGCACGATGTGCTTGTGCTCGTTGAGCGGCCGGTCGTAGTGCCACTTGGCGGGAAAGAGCTTGTGGCATTCCATGCAGTTATAGGTCCAGCCGTTCCTGACGAGGTCCAGGCCGACCGTGCGGCGTGGCGGCGTCTTATCCAGATGCGTGTCCGAAGGGAGGCCGGTCGGCGGTTGCTCAGCGGGCGGGCGGGCCACCACCGGCAAATTCGGCGGCACGGCAGCGGTCGCCGGGGAGGGCTCGCCCGCCGCACATACATGCCAGACCACTGCGGCTGATGCACCCAGGGCGATCGCCGCGGCTGTCCGCACAACTTGGCTGTGAGATAACGCCATTCCAGTTTATCGGAAGCGCAACCCGGGAGCTGTCCCGCGATTCAACGCGGTTGCGCTTGCACCAACAGACTAGAGCAGATCACCAACAAGCCATTTGACTCAAGTCAAATACCTGAACAAAGGTCGCACGGCGCTGATTCAGGGGCCTGGTTGAACCCATCACTTGCCGGGACCCTGACGCACTTTCTCTTTCCGCTCCTCGAATTCCGCCCGCAGCGATTTCCGGTCGCTCAGCAACTGCTTTTCCAATTGCACCAGCGCCTCGGCGTCGCCCTTCTCCGCCGCTTTAGCGATTTCGCCCTTGAGCAGCAGTTCCCGCTCCGCGATTTTGGCGGCGCACCGGGACTCGAGGTCGGCGATTGCCGCCTTCTGCTCGGCGGTCAGCGTGACGATCGGTGTGGTCTTGCTCAGCCGTTCCATCGCAAGTTCGTAGGCGGTTTTCATATTTGATAAGAGCGTTGACACCCAACCGTATCTCACAATCATGGCCGAGTGCAAGCAGGCAGCAGAAGAGAATCCTCCTTTGGGGTTTGACACGCCGGACTGCAATGATAGTGTTTTATAGCAACAGTTATTGAGACTGATTCCTTTTCAGTTGTCTAACCCTGTAAGTGCTGTCAGATTCTAGATTAAGTGATTTTATGAGCGACTCGACGATAGCCTCCCCGACGCAGGGGAGTCAGCCCAAGGTTTCGCGGGTATCGGAAGCCGTGATCCGCATTGCGGGCAATTCCCAGGATGGCATCCAGGCCATCGGCGGCTTCCTGGCCCGGTTGGCCGGCCGCAGCGAGCAGGAGGTCATGACCTTCATGACCATTCCCTCGACCATTTCCGGCGGCCCCTCGATCTTCCAGGTGCGTATCGGGTCGGGCGAGGTGCTGAGCGCGGGGGACGAGGCCGACGTGCTGCTCGCGTTCTACCAGCATTCCTACGAAGAGCACATCAACTCGCTCAAGAAGGGCGGCATCGTCCTTTATGATACCGACCACGTGGAGCCCAAGGAGGAATGGCAGCCGGCGTATCATCACGTGGGCATTCCGATTTCGAGCCTGACGATCGAGGCGATTGGGGGCACAGCCAAGGACAAGGGCAAGAACCTTTTCGCGCTCGGCCTGGTCGCCCGGATGTTTGATTTGAATGTCGCCAAGCTGGAAGCGCTGATCAGCGAACGTTTCACCGGCAAAGATCCCAGCGTTCTTACCAACGCCCTGGCCGCCTTCCAAGCCGGCTATAATTACTCGCTCGGCAACCTGCTGGAGACCTTCAAGTTTGTTGACAGCCAGCGAAAGGCCACTCACCAGGTGGTGATGAACGGGAACGAGGCCCTCGCTTACGGCGTCATCGCGGCCGGGGTTCGCTTCGGCGCGGCCTACCCCATTACGCCCTGGTCGGACGTGATGGAGATTCTGCGGCGGGAGCTGCCCAAGTATGGCGGCACCTTTGTGCAGTGCGAGGATGAGATCGCCGCCATTTCGATGGCCAACGGCGCGAGTTTTGCCGGGCGGGTGGCCGTCACCGGCTCCAGCGGGCCGGGGATCTCCCTGAAGATGGAATCGCTCGGCTGGGCCGTTATGGCCGAGGTACCACTGGTGGTGATCAATGTCCAGCGCGGCGGCCCTTCCACCGGGCTGCCCACCCAGGTCGAGCAATCCGATTTGAACCTGGCCGTTTTCGGCAGCCATGGCGACGCCCCGCGGGTTGTGATCGCGCCCGCCGATGTCGAGGAATGCTTCTACACGGCGATTGAAGCGGTAAACCTGGCGCGCAAATACAACGTGCCCGTCTTTGTGCTCAGCGACCAGGCAATCGCCACTCGCATTGAAGCCTTCGCCGCGCCGGACCTCGAGAGACTTTGCCAGGACATCTCCCCGGACTTTGCGCCCGTAGCCGACTACAAACCCTACGACTTGTCCTCGCCGGACGGAGTGACGCCGCGTGTCGTGCCGGGCACCCGGATCATGAGCGGCAAATATCCCATTGCGGGCGGGCTGGAGCATGACGAATTCGGCCATCCCACCGGCTCGCCGGAACTGCACATGCGGATGACGGCCAAGCGCCGCAAGAAGCTGCAGGCGTTAGCGGCCACTCTGCCCGCGCCCAAAGTCTATGGACCGCCTGAAGGCAACGTGCTGTTGGTGGGCTGGGGTTCGACTCAAGGCCCCATCCGTGAAGCCGTGGACCGCGCTCGAGCTGCCGGCGACAGCGTTTCCGCGCTGCACATCAAGTATCTGCATCCACTGCCGCCAGGGCTGGATAACATCTTCTCCGGCTTCAACCACATCCGCGTTGTGGAAATGAACGATGAAGGACTCTACGGTTACGGCCAGCTCGCCGGCCTTCTTCGCGCCCGCTATTGCGATGCCCGAATCCGCGGCATCAACAAGACCGATGGCCTGACCTGGAAAGTGAAGGAAATCCTCGAACGCGCCCAGGGCGACATCACCGCCGGCGCCCGCAAGGCGTAGCCAATGAGCGCAGCCCAATTACCATCTATCCTTTTACCCCGTTAACGAACCTGGAATATGAGCGCCCCCGTCACCGAAGCCCCTGCCTCCCCGGCAGCAAACCTGACCGCCCCGCCACCCGACACCGATCGCAAGCCGTTGACCAAGAAGGAAATAGCGGCCGACCATCCCACCTGGTGCCCCGGCTGCGGAGACTTCTCCGTGCTGGCGCTGTATTTCAAGATGATCGAGAAGCGCAAGCTGTGGCAGGAGAAGTTCACGACTGTTTCCGGCATTGGCTGTTCGAGCCGCTTCCCGTATTTCGTTCAGGCCTATGGCGCGCATTATATCCATGGGCGCTCGCTGGCTTTTGCCAGCGGCATCTCGCTCTCGCGACCGGACCTGCATGTGTTTGTCTTCGGCGGCGACGGCGATCTCTTCTCTATTGGCGGAAACCATTTTACGCACACGGCCCGCAAGAACATCAAGCTCACCTGCGTGGCGATGGACAACTGGGTCTATGGCCTGACCAAGAAGCAAACCTCGCCCACGTCCCCGATAGGCTACAAGAGCAAGACTGACGTTTGGGGCGCGGTGGATTACCCCATCAACCCCATGAAGCAGGCCATCGCCGCCGGCGCTACCCTGGTCGCGCGGACCACGAGCTCGAATCCGAATCACGTGCTCCAGATGATGGAAGCCGCGATGGACCACGACGGCTTCAGCTTCATCGAGTGCCTCAGCGAGTGCGTCGAGTTCTACGAAGGCGCGTTCGACGGCGCCAACCCCCGCAAGGGCGGCGTCTTCAACACGGTCCCAGCCGATCACGACGTCAGCGATGAAGTAGCGGCATACAAGCTCGCTGCCGAGCCCTTCCCCGGCTACTTTGGCGTCTTCTACAAAGTGACCAAGCCGACCAAGAACGCCAAAGAAACCGGCCTGCACCAGCAGGCTGGCGGCAAGTTCAAGGGCCTCAAGGACTGGCAGATCCTGCAGAAGACCTTTGACGCGATGAGATGATGGCGTACCCCCAAGCCAGCCTCGCTCCAATTTTGCGCCATTGACTGCTGCGGCGGCTTGCCCACTTTCCCCCCTGTCCTGCTGTGACGGCTGGGGGTTGGCCGCTTTGCGGCCGACAGTGGATTTTGGACATTATGCCGACCGAAGCCCAGGCAATCCCGAAGGGATTGCATCACTCAGCCCAGGGTTGCGCGCCCCGCGCTACCCTGGGTGAGATCACCGCAAAGACCTCCCCAACCCTGAAAGGGTCGCATCGTTCTTCCCCTTCACCGCGCTCAATCCCAAACGTACCGTTCGTCGCGTGCGAGCTTAGTGGAGAAGACGGCATGGAGGAGTATCCTGGCCAAAGATTGCGGTATGGCGGCCGGAATGAACCGGTCGGGGCGGTGATGCAACCCTTACAGGGTTGGGACTCTCTTCGGCGCAGCTCCCAGGGTAGCGCTCGGTGCGCAACCCTGGGCTCAGTGATGCAATCCCTTTGGGATTGGCTTGGCTGAGCGATACAATCCCTTCGGGATTGGCTTGGCTGAGTGGTGCAATCCCTTTGGGATTGGCTTGGCTGAGCGATACAATCCCTTCGGGATTGGCTTGGCTGAGTGATGCAATCCCTTTGGGATTGGCTCCGGTTCAGTCTGCAAAATGTCCAAGCTCCAGGGTTGGCTGCGCTGCGGCCGACACTATGCCAAGACCCAGTTAGGGAGAATATCCGCGTCCAGCGCGGTTGCTTCGTTGTGGAAGCGCAGCTTGCGCTCGGCTAGGATGCCGATCATCGCGGCGTTGTCGGTGCAGAGAGATCCTTCGGCCAGTCGCACCGTCAGGCCTGCACGGCCACAGGCGGCGGCTAGCTCGCGGCGCAGCGCGCGGTTGCAGCTCACACCGCCGGAGGCCGTGATGCAGGGGACGTCCAATCGCTGAGCGGCGCGCAGCGTCTTGGCCACCAGCACTTCCACGATCGCGCTTTGAACGCTAGCGCACAGGTCGCGCACCCCTTGTCGGTCATCCAGCAAGCCGGGGTGGTCGCGCAGGAAATACCGCACCGAGGTCTTCAGGCCGCTGAAACTGAAGTCGTCGCCCGGATCGTCTATCATCGGGCGGGGGAACTTGAAAGCCTTGGGGTTTCCTCCCTCGGCCAGGCGGTCTATCTCGGGCCCGGCCGGATAGGGCAGTCCCATCAGCTTGCCCGTCTTGTCAAAGCATTCACCCGCGGCGTCATCAACCGTTGAACCGAGGACCTGGTGTTGTAGTTCCGCCGGGACATGGACCAGCAGGGTGTGGCCGCCGCTGACGATGAGGGAGACGTTGGGCTGAAAGGCCGCGAAATCCGCCGTTGGCGGCTGGCCGCTCACCCACGGTGAATACAGGTGGGCTTCGTGGTGATGGATGCCAAGGAACGGGCGGCGCAAGACGAACGCCACGGCCTGGGCGGCCTTCAGGCCGATCATCAGGGCATTGGGCAGGCCGGGGCCTTGAGTGGCGGCTACCGCTTCCAGTCGGTCGGCGGTTACGTCCGCATCCCGGAGCGCAGCCCTGGCGACCGGCACGAGATTCCGGAGATGCTCGCGTGCGGCCAGCTCCGGCACCACTCCGCCGTATTCCGCGTGCAGGCGGACTTGCGACGATATGAGGTTAGACAAGACCCGCCCCTGGTGAACCACCGCCGCGCTGGTCTCGTCACAGGAGGTTTCGAAGGCTAACAGGGGCATGGGTCGGTCCAGGGCGCGACACGCACCACCGACCACGGAACCATCCGGTTTTCGGGGCGTGCGTGGTTGGTGTTGCGTGTGGCCGGCACAGGGCCTATTTGGCAGCCATCTTCTGCCCTTTGGCGGGTGTTTTGTCGGATGCCGGGGCGCGCTGGGTAAAGAGGGTGATGCCCTTCAGGAGGTCCATGGCCCGATCGAGCTGCGGGTCGCGGGTAGTGGCCATGCGCTCGCGATCTTTGTCTTCCAGGCTTTCGACGCCGCCGGGGGTGTTCCGGAGTTGCACCTGGCGTTCCTGCTCCTCAGTCATGGGAACGATGATGTCCGGCGTGATGCCTTCCTCATGGATGACCTTGTGGCTCGGCGTATAGTACTTGGCCGTGGTCAGCCTCAAGGCGGGAACGCCGTCCGGCAACGGCGCCAGCGGGATGATGCTCTGGACCGATCCTTTGCCGAAGGTCTTCTCGCCCAGAATGATCGCGCGCTTCAGGTCCTGCAGGCAGCCGGCGACGATTTCGGAAGCGCTCGCGCTGCCCAGATTCACCAGCACCACCATCGGCATGTTCTTGATTGTGTCGCCACGCCCCAACGCTCGGCGCACGGTATTCTGGCTGGGATTCCGGCCTTCGGTGGTGACGACCAGCTCCCCGCGAGGGAGGAATTTTTCACAAACATCCACTGCCTGCTCGAGCAGACCGCCCGGGTTCCACCGCAAGTCCAGCACCAACGCCTGCATGCCCTGGGCCTTGAGCTTGTTGAGCGCCGCTTCCAGATCGCCGCTGGTTTTCTCCCCGAACTGCACGAGGCGCACGTAGCCGATCTTGTTCTCGCTAAGGGGGAATTCCTTCTTGCCGTTGATGTCCTTTACCATGTCTATGCTGATCACGGCGCGGGTCAGCTTATAATCTTTCACGGTGTTCGAGGAGGGACGGAGAATCGTAATCTGAACATCCGTGCCCGGTTCGCCGCGCAGGTACTTGACGGCGTCCTGCAAGCTCATCTTCTCGGTGCTCTTGCCGTCTATCCGGATGATGCGGTCGCCGGACAAGATGCCCGCCTTGAAACCCGGCGTGTCCTCCATCGGGGCGACCACGGTGATGAAGTTGTCCTTCATCGCGATGACGATGCCCAGCCCCCCAAAAGCGCCCTGGGTATCGTTTTGCAGCTCCTTGTACTTCTGCGGCTCCATGAATTCGCTGTGGGGGTCCAGTGTATTGAGCATCCCTTTCAGCGCTGCATACACCAGCTCTTGGTATGTCAACTTCTGGCCGTCCACGTAGTCTTTCCGGACCTTCTCCATGACATAGGAAAAGAGCTCGAGGCTGAGGTAGGGGGAGTCCTTCTCAGCCGCCTCGGCCGAGGTCATGTACATGTGGGCGCCGACCAGCAAATTGACGGTCAGCACCGTGGCGACCAGCCCGTAGATCAAACGTCGTTTCATACCGCTCTAAGCATCGTTCTGCGAGACAATAAGGGTTGGAGAAGGGCATTGCAAGGATGCGGGTTTGCCCGCCGAGCCTTGAGCTGGCCCGAAAACAGGCGCAGTCCTACCCAATTCCGACTCCGGCTTTCTCAGGGTTCATCCGGGCATCTGATCCATTGACCTGGCAGCCATTGTGGCCGTGCTGCGAGGCAGTGGCGGTAACGTTAATGCCTGCCGCTGGCCATGCTGCGAAGTAGCGCCTCGACGCAGGGCAGGTCCTCCGGGCGGGTGACCTTGGGATTCGGCTGGGTGCCGACTACCAGCCGGACGGGCTGGCCAATGAGTTCGCAGGGCGAGGTGTCATCGGTGACCAGCAAACCCCGGCGCCGGACTTCCGCGAGAGCCCGCCGGATGATGTCCACGCGGAAGGTCTGCGGGGTTTGCACCGCCCAGAGCCGCTTCCGGTCGAGGGTCCGCTCGATGGTCTTGCCGTCGCCGGACTCTTTGATGGTATCGGTGACCGCTTGGGCGGCAACGGCTGCGCCGGTCTCTTGAGCCGCTGCAACGGTTGCGGCAATAAGTGCAGCACTGGTGCAGGGCCGCGCGGCGTCCTGAATCGCGACGATCTCGGCTTCCGGTGACAGCGCTTGCAGCCCGTTCCAGACCGAGTCTTGCCTCTCCTTGCCGCCTGGAACCAGGCGGAACGGTTTCTGAAACCCGTGCTTCGCCCCAAGGGACGTAATAGCGCCCTGCATCCCGTCGCGGACGACAAGGACTATTTCCTCAATACATGCCGTCTCGTCGAACCGCCGCCAGGTGTGGACAACGATGGGGCAGCCGTTCAATTCGAGGAACAGTTTGTCCACTCCAGGTCCCATGCGGGTGCCTTGGCCGGCTGCAACGATGATGGCTGAAGTCATAGACTGGGGGGAAGCTTGCGGGACGCCTGCCTGCGTCAGTCGGTTGCTTTGTGCTCCATCCAGAAGGGGGCGGTCGCGAACCAGCCCAGGGCGGCGGCCAGCATCCAGAGCTTGGTCTGGGACAGTTCGAGTTTGTCGGCGAAGAACAACACCGGCGGTAACAGGGTCAAGGCCAAGGCCAGATAGGAGATGATTTGCAGAAAACGCTTCATGACTCAGGCAGCGACAGCCCGCACGGCTCGGGTCTGCAGCCATTTACTTAACAGGACGTAGAGCAGTGACGTGACAAACCAGCCGGGCAGGCTAACGAAGTAGATTTGCGTCTTGCCGGTCAGCACGAGGCCCGCGCAGACGCCAATCGTCAGGAGCCAGGCGAGACCGGCAGCCCAATTGAAGGGCACGCCTGCGGCCGCCGCGAAATTGCAGCGGAGCCCCAGCCTCGGGAGCACCCAGAAATCCATGAAGATCACCGCGCCCATCGGCATCAGGATCATTCCCCAGAGCGCCACAAAGTCCAGCAACCGCATGGTGACGATGGGGAAGATGGCGGTGATGCTGGCAACGAGACCCGTAAGCAGCGTGACCTTGAAGCGGGAGGACTTCGGGATCAACGATTGAAAGGCCAGGCCGGCCCGGTAGAGCGTTGGGTTGGCTGTTGTCCAGCCGGCGGTGACCACGGCCAGCAGCCCGGCCACACCGCAGGCGCGATAGGCCAGCGGCCCGGGCAGCACGGCGGTGTTGGTCGGGTCCTGGTGAAGCTGGACCGCATAGAGCAGGGAGGCTGCGATCCAGGCCATGAAATGACCGATATACATTCCGGCAGCCGATGCCAGACCGTACGAAGGCTTTCGCGCATAGCGTAGAACCGAGAGGTCGGCCATGCCGATGTGCCATGCCATATTGCAGAACCAGGCGAAGAACATCACGTGCCAGAAAGTGAACTTAACCTGGCCGGGCTGAGGCGCGCCACCGGTCCAGATCACCGTGCTGGCCACATTCCAGAAGTCCCCGACGGACTTAAGTCCCATCTCGCGCAGCCCAATGATCCCAAAAGCGACAAACATCAGCACCATCCACGGCGCGGCGATGTTGGCGAAGCGGGACACAAACCGGTAGCCATAGGCGGCGACCACCGAGAAGAGCGCGCCGGTGACCAGCACCGCCACCACCCACCCCGCGCCGGTCGGCAGGGTGTCGGTTAACTCTGGCATGCTGAACTTGAAGTAGATTCCGAGCGCCGTGGCTGAGACCGTCATCATCGCCCCCGCCAGGACGGTGAACATCACCCCGTTGGCGAGGTTGTAGAGGGTCACCAGCCGCCGGCCGCAGATCTGCTCAAGCTGGTAATAGAGTGTCAGCCGCGCGCGAGTCGCTATGGGCGCGGTGAAGAAGGTCCAGCTTAACACCGCCAGCAGGTTGCCGACCAGCAGGCCGAATATGAAATCGAAGGCGCTGACGCCACAGGCCAGGAACAGCGGGCCGATCATCAGCTCCGTGCCCGCGACATGCTCGCCCGCGAACTGGCCGACGTAATTCTTCAGCCCGAGCAGGGCCTTCTCCGGCACTGGCTCGCGCTCGTATTCGTTGACGGGGTCGTGGTGCTCGGCTTCGCTCATCGCAGGACGCAGCTTAGGCCAACACCCGATGACAAGTAAAGCGCGGCGCCCGACCCAGGGTGGCGGGCGTGCTCCCCCGCGGCCGAAACGTTGCGGTTGAGTCCGTGGTGGCGTAAGTCCTGTAATGTATCCTGAGCCCCGTTCCCTTCATTTAATTTACTTGCCCCACCATCAGCGCTTCGAGTAGAATCGGAACCGGTATGCAAGGTGCCATCGGCCAGTGGCGAGTTGTGGGCAGATCTCTCCCCTTGACTCGGGGCTGTCGGAGTGAGGGAGGACTCGCCCATATCCTCGCTTTTACCCTGCTCGAATTGCTTGTGGTAGTAGCGGTCATTGCGCTCCTTATTGCCACGGTGCTTCCGGCTTTGGCGTACACCTCGGACAAGACGAAGCGTGCGGCGTGTCGGAACAACCTGCGCCAACTCGCCGTTGCGATGACACTTTATGCCAGCGAGAACGGAGATAAAGTGCTCCCCGCCCGCTCTTCGGCTGGGGTGTCGGTTCAAATCACGCTAAACCCTCCGGAAGCCTCTGCGGCTTTCAAGCTGGGTTTGGTTACGAACTCCCCTTCGATCTGGACGTGCCCGAACCGGCCGGGGCTACCGGTCTATGAACCGCAGTATCCACAGTGGATCATCGGCTACCAGTATTTCGGAGGCATTGCCAACTGGCGGAATCCTGCCGGCACCTTTGCCTCCTCCAGCCCCGTTAAACTGGGGCTGGCCCGACCTCACTGGACTCTCGCCGCCGATGCTGTGATCAAAGTGAACGGGCAATGGGGCGGACAGGAGCCTGGACGCGAGTATGTTTATGCGAACGCGCCCCAGCATCATCCAGCGGACTCGCTCACGCCGACCGGCGGCAACCAGGTATTTGTTGACGGCTCGGCCCAGTGGATCCCAGTCCAGAAGATGTATTTCCTGCACACCTGGAGCACCTCGACGCGGGTCTGCTATTTCTACCAGGACCCGAAGGACTTCCCGGCAAGTTTGCGCGCCATGCTGCCGGGCTTGCGGGCAGCGCCCTAAAGGCTCGAACACCTGCCTGCGCTCGAATGGCCTATAACAACCAGCCTGGAATTCCCGGCGCCGCGTGCGGCCAGCCGCTGCTCACGAGTGGATGGCGGCGCCTGCGTCCGTGTGCTCTCATCTTCCTGGTGGCGTGGACATCGTGTCTCGCCGGCGTTCCTCCTGGCCAATTCGTGGAATGGGGAAGCCGGGTGTCGCCCAATCTCGAGCCGGGAACCGTGTTCACTAACATTGCTACGGCACTGGACCATACCCTGGCCATTAAAAGCAACGGAACGGTGGTCGGCTGGGGGAACAACTTCTCCGGCGAAGCGGCTGTGCCCGACGGTTTGAGCAACGTCGTTGCCATCGCCGCCGGAAGCGGAGGCCACAGCCTCGCGGTCAAGACCGATGGGGCGGTGGTGGGTTGGGGAGCCACCGACTACAGCCAAGCGATCGTACCGGCGAGTCTAAGCAATGCCGTGAGGGTCGCCGCGGGTGCGTTCCATAGCGTGGCGCTCAGGAACGACGGGACGGTGCTAGCTTGGGGCAACAACTCCTATGGCCAGACCAGCGTGCCCGCTGGCTTGAGTAATGTTCTTGCCATCGCCGCTGGCAGCCACCACAGCCTGGCGCTCAAGGGCGACGGTACCGTTTTGGTCTGGGGTGCCGGCAAGACCAACCCCAATTCATTCCCGCACTACGGCCAATCCCAGGTACCCGTTGGGTTGACGAACGTCATCGCGCTGGCGACGGGAGCGAATCACAGCCTCGCCCTTAAGAGTGACGGCACGGTAATCGGGTGGGGCTGCAATTACGATGGCCAGACGAACGTGCCTGCCACGCTCGGCGGCGTGGTGGCAATCGCGGCTGGCGGGGAGGAGCACACCGGGCACAGCCTCGCTTTGCGGGGTGACGGCACGGTGGTGGCGTGGGGCAACAACGAATTTGGCCAGACCAATGTGCCCGCGGGATTGAGCAATGTCGTGGTCGTCAGCGCCGGCGCCTACTCCAGCCTCGCCCTGCGGAGTGATGGAACCTTGATCGGATGGGGTGAGCCAAATGCCGACCAGGTGCTGTCTCCGGCCGACCTGCACGACCTGGTGAGTGTTGCCGCCGCCTGGGATCACGCCCTTGCGCTCAAGAACCCTGGGACGCCTTTGGTGTGGGAATGTAATCACTCGGGCGGCTTGGCCGTTCCCACGGGTTTGACCGACCTTGTCCAAGGCGCAGCCGGTGCGGGCTACGACCTGGTGCTCAAGGATGACGGCACCCTAGTCGCCTGGGGCGACAATTCTTATGGGCAAACGAACCTTCCTCCGGGGCTCAGCAACGTCGTGGGTGTCGCGGCCGGCTCCTTCCACGGCTTGGCGCTCCAGAGTGACGGAACGGTAATCGGCTGGGGAGCCGGCCTCAGCAACTCGGGCACTTTTCCGCACTGTGGCCAATCGCAGGTTCCGGCGACGTTGAGCAACGTCGTCGCGGTAGCCGCGGGCGAGCTTCATAGCCTCGCCTTGAAGAACGATGGCACCGTGATTGGCTGGGGAGCCAACCTCTTCGGCCAGACAACCCCGCCTGCCACCCTGAGCAACGCGTTGGCCATCGCGGCGGGCTCGTTTCACAGCATCGCACTGACCAGCAACCGCACGCTCGTGGCGTGGGGAAACAACTACTATCAACAGACCAACGTGCCCATCGGCTTAAGCAACGTCGTCGCAGTGGCGGCGGGGTGGAGCCACAACCTGGCCCTCCGGGACGACGGGACAGTCCTGGCCTGGGGCGACAATACTTACGCCCAGACAAATGTGCCGGGCGGGCTGAGCAACGTGGTCGCCATCGCCGCCAGCGGTGGCCGCAGCATGGCCATTACAGCGCGGCTGAAGATCACCTCCATCGCCGCAGTGGGGTCAAGCGTCCAGTTGCGGTTCCACACTTTCGCGGGCCGGCAATATGTCGTGGAATGGACCCCTGATCTCCTTTCCGGAAGCTGGCAGGATTTGCCCGGCGGCAGGATTTGGGGAAGCGGCCAGGAAGCCCTCGTATCAGCAACGAACGCGATCGAGAACACGCCGGCGACCTTCTATCGCGTCAAACAGGAAGCACCTTAAGGTCTTGGGTGCCGGCTGCAGCGCAAAACCGCGCTAAATCACTGCATCCCCGAAGCCAGGCGCTCAGCGCCGCCGGCTGCCTTGGCTTTCGCGCTGAGCTCTTGCCCAATGGCCACGAGCATCTTCTCCAGCCGTCGTCCGTATTCTACGTAGTTCTTGCGCATGGCTTCGTCGTTGCTGGCCTTGGCCTGTGCGTCGTGGAAGACTGCCACCATGTGCGGTTCGATGGAGAGGGCGCCGTCGTAGCCGCGGGCGAGCGCGTCCTTGAGGATGTCGCGCACCCGGCCCTGACCTTCACCGGGCCAGTTGTAGTCCGCGTCATTCTCCCCCGGGTTCCAGGTGGCATCTTTGACATGGATATGCGCGGTGTGATCGCGCACATGGGTCCAGAATTCCCACGGGTCCTGCTTCGGCCAAGGCTTGGGCTTGGAGCGGTCGGCGTTGAAGATGGGATTGGCGGTGTCGAACACCCATTTGAGGCCGGGACATTTGTCGAGCAGTTCGAGAGCGTGCTGCCAGCTCATGCCGCCGTAGTTCATGCAGTTTTCGTGGACGGGCTGGATGCCTGCGTCCAGGAAGCGGTTCGTCACGTCCTTGACGCGCCGGAAGACTTCAGCCGGGATGCGGAATTCCTCATCGCCCGGCTTGAAGCTCATGATCCGGATGTATTTGGTGCCGAGCCGCTGCATGCGCGGGATGGCCCGTTTCACCTCTGCGAGCGTGGGCTCGAATGGGTCGCCGACCTTCTTCGACCAGTTCATGATCGTGGAGCCGAAGCAATAAGCGCCGACGCGGGCGGTTTCGAGCTTCCTGACGACGACATCGAACGCAGGGTCCGGGATGTCGTGCAAATTCGCCTTGGCGAAGCCCGGCACCTCAACGCCACGCGGTTCGAGGTGTATCCAGCCGAGTTCCTGTGTGGCCTGGATTTGGCCGTCAATGGTGTTGGCGCCTTCGTCGCCGATGCCGGTAAGGATCATGCCGAACTCAGGAAGCCATTACAGGCCCTCAGCCTCAAGTGCCGCATGGATGCGCTGGGATTGCTCCAGTGTTACCCTCTGGCCGTCATCCATACGCTTCATTCGCTCGGACAGCAGTGCCTGATAGGCGGGGTCATTCGTCTGCGCCCGGTGCTGTAAGTAGGCTGCAGCGAAGAATCGTTCCTCGTCCGTCATCCGGTCTATGCTGTCCCTAATCTCGGCAATGCTCACGATGCAACCCTAATTCGCTGACGCGGCTTGGCAAGTGATTTGTTGGGCCTTTCCCTTCCTCTGGTTCATCGCTTGAACGACGTGGTGAAGTCTTCGTTGGCCACTTCCACCACCTTCTTCTGGATTCTGGATTCGGCGATCAACTGGTTCAGCTTCCTCTCGTAAGCCGCGCTGTCCATCGGCAGTTCCACCGTTTGGCCCAGCAGTGAGGAATACAGGATCACGTTCGCCAATTCCACGGAGTGGATGCCCTCCGCGCCCGGGGCAATCAGTGGCTCGCCGTCGAGAATGGCGTTGACGAAGTTCTGCATCAGGGTCGCGTGGGCATTTGGCGCATTGTCGAAGGGGATGTGCACGTTCCACACCTCCGGTTTGGCGAAGCCGAACTTGGCGGTGCGGCTGAACTCAATCATATCCGCATCGTTGCGCGTGAACGAGAGGCGATCGGCTTCGAGCAGCACCTTGCCCCGCGTGCCGACGATTTCAAAGCGGTTCGTGCCGGGCGCCTCGCCGGTCGAGGAGACGAATGTGCCCGTCGCCCCGTTGCGGTATTCCAGGTAAGCGGAGACGTTGTCCTCGACCTCGATCTGGTGGAAGCGGCCGAGCTGGCAGAAGCCGCGCACGCGGGCGGGCATGCCCAACAGCCACTGCATCGCGTCAAGGTTGTGCAGGCATTGGTTGAGCAGCACCCCGCCGCCTTCGCCCTTCCAGGTCGCGCGCCAGCCGCCGCTGGCATAATACGCCTCGGTACGGAACCAGTCGGTCATGATCCAGCTCAGGCGCACGATCTCGCCCAGGTCGCCACTCCGAATCAGCTTTTGAATCTTCAGGTAGCGCGGCTCGGCGCGCAGTTGGAACATGCCTGCGAAGATCAGTTCCGGATTGCTCTGGTGGGCGGCGATCAATCGCTCGGCGTCAGCTTTATGGGCGGAGATGGGCTTTTCGACCATGACGTGCAAGCCCTGTTTCAGTGCGGCAATGCCCAGCGAGGTATGCTGATAGTGCGGCGTGGCAATGACGACGGCGTCCACCAGGCCGGAACGAATGAGGTCCTCGCCGTCGGTGAAAGTCTTAAGCGGCTTATACCGTTCGAGCTTGGAGGCCACCGCGTCGGACACGGCCACCAACTCGGCCCGGTTCACCTTGCCCGCGGTCAGGTAGCCGAAGTGGTGCTGACCGATGTTGCCCAGACCGATGAGACCCAGACGCACTTTGTTCATGCCTCCAAGTCTAGTAGAGGATGCAAGCCTGCCCAGCCGAAATTTCCAGGCGCGGCTATTCGTTAAGGCCCCAATGGCCGATGTCAGCGTCAGGCGTTGTCACGCCCGGCAGGGGCAGCAGCGCCGGCGCACCCCCGCCGGGTCCGAGGTCGAGCGCCAACTGTTCCTGATGCGGTTCGCGGCCAGGCCATACATCCGGCTCGGCAAAAAACTCCACCTGGGCGCGGGCGGCTACGCCGGCAAGGTAGTCCTGAATTGGCCATTCCTGACTGACCGGTGCCCGCGGGCGGTCGAACAGGGCCACCAGCGCCAGGAGGTCCCCTTTGTCCCGCAGCCAGAGTTCGATCCAGGCTTTGACCTCCCCCGGCAAATCGCCCACCCCGTGGCTGGAGATCACAATCAAATCGGCCTTCGCGGCCCCTTTGGCGGCTGTTTCACGGCACTCCGGAATCCGCAACGCATCGAACCGCCACATCTGGCTGGTGAATTTGCACTCCCCACCAAGGCTCTCGACCAGAAGGTCGCAAACATTGCGCGCGTGTTGTCCGGTCTCCTGATCTTCGTAGGCGACAACAACGCTGAACGCTGCATCGGCCTGCGCATCCAAGGAACTTGCTAACGGATCATTAACTGAGCGCGCCACGATATGGAACATGAGGTTGCGGCACCATGACGACAATGGGGTGTTCACCCCATGCCGTCAGACTCGATGGAACCGAGGTCGCCGGCGCTTAACACAATCACCGCCAGATCCACGTCAATAAAGGCGCAAACGCCAGGCTCGGCAGGTAATCCGCCAGCTCGATCTTCTTCAAGCCGAGCATCACCAGCGCCACGCAGAACACCAGCAACCCGCCCACCGCGTTCACCGAATCCACCAACCCGTGCGTGGCCAGGAACGGCTTCAGGACATACGCGCACGCGAGCGTGATCGTGCCCTGGAGCGCCAGCACCGGCAGCGCCGATAATATCACCCCCCATCGAAACAGCCCGACAAAGCTCAACGTAGCCAGGCCGTCCATGACCGCCTTCGCCGCGAGCGGGTAGCTATACCCCGACAGCCCATCCTGAACCGACCCGAGGATGCCCAAAGGTGCGGCGCAGAACAGCGCCGCGCAGGTCTTGAAACCGTCGCTCAGCCGGCGCGGCCCTGCGGGGCTGGTGCCGGCAATGCATTCCCGCGCGGCCACACCCAGCCGGTTGGACATCTTCTGGAGCCGCAACAGTCGCCCGGCTATCTTCCCCAGCATCAAGGCGAGCACCGCGATCAGAAGCTGTTTCAGGACTTGTGGCAATGAGCCATTCAGACTCAGCCAGGTCAGTCTGAGCCCGACGAAGACGGTAAACGCCCCAAGCCAGACTTTGAAGAACGATTCTGCTGTGGGCGGCAGCGGCTTCTGCCGGGCCAAGCCGATCACGCCGCCAATCAGAATGCCCGCCACATTCAGGACGGTGCCGCTCAGAACCGCCGCCAGGCTCAGGATCGTGCCGATCATCCGCCGAAATCATAGGGCGCCCCGCCGTGGTTCAAAGCGTAAAGTTCATCCAGAGCAAAAACGGCTCATCGGAAGCCTTTGGACCTGCGCGCACGTTTGCCAGCGTCAGACAGGCCGCGTTAATGGATACGCAGCGCCCGGCATCGTCCCCGAGCCGATCAGGCCTCCAAACCGGGGCCCTGACTCCTGCAGGACCCCGCCTGCAATCACCCCCACCCCAGTCGCCTGCTCCCCAGACCGCCTCCATAGTAACTCCGTTCCTCCTCCGTCCTTCCTCCGTTCTTCCTCCGAGACGCAATCGGAGGAAGAACGGAGGAAGGACGGAGGAGGAACGGAGGAAGGACGGAGGAAGCGGCGCGAGGGCCCGGAGGGACACCGTGCAAACGTCGGGGTGCGGGCTGGCAGGTCTGTAGTTGCAGATGCACCCAGATGCGTCACTGTCTCAGAATTGGACGGGGCGCCGATTGGCGGTGGCTCTTGGGTGGCTGCGGGTTGCCGAACCGCTGGGGCGAGTCTTCCGCAACCTCACCTGCTCCGAAACGCCCTCAAGAAATACAACAGCGCAGCGAAGTCATACACGGCGTGCGTGACCATTGGGGTCAGGAGGTTGGCGGTCCAAATCCACAGCAGGCCCAGGTAAGCGCCGATGCACGCGGCGATGATGGCGTAGGTCCAGGTCAGCAGATGGCAGGCGCCAAACAAAGCCGAAGCCAGGACCACAGCGGGGATGACGTTCACACGATCAGCCAGACTCCCTTGAAGGGCTCCGCGAAAGAGGGCCTCCTCGGAAACGCCAGCGAGGGCGGATATGACCAACAACTGCAGGACGGACCAGTTGCCGAACAAAGGACGCAGCAATGACTCGAACAAATGCCGGTGATGCAGGCAAAGCTTGAGTTCCGAGTGCAGGGTCCAGATGAAGAATGCAAAAGGAGGGATGGCGGCTGCAATTCCAACGGTCACGGATTGCAGACTCCACTGGACGTCCGCGAGAGCAGGGCGCTGGAATAGCCAGCCCCATCCCAACGCCAGGATCAACAGCGCCAATTCAAACGCGCAAGCGTATGCAAACAGGAGTCCGGGTCTCAATGGCTTTGCCGGACAAGGGGATGGCATCGGCCCGAAGATTCGATCTGAAGTCGCCTACCTTTGCCCGGAAAGGTATCTCGCCAGGAATTCCCGGGTCAGCGCCGGCACCTTGGGATCCCGAAAGCCTCCATGCCCGGCGCCTTTGACGGTGTGGAGGGTCACGGGCACACCCGCCTTCTTTAACGCCGCTTCGAGCAGCGCCAGCGCGATGATGGCAGAGGTCATGGTCATATCCGAAGCGGTTCAACCCGCTTGCGGCTGGGGCTTGAATCCCACCACTTCCTTCAGCCAGCGCCAGGCGGCGCGCAAGCCCGCCTCCCGCACCCCCGTCAGGCCATAGACGGGCACCAGCGCCTCCTCATGCCCGCGATAGCGCGGCGGCAGGAGCATCACCGGAATGAGTCCCCGCCCTTCCGCCTTCATGATCTGCGAGTAGAACAGGCCTCTGCCGATGGTGTATGGTCCTTCCGGCAGCGTCAGCACGCGTTTGGGGAGCACCAGCCAGGGGCGATAATGCAGCACCAGGCCGCCCTTTTCGCCGCACCGCAGCGTGCCGTAGGTGCGCGCGGGAACCTTGTTGACTTCACGGGCAAGCAACATCCGGTTGCCCGCCGGGTCCGGCACGAAACGCCGGTTGCGCAGCGTGACGATGTCCCAGACGAAGACCAGCCCGAACTGCGACAGGCGGAACGACCAGCCGGCAATGAAGTAGGCAACGACGATAATCACCAGCGCCCAGGCAGCGCCCAGCCACGGATTGGCAAACGCGGTCGCCGGGATCGTGGCCAGCACCAACAGCCGGAACCCCTTGAGCGCGGTGTCCACAACCGCGAAGGGGCTGAGCAGGATGAGGACGTTGATCGCATTGGAGGCGAGGAACACGAAGAAGAACGCGAGCATCGCTGCCGGCACCAGCAGACCGTTGCCGAGCCACGAAAGATCAATCGCGGCCAGGAAGCCGTTCGAGGTCTGCAAAGCAGCCTCGGGCTCAGCGGACGGGAAGATGGCGATGGCTAGCGGCACGAATGCGCCGGTAGCGACCAACCCACTGATCTTATGTTCGAGGGCATCGGCGACGTCGAGCGGCTTCTTCAACAGCCTTGGCGCGGCGACGCCCAGCGTGTCCTTAAGAAAGCAGGCGGTGACCAGAACCAGGGCGGGAATCCAGAACCACGGCCGGGCGAACCACGGCAGGCGGGCGCGTTGCTGCGGCGTCCGGGCGTGGTAATACTTCCACACTCCCACGGCGCTGACCCCCAGCAACGGAGAAATCGCGACGCCCGTAATCTCGGAGATCGCATGAGCCAGCTCCGTGCCTGGAACCGGTGCGTTGGTCAATGGGGCCGTTGCCGCTGGCTCTGCCGCCAGCGCCGCTTGCGGGCACCAACAGGCAGCGGCCACCGCGAGCAAAGGCCCCAACAGGAGAACTCGTTTCATGTCCAACAGACTCCGCCGTATGTTTATCCGCATGCCGCCGTGGCTGCGGCTGCGGCTGCTTCGTCCTGGCGGCGTTTTTCGGCCAGCACGGGCGCGTTGCCGTCCTCCAGATTCTGCTCGGTCGCAATCGTGGCCAGGCCTGTGCCAAAGCCTTTGAGCGGATTGTGCCACATCCGGATGCCCGTAAGCGGGTCGAGGCAGAACACCTCGCCGCGGCAGGAGGCCAGCACGGCCCCGTTGCGCAGCACGACGTTCACAAAATCTGAGCCTTTTAGGTGGGTCACCCACGCCTGCTGCCCGGTAGCGCGATTCAGCGCCACCACCGAGCCCTTGATGCCGATAAAGACTAACTGTGCGGTTTTCATGCTATTTCCTTCCACTCAGCAGCAACAACTTCACCTCTGAATTGTTCATCACGTCCCTAGTTTACCATGTCCGGCCCGATTGACGATTAGAAAGCGCCCTTGAGATTGTAACTGGGCCATTTCGGATTAGCGCTACATTTGCTTGCATCCGATCTCCACCTCTGCTAGAGGTAGCTGGAACGCCGGAAGGCTTGACTTAATGGGTCGTCGCGGTCTTTCCGGCCGTCGGTGCCAACGTAGCTCAGTGGTAGAGCAGCGCTTTCGTAAAGCGCGGGTCGCTGGTTCAATCCCAGCCGTTGGCTCCACCTGATTTTCCTGTGGCACGGGCCAACACCATCCAAGACCTCTATCAGCTAGAAGACCGACTCAGCGAGCCCTCTCCCGGCGTTGTGGAGACGATGCGCCGGCTGGAAGGGGACGTCATCGTGCTGGGGGTCGCGGGCAAAATGGGCCCGAGCCTGGCCCGCATGGCCCGGCGCGCATCAGACCTCGCCGGGAGCAAGCGGCGGGTGATCGGCGTGGCGCGCTTCTCGGCGGCCGGGTGCGAGGGTGAATTGCAGCGGCACGGCATCGAGACCATTCGCTGCGATTTGCTGGACGAAGAGGCCATGCAGCGCTTGCCGGACGCGCCGAATGTGCTCTACCTCGCCGGGATGAAGTTCGGGGCCACCGGCCAGGAATCGCTCACCTGGGCCATGAACACGAATCTGCCGGCCTTGATCTGTCGCAAGTTCGCCCGCAGCCGAGTCGTGGCGTTCTCGACCGGCAACGTTTATGGATTGGTGCTCGCAACCGGCGGCGGGTCGTTGGAGACCGACACACCCGCGCCGATCGGCGAATACGCCATGAGCTGCCTGGGCCGGGAGCGGATGTTCGAGCATTTCAGCCGTACGTTGGGCACCCGGGCCGCGCTCCTCCGGCTCAATTACGCCTGCGACCTGCGCTATGGGGTACTGGTGGACCTTGCGCAGAAGATTCTCTCGGGCGCGCCCGTGGACCTCGGCATGAGTTGCTTCAACACCATCTGGCAGGGCGACGCCAATGCCATGACACTCGGCTGCTTCGACCACGTCGCCTCGCCGCCGTTGCTGCTCAATCTCACCGGGCCCGAATTGCTGAACGTGCGCGAGACCTGTGAGAAGCTCGGGCGACTCCTGGGGCGAAAGCCGGTGTTCGTTGGAGCGGAGTCGCCCACGGCTTTGCTGAGCAACGCCCGGCAAGCCGTGGGTCTGTTTGGGCCACCCCGGGTGAGCGCCGACCAACTGATCGCGTGGGTCGCGTCCTGGTTGCTGCAAGGCGGGCAGACTTTGAACAAACCCACGCATTTTGAAGCACGCGACGGGCGGTTTTGAACGAACCCTATGACACCGGAAGTCCGACAAGCGCTGCAACGGGGACTGGCGATCCCCGCCTGCCCGCTGGCGCTGAATGCCGACCGCAAGCTCGACGAGCGCCGGCAGCGCGCCCTGCTTCGCTACTATGCAGCCGCCGGCGCGGGCGGTGTGGCCGTGGGCGTGCACACCACCCAATTCGCTATCCGTGACCCCGCCCACGGGTTGTTCCGCCCGGTCTTGCAGCTCGCCGCCGAGGAGATGGCCCGCCTGGACGCGGGACGGCGCGTGCCATTGGTGCGGATTGGCGGCATTTGCGGCGGCACGATGCAGGCGCGGACCGAGGCCGGGCTGCTCCGTGAACTTGGCTACCACGCGGGTTTGCTCAGCCTCGCGGCGATGAAGGACGCGCGGGAAGACGAACTGATCGCCCATTGCCGCGCCGTGGCGGAGATTCTGCCGGTCATCGGCTTCTACCTGCAGCCGGCGGTGGGTGGCCGCGTATTGCCGTTCGCTTTCTGGCGCAGGTTCGCAGAGATCGAGAACGTGGTCGCCATCAAGATTGCGCCCTTTAATCGCTACCAGACCGCGGAGGTGGTTCGGGCGGTCGCCGAGACGGGCCGTGATGACATCGCGCTTTATACCGGCAACGACGACCACATCGTCCTTGACCTGCTCACGCCCTTCTGCTTCACCGGTGCCGGCCGCACCGTCGAGTGCCACATTGTCGGCGGCCTGCTGGGCCACTGGGCCGTGTGGACGCAGAAGGCGGCGGAACTGTTGGAGGAGTGCCACCGCGTAGTCCAGAGCGGCGGCCCGATTCCCGCCGAGCTTCTCCGCCGTGCAAATGAAGTCACGGATGCCAACGCCGCTTTCTTCGACGCCGCTAATGGCTTCGCCGGCTGCATCGCCGGCTTGCACGAAGTGCTGCGGCGGCAGGGCCTGTTCGAGGGCCTTTGGTGCCTCGATCCGCGCGAAGGCCTCAGCCCCGGCCAGCGTGAGGAGATTGATCGCGTCTGCGCCGCCTACCCGCACTTGAACGATGATGCGTTCGTCGCCGCGCACATCGAACATTGGCTGCATGACTAGTCCTTGGTTTTATAACGGTGAAACGGCACCTGCCCGCGAAACACGCCAAACAACGCGAACGGGGGCAAATGGAAGCGCTCCAAGAGCCCCTTGCCCAGTGCGCCTGGAATGTGAATGGGCTTCGTTCCTAAGCTCGATCTTTCAGCGTCGTTTCGGGTGTTTGGCGGGTCAAATACCTATGCGCGATTGGACCTCTCGCGCAACCATCTGGCTCGGTCCGTCGGCCCGTCCTTCCTCCCGGGAAACCACCTCGACCTTCGGCAAGAGCAGATAAACAGCAAGCCCAACCCCGGCCGACGCGGCCAGGAGATATCGGCGCCAGCGCGAGATCCCTTGCCTGGTGACCTTCCAGCCACCCTCACTCGCCCCTGCCAGTAGCCAACTGAGCACCGCCAGCGGCAGCGCCACGTTCAGGGCAATCGTCAGGGCGCCCGAATAGCTAAAGACGGTCGCCCCTCTACGCCAGAAGATTCCTGATTGGATGTCCACGTCGGAAGCCATTTGTTTGGGGCTCAACCGTGCTGACAGCTTCGTGCCGACGGTCGAGCCGCCTATCAGAGCGAGAATCTCGGGTTCTGCGATTCCGAGGCCTGGGCGCCCACGCCTCATATCGGAGGGCGGGTTGCTGGCCAAACGGTCGCAGCGCACGGTATCAAAGTGGCGGGCGGTAGCGCGCCGCTTGCCAAAGACGTAGAGGTCAACGGCGCATGTACCGTTGTCCACCGCGGTCAGGCGGGTCGGGTAGATCGGCGAGCGGGCGGCGAAGGTGAACAACAACGGATGCAGCGCGGCCTGCTTGGAGCTGGCTGTCGTGGTCCGCACCTTGCTGGCGACAAATATCCAGCCGTGGTTGAGATAGTAGCTTATGGCAGGCTCTGCGGAAGCGGGAAGCCGGTAGCCGTTGCTCTCGAGCCATTGCCGGACGGCGCTTGGCCTGGAGCCGCGGATAGTCGTGGAGTCAAACACCCCGGCGCGCTGCACGGACACTACCGTTACGCCTGGAAGCACAGCTTCCTCGCTGCCCGAGTCGATCCCGCCCAGCGTATTGATCAGACCCCACCGCTTTGGAGACGGGACGACGGTCAGAACGGCGTCGAACGTCAGCCCGATCAGCAGGAGCAACGCGAAGGCAGCGGGCGTGCGGCCGAAAAGCCGGGTGCACAAAGCCAATCCCCCGCCTACGAGTCCGGCGACCATGCTCTTGGCCATGAAGCCCGCGCCGACCGCCAACATTACGCACAACGGTAGGTCCGCAACCCAAGAGGCTTCTTCCCTCATGGCCCGCCATCCGAGGAACACCAAGCCGCAGAAGAACAGTATTCCGGCGTAGTAAGGACGCACATGGTGCATGAGCCGGGGCTGGAAGGGCCGCTGTAGACTGACGAAGAAGCCCTCCGAAACCGGCTTGACCTCCGGCACCGAAGGCAAGGGCACTACCCAGGCGAAATTGGTGCCTTCTCCCAGAAACGAGGTCTCGATCACCAATCGCTCAATGCCGTCCGCCCAGTGAATCAGCGCCTGCTGATTGGGAATCTCGACCTTCGGGAAGAACACCTCCGGAACGACCATCCCATCCGCCTGCGCCGTGCGGGCAGCGATGATGCCACAGAGGGCCAAGACGTTCCGCAATTGCCGCATCCCACACATGATGATGATGATGATGTGATCTTGGGCGATTGGACAAGGGAGAAGACGTTTTGTTACGCGCCATGCCCGGCTTGACGAATGAAACCCCGCATGCACACTGCGGGGACGATGGCGAAACTTTCCGCGCAGCGATACAACCTGGCCGATTTGCTCGCGCTCGGCGTGGCTCTGCACCTTGGCGCGCTTCAGGCACCGGCGACTGCCGCCGAGCCCGACGTGCGGCCCCGCATCTCCAGCAGCCGGACTATCCGTGCTGTTCTGCGCGAGCCGCTGCCGCCGGAGGAACTCCAGCTTTCAGAGACTGCCTCCGAGTACGTTCTCTGCGGGCCCACATTCGCCTACCGCGTTCAGAAGGCAACCGGTGCGATTCGCGCGATCACGGTGGTTCGCGAGGGGCAGGAGGTCATTGGCGCCAGTGGTCCCGCCGATATTCAGATTGACCAGTACCGGCTGACCTCGAAGCTCAACTCCGGCAAGGTCAGCGTCGAGAGCTGCGGCAAGGACAAGGTGGTCCTCCGGGTGGAGGGGATTCTCCGCGACCCGGGCAAGCACGGTCCCGAGGTGGATTACACGCTGCTTCATACTTTCCTCAACGACGGAGTGGTGGTCACCACGGTGAAACTGGCGCCGCGGGAGGATTTGCGCGTGGAGCAGGCGGTCCTTTATCGGGTTCCCGTGCAAGGCCGGTTCAGCCATTACCTGCACAAGAACCGGGATGAGCACGGAGACGCCGCCGCGCGGGGCAGCTTGCCTGCGGCGGGCCAGGCGCTTCGCCTGGCGACCCTCACCTCCTGCCTGCAGGTGTTCAGTCCGGCCGCAGCGCTGGCGATCTTCAGCGACGCCGGCGCTCTCCACCTGAGCCGGCCGAAGCTGGACACGGCCGTGGCGGAGGTAACCGCGAAGGACGCGAGCCGGACGGAGGTCTCCCTCACGCAGTACCTGGTGCATGTCGCCGCCGGTGATCAGCCTTACGTGCTCAAGGCCGGCGAGCCATTTACTTTCAGGGTCGGCATTAGCGTCGCCCCGTGCCGGCTGCCGCATCCGCGGCTGCACGACCTGCGGATGTTCTGCTGGATCGGCGATGAGAAGTATCCTTACCCGACGGACGAAGAGATCAGTGGCGTCGCGCAGTATGGATTTACGCTCTTTCAAATGCACCGCCCGGGCACGCCGGGCGAGCCGCGCCCCCCGGCCGGCGAGTTGGAACGTGTCATCAGGAAGGTCCACGAGCTCGGAATGCTCTTCTTGTGGGAAGAGAATGCCGACCTGTTGTACGCCAGCGCGGCGGGGGTCCAGGAGCTGAAGGCCAAAGGCAAATGGGCGCTCTGGCAGGGATTCAACTATGGCGGCCGTTATGTGGCGACGATGGACCCCTACTGCGATCTCGTGGCTACCTGCCTGGCGTCGCCGAACGGACTGGCCGAATACCGGCTGGCGAACATTGGCCGCATGCTGGACCGCTTCTCCGTGGACGGCATCTACCTGGATGACAATCTGGCCTATCCCAATTGCACCCTTTGGCGCGAGCACGGCCATCCCCGGGAAGTTTATGACTGCCTGATCGAACTGCACGAGATGAACTGGCGCCGCCGCGAGTTCATGCGGAGCCGCTGTCCGCACGTGGTGCTGGTCAGCCACAACACGCGCGCTTTCATCCTGCCGGTCCTGTGTGATTTCGATGCGCTGCTTTACGGCGAGGGCTATTCCTTCAGCACCTTGGACGACTATTGGAACTACTACCTCTTTGCCAAGTGCATTCCCGCCCAGAGCATGATCTGGCCCGGTGGCGAGGACCCCGCACGCTGCCCCGCCACGCTGGTGTACAACTACGATCTGCTCACCGGCGGCGGCCAGTACACGCAGATTGATTGGCGCCTGTATCCGAAAAAGTTCCCCTACGCCAAGGGCGTCACCGAACTCGAGCCGCTCTACGCCCGGACCTTCAACCTGGCGCAATATTACTTCGGATTGTATGAGTCGAAGGCCTGGTATTTCGCCGACGCTGCCAACGTGTTCACGACTACCACGCCCCTGACGTACGCCACGGTCTATCGCAACCAGGTATGGGGCGACTGGTTGGTGCCGGTCGCCAACATGGCCCCGAAAGACCAGCAGACTTCGCTCGACCTCCGGTCGCCGCAGGGGCTTGGCATCGTGGCGCAAGAAGACTATGCGCTCTTCGATGTGCAGCAGCGGCTTGCCAAAGCGTTCAAGGGCGCCACCCTCAGCCAGGGCCTCGCCGATCTCTCGATCCGCGGCCAGAGTCTTCGGCTCTTCTACCTCCGCCTTGCGCCGGCGAATGCCCCGTTTCACCTCTGGGGTGGGAAGAGGCTCTCTGAGGTTTGGCATGGCAAGGCTCGCAAGTTGACCTTGGCCGTCCACGGCCCGGCCGGCCTGCAAGACACCGTGTTCCTCGGGGGAGTAAACCAGGGCCTCCAGCAAGTTCTTGTCGGGGGTAAAGCAGCGTCGTTCTTCTACGACCCGACCCAAGGGCTGGCGCATGGGCACGTAGCTTTTGCGTTAGACCCGCTCACTATTGAAGTGCTTTGTTCCCAAAACGGCACGAACAGCCTGCCCGAGAAGCCCGTGCCTGCCGGTCCCGTCAGGTAGGGCCCGCAGTCTCCGTACGAGGCGCAGCGGACAGGGGATAGCGCCTCATTGGCGCTAACTTACATCCGGAAGCCGGCTCGTCCTCCTCCTCGTTCTCGTTCTCGTCCTCGAAAAAGCCGTCGTCCGGGGGACCAAGCACGATTTTGCCGCCGTGCACCTGGCAGTCGCGCATCCGCCAGTCCAGCAGGCTGTCCGGGGATTGAAGGTGACGGTAGGTTTCGTCGTGGCCGGCCCAGACATGGTAGCTGCCCGGAGTGGCGTAGAAATGGGAGCACCGAAAATCGAGCGATGGCGCTGTCTGTCCGGTTTCATTAGGCCAGAAGTCGGGTACCCTAATCACAGTGCAAGTTAAGGGCGCGAGCCGGATGAAAAGTGCTTCCATCGTTCTGCTGCTGGCAGAAGGGCATGGCATAAAATGGAAAAGGTCAATTTCCTCCCATCAGCTTTAATGCCTCGAGATTTTGTCTGCTGCTCTGAGAGCCGGCCGCAGGAAGACCCAGCTCCTTGACAGCTCGCAAGATTCTGCTGTCGTTGCGCTCGTCGGTGCCGGAGCCCTTGCCCTGGAATTGGCGGCCCAACCCGCGCGTGACCACGAAGCCGACACTGTTCGTGTTCTCCGCTGGCACGACCAGCGATTCCGCCCATACGGTGGGCAGCGCGTAGGCGGTCGAAGAGACAGGGCTGGACAACACGCCGACATAGATCGGCTGTCCCAGCGCGACCAGGACGAAGGGCCTATCACGGGAGCCAATCGAAAGGCGCCTTGCTGCTTCCGGGGTGACCCAAAAGTAGTGATTGGTAGTGTCATAGGCGACAAAGTCCACGCCAGAGAGGAGGGGCTTCGGTTGAAGCTTGACAGCATTCGGGTCAATGGCGCCCTTGATGAGCGTGTCTCTGGGGATCTCCTCGGCCAAAAGCTGGAAGGAAAGCCGATTCGTGACTACTCCGGCCCAAGCCGCCTGCACGTGGAGGCCCAGAACGAGTAGCATTGATAGATATTGTGCGCGGTGCATAGGCTGACAGTTATGCCGCCTGGTTAGTCTCCCCATGGCGTGTGGATGACGAAGTAGGGGGGATCCCATCCTTGTCGTGGGGCAAAGACCTTGAGCGCCCCCGTATCGCAGTAGATTGGCGGGCACAACCCCTCTCCCCAGCGGTGCTGGTAAATGCCCATCTGCCCCCACTTTGAAACGAAAATACCGGCAGAGTAGTCCGGTGAGAAATCCGACGGGAACCAGTCAACCAAGACCGCTGAATGGGCGGGCTTGAGGTTGGGACCCATGCCGTCAAGATCGCAGACGGGCAGCCCAATCATCTCTACAAATATGTCATAGTACTCGTAGGGGAGCGCCTCAAGGTCCGATGTGCTGAATAGATAGTCCGGCCTCGGTTCTCCGGAGCCGGTCACGCTGGTGACCACATTGACCATGCTGCCGTCGGGCGCCACGATCCTCGGAACCCCTGGCGGCAGGTTATCCGCCGACCGTGCCTGCGGCAGGACTAACCAAACGCATATCAGCAGCCGGATGCGCATCACCGTGGCGTAATGACCTCTCGCTTAACCGGCCAGTTGGTCTTGATCGTGGCCTTGCCGGGGAAGAGTGCCGCCAGGTTGGTGAAGACCAGCGGCGCTCGCAGGATGTATTTCGGATCATCCACCCTGAGCTGGAGAAGAGTCTTGGTCGGCAGAAACAGCTCCACCTCAGCTCCGCCTGTTTCCGTTTTGCCGCCTTTGGGCGCCCACCAAAGATAATAGATTGGCGTAAACGTGTGCTTGGGGATTTCCCCCAGCCTGACTCCATTCCAGTGGGGATCGAGTACGACGTGAACCACACAGTCCCGGTTCAGGCCTTCCACGTCCATGTGGGCAGCCGCTAGCCATTGAGTGGCGAGTTGGTAGGCCGCATTGGTATCCAACCGGCTGAGAGGCCATTGGTACTCTTTTGAGTACTGGCAACACATCTCATCGAGGTTGGCCAGAGCGAGATCGCTAAACTTGTAGTCGCGCTCAACCCCATACGAGTAGTTGGAAGTGGTTACGTTTCCGAGCCCTCTCAACAGATAATTGTATCCAAAAGTTCCAATAAACGCACGCGTTAGATTGGATGCTGCAATTGGCAGCACCTCGGGCAGTTGGAGTTCTCTGGCCACCTTGTTAGCTTCCGCAACCAGCAGACGCAAGTTTTCCTGCTGATAAGCTTTCGTCGTAAACATCCCATCAATATGAATGACGCAGCCATTAGTATCCACGACTCTAGGCACCCCTGCCGGGAGTTCCTGAGCCGCATTGGCCGGTATTTTGAACAAGCTTTCCGCGGCCTGGACTCGTGCCAGCAGGAACGGCAGGCACAAAAGCGCGAGCAACACCTCCCTCATAAAACCCCCGGTCGTTCAGTTCCACGGAGCAGCATAAGTTGGGTCATTGTCAAGCTGGTGGGTTACTCCATCTACTCTGAGTCCCGGGTAGCCGACCAAGTAGAGTTTACTGGTTGTGACGGTGAAAGGCCCGTACCGCCAATCTGGTCCATAGACGATGATCCGCTCATTACCTTGAATTGGGAACTGGACCGCCCCCATACTTGCGAAATTCGAACAATTGTCTATGCACGCTTTCAATGTGTATCTGCGCATCCACAAGGTATAGAAATTACACAAGGTCTGGGTGTAGGCTTTGGCGATCCTTAAGGCCGCCACATTGTCATTCTCGGCATTTCCGTTATGGGGCTATGCACGGCTTTCCCCTAAGCCCAATTGGTGGTAGTATCGGGC
>CAZVFC010000036.1:90817-90889 GCA_964625855.1 uncultured Verrucomicrobiota bacterium | reverse complement strand
TTGAACCTTGAACTTCGAACCTTGAACCTTGAACTTCGAACCTTGAACCTTGAACTTCGAACCTTGAACCTT
>CAZVFC010000036.1:0-90717 GCA_964625855.1 uncultured Verrucomicrobiota bacterium | reverse complement strand
GAACAATAACGACAGACCTCCGGTCGGCTCGCCGCAAGGGAGCACATCAAAGGACACGCCTGCTCGGCCCGAGCGCAGGTACGACTTGGAAGAACGGTTGCTGGAGTTTGCCTCCGCGGTGATTGATGTGTCCGAGAAGCTGCCAAACACCCGCGCCGGCAATCATCTGGCGGGGCAGTTCCTGCGGTCGGGCACATCGCCGTACGGGAATCACGGCGAAGCCCAAGCGCCGGAATCGGCAGACGACTTCATCCACAAGATGAAGATATGCCTCAAGGAGCTTCGCGAGACGTTGCGCTGGGCGCGGCTAATTCACCGGAAACGATGGCTGGGAGGCGACAGTCAGCTCGCAAATGTCCTCGGAGAAAGCGAGGAATTGGTTCGCATTTTTAAAGCGAGCGTTCAAACCGCTGAGCGGAACCACGCCCGGCAGCGGCGCGGTGATGTCCCGGCACGGCCTCAAGCTGCTGCTGCGACTTCTTGAGATTCAAGGTTCAAGGTTCGATGTTCAAGGTTCGATGTTCTCCCTGGTGACCAAATGGGCTCAGTTCGTGCGTTTCTCGCACACCGCCTTCGCCCTGCCCTTCGCCCTCGCGGCCATGGCCATCGCCGCCCGCGCCGACCGCGGTTGGCCGGGCTGGCGCACCTTTGGGCTGATCCTCGCCGCTATGGTCTGCGCGCGCACCTGTGCCATGGCCTTTAACCGCATCGTGGACCGCAAGTTCGACGCGCTGAACCCGCGCACCGCCGGGCGCCATCTGCCGGCCGGCCAGATCAGCCTGGCCAGCGCTGTGACACTCTGTGTGCTGGCGGCCTTGGGGTTGCTGGCAACGAGCTACTTCCTGAACCCGCTCTGCTTCTTCCTGTCACCGGTCGCGCTGGCGGTTATTTGCTTCTATTCGCTGACGAAACGGTTCACGGACTACACCCATTTCTACCTCGGCCTGGCGCTGGCGCTGGCCCCGGTCGGGGCCTGGCTCGCGGTCAAGGGAACGAATGTGTCGGTCCTGGAGATCCTCCAGATGACCGTGCTGGCCGTGATCGTGGTGCTGTGGCTGGTCGGGTTTGATATCATCTATGCGCTCCAGGACTACGAGTTCGATCGCCAGCACGGTTTGCACTCGCTGGTCGTGGCGTGGGGGCCCGCAAACGCCCTGAAGGCCGCCTTCCTGGCGCACGCCGTCATGTGCGGGCTGCTGGTCGTCTTCGGGCTGCTATGCCGATTCCGCCTGGCCTACCTCGTCGGCTGGATGATCATCGCCGGCTGCCTGGTGTTGGAGCACTGGATCGCCCGCCGCCGCAGCCTCAATTGGATCAACGTCGCCTTTTTCCGCCTCAACGCCGTGATCAGCGCCGTCTTTCTGCTTGTCACCCTGGCGGAGGTCATCTTCCGAGGCGGCTTCCGGCTCCGCTAAACCCTCGACGCACGTGCTGCGGCTGAGGACAGCCGCGCTCCGGTGGCGGTGTCGAGATGCGCTCCAGCCGAGGCCGCACGTTCGATTGAGCTTTATCAGGGGGGGGCAAGGGCCTAGCCTTTACTCCAGTCCGGTTCAGCCGGAGTTTACGATACGAGTCACTTGGAATTGAGCCCATGCTGCCCGAAGCCCGCAAGAACGGTGTCAAAACGCCGCGCATCCTGATCGTGGACGACGATCCGGGCCAGCGCAGCCTGCTCGATTCGTTTCTGACGAGCCAGGGCTTTGAGACTGTGCTGGCGACTTCCGGGGAACAGGCGCTGGAGGAACTCCGCGCCAGGGAGTTCGGCATGGTGATCTCGGATGTGCGCATGCCCGGCCTCACCGGCCTGGAAACGTTGCGCCGCGCGCGCCAGGAGCATCCTGTCCTGCCCGTCCTCCTTGTCACGGCTTATGCGGATATTCGCGAAGCGGTCGGCGCCATGCGCGACGGCGCGCTCAATTACCTGGCCAAGCCGATTGACCTTGACGAGCTGCTCGCCACCGTCCGGCAGGCCACCGGCTTGTCCATCACGGCCCCGCTCAAGTTCAGCGCGGACAAGCAGTTGCCGCCGCACGTTGTGGCCAGGAGTCCGCTCATGCAGGCCGTGTTCCACGATGCCTCGCTCATTGCCTTGTCCGAAAGCCGCATCCTCATCACCGGCGAGAGCGGCGTGGGCAAAGAAGTGGTGGCTGACGTCATCCACGCCTGGAGCGGCCGGGCTGCCGGCCCTCTCGTCAAGGTGAACTGCGCCGCCATACCGGAAACACTCCTGGAGAGCGAGCTCTTCGGGCACGAGAAGGGCAGCTTCACCGGCGCGGTGGCTCAGCGGATTGGCCGCTTCCAGCAGGCCAACGGCGGAACGATCTTTCTGGATGAGATCGCCGACATGTCGCCGCCGCTCCAGGCCAAGCTGCTCCGCGTCACGCAGGAGGGCCGGTTCAACCGCGTCGGCTCCAACACCGAACTTCAGACCAACGCCCGCATCCTCGCGGCCACCAACCGCAACCTCGAGGAGGAAGTCAAAGCCGGCCGCTTCCGCGAAGACCTGTTCTACCGGCTGAACGTCGTGGAACTTAACATCCCCCCGCTGCGGGAGCGGCCCGAGGACATCCTGCCGCTGGCCAGCGCGTTCATCGCCGAGTTCACCCAGGGCAAAGCCCGGTTTTCCTCGTCCGTCGCCGACTGCCTGGGGCGCTATTCCTGGCCGGGAAACGTGCGCGAACTCCGCAACGCGATGGAACGCGCGGCGCTGCTCTCCCTCGGCGAACTCGTCCTGCCCGAACACCTGCCCGCGAAACTCCGCGCCGTGACGGAAACGACGGCGCCCGTGGAGGCCACCGATGCCGAGCGTTTGGGGGAGATCGAGCGCCAAGCCATCGTCCAGGCCCTCCGCAAACATAACTTCAACCGCACGGAGACCGCCAAAGCCCTCGGCATCAGCCGCCGGGCGCTTATTTACAAGCTGCAGCGCTTCCGCCAGGAAGGCTACGAAGTAGATCCATCTTAGCTTGGAGCCCACGCTGTCGCCTGACTTGCCGGTGCCATCCGCACGCCGGGTACGAGACATGCACACCGGATGCACCAGCGATGCACCAGCGATGCACACGCGAGAAACGGTGGTGCATCCGTTGTGCATCGCTGGTGCATCGCTGGTGCACGACCTGAACAGGCAAAGAGCCAGCTCACCCCGCCTGACCTCCAGAACCACCGCCTGAGAATTAGAATACGCGTCCAGTCTCCCTGGCGAGCCGGGAGAACATCTGGGCCTGGGCCAGCCGGGCCGGGTCTTCGTCCAGCTCCTTAACGGTCTGGGGCAGGCGATGCGACCAGTTGCGGGGCGACTCGGAGCCTGGGGTATTGAACCGGGCAACCATGCCGAACACGTCGGTGATCTGGAAAACCGCCAGCCAGGAGGGGGATTGCAGCACCCTTCGCGTGAAGGCTTCGTGCAGTTCCCTGGTGAATTCGCGCGGCGGCTCCAGGTCGTTCAACCCGGAGAATTCCATCATCAGGCGCAGCTCGCGCCGGTTGATGTCCACGTCCTTGCCGGCGTCAATGTTTTGCCAGCATTCGGTCCAGGCGGCGGCCAGCGGCGGATGATCGTGCGTGCTGGGCTGCGCCACGGAAAGGCGCGGGTATTTCTTCGTGTTCCAGTAGGTGCCGTCCTGTTCGCGAAAGAGCATCGGGATGCGAAAGCCGGGCATGCCCAGCTTCAAGAGCGTGGGGGGCACATATTCGGGCACCACGCCCAGGTCCTCGGCTACGACCGTAGTCTCTCCCGAGCCCTCGAGGACCACGCGCAGGATTTCCTCGCCCTGCGCCTGGTTGGCCGCCTTGTGCTCGGGCGTGTCGTCGGGAAACGGTTTGAAGCCCGGCAGCCGCCCGCCGGTCCTGGCTGCGGCCTGCGCTTCGGTCAACGGCAGGAACTCCTGGTTCCGATCCGGCGTCCACGGGAACGAGTAAATCCGGAAGAAGCCGAGCGCATGATCAATCCGGTAGAGGTGGAACACTTTCTGGATATTGCCGACGCGAGTGCGCCACCAATCGAAGTTGCGCCGGCGCAGTTCGTCCCACCGGTAGTTGGGAATGCCCCAGTTCTGGCCCCACTTCTCGGTGAAGGCATCCACTTTGAAGGTCTTTTCCGGCGGAGCGCCGCCGCTCCAGTCGAGGTCGAAGAGGGCGCGGTTGGCCCAGACATCCGCGCTGCACCGGCCCACCCCAAACGGAATATCGCCCATGAGGTACACCCGCCGCTCCGCGCCGTAGGCCTTGAGCGCCTGCCACTGGCTGAAGGCGAGCCACTGCACGTACATGAAGAAAAGCTGCTTGCGCATCAGCTCTTCGCGGCGTGCTTCCGGCAGCGACAGAAGCCAGGTGCGGGCCCGGCGCGGTCCGCGATGCTCGGGCGCCCAGCCTTCCCACGTGGGAAGGTTCCTGTTTTCCTCCATCAGAACCCGGAACAGGGCATAATCCGACAACCAATCGGCATTCTCCATCAGGAAGGACCGGAGCTGGGAGGCGCGCTCGGTGTCGCGGTTGAAATCGTGGGCCAGGAAGCGCTCGAATGCGGCCTCGAGCAGCTTGCGTTTGAGCGCCTTCACGCCGGCATAATTTACCGGACCATCGCGCAGCGCGGCCAACAACGCGGGGGGCGCCAGCTCATTGAACTTGTCCGTTGTCAGGTCAGGAACATGGCGCGGCGACACGGCGATGGTGGTCGGCTCAATCGCCAGCGAGCTGAGGGCGTTATAGGGGCTGTTGTCGTTGCTGATCTCGTTGATGGGCAGGGTTTGGAAGATGTTCAGCCGGTGGCGGTGGCACCAGTCAATCATCTGCCGCACCCCTTCGGTATCCCCGATCCCGAGATCCTCCTCGGTGCGAATGGCGAACACCGGTTCCAGAATGCCGGCCAGCGACTGCGTAGGACTCAGTTTCATTATTGAAGAATCGCAACCTACAGCAACCCCGTGGCCTTGACAAATCTATCGAGCCAGGTGGATTTGGCCCCGGCGCATTTTGATACCACCACCGCTCTCGGCAACCGGGACCTGCGCGGAGCGCGGCTGTCCTCAGCCGCAGCACGTGCGTCAGGGAGCGGCAATCGGCAAGTGGTCTGGCCCTGGCGTAAACTCTAACGCACTCGTTGCGAGATGTGCGAATCGTCTCCCTTTGGCAGGAAGGCTTCTCCGACGCGATTGACATCCGGCCTTTTCTTCCGCGGCGAGACATGCCTCAATGGGGCGCAACAGTTTGCGTGCGTTCATGACTAGCGATATGAATCCGCTGCCCGGCAGCCTCTCCGATGAGGAAGTGCAACGCCGGCACGAGACGATTCGCCTGGGGTTGGCTCGCCTGAACACTATGACGGCGATCGCCTTCCTGATTTCCATCGGGCTTGCGCTGGTCACCGTATTCTACGCCCTGGAAGCGCATCGTCACGCCGAGCGGGCACAAGCGGCCAGCGCGCGCGCCGCCGACCAGCTTTGGCGTTCCCAGCTCGCCGAAGCCCGCGCCTTGCGGTGGAGCGGCAAAGTGGGCCGCCGCCGGGAGAGTCTCCAGGCCATCCGAAGTGCCGTCCGAATCCGCCCCTCCGCCGAACTGCGTGACGAGGCGATTGCCACGCTGGCCCTAATAGACCTTAAGCCGGGCGATTTCTGGCAGCCGATGCCGAACAATGTCGAGGCCGTGGGGTGTGCTTCCGGATTGGATTACTATGCCTGGGGTGACGGCGCCGGCCAGGTGGACGTCTTCCAGACCGCCACTCGCGCCAGGCTTGGGCGCTTCTTCGGCCCCAATCGGCCGGTGATGTCGCTGGACTTCAGCGCGGATCATCGTTATCTGGCCGCCAGGTTTGTGGAGGGCGCGCTACGGGTATGGGATGTGGCCGAGGAGAAGATAGCGTTCGAATCCGATGCCCCGCTGGACGGCTTTTGCGGACGCAGCGTGGCGTTTCATCCAAGTGAGCCCTGGTTGCTGGCGGCGACCTCGGCGGGGCGGGTGGAGGTCATTGACACGCGGACCTGGCGGGCGGTTGCGCCAATCGAGGCTGCCGGGAGGGTGGCGGCGCAATGCTTCAACCGCGAGGGAACGCGCCTGGCGATCGCGCTGGAGCAACGGATCGAGATTTGGGACTTCGCCCAACGCCGGCGATTGCAGGCGCTGGAGGCAGGCGGTGCTATGACGGATTTCGCCTGGCACTCGGGCGAGAACATTCTGGCCGCAGCGCACGCGGATGGAAATCTCACGCTGCTGGATCGCCGCTCCGGCAACCGCCAGACGGTGAAGGCTCACAGCATGCTGGTCAACCGGGTGCTGTTCGATCCCCAGGGTGAGGTGCTGGTTTCGACGTCGTGGGACGGCACGACACGGTTCTGGGACGCGCGTTCCGGCAGGCCGTTGCTGACCACGCAAGCCGGCTATGCGGTCGCTTTCGACACGGCTGGCCAACGGCTATTCTATTTCAAGGAACGATTGGGGATCGGAATCTGGGACTACCACGGCGCGGCGGGTTTTGCGCGGCTCACGGTGCCCATTGGGTTTTCCGATCGCGTGTTGGGAGTGGACTTCAGCCCCGACGGGCAATGGCTGGCCGGGACGACAACTGAAGGATTGCATGTGTGGCGGCGCGAGAGCCGTGAACATTGCGCCTTCGCGCCGCTGGAGAACGCGCAACGCGCCGCGTTCATGAGCAGCAGCCGATCGCTTGTCGTCAGCACAAGCCAGGGTTTTTACCGGACCCATCTGACCAACACGGCGGTGGCAAAGGGTGTTTCCTTGAGCCCGCCGGAAGTCCTGCCGGGAACGGAGGGGCGCGGCATCTGGCTTGGCTTCATCACGCAGGGACCGCGCCGATGGTTTACCGCGGCGTCGCCGAACCGCATTACCGCAGTGGACCTGGACACCGCTGAGTCCCTCAAGCAGTACCCTTGGCGGGGTCGCCGGCAGGCGGCCACGCTGAGTCCGGACGGGCGTTTCGTGGCGACGAGCGCCTGGAAGGGCGGCGGCACGCAGGTCTGGGACACGGAACTCGGGCGGCAGATCGCCTTGCTGGAGGATGAGGGCGGGTTGGCGTGGTTCAGCCCGGACGGACGGCGCCTGGCTGTGGGGGCGTCCACAGAGTTCGTGTTTTACGATACCGCAACCTGGCAGCGGGCGGCGCGGATGGAAAGGGACGTCGTGAGCGCCCTCAGTGGCATACTCGCATTCAGTGGTGACGGCCGGCGGATCGCACTGACCTATGGAATCCGGCAGGTCCAATTGTTGCGCGCCGACGCGAAGACAGTCCTGGCGAATCTCCACGCGCCGCACCCGGAACGCATTACGGAACTGAGTTTCAGCCGGGACGCGAATCACCTGGCCGCCGCTACCGACAACCGGGAGATACAACTTTGGGATTTGGATCGTCTGCAAACCGAATTGGCGGCGCTGGGGCTGGATTGGGAAGCCACGGAACAAATGCCGGTCTCGCCGCGTCCGCCCCCGGGTCCTCAGACCTCAGGTTGGATCCGGCCGGCTCATGCGCCATGGCTCTCCGCCGCGGGTGCCTGCCTGGCGGGAGTGTTTGCCTTCTACAGCCTGCGGGAACATCGCCGGCTGATCGGAGCTTACGCGGAGGCCGAGGCTAAGGCCGCGGAGCACCAGCGCCATCTCAAGTCGGCCCAGTCCCGGCTTTTGCACAGCGAGAAGATGAAGGCCCTCGGCACGCTGGCGGCGGGCATTGCACACGACTTCAACAACCTGCTTTCGATCATCCGCATGGCGGGCCAACTCGTGCAGCGCGATTTGAAACCCACCGGCAACGCCAGGCAGAACCTGGAGGACATCGAACAGGCGGCCGTGCAGGGCAAGAACATTGTCCGTTCGATCCTGGGCTACAGCCGTCAACCGGGCGACCCCAACCAGGTCTATAGCGTCAACGCCGTCGTGGCGGAGACTCTCGCCATGCTGAGCAAGCAGTTCTTGAGCGGGATTGTGCTCACGCTTGAACTCGCCCCGGAAAGCCCGGCCGTGCGGGGCGACAAGAGCCGGCTCGAACAGATTCTTCTCAACCTGATCGTCAACGCCTCCGAGGCGATGCACGGCACGGGCAAGCTGATCCTGATCGTTCGCCCGCGCGGCGATGGGCGGGCGCAAGTCCTGTCGCCCCGCCCCGCCGCGCAATACGTTGAGTTGATCGTGCGCGATTCCGGGCCGGGCATTGCGGCGGGGATTTTGCCGCACATCTTTGAACCGTTCTTCACCACGAAGCAAAGCGGCGCCGACCGCGGCACCGGTCTGGGATTGACGACGGTTTACAGCATCGCGCAGCAAGACGGGTTCGGATTGGATGTCGAAACCGTCGCCGGGCAAGGGACGACGTTTCGAGTGTTGCTCCCGGCCGGTGACGGCGCCGCGGCGAAAGCCTGATGGGCCTCACTTGCCCACTAGGCAACCGCGGCCGACTGCGCTAACGTACCCGCAAGACTGATGGCTGAGACTGCCAGTTTCGTCGGTTCGATCCTGATCGTTGAGGATGATCCCAAGCAGATCCGCCTCTACGCCCAGGTGTTGAACCGTTACCGCCTGATCTGCGTGAGCACAGGTTCGGCGGCGCTGGAAGCGTTGCAGGAACGCGTGCCGGATTTGATCATCCTCGATCACGTTCTGGCCCGGGGGGAACTGGGCACCAGCTTCCTCCCGCGGCTCAAAACCCTCGCGGCGCACGTTCCGGTGATCGTCATCTCCGGCACCCTCGACATCGCGGGCAAGCTCGATGCGTTGCAGGGACCGTTTTCGGCGGATTACGTGATTGAGAAGCCCGTGGACATTGCGCAACTCGAGCGCACGGTCGAGACGGCGCTGACCGAGTGCGGACTGGCCGAAACCGTCCGCTCATTGCGTTCGCTGGAGCGGGCGGAATTGATTGAAGACAGCGACCGCGAACGCTTGTTCACCGAGCGGCTCGCGCGGCAGCACGAATTGCTCAAGCGCCTGCGCGGCTCGCGCGAGAAGCCGAACATCTCCGAACTTGCCGGTGAGTTCCGCGTGGATCGCAAGACCATCCGCCGCGACCTGCAGGATCTGGTCCAGCGCGGCCAGCTTGACCCAACCGTCTATCCGGCCGGTGCGGATGAAGGTTGAGTCCGGCGTCCGGTCGGCCTCCACCAACGGCTTGCGCACCCGCGCCGGGCCAATGCCGCAGGATCGTCAATCAATCCCCACCGGGTTGGGGGTGAGTCTTGTCCGACTGGATCGGTGCTGGGTATGGGCCGCGTCGTCATGAGGGTGGGCGTCACTTGCCCATTGGACGGCATCCACTTTCTGCGAGGATGCAGGCAATTGATCGGAACGCCGACAATGAACTGAACTGTAACGCCTCTCATGAGAACACTCCACCGACTCGCTACCACTCTTCTGTTTGCTACCACGACCCTCACGGCTTTCGCGCAAGTGGAAACCGCTTTTACCTATCAAGGTCGGATGGCCAATACCAACGGCCCCTTGGATGGTTTCTACGACTTCATCTTCTCACTCTACGACGACGCCGGGGAGCAGGTGGGAGACAGCATCACGAACCTCGCCCTTGCGGTCGTGGATGGGCATCTCGTGAGCACGCTGGATTTCGGTCCGAACTCCTTCCGTCGCGTGTTTGCCCCACCACGCCAGTGGGTTGGCCCCGGCGAGTGGCTGGAAATCAGCGTTCGTACCAACAAGAGCAAGACCTACCAGAGACTCTCTCCGCGCCAGCGGCTTACCCCCACGCCGTACGCCTCGTCGGTCTCCGGGCGCGTCCCCGCCGAGGCGCTGTATGGCACCTACGACGAGAAGCTGACCTTCAGCAACCCGACCAATGTGTTTCTGGGCACGTTTTATGGAAATGGATCGAGCCTGAGCAATCTGAATGCTGGCCAATTGACCAGCGGGGCCGTGCCGGACGCGCTGCTCAGCGTCAACGTGGCCCTGCGCAGCGGCGGCAACACGTTCACCGGCAATCAGTTGGTTTCCTCGGGCGACGTCGGCCTTGGCACCACGACCCCGGAGGCCAAGCTGGACGTGCGCGGCACGGCCACTCTGCAAATGAGCGGTGTCGCCAACCACGACAACCTGCGCATCAAGAAGACCGGCGCGCCTTCCGCCAGCAACGCGCAGTTCGTGATGTCGCACCGGAGCGACGGCACCGCCCTCTGGCTCTACAGCTACAACGGCACGACCTACCGCAATCTGCAGAGCTGGGATCAGGCCGGTAACACGGTGCGATTCCCAGCCGACGGCCAGGATCTCTTTATCAATGAAAGCAATGGGCGTGTCGGTGTGGGCACAGCCTCTCCGCAGCAGCGGTTGCACGTGGCCGGAAACACCCGAGTGGCCGGCTCCGGCACGGGCACCGATAACCCGGCACTGTATGTCACCAATTCCGCGACCAGCGGCATCGGCATTTTTTCAGTCACCAGCAGTTCCGACGCGAACGTGGTGCTGGTCAACAAGTCCACCGGCGACATCATCAAAGGTTTCAGCGGAGCAACCGGAGGAGATATGGTGTTCCAGGTGAACAATGCCGGGCAAGTCTTCTGCGCAGACGAACTGAGCTGCAAAAGCCTCCTGATTCGGGGCGGAGCCGATTTTGCGGAACCATTCGCCCTCTCGATTGCGGAGGTGCCGGCTGGAGCCGTAATGGTGATTGATCCGCAGCACGCGGGCCGCCTCACGCTCAGCACCGAGGCTTATGACTCGAAGGTAGCCGGCATTGTCAGCGGTGCCGGGGGCGTGCAGCCGGGCGTGGTGCTGACCCAGACCGGCGTGCTGGAGGACGGGCGTAACGTGGCGTTAAGCGGGCGGGTGTACGCCCTAGTGGACGCGGACCTTGGCCCGGTGGAACCCGGAGACTTGCTGACGACTTCGACCACGCCGGGCCATGCCATGAAGGCCGGCGATCCCCAGCGTCGTTCCGGCGCAATCCTGGGCAAGGCCATGACGCCGTTGACGGCGGGCCGGGGGTTGGTGCTGGTACTGGTGAGTCTCCAGTAACCCGGAAGCGTGGACTCATGCAGACCCTCGCTTTGCCATGAACACAAGATTCCTGCCACAGTTGGCGCCGGCTTGGAGCCGCCTGCTCGCTGTGATTTGTTTGGGGGGCGCACTCTCCGCCCCGGCCGCCACGTTGTCTGACTTCGGTTTCGGGAACATGGCCACCGGCTCGAGCCGGCCCATGCTCGTTATTTTGGCCGTCTTCTCCAGCCCCACGTTTCCCGACGGAGCGAACATCACCACCTACAGCAACCGCGTCTTCAGTCTCAACCCCGGGGCGTGGACCGTCAACGCCTACTTCCAGGAGGTGTCCAATGATCGCTTCCAGTGGACGCCCACCCGGGTGTTGCGCGTGGACATGCCGGAGTCAGGGCGTTACACGAATTTCAACGATGATAGCGCCTATGCCTCGAATATCATCTATTGCGCGGTCGCAACCAACGCATTCAACTGGGACGTGTATGGCCAGCCCGGGGAGACCAAAGTGACCAGCCGGGATCTGGCTATCAGCCTGTTTTCGAACGACGGCGGCAAGTCGGCCCGAAGTGTCTGGGGCCTTAAACCCCCGGGAGTCACGCGGTCCTATGAAGGGCTGGTTTACGTGGGCGATCCGAATGAGAGCGTGGACCTTGGTTGTCACGAGATGTCGCACATCCTGGGGGCCATTGATTTCTACGGCATCTGGGGAATTGGCGGATGCCTCAACGACTGGCTGACCCTGATGAGTTGCACCCACAACGCAAAGTATCACCTCGACGCCTGGCACAAAATGCAGTTTGGCTGGTCGGAACCGCGCATCTTCCCATTGAACAGCGGAGGAACGACCACGTTGAATGCGGCGCAACTGGGAACCGTCAGCGCCCCGATCATCCTCTACGACACCAACCGCGGGCCCGACGAGTTCTTCCTGCTGGAATACCGCACCCGCAATGTCACGGGTCTTGGGGGAGGCTACGACGCCAACGTTTCTGACAACGGACTGGTCATCTGGCACGTGGCGCACAAGCCCAACAAGATGCCCGGAGTGATGGCGGAAATCGCCTGGCCCGATGCCGAGCGACCTTGGCGGGAATGCACGAATTGCCGGGCCTTGTGCTACGGCACCGCCGCGCCCGGTACCTGCCCCGCCGGGGGCGTCCATGGCCTGTTTGTGGACGACCACGGTTTGGTGAAGAATGACCCCACGGCCCCAGGTCAGTCCGGTTGGCGGCGTTGCACCCAGTGCGAGTCCCTGTTCTACGGTCCCCATCAGGCCGCCAGCCGGTGTCCCGCCGGCGGTACCCATGTCGCCGGCACCGACAACTACACCATGATCACGGACACGACGGTGCTGGCGAACCCTTATTGGTACCGTTGCACGCAATGCGAAACGTTGGTCCGCGAGTGGTATAACGTCCACGCCCCCTGGACCGTCAATTCTGCCTGCCCCGTCGGCGGCCGGCACACGCCCGACACCAACAACATGTACGTGGTGCCTTCTTTCTGGGCGATCCGGACCTTGCAGGCGGAGGCCCATCCCGACCTGCGCCGCGCTGCGAGCGAAGTGTGGCCGGGCGGCAGCAGCACCCCTTGGCTCTCGTGGTATGACCAGACGTCCGCCTACGTAACCGTTCAGGTTCGGCCCTTTGCGTCGGGAGACTCGCACATCCGAGTGGACTGGATCAACGAGAGTGGGACATGGGTGGACTTCTCCCACGCCGGGTTCGAGACCGGCTCGTTTGACTACCCCTTCAACCTGCTGAGCGAAGGCGTCGGCGCGGTCGCCTCTGGCGGCTACTTGTATATCAAGTTCAGTTACAGCCCGGTTCCCGCCCACATCACCAAGCCGATGCGCATCCGCGCCCATGGCGGACCGGCGCTCATTGGCCGAACCCCTTGAACTCTCAAGCCATGAACACACCTCCAAACCATGGTTCCGCGCTCGCTCCTGGCAGGCAGCGGGTGAAGCCACCCCGGCATCCTGCGGCATGCCCTTGCCCCGCACGCTCCGCCACTGTAACCATACGTGGCCAGATGCTGACAACCGGCCGAACGAGGCGGACAATCCTCGCATTCTGCTGCCTGTTTTCCGCCCTCTGCCTGGTGGCCAAGGGACAGAATTACACCATGGACTGGTTTACGATAGACGGCGGCGGGGGCACCAGCACGGGCGGGGTGTACTCGGTCACCGGCACCATCGGCCAACCGGACGCCGGCATCATGAGCGGCGGCAACTACACCCTGCACGGCGGATTCTGGGGCATCGTCGCGGCCGTGCAGACCCCCGGCGCGCCGTTGCTCTCAGTCTTCCGAACGCCCACGAACACAGTGGCTATCACGTGGCCCTCACCCTCAACCGACTGGACGCTGCAGCGGAACACCGACAGCATTACCAGCGGAAACTGGAGCAACGTGACCAGCGGGATTGTGGATGACGGCACGACCAAGACGCTGCTGGTGAATCCACCTGCAGGGAAGCAGTTCTTCAGGCTGAGGCAGCCGTAACGAGGGGCGGCGCCTGCCTTATCCGATTTGCTTCAGATCGGGATTCTCGCCACCCTCAGCGTGACGTTGGCTGTCCCTTGCCAGCTATTCGTGTTGTTCAAGTCGGTGGCTTGTTGAATGCCGTAGGTCAACCCCGGCATGCCTCGGGACGTGCGCCCATGGCCCGCAGGCGAGCGTTGACGCCCCGCTCGCATGGGGGTGACACTCGCCGACGCGTCCTGGGGCCGGGAACGCCCCCTGGCGGCATATTGAACATTTGTCCAGTATCACAGGCCGGAACAGAATGGCGCTTAGTTAAGGCGTAAATCACTAGGGCTTAGGCACTTGCAGATGAGTGCGCAATCCCCTGGTAGGTAAGCCTCAATTCGGCCTCGCCCACCCCACCTCGCTTGGTCTGCGCACCGGACGGGTCCCGGAGTACCTAGCCAGTGCCGAGCCAGCGCCTAGACACCGCCAAGACAGTACCTGGCATAATAGAAAATCTACTAAGCCAGGTACTGTCTTGGCGCTGGCTAGGCGCTGGCTACCGCACGGCCTGTCCTAGCATAGACCGCCGGCCCGACTCCGGGCGGGGCCGGGTCCTGAAGGGGGCGCGGGGCAACGCGGGCTGGAGGAAGCCTCGGAAGGTCGTCGGCCTCGGCGGGGGCCAATTGACAGAAAGCCTCTTGTGCGGGTTTTGTGGAGGTGGTGGCTGGGGGCGGAATTGAACCGCCGACACAAGGATTTTCAGTCCTCTGCTCTACCAACTGAGCTACCCAGCCAAACCACTGCAAATACGAGACTTAACCGCTCTAGTCAAAGGGGCGCGCTGACCCTCGTGTTCTCCTTTTGCAGAATGAATCGCACTGAAACGCAGAGCATCGTGCCGAAGTTTGGACGGCCATGTAAGCCGTTGAACAAGTCCATCCGAGTCTGCGAGGAACGCGTGCTTGGATTCTGGGTGGGCAAACATACTCACTACACTCAGATCCACGTTGCCGGTCTCATAGCTCGCGATCATCTCGAACACGTGGACACTCTGCCATAGGCCGCCACCGAATGGCTAGTGCTGAAAAGGTGACGCCAGCCTGAGAAGGTGACCCTGCTCCAGGACTTCTTTGTCCAAACTGATACTCAGGAGGATTCGCTCCGATTCCCAGAGTGGTCGCGGAAGAAGCGATTAGCCGGTATCGGCCGCCAAAGGTGGGCTTCCCGGCGACCGTGTTCACCTCCCTCCTGACCTGGTTGATGTTAGCGGGAGTTGTTGTCGGGGCCGCGTTTGCGTCCGCCGCCCTTGCCGCGGCCGCCCTGGCGGTCGTCTTTGGCTCCGGGCTGTGGGCGTTTGCGGTAAGTGTCTATGCCTTGTGCGGCGCGCTCGGTGATGGTTCCCTTTGGGGTGAGGTCGTGGGCTTGGAAGGCGGGGTGGTCGGCCGGGTAGCGAAAGGCACGGAAGGCGGAGTTCACCATGGGGAGACCGTCACCCAGGGTCTTGACGGCGCCCTCGCGGGTAACGGGGTTGATGTATTCCCAGGCGAGGTCGCCCTTGGCGGTGACTTCAAAGAAGTGGCCTTCGGTGTCGGAGCAGATGAAGGTGTTGCCGTTGGGCAGACGCTGGCCGCTGGAGCCGATGTGGCTGAAGAAGCCGTGGCTGTTGGCGGAGCGGTAGCTCCAGACGATTTGCCTGGAGACCTGGCGCGGCTGGTTGTGGGTGTCGTGGTCGTAGGTCTCACGCCGGTAGCCGGCTTCGGGGGGATTGACGTATTTGCCGGTGGTCTGGCCGTCGGCATCGAGGAAGGGATTGATTTCCAGGATCGAGGACTGGGGTGTGCGCTGGTAGAGGTATTGGCCGTTGTTGAAGACCATGATATGCCCTGCACCGGGCAGGCCCTTCGGAATCCAGGAAGCGTGGTGCGAGCCGCCCATTTGCTTGTGGCCGGTGTCGGCCGAGTCCCAGTTCTCGAGGATGCGCGGCGGGTTACCCTGGCCATACCGGGCCGGGTCACCGAACCGGTACAGGAAATCGCCCGCAGGCCCGGCGGCTTTAGCGATACTGACTTGCGGGTCGCCAGCGACCATGGTGCCGTCGTGGTCGATTACGTAGAGTTCGCCCTGGACGGAATTGATGACGACGTGGCCGGAGTCGGGGTTATAGTCCACGGAATTGCAGTGGAGCCAGTCGCGTTTCAGCGGCTTGCCTGGCAGGTTGATGTTGATACGGCCGGGATGGTCGGCAATGGTCTTGCCCGCACCGACATAGTTAGGTTTTGCCGCGTCCACAGCCTGCACGACATGATCGAAGAACCACCATTCCCAGACCACCTTGCCCTGCATGTCCACCTCGACTAGCGCGTCCATCTCGCCGTTGTCGTAGGGGCCCTGCTTCGGGTCGGCCCCCGCGGCGATCGCCTGTTCATGGGAGACGGATTTGTTGGCGATATAGAGTGTGGTGGGTGCGTTGAGCTTCTTGTTGAAGAGGCGCACCCAATCGTGGTGGGGCGCGTAGTTCTCGCGCTTCTCGGTGTATTCCCAAACCGTCTTACCGTCCCAATCCACCTCCTTGAAGCCCTGGAAGCCGCTGGGATCGTCCTTTGAGGCATCGAGGATGTTGCCGTTGTCGAGCAGGTGTGGGTTGGTCCCGACCGGCCAGGTGTGCACGACGCGGCCTTCAATATCGAGGAGGAAGGTGCGGTTGCCGACGCCGAAGAGGGTGTAGCCGACGAAGGCTTTGTTGGTGTCGCAGAAGAGGAGTTCGGTGGGGCCTTGGAGGCGCTCGTAGGCCTGAAGAGGACAAACATCGAAGAGGACGTTTGAGGCAAAAGCGACCAACATACAACCCGCAAGACGGGCCAGAGAGCCGCGAGCCAACAAGTTTTCTGTGTTCATATCCAAGGGTATGAACGGATTCTTGGGCGCACTTTCTACCGGCCAGGTGAAAGTGTTCAGACGGGAACTGTCAATTTACGACAAAGAACGTTCGAGTGTGGGGATGGGGCAGTGCTGCAGATTGGAGCGGTACCGGCCTGGGGCTTTGATGCACGCTCCGCAGGCAGCGGTTCACGCACCCGACCCGGTGCGCACCATTACCTCATTGCGTCGAAGGAAGGCGGGTGTCCAGGGCGGGTCGAAGTAGCCGTAGATCGGGGGTGACGATTCCCTTAACCCCTCCGCCTTCATCAATGCGCGCAACCGCTCAAGGGACTCCGCCTCATTGTGCGCGTTGCGACCGCCGCTGAAGCGGAGCACGGCGAAGCGGCCGGCCTCCAGTTCTCGCACGCGCACCTGCTCGTCTTTGGGCTTCGGTACATCTCCGCTCTTCAACTTTGCGGGCATCACGAATGCCATGGAGGCGTTCGTCCCGCTGCGGGACATCAATACTGGCGTGGTCATCGCGATCTTCTGCGTGGCGTCGTTGCCGCCAGTGATGAAACGAAAAAGGCGATTAAAACTGCCGTCCGCGCCGACACCGCCGGAAGCCATGGGGGTCTCTACCACCGTAAGCGCCGGGTAGTCGCGCACTTCGATGTCGCCGTTGGAGCGCACGACCGTGTAGGGCGCCGACTCGTAACCCCCGCGCGTGGTCTTGCAACCAACCACAACCAGGGCCACTGCCAGGATCAGAATGGGGAGTGCAATCCACATCTTTTTCACGCAACAACTATATGCCTCAGATTTTCATCCTGGCAAACTGGAGTGCTGCCGCCTGCCGTTCAGTTTGAACGGACGGTGTAACGGTGTGCGATGCCTTCTGAAGCCGAGGCGCTGGTGTTTGGTGGGGCGGTTTTGACATATTCCACCGTGGCTTCCTGGGAGGACACTTTCACGCGCAGGCAGCCGGAGCTGGCGAGAATGGTGCCGCTGCGGTAGCTCTCTTCTGTTGGGGAGGGGCGCGACCTGTTGTTGCCGGGGAAGCCCGGCTGCGGGACTTCCTGATAGACGATGCCATCTGCATCCTGCTTGGCATAGAGATGGTCGTGGCCGTGGAAGACGATGTTGACCTTGTTCTGAAGCAGGAGTTGATGGATGGGGCTCGACCAGCCGGGGCGGTTAGCGCTGAAGCCGTCACCCCCGTCGGCATTGTGGCCGCCCCATTCATAGAGGGATGCCGCCTCCGCGCCACCGCGGCCCTGCTCGTCCAGGCCGCCTACGAGTTGATGGATGAAGACGAACTTGAAGCGTGACTGGCTGGCTTCCAGCGTGCGCTTGAGCCACTGGTATTGCTCGGAGCCGAGCGAGCGTCTCCAGTTATTCCGCTGGCCACGTGCTGCCTGCGGGAACCAGTAGGGGTCGAGCACGACAAAGAGCGCGTCGCCCCAGGTCCAAGCGTAGTAATCTTGCAAGAGGCCAGCCTCCGGGTGCTTCACAGTATTTCCCGAGTAAAAGCCGCCAGGGACAGGGTTCTGGAAGTAGAGTTTGCGCGTCAGGTTGGCCCAGACCGCCAGGCTGTCGGTGTCATCTCCGCGCCCGCGCGGGCTCTCGCCGTCGTGATTGCCGAGCACAAGGAACAGCGGCGCCGAATGGCAAAGCTGGCCAAAGTAGTAGCGCTGGGCGATGTATTGGCGCAAGGCGGCTGCGCGACTGGTGTGCTTCTCGGTCATGAAGGTATCACCCAGGTCTATGTGGAAATCCGGCGCGTTGGATAAAGCGTTTGCCAGGGTGCGTTGATACACCAGAACGTCCGTGTGCTCGTCCAGGTGCGAGTCGGCGGTGACTGTGAACGTGAAGGTGCTGCCGGGGGGACGGGCGGTGCGGAAGGTGAACTCGGGGGTGTTGGTGAGCGCAGCGCGGAACTGGTAGAAGTAGCGCGTATCGGCATCCAGTCCGCTCACCAAGAGGGTCTCCGGCTGACCCTGTTTGAAGGCATGGCTAGGAGTGCGGGAGGAAAGCTTTGCGGGCTGCTTTCCATAAGCAATCCAGCCGTCGGTGTCCGTGTTGCATAGCACGCTGACAGTGATCGTGCTCGTGGTCGGGCGGGCAAGAATTACATCGAAGGGGTGTGCGGGAATCTCGCTGCGGCTGGAGTCCTGAACGGGCTTCCTCGAGCCGCCTTTGCGAGCAGGCTGATCGTCCGCGGCGTAGGCCGCAATGCAGGCAGACAACAGAAAGAGCAGGCTGCGGAAGATCATGACTTCCCTTTCCGCTTCCCGCCGCGCCGCATTTCAGTCGGTTTGGAGGGGTCGTAGCCCGGGTTGGGTTTCGGCATCTGCGCGTTGACCGCGGTGAGGTAATCCGTGAGACGTTGATTTAATTCCCTAGCCTTGTCGGGCATTTGGGCTGCCAGGTCGTGCCGCTCGCCGGGGTCTTTGGCGAGGTTGAACAGCTCCAACGCGCCGGTTTCATACACACGGACCAGCTTGAAGTCGCCCAGGTAGATCGCCGACGCGGGGCCGATGGCATCCTTGTCGTAGTGCGGGAAATGGACGACGAACTCCTCGCGCGGACGTTTGACTGCGCCGCTGCCCGCGTGGGTGAGAACGGAGGCGAAGCTGCCGCCTTCCACACCCTTCGGCGGGAGTTCGGTGACTTGAGCCAGGTCTGCGATGGTGGGCAAAAGGTCTGCGCCAGTCACGCGGACGTGCGAGCAAGCGCCCGCCTGAATGCCCGGTCCACGGACGATGAACGGCACGCGCAGGCCGCCTTCGGACACCGTGCCTTTGCCGCCACTGAGCGGCGGATTCTTCCCCGGCGTGCCGTGGTCGGTGGTGAAGATGACGTAGGTGTTGGTGGCGATGCCCAAGTCGTCGAGCTTTCTGAGGACCTGTCCGAATGCAATGTCCAGGTCGAGGTCCGCCGCCGCTTCGGCAAGTTCGCGCTCGCTCAGGCTGCCGCCCCAGCTTTTCACGGTGGCGATGGTCTCCGGTCGCGCATCCCCGCCCTGCCGCGCGGCGTAGTGCGAGAGCTGTAAATAGAACGGCTTGCCCGCCTTCACCTGCCGCGCCATGAAGTCCAGCCCGCGTTCCGTCATGGCGTAGAGTTGCTTGGGATGCGGGTTGGCGACGTTGTCCGGACCGCCGTTCCCGTTTGCGCCGTCGTTCTCGTCGAATCCGTGCTCGCGCGGATTGGCGTGCCCCATGTGCCACTTGCCGAAATGCGCCGTCGCGTATCCCGCGCGCTTCAGGACCTCGGCGAGAGTGGTCTCGCGCGGCGGCAATTCCATGGAGGCCGACGGCGCGAGCACGCGGCCGTTCGGATTGTCGCCGCTGTCGCGTTTGCCCTCGTTGATGAAGGTCATGTGCAACTGCGCCGGGCTCTTGCCGGCGAGCAACGCTGCGCGCGACGGGGTGCAGCGCGGCGACGGCGCGTAGAAGTTAGCGAACCGCATTCCGCCCGCCGCGAGCTTCTCCAAGTTCGGCGTGCGGAGGAAGGTGCTCTTTGAACCGGGCACGGCATCGTCCATCTGCACCGACGTGCTGCTCCAACCGTGACCTTCGCCGAGGATGAAGACGAAGTTGGGCGGATCCGCCGCATGGGCTGCAACCGCGGCCAAGAGAGCAGCTATGACTCCGGGAGGAAGATTCGTCATGCAATCAGGGGCTGGATCATTGTTGTCCGTCGCGCGGCGGCCGATCGCCGCGATTGCCGCCGCCTCGTCCGTCCCGACCTCGTCCTGGGCCACCGCCGCCGGGGCCGCGATCGGTGCGTTGCGCTTCGGTCATGAGATGAAGGCCGGTCTTGCCTTTCATGGAGGCAGGTTGTTCGACGACGCCTTTTGGTGTCAGATCACGTCCTGCCAGACCGGGGTAGTCCGGGGCGTAGCGGTGGACTTTGAAGACGGCGTTCCAGAGGTGGCCGCGCATGTCTTTGCCCGGCAGTTCGCCCTGCGCGAGAATCCCGCCGCGCACCATCGGGTTCACGTATTGCCAGACCATCTCGCCGGTTGGGGTCACTTCAAACAGATGCCCGACCACGCCCGCGCAGATTAGCGTGTTGCCGTTGGGCAATCGGTGCGCCCCGGAGATTTCCGACGAGAAGAAGTCGGTGCGGTTCTTGGCTTCGTAGTTCCAGACGGGTTTGGCCGGGCCGTAAGGCTTGCCCGCTTCGAGGAGGTAGCGGCCATTGGCATCCATCGGCGGCACGATTTCCTCGATGCTCGACCAGCCGCGATCGTAGCCGTTGTTGAAAATCGTCAGGTGACCCGCGCCGGGATAGCCGTCGGGAATCCACACGCCATCGTGCTGTTGGACCAATTGCTTGTCCTGGAGGGTGCCGCGCTGGTAGGCGGCCGGATTGCCCCAGCGATAAATGAGGTCGCCGCCCTTGCCATGCTTGCCGCCGGTGTGGCCCGCGGCTTCCTTGGTCGTCGTGCTGTGGTCGATGATCCAAATCTCGTTGCAGCCGCGCACGCTCATGGAGATCTGGTCGAGCTTGGCATTGTAATCGAGCGAATTCATGTGGTTCCAGAACGCCGCCGTGGCACGGCCGTTGCAGGCGACATCCACCAATTCCGGATGCGCGGCGGGATCGCCGTAATTGGGCTTCGTCTGATCGGTGTTCTGGATCAGATGATCCCAGACGTGCCATTCCCAGACGATCTTGCCGCCTTTGGGTCGGATGGGTTGGATTTCAACGATGGCGTCGGGCACCAGGTAGTCATCCCGCATCATATTCGGCTGGAAGCCCATCGCCAACGCCTGTTCGCGTGTTTTGCGCTCGACCATGAGGGCGAGGAAGTTTCCGTTGGGCATCGGCTTGAGGTCGTGATGCAACTGGTAGTCGCGGGTGGCGTGATCGAACTCCCAGACGAGGTTGCCTTCCCAATCATATTCCTCGATGCGACCGCCCTCCCCGCCGCCGGTGCCACCCTGCACCCGGAGCATGCAGGAGCGAATCATGTGGCCATTCGGCAGCAGATGGACCACCTGGCCGGGTTCGTATTTGCTCTTGGTCCAGGAATGAACAATCTGCCCCTCGTTGTTTATCAAATAGGTCACGAAGTTGTGTTTGGGCGCGAACAAAGTGTAGCCGGGGCACGCCTTGGGGGTGTCCAGGAACAGGCCGACGGTCTGGCCGGGGTTGGGCGAAGTGGGCGTCTTGTTTTCCGGCATCTCGCGCCGGCCGCCGCCCTCGCCACCTCGCCCGCCGCGGCCGCCGCGACCTTGGCCCTGCGTTTGGCCTTCCGGCCGGCGAGGACGGTCGTTGGGTTGGTCCTGCGCCAGGGCAAGGCCGGCGAAGTGGATGGCGCTGGCGGCGAGCAGAACAGCGAAGACTTGGCTGAGCGGGCGTTTCATGGGATGCGTTGCGTTGTTCATTTGAGAATCAAGTTCCTGGTCACACTCGCCTCAGCGGTCGTTTGCTGGACGACTCTGGGAACGGTCTGTGCCCGGGCCAGGGCGTTCGTCGCGTTCGGTGGTCCCTTCCGGGCGGGTGTAGGTCACGCTGAGTTCCGCGGTGGCGAGGATTTTGTCCTTCATGGCAGCGAGCAAAACTTCCCGGTTCACCTCGGCCGGCGGGACGGTGATTTCTGACGCCGCCGACAACGCATAGGCCGTGTAAATGTAGGTCTTGGCGCCCGGACCTTTGGAATGCGGCGGGGCGTATTCGCACCGACGGTTGACGCTGTTGTTTCCCAGTATGCCCACGCCTTTGACGTTCTTCGGCAGGCTGTGGGTTTCGGCGGGGATGTTGTAGAGAATCCAATACCACTTCGTCTGGTCCGGCGCTTCGTGGTGCATGATGAGCGCGTAGCTCTTGGTGCCAACTGGCCCAACGCTCCACTCCAACGGCAACGTGGCAGCGGCCCCATCTCCGGTGAATTCCGCCGGCAAGGCACTGCCGTCGGTGACATCAGAACTGCGCAAGACGAAAGTGCCATTGGGTTTCCGGACGGACTCACTTGATGTGCTCGGGCTGGAAGGCTGCGCAACGGAACGCGGCGAGCGGCCACCGCCCTGGCCGCCGCCGCCCTGACGCGGACGGCTCTCTGGGCGCGGAGGACGTCCGCCGCCACCCGGCCCGCCTTCGCGACCTCGGACTTGCTGCACCGGTGTTGGCTTGATCACCGGACGGCTCTCGGCGTCCACCGGGAGCAGGACGCGGAAGCCGAGATGGTAATAGGGATGATCCGGGTCCTGCGGGCCGCGGAAGTAGGACGGATTGCGATTCGACACACGACCGTGGCCGTTCTCGCCGTTATACCAATTGCCGCCGCGCATGCCGCGATACGGCTTGCCGTCGGGCATGATACTGCCGCTGGCCGGGCCGGCGGGATTGTTCGTGGGGCTGTAGCCGTAGTAGTCACGCCCATACCAATCGTTGATGAACTGCCAGACGTTGCCTGACATGTCATAAAGGCCGTAACCGTTCGCGCCATTTGCGGTTTGGAATGTCTCCGCCGCGCCGGGCCAGCCGAAATCCGTTTTGCGATGAAGTTGCCCATTGAAGAAACCGACCGGCGTGGTCCAAGGCTGCGGACCAACGCGGAACGGGTGCTTTGACTCCGGCCAATTCGCCTTCGTCACATCCGGCTCGTCGCCCCAAGGGAAGTTCCGATAGGGCTTTTGCAGGCCGCCGCGGCTTGCGTATTCCCACTCGGCCTCGGTGGGCAGGCGGAAGCCGCTCTTGTTGAAATCGCAATCCCAGGTGGATGTGTTGTAGCAAGGGGGCTTGCCCTTCTGCGCGCTCAACCAGTTGCAGTAAGCCGGCGCGCCGGGCCAGCGGATGCAGACAATGGGATGGTTCTCCTTCCGGTCGAGCACTGAGAAGGCCCTGCCGTCCCAGCCAATCCGGCTGAAGGGCGACATGGCGCGCGTTTCACACAGCATGTCTCTTCCGCCGACGAGATAGATTGCGCCGTTGCGGACTTCGAGCTGCTTCGCTGCCAAAGCGGAGTTCAGGAATTCGCAATACTCCCTGGTCGTGACGGCATAGATGCCCATGTAGAAGGCATCCAACCGCACGGTGTGGATCGGGGTTTCATCGCCTCCGTGCTTCGGGTCCACGAAGCCGTGGTGGTCGCCCATCTCGAAGGTGGCGGCGGGAATCAGGGCAAAGCCCGGGAGCCTGTCCTGCGCCAGGGAGGCGATAAGGGCAAGGGCCATAGCGCCGGCGAGCGCCAAATCTGACTTCCAGAAACCAGGTCGTGTCATCATTCCGAGTGTATAAACGGAATTCCGACGGAGATTTCTACACGCGACTTAAGGCAAAAGGGTGACGCGGTAGAAGCCCTGGGGTTGGGCCAGGTGGGTGGGGTTGGTTTCGGTGAAGTAGGTCAGCGTGCCGATGCTTGGGTTGGTGGCGATGCTGGTCCAGGCGGGGGCGGTGAGGGTGGCTTTGTAGAGCACCGAGTACTTCCGCGAGGGCAGGCTGGACCAGGCGAATTGCGCGTAGCCCGGCGTCCGCTCGATGGAGACCATCTCGAGTGTTTGATTCTGCGGAATTTCAATCGTGCCTTGCGGGGTCAGATCCCGCCCGAGCAGGCCGACGAAGTCGGTCGGGTAGCGCGTGACGCGAAACACGGCGTTCATGAACTGGTCGGTGCGGGCCGGGTCAATGGGGATGGCGTCGCCCTGGGTCATGATCGTGGTGGTGACAGGGCACATGTAACGCCAGACGGTCTGACCGGCGCCCGTGACTTCGAAGAGGTTGCCTTTGATGCCTTCGCAGATGAGGGTGTTGCCGTTGGGCAGACGCTGGGCGCCAGAGATTTCGGCGGAGTAGAAGTTGGTGGCGGGGGTGCTGACGTAGGTCCAGACGGGCGAGGTTGGGCCGAACGCAGCGCCGGACGAAATGCTGTAGGTCCCGGCGGCGTCCACCGGCGGCACGATTTCGTTGATGGCCGAGTAACCGCGGCCGATGCCATTGTTGAAGATCAGGATGTTGCCGGCGCCGGGGCAGTTGGTCTCGATCCAGTGGGTGTGGTGCTGTTGGTAGAGTTGCTGGTTGCCACCCGTGCCGCGGTTGTATTGGGCCGGATTGCCCCAGCGGTAAAGGATGTCGCCGCCCTTGTTGTAGCGTCCGCCGGTGTGGCCCGCGGCCTGGGCGGTGGTAAGCTGGCGATCAATGACAAACAGCTCGCTGTTGCCGCGGATGCTGAGGATGACCTGGTCGAGCTGGGCGTTGTGATCAATGCCGTTCACGTGGTTCCAGAACTGCGGAATCCTCATGCCGGTGCCGTTGACGTCAATGAGTTCGGGATGGTCGGCCACGACGCCGTAGTTGTTCCTGGCGGGATCGTAGTCCTGGATCATGTGATCCCATAGGTGCCATTCCCAAACAACGGTGCCGCCATAGGGCCGAGTGGGGGTCACCTCGACCAGGCAATCGGGCAGCATGTAGCCCTGAGTGAAGATGCTGGCATCCAGCAGGTTCGTGTTGAAGCCGGCGGCAATGACCTCCGCCAGAGTCTTCTTCTCGGCCACGAGCAGGAGGACGTTGCCGTTGGGCAGGACCTTGAAGTCGTGGTGGTGGATGTAGGTGGGGCTGAAGTAGTCAATGGCCCAGACAAGGTTGCCGTCCCAATCATATTCCTCGATGCGCCCGCCTTCGCCGCCGCCGGTGGACGGACCGCCCTGCTTGACCATGCCGGCGCGGAACATGTGCCCGTTGGTCATGAGATAGGCGCTGCGGCCGGGCTCGTAGGTGCTGGTCCACATGTGCACGACCTGGCCGGCGTTGTTGATCAGGTAAGTGTTGGTGTGATGCATCGGGGCCATCAGCGTGTAGCCGGGCCAGGCGTTGGAGGTGTTCAGGAACAAGCCGACGGTCTGGGCCAAGTTGGTGTCGGGCGGGCCGCCTTGCACGATATAGGAGAGGGTGGAGACAGAAGCGTTAGTGGGATACTTTGCGGTGAGCCCCCCGCTATCTGTGGCGGTGAGGTAATAGTTCACGGTGGTGCCCAGCGGGAGCGCGGGGATCGGCGCGCCGTAGATACGATCGCCCGCCGAACCATCCTGATGTGCGCCGTCGTCGAGCATGACAACGTTGGTGTAGCCAGCGCCGCCGCCCGTGATCACTTTCACGGAGATCTGGTCGAGGTCCATGCGGCTTTCCGTGCTGCCGCCACGGAACTGGAAGCGCAGCTTCAGAGTGGCGACCAGCTCGGCGGCCTGCAGGTCGTAGTGATAAAGCGTCCACCCGTGGCTGGTGCTGGTGAGTTCGCTCAGACGCGTCACGTAACCGCTGCCGCAGTCGAGTTGGAAGGTCCAACCCGCATTGCCGTGTTGGTTGCTGATGGTCAGCGTCTGCATCCAGAACTCGACAAAGCCCGAATTGCCCCGCGCGTCCACGGAACCGGTGGTGGCGATCATGTTATCCGTCAGGTTCGTGGTGCCGCCTTTGAATTCCAGCCCGTTGGTGTTGCCGCTGCCATAGTTGGCGCCGCCGCGCTGCTCAAACGCAGTCCCAGTCACGGTCCAGGCGTTGAGGCAGCCGGCACCTGTCCAGGGTTTGCTGCTATTGGTGGCCATCGTTTCCAGGAACACCGTGTTGGTTTGGGTGGCGCCGCCGCCGGCGCCGTTGCTGTAGGCCAGGGTGACGTTGGTCACAGCGAGGTCGTCCGTGACGCGGGCGGTGACCCAGGCGGTGTCGTTGGTGGTCGGCGCGGCGGGGGTGAGGGTAGCGCTGGTGATAACCGGGGGCAGATTGGTGGTGGACGAGCCGCCGGCCACACCCCGAACCCGCATCCGAAGGGAGTAGAGCGATCCGGCGTCCGTGGTGATGAACAGGGTCTTGCGATCGCTACCGCCGAATCCCACGTTGGTCGGCCGCTCGGGCACGGCGATCTGCTCGACCCGGCTCCCGGCGGAGTCGTAAACCAGAACAGCGTTCTCGCACAGGTAGAGATTGCCCTCGGCGTCGAGGGTCATGCCGTCACAGCGGACATGGGCGAAGAGAGTCTTGCCGGTAAGCGTGCCATTGGAATTGACGCTGTAGCGGAAGACGTTGGTGGCGCCCCAGTCGGCGATATACAAGGTCTTGCCATCGGGTGTGCCCACAAGGCCGTTGGGGCGAACCATGTCGGTGACAACGCGGGAAATGGTGGCACGGTCCGGCGAGAGATAATAGACATGCTCGCCGCCCTGCACGACCGGATGGCCGAAGTAAACCGGGTCGCTGAAATAGACCCCACCGGCCGGATCAACCCAGAGATCGTTGGGCTCGTTGAAGCGCAGGCCGGCGTAGTTGCTGACGAGCACGCTGACGCTTCCCTGGGGAGTGATGGAAGCGATGCGGCCGTTGTCGCCTTCGCAGGCCAGCAGGTTGCCGGCGGCATCGAAGGCCAGTCCGTTGGCGCCGCCGGAGTTGGTGCGGAAGACAGAAAGCTGGCCGGCGGTTGACCACTCGTAGATGGTGTCAAAGGGGATGTCCGAGAAGAAGACGTTGCCGGCGGCATCGGCCGCCGGGCCTTCGGTGAAGTGGAGGCCGGAGGCAAGATTGGTGAGGGTGGCGCCGGAGGCCACGACGCTGGTATAGCCGCGTCGCATCACCCGGAATCCGACATGGAACCAGGGGCCGTTGGGGTCGCCAGGGCCGCGGTAATACGAGGGGTCGCGATTGGCCACACGCGCATGACCGTACTGGTCCTGTCCGTTAAACCAGTTGCCGCCGCGCAGGCCGCGATAGGGCCTGCCGTCCGGCATCGGCGAACCCGTCAACGGTCCGGGCGGATTGGTGATGACATTGTTCAGGATACAGTTGGTGTAGTAATCCGTGGAGTACCAGTCGTTTACCCACTCCCAGACGTTGCCGGACATGTCATATAGCCCGAAACCGTTGGCATTGTTCCGGGTCTGGTAGGTGGCGCTGGCGCCGGGCCAATTGAAATTAGTCTTGTATTGGAGGGAACCGTTGTAGAAGCCAACCGGCGTGGTCCACGGGTACGGGCCGGCAGCGAAGGGATTGGTTGTGCCCGCCCAGTTCGCCAGCGTGCCATCGGCGTTGGTGTCGCTGCCCCACGGGAACATGCCGTAGGGATTGTAGAGCCCGCCGCGCGCGGCGTATTCCCACTCGGCCTCAGTCGGCAGGCGGTAGCCGTTGTTGGTGAGCACGCAATCACCGGTGGCGAGGTTGTAGCAGGGCGCGTAGCCATCGCGGGCGCTGGCCCAGTTGCAGTAGGCGAGGGCGCCGAACCAGCGCACGCCCGTGATGGGATGCAGATCGCGGCTGTCGCGAATGATGAAGGCGGTGCCGGTCCACTGGACGCGGCTGTTGGTATCGGACCCGTAGGTGTCGCAGTAAATGTTTGTGCCGCCGACGCCGTAGACGCAGTTGGACCGGACTTCCACTGACCCTTGGGCCAGGGCGGAGTTGAGGAACTGCACATACTCCAGGCAGGTGAGGAGGGTGGTTTCCATGTAGAACGAGTCCACATACACGTTATGGAGCGGCACCTCGTCGCTCGGATGCTGTGGGTCCACGAACCCGAAGTGGTCGCCCATCTGGTACATCCCGGCCGGGATCAAGGCGAACTGCGGGGTGAAGCCGTCGGCGGCGGGCGGCGGCGAGTTGGCCAATCCGCCGCGCACACAGCGGACGAAGTAGTTGGTGAGCTTGTCCTCGTAGCCGGCGAGGCCGAGTTGGAAGTCCACATACCAGGCACGGTTGGTCAGGTTCACCACGGTCGTCGAAGACCAGCGGCGGGAGGAGTTCGCGCCGACGAAGTAGGTGGTGTCCAGGGAAGGATTGGCCCGGCTGTCGTCGTTAATGGATTGCAGCTCTTTGATGTTCGGCAAGCGCCAATCGCTATAGCCCCCGAGGGAGAGCGCCTCGGCATACTGTAGCGCGGCTTCCCAATTCAGAGCGGAACCCGTTTCTGCCTGTTGCCACGTCAGGCCGGTATCGAGGTCGGTAATCGTGCCGTTGCCATTGTCGGCGAAATGGTGGCTGGGGCTGAAGCCGGCAGTGGTGGAATCCGCCGGAACAAGGCGCGTGGTGGATTCGAGGGTGAAGTTGCCGGCATTGGTTGGCCAGTAAAGCCCCACGCTGGAGGCTTCCCTGCGGATCACCAACTGCGGCTGGGAGGCTGGAATGCCGTTCGAGCCGGCATAATGCAGGCGGTAGAGCTTCGTCGCTCGCAGCGAGGCATTTGTATCCTGGTATTGGGCGTAGGCACCCGCGCTGGAATAAGGGCCGGGGATGGCGGTCCAGGTGGTGGCGGCTGCCGTGCCCCGGACGCAGCGGACGTGGTAGCGGTTCGTACCGCCGGCGCTGATCGTTTCGGTCTGCCGATGCGCTCCGATGCCGCCGCCGGCGTTGATGGCCCAAACACGGGAGCTGTCTCCAAGCTGGTTATCGGCCGTCCACCAGTATTGCGCCGTGGAGAGCGTGAAGAAGTTCGTGTCCAGCGCGGGGTTAACCTTGCCGTGGTTGAGGATGCTGAACGCTTCGTGGCTGGTTGGCAGCCGCCAGTCGCTTTGACCGCCGACCCGGTTCGTCTGCGCGTAGAGGACGGCATTGGACCAGGTCATCTCACCGCCATCGGCCTTCTGCCAGATCAGGCCGGTGACGTCGTCGGATACCGTTCCATCGCCATTGTCGGTAAAGGAAGGCGGGTTGATGGTGTAATCGGCGTCCTGCCCAAACGTGGACGTGTAGCGGTTGGTCTGGCCGGTGTCTGGGAGCTTCAGCATGCTCCAGGCGGTATTGGTCGTCGGGGCAGGGGCGGTGACGAAGACGGCGAAGTTGCGCGCCGCCATGAGGCTGGGGACGCCGTTGTCGGAAACAATCACCGTAAAATAGTTGGTCGTGCCCGCGTCGCCTGGCGTGGTGATCCAGGTGAGCAGACCATTGGTGGCGTTGATGGCGGCACTCGCCGGTGCGATGGCGAGGCCGTAGGTGAGCGCCTGCGGCGGCGACTCGGCATCCGTGGCGGAGTTGGTGATCATGAGCGTGTCGCCGGGGTTAATCGTGCGGTTGGCAACGGCGGCAAGCACCGGCGCGGTGTTGGCGATCACGAGGGCCTTGAACGAGTTCGTCGCGCTGAGCGGCGGGGTGCCGCTGTCGGTCACAACCACCGTGATGGTATTGGTCGAACCGAACTGCGCCAGCGTCGGTGCGAAGGTCACCACGCCGCTGGTGGCGTTGATCCCGGCGTTCGCGGGCGGATTCAAGAGGCTGAACGTCAGCGTCTGTGCGAGCACATCAGCATCGTGGGCAATGTTCGTGACCAGCAGGATGTAGCCGGGGTTGACTGTGCGATCCAGTTGCTGGTCGAGGGTGGGCGCGGTGTTCACTGCTGCTGACACTACGTAGCTGAACAGATTGGTGTTGTAGGGAGCGCCGGAGGGGGCGGTGACCTGGCGACCGGCGGCATCCTGCGCGCGCACGAAATACTGCACGGCGGTGCCGGGCACGAAGCCCGGGATCTGGGCACCATAGACGCCATTTCCGGCCGCGCCGTCCTGGTGCAATCCGTCGTCCAGCATGGCGACGGTGTTCGTGGTACCGGCGATGATGTACGACAGGATCACTTGGGAGATGTTGGTGCCACCGGTGACGGCGGAGGTCACCCAGACCGGTTGAACCGGGAGGGCGACCGAGTTGGTTGTTCCGGTTACGGTCAACGGCAGGATGATGTAGCTATAGGCGACCATGCCGTTGGTCTGACCCGCTCCTTCATCGGCGGGTAGGAATGTGCGGACATAGTCCACTTTCACGCCCGCGGGAGCCACAGTGAACCGTGTGTAGCCGCTGTTGGGCAGCTTCACACCGGTGGCAAAGGCGTCGTCGTTGATGAGCGCGTAGTTAGGGTCCGCCGGATTGGGCAGTGTCTGGTAAGTCACCCCTTCGAGCTGCTGTTGCACCCAGATGTGGTCGTGGCCCTGAATGAAGGCTGTGACATTATTGGCGACCATCAGTTGATGGAGCGGAGCGCTCCAGGCGGGCCGGTTGGTGGCGAAGCCCCAGGAGCCGTTACCGTTCTGGCCGCCCCATTCATACAACCCGGCATCATCCGTGCCGCCGCGGCCGGTCCCGAGCACATGGTGCGCAAAGACGAACTTGTACTTGGCGGTGCTCTGTTCGAGGGTCTGCTTGAGCCATTCGTATTGGGCATCGCCGTGGGTGATCTCCCAGAGATTTGTGCGCTTCACGCCGGTCCAATAGTTGTTGTCCACGCAGGTGGGGCTGCCCCAGTAAGGATCAATAGTGACGAACAAGGCGTCGCCCCAGGTCCAGGCATAGTAGTTGCGGAGCAGGCCGATGTAGGGCACGGGGTTGGTGTTGCCCGAGTAGAAGCTGTCGGGGGCAGGTTGCGGGTAGTAGTAGTTGCGGGCGTTGTGGGCCCAGACGGCGACGCTGTCGGGTGTGCCGTTGGTTAGGTAAAGCGCGGCCTGCTCGTGGTTGCCGTTGACCAGGAAAAGCGGCGCGGAGTGGCCTATCAGCCCCAGCCAGGGGCGTTGGAGCGTGTAACGGGCCGTGACGAGGGAGTTGTTAATCAGGTTGGTGGGGATCAGATCCACGCTGAAATCATCGCCGATGGTGAGGTAGAAATCCGGCTGGTCGGCCGCGGCTGTGAGCAGCGTGCGCGTGTAGAGGGTGGAGTCGAACATCGTGTTAACGCGCTCGGGGTGAGAATCGCCCTGAATGGAGAAGGTGAACGTGCTGCCCGAAGGACGTTGGGTGATGAAGGTATGCTCCGTGTCCGCCAGGTAGTTGGTGTCGCCGGCGCCTTGGTAGCGCAGGCGGTAGTAGTAGCGCGTATTGCCGGCCAGCGGGCTTAGCAGAACCTCGAGCGGTGCTCCGGCGGCAAGGTTGGTGGCCGGCGTCTGGCTGGGATACGAGCCGGACGACGTGCCGTATTCCAGGTAAAGCTGCACAGCGTTGCTGGCGAGCACATTGGCGGCGATGGAATGGTCGGTAGGGCAGCCCAGGACAATCGAACCGGCAAAGGGCGTTACGGGTATAGAGGATGTAGCCGCGTTGAAGGTGTAGCTGTAGGTGACCATGCGATTGGTTTGGCCGGTCCCCTCGTCCGCAGGCAAATAGACGCGCACGTAATCCACTGTTGCGTTGGCAGGAGTCACCTGCACCCGCAAGTAACCCGAATTACCCTGCACCACGCCGTTGGTGTAGCCGTACTTTGTGGCGGTGCCCGTATTGTTGTAGTTCGTGCGGCTGGGCTGCGGACACTCCTGGTAAACCAGGTCGGTGACGCCATCGCCATCGGCGTCGAGGTTCTCCTTGGCAAAGAGATGGTCGTGGCCGTGGAAGACGGCGTTCACCTTGTTGGAAAGGAGCAGGCTCTGGATCGGCATGGCCCAGCCGGGGCGATGGGTATCGAAGCCCCAGGTGCCGTTGGTGTTATAGCCACCCCACTCGAAGTAGGGCGCATAGGCCAACCCGCCGCGCGCCTCCATTTCGTCACCTCCGCCCACCAGGTGATGAGCGAAGACGAACTTGAACCTGGCGGAGCTGGTCTCCAGCGTGCGTTTGAGCCACTGATATTGCTCTGTGCCGAGCGTCCAGCCCCAGGGGTCCGTGCCCTTAGGCCCGCCCTGAGAGGTGTACCAGAAATTGTCGAGGATGACGAACAGGGCGCTGCCCCATTCAAACGCGTAGTAGCCGTTCCGCACGCCGCCGCTCAGGTACGGATCGGCATTGGTGCTGCCGCTGTAGAACGCGTCCGGGTTGGGGCACGGGTAGTAGTATTCCCGTGCCTGATCGCCCCAGACGGCGCTGTTATTGGTGGGGAGGGAACTGCTCAGCAGCCAGCCCAATTCCGGGTCATGGTTGCCGTTGACCAGGAACAGCGGGAGCGAGTGACCCGCGAGGCCGAAGAACTGGTCGCGCACGTTTTTGCAGGCCTCGTATATCCCGGGCTGGGAAAGGGTGTAGCTGTTGGTCTTGTAGTACTTCTCGCCCATGAACGTGTCGCCCAAATCAATGAGGAAATCGGGGTTGTCCGCCAGCATGTTGGTGAGGGCGCGCTGCCAGACGGCGGGTTCGTTATCCAGGTAATGCGGATCGGCCTCGATGACGAAGCTGAAGCTGTCGGCGGAAGTGCGCTGGGTGTGGAACGGGCGGTCGGCAGCGGCGCTGAAAGTCCCGCCGCCGGAGAGCCGGGAGTAGAGACGATAGTAGTATTGCTGGCCGGCGGCCAACCCATCGAGCGTGATCACAGTCGGCACGCCGGCAGCGATGGTGTTAGTGACGGTCTGGCTGCTGTAAACGCCGACCAGCGTGCCGTAGGCGATATACGCCTCCAGGTTGTTGCTCGAAAGGATGCTTATGGCGATGGAGTGGTCCGTGGGGCGTCCGAGCAGGACGTTGTAGTCAATGAGGTTCGTGGTGCTGTTGGTGAGCGTGTAGGAATACGCTGTGCCGGGTGCGTTTGTGGGGTTGTTGGCGGCAAGGCCTGCGCCGTCGGCAGCCGTCACGTAGTAGCTTACCGTTGTGCCTGCTGAAAAGGCAGGGATCTGAGCGCCATAAACGCCGTCGCCGGCCGCACCGTCCTGGTGGGCGGCATCATCCAGCATGGCGACGTTGGTCCAACTCAGTCCGTCGCTCCCCACCACCTTCAGGGTGATCTGGTCCAGGTCCACGCGGTTAGTCGAGGCGCCGCCCTGGAACTGGAACCGGAAGACCAGGTTGCTGACGAGGTCGCCCGGCAGCAGGCTGTAGGAGTATGCTTGCCATGAGTGACTGGTGCCGGTGAGTTCGCTCAACCGCGTGGTAAAGCCGCTGCCCGGGTTGAGCTGCAGGGTCCAGCCGGCCGTGCCGCTCAGCCCGCTGCCCAGGATGTAAAAGCTCAGCGTGCCGCTGGTGCCCCGGGCATCGATGCCCTGCGCGGTGGTGATCATGCTGTCCGCGAGGTTGGTCGTGCCGCCTTTGAATTCCAGGCCATTGGTGTTGCCGCTGCCGTAATTCGCTCCTCCCCGCTGCTCGAAGGCGGTGCCGGTGACCGTCCAGGAGTTGTCGCAGCCTGTGCCGGTCCAGGGTTTAACAGCGTTGGTGGCCATGGTCTCAAGGAAAACCGTGTTGGTCGCGCTAGTGGTGGCGCCGGTGCTGTAGGCAAGCGTGACTGACGCCACCGCGACGTCGTCGGTGGCGCGGGCGGTCACCCAGACTGCGCTGCCACTGACCGGCGCCGTGTTGCTCACCGCGGTGATGACTGGCGGCAGGTTGGAGCCTCCGCCCTGCACCGTGTAAGAGAAGGTCGTGGCGGGCGCTCCCAGAGGATCGATCCCGATGTTGCCGAAGTCGTCCTGGGCGGAGACGTAGTAGCGCACGAGCGTGCCGGCGGGAAGCGCAGGAATTTGGCCTCCGTAAGTCCCGTCACCCGCTGCGCCGTCCTGGTGCGCCCCGTCGTCGAGCATCGTGACGGTGGTGGTGCTGCTGCCGACGACATATGCCAGCGTGGCCGAGGCGACGATGCGGCTGTTGGTGATTAGCGTGGTTACCCAGACACTCGTGGAGGCTGTGGGAGCGGCAGGGTTGATCGCGGTGCCGGTGAGGGATGGCGCGGAGATGTAGGAGGGGGTGCTGCCGCTGATGGTGCTGCCCGCGACCAATGTGCGGCCTGTGAAAGCGGGATGGTTGGTGGCGAAGCGGTAGGCGCGGAATACGGCATTTTGCATCGGCCAGGAGTCCCGCTTATAGGTGATGATGCCATCAGCGGTGACGGGGCTGATGTATTCCCACGCCGCGTCGCCCGTGGCGGTGACTTCGAAGATGTGGCCTTCGGTGGAATCGCAGATCAGCGTGTTGCCGTTCGGCAGGCGCTGCACGCTGGAGTCGAGATGGCTGAACATGCCCTGGTTGGCCATGGAGTAATACATCCAGGCGATCTGGCGCGACATGGACTTGGTGCGTTTGTCGGTGTCATGGCCCGGAGCGCTCCAACTGTAGTAACCGGCGGTGGGCGGATTGACATAGGCGCCGGTGTCGTTGGTGCTGGCATTGAGGTAACCGTTGACTTCGAAGACGTAGGATTGCGGCGTCGTTTCGAACAAGTCGCCGCCGTTGTTGTACACCAGGAAATGGCCCGCGCCGGGCAGGCCGGGAGCGATCCACTGCGCGTGGCTGGAGGCGCCGATCTGCTTATTGCCCGTGGTGGAGGTCGTCCAGTTCTGGTTGATGGACGGCGGATTGCCCTGGCTGTAGCGGGCCGGGTCGCCAAAGCGGTAGAGGAAGTCACCGTTGGTGCTGGCGGCCAGGGCGATGCTGGCCGCCGGGTTGCCGGCGATGAACGTGTTGCCGTGGTCAATGACGTAGAACTCGCCGCCCGCGGCGTTGATCACGATCTGGTCGAGTGACTGGTTGTAGTCAATCGAGTTGCAGTGCAACCAGTCGTTGGTCAGGGGGCGGCCCGGCAGATTCAGGTTCAACCGGCCCGGGTAGTTGGAGATGCTCTTGCCCACGCCGACGTAGTTGGATTTGCTCGCATCAAAGTCCTGGATGCCGTGGTCGAAGAAGCACCATTCCCAGACTACGCTGCCGGACATGTCCACCTCCACGATCGCGTCCACCTGGGCGTTGGTGTAAGGGCCGTTGGCGGGGTTGCAGCCGGCGGCGACGCAGGCGTTCGAAGAGATGGTTTTGGCCGCGATGTAGAGAGTCGTATTGGTGCCGAGCTTCGGATTGTAGATGCGCAGGAAGTCGTGGTGCGGGGTGTAGTTGGTACGCGCTTCCGTGTATTGCCAGACGGTGCTGCCGTTCCAGTCCACCTCCTTGAGCACAGGGAAGCCACTAACGTCGCCGCTCGCGGCATCGAGGACGTTGCCGTTGGTGAGCAGGTGTGGGTTGATGCCGACTGGCCAGGTATGGACTACGCGGCCTTCCATGTTGATGAGGTAGGCATTGCTGCGTACGCCAAAGAACGTGTAACCGGAGTAGGTGGTGGTCTTGTTCCAATAGAGCACCTCGGTCGGCCCCTGGAGCCGCTCGTAGGCGTGGAGCGTGACCGAACTCACGAACAGAACCGCCGCCGAGATGACTAGGTGGAAAGCGTCTTTCATGTTTCGCCTTATCGTTTGAGGTTTCATGGGTGTCGGTGGCTTAGGGCGAATGATACGAAGGCGCGCGTCCGGTAATGGTGCCGGCTGCGGTCAAGGTGCGGCCCGCCAGAACGGGGTCGTTGGTGCCGATGCGGAACGCGCGGAAGATGGAGTTGTACATCGGCCAGTTATCCCGCTTGAACTTGAGGATGCCATCGGAGGTAACCGGGTTGATGTATTCCCAGACCGCGTCGCCTGCGGGTGTGACTTCGATGATGTGCCCCTCGGTATCGGAGCAAATGAGCGTATTGCCGTTGGGGAGCCGCTGGGCGCCACTGCCAATATGGCTGAACATGCCGTGGCTGGCCTTGGAGGAGTAGCTCCAGACTATCTGCTTCGACATGAGCTTCGAGTTCTTGCCCGAGGTTGCGGAGGGGGGCAGCCAGGTGTCGTAGCCGGCGTTCGGCGGATTCACGTAGGCCCCCGTGTCGTTGGTAAGCGCATTCAGGAAGGGGTTGATCTCGAACACATACGAACCCTGGGTGTGCTCGAACAGGTTCTGGGCGTTGTTGAAGACCAGCAGGCGACCGGCTCCGGGCAGCCCTGGGGGAATCCAGCTTGCGTGATGGGCGCCGCCGATCTGCTTGTTGCCGGTGGTGGAGACGGTCCAGTTGGCGAGGATGGACGGCGGGCTGCCCTGGCTGTAGCGGGCGGGATCGCCGAAGCGATACAGGAAGTCGCCTGCAGGACTGGCGGCGAGTGCGATGCTATTGGAGGGACTGCCGGCAACGAAGGTGTTGCCGTGGTCAATGACGTAGAACTCGCCCCGCACGGAGTTGATGACGATCTGGTCCAGCGCCTGGTTGTAATCAATCGAGTTGCAGTGCAGCCAGTCGCGCTGCACGGGCAGGCCCGGGATGTTCACGTTCAGGCGCCCTGGGTAGTCGGCGATGGTCTTACCGCTGCCGACGTAGTTGGACTTGCTGGCATCGAAGTCCTGGATCACGTGGTCGAAGAACCACCACTCCCAGACGATGGTGCCGGACATGTCCACCTCGACGATGGCGTCCATCTGGGCGTTGGTGTAGTTGCGCCCGTTGGCGGGGTCGCAGCCGGCGGCGATGCACTGGTTGGAGCTGACCGTCTTGTTGGCGATGTAGAGCGTGGTGAAGGCGTTCAGCTTCGGGTTGAAGATGCGGAGGAAGTCGTGGTGTGGGACGTAGTTGGTGCGGGTTTCGGTGTAGGACCAGACGTTTGACCCGTTCCAATCCACCTCGGTGAGGCCGCCGAACCCGCTGGGGTCGTCTTTGGAGGCGTCGAGGACGTTGCCGTTGGTCAGGACGTGGGGGTTGGTGCCGATGGGCCAGGTGTGGGCCACCCGCCCCTCCATATCCAGGAGGTAGGTCGTGCCGCGCACGCCAAACCAGGTGTAACCGGGGTAGGCGCTCGTTTTGTCCCAATACAGCAGCTCAGTCGGCCCTTGCAAAGCTTCGTAAGCCTGCAGCGAGCAACAGGCGAGGCTGGCTTGGATAGCCAGCCCCACCGTCAGAAGTATCCGTTTCATGTTCGAGTGTCGTTTGTGTGCCGAGGGGTGGAACGGCAAACGGTGGCCAGTTTCTACAGGGCATTAACAGTTGGCTTCGCCGCGAAGGGAGATTGGTCATCGCCGGTGAGCCAGCCGCAGACGGCGGCGAAGAATATGGTGCCTGCTGAGGTAAATTACGGTAGAAAGGCGTGTGCCTTTTGCGTTCCACTATTATAGCGCAGTGCGATGACCGGCGACTCCAGCGTCAGGACCGATGACCTTGAACGGCGGCTGCGAGGCGGGAATACGCAGGCGTTGGCGGAGCTGTTTTCGCGCGAGCGGGAGCGGCTGTGGCGGGTCATAGAGTTTCGGCTCGCGGAGCCGCTGCGGGGCCGCTTGGGGCCCGAGGATGTGTTGCAGGAGGCGTTCCTGGCCGCGAGCCAGCGCCTGAAGCATTACGCCGAGAGTCCCGCCACGTCGCCGTTCATATGGCTGCGCATGATTGTGAACCAGACGCTCATCGACTTACACCGGCAACACCTCGGGGCGCAGAAACGGGACGCCGCCCGGGAGGTGAGCGTGGATGCCGTGCCTTACGCCCAGGCGACTTCGGCGTCGGTGGCGATACAGTTGGTAGGGATCTTCACTTCGCCCAGCGGGGCGGCGGCCCGCGCCGATGTGCTAGGCGTCGTGCAGGCGGCGATCGAAAGGATGGATCCGATTGATCGCGAAGTGCTGGCGCTGCGCCATTTTGAGGAGCTGACGAACAGTGAGGTGGCCGAGGCGCTGGGCATCGAGCAGAAGGCGGCGAGCATTCGTTATGTCCGAGCGCTGCGGCGGTTGAAGGAGATACTGGCGCAGGTGCCGGAGGTGCGACTGTGATCAAATCCGAAGCTCGAAATCCGAGAACCGAAGGAAGGCCGAAGCTCGAAACCCGAAGCTCGAAGGGGGACTGGCCAGTCCATGCGGCGCGAGCCAACACGGCTGCTTATTCGGATTTCGGTATTCGGATTTCCCTCGGGTTTCGGATTTCGGGTTTCGGATTTTGAACTGCGCGCATATGTCTAACCAAGACGAGCGCGACCCGTTGGAGGTGCTGGCCGCTGAATTCATGGAGCGGTTGCGGCAAGGGCAGCGGCCCTCCATTGAGGACTACGCCGCGCAGCATCCGGAGCGGGCGGAGGAAATCCGGGAGCTGTTCCCCACCATCGCGGCGACGGAGCGGCTGAAAGTACGCCAGGGACGATCAAGCGACGGCCGGGCGACGCTAGGCCCGGCACGTTTGGAGCGGCTGGGAGACTTCCGGCTCATCCGCGAGATCGGCAGGGGTGGCATGGGGGTGGTGTTCGAGGCGGAGCAGGAGTCGCTGGGGCGGCGGGTGGCGGTGAAGGTCCTGCCGCGGCAGGTGCTGCTGGATGACAAGCACCTGGAACGCTTCGAGCGCGAAGCGCGCATCGCAGCGAGCCTGCACCATACGAATATCGTGCCGGTGTTCGGCGTGGGTGAGCAGGACGGATTTCACTACTACGTCATGCAGCTCGTCGAGGGGGTTGGCCTGGATGCCATCATTCCTTTGCTGGCGAAGCTGCTGAATGGCCAGCCGAGCGATAAGCCGCAGCCCGAGCGAGCCATGCCAGCCACTGCTGATTCCAAAGATCCGCTGGCGGAGGCCGCCGTGCGGCGGTTGCTGGGCGCCGGGGTGGAAGGCGGCGGAGATGGGCGGCTAGGAGGTGCTTACTGGCAAAGCGTGGCGAGGATTGGCCTCCAAGCGGCTGAGGCGCTGGACTACGCGCATAACCAGGGGGTGCTGCACCGCGACATAAAGCCTGCCAACCTGCTGCTCGACGCCCAAAGCAGTATCTTGCTGACGGACTTTGGGCTTGCGAAGGCGATAGAGTCGGATGACGTGTCGGTCTCGCGCGATGTTGTGGGGACTTTTCGGTATATGGCCCCGGAGCAGTTCCGAGGCGAAGGGAATCACCAAAGCGACATCTACAGCCTTGGTTTGACGCTCTATGAGCTCCTGGCTCTACGACCGGCATACGAAGAGACGGACCAGAGCCGTCTCATCCGCCGGATCAGAGAGGGCCCACCGCCCCCCAGTGGCGCCGCGCGCCTGGGTGCTCCGCGGGACCTTGAGACAATCATCCTCAAAGCCGTGAGCCACGACGCCGCTCAGCGCTACGCGTCGGCGGCAGCGATGGCCGAAGATCTCCGCTGCTTTCTCGAAGACCGCCCCATCCACGCCAGGCGAGTGAGCGCGATCGAGCGGGCGGTCCGCTGGTGCCGCCGCAACCGGAGCCTCGCAGCCCTCACGGGGACGACGTTGTTCCTGCTCGTGATGGTGGCGGTGGTTGCCTCGGTCGGCTACGTGCGCACCAAGCGGGCGTTGCAGGGGGAAGAGCAGGAACGCCTCAAGGCGGAAGCCAGCGCCGGGCTGGCCATGGAGGCGCTCGACCGGATGTTCGAACGCTTTTCCCCGAGTCGAGTGCGGACCATGCCGCACCTTTCTGCAGACGGCAGCAGTGGTGAAGTTACAGCTCTCCCGACGCCGCCAACGGTGTCGAAGGAAGCCGCTGCACTGCTGGAGGAGATGCTGCCCTTCTACGACCGGCTGGCCCAGCAGACGGGCAACGATGAAAAGCTCCGTACGGGAGCCGCTGAAGCCAACGGGCGTGTGGGGGCCATTCGGCAGCGGCTGGGACAACTCGATGAAGCGGCCAAAGCCTATCGCCGCGCGATCGATCTTTACCAGCAGCTACGTGCCGCCTCGCCCGAGGATCCGGCGCTCAAACTGAAACTGGCGCAGGTGCAGAATGCGCTGGGCCGACTGTACAGCTCGCAGCGAAAGACAGCCGAGGCACGAGAAGCTCATCTGGCGGCGTTGGCACTGTTGGAGAGTGAGGCCGCCTTGCCGAGTGCCTCGTCGGCGCTGCGCTTTGAGCTTGCTCGCACGTGCTACTTCCTTGGCACAGAGGAGCACCCTCTCCCTGGCGGGGACCAGCGCCGGGAGGCTGGTCCCGGTCGCGTTCCTCGCGAATTGAGCGAGAGCATGAGCCGGGCGATGGAAACGCTGAAGGCCTTGACGGCGTCCGCACCGGCCAACCCGGATTACCAGCACCTACTCGCGCTGTGTTACCTTGAGGGCGCGGCAGGGGGCGAGGCCAAAGGCGAGGAACGTAAAGGAGGCGCTGAAAGGGCCATCGCGATTCTGGAGGGCCTCGTCAGGGATGTCCCGGCCAATCCCGATTACGCCTACGATCTCAGCGAGGCGTACGCGCGCATCCATCTCCCCCAACCGCCGGTTCCCCCCGAGGCCCAACGGGCCATTGAAGCTCGCCTAGGCAAGGCACTGGTTCTGCTGGAAAAGTTGGTAGCCCAGCACCCGGAGGTTCCGGATTTCGCCGCCACGGAGGCACGGGTCCACGACAAGCTTGGCGCATTCCAGCGGCAAATCGGACACTGGCCGGAAGCGGAGCAGCAATTTCGCAAAGCGATTGCCGTCCAGGTATCCCTGGTGAAGGAATTCCCCGAGGCGCCGTATTATGGCCTGTGGATGGCGACCTTTCGAATTGCTCTGGCCGACGCCTTGGCTCACCAAGACCGGGCCACGGAGGCGCAGGCTGATCTGCAGGAGGCTATCGGGTCACTGGAGCGCCAGCTGGAGCAGAGGCCGGAGGTCCCTCGCCCACACAACCTGCTGGCGCTTGGCTACTCCCGACTCGCAATGGTGCTCCGCCAGGCCGGCCAGAGGGAGCAAGCGGACCAAGCAACGCGCAAGGCGGAAGAGGAGCGAAAGGCTGGTCGGGGAGCACCTTGATGGCTTTAGTTCGGAATGCTTGGGGTTGGGAGAGTGGAATTGAACTTTGGGAACGAGAACAACCGACCGGACTAAATGAACTATGAAAAGGCGTGTTATGCGCCTGTTATGCGTTTGCACATTCGCGGGAGGCGGATGAGTGAGGAAACCCTTTGTTTATCGACGTGAGATTGAGCTGGTGGCTGGGGGCGGAATTGAACCGCCGACACAAGGATTTTCAGTCCTCTGCTCTACCAACTGAGCTACCCAGCCGACCCAAAGCCTGCATACATTTACGCTGCTGACGGTGGCAGTCGTTTCACGTTGTGTCAGTCGTTATGTCGTGAAAGATATTGCTTCGCCAGCCACTGCCCAAATGGGCAGCCAACATCAACATCTGGGTGCATAGTACTCCGAAGTCTTCGGCTACTGCAAGCGCAGAATTCCGGGCTTGTGCTTCACGGCCGGGTTTCTCGGTTCTTGCTCTGGGCTCCCGGCGCCGGTTTGTTGGCCGTTGCTGCCGTCGCTGCCGTGGTCGTGGACTTTCAACCCAGGTACTTGATGACGGCCTCGGTGCGCGAGTGGACGTGCAGCTTGTCGTAGATATGTTTCAGGTGGTAGCGGACGGTGTCGTAGCTGACGGACAACTTATCGGCGATTTCCTTGGTCACATAGCCCTTGGCCAGGCACTGGAGGATTTCATCCTCGCGGACGGTAAGCTTGTCCTGGGGGTGGCAGTCCGGTTTTTGCTTGTGAAATGAGGCAATGACCCGGCGGGCGATTTCACTGGTCATGGGGGCGCCGCCTTGATGCAGTTCCTTGATGGACTCGAGGAGTTTGGCCGGGGCGCTGCGTTTGAGCAGATATCCGCTGGCGCCCGCCGCGAGGGCATTGAAGATTGCATCGTTGTCTTCATAGACCGTGAGCATCATCACCGGGACGGACGGCAGGAGTTTCTTGAGCGCGGCGGTGCAGGCGATGCCGCTCATGCCGGGCATCTGGATGTCCATCAGCACGACATCCGGCGGCGATTGCGGGATCACGCGCAAGGCTTCCTCACCCGAGGCGCAGGCGCAGGCGCAACGGTACCCGGGCGCCTCGCCGATGTAACGGGAGAGGTTGCGGCGGATCTCCGGGTTGTCTTCGACGAGCGCAACGGCAATTGACATACAGTAATAAGTCTAAGTCCAAGGGCGGCCGGCGCTATCCCCCAATCGAGTAGCAGGCTGCGGGCGGCCGCTCTCCTCAGTCCCTTTCGGCGGGATGGGAAGCCGCAGGGAGACCGTTGTGCCTTGCGCGACCGTGCTACGCACCCGCAACTCGCCGCCGACATCTTTCATGCGTTCCGCCATGTTGCGCAGGCCGTTGCCCGACTCGCGCTTCGCCTCGGGAGCGAACCCCCGGCCGTCATCCTTAATCTCCAACGTGAACGCGCCTTCGTTGATCGCCAGGCGCAGTCCTATTTCTGAAGCGCCCGAATGCCGGACGGCGTTGTTCAACGCCTCCTTGGCAGCGAGGAAGACGTTGTGCCGCACTTCGGTCGTCAGCGGGATATCAGGCAGGTCCGCGGCCACGTCCAGGCGACAGCGAATGGCGGTGGGCTCCAGGAAATCTTTGGCGAAATTGCACAGATAGGTTGCCAGGTGGCGGAGGGAATCGTTCTTGGGATTCACCGCCCAAACGGTTTCATCGAGTTTGCGCGCCAGTGCTTCGGCCCGTTGCATCATGCGGGCGACCTGGTCGCGCGCCTCGGCCGGGGGCGTGGACTCGCGCACCGCCAACGCGCCCAGGAGGCCGATCTCGGTCAGGCTGCTGCCCAGGTCGTCGTGGATGTCGCGCGCGATGCGCGTGCGTTCGCGCTCGGCGGCGTGGAGTTGCTCCACGAGCTTGAGGTGGCGCTGGTGCCGGCGCCGCAGGGCCAGCCCAACCGCCCACCCCACCACTCCACCGAACGTCAGCAGGAACAGCCCGAGGAACCACCACGTCTGCCAGAAGAAGGGCAGCACGCGGAACACGAGCGAGTCGCCGGGCTGGCCCCAGATGCCTTCGCGATTGCAGGTCTGAACGCGGAAAGTGTAATGGCCGCGAGGCAGGTGGTTGTAGCTGACCTCGCGCCGGGTGCTCGTTTCCAGCCACTCCGCGTCCACCCCTTCCAGCTTGTGACGGAAGCGCAATCCTTCCGGCGCGCGCAGGCTCACGCCGGTGTAGTGGAACTCGAAACGCCGGCTGCCCGCTGGAAAGGCGAGCGCGGGCCGCGCACGCCGCTCTGCCGCCGTGGCCGCCCGCCCCTTCGAAAGCCCGGCCTCCCCGTTCCGCCATCGCCCCCTCGAGAACAGTTGGCCGTCCACGAAAACCTCCTCCAGATACACCGGCGGAGCTGCGCTGGTTGTGCTCGCGTCGGCCGGATCTACCACCACCACCCCGGCCATGGTTGGAAACCAAAGCCGCCCGTCGGGTCCGCGGCAGCCGGCCGGCTGCCAGCCACCGCGGCACTCGAGCGTGGGCAGACCGTCGGACTTGCCGTAGGCCACGCAGCGGACCTGCCGAATGGTGCCGTTGGCGAACTGGGTCAACTCATTCTTGCTCACCCGGAAGACCCCCTGGTGGGAACTCAGCCAGTATTGTCCCCGACCGTCGTCCGCGATGTGACAGATGACGTCGTCCACCAGGCCGTGGCGCGTAGTGCAAGTTGTCATCTTTCCGTCCTTGAAGCGGGTCAAGCCGCTGCCGTAGGTGCCGATCCACAACGAACCGTCGTCCTCGGGCTGAAGCGCCCAGACCAGGTCGTTGCCCAGCCCGTTCTCGCGCGTGAAGCGGGTGAACCGCCCCTTCTGCCAGCGAAACAGTCCGCTGCCGTCCGTGCCGACCCAGAGTGCGCCCGCCGCGTCCTCGGCCATCACCCGCACATCCACCCGCCCGGCGGATTTCGGGAGCGCGATGTTGCTGACCGCCCCGTTCTGGATGCGGAGCAAGGCGTCGGTATTGAACCGGCCGACCCAGATGGCGCCACGGGAATCCTCATACAGGCTGCGCACCCACGTGCTGGAGGCGGGGAAACCGGCGACCCGTGTGGGGTTGCCGTCCTGCCATTGGTACACGCCGCCCTGGCGGGTGCCCACCCAGACCCTCCCCTGACGGTCGGCGAGGGCGGTCATCGCGTGCACCGGCGCGAGGTCGGGCGTATCGCTGGCGGGCCGAATCAGATCCCCCCGCAGCCGATTCAGCCCGTAGCCGTCGGTGCCCACCCACAGCTCGCCGTCCGGGCCCGCGCTGACGCTGGTGATCCATTCCCACGACAGGTTCGGAGCCAGACCGTACACGGTGAACAAGGGCCGGTGCAGACGATTCAAGCCGCCGCCCTCACTGCCGACCCAGAGATTCCCCTCGCTGTCCTCACACAGGGCACGGACAAAATCGCTGCCCAACCCGTCCTGTTTGGTGAACTGCAGCGGGGCGCCGTTCGTACCGCAGCGGAACAGGCCGGTGCCCCACATGGGCAGCCAGAGATTGCCGTTGCGGTCTTCCAGCGAGCCCCGGGCGACCGCCGCCGAGGGGTCCGGTCCGGGGAGGGTGAGAATCCATTGCCCGTCCCGCCACAGCCGCATCTGGCCGCCGGCACTCATCCACCACCCCCCGCCCCGGCTGGGGCAATGGACCACATACTCGCCACGGCCGCCTTCGAGCACCGGCACCAACCGTTCGTTGACAACTTGATGAACCCCGGAATCGCTCACGGCCAGCAGGCGGCCGCGAAAGTCCGCACGCACCTCAAAGGCAATCTTGCCGGTCGGGTCCCAGTTCGTGGACACTAGCGAGTTGAGGCCGTTCGCCAGGCGGCCCACCTTGCCGTCTTCGGTCGAAAGCCAGAGTCTGCCGGATTCGTCCTCGGCGACTTGAACCACGGCCGGGTGGGTTCCCTGCCGCTCCGGCACGAGCAAGGGTTCGAACCGCCCGTCCTTGAATTGGACCAGGCCCCCTTCCTGGGTGGCGAGCCAGATCTCGCCCTGCCGGCCCGTGAATAGAAACCGAATGCGTCCGCTGCCCAGCGCCGGGGTGTCGCCCGCCTTGAAGAGCCTGAAGCGGACACCGTCGAACCTCGCCAGCCCGTCCAGGGTGCTGATCCACAGGTAACCATCCCGGGTCTGAGCGATGCCGGTGACCTTGTCTTGCGGCAACCCCCGCTCACTCTGCCAGCCCTCGATCAGATAGCCTTTTCGGCCCACGGTCTGCGCGCTCACCAGCCCCGCCGGCCAGGCCAGGAATATTGTCAGGAGCCCGGCCCAAAACCCGGCCTTCAGTCGGCGAGGATCGGGTGAGAGGACTCTCGCTTCATCTGCCCAGCGACGCCGGAGCGACCTGTTTCTAGGGCCGCCCGACAAGGCCCGACCCGGGTTCAATTGGCAGCACTGCCTGGCCATGTTTTAATGCTCTCTCCGCCCACAACGTGAGTCAACACCGGACGGAAATCTGCCGACCGGTTCCGGGAGGTCTGTTTGACATTGCACGAGGCGGGGGAGTCTTCTACCGTTCGCCCTTGGCATGCCGAAAGTAATTGAGACGGATATGCGCGTTCTGATTGTTGGCTCGACGGCACTGGACTCCATCAAGACTCCCACAGCGGAGAACCCGCGCCTGCTGGGCGGATCGGCCAGCCATGCGGCGGTGGCGGCGAGCTTCTTCAGCCTGGTGAATCTGGTGGGAGTGGTGGGCACCGACTTCCCGAGGCGTTACCTTCAGCTCTACCAGCGGCACGGAGTCAATCTGGCCGGGCTGCAGGTCGAGCCGGGCAAGACGTTTCACTGGTCGGGCGAGTATGAGGCAAATATGAACAACCGCCGCACGTTGCTGACCGAGCTGGGTGTGTTCGAGCGGTTCACCCCGGCTTTGCCCGCGGCGTATCAACGGACGCCGTTCGTGTTGCTGGCGAACATCGCCCCGGGGCTGCAGCACCACGTGCTGGACCAGGTGCGCCGGCCCCGCTTTGTCGCGGCCGACACGATGGACCTGTGGCTGAACATCGCATTGCCGGATTTGCTTCGGTTGCTCAAGCGGCTGGATGCGTTCGTCCTCAACGACAGCGAAGCGCAGCAATTGACCAAGGAGGGCAACCTGCTGGCCGCGCTGCGGAAGATTCATCGGCTCGGGCCGAGGTACGTGATCATTAAGCAGGGTTCCCACGGCTCGGTCTTGTCCGGGCCGCGCGGCCTGTTTATCTGCCCGGCCTACCCCCTGCGCAAGGTCGTGGACCCGACCGGCGCGGGTGACTCGTTTGCGGGAGCGATGATGGGATACCTGGCCGCCGCAAACGGCCCGGTTGAGGCGCACATCCGGCGGGCGATGGTCTATGGGAGCGTGGTGGCGTCATTTTGCTGCGAAGGTTTTGGCCTGCAACGCACCACCCGGACCACGCGCGCCCAGGTCGAAAAGCGGGTGCGGGAGCTGGAGAAGCTGACGCGCTTTTAGCTTCAGACGATGAAGTCGTGCGACTGCCGTTTGTGGTCTTTCTTGCTCATGATCTTCAGGTTGGCCTCCTCCTGAATCACCAGCGAATGCGGCGGGACGCTGGCCGTTAGAAACACATTCGCGCCAACGGTGCTGCTCTCGCCGACGACGGTGTCGCCGCCCATGATCGTGGCGCCGGCATAGACCGTCACGCGGTCTTCAAGGGTGGGATGGCGTTTCTGTCCGCGCAACTGCTGCCCGGCCGCCAGCGAGCGGGCAACCAGGCCAACGCCCTGGTACATCTTGACGTGGTCACCCAGGATGCTGGTCTCGCCGATGACCGTTCCAGTGCAGTGATCTACAAAGAAATGCGTGCCAATCTGCGCGCCGGGATGAAGGTCCATGCCGCTGCGAGTATGAGCCCACTCGGTCATGATGCGCGGGATGAGCGCGATATGCTTGAGGTACAGCTCGTGCGCCAGGCGCTGGACCGCGATAGCTTCGACGAAGGGGTAGGCCACAATCACTTCCTCCTTGCTCAGCGCCGCGGGATCGCCGTTGTAGGCGGCCTCGATGTCGGTCTGGAGCAATTCGCGCAGGCGGGGGAGGCTGGTCAGGAATTCCAGGGTCAGGGTGCGCGCGAACGACTGCGCATCTTTCCGCGGCAGCTCCGGCGGAGGCTGGTATTCGAGGCTCTTGCGAATCTCGGTTTCCAGGCTGGCCGACACCGATCCCAACAGCCGGGCGGTATCCTTGCTGATCTCCGACGAGTGAATCGGTTTCTCGTCGAAGAAGCCGGGGAACAAGAGCCGGAGCAGGTCCATGGTGAGGAGCGAGATGGCGCGCTTGGACGGCAGGTTCTTGCCGTCCAGATGGTTGATGCCGCCGACCTGGGCGTAGGACGCCAGCAGGTGCTCGGTGAGCTTGGTGATGGTCAACTGCACAAAATAAGTATCTGGCAAGATGCGGGCGAATGCAAGGGATGCGGGTCAAGTCCGAAGTCCGAAGTCCGATGCTCGAAGGAATGCCGAAATCCGAGGGCCTGGCGGCTAGGCCCGCGAGAGCGCCTGAAAGACGGCCTCGATGACGCGGTCAGAGGTGGTGCCGGTCAGGCAGCGGAGGTCAATGGGACAAGAGCGGCGGAAACAGGGCGAGCAGGGTGCCGCAGACTTGAGCACCTGGTGGCGAGGGTCGCCCGGCAAACCTGGCCCGGTCAGTTCGGGCGCCGTGCTGCCAAAGATGGCCACCACCGGCGTGCCGAGGGCGGCGGCGAGATGCATCGGCCCGGAATCGTTGGTGAGCAGGACGCGGCAGAGCTTTAGCAGGGCCATGAGTTCGCGCAGGGAAGTCTTCCCGGCGAGATTCACCACGCCACCACCCGCCAGCCGAGCAATGTCGGAGCAAACCTTCTCCTCCGCTGCGCCTCCCAACGCCAGCCACAGACAGTTTGCACTGCGGCCCGACACCGCGCGCGCCACCGCGGCAAAGCTCTCGGCGGGCCAGCGCTTCGCTGGTCCGTAGTGGGCTCCGGGATTGACCCCCAGCAAGATTGGCCGTTGGTCGGGAGCGGCAGCGCGGTTCTGGCCGCGCAGGGTCGAAAGCAAAGTCTGCTCGGCCTGATGCATCTCGCCCGCCGTAATCTCCAACCTCGGCGGGAGAGGTTCGCGTTCCGCCCCCAATGCGGCTGCCAGATCGAGATACTCGTGAATGTGATGGGCGGCGGCAGGATAGGCATTCGCTGCCGCGATTCGGCGGTCGCCTGCCGGGAGGCGGATCAACCGGTTAATCTCGGCAGCGGAACGTTTATGCATCCGATGTTGTCCCGGGCGAACCGTGATCGCCTGGGTCAAGAGCCAACTCCGCCAGGGCCGGGCGTAGCCGATGCGTCGAGGGATGCGCGCCATCCACACTTCCAGCGCCGCGCGTGGCGAATTGGGCAGAACCAGCGCGGCGTCAAAACTCCCCGCGCGCAGGCGCTGCGCAACGGCCCGGAGGCCCTCGCCTTGGTAGAAAGCGAGAATGGCATCCAGGCCCGGCTGTTGTTGCCAGAGCGGAGCGAGCTTCTCGTGCGTGAGCAAGGTGATGTGCGTTTCGGGAAGCGCCTGGCGCAGCCGCTGCAGCGCCGGAGTGCTCATCACGGCATCGCCCAGCCAATTGACGCCGCGCACCAGAAGCCGGCGAGCTTGGAGGATGGAGGATAGAGAATGAGCCGGCATCAGAACGCACTGCCACATCTACCCGCCCTGCTCTGTCGCACCAGACTGAGAGCCAGGGACTGCGGCCTGTGGACTTTGGACTGCGGCCTGAGAACTGTGGACTGTGGACTGTGGTCGGCGGGTGCCGGACTTCAAAGTCAGGGACTTGGCCTCTTTCCAGCGGTTATGCACCCAGAACCAATTGGCAGGGTCACGCCGCACTGCCGCTTCGAACGCAAGATTCACATCGCGCATGATCGCTTCGGTGGGGCGCGCCTGGCCGTTCAGGTGGGTCGGAATTTCCTCGCCGGCTTCGATCCGCCAGCGCGCCAGGCCGACCCGATAGCACACCCCGGTGTAGAGCGCACAATTGTAGCGCCGAGCAAAAACTGCGGGAGCGGCGGAGGTCGAGCAGTCGTGACCAAAGAACGGCAGGCGCAGTCCCTGGCTCCCCGCGGACTGGTCGGCCAGCAGGCCCAGTATGATGCCCCGTTGGTTCATGAACGCCTTCAAGGGCGCGGCGTCGAAACGGCGCTCGAAAAAGAGGCAACCCGATCGCTCGCGCAGGGACTGCAGCAGGCGGTCCAGGGCGGGCTGGCGCAAAGCGCGGTAGGTGGTCGCGCAGGTATAGCGCGGAGCAAATTGATGAAACCGGGCGTAGAGCTCGAAATTCCCGAAGTGCCCAATAGCGGCGACAATGCCTTGCGGTGCCTCGCTCGGGGGCGGCGCGAGGATGCGGTTGGTCCCGACGAATTCCACGTGCGGACGCAGCTCCTCGAAGCTCATGGCGGCCGTCTTGGCTGCGCAGGCAAAGTTCTCACCGATGCGCCGGAAGTTCTCCCGGGCCAGCGCCCGAAGTTCGGCCGGTGACTTCTCCCTGCCAAAGCACATCGTCAGGTTCCGCAACGCCACGCGCCGGTGCCGCGCGTCGAACCAGTAAGCCAGCGCGCCAATCAGGCGTCCCAGCCGCGCCACCGTCTCCAGCGGCAGGCTTTGGCAAACGGCCACCAGCCCGCGCGCCAGGCCATAGAGTAAGGTTTCCATCGCGAGTCAGCGGAAGCAGATCTTGCGCACGCAGTCCTGGAAATCGTCGGCGCCGCGCAGAATCTTGATTTCGACGCGCATGAAGTAGATCGCCAGGTCGCGGCGGTCAATCTTGGGAAAGCGCACGGCGTCTTTCTGGGTGGTGATAATGGCTTCGGCCTGCTTCTTTTTGCTGCGGTTAATGACGTTGAGCACCTCCTGCTGGGTGAACCGGTGGTGGTCGGCGAACTTGCGCGCATAGACCAGTTCCGCGCCGAGCCGCACGAGGCTCTGCTCAAAGCTCTCCGGCTGCGCGATGCCGCTGAGCGAAGCCACCCGGCGGCCCTTGAGAAACTCGAGGTCCGCGCGCTGCCCGGTAAAGACGTCCTCCAGATACAACGGGTGATGGATGCACTCGATAATGCCCGCGTCCGGGTTGAACTCGGCGATGCGCCGCCGCAATTCAGCCGTGTCGCCGTCACTCTTGGTGATGAAGATCGTGCTGGCCCGGGCCAGGTGCGAGGGCGGCTCGCGCAGCGTGCCGCGCGGCAGGAGACGCTCGTTGCCGAACGGCGCCTGGCGGTCCACCAGCACAATGTCCTGGCGGCGGCCGCGCAGTTTCCAATACTGAAACCCGTCGTCCAGGAGCAGGGTGTCGCAGCCGAACTTCTCGATCGCGTAACGGCCGCTCTTCACGCGGTTCTTGTCCACCAGCACGACCACGTCCTTGAGATTGGAGGCCAGCATGTACGGCTCGTCGCCGGCCATCTCGGAATCGAGCAACAGCGATTTGCCGTCGGACACGACGCGCGGCGGGGTGGTGTCGTGCCGGAGCAGGATCTTATTGAGGAGCCACTCGTGGACGGGCCGCGGTTTGGAGCGGTAACCGCGCGAGAGAATGGCGACATTCCGGCCCTGGTCGCGCAGTTCGCGGGCGAACTTCTCGACGACGGGCGTCTTGCCAGTGCCGCCGACCGTGAGGTTGCCGATGGCGATGACCTGCACGCCCAGCGTCGAGTCCCGCAGGATGCGGAAGTTGTAAAGGAAACGGCGGGTCTTGATGGCGGCCTGGAAGACTTTCGAGCAAGCGTACAGGAACCCGCGCACGAGCGTTTCGCGAGTGCCGCGCCGCTCTTCAACAATGACCTCCAGCAGGAAGGTCTCCAGGTTTTCTGTCCAGGCACGAAGCCGCTCACGCATCTGGCCGCAGTGTGCCAAGTCGGCGCCGACAGGGCAAGAGAAGGCTCGAGAGGACGGAGGCAGTGGTCAGTGATCCAGTGATCAGCACCCCACCAGGAGCAGTTTCAGACGCAAACGGGCATTCATGGTTCCAGTTCTGTCTCCCTTTTGCTCCCTCTTTTGCTGGCTCTCTGCCCCTTTCGGTCGTTGGGCAGCCGGAGAGCGCGAGCGTACCAGCCATAACGGCCAGCAACAATATAGACACGCCATTTGCCGCCGCTCGCTCGGTGCAGCGTGCTTTCGAGGCGGACTTGAACACTGCGACGCTCGTTCTCATCGGCAGGGGGACTGATTTTCATACAATTGCAGGGGTAATAGGTTAAGCGGCGGCTTTGCTAAATCGTCGTCGTCCTCGTGATCCTGCTCGGTCTCTTCTCGTTGGTTTTCGATTACGATTACGAGGACGACGACGAGGACGACCCGAGGGGCCCCCCAGGCGGACCTCCGCCCAGAGGGCCCGATTTCACCGCTCCGGGGTTATGCCGCTGCCGGCACGCGCGCGGAGAACACCTGCGGGATACCTTCGTACCCATTGACATTGGCGTTCACGCTCACGAACACGCGGCTGCCCACGGCGGGCACACCAAACCGAGTCGTGTACGGAGTCGTGATGGTGATGTAGTTGCTCACCGGGCTGTCCAGGGTGCCGAGCAGCCGGTAGCTCTCACCGCGCCGGCAACCGCTCTTCTGCGGGGCGCAGCCACGCAACATCGTGCCGTCCGGCGGCGTGTCGGTGGTGTGCAGCCGGAGGGTGATGACTCCGGCCGCATTGGTGATCTCCAGGCCGTCAATCGGCAGGATCTGGAGCTGCGGCTGGGCGGGGGGCGCCGTGACCGGCGTGCCGCCGATCGCCAGGAGAGCGCAGTTCACCTTGGTGAACAGTTGCAGGCCAGTGAGCGCGCCGCTCTGACCCAGGGTGGGTTTGCTCTGGATCTGTGCCGCGGTGGCAATCCACGCCTCTTGCTCGGCGTCGGTGAGCAGGTCGTAGGCGGCGGCCTGGGTAGCCAGGTTCTGCCGGATGACCTGCTGTGCGCCGGTGCGAGGGTTGCGGGGTGTCACCAGGGCTCTCCGGATCAAGCCATAGCGACCCGGCCAGGTGACGGTTAAACCAAGTTTCCCGACTTGCGGGACGTCTTTAATCTTCATGTGTCTATTTCTTTCTATTGTTGTTGTGTTGTTCTGAAACGGCGCGCGTGATCCCCCAGCGGCATGCCGCTGCGGACCAACGAAACTGCGCGCGCCGAAATTGGTTTCGCCGAGGACCGGCTTGTCCCGGCAAATGGGCCGACTGAGCGCTGCACCAAGCCCGGGCCGCCTTCGGCCTTCGCTCTTGGGTTTTCGGTTTTCGGCCTTCCTTCGGATTTCGGATGTCGGATTTCGGGTTTCATTTCCTCGTGCGCTCGTCTAGACGGGCCCAGCCCGCTTCCAGGGCGCTAACTCGGGTGCCCTGCCGCTCCAGCGCGGCCAACAGCTCCCGGTGGTTCGTATCGAGCTTCTCGACCAGTGCCAGGTGATTGCTGTGCAGACGCTCTCGGATGTCCAGCATCTCAACGAGGAAGTCGGACCGGCTCATGAGTTCGGGCTTGGCCGGCTTGGGGCTGAGGAGCTTTTTCGCCAGAAGGAAGGCCGACCCGACCGCGCCGGCAATCGCGGCCCACCCTTCGCCCGAAATGCTGCGAGCGGCGGGCAGTGGAGAGTTGAGATTCGTGTTCATATCGGGGGAGCTGCTCTTTACGATTTGGGCTCTGCTATTTGTCATTGGCTATTGGTCATTCACGAAGTGCGGCGTGATGCGTGATGCGTGAAACGTGATGCGTGAAACGTGAATACTGGCTACTGACCGCTGACCGCCGATTTCTGCTCTCTGCTTTCTGCTTTCTGCTTTTCCTCACTGCCTACTGACCACTGGCTCCCGACTTTGGACTTTGGACATCGGACTTTAGACTTCCCCTAAGCTCCCCGTGCCGATGCGCCAGGAACCAGCCCCCGACCGCCAGCGCCACGACGCCCAGGATCAACAGCTCGTTCCCGACGACCATGGTGGGCAGGACCATCAGCGTCACTCCCCCGAGCATCAGCGCCGCGCTGGTCGTCACGCTCGCCACGACCATCTTGAGTGGCGGATAGACTAATGATGCGAGGCCGAATACGAACAACCCCACGCCCACCCAGACGATCCCCTTAAGGCTCGAAAGCCGGGCGCCCAGCTCGCGGGCCGTGTCTTTCTGCGCCGCCCCCAACTCCGTCCGGGCGCGTGTCTCCTCGCGTTCCACCACCGGCATCGGGGCGCTCAGCACCACGGCATGGAGGTTCGTTAGCGGGATGCCCGGGGCGATCATCTCGACGCGCGGTTCCTCGAGCCGCGACCCTGCCGGCACCGTGTAGCTTCGCACCTTGACCGTCTCCTGGTCCTGCTTGGTGGCCTGGGAGGCATTCTCCCCCTGCACCACGGTTTGCTCGATGACGCCCGCCGGCAGGCGCGTCGTAGCCGCCTTGCCGCCCTTGAGTGGACGGCTGGCACAGCCGGTGCCGAACAGTCCCAGAGCGACCGCCACGCAAAGGAACCGGGAGAGGTACTCCACGGCCGTGAGGCGACGCGGCTCGGAACTGTTGGTGTTGGACTTCGAACGCCTGACCCTGGGCGTTGAACATTGGGTGTCGGCATTCGCCGCACGCACTCCGCAGTCGGTATTCCACACCACGTGTGGTGGCGGGAGGTAGATAAGGGAACCGGGAACCGTAGCGACTGCCTGCGCCTTGGCGTAGGCACCGCCTCGACCCGAGGGCACGAGCAAGTACTCCTGGAGATGCACGGCAAATGCCCGCAAGACGTCGTTGGCCTTGCCCTCCGAGTCCACCGCTCCGGCCAGACGGCCGTGGAACCGCTTGATGGCCGAAGCCACCGCCCGGGTGCTGCGCTCCGCGCCGTGCCGGCTGAGCCACGGACTCTGGCGCAGATACTCTGTTACCTCCTCCAGCTCGCGCTGCACCTCGGCTTTCACTGGCTCGATTTCGAGTCGGTCTGCGAGGGTCCGTTCCAGGTCCCGCTGGCGGAGCCACAACGCCCGGACCGCCGCCGCCTCGCCCAGGCCCATAGACCGTTCCTCCAGCGCTTCCTCTGGCCCGGCAGGCTGGCCCAGCTTCTTCCTGGCCTCCAGGGCGAGCAGCACCGCGTGAATCTGCCGCCGCGGCGCTTGCACGAGGAGGTGGGCGGTGTACAGCGCGCCGAGCTCATGTTTGAAGACGGCCTGGCGGCCCTCGAAGGTGAGATGCCAGTTGTCCAACTCCCGGCGCAGGATGTACTGACCCCCGCCCGGCTGATTCCGATTGTTGCTTGTGATGTTCGTTGTCATAACAGTGTTCATCCTTCTGGTGGGCATCGAGAATGCCCAATTTGGGCATTCTCGATGCCCAAATGTGGCTGGCGAGGGCGCCACCCACTGCGCCCGGGGCGGGCGCGCTCCCCTCCTGCTGAATACATGCGACTTAGCCCCAAACTCGACCCTCCGGCTGGCTGTACATGCAGTCGTACCCCGTGCTCAAGCTGTCGTGCAGATGTGCCGCAAACTCCTTTTCTTCCCGGCCTCCCATGCGGAGTGTCGCCCGGAGCTTACCGAGCGCATGACGCACGTTGTTGCGCGCTCGCTCGCCCGTGTCGTCCGCCCCGCGGCCTTCCCCGAGTGCGGACCGGAGCGACCCAATCTCATAATCCAGGCGCTCAACCTCCTCCCGGTCTCCCGCGGCCTGAGCGGCTTCCCGCCTGGCCTGCGACCGTCGCAACGCGCGCTGATACTCACGCTTCGCCCGCGAGTCGCTCTCGGGCTGGACCGTGTTTCGCGAGCGCGCCTCCCCCTTCTCCGCCGTAATGGCCACCTCGAGGCCGAACGCCGAGATCGGCTCGTTCGGATGCCTCAGCAGGTAGTCCAAATACCTGGCGCCGAGCATGTCCGGTAAGTAGAACGGCGCGCCGCCGTTAAATACGACCTTCCAAAGCTTGCCCTGCCGGACGAACTGGTTCGCGGGGGGCAACTCTGCCGTTCCGGCGGTCGTCGCGGGTGGCTGTGGCAACGCCTCACCCGCGAGAATGCGCCTGATGGCCGCCTGTTGCTCCGGCGTCGCCTGAGCAACCTGCAAGAGAAAGTCAGTGGAGACCGTTGCGCTCATCGCTCGAACCACCCGACTCACCAGCCACCGCGCGCGCTGCCACGAGGCCACAATACTGTTGCACCGCCTTCGCCTGTGCATATACTGCACCACCCTGAGCAAAAAAATCTATGCTGCCATCGCCTTCCCGGACCTCGGCTTTGTCGTTTCCAGATTTCAGCCTTTGCGACCGGCCTCGCGTCTTCCCGCCTTCGCTGTTTACGGCACTCGGCTCTGTCCTTTCCAGATTTCCGCCTTTGCGACGGGCCCTCAACTCTCAACCATCCGTCCTCGACTAACCGATGAGTTACTTCAGCATTTCGCTTCAGCGCCAGGCCGAAAAGCGCCGCCTGAACCAAAGCGACCTCGGCCGCGCCTGCGGCCTGTCCCGCAGCTTCATCAGCCGGGTCATGAGCGGCGAATCCCGCGACCTCTCCGACCAGAACGTCGTCGCCATCCTCAAAGTCTTCGCCGCCGACCCCCACGCCCAGGCGGACCTGGTCGCCGCCCGGTGCATAGATGCCCGCTACGTCGGCAGTGCCGCGGGCAGCGGCGCCGACCTGGTTGACATCCGGGTCAACCAGGCGCAGGTGAGCGAGCATCGCGTTATGGAGCCTCCGCAGGTTCATTTGAGTCAGGAAACCGAGCGTGCTTTCGCCTGGCTGCACAGCCAGTGCCCTCTCAATCCCCACTTGGAGCAGCACCTGGTTGCCTTTGCCCGTCTGATGGGCATGAAGTAGCTGCCTCTGCGCTCTTTGAGTTCTCTGTGGTTAAACCAGTTCCCATTTCAGTTTTCAGCTTTTCAGATTTCAGCTTTTTTCCCCAAGCCCTTCAATCACGGCCGCCCAGTGCCCACGTTCCGGCTTCCACATCGCCACCTCTTCAGCCGGCAAGAGCGGCCCGTCCGAGGCGACCTCAGTCTCGCCGAGGAACACGCTTCCAAAGCGCTGTTCGTCCTGCGCCATGCTCATCGCGGTCTTCTGATACCGCTGCCCGCGCCAGATGAAAGGAGCGCCAACCGCCAACTCGTAAAACCTCACTCTCATAGCTTTGCGCCCCTTCCCTTCTCTCCGCGCAAAGGTCTCTCGCTTGCGGCTTTCAGTGTTTGTGCTGCACATCGAGTCCCGGCGCCCCCGCCGCATGCGAGCCGGCACCGGCGTGCCTCATGCATCAGCCGAACCTTGATGAAACACCCCAGGCTGCGCTCCCATTTCGCCGCCGCCTGCTTCACCCCCGGATGCTCACTTTCCCGGGCGGCCCGCAGCATCCGCGCCAGGGCGACAAGGAAGACCCGTTCCCCCCAGGGCAGCACCCGCCACCAATACGGCGCTTCCACCACTGCCCTACGACTCCCGGTTTCAGTTTTCAGCATTTCAGTTTTCAGCATTTTCTGTGTCATACTGTTCATTTGTCCAGCATCCTATCACAGGGGGTAGGTCAAATACGGGGGTACCCCCAAAGATTTTTCCGCTTCGTTATCTTCGTGTCCTCCTGTAAAGGCACTCGTTCCCCTTCAGATTTCCTTCGGCCTTCGGCCTTCGGTCTTCGGTCTTCGGTCTTCGGTCTTCGGCCTTCGGACTTCGGACTTCGGTCTTCGGACTTCACATGCCAGCGTCCCCGTACCTCTGCGCCACCGCCCTTGCCGTCCTCGCCACCCGCTCCCGCAACTCCTGCGGCCCCACGACGGTGGCATGTGCGCCCCAACTCAGCACGTACTGCTCGATCTCCTCCAGGCAACTCAGCCGCAGCCGCAACCGCGAACCCCCGTCCCCCGCCTCCTCCACCACCTGGCTCGGATGCAGCCGCCGCCCGCGCAATATGTCCGTCAGCCAGGCATCCATCCCGATTTCCACCTCGTAATCCCCCTTGCCGGTCATCACCCCCAGCCCGGACCCGAACTGCTTTTTCGGGTCAAAGTCCTTCGGCCGCATGAACCGTTCGCCCGTCAGAGCCGGCTCGCTCATCCGGCCAAGCACGAACGTCCGCACCGCCCCCCGCCCCACATCGTGCGCCAGCAGGTACATCCGCCCTTCGTACTCCATCACGTGATACGGACGCACCTTCCGCACCTCCGCCCGCTTCTCGCCCGGCTTGCGGTAGGCAAACTCGAGCGCCCGGCGATCCGCCACCGCCCGCGTCAACAGCTCCAGCAGACGCAAATCCGGGTCCTCGGGCGCGAACGGCCGGAATGAAAACGCCAGGTCCAGATTTTCCAGCGTGTAACGCTCCTCGTCATCCAGGCTCCGCGTCAGCTTCGCGAACGCCAGCTCCAGCGGTTTCTGGAAAGGCATTCCGTGGTACAGCTCCAGCGCCTTCTGGGTAATGCACACCGCGAACAGCTCCGCCTCGGTCACCGGCACCCACGGCAACCGGTCCACCTTTTCAGTGAAATAGAAGCCGTACCTCTGGTCATCGTACCCGATCGGCAGGTTCCACCGCTCCCGCATGAATTCCAGGTCCCGGGCCGCTGTCTTGTGCGATACCTCGAAGTCCCGCGCGAGGCTCCCACAGTTCGGATACGTTTCGTCCTGCAGCAACCCATAGATTCGTTTCATCCGATCAAACGCCCCGCGCTTCACGCGGTGCGTCACCGTCGCCGGCCCCTCCACCCCTCCGCTCGCGATCTGCCGTGTCGCTGCTCGGGCGGCTTCGGATTTCAGCCTTTCAGTTTTCAGCGTGTCAGCATTTCCCCCTTCGTCCCGTTCCTGCTTTCTGTTTTCTGCTTTCTGCTTCTTCACACCCGTCCTCGGTCCTCCGTCCTCCGACCTCTGACTCCTGCTTTCCAATTCATTTTTCATGCCCCCATCCTAAAGAGGGGGGTTGGACAAATACGGGGTAACCCCCCAAGATTCTTTAAGAAGTTATTCACAACCGGCGTCCGTAATCTTACGGAGCGGACTACCGCCTTCCTGACGCCCTCCGCGCCTTCAGCGCCGAAGGGCGAGAATGCGCGCGGGCACTTCGGGGGTCGGAGGCGGCAAGTGCGGAGGCCATCAACGTCGGTCGCTGTCGGGGTTCTGGGAGCCGGGATGGTTCTCCCGGGTTTTCGTGCAAGATAACTTCTACCGGTGGCAAGTGATGTTCACGGCGACGGAATCCACGGCGCTCGTCGAGCAGAAAGCGTGAGTCCGCGGGAACGGCTGCCGGGGAGAGAAGGAAACGGAGTTTCCGTTGCGCCGCCCGCGCTTACGGCCAGAGGCTTGCCCCGCTTTACCGGGCCAGGGAGTGGGTGAGGCGCCCGGGGCTGTGCGAGGGACATCGCCGGGCGAGAGAAACCCCACTCTAAAGTCAACCTGGTTGCTTTAGAGTGGGGTTTGTAGGAATTGGCGTGAGAATTGCGATAGGAGGGGCAAAAAAATGTGGATTTACAGGGGCCGGCGGGGGCGCTATTGTATTACAAATAGAAGAACATTCAACTGCCGTTAATGATGACGAGATTCGTTTTTGACATTGACAAGGCTGTCGCGGCAGCGGCCTACGTGACCCGGAAGAAGAAAGGGCAGCGGATTTCCATTTTCGAGCTGCTCAAGACCATGTACGCCGGGGAGCGCGAGGCGCTGGCGTCGTGGCATCGGCCGATCACGGGCGACAGTTTTTGCTCGATGCCGAAGGGGGTTGTCCTGAGCCGGACCTACAACCTGATCAAGGGCGAGGTGATGGGGACCAACTCGGACATGGTGAAATGGTCGCAGCACTTCTCCGCGCGCGAGGGCGACTTTGTCCGGCTCGTTTCCGAGCCTGACTATGACTACCTGTCGGAGCGGGAGCGGGAAGCCCTGGACAAGGGGGCCAAGTTCATCGCGTCGCTGATCGCGAAGCATGGGCGGATTGCCGACGTGCTGCACCAGTTGTGGCCGGAGTGGAAGAACCCGGAGGGGACTGGGAAGAAGTCCATTCCGCTGCCGCCAGAGGATGTGCTGGGAGAGGTGATTCAGGACGAGGATGAGGCCGAGCGTGTTGGCCGGGAGATTGCGTCGGTTCAGGGTGCAAAGGCGGCTCTGCAAAGGGGCTGAGGGGCGTGAAGCTTGGGGACACGTTCGTGTGGTGCCCAACCGGAGGAATTGACCACCTCTGGATTCTGATTTCTGATCCTGCGGCGCACGGCGGGGAGTGCGTTGTGATCAACCTGACGGAATCTTCGCACGGAAAATATTCCTACACGCTCAAGCCGGGGCAGCACCGCTATATCTACAAGGACAGCGACGTGAACTTTGGCGACGCGTTCAAGACCCATGTGAATGAGATAGGCGCGCATGTGGCGAGCCGGAGCGCGAGGCCGCATGACCCGATGGACATGAAGATCGTGAGGGAGATCATCAAGCGGGCGAAGGCGCACGTAGCTTTTCAGCCGATATTGCGGAGACTGCTGCCGCCGTAGGCGGGGGCGGCGTCGGTGGCGGTCACTCGGCGGAGGACTGCACCAGGGCTTCTTCTTCCTTTGTCAGGCCGTAGAGCGCATACACCAACTCGTCTATCACTCGTCTATCTCCCGCTCCAACGCGCTCGTGTCCGCCTCCCCAACCACCTTCGGGAGTGGCGAGAGGCGAGGGGCCGATTGACCAGGGGAGAGCGGCCAGTGATCAGTGACCAGTAGTCGAACGCGTGCCCGTGGCGTGGTGCGCGCGATCGGTTGGCCGCGGCACCACCGGGTCGGGTTTTGCACGCCACTGCCGAACGCTTTCAAGGACTCGCTCCGCCTGGCGAATCTTTTCCGGCCAGGTCAGCGACTGGCGACTCTTCTGCCAGTGCGCCTGCCGGTTGAACATTTGTTCAAGGTCACTCATTCAGGAACCGGCTTTCAAAGCGGGGCGGGGATCGCCGCGGACGCGGCTGGCAAGGCCTATGTAGCCGGCTCGGCTGCCTCCCTGTCTTTCCCCATTCGGGATTCCTTTCAGGCCGCCAATCGCGGGTTGGCCGATGTCCTCATCACCCAGCTCAACGCCGACGCCTCCCGCATCCTCAGGAGCATAGACGCCAGCACCGACACGACCCGGCCAGCCGGAAGAGCCCGCATCTGCATGTAAGGATTCACGCGCCCGAATCCTCGCTCAGGCTCGGAGGCCGGTCAACGGATGAAATCTCAGAGCCTTGGTTCCGCATCGGCTTCCGCACGCAGGTCAGGTCCAGGATGCAGGGTGTGGAAGACCTCGGGGCAATTTGAATCAACGTGAGAATTGTATCGGCGAACCATCCTGGGCGCCGCACCAGTGCGGCCGGGCGTTCGACGAGGTCGGAATCCGTTCGCGCCTCTTCATTTGACAGCCGCCACCGTTTCTGCTGTCCTCGCTCAGACCGTCTTGCATCGTGGACGGACCCTTATGAAAGCATTTATCGCCAGCATTACACTGCTGAGCAGCAGCCTCCTCGCCGAAGCGCAAGTCTCCCTCTTGACCGGCCCGATCGTTAACCCCGCCAACGGCCATTCCTACTACCTAACCACCCCCACGACCTGGACCAATGCCGAGGCCTTCGCCAGGGCTATGGGTGTCGGACTTGTTCATCGGCACCAATTACCAGTTGCAGGTTTCGAGCGACCTGACCAACTGGACCAACCAGGGCGCGCCTTTCACCGCCACCGCCCCCACGATGATCTATCCGCAGTACTGGGACGTTGATAATTGGGCAGATCTGTTCTTCAGAGTCCAGGCGGTACCCTGAATCAGTCTAGCCATCATCAGGCCTCTCTTCAGCTCGCCGAGACTCTCGATATTCTTCCTGACACTTCCGGCCTGCGGGCATACCTTCAGTGGCGTCGTTTATGAACAGACCTATCCCAAGGTCACGGCGCGTTCCCGCGCTGTTCGTGTGGTTGCTGTGGTTCGGCGTTTCCTGGCCCGCGTCCGGACAGGGCCGACTGCACATCACTTCTGTGGGCAAGTGACTACACTGGCGGTTTGAAAGGGGCGAAGCTCGATGTCTTGCCTGTCCTCTCGATTATTGGCTACCCGGACCCGAGTGCCTGGCAACTACGAATCAACGGCCCGGCCGGCCAGGCTCTCGAAATCCAGAGTTCCTCCGACCTCTCAAACTGGACCCCGCTCCTCGCATTGACCAATTCCTCCGGGGCCGATTCGCTGTCCCTGCCGGGCCCCGGCCTGCCGCAGCGCTTTTACCGCACGCGCTTGCTTCCGTAGAGCCCGCGGCTACTTGAGACGCCAAAGGCGTCACTCATACCAGCCCAGGGCAACGCCCTGGGTTCATGTCCCCAAAAACCATCTGGAGCGCTGAAGGCGCGATTCATCCTGCAATTGAATCGAACCGTTTGAACCAACCGGCCCAACCTGATGAGGCAGGCCGTTGGCCTGCAACGGCAAAACGGGCGATGAACCCAGGGCGTTGCCCTGGGCTGGTATGAGTGACGCCTTTGGCGTCTCAAATAAGTGCCCGGTCGGGGGACGAGGGACGAGGGGCGAGGTTTCAGGAGGGTGGTAGCATTATGACTGGTAAGCATAATGTTTGACGGGCATCAAGTTCGGACGTACGCCACCAGTCACTGGCCACTTCATAACCTCAGCAGCGCCGAACTACCGGGCGAAAGCAGGATCAGGCCCGCGAAAACCAGGATGAGCCTAAACCGGCTAACGGCTGGCATCCAAATGTCCCATAAAGGTTCTTCGCTGTTTTCAGTGGAATAGGGGCGTGCATCGAAGGGCGAAAGCTCCGGAGGAGCGCCATGTTTATAGCCAAAGCGCCGGGACATTTCCCGCCAAGCTCCGTAGGAGCGGCATCGAACTCCCTCCTCCAGCCTCAGAACTTGAATCTTCCACCGATCCCATGCCGCTCCTACGGAGCTTGGCTCCCTCAGTCAATGTCGGTGCTCTGCGCTCGCCGCGCCGTTGAAGAACTCCGAGTTTGACCAGGGCAGAAAGGTCGCGCGCAGCGGTCTTGCGGGTGGCCCCGGAGACGCGCTGGTAGTCGCTGTTGCCAATGCGGCCGTGGGTTTTGACGAAGGTTAGGGACGCATCGCCGAGGCGTCCGCGTCCACGCCAAACCGGACGCCTCGGCGAGGCGTCCCTACCAACAACCTGCAAATGCGCCCCTACCAGTAGCGGGCGTTCGAGGGGATGATGTGGCGGATGCCGCCACGCGGATCGGGCACGTCGCCCGCGTAACGCGGGATAACGTGGAAATGGAGCTGCGCCACCGTCTGGCCGGCGGCCGGACCGTCGTTTAGACCGAGGTTGAAGGCGTCGGGCTTCGGGTCCAGTTGGGAAGCCAGGTGCTGCTGGGTCCAATCAATCCAGACGAGGAGGCGAGCCTTCTCGGCGCCGGTCAGTTCCTGGAACCGGGCAACGGCCCGGCGGGCAATAATCAGCGTGTGGCCAGGCGAGATCGGGAACTTGTCGGAGACAACCGCGAAGAGGTCGTCCACTGCCAGCAGGCGGGGGCGCTCGATTTCCCCGAAGGCTGGCAGGGTAAGACTGCCGGCAGGGGTTGCGATTCGACCGGGGAGTTCCATTCGTCGTGTCAGTCCTTCGCGCTGAGCTGTTTCTCGCGCCAGCGGAGGCTTTCGAGGGCCGGGTAGAACTTCTCCTCGCTTGGGGGAATTACCGGTTGGTTGGCGAGGGCGACGAGGTCCTTCTGGCCTTCAATGCGCGCTTCCAAGCCGGGGTCAACGCGCCAGATGCCAGCCCGGCGCTTGGGATCAGGACAGGGGGCAATGAGAAAGCGGTCCATGGCCCAGTGGTGATTCGGGCAGAGGGCCAGGCCGTTGTCTGGTTTATCGTTCCGGCTGACACCGAAGGGGATGATGTGGGCGGCCTCCACGAGCGAGAGGGCGTCGCTAATCTTTACTCGGATGCCACAGGCAGCGCACCGGTAGTCGTAGATTTCGAGGATCGTGTGGCGGAAGGCGCCATCACGCCCGGGCGGCTCGTCGTGCAAGACGTCTTCTTTCGGCGCGGCCGGCCTTTCGGCGACAACAGCAGCGAGTTTGTCGCGGTGCTCGGGGAAGTAGCGGGCGATCAGGGCTTCACGCAACTGGTGCCGGGAATGGGCGTTACTGAGGAGCGAGGTCCAGAGGCTGTCGTCGAAGCGGCCGTGGATCTCGCGAAGTGCTGTAATAGTTGGAACGCGCGAGGCGTTGCCTGGTTCGTAGAGGGGGCTGTCACCCGGCTTTGGAACGAGTTGCCAAAAGCCGTCGCCGCAGAGGTGATAAAATGGGTTCTCGATCGTGGGCTGGTCGTCGCGCTGGCGCACCACCTCGAAATAACGCTTGAAGGTTTCGGTAAGGTCTGGGCTGAGCGGGATTTCGTTCGTCGTAAAGATGCCACGGTCCAGGAGGTCGAGGATGGAGAGCAAGAGGACGGGCTTGTGCGGGCGCTCGTGGGAGCCGCGTTTATCACGCCGGAGGTCATAAAGGCGTTCCAGCCATTGTTGCCATGCTTGTTCTGTCGGCATTAGGAGGCGGAGACGGTTCAGATTCGCGGGACCGGTATGGGCTGGGTGCCTTGCCTAGTGGGAATTTGGCGTGCTGGCGCGCTGCGCAGCTAAGCAGCTCGGACTCCGTTGGATGGCATCTTCGAGACGGCTTTGTCCAGGGCCTCAGGGGATGGGGGGCCTTTTGACAGCCAATCGCGGGCGAAGACGGTGACTTGCGTTTTGGGGATGTCCTTGGCTGCGATGAAGCCGGTGCCTGGCAGGCCAGTGTCCTCGCGGACGACAAGGATCGTCAACGGAGGAAGCTTCTTCAGCAGGCAGTATGATTGGATGGGTTCGAGCAATTGGCCAAGGCCTTGCCTGGGGACGCCGATGAGTTTGGAGACGATGTCGTAGGTGAGCACCTGACGATTCCGTGCCGCCAGTGCCAGGACGGCCCATAATTGTGCTGCTCTTTCGGAGACTTTCATTGCGATTCCTTTGTTGGTGGTTTTTCTGGCTGCCCGATGGGGTTGCGCTAGGGTTATGCGAGATAAAAGCTGGTCGATAGAAGGCGTTCTCCTTCTGGGGTTTTCACAAGGCTGTGCAGATGCTTCTCCACGAGGGCTTGGATTGCTGGAAGATCCTTGTCCTCGATCTCCGTAACCTCCGAGGCCTTCTTGATACCGAGGGAGTTGATTGAGCTTCCCAGCCTTAAACCAGCGCCGGCGGTGATGAGCCATCGGTCGTGGATCGGCATTGCTCCGGAGTCTTTGGAGCCGACAATTACTATGCGGACCTCGCCGGGATCGGATTCTGATACGTGAAGGCGCCAGTGGGCTTGGTAGGTCTCTTCCCATGGGGTGGAGACTTCCTCGTCCGACTGATGTTTTCGGCTTGTGAGGATCTCGATTGGGATGTCGGCACTCTTGGTTTTGATGAGCTGGACCAGGTCCAAGTCCTCGGGGCCGAAGTATGGGTCGCAGATGTGTATGAAGTCCTTGGCCTTGTCCCGGACCCAGGAGGAAACCTTCTCGAGGGCTCGTTCGCGTTCGCCCCCCAGGATCAGACTGCCATCGGTAGAGTCCTTCGTGGACATGCTGAGGCGGTGGGCGGAAGCGGAGCTGCGTATCTTGCCCGCAATGCGATAGGTCAGGTCCGCCCCCATGACGCACGCGTTGAACAGCGGCCTGAGCTGGGTAGAGGCTTCATTGGTGTCTTTGTAGTGGCGCACGGCGTTTTCGATGACGAGGGCTAGCATCCAGTAGGCTTGACTGAGTGTAAGCTTGCTGGCGTGCTGGACGTAGGGCCGCGTGTTGTCTGCGCGGATGGCGGACATCTTCCCGGAGTTGAGGCTCCGCAGTGCCATCCAAGCTGCTTCGGACAGTTGCTCCGGATCCTTGGCCTTCTCCTCTCCCTTGCGGTAGAGAGCATCTTCCTCACCCTTTTGGAGTGAGTCGCGGAGTTTCAGGGTAGCCAGCCTGTCCTGTAGTTCTTGCTTTCTGGCCACTCGTGCAGGGTCGTCGTCCAACCCGGATGCCAGGGTTGCGGCAAAATCGGCGTCGAGGCGGTAGGCTCGATCCACCAGGCGCTTTCGGATTTCGGCGATGTCTTTCGACTCGATTGTAACCGAATCTTGGAGGGCAAGCTGGAGTGCCTCACGACTGATATGGCGATCGATGTCCTGGGCTGCGTCCGCGAGGGTCTCGTACCGGTCGATCCGGTCCTGGAGAGAGGAGAGGGTGGCTATCTTCTTTTTTGCCTCGTCCAGGAGGTCGCGTTTCTTCTGATTGTGTTTGGCGGGCATGGCCTCGGCGAGTTTGCAGAAGACGAAGGCTTGGTCGGAGTGGTTTGGGAGGGATCGGGCGCGAGCGATCAGCGCGTCCCATACGGATGGAGCGCTCCGTTCGAGGCGGGCGATTTGGCCCTCGGCAAGGATCTTGTAGCCTTCGTGTTGGATAAATCTGGGGACCGGGAAGCTCGGTATGAGTGCCTGAAGCCTCGAGAGGACGTCGGCCTGTTGTTCACGGCTGTAGGCGTTCTTGCTTCGCTTTGACTCGAGATTGTCGACGAGCCGCTCCATGAAGTTGTAGACGGTGGTGTCGTTCTTGATCTTTTGCAGGAGGCGGCAGTAGTCCCAGATGGAGGGGACCTCGACGGGCTCGCGAATTCTTGAGGTCCTGTCGTATACATCGAAGGGCAATTCTCTCGTGAGGAGGAACTCACAGATGTCCTCGTACGCCGCGTCTTTTTCGTGGGGGTCTAGTGTTTCGATCATTTCGACGGCGGTGCCTTGATTTCCGCAAAACAGGGCGGATGCGGAGCGGATGATGGCTGCCGCCCGTTCCTCCTTTGCTCCCGCGGGGATGCTGCCGATGGTTGGTTTCACGTGCTTGAGGACCACGTGCCTGCAATCCGCCTCTTGGCCGTCGAGATAAAGGCGGAGTGCGAGCTCGCTCCAGGTGTAAGCCCGGATGCGATTGGAGGGGATGTTGTCGATGAGCTCCGCGAGGTCGTTTATGTCGGTTTCTGAGTAGATCTTCTTCTTGATAAGACCCGAGAAGGCTCGGATGGCAAGCCGGCAGCAGATGATATAGGTCTGGGCACACTGTGAGGAATCTAGAACGAGGTCTGCTCTCAGTTTCTGGACTTCCTCGAGGATTGTCTTGGCGAAATCCGGTGCGGAGGTGGCCATTTCTGCGGCGAGACGGAAGCCCGTCTCGATCTTGGTGGGGCCGAAGTCGATGTCACGCCAAGACTTGACGAGCTCTTCGCGGAGGAAGGCGGGGTAGGTGCTCGGTACCTTGTCGGAGTGAGCGAGGCAGATTGCGTGCAGGTGGAGGAGTACTTGGCACCGATCATCGGGACAGGTGACTCTGCGGCTCTCTTGCGCGAGCGGAAGAAGGGTTTTGACCAGGTGGCCCGCCTTGTCTTTGTGTGCTGCTAATCCGCTGAGGAGTTTCCTGAGTGCCACGTCGTAGTTCCCGGCGTAGTGGATAGCAGCCAGGAGCTTGTCTATGAATGGTGGTTTGATTGACTCGGGGCTGCGACTGGCTAATGCCTCCAGGATCCTAACCCGGGCCCTGTCTCGGCGGGGCTCGGTGTTAAGTGAGTTGGCGAGGTCCAGGGCGCGATCTGGTGCGCTCCTGGTTAGCGCTGCGATGGCCGGTTCTATTGCCTGGTAGTGGTCGGCCGTCTCGGTCAGCAACTGGCGCAGGCAAGTTTCGAGTTCGGTGGCAGCGGCCTTATGCACGTCGCATGTTGCGTCGTAGGTGCGGTCGGGGTCCGTGGTTTCCAACATGCTCGTCAGCCGTGCCAGACAGGCCGTTTTCGTGGAGAGGTCTGTGAGGTAGCTGATCGAGTAGAATATATCGGTGAAGCGGTTCATGGCGGCCCCCGGAGCGTAACGGTGTTCCGCAGCCGCCAAGAGCAATTGCAGCCTGATGAACTCTTCCGTGGGGCCGACCGGCTCGATGAGGGCCTTGACTCCATCGAATCTTGCCACCAAGGCCTTGGCAGTGTCTGCGTCGGGTAGCCGTGGCAGCGGCATCGCAAGTTCCCGGTAGATCTTTGCGTTAGGGGCAAATTCCGTTGTTGCAACAATTGTGTCCAGAGCGTGCTGGACAACCTGGGCCGCGTCAGGCCTGTGGCGGTTGGTGGTTGCCCAGATTCTCATCACGTAGATGCGGTCCGCCGGGTTCTCCCACTGATCGATCATGGCGATGACTTCTGGCGCGGAGTAGCCTCCCCAGAGCATCGAGGCGGTATCCACGAACTTTTGGACGGCTGGATCCCGCATTTGAGCCCTTACTTTGGCGCGGAGGTCGGTCGGGGCGGATTCGCGCGTCTGCTCAAGCATGGTTCTAACGGACAGGGTGGCGAATGCCATGTCCACGTCTTCTTGAGCGGCCGTCTCTTGCTGGCTGGTTCGGATGAGGTCGATGGCAAGGTCGGGCTGCCAGGAGACAAGGTCCATGGCGATCTCCGGAGCACGGGCTCCGAGTCCGGTCTTGTCGAGTTGGTCGTAGAGCTGGCGGACTTGCTCGCGGAGTTCGGGCTCAATTGTGAGGCCCTTTTTGCGCTTTGCGGAGGCGATGATTGCCAGGATGTGGAGGCGGTCTTCTTTGGCGATGGCCGCCTGAGCGACAGCGTAGGCAGCCGGCGGGTCTCCGAGGGCTATGTAGGCCTCTATTTCGGAGCGTCTCTCCTCGCACGACTCCAGGTTTGTCACTGCGGACCGCTGCAACGCGAACCTCATGAGGTCCGCGTCTCGATTCAGGCGGCGGGCAGTGGCAACGCCGAGGTCGGCTTTCTGGTGCAATGGGATCCAGGAATCGCTGCATTCGACGAGTTTGCCGAAGTGCTCACCGGAGAGGTACTCCAGCAAGCGCGTGTATTCTCCTGATTCGTTTAGGAAAGCCGGCAGGTGGTTTAGCGAGTCGTCGCTTTCCGGTTGGGTCATCAATTGTTCGATGATCTTGTGGAGAACGGCTTTTCGGTGACCGGCGAGCCGTTTTGCGGCAAATTTCCTAAAGTATGAGGCGAAGGAGAGGTGCTTTTCGCAGCCGGTCCATTGAATAAAGGTACAGCTCTCGAGGAAGTCTTTCAGTTTGTTGATTTCGATTCCGCAAAGTCTAGCCAGGGTGTGAAGGTTGTGGCGCCTCGTGTCGAAGCACATGGCCGCGAGGGCGAAGTGCATTTCCTGGGGCGCCTTGGTGACGACGCTCCATTCTTCCTCAAGGAGATTCGGCGCGTGCTCTCCGAAATTTGTCAGGATCTGGTCGGGGGTTGAGCCGGCTGAAGCGCATATGCGGCGGACTGCGGCGAGTTTGCCGGGGATGCCTTTGTTACTGAGCTTATAGATTGTTTCGAAGTGCTCCCGGCTGACCTGAAGGTCGCTGAAGAGCTTCACTGTCTCGTCAAGGGAGAATGGTGGCAGTGTCCACGGCTTGAGGGTTATGCGGCCTTTGCGGAGAGCCGCCAACGTTTCCGTGGAGCCTGTGAGGAGGAAGCGGAACGTCGAGAGGCCAATGGGGAGCAGGTCGAGTATTTGGTCCACCGCACCGCTTTCCTCCTGTGGGACATCTTCGAGGCCGTCGATGACGAAGTAGTAGGTGGTCTTCTCCCAGTTCGCCCTTTTCTGGAGCTCTGCGACGTCACTCCTAAGGGTGCTATGAATGTCCGAGGCTGGAGGTTTCCTGAAGTTCATGTTGCCAAGCGCGAATTGGATTTGTTCGTGCAGGTTTTGGGCAACCATCATTGGATCCCAGGCGTAGCGGCTGGTGTCGGACACGAAGGCGCTCAGAGTTTGGTTGGGATGGGCTCTGGCGAACTGTGACATCAAAGTGGTTTTGCCGATTCCTTCCTCCCCTTCCACAACGATGATTTCGGTGTTTCGCTTGAGTTGTCCTACCACAGTGCTCACCATGTTCTCTCGGAGGACCTCCATTTCGACGGGCTCCGGGAATGTCGAGCATATACTTATTAGGCTAAGGACTTCCGTTTCCGAGGCGTTTGGGCTCATGAGCGTCGCTGTTGAGTTTGGGGGTCTTGAGGCGGTGATCTTCGATCAGGTGGCTTCGACCTTGAGTTTTGCGGATAGGCCAAGTTCGCTGATGATTTGATCGAGGTCGGTTTTCAGCGCGGCGGCGGCTTCGGGGACGAAGCTGGCGGCGAAGGTGACGCCGACTTTGAGGTCGGTGCCGGCCTTTAGTTTGGGGAGGACTTTGGTACCGAGGCGGTTCCAAACCTCGGGCGGGATGTCACCCACAACCCGCAGGGTAACGAATTGCTCAGGTTTGGGCTGCGGTCCCGGCTCCTTGTCGGGTGGTTCGGGCTGCGGCTCTTTCGGCTTCTCGGGCGGAGGCTGGACGTCAATGATCGGCGGGGTGCCAGCCTTCAGTGCTTTGGCCCTGGCTTTGGTAATGAGGAAGACGTTGCCGTCGAACATGACCTCGTCCGGGGAGAGCATTTCATCGAACCAGAGGCGGTCGTAGGTGCCGTCGGGTTTCGGACCGGAGGCGAGACCGAACTCACCTTTGGAGACGAATTCGGTGATTTTGCCGCGGAGCGTCGAGTCGGGGTCGAGGAGGCGGGTGAGGGAGCCATTCAAGAAGGACTGGCGGAGGCCGGAGAGGGGCCAGGCACCGGATTCCTTGAGGGCCTTGGGCCAGTTGCGGTCCAGGAAGCCAGCGCCGACGGATTCGTTGAGGAGCGCCTGAGATTTGAGGGCGGAGAGGATCCGGCCAGCGAGGGTTTCTTTGCTACTGGCGTGGCCGGCGCCAAGGTCAATGACCTTGAGGCCATCGGGCTCCTGGCTGTCGGCCAGGACGACAAAGCGGTAGCTAGCCCAGACTTCGTCCTCGGCTTCTTCCTCGGCGGTCTGGACTTTGGCGGCGATTTCGGCGCGATCGGTTTTGTCGTACTCGGCGCCGAGAGTGCCTTCGGAGACTTCCTTGGCGACCCGCTTCCAGGCGAGCCAGAGTTCGACTTTATCGCGGAGATCGCGGCCGGGTTTTCTGAGGCACCAGACCAACGCGGCCGGGTAAAGGCGATCGGATTTGTTGCGGCGCGCGGTCCAGTCAGCGATTTGTTCGCGGATGGCCTTCTGGCTGGACCACTCGGTTTCGGCGTCAACGACGCCAATGGCTAGGCGGGGGGAATCGGGGACGTCGCTGCCGTCCGGCGGGAACAGGACGGGGACGCTGGCACCGCGCTTGAATTCGGTTTCGACCAGCTTGCGGATGGCAGGGAGGGTCTCGCCCTCCTCGTCGAGGGAGGCGCGGCGGTCGCCGACGGCTTTGCGGATGGTCGCCTTGTGGTAGATCCGGAAGCCATCGGACCCAACGCGGCTGATGAAGAAGGCTTTAGATTCGACGGCGTGGGCTGCGTTATCCACCGAGGTGGTTTCGACTTCCGGCTCGCCGATGGCAAAGCGGAGTTCCGGGAGGTGGGCGATTTTGTTGACCTGGCCTCCGGAGGACTCGAAGAGGATCGCGGCCCCGACGCGGCGATGGATGTCACGGAGCGGACCTTTAGTGTCGGCGTCGAGAGCTTTGGCGTGGGAATTGGCGCCGGCGATGTCGGTTTCAATCGCAGCGGCGAGTCTGGCTTCGCCGAGCTGGCCAAGGACGGTGCCGCGGAATTCGCTGACTTGCAGAGGGGCAGAGCCGAGGGTGATCAGGGGCTCGCGGCGGGCCTGTTGGAAGCCGTCCTTGTAAGCCCAAGAGATCCACTGCGCCAGCATGGCAAGCGTGCCGCGGGTTTGCTGGTATTGGGAGAGGCTTTGCCACTTGCGCTGGAAGACGGAGAGCGTGGCCGGGTGGAACGGGTAACAGGTCTCAAAGCGCTGGCGCAGGAATTCCTTAGCCTTGGCTTCAGTCGCGGCGGTGTCCACGGCTGTCCATTCCGGTGGGAGCTGAGCGCGGCGCTCGAAACACCAATCGGCGTACGCCTTGGCCACTGACTTGCGAACCTTCTCGTTGCCAAGGTCTTCGAACAGGCGGCGGCGAACGACTTCGCTGATCTCGGTCTCGTCGTTGGCGATGAGGTCCTTGGCGACGCGTTTGACCACTTTGGTGATCTTCTCCTGCCACTGCGCGTCCCACTCGGTCATCTCGACCTGGCTGCGGGGCAGGCTGATGAGCGCCGCGCCGCGGGTGGTGCCGGTCATGGCTACGGTAAGATTCTGGATGAAGGCGTGGAAGGGCTCGGCCATCTTGCGGTGGCGGTTGACGAAGTTAAGGACTTCGTCGCAGAGGATGAGCACGGGACCACCAGCGGCCTCGAAGACGCGGGCCAGGGCCTCGGTGCCGGGGGGCGTGGTCTCGGCCTGCTTTCCGAGTAGACTGACGCCCTTATCGCCGGCGAGCTGCCGGGCGATGTCTATCCAGGGCGTCTCGCGACCATCCTGTGGGTCCCATGCGTTGCCGACGAATACGGCTACCTCGGCCTGGGGGATGGTGCCGAGTTTGGCTTCCTGCATCAGTTCCGACACGCCGTCGTAAGCGGTGGCTTTCTTGCCGTTCTTGGCGAGATGGAAGAGGGAGGTGAGGGTGTGGGTCTTGCCGCCGCCGAACTGGGTTACCAGCGTTAGGACCGGAGCGGTTTGTTCGGTCTTCCCATCCAGGCGGCGGAGGACCATGCCGGCATGGGTGCGCAGGGCGCGGGTCCAGCATGTGCGGGAGAAAAACTGTTTGGGGTCGCGGTAGTCCTCGGGGGCCTTCTTGGAGACGACTTGCTCGAGGGCAATGGCGAAGTCATCGGGGTTAAAGGAGCGGCCTTCACGCACTTCTTTACGGGGGACAACGATTTTATACCAGGGTTCCATGTTTTGTTTCTTGTGATGTGTTGACGGGAATGAGCAGAGGGCGTTTGAGTCTGGCAAGGAGGTCCAGCGCCGCGACTTTCAGGTTGGCGAGGTTGGCGTAGGCGACTGGGGAGAAATTCTTCCGGCAATCGTAGAGGCGGTAGCGGATGCCGTCGGTGACGAGTACGTCGCGTGGGACACCGAGAGCTCGAACGTAGCCGATGCCCTGGGCGAGGGCGCCCTCGACCCCGGCGCCGAGGCGTTTGGCTTCGATGACAAGGTGTACGTTCTCCGGGACTCGGGGGAGCGCGCGGAAGAGGGTGACGTCCTTGAACTGCATTTTGATGGCGATGTGTTCCGGATGCCAACCGAGGGCGCGCAGGAGTGGCACGGTGAAATTGGCGATGACCTCGTCCTCGGCCGGGTGCTCAGGGAATTGCATGCGGTCCCACATGAGTGGGTAGAGGTCTCGCACCTGGGCGACGAGGTCGTGCAGGGGCGGAGGGATGTCCGAGTCCTCCAGGGGTGGCTGTTCCAGCGGGAGGGGCGGAAGGGGAGCAGCCTGCCAGTTGGTTGGTGGCGAGTTCAGGAAGCGGGTAACGTACTCTATTACCTGATCGTTCCCTACGCGGGAAATCGAATTGGTGCCGAAGATAGGGCGGCCGAAATCGTGGTCCTCAAGAAGCCGGCACCAGCGTACGCGGCGGCCGTGGTTCAGGTCCCAGCCGTTGACATCGTCGAACTGGGGAAGGAACTGGTAATCGCTGGCGACGAGGCCGACCGCGCAGACCTTTGCGACGCCGTTGCGGAGGAGGAAGACATCACCGGCTGTGACTTCGGTGGCGATTTGGCGGGCGAATCCGCCCTCGTAATCCGCGTCAGAGCGCGTGGGAGTCCAAGGGCCTGGTCCGGCGGGACCGACCAGGGCAACCCCGTACCGGAGGAAGACGTCCGCAAAGGTCCTGGAGGAGGGGCCGCCGGAGATTTGCCAGACTGTTCGAGACGTCGTCATGGGGGGCTACCTGGGTACAGCTAGGAGCATGGCGTCGAGAAGGCGCTTCTCCTCGCTGTCCTTCGGGTAGAGGGCGGAGAGGGAATTGGCAAGGCGGAGGAAGTCGGGGCCGCGATCCTGCTCAGCTTTGATCAGGGCGCGGAGACCGTTGGCTTGGCCGTTTGCCTGGAGGAGCATGGCCGCGTGAACGCGGTCTAGTGTGGTGACGGCGCCGTCAGCGCGGGCCTGGGCGGAGAGGGCCTTTCCGGAGCGCTGGGGCTTGAGCTTCGGGGCAGTTTCCTCGCGGTCCGGGAAAAGGACCATTTGAGCGTCGCCCTGGGCCTCGCGCGTGAGGCGAGAGGCTACAGCCCTGGCGCCTTCTTCGCCGAACAATTGCTGGGCGCGCTCACTGACCGATAGCAGACGCACAACCCCCTTTTCGGTTTCGATGACGCGGCCCTCCCAGTTATCGAGGTGAATGCCGAGGGGCTGGGCGAAGCGACGGGCGACATCGAAAATGAGAGAGAAGCCAGGCTTCTTCTTTTTCTTGGGTGTGTCTTCGTCGTCGTCTTCATCGTCGCCATCACCTTCTTGTCCGACCGACTCCTTATCCAGCTCGCCGTCGGTGTTCTGAAGGGTCCATAGGAAGAGAGCGGTGAGGCGGGCGTCTTCCTCCAGAGCACCTGCTGCGCCGTTGCGTGCCTTTGCCTCCGCCGTGCCGAGGATTTGTTCGAGCGCCGAGCGGCCAACGACTTCCCAGACCTTCTCGAGGTACTCTGCCAATTGGACGTCGCGTCCTTCGGCGGTTTCGACTTTGGCATATCGGCTAAAGAGCTCTAGGGCAGGGCCGATGCAGGCAAAGACGAGGTCCGCGCCACGGATACCTTCTGCTTGCAAGTGTTCCATCCAGTCGCGCACCCTTTTGGGAAGCTCGCGCAGGATGTCTCCCCAGTCGCCGGTTCTGTCCTCAGTGCGGGGCCGACAAACAAGGTGAACGCTGGTCGCCAAGGCTGCGGATTCTCGCGCTCGCAACCGCGAGCCCATTTCGGTTGCAATGGGCCAGGAAGCAGTAATGACCCATCGGCCTCGAATGATGCCCGAGAGCAGAGCTTCCCATCCTTCGGTCGTTTTGTGGGCAAACACAACGCAGCCTATGCCTTCATCCTTTAGTATTCGTCGCCCCTCCTCGAAGGCTTTGCCCATCATTGTCTCGAAGAAGCGGCGATCTTTTGGATGTCCTTGCAGGGTCTTTAGCTCATCTTGGACGATTTCTTGTGCCTTTGGGGTGAGGGGATTGTTCGGGTCAAAGGGATCCTTCATGAGCGGATGGCCAGGCAGCGTTCGCTTCAGCCAAACGAAGAAGAAATCGGATAAGTCAGCGTAGGGGACGGCATCGTAATATGGCGGGTCTGTAAAGTAAAGGGACGCCGCGGAATCAGGGAACGGAATCGCTGCGGCATCGGCGACTAGAGCCTGCCCTACGTGTGGTGTGCGGGGAAAGACCGAAGCAACTTCGTCCGCCAGGTCGAGCGCGTTCCTCCAGGCACCTGGCGTGTGCCTGATGGAAACCACTTCCGCGAAGTCCCACACAATTGGCAAGGCCTGCCTGCCGAATGTGTGTTGCATCTTCTCCGCGTACGCGTTCCAGTTGGTGAGGCTCATGCCGCACATGGCTACTCGGTCGAGGACCAGCGCCAAGATGTTCCATAGCGCTGAGCTGGAGTCACGTTTTCGCTTTTCGACAAGGATCCTTTGCCATGTGGCAAGCGCTAGCTTCTGCCGAGCACTAAAGAGATCGCCGAAGGTCATCATTCCGTACTTTTGCACCGAGAAGGCACGACTGGCGCCCCTGCCTCCGCCGGCAGGTGTGGGTTCATCTGGGATGGCTCCGTCGGCAAGTTCGAGGACGGCTTTCTGTGCCTTGAGAATGCAGTGAAGATCCGTGTTGTTCGGTAGGCGATATTGGCGGCCAGGGGTACCGTCCCTTACCGTGACTATTGCGAGAAGTGTTGCGCCGCCGATGCGCTGTGCCTTCGGGTTCAGTTGTATATCTGCGCCTCCACGCTGGGCTGCCAGTTGTGAGCGGACGCGCGCCGCGGGTGTGACGAGATTACAGCAGGGGCATGTGGCGTTTGCTCTCGACACGGTTCTTCTCGGCACCTGGTCCTCCGATTCCGGCTGGAAAATCTCAAACCGGAGGTGGGGCGTGTGCGCTTTGGGTCGCTCAACCGTGTAGCGGAGAGCCAGGTTTCGTCCGGCCTTTTTGCACAGCCAGAATGAGCGGACGAGCGGGATTTCTGCACCGCAATTGGGTGTCTCACAACGGACTGTTCTGGCCCAAATGTACGCGATGGGCTCGCTGCCATCTGGGTCTCGGGGGTAGTACTTTAACAGCTCAGTCCGCGCTTCTTCCTCAACTTCTGCGCCAACCAACCTCAGCTCTTCGGCTAATCGCGAGCCGTTTCGAGGAATGTCCTCGAGCATGGTTTTCTGAATGAGACATGCGACGGGATTAAGGTCTCCGGCGAATACTTCGCACCCTAGGCGGAGAGCTTCAAGCGGGATGGACCCGCCTCCCGCAAATGAGTCCAAGACGAATGGTGCTTCTTCAGGATGGGCTGCGTGAACCAAGCCCCGCGCGACCTCCAAGAAAGTGCTCTGGGAGCAGTGTCCCCAGTCGGCAAAGTCCGCGATAAAACGTAGTAGCGCGGTTTGCAGACCTTTGTCCCCGCTCGCGAGTTTCCCGGGGAGCTTGCGCAATATCTCCCGAGCCGTTCCTTTGAACGCGGGCGGGCAGTTCTCGTCGCATGGATCTGGAAGCAAGAGCCCAAGTAACATGGCGCGGCAGGCGCCTAGTGGTCGCCGTGCCCACCAAAGGTGCAGGGTTGAAAGGTGCCCTGTCGGGCCTGACTTCTCGCGAACCGAGTGCTTCGAAACGATGGCGATAGGAAAGTCCACTTCGGCGAGGCGCTTACATTCTTTGGGGATCATGGAGAAAGACTAGGTATTTAGGAAATGGTGTCAGGCCTCGACGGCTTCGTTGAATGCTTTCAGGAACTTCTTCCAAGATTTCTTAAACTGGGGTCGGTACTTATTGGCCGAGCCGGACCAGAATTTGTCGAACTCGATGTCGAGTTTACGGCGTTGGAAGAAGGTGGATACGTCTATCGCTTTGGCGCCTTTGCCGCGTTTGGCGCGGTAGAAAGTAAGGGCGGAGCGGAAGGCGACGGTTGCGGCGTCTGAGAGCCGCCAGAAGGTTTTGGTCCAGCATTCGTTCTCGTTACGGAAGATTTCCTGTTTGGACTTGGCGTAGAGTTCGGGCTTGAGGTAGGTCCAGAGGAAGTGGGTGACGAGCCACTTTGCGTAGGCGCGTTCGGGGTAACCGCGGGCGACGTAACCGACGGCGCGCATGAGCCAGTAACGAGAGAGGTAGAAGCCGGGTTCGCTGTTAGGGAAGACGTGGGAGTACCAGCGTTCCTCGAAGAGGTTCTCCTTGCCCTCGCGAACTGCAGCGGGGTCGAGGTCGCAGGCGGCGACGGCCTGCGCCAATTCGTCTTTCTTGACGATGAAGTAGTGGGCGGCGGCGGCGGCGCGGCGGGCTTCGCCCTTGGTCTGGCGTTTGCGGACGTACAGGTAATTGAGCTTGCGGAACTGGCGCTCGATCTCGATTTGGCGGCGGTCGTTCGACATGAGGTCGGACGGCTTAATGGCGTTTTGCCAGTTGGTGGCCTGGACGATGTTGGAGACGAGCGTGTCGAAGTCTTTGGAGTTCTTGCCGGGCTCACGTGGCACGCGGAAAACGCGAACCAGGACGCTGGCGCCGTGGCCATCCTTGCCACGGGAGTGGAGCATGCGGGTGGTCTGCTGGCCGTTGATGACCTGGGGGTTGGTGACCCGGAGCACGTTTCGGCCTTCGATTGGGACGATGGTGGCGTTATCGCAGATGATGGTGATACCGTTGTTGTAGTACCAGAAGTAGTCGGGCTCTTTGTCGATGGTCTCCTGCATGCTGGTGTTGATTTCGGTGCTGCCGAGGAAACCGCGAACGTTCCTCGCGAAGAGGCGGGTACCAGCACGGTCAAACATTGCGGCGATGGGTTGGGAGGCCATCGAAAAGACCCAGGCTTCGATCCCGGTCTTGTCGTCTTTCCGGTTAAGCGGGCCGCTACAGGCGATACCATCGCCGGACTCCATGGGCAGATCCAGCATGGGCACGGGGGGCGCGACACCGTCGAGGTAATCGGCGAGCATGAGGAGGACTTCGCGTCCGTCGAGGATATCGATGCTGGCGATGTCGCCGAAGCGGCGGACGATGGTGAAGGCTTCGTCCTCCACGCTGCTAGAGACGTGGCCGATTGTGACGTAGTAGAGCTGGAGGTGGTAGCCGCGGTCGTGAATGCGCTTCCTGGCCTCCTGAAGGGAATCCCGGACCTTGGGGCTGGTGGCCTTGAGCCGGATGTCGAAATAGGTTTTGTCGCCGCAGAGGTCTGGAGCCAGCTCGGCGAAGGACTTGACGTCCTTACGCGACTCGGCCTTCTCCCAGAGGTCCTGGCGGTACTTGCCCTGGACGATAAAGACGATCTTGGCCCGGTCGTCAATGAAGACGGCGTCGGCATCCTTGTCGCCGGAACCGCCGGTGAGGCCCTTGACGGCGTCGGTATCTTCCTCGACCACGAAGGCGCGGAGAAACCAGGCGACGAAGAGCTCGTGCTCTTCGAGGCGCGGGAAGCGCGCTTGCCAGTCTTTGAGTTCGCGCTTGAGGTCCTGCGCGGTGAGTTCATTTCGTTTCATATAGTGTTTCCTTTCGTGATTTGCGTGTTGCGGCTATGCGGGTCCGCCGTACTTGGTGCCTTCCTCGCGAAGGTGCATTGGCTGGGTCATGGCGTCTACTTCCAGCCAATAATGCTCGACCTTCTTGACTTCGTGCCAGGGGAAACGGGCTGGATCTTTGATGGGCTCCTGCAGTTGGGGCTTGGTATCGCACGAGGTGACGACATATAGCCAATAGCAGTCGCGGCGGTCTTCAGCCACCCGTCGCTCGTTAGGGGTGAGGAGGACGCGGCCAGAGGAGGCACCGATGCCTTTGATCTCGATGAGGCGAAGTTCGCCGGATCTGAGGTCGAGGCTGGTGATGTCGTAGCCGAGATTCTTTTCGTGGACGTCTTCGACCTGGCGACCCTGGGCGATTTCAAAGGCAATGACGGTTCGCATGGCGATGGCCTCGGTCTCGAAGTCGGGGCGGAGCCGGCGGACATCGGGTGCCTCGCGTTCGGGGTGAGGCAGGACAAGGACACTGGTGAAGCGCTCGACGGCCTGAAGCGAGAGGGCGCGCTGGCGCTGGAGTTCGAGGCGGCGCGACTCGCGCTTGTTGAGGAGTTTGGCGTGGCGTTCCTCGGCTTGGGCGAGGCGGCCGGCAGCGCCGGGGAGGTTGGCTTCGACATCGGCGGCGGCCTTGCCGATTTCCTCGTCGGCGTTCTGGAGTAGCTCGGTGAGGGAGAGCTCGATGTGGGCGGCGATGCGGTCGATTTCGGTCAGACGGTCCGCGAGGACCTCGTCGAGGAACGGGGTGAGTGCTTTGGCGTTGAGCCAGGTGACGGGCTCGGGGGCACTGGCAACTGAGGGTAGAGTAGCGGGCTTGGGGGTTGGGGTGAAGTTGCCGAGCCAGTTCGGGTCCTGCAACTGGGGTTCTTTGGAGTCGAGCAGCTCGACGGCGAAGAGACGCTCGTGGATGACATTGCCGAGGCCGTCCACAATGCGGGCACGGTAAAAGTCAATGCGGGCCGGGACCTCATGTTGGAGGGAGAAGAAGCAGGCGCCGCGGCAGAACGGGTCTTCGGCGTGGGAGACGGCGTTGCGGCGAAGGGCTTCGAAGAGCGGATGGCCGGGGGTGACCCATTCGAGGTTGTTTTTTTCGGCGACTTCGCGGTCGGTGGAAAGGCGAGGGTACTTGGTGGCGAGGGCGGGCAGTTTCCAGGTGGGTTGATTTTCAAACTGGCGCAGGGGGGATGGGGTCTTGCCGGCGTCGAAGGTGTGCGGGAGGGCGGCGACCGGCTTGAGGGAGAGCGAGGCAAGGTCGGCCGCGTCGCGAATGAAGCGGGCGATGGTTTCGGGGACGACGCGGCGCTCCTGGGCACGGGCGCGGCGTTCGATGAGCATTTCGAGGTTGAGCTTTTTGGAGGCGAGGCCTTCGAGGGCGTTCTGGCAGATAGCGCGGAAGTGGCCTTCGTCCACATCGCGGAGGAGGCGGTCTTCGAGGTCGGCGTCGCCGAGTCGGCCGGCGTAGTAGTCGCGGAGAACGCGTTCAACATGGGCGGGGGGCAGGATTTCACCGACGACGTTGAAAACGGCGTCATCATCGAGAGCGTTGCGAATCTCCTGAAGCTTCTCCAAGAGGCGCTGGAGGACGCGGCCTTCGATGGTGTTGGTAGCGACGAAATTGAAGATGAGGCAGTCCTTGTGCTGGCCGTAACGGTGGATGCGGCCCATGCGCTGCTCAAGGCGATTTGGATTCCAGGGGATGTCGTAGTTGAAGAGGATGTTGCAGCACTGGAGGTTGATGCCTTCCCCGGCGGCCTCCGTGGCGGCCAGCACCTGGATCGCGCCATCCCTGAACTGCTGTTCGGTGTAGAGGCGGGTGTTCGGTTCTTCGCGTGAGCCGGGCTTCATGCCGCCGTGAATACAGCCGACCTGGAATCCCCAATCCTTCAGACGAGTCAGGAGGTAGTCGAGGGTGTCCTTGTATTCGGTAAAAATGAGGAGGCGTTTCTGCGGCTGATCGAAGAAGCCTTCCCGCTGGAGGAGTTCTTTGAGGCGCGACAGCTTGGCCTCGGCGCAGGCGTCTTCGACTGTCTGAGCCTGGGCAGCGAGTTGCTTGAGTTCGCTGATCTCGTCGCGGACATCTTCGGCGCTGCCGGCGAGCGTGACGGCTTCGAGCATACGCTCGAAATAGTCGCGTTCCTTCTCCTCCATTTCCTCGAGGTCTTCCGGGTCAGGCAGGTCCGGCGGGGCGAACCGGAGCAGGTCCTGAGCGGCTTTGAGGCCGTCGTGGAGGCGCTTGGCGCGGTTTTCGAGGGAGTGGCGAAGGGCGTAAACACTGGAGGCCAGGCGGCGCTGGTAAAGGGACATGAGGAAGCCGACGGCGCGAGCGCGGGGATCTTCCTCCTGGGCTGCAGCTTTGGCGCTTTGGTATTTGACGAAACGGGTGACGGCGCGGTAGAGGTCGAACTCCGGCCCGTCGATGGAGAAGTCAACCGTGTGGGGGATACGTTTGGTAAAGATTTTGCGGGCGACCCACTTCCCGTCGGCCTGGCGCTCGGGGAAGTAAACCATGGCCTCCTTGGTGCGACGGAGGTAGAACGGGGCTCGTTGCTGGGTCATGGCCTCACGGATAGAGCGAACATCGGCGTAGGCATCGGCGTCGAGCAATTGCAGGAAGAGGCTGAAGTTGGCTGGGTCGCCTTTGTGGGGCGTGGCGGTGAGCAGGAGGATGTGGTCGGCGCTGTCGCGAAGCAACTCGCCGAGGGCGTAGCGGGCGGTCTTGCGGGACGGCGGCGTCCAGGACATGCGGTGGGCTTCGTCCACAACGACCAGGTCCCAGTGGGCTTGTTTGAGGCCGGGGAGGATTTCGACGCGCTTGGCCAGGTCCAAGGAGGTGGTGACCTGTTTTTGCTCCATCCATTGGTTGAGGCCGAACTGGTCGCGGATGTCTCCGCCTTTGACGACGATGAATTTTTCGTCGAATTTCTCCTTGAGCTCGCGCTGCCATTGGAATGTGAGGTTTGAGGGGCAGACGACGAGAATGCGCTCGGCCAAGCCGCGGAGCTTGAGTTCGCGGATGAGTAGGCCCGCCATGATGGTCTTGCCGGCGCCAGCATCGTCAGCAAGGAGGAAGCGAACACGAGCCAATTTGAGGAGGTAATCGTAGACGGCCTCCAATTGGTGCGGCAGTGGGTCAACGCGGGAAATTGACAGGCCGAAGTAGGGGTCGAACTCGTAGGCAATGCCAAGGGCGTAGGCGTTTAAGCCGAGGCGGAGAAGCGCGCCGTCGCCGTCAAAGGATTTGGTTGCCTGAAGGACGGTGAGCGAGGCGAGTTGCTGGGAGGAGATGGTGACGCGGCGGAAGCGTTCTGACTGCGCGCCGACCAGGCCAAGGACCCAAGCGTCATTACCGTTTGCCTGCACGGTTTCGACGCGCATGGGCTCGTTAAACAGTGGGCCTGTGACGATCTGGCCTGGTTCGATCGTGGTGGCGCTGTTCACATGGTCGGCAGCCAGGGGCTAGGGGCCGAGCCGGTGGCCGGATTTGGGCGCGTTGGAGGGCGCGGTGGCCCGCAAGGGACACCGGTGCCAGCAGAAGACTGAACACATGTGCCGCCCATGGCAAAAAGTCACCGGATGGTAAAGAGTTGTGACGAGGATTGCACGCAGATTTTGTTGCAGTGTCGCGGGTTACAGCGCGTGTCCTGGGTTAAAGCGAAGGCCGGGCCAGTGGTGGCCCGGCCCTCGCGGTGGTGGATTACTCTGTGAAGCGGCGGCGGAGGAGGGAGGCCAGACGGGGAAAAGCTGAAACGCTGAAAGCTGAAAGCTGAAATGCAATTGTTTCGCGCTCATGCTGTTTCCTACTCGCGATAGTGGCGGCGCCTGTTCCTGAGCGAAGCCATTGTTTCAGGTTTTGTCCGCTCGTCGAGCCGAAAGAAGGCCGCGTGGATGACTTCGTTTTGGTGGACGAGCGCGGTGCCACACAAAGGAAAACGCTGAAATGCTGAAAGCTGAGATGCGCAAGTGCGGTCTTGAGTCTTGGGTCCTGGGTCTTGAGTCTTGGGTCCTGGGTCTTGAGTCTTGGGTCCTGGGTCTTGAGTCTTGGGTCTTGGGTCTTGGGTCTTGAGTCTTGGGTCTTGGGTCTTGAGTCGCGCGGGTGCGGTAGCGGAAGTCGGTGCCGTGGCCGACGGAAGGGGGAAAAGAAAAAAGCTGAAAGGCTGAAAAGCTGAAAGGCTGAAATGGGACCAAGTGCACAGATTCCCACGGAAACGGGCGAATGAGTGGGGCTGGCATCAGACCAGGACTTCTACCTGACGGGTTTCGATCGTGAGGGGTAAACCGCGTTCAGCACGAACTTCGATGCACAGGGCAACGGCTTGCTTGATGTTCTTCAAGCCGGTGTCGAGCCGGTGTCGGTCCTCACTTTTTAGACCCTTGCACGTTGTTGCGGCGCGCAGATGCGTGACGCCCTTACCGGTCAACCGGGGCGCTCAGTTGCTGGACTTCCGGTGCTTACTTGTAACGTTGCGTATTGTCCCGTGGGCTGTGGCCATAATCAGGCCGTGCTCGAAGCGTCGTGGTTTGCGGGTAGGCTCGTGCCCGGTGGTGCGGCCGCTGGTAGCGGATTCTCACCGGAGGCTTTCCTTAATTCGGCGGATTTGTTCCAGGCACTGGCGACGCCGTAATTCACGTTGGGCCGGGCTGAGCGGTGCCGGAAGTGGAGCCGGGGGACGCGGGGGCGGTACCAAACGCACGCGTCGGATGTTGAGGTCTTCCTCGAAGCGGTCGGGTTGGAGCAGGTTGGAAAGTTTGAGGGCGCCGACATTGCGGCGACCCTCCCGGATTTCGCGTTGGAGGTAGGCCACGGTTGGGCGCAGGTCCGCTAAGGTGAAGCCCGCCCGCAGCCATGCGTACCACTGCCGTTCCCGGTCAAAGCCCAAGCGGAGGTTCTGCCCGGTCAACTGGCAGTAGAGTTGGTGATTGCTAAAATCGAAGCCTGGGCGCTGAAGCACATGCGCGGCACCGAGGCGGGCGAGCAAAAGCAGGTCCGCGCCATCCGCCAATCCATCCGGTGCGTTCTGGAAAGCCTGGAGCAATCGAAAGACGAAGTCTGGCGCGCCTTCGGCGCCCACCTCGACAAGCACCTCTGGAAGGCCTCGGGCCGTTCCCGCGGCGGTCGCAACGCCCGCGTCCGCGCCGGCCTCGCTGGCCGCTTCATCTACGAACCGTCCGCCGGCGTGAAGTGGACAGGCTGACGCCCTTCCCACAGCCCCCCGAACCCGCCATCACCCCCATCAAGAATTTCCGTGCATCCCCCCGCGTAACATCGCATCATTGCGCGACTTTTCGTCATGGGCGGCACTTGCGTAGTCCTGGTGGCAGGCAAGGTGTCCCTTCCGGGCCACCGCCCCGACCTTGTCCCCATTTCATCCCCACCGCCTTGCCATGCCTGACAACCGACCACCTATCCCAATCACCACCCGCCGCGCCGTCCTCTTTGAGGCGCGGCACCATTGCGCCGTCTGCTGTAACCCCCTACCGCTGGAGCAAGCTCACGTCAGTCTGTTGGCACAGTCATTTTGCGGCCAACCTGGGCCGGCCACGAATTCCTCGATGCGGCCCGCAATGATACGATTTGGCACAAGGCCGGCGAGCGCATCAAAAAGTCCGGCGTGGGTGTCACGCTTTCGTTACTGAAGGAAATCTTAAGCCAACTCCTGAAACAATCGCTCAATTTGCCGTGAGTTCGCTCAGACCAGAGAACGGATTTATTTTCCGCATCGCGCACATCGCCAATGTGCCGTGGATTCTGGATCACGGCCTGCACTGCCGAAATTCACCGGAGCGCGATCCGAACTATGTGGAAATCGGCAACCCGGAATTGATCGAGAAGCGCACCCACCGCGCCGTGCCCATTCCACCCGGCGGTGCGCTGAGCGACTACATCCCGTTTTACTTCACGCCTCATTCACCGATGCTCTCCAACATCAAGACCGGATACCAGGGCATCACGCGTCGGCCCATGGCTGAGATTGTCATCATGGTGTCCGCGCTGCCGGCGCTGGCCGCGCAGAAAATCCCTTTCGTATTCACCGACCGCCACGCCTACCTGCAAACAGCCAGCTTTTTTAGCGACCTGGCACTTCTCGACCGTATTCCGTGGGATTTGCTGCAAAATCGTGATTTCAAGAGGGACGTTTACGACCCAGGCAAATTCGAGCGTTATCAGGCCGAGGCGCTGGTGCACCGGCACTTGCCAGTTACCTCGCTGTCGGGCATGATTTGCCACGGCGACGCGCAGAAGACCATGTTACAGGGTGAGCTTGAAAATCGGCGACAGACGCTGCAAGTTTGGGTAAAACCGAATTGGTATTTTTGATGATCCACTACACCACAGGCAATCTGCTGGACGCCCAAGTCGAGGCGCTGGTGAACACCGTCAACGAGATCGGGGTCATGGGCAAGGGCATCGCGTTGATGTTCCGCGAGGCGTTTCCCGCCAACACTGCCGCTTATGAGGCCGCGTGCAAAGCGGGTCAGGTGCGCGTGGGGCGGATGTTTGTCACAGAAAACCGCGCACTCAGCGGCCCGCGCTGGATCGTCAATTTCCCGACCAAGAAACACTGGCGGCATCCGTCCAAACTCCAGTGGGTGCAGGACGGTCTGGAAGACTTGAAGCGCGTGATCGTGGAGAGAGAAATCAAGTCCATAGCGCTGCCCCCCTTGGGCTGCGGCAACGGTGGCTTGGAGTGGGATCAAGTCCGCCCGGCGATTGAGGCGGTATTGTCGTCGTTGCAAGGCGTCAACGTCACCGTTTTTGAGCCCACCGGCGCCTATCAGAATACCGCCAAGCGCGAGGGGTTGGATGAACTGACGCCTGCCCGCGCGATGATTGCCGAATTAGTGCGGCGGTATTCCATTCTCGGCATCGAATGCACGAATCTTGAGGTTCACAAGCTGGCATGGTTTCTCCAGCGCACGTTGGGAGCACTACATCTGGGCGATCCGCTCCATCTGAAGTTCAAGGCCAACAAATACGGCCCTTACGCCGACAATTTACGGCATCTGTTGAACGGCCTTGACGGCAGTTATCTTCACTGCGAGAAGCGTTTGTCCGACGCCGGGCCACACGAACCCATCTGGTTCGAGGATTCCAAAGCTGCCAACATCCGGGAGTTTCTGTTTAGCGGCCCGACCCGCCAATATCTGCCGGCATTGGAACGTACCACCGACGTGATCGATGGCTTCGAGTCTCCTTTGGGAATGGAGCTTTTGGGGACCGTGGACTGGTTGCTCAATCGGGAGAAGTGCGCCGCGACCGTGCCCGCCTTGCGCGAAGGTTTAGCTCGCTGGCCGGGGGGGCGGGACGCCGCCCAACGCAAACAGAAGCTTTTTACTGACGAGTGGTTGACACTGGCGATGAACCGGTTGAGCAACTCAAGGCTTTCGCCGCAGCCGTCCCTCAGTCTCGTCTGACGACTTCGGGAATATAGGGTTGTTCGGGTCCACTTGATGAGCTCCCTCAACCCCTTTGCAGAGCCGCCTTCGCTGTCTGAACGGACTCGATTTCCCGAGCCGGTGTCGCTCATTAGGGCGGGTGTCAGTTCTCACTTGTTACACTGCCGGGTGCCGCGGGCCGCGCGACCCATCGCTCCGTGGCTGGGCCTTGAAGCTGAAAGCCAACCGCAAATGGACGTGAATGAACGCTAATAGAACCTGTTGCCGGCAGGGTTTAGTGCTGGGGAAACGCTGAAACACTGAAACGCTGAAACGCTGAAACGCTGAAATGCTGAAATAGTACAAGGCGTTGGCCCGGCGGGCGCAGCAGATGTGCTGCTTAGGCTTTTCCTCGCTTGCGGGTGCGATAAGGGATGGGGTCCTCCTTCACGTGGAACCCGATTTCGGGTTTGGGCGGTGGTGGCGGCGGCTCCAGCAGGGGTCGGAGCTTCTGGAGGATCTCCCGCAGTGTCACATCGTGAACCAGCAACGTTTTGTCTATCTCGGCCAGGCGTCGGAGAATGGCCGCGTTCGCGGCGACGTCTTCGCGCATTCTGACGAAAGCACGAATGACATAGACGCTCATGGCGACGGCCCGTGGGCTGTTGAGTATGTTGGCGGCCATGAGCGCGCCGTGTTCGGTGAAGGCGTAGGGGAATGTGCGACGGCCACCGCGACCGGGGGGGTTGACATCGCAAATTGCGATGTCAAAGAATCGCGCTCCTCGGCAGTGAGCTGTAACTGAAAGTCCTGAGGAAACCGGTCGCGGTTGCGCTTTACGGCTTCGTTGAGGCGAAAAGTCTGTACGCCATAAAGTCGAGCGAGATCGGTGTCGAGGATGATACGCTGGTTGCGAACGGAATGAATCAGGCGGGCTACGTCAGGGGCAAGCATCAACTCGGTTTTGCTCCTCATGCGGCAGCGGGGTTAGCAGGCTCCAATAGCCATAGCCAGCCAATTCTGAGGTCAAGCCAGTGTCGATCCTCACTTTTTAAACCCTTGCGCGTTGTTGCGGCGCGCGGATGCATGACGCCCTTGTGCCGGTCGGTGATCCCGGCTACGCCGGTGTTGGCGTCGGGGAGCGACGAATGAATCGGCATGCGGCCTTCAGGGACCACGGACCACTGACTACTGACCACTGACCTCGCCTTGGGTGGGAACCCGCCGGCAGGCTCCAGCACAGGCCAGGCAGCCGCAGGCAGGGGTGTTAGTCCTCTGGCCGGGCAGGCCCACCACGCAAGTCGCCTTTCCCACCCCACTTCCGCCGCGCCCACTGCCTGCTCGACCCCTATCCAAGGCGCTCAGTTGCTGGACTTCCGGTGCTTGCTGGGCCACTCCTCGTTCGCTTCGGGATCGAGATGCTTAACGGGCATTTCCCCGTGTTTATTACCCCAAAACGTTATCCGCTCGTCCCCCGTGTAGTAGATGGTGCCGGTCTGCTCGTCCACCTTGCTATGGCTTTCCAGGTACTGGGCCATCTCGGGGTTCTTGCTCCGGAGCCACTCAACCAGATCAGCAAAGCCTCCTGGGATGCACTGGAATCCCTCCGCGTCTGAATTGCGATCCTTCTTCTTCTTCATCGCCTGACACCGGCTCTCATGGTGGTCAGCTTAATCGGCTGCGCCTCTCCGCGCAATCCCCAGCAGAAAGCAGAAAGCAGGGGAAAGCGGCGGTTGGTGATCGGTAATCGGTAGTCAGTGGTCAGGTTAAATGAGTTACCTGAGAGGGTCCAATTGCTGTTACGGTGTGTGTCCGGTGTGTATATGGTGAGTATCCGGTGTATCTCCCGGCAGACTCCCGGGTCCAGCCTGCCTCGGGGCTCAATGCAGGAAAGGCGTTATGGACCCGTTAGAGCAAAGGGGCGGTGGTGCCGCTGCCGGCGGGACCGCTTTCCAGCGAGATCAGGCCGTTAGCGATAGCGAACTTGGTGAGCCCCGCCACCGAATGGATGCTGAGACGTCGCATGATCCGTTCGCGGTGGGTTTCGATCGTCCGCACGCCGATGTCGAGCTGCATGGCGATTTCCTTGTTGCTCTTGCCCTCCGCGATCAGCACGAGAACCTCGCGCTCGCGGGCGGTGAGTTGCGCGAAGGGTTCCTTTCTTCCGCCACTTTTGACGAACTCCTGCAGCGCGGCTCGGGCGATATCTTCGCTGAAGAACGGTTCGCCGGCACAAACAGATTCAATCGCGCGCAGCACCTCTTCCGGCGGCGCTTCTTTGGAGACATACCCGTGTGCGCCGGCCTGGATGACGCGGAAGATGTAATCCCGGTTGTTATGCACCGACAGGATCAGCACCTTCATCTTGGGCAGCTCCTTGCGCAGGAGTTCCGTCACGGCCAGCCCATTTCTGCCGGGCATGCTGATATCCATCAGCACCACATCCGGCTTGAGTTCCCGCGCCTTGCGCAGGGCTTCATCGCCATCGCAGGCTTCGCCAATGACGCGCAGATGACCTTGTCGGCCCAGGCATAATTGAAGCCCTTTGCGGACCACCGGATGATCGTCCGCCACCAATACCTTGATGCTTTGCTTTTTCGCGCTCACACGCTGTTCATCGAGCCGGGAAGCACGATTCGTGCCCCGCTCTTATTCCATTCGATGGTATTCAATCAAATCGCGGCCGGGAGGTAAAGCATTAAAGAAGCGGCTGAGGAACGACCGGTCACGGATTGGCGACCAGGCTCTCGGCATAGCCACGCCAGGCGAACATGGACTCGGCGAGGCCGTCGCGCGCGTCTCCCGGTATGCCATAACACTGCAGGCCAAACGGCCCGGTATAGCCGAGCCGACGGAGCGTTTTCAGGAAGGTGAACATGTCGAAAGAGCCGCGCCCGAGCGGTTGGATGTAACGGGCCCAGCCGGGTTTGTCGTCAAATTCGTCCGCACCATTGATCGAGACTGCCCACAACCGCGGCATGGCTTGTGCCAGCAAGGGCTCGTAGTTTCGGCCTTTGCTTACGCGCAGCCAGTGGCAGAGGTTAAACATCACCCCGACGTTCGGGCGTTCCACCTTCTCTGCCACGCGCACGCAATCCTCGATCCGCTCCAGCCAGAAGTAGCTGTGCGGATAGAGCAGCACCTGGGCGCCGGAGCCGCGCGCCAGCTCGGCGATTTCGCGCACGATCTCGACCGCGCGCGCATCGCCGGCCGGGTCGGAAGGCTTCAGCCCGTTCATCAGCAACAGGAACTGTACGCCGCGCCCTTTAAGAAGCGGCATGATCTCCTTGAGTCGGGGATCGTAGGGCTGCTTGCCGGGGGCGATGTCCACCAGGATCGTGATTTGGAACAGCTTCAATCCTGCCGCGTCGAGGGTCCTCAGCCGCTCGGGGATGTTGTCGAGCCACAGGTGCCCGACCCCGTCATAGCCAAGTTCCTTCAGCATGGCTGCCTGCTGCTCCAGGTTGCGCTTCTTCGCGTCGTGCGTGTCTATGCAGAACGGGAAGAACTCAATTTTCCTGGCCGCAGAGGGATTGGGATCGGCCGCCGCCACGCAGCTCGCGCTGCAAGCCAGAACCGCCGCCAGACACCTGAGCGCCTGCAGCCCGATCCGGTCGGCCATCGCACTTAGGCCCAAGCGCTTCATAGCTCCACTTACCGTCTTCCTCCTCCAGGCTGCTTTGGCGTTAACACCGCCACGCCCGCTGCCGATCCTTGGTCCGGCTGATGGCTTCGGCAGCGGTCTTGACGTCATCGGCAATCTCATAGTCGAACATCCCCGCCAGCACAAAGTCTGCTCCGTGCAGGAAGGCATACCGGAAGGCAGTCGTGGGTGGAATGGCGCCAGCCGCCATGGTCTTGAAGGCGATCCAGGGTTTCTCCACCGTCTTCATGAAGTCGGCGGTGGCTTGCGGGTCGCTGCACCAGTAGCCCGGGAACTCATTGTAGGCGCCTTTAATTTCGTCCGCTTTGGGGGCGGTCGGGTAGTTGTGCGAGTGGAAGGTCTTGATATAGAAATCGGCCTTAACACCCTGCGCCTCGCACGCCTTGATCACGTCGAGCGAATGCGCGCCGACTCCCGAGGGAACGCCGAATTCCTTTGGCAGTTCAACGGCCTTGGCGACCAAATCCAGCTTGCCCTGGGCAACCAGCGAATCGGCATGGACCCCCCACAGGTAGATTGCTTCGCAACCGTCTTTGACCAGGGACTCGACATGTTCCCGATACTGGGCCATGTCCGGCTCGACCTTGGCGGTGGGGCAGATGATCCACTGGATCTTGCCTCCGCGTTCCTTGCGATAGCGCCGCAGGAGCGACATGGGATGGTCCGGGTTGTGCATGGAGACGGTGTTGATGCCGGCGGCCTCGGCCTTGGCCAGCGTCTCGAGGATCTTCTCGTCGGTATTGTAGTGGGCCGCGAGGGCATAGACATACTTCAGGTCGCGGCTGTGGGTGTAGTGGGTGAGCAAATTGCCGCCCAGGATCAAACGGCTTATCTCCAGCCTGCCGATCCTGCCTTTGGGCAGCCCGCCCGATGGTGCGTCGGACGAGGCGGCAGGCTGGCCCGGCTCGGCCCCGCGCCCATCCAGGGCCAGCGCGAGGACGGCAGAGGAGAGGACGGTTTCCTTGACGAACGAACGGCGGGTCATTTCAGGTTTCATGGGGTGTTATGGCTTTGGCGGCGGGGGTAAACCGTCGGCCGGACGGTCTGCCGGCCCCGGAGGGTGGCGGGGCTCACGGGCGCGCTGGTGCTGCTGCTGTTTCAACAACTCGTCAAACCGCGGTCGCTGCTCGGGGGTGAGCAGCTCGCGGAATTGCGCCCGGGTCCGCTGCAATTCCTCGCGCAGGAAGGGAGCGGTGACTTTGCGCGTGCGTTCCTGGCTTTCCTTAATGATCTGGTCGAGCCGCTCACGTTGTTCCGGCGTGAGGTTCAGCTCGCGTCCGGCCCGGCGCAGGAAATCCAGGCGCATTCCGCCCGCGGAGAAGGGCTGCCCCGGACGATTCACGGCGGCCCCGCGCGGCGCCCGAGGCGCGTGGATGCCATCAGAATACCGCACCAGCAGGCCGCCGGTCACCACACCCGCGCCGAAGATCACCATCGTGGCGAGGATGACTTTCCAGGAGTTCACCAGGCGGAGTCGGAGGGTTGTTCCTGTTCCACCGCGGCCAGCAGAGTGTTTTCAAAATCCTGAGACAAGTCATTCGCGGGCGCGGGGCCGGAGGAGACCAGGAATGTCCACGCGCTGAACAGCAGCATGATCGCCACGCACGAGGCGGCGGCGCGCCACAACGCGCGCGACCACAAGGCCCACTCATCCAGGACAACGCGGCCGGAAAGGCGCGCCATGATCCGCTTCTCGAAAGCGAAGGGGACGCGATCGCTGGGAGGGCTGATCCGGGCGACGGCGATCAGTTTCTGCTGTAATTCGTCTAGTTTCATACGGCTGGCAATGGTTTAGACGCCCCGGCGGAGAGCGTGGTTACAGATACTTCTCTTTGGCGATTCTCGACAAGACCTTCCGCATTTCAGCTCGCGCTCGAAACGCGCGCACCTTGACCAGCGGAACCGACCAGCCGGTGAGCCTGGCGATTTCCTTGACGGGGCGTTCCTCGACTTCCAACAAGGTGATGACCAGCCGGGCGGCCGGCGAGAGCTGCTCCAGCACGCGCCCGACCAACTGCCTGGCCGCGTCGGCACTCTCGTTCGCGGACCCTGGCTCGCTGAGGAACCGGTTCAGCCAATCGTCCTCCGGGTCGGTCAGATCGGAGAAGCTCATCTCCCGATTCCGTTGGTGGCCACGCAGGAAGTCATAGCAGATGCGCACGGCCAGGCGCATGAGCCAGTGTTCGAAAGGCGCCTCGCCGCGGAAGCTGCCCAGTTTCTCGTACGCTTTGAGCCAGATTTCCTGGGCGATGTCCTCGATTTCGCTTTCGCGGCGGGCGTAACGCCGGGCGGTGGCGAAGATGCGCGGGGAATACTTCTCGACTAACGGCTCGAAGCTGGCGGCATCGCCTTTGAGCACCGCCGCAATCAACTGTGCTTCGGTCCGTTCCATCGGGCCGATTATGCCAAACCATCGGGCGCAAAGTCAAAAGCGGCGCAGGCACCCCCCTGTATCCGGGCGTATCTTGACACGGTCACCACCTTCCGCAATCGGGACATGGGCGGAGCGCGGCTGTCCTCAGCCGCAGCACGTGCGTAAGG
>CAZVFC010000035.1:0-93139 GCA_964625855.1 uncultured Verrucomicrobiota bacterium | reverse complement strand
CGGGCATTTCGAGCTTTTTCGTCTAATCAGGTCGAGAAATCACGCTTGTTGAGGGCCTAGCAGCGTTAGACTCCGCCACGAATTCATGCGGTTATTGAACCTGAGACCGCCACCGTAGCAACAACAAACCAGCCATTCCGCCCTCCGCCTTCCGCATTCTGCATTGCGGAGCCAGTGGCCTCACCGGGCGCTGACGCGCAGCCCGAACTGCTGCGGCGCCTTCGCGAACGTCACCATCCCCTGCTCTGCGATCGCGCCCACGTAAGGATCGTTGGTGATGAGGATGTTGCCGTCGAGATCGAGATAGTCGCACAGCTCGGCCAGGTGCGCCGCGGCGCTGATGAGGATGCTGCTCTCGATCATGCAGCCCAGCATGGTCTTCAAGCCGGCCTTGCGCGCCGCCGAAAGCGCCTCAAAGCCCCCGCTGATACCCCCGGACTTGGCCAGCTTCACGTTCACGCCGTGGAAACACTCCGCCACCTGCGGCACGTCTTTCGACAGGTGATAGGATTCATCGGCCAGGATTGGCAGCGGGGAGCGCTGCTTCAGCCACACCCAATCCTTGACGGGCGTGGCCGCCGGCATGGGCTGCTCGATGAACTCGATGTGCCCGTCTTTGGCCAGCCACTCGATCATTTCCAGCGCGTGCTCCTTGGTCTTCCAGCCTTCATTGGCATCCACTCGCACCGTCTTGGTCGGGGCGGCTTCGCGCAACGCCTGCACGTTAGCCTTGTCGTCGGCCACACCGACCTTCATCTTCAAAATGGGGTACGGCGCCGCCTCCAGGACCTTTTTGCGGATCACTTCCGGCTTATCAATCCCGATAGTGAAGGACGACGGGTGCTGGCCCTCGCGGAAGCCAAGTTCCAGATAATCGTAGATCGCCTTCTTCGCCCGCTTGCCCGCGCCGTCGAGCAGGGCGATGTTCAGCGCGCACTTCGCCGACATATCGTGCGGCGAGAGCGTATCCAGATAGACCATGCTCCCCTCGACGTCATTGAACGAGAGCCCCCGCGCATCCACTTTCTTGAAGAACGCCTCCACGGTATCCAGCGACTCCCGATACCGCGAGATGGGTGCCGCCTCGCCCCATCCCACCGTGCCATCTGCTCCCGTCAGTTCCACCATGAGTGTCCGCGATACGTCCGTCCCGCTGCCCCGGGCGATCGTCCAAGTATGCGCCATTCGTAGTTCGAGCCTCTTGTAAGTAAGTTTCACAGTGGGAACAAAAGCCGAAAACGCGCCGGGAGGCAATAGCGTTGTTGAGCGAGCATTATTTGCATTGCATTTGAAGCGATAGGAGGCAACTTGAGGCATGGCTCCCGAACAAGAACCTGGTCCCACACCTGCGCCGACGGAAGCATCCGGATCGCCGCAGCGTCCACGACGCGGCCACCGCGGCGGTCGCGGACGCAGAGGCCGCGGGCGGCGCCCGTCGCCGCAGCAGGCCGAGGCAGCACCACCTCCGGCTGAGGCGGCAGCCGAGCCGACTGCGCCCGTCTCGGAACCCGCATCGGTCGAGAGAGCGGTTCCTGCCCCAATCGAGAGGGAAGCTCCCGCTCCGCCCGCCCGCGAGTTGCAACCCGCGTCAGCCGCTGCCGTCCAGGGAGCCATCGAAGAGGTCAATCATATCATCGAGAACCTCCGCGCCACGCTCGAAGACATGGAAGAGGTGCTCGAGACTCTGGAGCTGGCCGAGCGGCAGAAGCTCGCGGACGAACAGGAGATCGAAACCCTTCGCCGGGGCCTGCGCCACTTGCACCGACACCGTGAGGGTGAGGAACACGCCCGTCGCCACTGAGGTCCCCTGCGTCCAGCCGGCTTGGGTCACGAAAGGCTGCCTCAGTTCTTGTCCCACCGCCGGATGCGCCCGGCACAGGCTCATGGTCGTGGACCTCCGTTTGGAGCCAGGCCAGCGCGTTGCCAGGGTGCTGCCGTGAGCTGTCCAGTTCGAAGCCCCCGCCCTAACCCGGCGGCCTGGAGGCACCGCCAGCGATTTCAGACCCCTCTGAAGGCGACTTCGCAGCCTTCTGGTGCTGGTCATCTATCTCCTTACCCCCTATGGAGGCAATTCCCGGACAGGCGGCGGGGCCATGGTCTGCGGCACCTGCAGCCGTTCGTGCTGGCCTGCGCGGCCCTGGCGGTGGATGGCAAATGCCTGGGCGGCAGCGCCCGCACCGATGGCAAACCACTGCAATTGCTCTCGGCGGTAAGCCATCGTCTGCGGCTAACCGTGGCCCGGGAGCCGATTGAGCGAAAGAGCAACGAGATCCCAGCTCTCCAGCCCCTGCTCCGCAAGTTACCCCCGGCGGCACTGGAGGGCAGTCTGATCACAGCCGATGCGCCGCATTGCCAGCAGGAGAGTGCGCGCTTCATCACCCAGGAATTGGGGGCCGATTACCTCTTTGGCCTCAAACGCAACCAAAGCGGGGTGTTGGAGCGGGCTCAAATCAAGCTGCCCCAAAAGTTTTTTCCCCCAGAATATGATACCGGCTGGATTTTGGGCCACGTTTGACGGCCCGAGGTTCAGCTCGGTCGGGGCATTGGAACGCGCGGGGCGTTGAACGTCCGGCGGCCTGGTCGTGTTGCATGACATCGGCGACCGCGAAGACCGGATTCTGACGCTCGCTGCTACAGGCACCTTAGCGGAAGCGCTCCGGACCTGACTCTGTTGATGGCATTCGTGGCTGTGAGTTCCAAACTGCACGATGAGGACGGCAACGCTCAACCCGGCTGCCAAAGCCAGCGAAAGCTTCAACCGGTCATGCGAGTGGAACTGGAGTTCCGGCAGCAGGTCGGCGCAGGCGATGCAGAGGAAGCTGCCGGCACAAAAGGCGAGGACGCACCTGAGGAAAGCCGCATTGGAGCCGAAGAGGTAACTTAGACCTGTATAAAACAGTATCGCGACTAATGGCGTGACCAAGGTGAATAGGGTGTTGAACAAGTGGCGCGAGAAGCGCGGGCACCCGCTGGCGGCCATCAGCGTCGAGACCCTCATCGCGACAAACGGTTTGTGCAGGACAATTACGAGCGCGGTGCCCAGTCCCACCGATCCGCTGTTTCCGCCGGCTTCAGCGCCTACTATCGCGGCCAGCGCCGCACCGCCCTGCAGCGAGTGACAAGCCATGCCTATGGAATGCCCCCCAAGATAGTTGGCTGACAAACAGTAAGGCCAAGCCAAATTGACCGAACCGAACTTTTGTGGTCTCCATCATAACCGGCCTTCCAAATCCTCTGCTGTAATGCTGGGAAAACTTCCGAGGTGCAGCCGTGCGCTGCCAAGGGCATTGAAGAGGGTAGCCTTTCCCGTGTTGGGATTTCCCTCGAGTACAACCGTGGATGGTTTTGTCAAGGATACCTCTAGGGCGCGGATGACACGATGATCTCCATTCCCGGGACGGTTGGCTGCGAAGCGCCAACCATTCTCATTTGAGATCCTGCCCATGCGCGGCCAGCGTCGGGGCTTACTCGGAACTTCATACTGACGAAGGCTACCAGTCGCGCCATCCTTATCGTTGTTTCCACGCATGACCGCCATGGCCGCTTCCATGCTGCCTGCACAGGTCTATGAGTTCGGAATTCCTCATGCTCTTCTGGAGTCTGACTTCAACCAACCGCTGTGCCGATTGCCTTAGGGTCCAGCCCACCCGGGCGCTTTTAGCTCTGCCTGCGGGCGGTCGAGCCTCTGGATATAAGGTTTGATGTCAATCACCGGCGTTTGATCGAAGGCGTCAATGCTTTCAATCTCGATGTCGTTTCCCTTGACGGAGACCACTCGGCACAGGCTCAAGGCGATCAGGTTCGGCCGCATCGGCGAGCGCGTGGCGAACACGCCGGTGAGTGGATTGTCGCGGTTGCCGCGCGGATGCACTCGTAAGACAGAACGCCTTTCAGGTGTGTCATTGCGGTCAAACCAATAGAACACCCAGATGTGCGACCATTGCTCGAGTCCTAGCAGGCCGTCCTGCCAACGCGCCTCCAGTCGAACCAAGGTTCGGCCCGCCTGTTGCTCAATGCGGCCGATGGGCGAGACGGTGTATGGCGGTTTGGCTGTTTCGATGTTCACGGATATGGCTGTGGGTTCACGGCGTTCGCCGGCAATCGTTATCGCAACGAACGCGATCAATAGCAACAGGCAGATGTTTTTCATGGTTTGATGATCTCAGTTGAGGGTCGTCGGCAAGCTATGGTCCCTTCCTTGTCACTAGCTCAGCCCCTCGCCAGGTTCCGAAAGACATAGACTGTGCGGTCGGTCGAGGGCACATAAAGGTCTCCACGCTGATCAAAAGCGGGTCGTGCCTGAATCGAGCGGGCTGCTTCGAAAATGGGTTTGCCGGTTCCGGCTCGATCCACCACATGTAACCGGCCCAGCGGATCGCCTACGAATGCTTGGCCGTCAGCGGCACATACGGCGCCGCATAGGAAGTATTCTGCGCCGCTAACATAGCGGTAAACCGTCGCCCCATCCGGTGCCAACGCATGCACTGAGCCTTCCATGTCGGCGAAGACGAGGTTTCCACCGGGGCCGAGCGCCGGCGTTGCCACGACGGCACACGGCACACTTCGCCTCCAAACTTGGCGGTGCTCCCGAAGGGACCAGGCGTGCACTCCGCAGTCGCGGTCACCATTCACGAGAAAGTACGCAACGCCGCGCGATTCATCCAGGACGGTCGCCGCCGCCGTGACCATGCGCTGGGCCCCGCGCCTGCCTTCGGACTGAGTGTGAAGTACAATTTCTTTGCCGTCGGGAAAGACGCTGAAGAGCGTCACGCCCTCGCCGCGCAGAGCGCGCAGGCAGTAAAGGTGTCCCTGGGCGTCGGCACTGGCGCCGGCTTGGGGCCATAGACCGGCATCCCAGGTATGCTTTGTCTCGCCCGACGCAGCGTCCAACGCGTGGAATTGGCCGCCCCAACTGCTCAGCACGACGTATCGTTGCGCCGGCAGGTACAGCAAGTCAGACAGGATCCGCGCGTCACCCTTGCTCGGAAGCTTTCGGCGCCAGAGCACGTTGCCGTCGGCAGCTTGCAGTGCGTCAACCCAACCAGCGTGGTTACCAATGAACACACGTCCGCCTTCGGCATCCAAGGCGGGGGAAGCAGAAACGCCGCCGGCCAGTCGCCGCTGCCATCGAACCTCGCCTTGCGGGTTAAAGGCTTGTATCCACCCGGCCATATCGGCCACGAACACCCGGTCTTGCTCATCGAAAACGACCGAAGCCTGCACGGCTCCCCGGGCCGTCAGTCGGCGGGTCGGTTCCGGGGCGAGGCGCACCGGGCCAGGGAACAAGCCTGCTCGACCGGAGCCGCCAGCGGCGGTCCATATCGGAGCGGTTGTGTGGGGATTGGTAGCCACGGTTCAGCCTGCTGCGCGCTGGTAGGTCGGCTGAAATTCGAAACGCGCGGCGTCCAATCCTACACCGCCGATTTCGAGATGGTTGATGCGGTTTTCGCCGAGCCCCCTTCGTCGGGCCAGCGCGAGGTAGTTGCTGCCGTTCACGAACGGGAAGGTGCGATCCGCCGCGTCGGGATCGAAGCCCATCACCGCGGCGGCCACCGCATCCGTGCAGACCGGGTTCTGCCCGGCAATCAACAGACCCGGGCGCGTCACCGAAACCATGGAACCGAGCCACCAGCCTTCCGCAGTTTGGATCGTGCTGATGCCGTCGATGACGACCAGTTGAAGGGGAAACGCGGCAGCCAAGTCCACGATGAAATGCGGCACGTTGTAGCCGTGGTCACCCTTCACCGAGCGTCCGGTGAACGAAGCCGCCGAAGTGAGCGGCCGCCGCTCGCAATTGTGCATCGTCGCGGTTCGGTAGCCAACAGCCTCTTCGTCGGGCTGCTCCTTAAGGTCGTCCCCGTAAAGGCTGCTCGGCGGCACGCCGAATAGGTTCTTCATGCCGCCGGTAATACCACCCGACACGTGGCTCTTAAGCTTGGCCAAAGACACTAGCACGTCGGTGTTGACGTAGGCCTGATTGACTTCCCACGCCGACGCTAGTTCGCCGCCTCCGGGCACCTTCACCCAGGCATAATCCCGATAGCGCCCTCGATTCCGCGTGTTCTCAAGTCGGGCACGTCCGTCCATCGCCTGGTTGAACTTGTTCAACTTGAAACCGTAGCCGGCAAATGCGGATTCATCCGGCAACCGAAAAGGCAATTGGTCACAGAAGGTGACCGTGCGTGCGCCATACTCCACGAGCAAACTCCCCAAGGCCATCGCCACGGCTGGATGCGTCGTCACCGTCAGCCAGAGCGGCACACCGCAGAGGTCGGCATCGGAGGTATTGACCAGGTTGGTCTTCACGGTCACGTGCCGGCGGCGAACCAAGCGGCGCACATCGCCGAGTTGATCCAGCATCCGGCCCAGCACGAGGCGGACCTCCTGAAACTCATAGCGTTTACACAAGCCCAGACTGGTCAGCCCTCGGCGTGGCGGCTTCGTGTCCGCGGAAGCAACCACAGAAAGTGGAGCGCTGGAGGCAAGAGCAGTGGCACCGATTAAGGACCGCACGAATTCCCGGCGCGAAAGCACGCCACCGGGGCATTTGGGTGCACGAGTGAAATCTGCTTCCCGAGAAGGGTCCACTGAGTCGCCCATAAGTCTTAGCATAATTATACTCTCTCACCAGGGTCGCGCAACGGCTCTCTGTGAATTGTGAATCTTCGTCGACCTACCGAACGCACTACGCCAACACAACGACTGGAAGTCGCGTTGACTCTATTGGGAATAGCAGTCAGGGTGAAGCCCTATTCCTCTCCAATACAGGACAGCCGTTGGACAACGTCACCAGCATACTAATGAAACCTCCCCACGCAAGCCGAAGGCTTCCCAGGCCAGGGACCGACCAGCGAGTCGTGCGTCAGCGCAGCCGCGAAATCCCCGTTCCGCCAGGCATCGCGTGAATTGACCGGTGCCGCAGCCGACTTCGAGCACGCTCGCAGCGTCAGGGAGAGCCTCCAACCGTCCGGCCAAGAGGCTTGTTTCCAGTCGATCCACTCGTCGTCCCCGGCTCGCATACCACTTCTGGTAGCTGTTGACCGCAGCAGCATTGTCGAATGGGTTGGACATGGGGGAACGACTGCGTCCGTGCCCACCTGCGTGCGCGCCGACTTGGGGTGGGACGGACCCGGAATCCCGCGCCATTTGTCTTTGCCTGATTCGGCTTTACAGCTTCGGTAGTGAAGTCAACGCCTCCTTGACCTTTTCCTGCGGGTACTCGTAGTCGGTGAGCTTCTTGCCTAGATAGCTGTCATACGAAGCCAAATCAAAATGCCCGTGCCCGCTGTGAGCGAGGAGAATCGTTTTCGCTTCACCGGACTCGCGGCACTTGAGGGCTTCTTCGATGGTGACCCTGATGGCATGGTTGGTCTCCGGGGCACTGATGATACCCTCGGTACGTGCAAAGGTCACACCAGCCTCGAAGGTGGCCAGTTGCGGGACAGCCCTGGCCTCGATGAGTCCCAGCCGGAGCAGATGAGAGACCAGGGGAGCCATGCCGTGATAACGCAAGCCGCCGGCATGAACAGGCGGAGGGATGAACCCATGTCCCAGTGTGTGCATTTTGAGCAGCGGTGTAAGTCCCGCCACGTCACCAAAGTCGTAGGCGTAGGGTCCTTTGGTCAGGGTCGGACAGCTTGTCGGTTCAACGCAAATTATGCGTAGATCTCGCTTCTTCCCTTCAATCTTATCCTTCACAAAGGGCAGGAACATACCGGCGAAATTGGATCCTCCACCGACGCAACCGACGATGATATCAGGGTAGAATCCGGCAATCTCCATCTGCTTTTTGGACTCCAGACCGATGATGGTCTGGTGGAGCAGGACGTGGTTTAGCACACTGCCAAGCGAGTAGTGCGTACCGCTGTGAGAAACGGCATCCTCAACGGCTTCGCTAATGGCTAAACCCAGGCTTCCGGGACAATCCGGGTCCTTGGCCAGCATATCGCGGCCTGCCTTGGTATCCGGACTGGGGCTGGGCACACAGGTCGCTCCCCAGGTTTCCATCATCATCCGACGGTAGGGTTTCTGGCGATAGCTGATACCGACCATGTAAACCTTGAGTTCGATGCCAAAGAACGCGCAGCCCATCGCCAGAGAACTGCCCCACTGACCGGCGCCAGTCTCGGTGCTTATGCGTTTAACACCTTCCTTCTTGTTGTAGTATGCCTGAGCCACCGCCGTGTTGGGTTTGTGGCTGCCAGCCGGGCTTGTTCCTTCGTATTTGTAAAAAATTCGTGCCGGGGTATCGAGCGCCTTCTCAAGCCGGTAAGCACGGTGCAGGATTGTTGGCCTCCAAATCCGGTAAACCGCCTGAACTTCTTCGGGAATTTCAACGTACCGTTCCGGGCTGAACTCCTGCATGATCAGCGCCATCGGAAACAGAGGAGCAAGGTCATCAGGAGCCACCGGCTTCCCCGTACCCGCATGCAGAACCGCTGGCAGCGGCTCCGGCAGGTCCGGTAGGATGTTGTACCAAACGGTCGGCAAATCCTTTTGGTCGAGTGTAAACATATGTGTCTTTAGTGAGCTTTGCATTTTATTACTCCTTACATAATATTTTTCAGTCTGCTTAGGTTAATTGAGTTGAGTCAGTGAGCGTGAAGACCAGAACAGGAGGAGTTGACCATTCACCAATGGAGCGGCGATGCCGTGCACCAAGCTCGGCGGCTGCTAATACCCTGCGGTATGATCCCTCGTGGAGGGCTTCGTGGTGGTGCCCGTGCCTCGTATGACCAAACCACACAATCAAAATTGCCACTCCGATACCGGCCAGGAGCGCAAGTGAGAGTTTGACACGGTCATGCCGGTGAAACTGCAGTTCCGGCAGCAGGTCGGCGCAGGAAATGCAGAGGAAGGTGCCGCCACAAAAGGCGAGGGCGCAGCCGAGCCAGGCCGGATGCGCGTGCGCCCACGGGCCGGCTCCCAGGAAAAACAGTATCGCGCCCAGTGGCGTTACGAGGGCGAATCCCAGGTTTATCCAGTTCCTTAATGATCGCGCAGCGCCGCTGGCGGCCATCAACGTCGTGATGGCGAGCGCGCCGAAAGGCTTGTGCAAAATGACCGCCAGGGCCGTGCCGAGGCCCAACACCCCGCCCTGCGTCTGCGCATCCGAGGCCACAGAGGCCGCCATCGCCAGCCCGTCAAACACCGAGTGGAGGGACAATCCCAACGCAACTCCCATCCAACTGAGACTCCGGGCGGATCGCTCGGCGAGCGAATGGGTGTGGCCACACGGTTCAATCGGACTGCCCTCGGCCACGTCATGATGGTGAAAAGGCAGAAACCGCTGGAGCAGGAACATTACAAGGAAGCCGGCCAGCAGCCACGCCGTGCCCCGGTGAACCGAGCCAAGTTCATGAATCGCGTGTGGAAGGAGGCCCAGCAGTGACAAACCCAGCATCAAGCCGGCGACAAAACTTACGCCCAACTGGAGACGTGTGTGAGTGAGCTTGAACAAGGCGGGCATCGCGCCGCCGGTCAACGCCGCCACGAAGGCGAGCAGACAGTAACAGAGCAACAGCGCCGTTGGAGAATGGATCAAGGAATTCATGGAATCGGGATGGGCAGGGAGGTTGCGGGTTTCATGTGCGCCGCCAGACGAGGGGCCGGATGAGGCTTTGCCGATGACGTCTGAGGCGGCGCGGGTTGGTCAGGCTCCAGTTCCTCCCCCTCGCGCACCAGGCGGAAGCTGTTGAAGACAACCAAGAGCGATCCCGCGACGTGAAAGATGGCCGCCAGGATCGGATTGATCCACTTCATTGCGGCCAGGACCAAGCCGCCGATGACGAAACAGATACCCAGCATGACATTCTGATTGATCACTCGTCGCGTTTCGCGCGAGAGCCGTAAAAGAAAGGGAAGGCGGCGCAGGTCGTTGTTCATTAGCGCGATGGTCGCGCTGTGGATGGCCACTTCGCTGCCAGCCGCCCCCATCGCGATTCCGAGGTCACCCGCCGCCAGCGCCGGCGCATCGTTCACACCATCCCCCACTACAGCTACCCGGTAACCCTTGCCGCGTATCTGGCGGACGAAATCCACTTTGTTCTGCGGCAGGCAATCCCCCGCGACCTCTTCGCAACCAATCTCCCGGGCGACGCGACCGGCCACCGGCTGGCGGTCGCCGCTGACCATAGCGACACGGCGCACACCGTTCCGTTTGAGTTCCGCCAGCGACTCCTTCGCCTCAGGTCGGGTCTGATCCTGCAAACCCACCCAACCGAGGCACTGTTTGTCGCGCCCGACGAAGATGAGGCTCCAGCCTTCAGCCTCGTTGAGGTCCACCGAGTTCAGAAAGTCGCCGTTCACCCCGTTGTCGTGGAGCCATTGCGCCCGGCCGATGACCACGCTGGCGCCCTGCAGCCGCGCCTGGATACCGCGCCCGGCCGTCTCGCTGAAATCGCTGACTTCCTCGAGTGGAACGCCGGCCTCGCGGGCAAGTTGAATCAGAGCCTTGGCTGCGGGATGGTTGCTGTACCTTTCCGCCGAGGCTGCCACGCGCAGCAGTTCGGCGGGAGTGACTTGCCCCATCGGCGCGAGGCGGCTGACAGCAAGTTTGCCGGTGGTCAGCGTGCCGGTCTTGTCGAAGACAAAAGCATTGATCCTAGAGGCGAGTTCAATGTCGGCTACATTCTTGATGAGAATCCCAAGCCGTGCGGCGGCCGACAGAGCGGCCATTATTGCCGTGGGCGTCGCCAGCACGAAGGCGCAGGGACAGGAAACGATGAACGCCGAGACGACGCGGCTGAGGTCGTGCGTGAAAGCCCACACCAGTCCGCCAATGAGCAGAACCAGGGGCGTGTAGAATCCCATGTACTCGTCCATGATCCGCAGGATCGGCAGCTTGGTTTTCTCCGCCGCCAAGATCAGATCGCGCACCCGCCCCAGCGTGGTGTCTTGCCCGGCCCGCGTGACGCGGATATCAAGGACGCCCGTCAAGTTCATCGTGCCGGCGAAGACCTCATCGCCCAACTTCTTGTCCACTGGCAAGGATTCACCCGTGATCGTAGCCTGGTTGAATGAGCCATACCCGCTCACGATGACACCATCGGCAGCCACATTGTCACCAGGACGCACGCGGATCACGTCGCCAACGGCCAGATCATGCACGGCAACCTCTTGCTCTTCGCCGCCATTGACGCGCCGGGCCTTGGTGGGAGTCAGCTTTATGAGGGAGTGGATGGACGCCAGCGCCCCTTCGGCAGTGCGAGCCTCGATGATTTGACCCACCTGCATGAAGAACGACACAATCCCGGCCTCCTGGTAATGGCCGCCGCCGAACAAAGCCAAGACAGCCAAGGCGACCAGCAAGTTCGTGTTGAACGATCCTGCCCGCAGGTCTCTGAGGGCCACCCAAACAATCGGGAGTCCTAAGATCAATCCCCCCGTTACCGCGCTGAAAGCAACTACGTAGGTGTCGAACCCGGGCAGCCATTCGGCCACGAACGAGTTAATAACGAAGCCCAGGCCGACGAAGGTCTGTGCAAGCTGCACGCGCACGTAGGAGTGGTGCTCGCCGCAAACGCATTCCGCATCGTGCGCGTGTTCAGGCAAGTCTCTGACATGGGAGGTGACTCTCATGGCGCCATCAGTCTGCGATCTGCCGCGGCTCGACGATGCGTCTATCAGATGCATCTTTGCTTCCCCTGAACACCTCCAGAGTGCTCGCCCGTGCCAGCAGTTCATCGAGTTCTGTCTGCGATGCCTCTCCAATGAACTGGTAGCACATCACACCCCGGCTGAATAACGCCAGGCCGGGAGCCAAGGGAATACCAAAACGCTCGGCCAGCCCCGATGAACCCTCGGCGCTCAATCGGCAGATTCTCAGCCGGCTGCGGGCCTGCGAGGACCATTCCTCTGGCAGTCTTAGGAACCCTTGGTCTGCCCCATTGCCATTGACACAGATTACCACCAGCACTGGCAGTTCTGATCGGAGCACCCGCTGGCTAAAGGATTCTTCCGTTATCTCTTCAATGTGAGAAGAGTTCGTCATAGCTGAGACACGGTTTCCATCGGCCGGAGGGGCTTTGTGGCACCAGCCATTGCCAGGGATTGTGTAGCCACTATCGTTTCGCCCCCGACCACTCGATCCCCCGGCGCAACCGTGATTTGGAAGGCTAGTGGAAGATAGAGGTCGCAGCGTGAGCCGTATTGAATCAGGCCGAGGCGCTGCCCGCGCGCAACCACATCTCCAACGTTAACCCACGCGACGATGCGGCGGGCAATCAGGCCGGCAATTTGCCGCACGGCAACCTGTTCGCCGGGCCGTTCATCCGACTCAATCCCAATGAGAGTGTTTTCATTGCACCTCGCCGATTCGGCTTTCAACGCGCTCAGGAATTGGCCGGGCTGATGCCTGAGGAACGCAATCTTGCCGGCCACGGGTGCGCTTTGCACATGCACATCGAAAACGGAGAGGAAGATGGAGATCCGGCGACACGGTCCGCCCAGGAACTCGGGTTCCGTTGTCTCCTCCACGCAGTCCACTAGACCATGTGCCGGTGCAACCATCGCCCCCGGGGTCGTTGGCACGTGCGCAGTAGGGTCGCGGAAGAAATAAAGGGTGAACACCGAGAACAGACTCCAAATGGCGGCAACGACCAACCCAACTACCACAGATGACCATTGAAGCCACAGTACGAGGATCAGGCCCGCCAGCCAGATCATCAGCCATCCCAGCGACCTCCCCAAGACGCGCCGGCCCGCTACAGAGGCTCTGGAATGCTCATTCATGCTTTTGGCGGAGTTCTGACCTGTGGCGACGACTGCCGGTTCACCGCCGCGACGTGTGCTTTCCGCCCGTAAACCCGTTCGTAGGCCCGGCAGAACGGGCACAGTGTGGTCTCGACATGATTCACCAACCAGAAGGCCGCACCACCCTGCCGCCGACGGGCGTTACGGCAGACCGGGCAGTTCACGCAGACCCTGGCCAGGGCCTTGTCAAACGAGGATGCTTTTCGGATGCTCATAGTAGTGGGTTCGGAACCGATCATTTCAAAGCTTTTTCCACAGCCGCCAGCGCATGCACGCGCGTCGTGTCGAAGAGCGGCACGCGGCAGTCCTCGCCGCGGATAAGGAGTCCGAGTTCCGTGCAGCCCAGGATGATCCCTTCGGCACCCATCTCCACCAATCGGCTCATGATGCCGGCAAGCTGCGCTTTCGACTCGGGTCGAGCCGTGCCGAGGCAGAGTTCCTCGTAAATGATACGGTGCACCGCTTCGCGATCCCCGGGGTCCGGAATCATCACTTCCAAGCCGAACTGACTCGTCAAACGGCCCCGGTAGAAATCATCCTCCATCGTGAACCGGGTGCCCAGCAATCCCACCCGTTGGAGGCCAGCCTGCTTCACCTGCTCGGCCGTTGCATCAGCAATGTGCAACAAGGGAATGCCGATGCCGGCCTGAACCGTGTCGGCCAGCTTGTGCATCGTATTGGTGCAGATGAGCAAAAGGTCGGCGCCGGCTCGTTCGACGCTTTGGGCCGCGCCCACCAGAAGCCGAGCCGCCTCCGGCCACTGCCCCTGGCGCTGTAATTCCGCCACTTCGGCAAAGTCAACCGAGCAGAGAACGCACTTGGCGGAATGAAGCCCGCCCAGTTTCTCTTTCGCCGACTCGTTGATCAGGCGGTAGTATTCTATTGTGGATTCCCAACTCATTCCCCCGATCAGGCCAATAATCTTCATACGCTACTGTCAGTGCAGGTGTGTTGCTCAAGCCCGCCGCGGCGGACTTCGTGGTGGTTTGCTTCGGCAGAGTCGCGCGCGGGGTGCTGCGGTAATCGCGCGATAAAACAGCCCACGCTCGCGTTTCTCGATGCAAACGTCCTCTCGTGCCTCCAGCTCGGCCAGGCGTTTGACCACCTCGGCCGGCTTCATGCCCAAACCTTGCGCGATATCCGGCATCGTGCAAGGCCGCCGCAGCAGCAGTGTGAGGATCGCCTCCGCGGGAACTTGTGATTCAACCGCCGCCGGCTGCCCACGGTACTCGGCGATCACTTCGGCCTGGGGCTGGAACCTCCGGGCCAAGTCGCGGAGACGTTCCGGCGCGACGGCCAGCGCATATTCCTCGGCGGGTGGACGCACGGCGGTGTTCAACTGCACCTTGTCGGGCCGGATACGCCGGGTGCATTCCGCAAGCTGCCGGACCTGGGGCGGCAAGGTCGTGTAACCATCCAGCAGCATCACCTCGAGCCAATACCGGCCAGTGTATTCGCGGCGAAAGGCTTGCAAGCCCTCCAGCAGCCGCCCGAACGTGATATCCGGATGGGGCCGATTGATGACCTCGAAGCGTTCCGGATCGGGCGCGTCCAGCGAAGGTATGACCAGATCGGCCAGTGCGAGCTCCTCGCGGACTTCTCTTTGCCAAAGCAGCGAGCCATTCGTCAGCACTGCAACGGGCACATCGGACATCGCCTGGATGTGTTCGATGATTTCACCCAGCCGTGAGTGCAGGGTCGGCTCCCCGGAACCGCTCAGCGTAATGTAGTCCGGCCGACCGGCGAGTTTCCGCTTCAGTTCGTTGAGCACTGCATGCATGGGAACCCATTCTCTCCGCTCGGCCGTCTTGCAGGTAGTCCGGCCCAACTGGCAATAGATGCAATCGTAGCTGCACGTCTTGAACGGCACGAGATCCACGCCCAGCGACCGGCCCAGGCGGCGTGAAGGCACCGGGCCAAAGACATGTTTCAGATTCCCAGTCATGGCAATCATGTGCCACAAGCAGGGGCATCACATGATGTATCCGTTTGCATTTTATCGCTTCGATTTCAGAGAGGCGAGAAAGCTTCTGGTCGGGAAATGCCGTCCGGGGCAACGGGTGTGGACGACGTTGATCTGCTGATGTGTCTTGACGGCTTCGGGAGAGAGCTTGCACCGTATCAGAAGCGCCTGGACGAGAGAGGTCAGGCACTGCAATTGCTTGGTGGTGGGCCTGTGCTTGTCGAAATTGCCCACCAGACAGATTCCAAGGCTGATCTTGTTCTGGCTTTGGCTAAGGAGATGGCCGCCATCGAGTTGCCGGCTCCAGCGCGAACCGATGCCGATTTTGCCGTCGGCCATGCCATTGCCGTTCCCGATCAGAAAATGGTAGCCCATGCCATTCTGCATGTGCCGCTCCTCCCGATGGTACCGATCAATTCCGCTGAGCGTCCCGCAGTCGGTGCCGCTGTGGTGAATCACAATGTGCTTCCACCGGCCGGGCCTGACGTTGGCTTTGTCAATCGCGCGCTGGACAGAGGAAGGCAACGCCAGGGCTGGCGATGTTCGCCGCGCGTGGGGGCTGGCATTGGCGGGGATGATGAGCCGCTGGCCGGCATAAACATGATAATTCCTGCTCAGACCATTTCGCTCGGCGAGTCGCGCGACGGAAATGCCGTTTTTCCGGGCGACGTTCCACAGCGTATCGCCACGCTGGACGGTATAGACTACCTCGGCCGGCGCTGCGGAAACGAAAGCCGTCAGAGCCAGGATGGCCAACCCGAAGACCACCCGCTTAACCAGAGATCCTATGAGAGAAATGCACCGCATATTATGATCCGCGCCGGTTGAACTGGAGGGGCACTCGCAAAACAGCCGCGTCTTTCCCCCAGCGCTTGAACGTGTGCCCTGAGTATCGGCATCGGATCATCCGCGGCACACGTCACCGAACCGCCGCTGAAGAAAACTGGTTGCCGTGAGAATCTGAGCGGGCATGTCGCAGCCACTCCGGGTCGCAGGCGATACTACCCTCATAATTCAATTCGCCGTCGGTGATGACCGCGCGGTGAATTTTGCTCTTAAGCATTTGTCGAAGCATGGTTACCTCTGTTCCGTGTTGTCCGTCGCTCACGCCGCCCCGAATGTCCCAGTCCGGAGCAGCACCAGAGTGCAGGCATTCTCCACCCGGATGCCGGCCGCCTGCAATTGCTGAGCGAGGGCGGGGTTCTCAGCACCAGGATTGAAAATCACCCGCTGCGGACGGGCGGTCAGAATCTCCGCCGCGAGCGCGGCGGAACGTTCGGGTCCCACGTATACCGTGACGGTATGAAGCGGGACCGGAATGTCGCCCAACTGTTTGAACACGGGCGCTCCCTCAATTGCCACCAAGGCGGGATGTACGGGAAACACCGCATGCCCTTTCCCAGCGAGCAACTTCACTGCCTGGAAGCTATATCGCTCCGGTTTATTGCTCGCGCCAAGGACTGCCACGTTCATCGCATAGCCCTTCGGTTACAGCAGTTTCATGCCCGCACGGGTTACCCGACCTTCGGCAACTTCTTAAAGGTCATGAACCAGTCGAGCGCGTAGGCATCCGGGTCCGGTTTCTCCATGCGCTGCTTGGCGGTGCCGCAGGAACCTGGCGGCGGCACGATGACGTCGTCGCCCGGCTGCCAGTCCGCGGGCGTGGCACATCCGTGCTTGTCAGTGGTTTGGAGCGCAATCAGGAGCCGTTTGAGTTCCGGGAAATTGCGCCCATTGGACAGCGGGTAATACAGAATGGCGCGAATCACGGCCTTGGGATCAATGATGAACACAGCGCGCACGGCCTGGCTGTCACTGGCCGCTGGCTGCACCATGCCGTAGGCCTTGGCCACGTCCATCTTCACGTCGGCAATGAGAGGGAATGTGACTTCGACATTGGCCATATTCTTGTACTTGATCTTCTCATGGATGGTGCGCAGCCAGGCGATGTGAGCATAGTGGCTGTCAATGGAGAGGCCCACCAACTCGCAATTCAGTGCCTTGAACTCGGGCATCATCGTCGCGAAGGTCATGAACTCAGTGGTGCAGACCGGTGTGAAGTCCGCCGGGTGGCTGAACAGAATGACCCATTTCCCGGCGTAGTCCTTTGGGAAGTTGATCGGGCCCTGGGTGGTATCGGCCTTGAACGCCGGCGCGGCTTCGCCGATCAACGGAATGCGGGCGGCGGAGGTGGTTTCGGTAAGAGAGGGTGTTGTTGTCATGCCATTATTTGTGTTTGTTTGTTTAATCGTGTTGTTTGACGAAGGTGTCATTTGACTATTTGACTAATACTGGGCCGCCAAGGACGGAAAGGTTACGATTCTTCGCAAATTGAAGGCGCCGTGCTGCATGGGAGCTTCAGGATTTGCCGGCTGGCGACGCCGCGCCTTCGACTGCAGGCAGATGGGAGAGAATGGGGCGCACGATATCCGCAAATGCTTGCGCGACGGGACTCCCGGCAAAACGCTGCATGAAGGGCGTGCCCGCATCGCCGGAATCCACCACCTGCGGGTCGAGCGGAAGTCTGCCCAGGAACGGCACGCCCATTTCCTGCGCGAGTGTCGCACCGCCGCCGGTTTTGAAGAGGTCGGTCGTTTTCCCACAATGCGGACAGACAAAGCCGCTCATGTTCTCGACGATCCCCAAGACCTGGAGGTGCGCTTGCTGGCAGAAGGTGATCGAACGCCGCACGTCCGCCACCGCCACGTCCTGGGGCGTAGTGACCACAATGGCACCGGTTGGCTGGCCCACCAATTGCGCAATGGATAGCGGTTCGTCCCCCGTGCCTGGCGGTGAATCAATCACCAGGACGTCAAGACTGCCCCAGACGACGTCGCGCAGGAACTGCTCAATGACTTTGTATTTGAGCGGCCCGCGCCATATCACGGCATCGCGCGGACTTTGGAGCAGGAAGCCGATGGACATAACCTTGAGGCGTGGAATGATACTCACCGGCTGCAGACCCCCGGGCTCCACAGCAGGACGGCAGTGCTCGCTTTCCAGCCCCAGGAGTTTGGGGATGCTCGGCCCGTGGATGTCAATGTCCAGCAGACCGACTTCGCGGCCTGCCTGGGCGAGTGACATCGCGAGGTTAGCGGCCACGGTGCTTTTGCCCACACCGCCCTTGCCGGAGAGCACGAGGATCTTCTGGCGAATGGCTTGCAGGCGATCCCGCAATACGGGATCAACCGGCGGCGGTTGCGGTTTTGGCCGGTCCGTTTGGGCGGATGACGGCGCCTTTGTCTCGGTCGCAGACGCTCCGTCGCTCCGGTGTTGCTCGAGGGCGGCTCGCAAGGTGTCCAGCGCCAGCACCGGACAATGCTTGTGGTCGGCCGGCAATCTGCCGGCGGCCGTTTCGACCTGTTGCGCCGTCAAGCCGCCGACTTCCTCAAGGGTCTTGCCTTCCGCCAATCGGGCCGCCGCCGCACCGCTGGCAATTGAAGCGCCACAACCGTCCGTGGTGAACGTGGCGCGCACGATGCGATCATCGCGAATCATCAGCCAGAATTCCATCGTGTCGCCACACGGGCCGGTGACGCGCGCGTTGGCGTTGGCGCCTTTCAGCGGACCGAAACCGGCTGGCAGTGATCGAACACCGGGTTGATAGATTTTACTGAGAGGTTTTTCCATAGTTGAATCATTCCTTGCGCCGCCGGTCCTTGGTCGTGTTCCACGACGGGAACGCCCTGGCGCTGGGCGGCGGTCACGGCTGAGTCGTAGGGAATTCGTCCGACGACGGTCGCGCCGAGTTCGGCGGCGCGGCGCTCAATGCGCGCCGTCATCGCCGCGTTCAAGTCATGTTTGTTCACGCAGACGGAGGCTGGGATTTCAAACTGCCGGGCCAGGGCCAGCACCCGCTCCAGGTCATGTTCGCCCGAGGGCGTCGGTTCGGTCACCGCCAGCAGCAGCGCGGCGCCGGTCAGGCTGGCCATCACGGGACAGCCGACGCCTGGTGGCCCGTCAATCAAGACGAGTTGGCGGCCCGCCTCGCGCGCCGCCTCGCGCGCCTGCTCGCGGACGAGCGCCGCCAGTTTGCCCGAGTTCCCCTGGCCCGGCCGCAGGCGGGCGTGGATCAGCGGACCGAAACGGGTTTCCGACACAAACCATTCGCCGCCGTCGCTGGGCGCCATCTCTATGGCCCTTTCGGCGCAGAAGTGAGCGCAGACGCCGCAGCCCTCGCAGGCAAACGGGTCCACACGAAACGTGCGCGGCACACGGCCGTTGCCCGGCCCATCAAAGAGAATGGCGTCGAAGCGGCACCGCTCTTCGCACTTGCCGCAGGCGGTGCAGAGGCCGGGCTCGATGGTGGCGAGCAGGCCGCCGGAGAATGGCTCGCGCCGCCGGATGCGCGGGTCCAGGACCAGCGGCAGGTTGGAGGCATCCACGTCGCAATCCGCCAGTGCCGGCGCCTCGGCCAGCGCTGCCAGCGAAGCCGTCACCGAGGTCTTGCCCGTGCCGCCTTTGCCGCTGAGGACAACCACTTCGCACGTGGAGGATGCGTCGCTCGTGGGGGTCGGTTTCGACAGCGCGAACCGGGAGTCTCCAATTGACCGACTCCGGGCGGCCAAGGCATCGGCAGACCTGCAGTTCGCGTCCCCGAATGATGCCGCCACGGGGGCCCCATTGGAAACGTGGATGGCCCGCTCCAAGTCGTGCCGGGCGTGGGACGGCAGCACCTGCGTCCGGACCGGCGCGAGGAGTCGCAGGAGTAACTGGTCGAAAGTCCGCTGCAAGGGCGGCACTGCCTCGACAGCGAGCTCGCCCCGGGAATACGCCGTGGCAATAGCCAAATCATCGGGAATCTCTGCCAGGATTGGCGCCCGCACCCGCTCGCACAAGTCTCGCGTCTCGGTCATGCGCGGCTGGGCGCGATTGACGACCACACCGCAACCGAGCTTCAAGATGTTGGCCACTTGCAGAGCCAGCCGCAGATCGTGCAGCCCAAAGGGCGTTGGCTCCGTCACGAGGACCACGTAGTCGCAGTCCCGCACCGTTTCGATCATCGGACAGGCGGTGCCGGGTGGCGCGTCCAGGATCGTCCAATCCGCCGGCGGCGCGGCTTGCTTGGTGGCGCGGATGACCGGCGGGCTGGCGGCTTCCCCCACGTTAAGCGTGCCGGACACAAATTGAATCTGTCCGGCGGTGCCAGTCTTTACCACACCCATCGGATGCGACTTCTCAGTAATGGCTCCGACCGGACAGACGAGCGCGCAGCCGCCGCAACTGTGGCACAGCTCGTCATATACCAGCGTCCGCTCGGGCAGACACACAATGGCGTTGAAGCGACAAATTTGGGCGCACGCGCCGCAATGCAGGCACTGTTGCTCATCCACCCGTGGCACAAGCCGAGCGACCGGGCTCTCGTGGGCTAAGTTCGGCTTCAGAAATAGGTGGCCGTTGGGCGCTTCGACATCGCAATCCACATAGGCCACCGTCTGGCCGTGGCGCGCGAGCGTCACGGCCAAATTCGTGGCAACGGTCGTTTTGCCCGTGCCGCCCTTGCCGCTGGCAATAGCAAGCTTCACGTCGGTCAGGCCGGCTCCATTCTCAATCGGGCTTCTTTTCGGGTGGAGCGCTTGCAGCCGCGGGATTCTGCGCCATCACCCAGCCGCGCCCCCGGCCACGACCAAAGCCACGACCGCGCCCTTGGCCTCGGCCTTGGCCACCCTGGCCTCTGCCGCCACCCCAGCCGCGGCGCTGACCGCCGCCACAAGGACCCATGCCTTTGCCTGTCGGCCCTTGGCCGAACGGCCCCGTTCCATCTCCCATTGGTGTCACGACTTTGTCCTTTCGTTTACGATTGTTTTCCGTGGTTGAATTCGGCTCCCGCGCCCCCATTAGAGGCGTCGCGGCGACACGGCCTGCCGCCTCGGGCACATTACGATGCCATATCAGGCTTCAGATGGCTTGGCACGTCCGCCTGGGAAACCGCCCGCAGTTGGCCGTCCAGGAACGACTGGACAGCCTGCGCCACTGTGCCGTCGTCCACGGCATACACCTGAATCCTGGCCGCTTGGAGCGCGCTCTGCGCCTTGGGGCCAACGTGGCCGGTGAGCACGGTTTGGACCCCCAGGCGGGCCAGCGTCTGGGCGGCTTGCGTTCCCGCTCCCTGAACCGCGTTCACCCCTTCAGCGTTGTCCACCGCCGTCTGCTGCCCGCTTTCGGTGTCCACGATGCGGAAAAAGCGCGCCCGGCCGAAGCGAGGGTCCACCGGCGAGTTCGATTCAGATCCCTGGGCGGTGATGGCGAGTTTCATGGGCAATGAGTGTGTTCGTGATCGTGGCCGCACGTCGGGGTCCCACCGTTCAGCGTGCCGTTCAAAAGCGCCTGCGCCAAGTTATCCGCTGTGTCGCCTGCCGTGCCCGCGTGGACAGCAATGCCGTTTCTGGCGAACAAATCCAGCGCCCGACGGCCCATGCCGCCGGCGATGACGATCTGGACACCCTGCTGGTGCAGCCAGCGAGGCAAAAGTCCCGGCTCGTGCGGGGGCGGAATCATCAGGCTTTGCTTGAGGATTTGTTTTGATGTTGGGTCAGCTTCGAACAGCGCGAACTCCTCGCAATGCCCGAAATGCTCGGATAACCGGCCAGCGGTGAGAGGAATGGCAATGTTCATTCTTCCGTCTGTCTTATTATCATTCATAAAGCAAAAGCCGTAAGTTTCAGCGCTCGGGCGATCGTGCCCGCTTTTGGTCGCGCAAGGTGGTTCCTCTATGTCCATAGCCTCATAGACCTTTCAGGAGACGGCGCAACTCGCGGCCGTGCCCCGCCTCATCCGCCGCCATTTCTTGGCGAATGACGGTGCCGAGTTCGGCCGCCAGATCTTCGTTCAATCCTTGAATCAGGTTTTCTATTGTCATATCGGTTTATGTCTTTCAGTTAGTTATTCGTAATGTGTCTGTAGCATCTGTCTCTATCGTGAATTAGCCCCAAGGCCAGGTCGCCAGGGCACCCAGCCCCCAACAGGGGATTCCCCAGGACGCTCGCCGCCTTTCGCTCGCTTCGTTTACAGGGCCTGCGTTTGTCGCCCCCTGCCTCGTCGGCAACGGGCACCGCGCCGCAGGGGCTGCCAGGGCCGTCTCCAGCAGCCTGGCATGGCGAATTCCTGACGGTTCAATCTCTTGGTCCGATACGCCGCAACCACCGCTTCAATGTCCCCACAGACTTGCGCCAGCACGCGTATGCCGACCAATTCCAGCGCCGCCTGGAGACCCTGTGAAATCGCCCCGCAGATCAGGACTTCGACACCCAATTCGCCAAGGCTGCGTACGATCAGCTCCGGCTCCTTTTCGAACAGCACCACATCCCTGCGCTCCAGTTCGGCTTCGCCTTTCAGGTGAACAAGAACCAGCCGCGTCGCCACGTCAAACACTGGCGACACGCGGCCCTGACAGTTGGGAACCGCAATTAGCACGGTGGCCGTAACGCGAGTTCCATGCCAGCCCCGATCCGCCTGGCAGACAAGTCGAAATCTCCCTTGAAATCAGGGGTGGCCGCAGTGGTTGCTCCGGCCAGGGGGCAGTTACTGCGTTGCACAATGCAACGGTCGCAAGGGCTGGTCTATGGCAATCTGCATCGCCGCCGGACCACGGGTCAAGGCTCCGGCTTCCGCCCCTGCTCGGCATCCGGCGTCTCAAGTGCGATCCGTTCCTTGGCCTGCTGGATCAGATCCACCAGGCTCAGCACCTTGGAAGGAGGGGGCTCCACACCGGCACGCTCGACCTGCGCCATCGCCTCCTCCGCCAGATTGGCCTGCAAGAAGGTGCGCACATCAAACCGCTCCCACCAGCAGTCCAGAATCAAGCGGCAGGGCCTGCCGCGCGTTTCCTGCCGGCAATAGCCGAAAGTCAACTCGTGGCCGAGGCGGGGGCAACGCGGAAGGACATCTTGGTCGTGTTCGCTCAGCATCTTCCTCAGCTTACCGCAACGTTTCCCAGCCGACAACCAAACACTGAAAATGTCCGGCGCAAAATCCGGCTGGCCCGGATTCAGGTGCGACGTCCCGCCGGTGAGGAACTTCACGCCGCCGAGTGTCGTCCAGTTGAACGTCAAATGCTCCGACACCTATTCATACAGCCGAAAATTCCCAGTCAAAGAGACATCCTCAATCCCCGACGCCTGTGACCCCTGTCGGCGGCACGCAGGTTGCTTAGGCTCTAAAAGGATTACTTAGCGCTGGCTGCCACCTATGTTTGGCCGGCAAGGGCGCTTTTTGAACCATGGAACCGATCGTTGAAACCAGAAACCTGCGGGTTGAGTTCCGGGCGCAAAACTCAGGACAGGCTAGGAAAGTGGCCGTCAAAGACCTGAACCTGAGTATTCGCGCCGGAGAAGTCTTTGGTTTTCTCGGCCCCAACGGCGCCGGGAAGACCACGACGATGAATGTGCTACTCGGATTCGTCAACGCCACCAGTGGCGCCGCTTTCCTCTTCGGCGTTGACGTGCGCCAACCAATCGCCCGTCAGCGGATCGGTTACCTGCCAGAGCTGACATATTACTACAAGTTCCTGACCGCCGAAGAGTTGCTCCGCTTCTACGCAAGCATCTTCGGCATCCCGCGCGCCGAGGCCGACCGGCGCATTGACGAGCTGCTAAAGCTGGTTGAATTGGACTCCGCCCGCAACCGCCCGATCAAGACCTACTCCAAAGGCATGCAACAACGGGTTGGCCTCGCCCAGGCCCTCATTAACGACCCGGACCTGCTGATCCTCGATGAGCCAACCAGCGGCCTGGACCCGCTCGGTCGCATGAAGGTGCGCGAGATCATTCAACGGCTGAAGAACGAAGGTAAAACCGTCTTCTTCTCCTCCCACGAGCTGGGTGAAGTTGAAACCGTGTGCGATCGCGTCGCCATCATCAACCAGGGCGAGCTCAAGGTCGAAGGGCGCGTCGCCGACCTGGTCGAGCAGCACCAAGCCAACCTGGAGAAAATCTTCCTCAACATTATCGGCTATCAGCCGCAACTCCCCGTATGAATACCGTTTTGGCCCTCGCAGGCGTTGTCATCAAGGAATTGTATCGGCGCAAGGACTTCTACGTCCTGTTCGTTCTTACGGCGCTCATCACGCTGGTGATGGGGTCGGTCAGCTTCTTCAACGACACTCGGATCGTTCGTTACGTGAAGGACATCGCGCTGCTGCTGATCTGGATTTCCGCGCTGGTGATCGCCATTGGCACCACCGCCCGCCAAATCCCGGCGGAGCGCGAGAACCGCACCATCTTCCCGTTGCTGGCCAAGCCGGTGACCCGCTGGCAGGTGATTCTCGGCAAGTTCGCCGGCTGCTGGCTGGCCTGCGGATTGGCGCTGATTGTCTTCTACCTTTTCTTTGGTGTCGTCAGCGGCTCGCGCGAACATCACTGGCCGCTGCTCAATTACTTCCAGGCGCTCTGGTTGCAGTGGGTTATGCTGGGCGTGGTGGTCGCCTTCGTCCTGCTCGGCTCGGTTATTTTTGCTGCCCCCTCGTCTAATGCCACCATTTCCTTCATCGTCGTCCTGGGCATTCTGTTCCTCGGGCGATATTTGAACCAGGTGGCCCTGCAGCAGCCGGAACCCCTGCGCAGCATTGTCTATGGCCTTTACTTCCTGATCCCGCATCTCGAATGGTACGACGTGCGGGACCTCATCATCTATGACCACAAACTGGTGGGCTGGCTGGACTGCGGGCTGGCAACGCTGTACGCGGTCGTTTATATGGCCGTGTTCCTCTTGGGCGCGTGGTTGGTGTTCCGTCGCAAGGCCTTGAACCTGTGAAGAAGCTTGCCCCTTTTGCAATCTTGCTCCTGTTGCTGGCGGTCGGCCTCAGCCTGGCCACTGTTCTGCAAATACGAACCGACGGCTGGAGCAAGCGTGGGCAGTCGGACAGTATATTGAACGTCCTGCTCGGGGACGGACGTCGCCTGTTTGCGAACCACTTCTTCGTGCAAGCCGATGTCTCGTTTCATAGCGGTTATTACCCTTCCATTTTTGACCAGGCCCGTACGCCTAAGAGCACCCGCCACCTGACCGCTAAGGAAGGCGAACCGGCGCATGAGGAACATGAGAAGCAAATGAACTTCCTCGGCCGGCCTCGGGACTGGATCGAGCGCTTTGGCCGGCACTTCATCATTACCGAGCATACCCACCTTCACGGCGACAACGAGCGCGAAATCCTGCCCTGGCTCAAAATATCCTCCGCGCTCGACCCGCAGAAGGTCGAGACCTACACCGTTGCCGCCTATTGGTTGGGCAATCTCGGCAAGGTTAAGGAAGCCGAGCGCTTTCTCCGCCAGGGGATGCTCCACAACCCAGACAGCTATGAAATCCTCTTTGAACTGGGCCGCCTTTGCCACGAGAACGACCAAGACCCGGCCCGCGCCCGAAAGATATGGAACCTGGCCCTCCGGAAGTGGGCTGCACAGGAAGCCGCGAACCAGAAGCCCGACCCCCTCAAGCTCGATCAGATTGCGGTCAATCTCGCGCGCCTGGAGGAAAGGCAGGGGAATCTCGCGCGCGCCATCCAGCTCCTCGAACTGTCTCGGAAAGGTTCCCCACATCCGGAGGCGCTGCAGACGCAAATTGACGAACTCAAAGAGAAGCTGGCCGCTCCGCTGCCTTCCGCGGCTCTCAAGGCTCCCTTAAAAAGTGCTCCGTCATCTTTGCCATCAGCTCGCTGATCACTCTGGCGACCTTGATCGCCTGCCGGCGGATGGCTAAACAATGAGACGATCATCAGGTCACTTGCACCCTGAACTCGCCCGCAATGTCCGCTGTGACCGCATCAAAATCGAAACCGTGCCAGGTCCAGGGAGCGGCCTGAACGGGCCGTCCGTTCAGAAGGATCGAACGAGGCTGCGGCTGCGACCGCAACAGCAGCAGCGTAGCTTGAGGCAGCGCCGAAGTGGCCTGGAGCACAAAGCCATTTGCGGATTCAAAGCGGGCTTTGACGCCCCGGCGTGCCGTTTCCCACTGGCAAATCTGCCGGCTCGTCCACCACTCGAGTCCCTGGGCTCGGCCGTAATCCACCAGCCCGCCCAGCGCTTCGGCCACGCCCGGCTTGAGGATATGAGCGGGATGAAAGAGAAAATGCGCCACGCCGTGATGCCGCAAGGCGGAATCGAGCAGAGGCTGGCCGTATTGGGGCGGGCACGTGATCACCAGATCCTGCGTCAGCAGGTTCACCTCGAGCACCTTGAGCAAGCGCGGCGAATCTGCCTCGTCATCAAGCGGGAAGTAGGGCTGCGAGCCGCCCAACGGAAAGCCGATGGTGCCTTTCTTGCTCGGCCCGCGCGTTTGGTCGGAGGCGATGCCCGCCTCTTCGCACCAGCGTGGGAAATCGAGCCGGCCTTCCCACCGCGTGTAATGATTCTTGTTCGAGTGAATATGTTCCACCCCGGCCTCTTTCATCAACCAGCGGTGCTGGAAGAGGAAGTTGTCCTTGGACCACGAGGTACGCTCTCCGCCGGTCATGGCATCGTAATGCAGCGCAATCTCGAACTCCTGTTCTGATAGGGAGCGGTAGAATTCAGCCGGGTAGCCGCCCGGGTAGAGGATGCACCATGTGGATTTGAGCTTGCAGCGGTTCATCACCTCCAGCAGCGCCACCGCTTTCTGCGGGTCGTTCCCATCGGTGTCATGCGACATGTGCGCGACGGCTTTGAGCGCGCGCGGCCAATACCATAAGACCGGCAGTGTCAGTGCCTGCTGACGAGCGAGATGGAAGATGCTGCGCAAGATGATCTCCCGCAACTCGTCGCTGATCGGCTCCATGAACAGCGGCCCGTCATCCGGGGGCGTCGGCGTGCGATCCCGCTGCCAATCGAGCACGAGGCCGTCTTCGGCTTTGAGCAGGCCATCGTTCACCGGCGCCGAGCCGTCGGGCGGGGTCTTGCCATCCTGCAGCACCCTCAACCCCTGCTGAATGTGGACGATCGAGAAGAGCAGGTCCGGAGCAAGCAGGATAGCATGGCCCGCTCCGAAGCGGTTTTCCAGAATAGCACTGCCTCGGGAAGTACCGTTGGCCAACTGCAATTCCGCCAGTGCGGTCGCAGAGCCTTTCTTCATTGCGTAGCCCCCAAACACATGCAGCGAGCTGCGCAATCCCGCGGTCAGCGGGTGCTCGCCGCCCGCAACTTTCATCCAGCCTTCCGCAACCGGGCTTCCGCCGCTGACCCCGAAGACTTCGTCCATTCCTGAGGTTCCCCCAAGGCCAATGAGACCCCCGCCCTTCTTAACCCACGCAGCCAGAGCCTCGCGCTGCGGCAGTGCCAGCGGCAAGTGTCCGGGCAGAAGCACGAGGCACTGCGAACGGCCGAACAGCGACTTGACCTGATCCGCGGGCAGAGATTCATAGAACAGCCCGGCGCGTTGGAGCACCTCAGCGATGTAGAGCCAGGCCCGCGCGCGAGGGTTAACGTCGGTGGAGACCGGTTGGGTGATCAGAATAATGGGCGCTCCCGGGGCCAGCCCAAGTCGCCTGTCCGCAGAAACCACGGCTCCCGCCGCCGGGGTATTGGCCGGACTTTCGCCGGTTTGCGCTCCCTGGGTCGCTGCGCCTAAGCCATGCACCACCAGACCTGAACTGGCAGCGACGGCACTTTGCAGAAAATTGCGCCGTGTGCAGTGTCTAATAATTCGTTTCATAACCTGTCAGACTGGCCCGCGTTGCTCAAAATGATCGTTCGCCACATTAGTATCACCGCCTTTCTGTTGAAACCAGCCTGCCGTTAATCACCCGATACGGGCATATCTTGATACCACAACCGCTCCGGGCAATCGGGACATGCGCGGAGCGCGCCTGTCCTCAGCCGCAGCACGTGCGTAAGGGAGCGGCTCTCGGGACAATGGGGCAGGCCCGCCTTCTCGGGGCTGCTGCGGCTGAGGACAGCCGCGCTCCGGTGGCCGTGTCGAGATACGCTCCCCGATACGCTTCGCCTCGACAAGGATGGAACTGAGGCAGACAACCGCACGGTGATATTCACGGCTGACCCCGCTCAGGACTTCAACTTCCGAGCCTTCGGGGCGAGGGCTGGCGGCTTCTCTGAGCATTCCTTGCCCACCCAGTACTGCTGTCCGGTCTGCCGGCCTGACTGGCCCAGCCGTGGCCGGGTCCGCCGCTTGGCGCCCGCGGCAACACAGGCATCCTGCTGCTCGTTGGTCAGCACCTCGTTGTAGGCCTTCGAGGCAGCCGCCAGCCGTGCCCGCCAGACCCGTTGCTTGGTAGTCATGGGATCAAACCCTTTGACCCAGCGCCGCCGCCACTGGTGGCCCTTCCACACGTACCAGACCCAGTCGCCACAGCGGCCGCTCTTGATCGCGGCGTCCAGGCATTCGCCCGCAGGGCCGCACAAGGCGCAACGGCTGCAAAAGCCATCCGGCACTATGCCAGGGGCCAGTGCCCGCTTTCTCCGTCTGGCCCTCTTAGCTGCTGCTGTGTTCATCTTAAGGGGTAACGACTGGGTGCGAGCCACGACGCCCGGGGCGGGCGTGCTCCCCCGCAACGGCTTCATTCCGATACAGAGCCCGGCGATCCTTCACCCCGCCATGATACCGGAGGCTTGAGTCCGCGCAAGGCCCTGGAAAGCGATCCAATGCCCCGCCCTGCCGGCCCGAGGACGGCCCGGTCCGGCCACAGTGTTGCAATGGTGTCGCCCCGGCGTGTTACCAGTGTGGTTCCCATGGGGCCCGACCCCCATGGGAACCACACCGGCTCCCCTCCATACCCACGCCTGCACAACGCCGTCGAGCCGCCGAGGTCGGCAAGAGGGACAAACGCAGAATGAAGCGCCAAGGCCAACTGTTGCACTGGGGGCAGGGAGGACGGGTATGGACATGGCGAGAGGAGCGCATCTTGATTGTGTGCGCTCAGCACGACTACACCTTGCGTCTCTCTACGTTCGCCGACGAGGCTTGCCTTTGCGTTCAAACCGGCCGTCAGCCGCCACCACGTCATGGGCCCTATGCTGCAACCAGCCTGTGCGCCGCGCCTTGAAGGAATCGAACTGCGGCACGTAGGGCTTGATGTCGAGCAGCGGCGTGCCGTCCAACACATCCACGTCCCCAATGCGCAGCCGCCCGCCATCAATCCCGAGCAGGCGCACGCAGGAAAGGCCAATCGCATTGGGTCGGCACGGGGCGCGTGTGGCAAACACCCCGCGCTTCTGTTTGTCCAGGAACGGCTTCACCACCAACCGCGTCGGGGTGGTGCGGTCGAACCAGTAGAGCAGCCAGATGCGATCGAAGCCCTCCAGGTCCTTCAATCCCGGCACGAACTCCGGGAAGACTTCCACCGATCCTTCCACGCCCTGCGCCAGGGCGCTTTGTATCGGAGTGCCCGCGGCCTCCCTAAACGGGGAATGAATGGTGCCAATGACCGTGAGAACCAGCCTCTTCATGCCAGCCTTACCTATTCGTGACCGGAAGACGGCCCACCAAGACTTCCTGGTTGCAGCCCTTGCGCCGCCGGGTGGCCAGACCCTGCTGGCGCAACCAGCGTCCCAGCTCGCAAAAGTCATGATGCTCGCGCGGATGCGTTTTGCCGTCGGCCCGGTGCGCGCGCCCGATGATCTGAAACCCCCGCGGACTGAAGTCCGCCAACACGATCTTTCCGCCAGGCCGCACCACCCGCACCATCTCCCCCAACACCCGCTTGAAATGCGCAATGTGGTGCATCGCGTTCATGCTCACGGCCGCGTCAAAGGTCCCGGCCTCCCACGGCAGCCGACCCGCATCCCGCCGCACGAATCGAATCCTCTTTTCCACGCCCGCATACCTCGCATTGAGGCGGGCGCAGCGCTGCTCCTCGGCGGAAACGTCCACGCTGGTCACGGTCTTGACGTGGCGCGCCAATCGGATCAGGAACCTGCCCTTGCCTGTCCCGATCTCCAGCACCTTCCCGCCCAGCGGCAGGGCCTCGGCCAGCACGAACTGAATTGCTGCCGGCGAATCATACCCAAACCGGCGCAAGCGCGCCTCGCGCTTTAGGATTTGCCGCCGGTTGGCCAGGGTCTGAGGATCGTGCGCGCGTCTTTTCACGGGGTCATTGGCTGTCTGCTCTCTGTCATGCGCAAAGCGGTTTCGCTTGAATCGTGCCAACCTCAACTACTCCTGGCCGGCTTCAACGCCTTCACCTTGCGAAAGAGCGTGCTGGGATTGATGCCAAGTTCTTTGGCGGCCTTCTGGTGGTTTCCTTCATTCCGGCGCAGCGCATCCCTGATGAGCAGCTTCTCCATGGACTCCAGCGTCATCGCCTTCCCCAGGCGCAGCGCTTCACCCAGCGCGCCGCCGCGCAATGGGGGAGGAAGGTGCTTCAGCTCGATGACCCCGCTCCGGCACAATACAAATGCGTGCTCGATCACGTTCTCCAGTTCCCGGACGTTACCGGGAAAGTTGTGTTCCATCAGCCGTGCCAGCACGGCATCGGAAACCCCGGCAATATCTTTGCCCTTGAGCCGGTTGAAGCGCGCGATGAAATGGTCAATCAGCAGCGGGATGTCCTCGCGGCGGTCGCGCAGGCTGGGCAGCTCAAGGCGGATGATATGAATGCGATAGAACAGGTCCTCGCGAAACCGGCCTTGCTCCACCAGCTTGCTCAGGCTCTTGTTGGTGGCGGTGATGACGCGCACATCGGCCTTTACCGGCTCCACCCCGCCCAGCGGCTCATAAACCCGCTCCTGCAAGACCCGGAGCAGCCGGGCCTGCATCGCCGAGGAAATGTCCCCAATCTCGTCCAGGAATATCGTGCCTCCCTGGGCCAGTGCGAAGCGCCCCGGCTTGTCGCGCCGCGCGTCCGTGAATGCCCCCGCCTTGTAACCGAAGAGCTCCGATTCCAGCAGGTTGTCCGGCAAGGCCCCGCAATTGATCGCCACGAACTTCTTCGCCCGCCGCCGGGACAGGTTGTGCAGGGCGCGCGCGAACAACTCCTTGCCCGTCCCGCTCGCGCCCTCGATGAGCACTGCGCTATCGCTCTCGGCAATCTCGGGCAGCAGCTCAAAAACCTGCCGCATCGCCGCGCTGCGCCCAATGATGTCAGAAAAGGAATTCTGCTGCTGCAGCTCTCGGTGCAGCGTCTCCACCACCCGCAAGTCGCGGAAGCTTTCCACCCCGCCCACGATCCGGCCCCGGTCATCCTTCAGTGCCGCCGTCGAGATACTGATCGGAATCTTCTGCCCGCGCGCATCAATGATATACACCACCTTGTTGACCACCGGGCGGTTGGTCGAGAGCGTTTGCTTCAAGGCGCAGGCGTTCTCGCAGATGCTCGCCCGAAACACGTCACAGCATCGCCGCCCCACCGCCTCGGCGCGCTTGATCCCGGTGATCTGCTCGGCGGCGTGGTTAAAGAACGTCACGCGCCACTCGGCATCTACCGTGAAAACGCCGTCTGGGATGTAATCCAGCAAGTTGTTGAACATCGCAGCCAGCTTACGCGAGAATCTTCGCCCAGGCCAGCACCATGCGAGTGGGCCGGGGTGTGGCAAAATGCCACAGCACCCCACTCGGTGCGTTGCATTATGCCCCGAAATCAGAGCGTTGGCCTGCATTCCCTTGCTGGCATTCGCTCTGCTGCCTCACGGGCGAACGACCGTCCACAACGAACCGATCATGAATACGTCAACCGAGTCGAGCCAGGTGCGTCTCAAGACCATCGGCACCCAAGCTCATCCCTATTGTGTCGTTTGCAGTCAATCCAACCCTCTTGGTTTGGGGCTGAAGTTTGCTGCCAACGACGATGGCAGCGTCAGCGCCTCACTGCACGGCCACTCGGCTCTCGAAGGGTTCGAAGGATGCCTTCATGGCGGGATGATCGCCTCTTTGCTGGACGGCGCCATGACCAACTGCCTGTTTGCGCATGGACAAGTGGCCATGACCGCCGAGTTGAGGGTGCGATTCCGCAAACCCGTGCTGATTGGACCCGAGATGACGATCCGTGCCTGGATCACAGAGTCCAAACCACCGCTGCATCTGCTCGAAGCTGAGCTCGCGCAGGAAGGCTGCATCAAGGCCGTCGCCTCAGCCAAGTTTTTCGAGTCAAATGAAAGAGCCGATCACAGTCACCACCCTCGTCGAGAATAGCGTTTACGCCCGCGGCTTGCTGGCCGAACATGGCCTCTCCTTCCACCTCCACACGGGGCGGTACAGCCTCCTGTTCGATACCGGTCAAAGCGACCTGCTACTGCGCAACGCAGTCAAGCTCGGTATCAGTTTGGCCGACACGGAAGCCATCGTCCTCAGTCACGGTCACAACGACCACACCGGAGGCCTGCGCACCGCCCGGGAGGCCGCACCGCAGGCGCGGTTTTTTCTGCACCACGCCGCTCTCTCCCCAAAATTCGCACGCAATCCAGACGGCAGCACCCGCTGGATTGGAATGAACGAGGCGGATGCCGAGGCCATTCTGTCAACTCCGGCCCGTGTGATCCGGACGACCAGGCCCACAGAGGTGCTGGATGGTATCTGTGTGACCGGCGAGATTCCTCGGCAGAACACCTTTGAAGACACCGGCGGCCCTTTCTTTGGTGATTCCGCCGCCGCTCACCCGGACCCCCTGCTGGACGATCAGGCGCTGTTCTTCGACACTGCGGAGGGCCTTGTGGTGCTCTTGGGCTGCGCCCATTCGGGCGTGGTGAACACGCTTGAATACGTCCGCCAACTCACCGACGGAAGGCGGATCTATGCCGTGATGGGCGGCATGCACCTGGTAACGGCCAGCCCTGAGCGCATGGAAAAGACCCTTGCTGCCTTCCGCCGCCTGGATATTCAACGCCTCGCCCCCGCCCACTGCACCGGCCTTGCCGCCATCGCCCAGCTCTGGATCGCCTTCCCCACCCACTGCGCGCCGTGCGCGGTAGGGACCAGGATCTCTTTCCCACGGTAGCGCCCGGAAGGACCAGCAAGGTGACGCCGGTGTAACCTATCGTCCCTTTGTGGCTCGGTAAGCTCAGAAGATTGATCCACGGCCATTCCCGCGATGATCGCCATCACCGGCACCGCTGCGCGTTGCCGGCCCTGACCGCAGCCAATTGCTGTTCGGTTAGGGGGGATTCCTTCAGCTTGAGCAGGGCGGATTCAAAGTAGAAACACGGCGAGTAGGAGCCGAAGACCACGCGGTCGGGGGGCAAGCGCTCCAACAAGTTGGCCACGCCGCCAACGTTCTCGACCATGGCGATATCGAAGAACACTTGCCCGGCAGCGGCCAGATTTGGAGGCTGATCGCTCTTGAGTCCGCGTGGCCAGTTGAGCAAGACCATCCGCGCATCAGGTCGGTTCTTGAGCAGGTCGGGCAGCGGCTTGAGGTTAACATGCGGCAGGCGGATCAGTGGATGCTGCGTGCGCTCGTCCTGCAAAGTAACGACCAATTGGATGATCAGCTTCCGCTGGGTGGCCAGGTCCAGTAGCTTCGCGAACTTCGGATCGTCCAGCGAATAGCCATGGTAGTTGGGATTGAGCCGAATGCCGGGCATCCGGTGTTCCTCGTGGCAGCGCCGCAAATCCTCCTCCCAATTCGGCAGGCTAAGGTTGACCGAACCGAAGGGTACGAGCAGGCCACGGCCCTCCTTCCGGCATTCGGCGGTAAGCCGCGCGTTCACGCCCGCGATGTCCTTGTGCAGCAGGCCGTCAAAGCTGCCGACCCAGGCTTCCGTAACGCCGTGGCTCCGCAGCTTGGTCACCAGCGCCCGCGTCTCGTCCAACGGTAGCCGCCGCTCCGGCCAGCGCGAGAGGGTGACGTTCGTATCCACCAGCGCTCCTTTCCCCGAGGAACCGGGCATGCCATATCGCTCAGCCGCGGTCCCGTCCGCAACCCACCCGCCCGCAGCCGCCGCAGCGAAGGCCGTGGTCACCCGCAGAAAATCACGCCGGCTCCCCGCCAAGCCAGCTCGACTATTCCTGTCAATCACGCCACTCATGTAACCATTGAGACTCATTCAATTCATGTAACCCATGCAACTTACGCTACTAATCCCACCCACCATCCTTCCGTCCCGGCGGTTCACACCCGCACCCCTTTCTGCTTAAGAATCGGCATCAGCAAACGTTTGAGGTTCTCGCCCAGGATGAGTTTCCTGGCCGAGTTAGGAATGTCCGCTCCGAGGACCTTGCCGAGCTGGGACGCAAAACTGCGCCCGCCGGCATCGCTGCCGTAAAGCACGCGTTCGGCGCCCAGTTCGCGCACGGCCATCTCGGTCACGCCCGCGGTCGGATCGAAGCCGCACAGGTCGGTGCAGACATTCCGGCAATCGCGAATGGCCCGAAGGCCCAGCTCCCAATCCGCGCCGGTGTGAGCACAGATAAAAGCAGCCGCCGGATGCCGCCCGGCCAGTTCCGCCAGCTCCATCGGAGTGGACTCGCCCGGCAGGTTGCCCGTGGCCTTGAAGTAGGTGTGTTGCAGGACGGGCGCCTTGAGGTCGGCGGCACGGCGGACAATCGGGTCCAGCTCCGGCGTGTTGCAGTGGCGCGCCACCCAGAGCTTGACGCCGACCATCGGGCCGTCGCGCACGCAGCGGTCCAGCTCGGCCAGGCTGGCGTCCAAATGGTTCGGATTCAGATACACGAAGCCGAAGGCGCGGTCCGCACAGGCTTTGACGGCCTCGAGCACCTCATCGTTCTGGCGGCGCAAGTCTTCCGGCGACGGGTCGTAGGACCAGGTCATCCCCATGGAGACGCAGATGCGTTCAATGCCCAACCGGTCCGCGAAAGCGATGAGCTGCCGTATGCGCTCCTCCGGCGTGCGGCCCGGTACTCCGGACAGGTGGCAATGGGCGTCCCAGATCATGCCGCGGGCAACTTGCTGTTGACTGGGGTGTTAAAATCCGCAGGCCTGGCGGCCCAGGGGCGGGAGATGTCGCCAACCTCGACGCCGGATTGCGGTAATGCAACGCGTGTCATAGCCCGATCATGATCCTGACGCTCACGTTCGCTGGCAAGGTATTTCAGGTGTTGCCGGAAACTTCTCCGACCCCCTGGCAATCCGGTGAGCGCTGTTATAACATGGCGCCCTCGGCCGGCGGACTGCGGGCCAGTGGGGGTGTCCGGGGCATGACCGCACGCCAAAGTGGCCGATTTGAAATGACGCTTGTCGCATGACGAATGATGAACGCGCGAACAACCAGTGAACCCATCGCCCGCTGGCGAAGCCGGACACGCCAGGACCATTCGCGTCTCATGACCGGGCAGCAGAAACGGGTGGGTCGGGAGTCCGCTGCCGGCGCAAAAGGCCGGACTCGAGGCACAGAAGAGCTCACAAAAAGCCTGCAAACAAAGGAGAGGTTCATATCCACATCGGAGCTACACCGTCATGGCACCGGGACGCCACCGGGACGCCGCCGTCGGAACAAGAAACTTGCCAGTCCAATAGTAAGGACGCTCTGTCTCCCTGCGATCACCTTCGCGGTAGTAGCGGTGCTGGCCGGGGCGTTGAGCGCACCGATGCGGGCGGCCGAGGCGCTGACGAAACCGGCGAAAATTGCGTTCGACCGTGGGGGCGCGCTGTTAGTGGATGGAGAACGGACATTCCCGCTCAATTTGACCGTAGTTCCGGGGCCGGACGCCAAAGCGCCCAACGGCCGTCCAGCTTACGCGGAGTTTGCGGACTGCGGCGTGATGTTTATGCGGTCCGGCGGACCGGCATGGAGCGACCAGACAATCGAGAAGGAAAAGGCCATGCAGTCGGCCGCGGCGGCGGGCGGGATGCGCTGCTGCCCGTGGTTGGGGTGGGACCTCTCCAACTTCGACCCGGGCGACAAGGCGAAGGAGGCAAAGCTGAGAAAGGTGATCACGGCATTCAAAGAGTCACCGGGGATGGGTCTGTGGAAGGGGGCAGATGAGCCGGACTGGGGGAACTCGCATAACCCCAAGAACTCGACGCCGCAGCAGGTGGCGCATGTGGCGAAGATTCTCCGCGAGCTCGACCGGAACCACCCGATCTGGCTGGTGCAGGCGCCCCGCGGCACTGTGGCCTCGCTGAGACGGTACGACGCGGGCTGGGACGTGGGCGGGATTGACATTTATCCGGTTAGCTATCCGCCCGGGGTGCATTCGGCGGCAAAGAACAAGGAACTGAGCATGGTGGGGGACTTCACCCGCATGATGAAACAGGTGGCGGGGGAAAAGCCGTTCTGGATGACATTGCAGATCGCGTTCTCCGGCGTCGTCAAGCCCGGGCGCACACTTCGTTTCCCAACGTTTCCGGACCAGCGTTTCATGGCCTACCAGGCGATCATCAACGGTGCCCGCGGGCTGACGTATTTCGGCGGCGGTTTGCCGCAGACGCTCAACGAGCGCGACAAACCGCTGGGGTTCAACTGGACGTATTTTGACCGGGTGATGCGTCCGCTGTTTGACGAACTGGGGCCGAAGTCGCCGATGCTGCCGGCGCTGCTGGCGCCCGATTCCAGGATGCAGCTCGAGGTCGTAGCCGAGGCGCCGCCGAAGCGCGCAGTGGCAAACAAGGAAGAGGAACAGAACCCGCAAGCGACGACCCCGAAACAATTCGTGCAGGATAAGGTTGCCGCGGATGCCAGTGCCATCGAGTTCCTGACGCGCGAGGACGGGGATCGCATCTACGTGCTGGCCTGCAAAAAGGAGGGACCAACCATCCGCGTGCGTTTCAGCGGGCTACCCCAGGAGATTCATGGAGAGGGCGCCGGGACCGTGCTCTTTGAGGAGCCGAGGAAGGTGGATACGGAGCACGGCAGCTTCGCGGATTGGTTTGGACCGTTCGAGGTACATGTGTATCGCTTCGAGAAGCGATAATCGCCCCTCCGGCACCTTTGACCTTGATTAAGGCGCTCGTTCGTGTGTAAGACAGCGGCGTGACGAGCGAGCGAACATTTCGGATCGGCATTCTCGGCTCGGGCCAAGGCTCGAACTTTGTGGCCATTGCGCAGGCGGGCGCAGAGGGAATGATCGCGGCTCAAGTGGCGCTGGTATTGAGCGACGTGTCGGATGCGGGGATACTGGAGCGGGCGCGTGAGCGGAATATTCCGGCGCGCTACATTCCGCCGGGCAAATTCCGGACCAAACTGGACGAGGAGACCGAACGCACGTACATTGAGGCACTCCAGTCGGCGGAGGTTGATTTGGTGGCGCTGGCGGGGTTCATGCGTGTTCTCAAAGACGGCTTCCTCCACGCCTTCGCCGGCCGCATCGTCAACATCCATCCTTCGCTGTTGCCTTCCTTTCCCGGGCTGGCGGCGTGGAAGCAGGCGTTTGATCATGGGGTGAAAGTCACGGGCTGCACCGTGCATTTCGTGGATGCGGGTGTGGATTCCGGACCGATCATCGGCCAGCAGGCGGTGCCCGTGCTGGACGATGACACGCCTGAGACCCTGCACCGACGAATTCATGCGGCCGAGCACGAGCTTTATCCCAGATGCGTTGCGGCGCTCGCCTCCGGCCGGGTCCGGGTGTCCGGCCGGCTCGTCACGCTTGGCCAGGAATAAGCCGGCCAAGCTAAAGCTTGAACTTCCAGCCCAAAACCGCTAAAGGCAAAAGAGCAGATGATAAACGTTACCGCACACTAAGCACTCGTCACCGATTATTGTTCATCAACGCTCTATGAAGAACCTCAACGTCGGACTTATCGGCTGCGGCTTTATGGGCCGCACCCACTCGAACGCGTCGCGCAAGGTCAACACCTTCTTCGACCTGGAATATCAGCCTGTCCTGAAGGCGGTCTGCGATTTGGACGAGGGCCGGGCCAAGGCCTTCGCCGCGCGGTGGGGCTACGAAACTTATGAAACGGACTGGCGCAAGCTCGTTGCGCGCGAGGACATTGACCTCGTGGACATCACGCTGCCGAACAACATGCATCAGGAGGTGGCGGCCGCGGCAGCCAAAGCGGGGAAGATGATCCTGTGCGAGAAACCGCTGGCGCGAACCGGGGCAGAGGGCTTGAAGATGGTTCAGGCCGTCGAAAAAGCCGGTGTGCCGAACCTGGTTTCTTTCAATTATCGGCGTATTCCCGCCATCACGCTGGCCAAACAACTCATTGATGAGGGCCGGCTCGGGCGCATCTTCCATTATCGCGCGAAATTCCTCCAGGATTGGACGATTTCGAAGGACCTGCCTCAGGGCGGCCCCGGGCTCTGGCGCTTGGACGCGAAAGTCGCCGGCAGCGGCGTCACCGGCGACCTGCTGGCACACTGCATTGACACCGCGTTGTGGCTGAACGGCAGTATAGATACTGTGAACGCGATGACCGAGACCTTCATCAAGCAGCGCAAGCACACCGAGTCCGGCAAAGTCGAGAAGGTGGGGATTGATGACGCGTGCGCGTTCCTCGCCCGCTTCAAGAACGGGTCGCTCGCGACGTTCGAATCCACCCGTTATGCGCGCGGACACAAGGCCCTTTACACTTTCGAGATCAATGGCGAGCACGCCTCAATCTTCTGGGACCTGCACGATCTGCACCGGCTGCAGTACTTCGATCACCGGGATGAGGGCCGCGTGCGCGGCTGGCGCAGCATCCACGTTACCGATGGTGATCATCCGTACATGAATAAATGGTGGGTGCCCGGGTTGCAGATCGGTTACGAGCACTCCTTTGTGCATCAACTGGCGGACTTCCTCGACGGCGTGGCCAAGGGGAAGCCGGCAAGTCCAACGTTCCGCGACGGGCTGGAAACCCAATACGTCTGCGACGCCGTGCTGAAGTCTGCGAGGACGAACCGCTGGGAGAAGGTGCCGAAGGGGAAATAGGCACCGGAGCGGCCGGTACTACGAGACGATGTCATAAGCTCCAACTGCCGGCTGCGGACAGCCAGCCGCCAGGGTGTTTTGGCAACGCCGCGCGCCCCACGCAGCGGCGTTGCTGACGTTTCATATAGAACCGGGGCGCGCCGAAAGGTTTGCAGGCTAACCCACGGACATACTGAGCAGGAATTCGACGTTGCTACCGGTCTTCTTGAGCTTATTCAACACGAGTTCCATCGCCTCGACCGGCGGCACGCCGGTGAGGGCACGGCGGAGGATGACCACCTTGTTATACTCGTCGGGGTGGTAGAGCAGTTCCTCTTTACGGGTGCCGGAGCGCTCGATGTTGATGGATGGAAAGATGCGCCGGTCCACCAAGGCCCGATCGAGGCAGATCTCCATGTTGCCCGTGCCTTTGAACTCTTCAAAGATCACTTCGTCCATGCGCGAACCGGTATCCACCAGGGCCGTCGCGATGATCGAGAGCGAGCCGCCCTCTTCGATGTTGCGGGCCGCGCCGAAGAATCGTTTGGGCTTGTGCAGAGCGTTGGCATCCACGCCGCCGGAGAGAATCTTGCCGGAGTGCGGCTGCACGGTGTTGTAGGCGCGCGCGAGGCGCGTAATGGAGTCGAGTAAGATGACCACGTCGCGCTTATGCTCGATCATACGCCGAGCTTTCTCGATGACCATTTCGGCAACCTGCACGTGCCGTTCCGGCGGCTCGTCGAAGGTTGAACTAATCACCTCGGCCCCGCGGCAGGTGCGTTCCATGTCGGTGACTTCTTCCGGCCGCTCGTCAATCAGCAGGATGAAGAGGTAAGTCTCGGGGTTGTTCTTGAGCATCGCATTGGCGAGCTTCTGCATCAGGACCGTCTTGCCGGTGCGCGGCGGCGCGACGATCAGGCCGCGGCTGCCCTTGCCAATCGGGCAAACTAGGTCGAGCACCCGTGTGGAGAGTTCGTCGGGCGTGGTTTCCAGGATGAACCGCTTGTTGGGGAAGAGCGGGGTCAGGTTGTCGAAGTGGGTCTTATCCTTGGCCTTGTCCGGCTCTTCCTGATCCACCGCCTCGACCTTGAGGAGCGCGAAGAAGCGTTCTTTTTCCTTGGGCGGGCGGATCTGGCCGGTGACCAGATTGCCGGTCTGCAAGTCGAACCGCCGGATCTGGGACGGGGAAACATAGATGTCCTCCGGGCAGGGCAGATAATTGAAGCTCTGCGAGCGGAGAAAACCGAAGCCTTCGGGCAGCACTTCGAGCACTCCCTCGGAAAACATCACGCCGGAACGCTCCGCATTCTTCTGGAGAATGTGAAAGATCACCTCGTGCTTGCGCATGGTGCCGAAGTTCTCGACGGCTAGGTCGCGAGCCATCTGATTCAGGTCCGGCATGGACATAGCCTGCAACTTGGCAATGTTGATGGAAGTCGCGGCGACGCGGTCCTTGTCCTTGTCCTTGCCCTTATCCTTATCCTTATCCTCGGACTTCCGCTCCAGCTCCTCCTGCTCCGCCTTCGCCGCCTCGGTAGTCTCCACTGGGGCGGTCGGCGGTTGCAGATCGCCCTCCGGAGGCCGGGCTACTGCGGTCGCCGTTGCCGTCGTTTCGGAGGACAGTTCCTCGGCCGGCTTTTCAATCGTCGGCTTGGCCGCTTTGGCCTTCGCCTTCTTCGTTGGTCTTGGCATAGGTTAGCAAATACAAATACAAATTGTGACAATAGGTGAGATGATCTCGTGGCTGGCACGCCAGCCCCAACCCCCGATCGGACGATCATCAAAAGCCTGATTAGTTCAAACTGGAAAGGCTGCCGACCAGGAGCATGCAGCAAGCATCTCTGTTATCCCGCATAACGGCAAGAGAAATCCTGCAGCGACTGTTACACGCAAAGCTACACCCGTCCCCACCCGAACGTCAAGGCCCCGGATTGAATAAGACCGAGCAGTGGGCGAAACGCCCGCCGTCAAGGCTCCAATTCAATAAGGGAGCGAGAACCGCGCCGTCAACTCACGCACGCGCTGGCGAACCTTGGCAATGCTGGCGACATTCTTGATGTCCAGCAACACCTCGCTGATCATGTCCGCGATGGCAACCATCTCCGGTTCTTTCATCCCACGGCTGGTGACCGCGGGTGTGCCCAGCCGAATGCCGCTAGCCTGGAACGGTGAACGGGTCTCGAAAGGTATGGTGTTCTTATTGGCCGTAATGCCGGCCTCGTCAAGGGCGGCCTGGCATTCCTTGCCGGTCAGACCGCGCGCGCCCACGTCCACCAGCATCAGGTGGTTGTCCGTGCCGCCACTGACCAGGCGGAAAGAATTCTGTCTCATCCCCTGCGCCAGGGAAGCGGCGTTCCGGACAATCTGCTCCTGGTAAGCCTTGAAAGAGGGCTGCAAGGCTTCATGGAGGCAGACCGCCTTCGCGGCGATGACGTGCATCAACGGTCCGCCTTGAATGCCCGGGAAGGTCTGCGAATCAACCTCCTTCGCGTATTTCTCCCGGCACAGAACCAGGCCGCCCCGCGGCCCGCGCAAGGTCTTGTGCGTCGTGGTGGTGACAAAATCGGCATGCGGTACCGGGCTCGGATGAAGCCCGGCCACCACCAACCCCGCGATATGGGCAATGTCCGCCAGCAGAAACGCGCCGACCTCGCGGGCGATCTCGCCCATTCGCTGGAAATCAATGACGCGCGGGTAGGCGCTGGCGCCGACCGTGATCATCTTCGGTTTGTGCTGGCGCGCCAGTTGGGCCAGTTGATCGTAATCAATGCGCTCGTCCTCCTTGCGGACGCCGTAGTGAACGATCTCGAAGAACCGACCGGAGAAGTTGACCTTGTTGCCATGGGTCAGGTGGCCGCCGTGGGAGAGGTCCATCGTGATCATCTTGTCGCCCGGCTTGAGGAAGGCGAAATAGACCGCCATGTTGGCGCCGCTGCCCGAGTGCGGCTGGACATTGGCGTGCTCAGCCCCAAAGAGCTTCTTGGCCCGATCAATGGCCAGTTGCTCGACTGTATCCACGTTCTCACAGCCACCATACCATCGCTTCCTGGGGTAGCCTTCGGCGTACTTGTTGGTGAGTACCGAGCCCTGCGCTTCCATGACAGCGGGGCTGGTGAAGTTCTCACTGGCGATAAGTTCGATGTTCTCCTGCTGGCGCTGTCGCTCCCGTTCGATCGCCGCGGCGACCTCCGGGTCAACTGCTTGCAGGCGCAAGTCGGTTGGGATGATTCGCATTTCCATTTTGTTAATTTGACGCAGGTGGCCGTCGCCTTCGAACCGCGCATGAAGGAAGGCGTCCACGATCTTTTTGGCTTCGTCCGGGGAGGTCGTCCTGCCGGCCAAGCACAGAATATTGGCCTGGTTGTGCTGACGCGCCAAGGCGGCGGTCTGCGCGTTATCCACCAGCGCAGCGCGAGCACCCGGGACTTTGTTGGCGGCGATGCTCATGCCGAGCCGGGTGGTGCAGATCAGGACTCCGAATTCGGTCTTGCCCGATGAGACGCTCTGCGCCACCGCATGAGCATAATCCGGATAATCGCTGGGTTCGGCGGATTCTGCTCCGAAATCCGTCACGCTGACGCCCTGCTCCTGGAGATACCGCCGCAACGCTTGCTTGAGCTCGTAGCCTCCATGGTCGGCGCCAATGGCCACCGTGGCCAGACCACCGTGGGTCTCACCCTTCTCGATGAACCGGAGCAGCGACACGATGCCCTGCTCGATCTGGTCCCGACAGGTGAGGTAAACGTCATACGAGCCGCCGATAGGGTCGCTGATGTCCTTCTCGAACAGATCCAGGGTCTCGTCGAATTCGCGCAGCAGAAAGGTCTTTTCGGCCGCTTGCGGGTACAACAGCAGGATGGTGTCCACATGGCTGTGGGTCATGCCAAAGATGTAATCCGCCTGTTGCACCAACTCGGGCGTCAGCATCCGGCTGCGCAAGCCGCCGATATCAATCCCCAACTCTTTGACTGCCTGCACAGCGAACGGACTGGGCGGTTGGCCCTCGGCCGCTCCCAACCCCGCGGAGAGCACCTGATATGTTCCCGGGCGTGCCCGGGTGGCGTGACCGAACATCCCCTCGGCCATTGGGCTGCGACACACGTTGCCCGTGCAAACAAAGAGGATGGTTTTCATTCAGCCATTCTGTGACCCTTTCGACTCTAGGCGCGGCAGAGCGGTCGTCAATGTCAAATCAGGAGCGCGCGCGGCGGACCACCGCCAGACCCTTCAACAAATCCAAGGCCCGCGCCAGCACGGGGTCGTGCACGATCGGTCTTTCCGGCTCCCGGTCTCTCGCGCCGGTCAGGTCAGCCTCGCTCAGGCCTTCCCGGCGTTCCCGCACCAGTTCCGCCTCGTTGAACCGCGGGCGTCGTGCCACACGATTTGTCCCGCTCGCTGGGTTGGTCAACGCAAGGCCGCCTGCGGCGGGAAGGTTGCTCCAGGCGGGCGCCGTAAACGCGTCCGCATAGTAGGCTCGCTCATCTTCCGGGGTTACCGCCACCGCAATGTCCGGTTTGAGGCCCTGGAATGACAACGCGGAGCCGTTGCCGAGCTGAACCGGCGCGGTTGCGATGCGCAAGCGGTCACCGTTCTTGAGCGGGAACTCCTGCGCGACTGCGGCCTGGCCGGCAGTTATCCCGCCCAGGATGAGGCCGGCTCCCGTTTCGCGCATCGCCGCGGCCAGCGCCTCCGCTGCTCCCGCCGTGAACCGGTTAACCAGCACCGCCACCGGCACGGAAATCGCGTCGGCCTTCTCTTTCGATCGCACCAAACCGTTGCCCCAATTCAAGAGCGGCACGTCCTTCTTGAGGAACAAGTCCGCCGTCGCGGCCGCCGCCGCATAGTCATCGCCGCGGGCGTAACGCAAATCAAGAACGACCCCCTTCAGCTTGTTGGTCCGCGCAAGCGTCTGCCAGGCCTCGCTCACGGCGTTTGCCAAGCCTTTGCCAACTTTCTGGATGCGCGCATAAGCGATCTCCCCTTCCATCAGACTCGACTGGCTGACCAATGGTGTTTCCACGAAGGTCTTGGCCGACGAGCCATTCGTCACCAGCATCACCTTGGGCGCCAGCGCGGTGACCAATCCCTCCACCGCCGCCCGGTTCAGTTCCGCTTCGCTCAGACCCGCGGCATGCGCGCGGATGGATTCATAGACTTCTTTGAAGTCGGGCGCGCCGTTGGCTTCGGCCCTGGACTGCGCGCGTAAGCCGGGGGCCAGCGCTAGGACTGCCAGCAAGCCTGCGAGGAGTGAAATAGTCCCGTTTCTAATCATGTGCGTTCAGTGTGCATGAGGAACGGGCGAAAGTAAAGCGGCGGGCCATTACCTCAACGGATACCCTTTGCGGCGATGTCGCGCCGGTACTGGGCGCCCTCGAATTGAATCCGTTCCACTGCAATATACGCTGCGGCCTGCGCGCTCCTGAGGTCCCTGCCCCACGCCGTTACGCCCAGCACGCGTCCACCGCTGGTGACGATACGGTCCCCTGCCGTGGCAGTACCGGCATGGAAGACCTTGGTGTCCGGCAACCGTGCTGCTTCCTCGAGGCCGCAAATCGCTTTGCCCTTAGCGTAGCTTCCCGGATAGCCGCCGGATGCCATCACCACGCAGACCGAGGCCGTCGGACTCCACCTCAGTTCCATGCCGGCTAGGGTGCCGTCAACGCTCGCGTCGAGCAACTCGACCAGATCGTTCTCCAGGCGTGTCAGATAAACCTGCGTCTCGGGATCGCCGAAACGGGCGTTGAACTCCAGGACCTTGGGTCCGGCCTTGGTCAGCATGAGGCCGGGGTAGAGGATGCCATGAAAGTCAATTCCCTCCGCTACGCATCCGCGAAGCCAGGGATCAAGAATGCTGCGGCCGACCACTGGAAGTTCGGTCTCGGACAGGAAAGGAGCGGGCGAATAGGCGCCCATGCCGCCGGTGTTCAATCCGCCGTCGCCGTCCAAAGCCCGCTTATGGTCCTGAGCGGCTGGAAACAACCTGGCCGACTTGCCATCACAGAGCGCGTGGAGTGAAATCTCCATGCCCTCCAGCAGTTCCTGGATCACGATGTTCGCGCCCGCCCCGCCGAAGGCCTTCCTGACGAGCACATCCTCGATCGCGTTGTCCGCCTGGGCCATATCGCGGCAGATCAACACCCCTTTGCCCAGCGCCAGACCGTCGGCTTTCACGGCGCAACGTCCGCCGAGCGAGGCTGCGAACCTTGAGGCTGCCGCGGGATCGCCAAATGTGCCGGCGCGGGCTGTAGGAATGCCGTATCGCTCCATGAACCGCTGGGAGAAGACTTTCGAGGACTCGAACTGGGCCGCCTTTCGGTTCGGGCCCCAGATGCGCAGCCCTGCCTGTTGCCACAAGTCCACGATGCCGAGCGCCAGGGGATTGTCCGGCCCGACTATTGTGAGATCGGCCCGGTGCGTTTGCGCGAAGGCGCGAAGCCCGGGCAGGTCCTCGGCGCCAAGGTTCACGCACCGAACCAACTCTCCGCCTTTCGCCAACCGCTCCTGGGCGATGCCCGCATTGCCGGGCGCGCACCAAATCTGCTCGGCGTGCGGGGACTGGGCAAGTTTCCAAACCAGGGCGTGCTCGCGCCCGCCGGAGCCGATAACCAGAATCTTCATGGGTGCGAATTGAATCAGTTATTGCCAGGAGCGCCAAAGCAATTTACATATTTTCGCGCTCGACTTTCCCGTCAATTGGTATAAACGGGACTGCGTTAGCACAAACAGGCATATTGTAGAATTATGAAAAATGGAATGAGACTCGCCTTTACCCTTGGCTTCAGTGGGATTCTGCTGCAACTAACCGCAGCCGCCGCGGAGGCGCAGGCGCCCACGAACGCGCCGGCGGCGCCGCAACTCTCCCCGGCCGAAATGAAGCAAAACATGAGCTATGCCATCGGCATGAACATCGGCAACAGCATGAAACGCGGCGGGGTGGAATTGGATGTGGAGGCAATGACCGGCGCCATCAAGGACGTGCTGGCCGGCCGCACGTTAAAGCTGACGGATCAGCAGGCGCAGGAAGCGATGCGGGCCTACCAAACGGAAGCCCGAGCCAAACACGAGCAGATGCAACGTGAGACCTCGGAGAAGAACAAGAAGGAAGGCGAGAAGTTCCTGGCGGAGAATAAGAAGAAACCAGGCGTCAAAACCCATACCGTCAAGCTGGACGATGGCACCACGGCTGAGATGCAGTATAAGGTCATCACCGAGGGCACCGGCACCATGCCCAAGACCAACGACACCGTCACTGTCAATTACCGTGGCACCCTCATTGATGGCAAGGAGTTCGACAGTTCGGCCAAGCGTGGCCAGCCGGCCAAATTCCCGGTAACACGGGTGGTCCGCGGCTGGACGGAGGCGTTGCAGATGATGAAGGTCGGGTCGAAGTGGGAGCTTTATCTGCCCTCGACGCTGGCCTACGCCGATCGCGGCGGCCCGGGCATCGAACCCGGCTCAACGCTAATATTCGAAGTGGAATTGGTCGGCACCGACGCTCCCCAACCACCACCGCCCCCGCAGCCTTTGACCAGCGACATTATCCGCGTGCCCTCGGCCGAGGAACTCAAGAAAGGCGCCAAGATCGAAGTCATCAAGGCCGAGGACCTGGAGAAGTACACCAACGCCGCCGCCAAGAAAGCGGCCGAGCAGGAAAAGAAATAGCGTTAGGGAACAACCCTCACTTTTCCGTTACCATCTACGACCTGGCCAATCAGCCAGGTCTTTTGTTTTCGCCCGCGAATGAACCTCACGGTCTCCTGCGCCCGGTCCGCCGCCACGATGGCTACCATGCCAATCCCCATATTGAATACCTGGTAGAGTTCAGCCTCCGGCACCCCGCCCGTGGCCTGGATCAGTTGAAAGACAGGCGGGACGTGCCAGGAACCTTTGCGGATGACAACGTCGCACTGTTTGGGAAGGACCCGGGGTATGTTATCCACGAACCCGCCGCCCGTGATGTGGGCGAAGGCACGAATCGTAGGACCGGCGTCTCGCCTGTCCTTCGGGGATGGTTTCCGGGACCGGCGGGACGCCTGTCCTACGTTGAACCGCTTCAGCAGCTTCTGAATGAGCGGTCCGTAGCTGACATGGACTTTGAGCAGTTCGCGGCCAATGGTGTTGCGCAGTTCCGGCACATAGCTCGCCGGCTTCAGCCGCAGGCGGTCGAAGAAGATGCTGCGCGCCAACGAATAGCCGTTGGTGTGCAGCCCACTGGAGGCCAGCCCGATCACGGCGTCACCGGGCCGAATCGCCTTGCCATCCAGCATTTGCGATTTCTCCACCACGCCGACGATCGTTCCGCTCACGTCGTACTCGCCCGGCTGGTAAAAGCCGGGCATTTGCGCCGTCTCGCCGCCGATGAGGGCGCAGCGATTCTCCGCACAGGCTTTGGCAAAGCCGCTAATAATGTCTTTGAACACGCGCGGCTCCAGCTTGCCGGTGCCGAGGTAATCCAAAAAGAAGAGCGGTTCCGCGCCAAGCACCGCGATGTCGTTGACGCAATGGTTGACGAGGTCCTGTCCGATCGTGTCGTGGCAGTCCAACGCGAAGGCCAGCTTGAGTTTGGTGCCGACGCCATCCACGCTGGAGACCAGGATCGGTTCGCGGTACTTGCGTGTATCCAGCGCGAATAAGCCGCCGAAACCGCCCACTTTGCCCAGCACCCCGGGACGATGGGTCGCTTGCAACATTCGGGGCAGAGCGGATTTGACCCGGTTGCCCAGATCAATGTCAACGCCCGCGCGAGCATAAGCCTTTTGTTTCATCGGCGGAGAAGGTAGCGGGAGCACACCCGCGGTCCAAGCTCTAGCTTGCGGCAGGGTTAATCGGGCAAAGGCCGGCCCTTGGTCTCCGGCGCCAGCCAGACAAGCGCCATGCCCAACGCATAGACCAGTGTGATTGTGGCCCCAGCCCGGGCGTAACTCCCGCCATAGGCCGCGACCAACTGCCCCTGCGTGAGCGCGCCCACCGCCGCGAGAATGCGGCCCAGGTTATAGCCCAGACCCTGGCCTGTGGCCCGGACCCGGGTGGGGAACAGTTCGGGCAGATAAAGCGGCAACCAGCCGTAGAACGCGCCGGTGGAAGCCCCGGCTAACCCCACGAGAATCAGAAAGACCACTCCATAGTCGGTAACAAAGCGAAACAGCACCCCGCAGAGGAGCAACGAGAACAGGCAAAGGCCAAAATACGCCGGACGGCGGCCCATCCTGCCAGCAGCTAAAGCGCCCAGCAGGCAGCCGATGATGGCTCCCGCACCCGAAAGTATCTGCGCGACTGCCTTCGCCGCTGGAACTTGACCGCCCGTCAACTGATCGGCCCATAACGGGAGCCACTGCACGGAACCCCAAGTTCCGATCAGCGCCACGGAAGCCAAGCCAACCCCCAGCAGAGTCCTCGGCAGCAGCCCGGTCGAAATAATCTCCCTCACCGGTTGCGCCGCCCCGCGTTTCACCGCGGCTTTCCATCGTTCCGATTCCGGCACAAAGATCTGAATCGCCAGCGCCAGCAAAGCCGGCGCAGCGCCCGCGATCATCACCCACCGCCAGGAGTCGGGTGTGACCTTGAAGCAGAGACCCACTACGGCGATGAGCAGGAATCCGAAGTTCGAGGCGGTGCCGATCACGCCCGCCAGGAGCGCCCGTTTGCCCGGCGGCCAGGCCTCCATCACGAGCGCAACCCCCAGCGACCACTCACCGCCCATGCCAAAAGCCGCGATAAAGCGCAGCACTCCCAAGTGCCAGGGCGCCTGCGCAAAGTAGCAAAGGCCGGTGAAGACTGAGTAGGTCAGGATGCTCAAGGTCATCGCTCGCACACGGCCCAGGCGGTCGCCCAGCCAGCCGAAGCCCAGCCCCCCCACAGCCGCCCCAACGAGGAACAGCGCGGTGATGTGCCCCATCCACACTCCGACGAACTGCTCCTGGCCGAGGGCCGACGGCGGCATCATGCTTTGCAGCGCCGGCCGGGCCACCAGCGGAAAGATTCCCATTTCCACCCCGTCGAACATCCAGCCCAGAAAAGCCGCTGCCAGGACCAGCCATTGAGCCCGAGTGCTGCCGCCCCGGTCCGGAGCGGTGGTTACGGTTGTGTTTGTGTTCATATCTACGGAATCACTATCAGCCGGCGCGAGCATCCTCTGCACCGCACGAAATGCTCCTGGACTCGAGCCTTGGCCGGTTGCGCGCGGACACTACACAGGTTGGGACCGCCCAGCGTCAACCTCCAATTTGCAATTCCGGTTCGCGCCGCAACTTTTTCCCCATCCTATTTTTCAATTTGCTGTGGCCCTGATTCACGGGTAAATAGACTATATGCGCTGGCGGCTTGTTGCTCTCGTATCCTTCGGCGTCAATATCGCGTTGGCCGCCGTGTGGTTCTTTTCCACGCGCGCGCTTTCCGCGAGGCACGCCGCCGAGGCCACCGCGCTCGGCGATGGTCCAACCGTCTTCACCCGGACGAACGTTGTGACCCGCCGCCTGCCCTTCTCCTGGCGCGAAATCGAGTCGGCTGACTACGCCACCTACGTGGCCAACCTGCGCGACATTGACTGTCCCGAGCAAACCATTCGCGACATCCTCATCGCCGAGGTCAACGCCGTGTACTCCCGCAAGCGCGCAACCGACCTGATAACGGCTGAGCAGCAATGGTGGCGCAGCGAGCCGGACCCGGAGGTAGTCCAAGCCGCGGCGGAAAAGGCCCGCAGCCTCGAGGAGGAACGCCGCGACCTGCTCACCAGTCTGCTGGGCACCAACTGGGAAACCGGCGACCTGGTCAGTATCCCCCGCCCTTCGCGACCTGGCGTCGCTTTGGACGGACCCGTCCTGGGAATACTGTCCGCTGAAACCAAACAGGCCATCCAGGAGGTCAGCATCCGCTCACAGGACCGGCTGGAGGCTTACCTCAACGCCCAGCACAGCGCGGGCAAGGAGGCTGAGCCGGTCATGCTGGCCAAACTGCGCCAGCAAACGCGCAACGACCTGGCGCACGTACTCAGCCCGCCTCAGCTCGAGGAGTTTCTATTGCGCTATGCTCAGAACGCCAACGAGCTGCGCGCCGAATTTGGCCAGCTCCAGTTCTTCAACCAGACGCCTGAGGAATTCCGCGCCGTCTTCCGCGCCACCGACGCCCTTGACCAGCGAATCGAATTGCTCGCCGACGCGAGCGATCCGAGCAGCCTGGGCCAGCGCAAGGCTCTGCAAGACCAGCGTGAGAATGCCATCAAAACCGCTCTGGGGCCGCGGCGTTACGAGGAATACCAGCGGCTTCATGATCCGGTGTATCGCGAGGCCGTGGCCGCGGCGGAGAATGCCGGCACCCCGGAGGCTGCTGGAACGATCTATGCCGTCGCCCTCGCCGCCCGCGCCGTGCAGGAACGCATTCGCGGGAATACCAACCTGACCTCCGAACAAAAGAGCATCGAGCTGAAGCGTCTGGAATTGCAGCAACTCCAGGCCAACACCCTGGCTAGTGGCCGCGACCTGCCGCCCGAACCACCCGAAACGCCCGCCCCGCCTCAGCCCAGAAAGGTGTATGTTCTCGGCCCAGGCGACAGCGCGGAGACTATCGCTCTGATGTACGGCCTGCCTGCGAGTGCCATCCGGGCCGCCAATCCCAAAGTGAATTTCAGCCGGTTGAAACCTGGCACGCCCATTACCATTCCCCCATCTCCGCTCTCCCCGCTTTCCGCGCCGTAGGCTATCAACGCTGCGCGTTGACCTCAGGCAGAGCCGCTGATGGCCTCACGGCTCCGGGTTCGACCCGCAGACCCGCTATGGGGCGGGCGTCGGTCCCGACAATCCTGGCTTGCGCACCCCAACCGCCGCCGCCCTGGGTTACCTTCAGCATGAGTTCGTTGCCGCCCTTCTTGAGGCGGATTGGTGCAATGTCCTGGTCCGGCACCGCTCCGCGGTTGATGTTGTTTGTGTGGACGACCACGCCGTTGACCCAGGCCTTTACGCCGTCGTCGGTCCCCAGTAGCAAAAGGGCGTCGGAGTCGTCGGGAGCGCTGACCACCGTCTTGAGATAGGCCATGCAGTTCTGCCGCTCGGGAAAGAGCGCGGCCAGGTTGACCTGGTCAGCACGCGGAACGGCTGTCCATTGCACCGCTTCTCCCGGCTTCTCGGGACCCGCGACGAGGTTGAAGATCGCGCCGAGGTCATCCAGGCCGGGCTGGCCGTAGGGGCCGCAAACCAACCAGTCCTGGAGGAACGGACCGGGGCCCGCTGTCTTGACGCGAATGGCAAATGCGCGCTTGGTGATCTCGGGGATCTTGCACTGCTCGATCAGCCGGGCCGCAGTCTCGTCCGCGAGCTTTGTGTCAGAGGCGGCAACCTGTTCGGCAATCGTAATCGCCGCCGTTCCGGCTTCATTGGCGAGATCAGGGTCAGCCAGGTCCGCCGCCGCAACCCGGAGCGCCGCGGAGGTTGGAATCTGGCCGATCCGGGCAAGCGCCTGCTTCTTCTCCTCGGGCCGCGTGGCCAATGACCGCGCCTGCTGAAGCGTCTGCAAGCGGTTGGTCTTGTCAGAATCCAGGGCGGCAACCTCGATGCAGCCGCGCAACGCCAATACCCGGAGTGAAGGCGCGGCGCTGGTGCGCGCCAACTCCAGTAGCACGGGCGCCGGGGCGGCATTGGGCCACTGCCCCAGCACGCGCATGGCTTCCTTGGCCAGCTCGGAGTCCTGCCCGTGGGCCGCCGCCTGCGCCGCGTCCAAGGCGGCAGGCGTACCGAGTTCGGCCAGCACCGGCAAGACCTCGCGGCGTTCCGCCGCGGACATAGGCCGCATGGCTTCGACAATCGAACGAGTAGTCTGGTCCTTGTCCGTGCTCGCGCGGCAAACGGCATAAAGGGCCTTCAGGGCGGACTCGGAGTCACCGGTGGAGCCGGACCTGGCCGCGAGGTTCAGCAACGGAAGGAGCGTGTGCGGCACCGCAAGTTTGCGCAACGAGTCCAGGGCCGCGGTGCGCGCGGGGCCGGCCGCGGCGGCGTTGTCCAGCAACACGTTGGCGGCTTCCGTGTCTCCGCGCTCACCCAATGCGCGCAGCAGCTCGGCCTTCTCCCCCGGAGCGGTGTCGGTGATCTGCTTGAGCAGCGTGTCACGCACTCCCGGTCCGCGCAACCGCGACAGCGCTTCGCGTGCCGCCTCGCGCTCGGCCCCCTCGCCGCCGGCTGCGGCCCTGGCCAGTGTTGGAATCGTTGATACATCGCCCAGGTCCGAAAGCGCGAGCCACGCGGCGGAACGGACGGCGGGGTACGGACTTCGGGTGGCAAGGTGGACGGTGGGCAACACGTCGCCGCCGGCCTTCATTTGGGCATCCAACACTGCTAGTTGGCAATTCGCAGGCAAGACCGCCCACTGGCGCACGCAGGCGGCAACGACGGCAGCATCACCCAATTCGCGCACGACTTCCAAAGCAGCGACCTGAAGGGCGTGATCGGTGCCGAGGAGAGCCTCGCTAACCAGTGTGGCGCGTTGCGTGGTATCCGCCAGGACCAGACCGCGCCACGCGGCGACGCGGAGGCGGTCCGGGTACCTGACAGCAAATAACTCGCGGTAGAGCGACGCTGCTCCTTTGGCATCACCGCCAGCCAGGCGCAGCTCGGCACCTTGTAACATGCCATCCAGCACCGCAGGCTGGACAGCGGGCGAAACCTTGTCCCGCGCCGACGCCAGAGCGGCGCTGGCCTTCTTGTTGCCGATTCGACCAAGCGCGCTGGCCGCCGCCGATGCCACCACGACATCCGTTCCCCGCAACAGCCGCTTCAGCGCAGGCACGGCTTTAGTGTCGCCCCGCCAGCCCACAGAATCTGCCAGACCCGCCTGGATTAGGCCCGAGGTCTTCGTCAGGGCCTTCCGCAAAGCCGCCCCCGCCTCCTTGCAGGGCATTCCTTCCAACGCGTAGCGCGCCGCCTGAGATGTCCGCTCTTGTCCGAGAAGGGCGGCCAGCGCGGGCACCGATCTCGCCGTGCCGAGTGTCCTCAATCTCTGGCACGCCGCGCATTTCTCCGGTGCGGCGGCCGCCGATTGCAGGGTCGCAATTAGTTGCTGTTCCTCGTCAGCCCGGACGCCAAACGCGGTCAGGACGAGCACAGCGGCAATCAACAGGCCGCTCAGGTAATTCGTTGTCTTGGTGGGCATACTGCTCAAACGGTTCAGGGTTCTCTCAGAATCGCCAGGGTATCATTCTGCATTCTTCACTCTGCGTTTTTGATTCTCCATTCTCACAGCCGCCAGGGCGGGCGGGGAGTGTAGGAAAGCAACCGGTTAGCTTGGGCATCGCCAGTGAACTCAGCTTTGACCGGGTCCCAGATCAGTGAACGTCTCAGGATCATGGCAATCCCCCCGATCAGGATCGCGTTCATGGTATAGACGGCCGTTTCCGGATTGCAGATGGTCAGCCGCCGCGTGCGAACACAATCGAGGAAGTTGCCCGAATGGCTGTCCGCGTGGTAAACGCGGCTGTCGCTCGGGCGCAGTGGTGCCTTGAGGATCGTTTCCGGGTAGGACACGATGTTGTTGCGGTCCACGGCGATGCGGCCTTCGGTGCCCACGAAGCAGGCGCCGCCCACGTCGCCCACCGGCTCGCCCGGGTAACCAATCGAATGGACTTGCACGCCGTTGGCGTAACGATGGTGAATGATAGCATTCTCGGGTTTCCCGTCCTTGGCTTCGCACATCACCTCGATGGGAGCATGGGGATCAGGATTGATGGTCCACTGGATGATGTCGTAATGGTGAGGGCTCCAGTTGACATCCCCGATGAAGCATCCCGAAAGGGCATGTCCCGCTTCGCCGTCGTAGGCACGCCAGGGGAGCGGCCCGAGCCACAGGTCCCAGTCAAATCCCTTGGGCAGCGGCTTGGCTTCGTCAGAAGTCCAGTGGGTCGGATAAAACGCGCCGGGCTGCCGGTAGGAATAGACCTCCTTGAGCTGGCCGATGCGGCCGTTACGGATCAGCTCGCAGGCCAGGCGAAACTTGCCGCCGTACTCCGAGCGCTGCTGCATGCCCGCCTGGTAGATGCGGCCGTACCGCTGACAGGTCTCGACCAGGTTGCGTCCCTCTCGCACGGTGATGGCGATCGGTTTCTCGCAATAGACATCCTTGCCCGCCCTCACGGCCATCGTCGCCAGCGGCGCGGCCCAATGATACGGCACCGCGATCAGCACCGCTTCGATGTCGGGCCGGGCGAGAACTTCCCGAAAGTCGTTGTAGGCCTGAACGCCGTTGTAGCCGGCCTGGCCGAGCTTGTCGGCGTAAACCCGGTTGCAGCGGTCGCGCGCGCTCTCGCGGCGATCCTTGCGCACATCACACGTCGCCAGCACCTGGACGTCATCGCGCGCGACGTAGCCACCGGGTACATAAGTCCACGCGCCGCCCAGCAGATGGCCGGTCCCCTGCCCGCCAAGGCCGATGAAGCCCATATTGACGCGAGCGCTGGGGGGCGTGGCGCCGTTGCGGCCGAGGGCTGCCCCAGGGATGAGGACAGGTGCGGCGAGCGTGAAACCGAGGGCGATTGACGATTGCCGTAAGAACTGGCGGCGAGAAGACGGAGGCACGGGTCTCATAGATATCGGCCCCAAGCATAGAATCAGTGCCTTGATGAATGCACGCTCTTTCAGCCGCAAACGACCATGAACTTGAAATGGATTCTCAGACTGGAGGCCCTGGGGTCTCGGCGGGCTCGTGTTGGGACGCTCCACACGTGTGGTTCGCGCTGGTCTGCTGTGAATCGGCGGTTGGCCCGCCCAAGGGCAACCGTTGAGGCCTGCGCGGCGTGGGACCTGCCTGAGTCCTGGGTTTTGGCGCAATTTGCGGTTGACGCCGGCGGGACTACCTTCCTCGCGGCTGACACGATGGGAACAGAGTCAGTGAGAACCCTCTGAGAGCGCCTGACCACACACACCGGTCGAAGGGGCGCCATGCGCGCTACTCTTTCGCACTGGGCGCGCGGGTGGAGTAGGTCCACAGCCAGTCGTCTGATACCTTGTCGCTGCGATTGTCAGTTCCATTCGGGCCGACGCCGCGGAGAATGAAGTTGCCACCGTCAACGGGTTGGTAAATCAGGGGCCGACCCGAAACGGCATCGTGCGGAACGCGGGCCAGGAGCGCCGGCACGAGTGGATCCAACGTTTCCGGGTAGTTGCCGTTGGCCAGGCGGAAACGCTCCAGGGCGCATGCGACCGTGGCCTGGTTCACCGCAGTCTGCGCGAACGCGACGGACGCCGGATTGGCTCCTCCCCAGAACGACTGCTGCAGCAACTGCCAGCTTGAGGATTCCAACGGCAGGCCGTTCAGCTCGGACCAATTGTTGGCTGGTCGAATGCGGCCGGTGGCGACATCCACTTGCTCAATCGTAATCCGGCTGGCGTTATAAAGTTGAATGCAGCTCTCGTACCACCACGCGCGCGGTTGCAGTTGCCAGGCGGGCTCGCGCATGTAACCGCCCCCCGCCGCGGGCAGGGCCAGGTCCGAGTTGGTGCTGTCGGAAATCGAACGCCAGACTTCGATGTGCGCCAAAGCAACCCGGTGGACCGCATTGGTGTAGTCGGCAAGCAGGTTGAAGCCGGAAAGTTCGTGCTGAACGGCGGCAAGCTGTGGCTCGGTCCAGGCCTGTTGGCTGAGTCCTTCCCACAAGGGCTGCAAAGAGCGCGTCAGCAGCATCTGCACGCGCCCTGTGGAGCGAGCATCAGGAAGTTGCCGCGCCAATCGAGCCAGGCGAAGGCCGGCCAGGACATCTTCAGCCGCGTCCGCGTCCTGGCCCAACGCGAGCGAAGCGCAGGCGCGCACCTGGAACAGCAGGTGCAAGCGCTCGAGCAGTAGGATCTGTTCCCCGACGGGATGGAACACCGCACGGGCATCCCGGTTGGTCGAGATCTGAAAGGCGGGGAGACGCGCCGCGGCATCTGCCAGTTCTCGCAACGTCCCGCTCTGGGATTGCAGGCTTTCCAGGATGGCCGTGGAGTCATCGTTGCGTTCCGTCCCGCCTCCGGATCGCCGCTTGGTCGTGTCCACGAAGGGGTCGAGCGGTGAACGGGTATGGCGGCTCCAATCCAGCAGGACGGAATTCGCCGGGGAACCGCTGGCCGGCGGCCCGACCGGCCTCATCCGCGCGAACAACCTTGTGGCTTCGCGGTTGGTCCTGCTGAGGAGGCGTAGAAAGGCGGGCGAGCGGACGAAGTTCGCGCTGTCTGGCGCTGGTTCAGGCAACAGCAGCGCGATACTGAGGGATTCTCCGCGCTGTTGCAAAGCGGTTTGGAACGTCTGCCAGGCCCGCTGGCTGCGCCAGTTCTGATAGCCGTAATAACTCACGACCAGCGAGGTCACGGCGGTCGCAAAGACGGCAGCGGCAATGGCAAAACGCCGGACGGCGCGCCGGCTCGGGAACCGCCACCGCCAGCGAGGGAGCGGTTGGTAGCGGCTCATGGCGACGGAACGCAACTGCCGGCGCAGGCAAGTCGCGGCCCAGGCCGACAGCACCAGGCAGTGACCGCAGCCGATGGCGAAGGCCAGCCACATCATCATCGGCAGGAATCGGCGCTCCGGCAGCCGGTCGAGATTGAATTTATCGGCCAGGTAGCACGCCAGGGTGAATAGCAACACGGGTGGGGCGCACAGGAGCGAGAGCGAGACCATCGGGGCGAACCCTGGATGCTTCAGTCGCAATCCCAACCAACGCCCCACCCAGCCGAGCGTCAGCCAGGCCACCATCAGTTGCACCAGGATGAGCAACGCGATGCGCAGCATGAAGCCGAACTGCCAATCAAGGGCCCGTCCCCTGAGGGGCAGGCCAAGCAGGGCGCTCCAGAAGATCTCGCCCGGCGTGGCTCCGCGGGCAATGGCTCCCGGAGGATCGAGCGTCGCCATCACTAGGACTACCCAAATAAAAAACAGGTGGACCAGCACGGCCAAAAGCGCGGGGAATAACATCTTGCGCGCGTAGGCCAGCCACAGCCCGCGCGAGATCGTCCCTTCTTCGATCGGGGTGCCGAGGAGCAATTCCAAAGCGCCGGTGTGCCTGTCCTCGGCCAACCGTTGCGACGCCGACATCGCCGCGTAATAGAGCACGAGGGCATGAATCGCCAGGCCAGTGCAGAGCCACGCAAACAAATGTCCGAGCACCGGGCTGGCCGTTCCGCCCCCCGTCGCGCGCCCGAACACGGGCGCCGTCACGTAAACCGTAATCAGCGTCAGGACCACGGCCAGCGCCATGAAGACCGGCGCGCTGACCGGTTGGCGCGCGGCCAGCCAGAACACGGGGTTGATGGCGAGCAAACGCCGACGCAGCGCGGTGCTTCTCGCCGAGGCGCTTCGCTCCGAGCGGCGCCAGAACCAGAGCCCACGTCGCGCGCGGAAACTGGTTGGCCGGTCCCGCCAGGTGCGCGCGAGTAGAAGTACCGTCAGCCCCAGGCAGCCGAGCGATATGCCGGCCACTGCCGCCGCGGATTGCCAGTAACGATTCGGTCCAAGAAAGCGCGCGCCCGCCGCGGCCACCACGCAGTAAAGCGGGCTCAAGCCCGCCAACCCTGGCGCCAGCGGCCGGGTGGGGCCGTACGAGTCCGCCGCCGCCGCCGCGAGCATGAAGCCGCCTCCCACCCCAATCATCAAACCCATGGCCAGGCCAATGGCGATGAACTGCCGCTTGCACAGCACCGAAGCCAGGAAACCCGCGGCTAGAGCAAACAGGATTCCATTGAGCAAACCCACCACCGCCCGCGCAAAGTGCGCGAAGGTAATGCCACCCATCAGCAACGGCAACGCGAGCATGGGGAAGATGGCCATCAGACCATACACCGAAGCCAGCGCACTCGAGCAGAGCTTGCCGGCAATGATCTCCGCGCTGTTCAGGTTGGTGAGGAACAACAAGCCCAGCGTGCCTTCGCGCCTCTCAGAGCTGATGCAGTCAGCCGTGCGGGCCGCCGCGAGAAAGAGGCAATACAGGAAGGTCAAAACCGAGAAGACTTCGAAGATCTGCGGTGCGGCCCGCCGGTTGGTGAAGCCATGAAAGGCCCACAACAGCCAGACCAGCAACCCAAAGAAGAGCGCCGCCGTGATCCAGCGCGTGCGGTAAGTCGCCTTCTGCCGCGCGGCGGAGCGAAGTTCACGGTCCGCTACAGATAAGAAACGCATTGGGTTCGGGCCATCGCGGCCACATCTTGGCATAGACAGGGCCGATGGGAAATTGTTTCAGCGAACGCGTGTTTGCCAACGCACAACCGCAAAGGGCAAAAGTCTGCGTCCGTCGCCACAGGAGTCCGTTCTTACGGGAGCAGTGAGGGGGGATGAGAGTCGCGGGATGGCCTGGCTGCCGCCCCCTTCTGCATTCTTCATTCTCCCCTCTGCATTCCCCCTCTATCCCTGGCCGGACACGAAGCGATGTAGTTTGACTATGGCACAGGACGGGCCGCTCCAGGGGCTTTCGCTGGAGACACACCGGCTAATCACCGGGTACACACGCGATACACACCGTAGATAACATTTGGAGGGCGCTTTACTTAACAACCTTTCACACAATGACTTACGCCAAATTGGAGCCGGGAACGACTAAACGCGAATTTCTGCTCCCACATGGCTGTAAAACACTGTAGTGTAGGCACTTACAACGGCGTGCGGCACCTCAGGCGCTTCCTCGTTTTCTCAAGGTCAACGATGCACCTTATGCCAGAAAACTCGAAGCGATTTAAGTTGACTATCAGAACGGGGACCGGCAGGACTTCTTGAGGACTCTGACCGAAGCCTGCCAGAAGACCGATTGGCAGGTTCACGCGTATTGTCTGATGCGCGATCATAACCATCTGGTGCTGGAAAGCCCCAACGCCAACCTGGTGAGCGGCATGCCATGGCTTTAAACGTCACTCGGGAGAGTTGCACCGTGAAACCGCCGAAGGCAAAGCCGAGCGCTTGATGGCGGAGGACTTGAAGGGGCTGGGCTGGACGGAAGCCGACCTTACGGCTCGGCGCAAGAGCGATCCGTTGAAGGTGGCGATCGCGGCGCGTTTGCGTAAAGAGACCACGCTCGCGCTCAAAGCCATAGCAGGGCGTGTGCATTTGGGAACATCCAAGAGGGCTAACACAAACCTGCATAATTGGATGCGAGCCAAGGTGCCGGGAAGTTCGACCCCCAGCCTCACTGCCCCACCGTCCGATAGAACCGCCGGCTGTAGTTCGTGGCAGTAATATCCAACACAGTGGTCGGGGTGTTGGTGCAAGGGAAAGTGAACAGCGGAACCCAGTTCGTCAACGCCGTCGAAGCCTGGAGCTGGTAGTTGCTGCCGATTGCCCCATAGAACGTCATCTGGAATGCACCATTGCCGAGCCGCTGCCCACCAGCAAGGACACTGCCGTCAGGAGCCGTGAAGAACGATTGAACAACGTCTCCCGCTGCGGCGTAGGTGCCGTTGCCCGCCTGAGACGCTCTCACATTCACCGTGCCCCAGCCAGTTAGCGTCACAACGTTTCCGCTTAACGTGGCCGGTCCCGAAACAAGCGCAAAAGCGACCGGAAGACCCGAACTCGCCGACGCCCCCAACGCAAACGGTGCATCCCCCGCTCGCTGCTGGCTCAGCGGCCCGAAGCTGATAGACTGCGGGATTTTGCTCACGTTGAAGCTGCGTTGGACAGCAGTAGCCGCATTAAAGTTCGAGTTTCCCGGCTGCCAGGCCACCAAGGTCGCCACGCCGCCCCCGAGAAGCGTCACCTGGTTGCCGCTCACCGTCGCCGGACCCGACACAACGTCGTAATAGACGGCCAGGCCCGAACTCGCGCTAGCCGCGAGCGTGAACGGCGGATCACCCGCGGACTTATCCGTCAACACCGGAAAAGTCACCGCCTGGTCGGCCTTCGCAACGTCGAAACTCACATTGACAGGCGGCGCCGCGTTGAAGGACCCGTTGCCAGTCTGGCTAGCTCGCACGGTCACAGTACCAGCGCCCGTCAGGGTCAGCACATTGCTGTTGCTCAAGGTCGCAGGCCCTGAAACCACGCCAAATGCAACCGGCAAACCCGAACTTGCCGCAGCAACCAGAGTCACAGGAGGATCGCCAAACACGTGAGGACTGATATCAGCGAAGCTAATCGTCTGGGCTTGGTTGGTGGGCTGATAGAGCACCGTCAGCACAGCATTGCTGCTGTTCCCAGCCTGGTCAAACGCAGTGGCGGTCAGAAGGTTCGTGCCGAGCGATAGCGCAATGCCGCTTACAGACCAGTTGGTCGTGCCAGAGGCAGTACCACCGCCACCTTGGCCGTTCGACCAGACGACCCGCGCCACAGTCTGATTGTCCGAAGCGATGCCCCCAATGTTCACAGTTCCTGTCGCATTCGTGTAAACACCCGCGACCGCAGGACTCGTAATCTGAACGCTCGGGGCGTCCGTGTCCTTCGTTTGCAGCACGATAAGGCCAGCCTCATAGTCGCCAACGTAAATAGTGTCTCGGCTGTGAACCACGTCTCTAACGACCGAGATGCCGTAGCCTTGACTGCCACCACGGCTTGGAGCTGCGTAAGAGCGCGTCAACACGGGCGATGCCGGAACACTCACATCGAATATCAACACCCCGACGAACCCTGCCACATATACGAAATTGCCGCGCACACTGATAGCGACGGGACGCGATGCAAGAGGAATGCTCGCGACTTCAACTGGACTCGTTGAAGTGCCGACATCCACGACGCGAAGACTATTCCCATTAGCGTCGGCAATAAACGCGAAATGCCCGTCCGCAGACATCGCGATGTCACCCGGATAACCGATATTGGTTAGGCTGCCGCGGACTACAGGCGCGTTGACGTCGCCAACATCCAAGACTTTTAGTTCATAGGAATTCAATCCAACCACTGCCTTATTTCCGTTTACGGCCACGGAAACTGCCAGTTGATTGTCGGATGTGAAGCTCACTTGACCGCGCTGGATTGGCGATGATGGCGTGCTCACGTCGAAAGCGATGAATTTGCCGATGTCGCTGGTATCATCACCAGCGACGAAAAGAATGTTCCCAGCCAATGCCATTTTCGTCGCGCGAATAGTCGTTATCGGAATTGTGTGCAAAAGGCTCGGCGAAGCCGGGTCCGCCACGTTCAAGGTCCTGATTTCAGTGCCGAACCCAATGAGGTAAGCAACACCATTCGTTACGAGAACTTGTCCATCACTACCTCCGCCTCCGTCGTATTGGCCGACTTGTATTGGCAGAGCCGGATTGGCAACATCAAATATTTTCAGCCCGCTCACTACGCCATCAACACACGCGTAGGCGTAATTGGCAGACAGCGAAACCGATCCGTAGACTCCTGACCGACCCGAAAACGAACCGGACAACGAAGGACTAGACGGAATGGAAACGTCAACGATTGAGAAGCCCTTCGATCCGCCCGGCACATACGCTCGACTGCCTGCTACCGCCAACTTGTAGTTCCCCGAACCAACGCCGTATGTTGCGCCCAAGAACGTCATCGTTCCACCAGAATAACTGGAAACGGCAATGGAATTGAACGCGCTACCAGCGAGAACCAAGTTGCCGCTGACCGCAACAGAGAGAGGATACACAACGCTTGGTGCACGGCCAAGATCGGTCGGCGCATCTGGGTTGGAAACATCAATTATTCGTAATCCACCCCCGAAATTGGCAACGAAGACGCGCGTGCCACTCACAGCCAAACTTCGTGAAACGGAGTCTGGAAGTGTGACCTGGCCTCGCACAATCGGAGTACTGGGATTCGTTACGTCAACAATCACGAGCGCCCCTGGGAAAACCACATACGCGAAGCCTCCATTCACCGCGATGTCTTGAGCGGATCCACCAAGGCTCGTTGCAGAAAGGAGTATTGGCGACTTGGGAGTCGAAATGTCGAGAATCAACAAGCCGCCATCTCCATCCGCTACGAAGGCGTTCGCTCCCGAGATTTCGACACCTGCAGATATGCCTGGCGTGTCATAAAACCCCACAAGTTTCGGGACTGACGGCGTGCTGAAATCGACGACCTGCAATCCGGCATCGCTATTGGCGACGAAAGCATAATTCCCAGACAACGTGATGTCCTCCACCATTCCAGGCATCGCCAGGCGGCCAATCGGCGACGGACTTGCAGGATTCGAAACGTCCGCCACCACAAATGAACTTCCCTCTCCGATGTAAGCGTAGTTGCCCTGCACGGCAGCCGCATTCGCTGCACCGCCGACTGCGCTGACGAGCTCGATTCCGCTTCCGCGCTCGGCACCGTAGCTGAAGCCGTTGGCGTTCGTTGCATTTCCACCGGCAACCTGCACGACCACGGGCACGGTCCCATATACGGAATTCGACGGTGTGAGGCATGCGATTTGCGAACCACCCAACACAACAACATTCGTCGCAGGCTTCCCGCCAATGAGAACACTTGCCGGTGCAGTGAAGTTCACCCCCTCAATAATCAGCGCCGCGCCGCCAGCTAGCGCACCAAAGCCTGGATGAATCGCCCCAATCGCCGGCTGACCGGCGGGCGGCGTGTAATTGCCATTGACGACGGCGGTCTGGGATCGCTGGACCGTGACCGTGCGGCTTGCCGGAGCAGTCCAGCCAGAAACAGCGTCAAAGGTGACAGCGTAGTTGGTCCCTGGGAGCAGCGACACGGTAGCGCCGCTGGCCTGTGCCGCCCCACCGCTGACACGCCACTTGGCGCCCAAAGTCACGGCATCCGGTGGCGAGAGCGTGACCGTCAGCAAGCCCGGCGTCGTGTCCTGTGTGAAGGTGACAGTGACGTTCGTTGTTTGGCCGGCAATGAGGGTAACGACTTTCTGGTGTGGCCCAAGCCAGCCATCCACCCCATGAATGGTGAAGATGTACGTACCCGGGGAGCTAGTAACGCTCGTTCCGCTGTTTCGATAATCCTCAGCGTTCCAGCCCCATTGCACACCAGCCGCCGCCGCCGCCGGTGGCTGGATGGTGAGGGTCATGGTGCCAAGGCGGTCATCCCCCGACGCGAAGTTAGCGGTCACGCTCTTGTTTCCGCTCATCGTGATTGTTGCGGGATTAACCGTGCCACTGAGAGCGCCGCTCCATCCGACAAAATGGTAACCGTAGTTGGCATACGCTGTTAATTGCACAACCGCATCTGCAGCGTAAATGTTGCCGCTGGTCAGTGGCGCGGGCGTCGCCCCACCGGCGTCGGGATTACTGGTGTTCAGCGTTAGCGTATATGTACTCGGTGTAATGACAGCGTAAGTGCCAGTGTCGGTTGTGGTCGCGCCGCTGCTGACCGAAACGGAATGGCTCGCAGGAGTAGTGTATCCCGACACGGCTTTGAACGAAACAGTGTGCGAGCCGGGCGTCAGCCCTGTGGCTGTGTCCCCCGAATTACGGTAACTGGCGCCGTCAACCTGCCACTGTGCACCTGCGGAAACCGCGCCTGATGGAGCGAGATTCACCGTAAGCGAGCCGGTGTTGGGCGTGGGTGCAACTACCGTGAAGTATCCCAAGTTGGATTCTTGTGCGCCGTTCAGGACCTTCACCGTCCAGTTCGCCGCAGTTGTATCCGTTCGGATGTAATAGTGAATTTCGTTAGCACTGATAAGACTCAAGCGTTCGGCATCGGAAGGGATGCTCTCATTGAACAGAAGCGTTGAAATGCTCGTAAAACCAGAGCCATAGATGCGAATGAGTTGTGTTTGCGGCAAGGGTAGTCCGCTGAGCGTTGACGGAGAGACGGAGGCAATGGTTGGGCTTGCAGGGGGCGGCATAATGCCAACAGACAGACTCACATTGTAGGGGCTGACTTCGTGGCTGCCTGTCTGTTCGCTGATGCGCACGTAATAGGTCCCGGCGGGCTGCGTGCCGATAATCGAGACCCAAGCAAGCGTTCCACTGGAAGATTGGTCATAAAGCTGGTTCAGGCTTGAGTTGTAAAGCTGGACCCTGATCCGGCCATCCGTGTTCGGCCCATTGACGGATAGGGTAAACTCCGAAGTGTTTGCCAAGGTAAATTTGAGCCAGTCCACATCGTCCTTCGGAACTATGCCATGCCTTTGACTGAGTACGGCTGCGAGCACCTGGGCCTGCGCGGAGTGGTCGTTCGGCTCGAACCGCGTGGCATCCCAAAACAGTTGATAAAGGCCGGCAACCTGTTTCATGGCTTGCGGCAGCAGCTCATCGGCGTGATTCTCGCATTCCGCATCCGTCAAATCACAAGATATATCGCCATTGTGGCAGTAACCATGTAGGGGTGATTCTCCCGCTACACCATCACTCTCAAACTGGTCTGAAAACTCAGCCATGTCCAAAAACAGCTTGAACAAGTAAGTGCTTCTGGAGTCGTTCGAATAGAGAGACCACGAGTTGTTGTAGGACGCCCGCATGTCCAAGCTGCTGTAGTCGGTAGCCACGCCGGAACTCGCATAGCTCTTATAGTGCTCAGCATCCGCCGTCCATTTCTCGTAATCTTCGTCTCCGCAACCGAGTATAACTGCGTGACAATCGTTGTGAACGTGCGCAGGCACTGCCATATCCGACAGAAGGTGAACCACTCGCCCCAGCCAGTAATAGGCTATCGCTCGATTGGCCGGATACGATGCGATGGCGGTCTCGAAGTAGGTTTGCGCAAGCGAGACGGCACTAACGCCATCTCCAAGAATAGGGTTGCGGAAACCAAAATCATAGCCATTGTCGGGTAGCCAAAAGTGGTCGATTGAGTCTCGGCCTGGCGAAGGTTCATCCTCTTCCCACGCCCCTTCGAGGATAGCGGTATTGGAATTCGCAACCCCATCGTCGGAGTCCCCCCACGTTGGCGCGTCAGTACTTGGGTTGAAATCACCTGCATAATACCGCGATCCTTGACTGGTATTCAAATAACCCGAAAGTTCCGACTTCAAGGACGAAACATCGGCAAGCGACCTATATGCCTGAAATGCAATCCAGCCGTGGACTGGCGGTGCGTTCGCGTAGAGTGTGAGGACTCCATCCTGGCCGAGGATCTGGTTGTACAAAACCACCCGGGTATTGTCCTGCACATCGGCTTCGCCGCTCACGGGCTCTACAGAACCCGAGAGCGTGAACTGCATATTGGTTGTGACGGCTGAGATCCAAACAAAAGCCAAATCCCGTCGGTCGCCGGATGGAATCTCTCCGACCATCATCGTCTTGCCAACTTGCACGCCATCCGCGGTAAGCTTGACAACCAGGTTTCGTTCAGGGGCTGTACCCTGATTTTCCATCGTGACCAGAATTGAAACTGGCGTGCCGGCGCTGCAAGTTTTCGGTTCAACGCGCACGGCCGTAATGGCGATGTCATGCACTTTGATCGTTCCCTGCTCGACCGCCTTGGCCGCGTTAAGCCGACCAAAGCCAAAAACCGGATCAAGACCTTTCTCTCCCAGATCATCTGCTGTCAGACATAGTATCTGTTCAACTTGTGTGTTGGAGAGCCCAGGGTCCTGAGAACAGATCAAAGCCGCCACGCCAGCGGCGTGCGCGGAAGAGGCCGATGTACCAGTGGCCTGCGTGTAACTGCTGCCCCTGCCCGTGCTTATGACGTCAACCCCTGGTGCAGATAGCTTGATGTGACGGGCGTGATTTGACGAAGGCCAGATTCGATCTGCTGAGTCGGTGGCTGAAACTGCGATCACCTCTGGCAAAGCCGCCGGGTAGATCGGGTCGCTACTCCCGTCATTTCCTGCCGCCGCCAACAAAACCGCACCCTTGCTGTGGGCATATTCGATCGCATCAGCCAGAATCTGCGAATAGGCATATCCCCCAATGCTGAAGTTCAGCACCCGCGCACCGCTGTCAGCAGCGAAAATGACGCCGTCCAGCACGTCCGAATAGCTGCCTTCGCCCGAAGCATTGATGACTTTGACCGGCATCAGGCGACTACCCCAAGAGACCCCGGCGATTCCTGCGCCGTTGTCCGTTGCAGCAGATACAATTCCTGCAACATGCGTGCCGTGTCCGTGATCATCTGCCGGGTCGGCGTCGCCATTTACGAAGTCGTAGCCGGCGGTGACTTTCGAGGTGAGGTCCGGATGCGTCAACTCAATGCCTGTATCCAGGATGGCTACAACAATTGCAGCGACGCCAGTGGTCACGTTCCAAGCCGCCGCCGCGTGGATGCTCGTGAGGGCCCACTGTGAGGAGTAAGAAGGATCGTTAGGCGTGACCGGCGGCTTGGCCAAGACAGAAGCGATGAAGTTGGGTTCAACCAATTGGAGATTGGCATTTGTGCCGTGTTGCTGAACGAACGAAGCAACAGATTGGTTTGGCGGGATCTTCAGCCGACAGACCCCAAGTGCTTGCTTGCGCTGAATAACGGTGGCGCCAAGTTCCTGCAGTAGCGCCTCGGTATCTGCATCAGACAACCCCTGTTTGAAGCGGACCAGAACCTCACCTTTAGCGATCGCAACTTCACGATTCAGCCGTTCGTCAAAGAACGATTCCGTTCCCTGGGTCCACTTCGTGGCCGACAGAGCACCCTTGCCAACTTTTGCGTCTTTAGCTGGTGCTTGCTTCGCGCCCTCGTGCGTTTTTGAGGCAACGGCCGTTTCGGGTGAACCGACACCTGTGGCCGGAACGCCGCGCTCCGAAGTCTTGGCCCCAGAGCCATCAACAGTCCGCTCATCAGAGGCTTTGCTCGCTTTTCCTTTGAAGACCACAACGGCGGTTGGAACAGCAGATAGGAGCAAACACATTACGCCCGCAAAGCATGCTTTCTTAATGGCTGTCTTCATTGTCGTCCACCTCACTTCAAGCATTCTGCCATGCTATATTGCCTTCGCTTCCACGACAGCACCGCCTGCTGCTCCAGGCAACACAACGACCCGAATCTTCCAGCACGCCTTCATATACCTGCCGTCTGATTGTGGCCCGGATGTTGGCAGAACAAATCAAATCAGACAAGACAATTCTGCTGCCTTTTGTCCATGCCGGCGTCCTCACTGGTGATACCTTTCAGCAACGAATGGAGGCGCCCTACCACCGTATTGTCGGCGACGCCCCGCCTCACACGGAGCTTGCCCGCGAGCGGAAGAACTGAGAAGAAAGCGCATGAATTACAGCAGGCTCGGCGGCAGTTGAAGGGTTCTCGTCGGCTGGGGATGATTATGTGCCCGGACGAGTGTGAGCCAGCGTTATCCCTGCAACTTGGGCTGTGCTGCCAATCACCTGACGGAGTCAAACCGGGGGGGTGTCCCCCGAGGGCGACGATTCGCTTCTTGCCCCTTGAGGGGTTCCTGATGCTTCCTGAAAGAACTTCTTGACCGGTCCCGGAATTCCAGCGCGGCACCGTAGAATTCATTCGTCAAATCCCCCATCGTCCGTTTAACTATCGCTCATGGGCCTCAGCATCCACTACCGACTCTCCTTGGCCAGGAACCTCGCCTCCGGAGTAGTGCGCGAACTGGCGGAGCGGACCGCCCACTACGCCCGCAAGATCGGCTGCGCGGAAGTGGATGCGGTCCGTCCAGCGTTCCCGAACCGGGGAGCCGACCTGTTTGTCTCTGTGGGCAAGCCTGAAGACGGGTGTTTCGGCCTCATTCCCCCCACCGACGGTTGGCTGGTGGAGGTGTGGCCGGGCGAAGGCTGCGAGAGTGCAACCTTTGGCCTGTGCCAGTACCCGCACCGCACCCCGTTCCGCACCGGCTCAGTGCCCACCGGCTATACGCGGGGCTGGCTCCTGAAATCAAGCTGCAAGACTCAGTACGCGGGCGAGCACGGCTGGGACCATTTCCTTCGTTGCCACAAACAGGTCATCAGCCTGCTGGATTTCTGGCGCTCCCTGGGCGTCACACTGAAGGTCAGCGACGAGGGCGAATACTGGCAGACGCGTTCGGTCCGGAAACTGGCAGAGCGCCTGCGCCAGAATGACCGCTTGGTCGCCTTGGCTGCCGGTGCGCTCAAGGACGCCTCGGACGATAGCGCTGGCCCCTGGCGCATACAGTCCCCCATCTTCGATTACGCGGATTTCGAGCGGTTGGAGCACGAAGGCCCGTTGGAGTTCGGCACCGTGGTTGAGGGCTTGCCCCAATTGCGCACGCGCGGGCGCGTCTGAGCCCGGCGCGCCCTACCCGTGCATCGCCGGCGACGCCCCGCCTCACACGGAGCTTGCCCGCGAGCGGAAGAACTGAGAAGAAAGCGCATGAATTACACCAGGCTGAGCCGCCGTCAGTTCCTGAAGCTGGGTGGGACCCTCGCCGCTGCTGGGGCTGCGGTGACCGGCTGTTCCCTGCGACCGCATGCGACCGGGTCACCGGAAGCGCCGGGCTCCGGCTCCGCCTCTGCGGCCCCGCTGTCCGAATTGGATGCCTTCAACTACGCCGTGGGTACGCAGACCTTTGGACCCAAATACCAGTTCACAGCCAAGCCCTGGCTGGTGGAGACCGCCGAGGCGATCCGCGAAATGGGGGCAAGCGTGATTAAGTTCAGGCTCGGTGACAGCAACCGGCGCGGGGCGCCGCCCGAGAACATCCGGACGCTGCGCGACGTTGCCGGAGGCGATCCCGCCACGAAGGCCGTGCTCGACATGCCCTTCGGCCATTACCTGCTCTGGGCCTACTCCTCGGACAGGGGCCGCAGTGAACCTGTCGGGCCAGCCGCTCGCGACGAAGAGCTGTATGACCTCGGCTGCTACCTGCTTAAGACTTACGACGGCACCCGCAAGACCTTCTACCTGGGCCACTGGGAAGGGGATTGGGAGCTCCGGGGACGGGCCGGCAGCCGTGACGACCCGAAGCCGGAACGCATCGCCAACAAGATCCACTGGCTCAACCGCCGCCAGCAAGCCGTGGATGACGCCAAGCGCGACACCCCGCACCACGGGGTCGGAGTCTATTGCTATGCCGAGGCCAACCTCGTCCGCGATGCGATGCAAGGACGGCCGGCGATGGCCAACGAGGTCATACCCCACACGCAGATAGATTTCGTTTCCTATTCCAGCTACGACACCTCCAACGGGAAGGACGCTGTGACCGAGGTGCCCAAAGCGTTGGACTACATAGAATCCAGGCTGTTGCCCAAGCCCGCGATTAAGGGCAAGCGTGTGTGGATCGGCGAGTATGGCTATCCTGCCATCCGATATGCGCCGCGGGAACAAGCCGCCAGAACTCAGCAGCTTATCCGGACGGCCCTCCAGTGGGGCTGCCCCTTCGCGCTCTACTGGGAAATGTATAACAACGAACTGGACCAGGAGGGCAAGCAGCGCGGCTTCTGGCTCATAGACGACGAAGGCATCAAACAGCCGGTCTATCACCTGCACCAGCGGTTTCTGGAATGGGCGCGGGGCTATGTGACTGGGTTGCTGAAAACCGCGCACCGACTCCCCAGCTTCGACGAGTACCGCAGGAGGGCGGTGGAGTTCCTCGATGCCTACCGGGTGTAATCAGCGCCGTTGAGGCTGCCGGCAACCGACCTCAGCCAGGCGTCGAGTTGCGTTCGCATAGCTGCGACGCGCTGGGCCTGCTTCTCTGTCAGGTTGTTGGCTTCCTTCGGGTCGGCTGCCAGGTCGTATAGCTCCCACTTCACCGCGTGCGTCTTCTTGTCTTCGATGCGGTGCAGCTTCCAGGGGCCGTCCAGCCAGGCCGCATGGCCCGGGAACTGGTCGAGCGAGACCTTGGCCTTGATCTGACCGGCGTCAGTGAAGAGCCGCTCGGGATCGGCAGGTTCGCGTCCGGCCTGTTGGTCGGCGTAGAGTTCGTCCATCCACTCCTTGGAAGGAGTACGGATGCCGGGCTCGGGATAGCTCCAGAATCCCATCGGCTTTGGGCGGTCGTTCAGCTTGCCATCGAGCACGGGCACGAGGCTGATGCCGTCCAGGGGCGGCTGCTTGTCCAGCTTGACACCGGCCAATTCCAGCAGCGTTGGGTAGATGTCATAGGTGCAGCACGGCAGGGTCACCACACGGGGTTGCGGCACTTGGGCGGGCCACTCGAGCAGGGCCGGTACCAATAAGCCACCCTCGTAGATCTGGGCTTTGTTGCCGCGCCGCCCGCCCGACGAGCCCACCCGGGGCAGGGCGCCGTTATCGCTGCAATACCAAAGGACGGTCTGGTCGCGAAGGCCAAGCTCGCGCAGGCTGGTGCGCAGTCGGCCGAAGGCGCGGTCCATGGCTGTGATCTCGCCGCAGAATTGTTGCTTCTCTTTTGGCAGGTCCGCGTAGAGCGCCGCGTCCGCGGGGAGGGCCTGGTGCGGCGCGTGGGGCGACCCAAACCAGACCACCGCCAGGAAGGGTTGCTCCTTCTGCGCGCATTCGCCGATGAACTTCAGGGCAAGATCCACAGTAATGTCCGAGCTGTCGCCCTTGAAGGGCACCGCTCTACCCTGGTCGCTCAGGATAGGGTCCAGATCAAAGAAGTTGGGCGCCGACACCCAGGTGTCAAAACCGCTCGTGCCGGGATTGACCGGGCTGTTCTTCTGCACCGAACCGAGGTGCCACTTGCCGAAATGCCCGGTGCGATAGCCCGCCTGCTTGAGCGCCTCCGCCACCGTGGTTTCCTGTGGGCGCAGGGAATGGCCCCAGGAGAAGCACCCGAAGCGGTTGGGCGTCCGGCCCGTCATGACGCTGCCGCGCGTCGGGGAGCAGACGGGCGCGGCGGCGTGGAAGTTGTCAAAGCGCAAGCCCTCGCGGGCCAGGGCGTCGAAGTTGGGTGTCTTCAGTCCCGGATACCCGCTGTAGGCCATGTCGCCCCAGCCTTGATCGTCGGCCATCACCAGCACGAAGTTCGGCTTGCGCTCGGCGGCCACGCCCAACGCGACCCCGGTCACCAAAATCAACAATGTAAGAGACAGTGCTTTCTTCATGTCAAGCACCTCTGTTACGACAGACTAGCCTGTGAATCAACCCGGATATTCAAGGTTGGCGTCGGTCAGGTAGGGACGCCTCGCCGAGGCGTCCGCACGGACGTTTCGGCGAAACGTCCCTACCGGGCTTGGTGGAAACGACAAGCCTGATGCGGCCCTGCAGCTTGCCCCCTCCGCTGGTGAAAGGGGTTGCCGAGACACCCGCCGGGCGGTAGCGTCTCATGTAGCACAGAGCACGCTGCAATAAGATAAGTGTTGAACAACCTGGAGAGCAACTATGCAACAAGAGTCAGTTAAGTTCTCGCGACGGGAAATGCTGAGGCGTTCGGTTCAAACGGCGGCCTGGCTGGCAGCGGCGACCGAATTTGCGCCGCTTCTCGCCGCACCGGAAAAGCGCCGCTTCCAAATTGGCGCGTGCGATTGGTCCATCGGCAAGATGGGTGATCCCGCCGCGTTCGAGGTGGCTAAACAAATCGGGCTCGACGGGGTGCAGGTGAGCCTGGGCAACGCGGCGAACGATATGCGCCTGCGTCAACCGGCGGTGCAGCAGCAATACAAAGACGCTGCGAAACAGGCCGGTTTGCAGGTCGCGTCGCTGGCCATCGGCGAGTTGAATGGTGTCCCCTACAAGAGCGACCCCCGCACTATCGCCTGGGTGAGCGACAGCGTCGAGGTGTGCCAGGCGCTGGGGGTGAAGGTGGTTCTGCTGGCGTTCTTCAGTGACGGCGATTTGCGCGGCGACAAGGCCGGGGTGGATGAGGTCGTGCTGCGGCTCAAAGCGGTGGCGCCCAAAGCGGAGAAGGCTGGAGTGGCGCTCGGCATCGAAAGCTGGCTCAGCGCCGATGAGCACCTCGCGATCCTGGACCGCGTCGGCTCCCCGGCGGTGCAGGTTTATTACGACGTGTGCAATTCAAACGACCGGGGCTACGACATCTACAAGGAGATCCGCCAGCTCGGCAAACGCATCTGCGAGGTTCATGCGAAGGAAAATGGCGCGCTGCTGGGCCAGGGCAAGGTGGATTTCCGCAAGGTGCGCGAGGCGCTGGACGATATCGGCTACAGCGGCTGGGTGCAAATCGAAGGCGCGGTTCCGCGGGGCGGCAAGATGCTCGAGAGCTACCAGGCCAACTGCAAGTTCTTGCGGGGCGTCCTGGCGTGAGGTGAGAAAGCCGCGTCGGGCCCCGCCGCAAAGCCTCCGGTGCCTTCCATGATCCGGCTCTCGTATGCCGGCGCCGGAAGAGGTGTAATCGTTCGAGCCCTCTTCACCGCCACGATCCTCTCATTGTTGTGGACGCTCTTCACCGGGTGCCTCTGCATTGGGACCAAGGACCTTCCTCACATGATGTGGACCGAGATTTCGTCTCGGTCCGGAGGCGCGAAGGGAGCGGTGCAATTGAGGTCGGGCGAGATCCTGGCCACGCGCACGGAATGGAAGTCCAACGCGGTGTGGGTCGTGTGCTCGCGCAGCATGGACGGCGGCACGAACTGGCAGGATTTGTCGGTCATCACCAGCGGCATGCGGGGTGAGGACATTGGCGACGGGCATCTGCTGCAACTTCCCGACGGGTCGCTGCTGTTCGGCTACCGCCACAATCACCGCGCCGGCGGGAGGGACGGTCGCCGCCAGTATTCGATCAAGACCGCGATCAGCGGGGACGCGGGGAAGACGTGGCAGCCGCATTCAATCGTTGCCCAGTCATCGCATGATGCCGCAGCCGAGCCAGAGGCCCTGCGCGGACTCTGGTCATGCTTCCTGCTGCTGCGACGGGACGGGGCATTACAGTGCTATTACGACGACGAGGACACTCCGCATCGCGAGGGTTTCTTCCGGCACCAGTGGGTCACCATGAGAACCTGGGATCCGAGTGGCCGAGGCTGGCACCAGCCCGTGACGGTGTCGCGAGCCCACGCGCGCGGCCATCTCTCGCGGGACGGCATGGCGAGCGTCGTGGAGCTGCCTTCCGGACGCCTGCTGTGCGCGTTGGAAAGTGTGCAGACCGATCCGCCTCATGCCAATTGCATCCGCATGGTCACCAGCGACGACGGCGGCCGGACCTGGAGCTGGCAGCGTGAAGAGCGTGAGATTCTGTTCCAGTCGAGCCGCGCCAACCATCTCTCGGTTTCGCCCTGGCTGGCCGCCTTGCCGGGTGGCGGATTGCTGTGCGTGTTTGCCACCGACGAGAACAGCCCAAAGCCGGGCAAGTCAGGCACCCACCCCCGTCATCTTGACCTCGATCTCAAGTATGTGCCGAGCAGGGACCATGGCCGCACCTGGCCCCGCGAGGCAGGCACTGTCTATGCGGGCACTCACCGAACCTACGTTCCGGGCGTGCTGCCACTCCGCGACGGCGCATTGCTCGTAACCTGCGAAGACTTCTCCACGGGCGGCTACCGTGCCCTTCGCGGGACCCTGGCCCCTTGAATAGCGGCCGGCAGTAGATGCGCGCCTTGGGCGGCTTTCTACAAAACCTGGGCCAGGCGTGCCCGAAAGCGGTTCGCACCGGGTAACTTGGACCGCCGGCAGCTACTCTTTGGCAGTTGCCGTTGCTTCTCTGCCGGTGGCGGGGAGGAAGCCGGCAGGCATGACCTGGCGAACCGCCGAAATGATCAGCTCCTCGGTTGCGTCATCGAACCGGACCGGGCGGTCGTAATAGATCATGGCGTCGCCGCCTTCGTAGCCGCCTTCCTGCCAGACACGTCTGGAGGGGATGTAGCAGGGCACGTCGTTGGCGTAGGCGTTGACCCAGAGGCGGGCGGGGTCGTATTCCTTCTTGAGCCGGAGTGAGTAGTCCACGACGACTTCGCCAGGAAGGAAGATCATGGCGAATTGGTCGCCGAAGTTCCAGGTCTGAACCATATACGGCAGTTCAGTGGGAAGCTTCTCGCCGCGGTCGAGCCGGGCCAGGTTTTGCCTGGCGTGGTAGGCCACCCAGTGGTTGGGTGACGCGGCACGGGTGTTCCATTCCTCGCGGGTGGGGAGCTTGTCGAAGGGGAGGACGAGCGACTTGACGCGGCAATCCAGCTTCCCGCTCATGGGCGTGAGGGGCTGCTGCACGAGGGCGTTGACGGCGAAGCTGATGGCATTGCCGTTCTGCTTGGCGAACTCAAGACCGGTGCGGGGCTTGGGATCGGCGTCGGCTCCGCAGCCGATGGTGATCACGGCAACCGCGCCAGGGTGATCGCGTTCGAGGTATTCGCGGGCGAAGCCGGCCCAGTCGCCGCAGATATGGTTAGGGGTGTCGGACATGGTGGTGCAGTGGCAGGCATAACTGGCCCAGATGGCGCGGATGTTGCCGGACTTGTCCCGCGCCACGACTACCGGCAGGTCATGGTCCACCGGACCGCTCTGGGGCCGGCGGTTCCAGGCAAAGCCCGCCTTGGTCTGACCGCGGGAAAGAGTAGCCGGCTTGCGGGCCTTGAGAGCAGCAAGAGCCACTTGCTCCAGCTTGTCGGTCAGCTCGCGCGTGTAGCGGTCAATCCGCTGCTGGTGCTCGGGCGGGATGTCCGCGCCGAAGATAAACGGGCAGGCGTTCTTCAGCATCGGCGCGGTGTGCGCATGGGTAGAGCAGAGGGTAAGACGTTCGCTGCGCACGCGGGTCTTCTTCGCGAGGCGCGCGGCCAGCTCTTCGCGGATATAGGCCGGCACCGCGACGCTGTCCACGGCCAGGACCAGCGCCGGGCCTTCGCGATCGGTGCCGATGGCCAGCGCCTGGGCGAAGATGCGCTGGTCAATGCCCTCGGATTCCTTTTGGCGCCCGCCGTAACCGCTCAGGCGCACGGGATAGTCCGGGGTAATGTCCACGCTCGCCGCGCCGACGTTGTAGTAGGTCGGCTTGGCGGCATGGGCAGGCAGCGAGACAAACGCGAGGACCACAACCGCCAGTGCGGAACGCAGGAGAAGAGACCTTACGGAATACATAGGCGACATGGGGTGAGGATTAGCGGCGATACCGGGTCGTATTGGGTTCGCAGTACAGCCGGGTTTCCTGATAAGAGCATACCGACAAGCATCGGCATTCGAATTGCGCTAAAGCCAGAGGAAGAGCCGATCTGAGGTTCATCGTGCCGACGAGGGAAAGCAAACATGACTTCGGCGTCGAACACGGGTTGGCGGAACAGCGCGAGCGTCCACTCGAGCCCTGACTACGGCTTGGTCTTCTGCATGAGGTAAAGCAGCCCGACGAGCGCGGTAAGCGCAAAACAAACCACCGCCGCGGACCAGCCAAAGGTGCGCAGTCTCTGTTGCCTGATACGCCGCAACTCACCTCGTGATAGCGGCCTGCTATATCCAGCCATTGGAAGAACTTACCAGGACCACCGGCATGGACAAGGCAATTCCCCAGAGGGGAGGAGACCAGGCAGACCGCCCGGTGGTTCAGAATCTGTGGTTCTTGGGCATTGGGCAGGCAAATGGGCTGCGCCATGCCCGATCGAGATCACGACTGTCCTGGCGGCCGGCTCGCTGGCGCGCCGAAGGTCGTCACGCTCATCGGTGGCGGGTCTTGGCAAGATCGAGGAGGCAATCGGTGCCGCTGAGGCCGCCCAGTTACGGGTTATGGCGGTATCCGTCATGCAACGACGTAGGGTTGGAGCGCGGAGCATTCTCCGCCCCAACGCCCGCTCCACAGCCAATGTCCAGTTTGTGAACCTGCCGTGACGATGCGTCGCGCAACCGGTCTAACCTGCCAGAGACATGCCGCGACACCGGTCCAGTAGGGCGCAGGTACTTTCGACCCGGCAGACCTGGTCGAAAGTCTCCAGCCGCCGGCGTAATCCGACCCGCTGCACGCGCTGCGGGCCTCCGCACCGCTGTCGGCCCAGCCCAAGCGGCGGCTGCAAGCCGCGCGTCAGTGAATTGAACGTTGCCAACCGGCGCTGGTCTGGTTATAGAGTGGACCACGCAAACTTGTCCTGAAAGAAATCATGGTGGGGAATTCTAAGTCCAAGCCGCTGAGACTGTTGCTTTGGAGCGCGCCGAACCGAAGAACCCGTTGCGCCCTGCTTTTCGCCCTCGGTTTGTTTGTCATCTGCGGCGGGGCGTTCCCGGCGTGCGGGGCGCTGCAGTTCGATGTGTTTCTGGGTTACGACAGCCTGGTGCCGGAAGCGAGCTGGTTCCCGGTGGTGTGCGAGATCAAGAATGACGGGCCGGCTTTCATGGGCGTCGTCGAGGTCACCGGGGGGCAGTTTGCTGACGGTCAGACACGGCGCTTGGAGGTGGAGTTGCCGACGGGCACACTTAAGCGGGTGGTGGTCCCGGTCTTCTCGACGGCGCGGGCCTTCAACAGTTGGGACGTGCGTCTGCTTGACGAGCGTGGTCGAGTGCGGGCCGAGCAGACGGGCATGCGGCCCCGCCGGCTCTTGGCCGCCAACGCCCCCCTCCTTGGCTCGCTGTCACGAACCGTTGGGGGAACCCCGGTCATCCGGCCGATTCTGCCCACCACGGCGGAATTGCAGCCGGCCGCGGCTCGATTCCAGGCTCCGATCTTTCCCGACAACCCGCTGGTGCTCGAGGGATTGAGCACCATTTACTTGAACTCGGAGAAAGCGCCGGACTTGAACACCGCCCAAGCCAATGCGCTCGTGGCTTGGCTCAACGCCGGCGGTCACCTGATCGTGGCCGTCGAGCAGATTTCCGATGTCACGGCCACCCCCTGGCTGCGAAACCTGTTTCCGGTGGACCTCAAAGACATTCGGTCGGTTGAGCGCCATGCGGAGCTGCAGGAGTGGCTGCAAAGCGCGTCCTGGGCCACGAACGCTCCTTACTCGGCGGGCGAACGACGGGGATCAGGCCGGAACCGAAATGCGCCGCGCCCGGGAGTGACCGCCGCGAATCCCTTCGAGGACCTGCCGGAGGACGCCGCGTTCGAGGCGGCCGCCTTACAGGCCGCAGTCGGCACCCTGCGGGACGGCGGTGTGCTGGTTTCGGCGGGCGACACCCCTTTGATGATCACGGCCCAGCGCAGCCGCGGTCGCATGACTGCCCTGTTGTTCAGTCCGGAACGCGAGCCGTTTCGCTCGTGGAAAAACCTCCCCACCTTCTGGGCGAAGCTCATCGAGGTGCCGGGTGCCTGGTACGCCTCCTCCGAGGCCGGCCAGCCGGGCGGCTGGAGCAGCGACGGCATCTTCGGCGCGATGATTGACAGCCGGCAGGTCCACAAGCTGCCGGTCGGCTGGTTGCTGCTGTTGTTGCTGGTCTATTTGCTGGTTATCGGCCCGCTCGACCAATACTGGCTCAAGCGCATCGGCAAGCCGATGCTGACATGGATCACCTTCCCGTGCTACGTGGTGCTCTTCTCGCTGCTCATCTATTTCATCGGCTACAAGCTACGGGCCGGCGAGTCGGAATGGAACGAACTCCACCTGGTGGACGTGCTGCCGCGGGCAGACCGCGCCGAACTGCGCGGTCAGACCTACGCTTCCGTATATTCGCCCGCCAACCAGAAATACACGCTGGAAAGCCGACAGAAGGTGGCGACCTTTCGCGGCGAGTTCATCGGCCGCTGGAGCGGGGGGCAATCAGGTGAAAAAGCCACCATCCTGCAGGCCGGGGACAACTTCAAAGCGGAGATCTTCGTGCCGGTCTGGACCAGCCAGCTTTACATCAGCGATTGGTGGCAGCCGGCGGCCATGCCGCTCAACGCCACGGTGGTCCGGCAGGACTATGTTTATCAAGTGCAGGTTGAAAACCGCACCGACCGCAAGCTGACCGGCGCGCAGATCGTGATTGACGCCTATGTGATGAGCCTGGGCGAACTCCCCGCCAACAACACCAAGACGTTCACCGTCTCAAAGGACCGGGCAACCCCCTTGAGGGAATTCGTCGCCCGCTATGGCTCCACCTTCCAGAGCGCCGTGCAATCCCGCCAGAGAACCTTCGGAGGCGAGGAAAGCGGACGCATTGACGATCTGCCCAATGGCACCATGGCGGCTTCGTTTATCTCGCAACTGGGCGGCGGGCCCAACGTCGTGCGCAGCTTTATCGCGCCGCCGGGTTTGGATTTGTCCTCCGTGGCCGACCACGGAAATGCGGTTCTGCTGGCCTGGGCAGGCGACTATTCCCCGGTGAAGCCGCTTTACCAATTCTCGCCGCGTCGCAGCCATCGCAACACCTTGTGGCGGGTGGCAGTGCCGGTTCAAAGTCCACAGTCCACGGTCCACAGTCCACAGTCGGCGGTGCGCGAACCTGAAGGTGACGGGACGAGGTCGGGAGTCAAGAAGTCAGAGACTAAAGTTCAAGGGAGGGCGTAGATGGGACGAAGCAAATGCCTATGAATAGAATAGATAGGTTCGAGGATATCGTGGCCTGGCAAAAGGCCAGGGCTCTGACGAAGGACATTTATGCGTCCACGAAAGTGGGCGCCTTTGCCCGTGATTTTGGCCTCAAGGATCAAATCCAACGCGCCTCGGTTTCTACGATGTCCAACATCGCGGAGGGATTTGAGCGTGGGGGCGACAAGGAATTTGCGCAGTTCCTTTCCAATTCCAAAGGCTCCTGTGGCGAGGTCAAATCGCAGCTCTATGTGGCCCTGGACCAGGGCTATATTGCTCCAGTGACGTTTGATAAGCTTTACGCAAGTGCAGACGAGGTCGGCCGACTTGTGTTTGGATTCATGCACTACCTCCGCGAATCCCCCCTGCGCGGCCGCAAATACCAATGAACCTGATAACCATGCACCGTCGCGTGTGGCCGACAGACTCCGGACCGTGGACTGTGGACTGTGGACCGTGGACTGTGGACTGTGGACTAATATGAACGAACCCCCAATCCCCGCCGTCCAGACGTTCGGTCTGACGCGCATGTATGGCCAGATCGCCGCGTTGTCCGGGCTGGATCTCATTGTCAACAAGGGCGACTTGTTCGGCTTCATCGGCTCGAACGGCGCGGGCAAGACGACTACCCTGCGCATCCTGGCTACCTTCCTGGCACCCACTGCCGGCACGGCGCAAATCCTCGGCCACGACGTGGTGCGCGATGCGGATGCCGTCCGCCATGTCATCGGCTATATGCCCGACTTCTTCGGCGTGTACAAGGACATGGAGGTAACCGAGTATCTGGATTTCTTCGGCGCGTGCTACAAGATTCCGACCGCGCAACGCGAGAAGACGGTCAATGACGTTCTGGAGCTGGTCGGCCTGAGCGAGAAGCGGGGGTCCCTTATCGGCGCGCTCAGCCGCGGCATGCAGCAACGGCTGGGCCTGGCGCGGGTGCTGATCCACGACCCGCAATTGCTGCTGCTCGACGAACCGGCCAGCGGCCTCGACCCGCGCGCGCGCATCGAGATGATGGCCATCCTCCAGGAGCTCCAGCGCCTCGGCAAGACCATCATCATCTCCTCACACATCCTCAGCGAGCTGCAGACCTTGTGCAACCGCGTCGCGATCATCGAGAAAGGCAAGCTCATTTACAGCGGGCCGGTCCAGGGGGTGCGCGACCAGATGGCGCAGGGCCGCGTAATTTGGGTGCGCGTCTCCAGCGATCAAGCCCAGGCTCTCGAGCTTCTGAAAGCGCGGTCGGAAATCGCTGAGGTCAGCACCTCCGACGGTGAGATCAAGGTAACGCTCGCCGGCCAAGACACTGACCACAGCATCGTCGCCGACATCCTGGTCCGCGGCGGCGCGAAATTGGTCGAACTGCGCGAGGACGAGATCGGCCTGGAGGAAGTCTTCATGCGGGTGACCCGGGGAGAAACGCAGTAGGAGGCGTGACGAGTGACTGGCCATTGGGAGCGACCTCGGCTCACCGCCACCCGTCACGCGTCACCCGTCACGTTTCACCAACGCCATGACCTTTCTGCCCCTCATCGAGCGCGAGTTGCGCCTGCGGGCGCGAAGTCCCTCGGCTTATTGGACGCGCTTTGTGGTGGCGCTGGCCGGCGTGGTGATTTGTCTGCCGCAGCTTCTGTCGTCCGCCCCGCTCGGAAGTCCCGCTAGCGTTGGCCGGGGCGTGTTCCATGCCCTGGTCTGCGCCGCGTTTCTCCTCATCTGCGGCGTTTGCCTCCTCACCGCGGGCGCCCTGAACACCGAACAACGGGAGGGGACCCTCGGTTTGTTGCTGCTCACGCGGGTCCGGGTGCTGGACGTGCTGCTCGGCAAGCTTGGGTCCATCGGCCTCACCAGTCTCTGCGTCCTGGTGGCGTTTCTGCCGATGCTGATGCTTCCGGTTCTGGCCGGTGGTGTGACTGGCGGGGAGGCGCTCCGCAAAGGACTAGGGCTATTGAATATCCTGTTGTTCTCGCTCGCCGCAGGGCTGTACGGAGCGGCTTCCCGGCAGGAGCGCTTCAAGGCCGCGCGCTTCGCGCTCTTGCTCGTGGCGTTGGTTACCCTCGTTCCCTTTCTCCTTGCCCTGATTCTGGGGCACGGGGGCGTGAGTACGACGCCTCCCGTCCTCACTCGGGTGAGCCCGCTGGTCCTGTTGATCAGCGCCGGTGATGTCGGCTACCGGACCGCGGCAAGCCCTTACTGGACCTCGATGGCCGCGTTGGGCGCGCTGAGTTGCCTGCTGCTTGCCGGGGCATGTGTCCGTCTGGCACGGGCGCTGCGCGGGGAAGGCGACGCGGGCGCAACTCCCGAGCAGGCTCTGTCAGGCCGGGCGGATAGCACCGTCCCGCCTCGCCGAGGGCATTGGGTTGCAGGCCAGGCCAGTCCCGTCGCGTGGCGGGCAGCCCGGCAACGCGGCCTGAAAGCGACCGTGTGGGCGGCGGCGTTGCTGGGCTTCTTTTACTACGGGCTGTTTGGATTCATCGTTCGAGTTGGGGGTCCCAATATAGTTGCCAGCGTCTCGTGGGCCCTCGGGCTGGCCTCATCGGCGATTGTCGGCTCCCTGTTCGCCTGGGCAGCCAGCCGCTTTCTCGTTGAGTCGCGCCGCACAGGTGAGTTCGAGTTGCTCCTGACCACCCCGGAGGGGGCGCGGACGATCATCTCAGATCAATGGGAAGTCTTGAAGCGCCTGATCCGTTGGCCGTTGGTTCTCATGGTGGCGCCGGTGGTCCTGCAATTCTTGTTCGTCGTGCTGAGCCGGAACGTAATTACGGACAGTTGGGGTTGGAGGGTGCACTATGCCATCTCCAACGGCTTCGGAGCACTCAACACCGTCTTTGGGCTGCTTGCTTTGTGCTGGCTCGCGATCTGGTTCGGACTGCGGGCGGGCACTCAGGCCCGGGTCATTCTTTGGAGTGTTGCTGTGGCGAAGGGTGTTCCCTACGTTGTAGCCCTCCTGTTCAATATCTCGCTGAGCCTGTTTTTCACGTCCCGTGCCGGATCGTCCCGGGCACTGTCCTATTGGATGATGTCCTATCTGCCTCAATGCGTGGACCTCCTGTTCTTTCTGTTTGTGATCCGCCTGCTGCGAGGCCGCTTGCTGGGAAATGCAACGCCGCTGGTTTCAACCCCGTTGAATTTGCGCCAGGCGGTCTCATCCGCCGCGCGAGACACGGCTTCCGCCTTCCGCAAGGCACGTCACTGGACCCCGTCATGAGCACCTCTCCCGGATCGCCATGACCGTCCTGCCTGTAATCGCGCGAGAACTGCGCGCCGCGGCACGGCAGCCGTTCACGTACTACCTGCGGTTGCTCGGGGTGACGGCACTGCTGCTCGTCAGCCTGCTTTTTGGCCTGCGGAACGGTTTTGGGGCAACCCACGGGGGTGCGCTGTTCAGCAGCCTGCATTCGGCGCTGTTCCTGGCCATTTGGATCCTCGTCCCGCTACTCACGGCGGATTGCCTGAGCCGGGAGCGGCGCGAGGGCACTCTGGGACTGCTGTTTCTCACGCCTCTGCGAGCCGGGGGCATTGTCATCGCCAAAGGTCTGGCTCAGGGCCTGCGGGCGATTACGCTGTGGATCGCCGTCCTGCCGGTGCTGACCATTCCGTTTCTGCTGGGCGGCGTGAGCTGGAACCAGGCGGTGCTGTCCGTGCTCGTGAACTTTAGCGCGATTTGTTGGGCATTATCAGCGGGGTTGCTGGCCTCGGCCTGGAACCGGACCTGGACCCGCGCCCTATTGGGTTCGTTCCTGCTGGCGCTGCTGTTCGTGCTGGGGCTGGGGGCGACCGCAGGGGTGTTCATCTTCCCTACCCTTGCCCCGAGGGGAATGCCCCAAGGTTACTACCCCAGTCCGCTGTATGCCTTGCTCACGGGTGGAGGCTTCATCGCCAACTGGCTTGGGGTTTGGCCTGCCTACTTCCGCGTGGCTTCCGGCGCTCAGTTGATGTGGGCCGCGGGCAAGCTGGCGTGCCTCTCTCTGCTGGTCCTGGCTGGAGCAATCGCTCTGGCCGGCGCAAAAACGCGACGCGTCTGGCGGGAGGAGGGCCCGTCGCGACGACAGCTTTGGTTGCAGGCAACCTTTTGCCAACCTATCCTGTGGGTTGCGCTTCTCCGGCGCTGGATGCGCTGGAAACTGGATCATAACCCCGTGGGCTGGCTGGGCCAGCGCACCTGGAGCGGCAGGCTGGTCACCTGGGGCTGGTTCGCCGTGATCGTCTCCCTCTATAGCGCGGTACTGACCGACCGGGACTTCTTCCGGGGCCACAGTGCGATGCAAGGGACCATTGCCTGGTTCATTGCGATCACCATTGGCCTGAGTGCAGCGGGCAGTTTCCAACGCGAGCGTGAAAACGGCGTGCTCGAACTGCTGTTGGTGTCGCCCTTGGGCGAAAGCGCAATCATCTGGGGGCGTTTGCGGGGTCTTTGGGGGCAGTTTCTTCCGGCGGTCGCGCTGCTGCTGGGCATCTGGTGGTACTTCAACAGCATCTTCGAGCGCAGCGCTGATGGTGCAGTGATCCTCTTTCATGCGGCGGCCTTTGTTGCTTTGCCAATCATCGGGCTGTATTTTTCCCTGCGCTGCCGCGGTTTCATGGGCGCATTGCTCTCGACACTCGCGGTGGGGCTGCTCGCGCCGTTCACGGTTCCATTCTTGCTCGGCTTCTTCTGGCGGATCTACCTGGCCACGAGCTCCGCGTTCGTCGCACCTGGAAGTTGGGTTCCGATACCACCCCCCTTCCGTATCATCTTGAATCCCTATGCGCTGGCAGCGCTCTGCCAGCTCCTGCTCGGGGCAATCTTCTTGCGACGGCTTCACCGCAGTCTCACACAGCGGGCCTTCCACCTGGAGGATTCGCGCCAATGACGTTTCTGCCCATCGTGGACCGCGAGCTGCGCGTGGCCGCGCGCAAACGCAGCACCTTCTGGCTGCGGGTCGTCGCCGCGCTGGTCTCGATGATCATTGGCAGCGCGCTGATGCTCCTCACCCAATTCGGCGCCTTCGGCACGGCGACCCTGGGTCGGGTGCTGTTTGGCATCCTGACTTACCTCGCGCTCGGGGCCGCCCTGTCGGCGGGCCTGTTCTTTACCTCCGATTGCCTGAGCGAGGAAAAGCGTGAAGGCACCCTCGGTTTCCTGTTCCTGACGGACCTGCGCGGATACGATGTCGCGGGCGGCAAGCTGCTGGCCACCTCACTGCGGGGCTTCTTTGCGCTGCTGGCCGTCTTCCCGATCCTGGCCATCACGCTGCTGATGGGCGGGGTGACGGGAGTCCACTTCTGGCAGACAGCCCTGGCCCTGGTGAACGCCCTGTTCTGCTCCCTGGCCGCCGGCTTGTTTGTATCCGCCATCAGCCGTGACCCGCAAAAGGCGATGGCCGGGACGCTGGTTCTCCTGCTCCTGTGGATGGCCGGCGGGGGGTTGGCCGATGCGATTCTCGGCGCAGTGAAGTGGGGCAGTTTCAAACCTGTCTTCAGCATGTCCAGTCCCTTCTATGTTTTCCGCACGGCGAGCGCCTGGGGCCAAGGGCCTTTCTGGAGCGGCCTGCTGGTCACCCAGGCCATCGCGTGGATGCTATTGGCGCTGGCCAGTGCGCTGGTTCCGCGGACCTGGCAGGAACGGCGGGCCGCCAGGTCTCCTTCCTCCACTTCAACATGGAGTTACGCGTGGAGATACGGCGGCGCCAGGCGGCGCATCGCACTTCGACGCAAGCTGATCGGTCGGAACGCGTTTCTATGGCTGGCCTGCCGCGAGCGCTGGCAATCGCTCGGCCTATGGATCATCGCTCTCTTGGCTGTGGGCACGCTGATCCTCCTGCTGCTGATGGGCATCCCGGCAGTGGAGTTGATGGTCTGGAGCTTGGTGAGTTCGGTGTTCGTCTGGGTGCTCTACCTGTGGGCGGCGTCGCAGTCCTGCCGGTTCTTCATCGAGGCCCGGCGCAGCGGGCTGATCGAGTTGCTGCTGGCCGCGCCAGTGAGCGTGCGGGAGATCGTAGATGGCCAGTGGCGCGCGCTGCGGCGGATGTTCGGCGTGCCGGTCGTGCTGCTGCTGGCGGTGCAGTTGGCGGGGTCGGGTTTCGCCGCCAGCCGATCCTTGGGCCAGGTGGCTGCGCCAGTGAGCAGCACGGCTCCAAACCTTGCAACCACCCTGGTGGGTTCGGTAGCCACCGTTGCCACTGTCGTTGCCAACCTGGTTGCGATCACCTGGTTTGGCATGTGGATGGGGATGACCTCAAAGACTAACAACCTCGCCACGCTGAAAACGATCGTCTTCGTGCAAGTCATTCCGTCGTTCGCTATCAGCTTTGCGTCAGCGCTGGCCATCCCGGTCCTTATTATGCCTGTGGTCATAAAAGGCGGTCTCGCATCGGCCAATGCAAACTCGTGGTTGACTACCACGTTCATGACCTGGTTCCCGCTGATCAGTATCGCCCTGAGCACTTCTCTTAGCCTGGGTAAGGACATAGGCTTCGTCGTTTGGGCGCGCCGGACTCTCTACGGCTCGTTCCGTGAGCAGGCGACGCGGAGCCTGGACCCGATTCGGTGCGCGACGCCACCGCGTGTGCCGTCGCCGATTCCGGCACCCCCGGTGATCCAGCCTCAGCGGTAGCATGACCTTTCTGCCTATCGTAGCCCGGGAATTGCGCGTCGCCTCGCGGCGGCGCAGCACCTACTGGCTGCGCAGCGCCGCGGCGCTGGTGGTCCTGATGATCGCCGCGTGGTTCTTCCTCGTCGCGCGGGACCAGCCACCCCATCAGATCTCCATGGTCCTGTTCGGATTGCTGACCGGCGGTGCGGGCCTCTATTGCCTGTTCAGCGGCGTCCGTTATACGGCGGACTGCCTCAGCGAAGAGAAACGCGATGGCACACTCGGCTTGCTGTTCCTGACAGACCTCAAAGGCTACGACGTCGTCTTCGGCAAGCTGGTGGCCAATTCGCTGAGCAGCCTTTACGGCGTGCTGGCGGTGGTGCCGATGCTGGCCCTGCCCTTGCTGTTGGGCGGCGTCACACCCGGCGAATTCGGGCGCATGGCCCTGGTCACTCTCAACACCTTGTTCTTCTCACTCGCGGCGGGGATCTGCGTGTCCTCGCTCTGCCGTTCTGCGCGTCACGCCATGGGGATGACGCTGCTGTTGATTCTGCTGCTGGCGGCGGTCTTGCCGGCGTTCGGCGCGTGGCTGGCTTTTGTCGCCCAGGCCAGGCAAGTGCCGGTGGCGTTTCTGATGCCGAGCCCGGGTTTCAGTTACGCCCTGGCCTTCGACCAACTCTACAAGAGTCTGGGGCGAGGCGCATTCTGGTGGTCGCTGCTCCTGATCCACGGGATGGGCTGGCTCTTCCTGACGCTGGCCAGCGTAATCGCCCCGCGCACCTGGCAGGATCGGCCCGCCGGCACCCAGCAGTTGCGCTGGAAGGAACGCCTGCGCGGCTGGAGTTACGGCAACTCCGCCGAACGTGCCGCCTTTCGCCGGCGCTTGCTGGACAAGAACGCCTTCTTTTGGCTCGTGTCGCGCGCCCGGCTGAAGCCGGTTCTAGTCTGGGTGGTTCTCGCTTTGCTCGCCGGCGGCTGGGCCTGGGGCCTCGCAAAATACCGTCACGAGTGGCTCAACTCGTTTATTTACCTGACCACCGGCATCCTGCTCAACTTGCTCATGAAAGGCTGGGTCGCCTCGGAAACAGGCCGGCAATTCGCCGAGGACCGGACCCACGGCGCCCTCGAGCTGCTGCTCTCGACGCCGCTGACTGTGCGGGAGATACTGCGCGGCCAACTGCTGGCCCTGAAGCGCCAGTTCTTTGGGCCGCTGATCGTCGTCCTGACCGTGTTTGTCATCTTCATGGTGGCCGCCGTCTCGGAGATGACGTTGCCCGAAGACCGGGTGTCATGGATCCTGTTCTGGATGGCCCTCATAGGCCTGATGATTGCCGACTTGACCGGCCTCTACTGGGCCGGCATGTGGCAGGGCCTCACGGCGAAGAATCCCAACCGCGCCACGAGCGCGAGCCTGGCCCGCATCCTGGTGCTGCCCTGGATCGCGTTTGCCGCGGTAAGCCTCGTGCTGTCGCTGGTTTCCCTGAACCGCGACGTGGATCTGGGACCGAAGTTCTTCCTGGCTCTTTGGGTGGGGTTGGGCCTGGCGGCTGACCTGGGCTTTGGCGCGTGGTCGAGGCACAAGTTGCTCACCGAGTTTCGCACGGCCGCAGCCCACCGCTACGTGCCCGGCCAGGGCTTCTGGAAGCGACTACTCGGCAGCGGGCGGGCAACCGCCGAGGGGATGCCGCCGATCATCGAGAAGCCAGGTTGATGAGGCGCCACCGGCGCCGGCCAGCGTCAGCCATCAGCGCCGACGTTGGCGCAACCGGCACACCGCCCACAGGCCGAGCAACGCGATGGCGCCGCCCAGGCTGTCGAGCGATACATCCCAGATCGAACCCTGCCGAGAGGGGACACAGAGCTGATGCAACTCATCGGTGGCGGCATAAAGCGCCGTCAGGGCAAACGCCAGTCCCGCTTCCGACCAACGCCAGGGACGAGTGTCATGCCGGAGCGGTTTGCGCACTGCCCGCCAAGCCAAAAGCGCCAATACGGCGTACTCGGCCGCATGCGCGCATTTGCGCACCAAAACAACAATAGTGTGAACGGCCTCATCGGAGAGCCGCGGAAAGAGCCAGCGCACGATTGGTCCGATGATCCGCGATGAATGCGAGAATGACGCCGAATCGCCGGAAGCGGAGAAGATTACCGCCATCCAGAGCAGCACCGGCAGCCAATAACTGATAAAGGAGCGCAATCTCAGCACGGCGCATAAGAACAGGAGAGACCAGGCTCAAGCAACGCCAATTGTCATCCAGCCTGACACCAGGGCCACAATTCGGGTTGCGCCTGACCCGAATGGTAACCAATAATAAAGAAGCATGTTAAAGTTGGGTGTAAACATTGACCACGTCGCCACGTTGCGCGAGGCCCGTTACCGCGGGCGCCAGCGAGGCGAGCCTGACCCGATAGCCGCCGCCCTGGCCTGCGAGGCGGCAGGCGCCCACGGGATCACAGCCCATCTGCGGGAAGACCGGCGCCACATGCAGGACCGCGACATCTGGAAGCTCCGTGAGGTCATCCAGACACGCCTCAACCTCGAGATGGCCAACACGCCGGAGATCGTCGCCATCGCCCTCAAGCTCAAGCCCAATATCATCTGCCTGGTTCCCGAGCGGAGGCAGGAGGTAACCACTGAAGGCGGCCTCGACGTGGCGGGCAATGCGCCGGCGCTGACGGAGACCCGGAAGAGGATGAATGACGCCGGTATCGAGGTGAGCCTCTTCATCGCGCCCGACCCGGCGCAAATTGACGCCGCCGCACGCGTCGGCAGCCAGTTCATCGAGCTGCACACCGGCGCCTTTGCTGAAAGCTTCGACCACGAGCAGGACCGGCTTGCCGAGTTGGAGCGTTTGATTGCGGGCGCCAAACAGGCGCACGCGCTCGGCCTGAACGTCAATGCCGGCCACGGTCTGAACTACCAGAATCTCCCCACGGTGCATCGCGTGCCGCACCTCATCGAGCTAAACATTGGCCACAGCATCATCAGCCGCGCCGTGACGGTCGGCCTGCAAACCGCCGTCAAGGAAATGCTCCACCTCATGGAGAACTACCCGGGTTCGAATGAACCAGTCCAAAGTCTCAAGCCTAGAGTCTAGAGTCGGCCACTCCCCCGACCCTTGACCCCCAGACTCTGAACTCAAGACTCCAGACTGAAGACTCCAGACTTTAGACTCCAGACTTTAGACTCGAGACTCTAGACTCAAGACTCAACACATGATTCTCGGCGTTGGCATTGACATCATCGAAGTCGCCCGCATCCAGGCCTCGCACGAACGATTTGGCGAGCGCTTCCTGAATCGGATTCTGCATCCCAACGAAATCAGCTACTGCCTTTCCTATAAAGTGCCGGCCCCCTTCCTCGCCGCCCGCTTCGCCGCCAAAGAAGCCATCTCCAAAGCCTTCGGCACCGGCATCGGCGCCCAGCTCGGTTGGCAGGACATGGAGGTGGGGCGCAAAGCGAGCGGCGAGCCGTTTGTGATTCTGCACGATGACGGGCAAAAGCTCCTGCAAGAACGTGGCGCGCGCGCGGTGCTTATCAGCCTCAGCCACACCCAAACCTACGCGGCGGCGGTCGCCATCCTGGATGGTGAAATGGCTGGCACCTGACCGGGCTTTTCAGACCTGTGCCTAATTGTGAAGCCACATCGCCGGCACCTGGTGGCGCAGCCGCCAGGCCTTGAATGAGCCGAGCAACGGCTGAAGCTGCGTCATGGCCATCCGCATTTCTTGCTGATCGTCTGCGAAGCCGCCGACCCGGTAGTCGGGAATCGCGTCGTCCTCCTTGCGCACGTAGGCCAGGACGCGCAGAAGCAATTCGCAATCGGCTCGGCTGGCTTCCTTGAAGGAGCCGTTCCCGGCGGCGAGGAGCAGCGCGGCAAACAGCCGACCGTTCTGCGCCAGGAAGCGGTGGACGAGGTCGCCTCCGGCCAGACGCGCCAGCTTGGCCTCGAAGTCCCGCGGCAAGCCTCCGCAAGCCAGTGCCGCGCTCAGTTCTTTCAGCTCATTGGTACTGACGAGGCACAGCGCGCTGGGCTCCAAGGTCAGTTGTTGCCTGCGCAGGGCCAGATCGCTGGCCGAGTGCTGTGCCGTGTGGTTGGGCCACGTCTTCATATCAACGGGCACTCTACTGCAAGTTGACCTCACCCGGGTATTACAAAGCACCGCCGAGTTTATCATGGGCGGGCTCACGGTTGGCGTGAGGCGCAACCCCAATGCGTCGGTGAATAACTCGCACGAATAAAGGATTAGAAAATCCTCGACAAGGAGACCTGCAAGCCGTAGAAGCGTTACCGTCAATCGCAGGCAGCTTACGAACGATTCATATTAAGAAAGCAACCACATAACACTTTGCGGCTCCTGCTGCTGTTCGAGTCGAAACGCGAAATCTCTTTGGACCCAAAGCCGTGCTGGAGCACGCGCGAGCCGGGCGTGCTGAAAGCGTTTCTTTGGAGGCATTCGCGTGCCTGGATTGGAGCGTGAGTAATCACGCCCCTGCACTTTTTACAGGGTACAGCGCGAGCAACAAGACCAACCGAACCATAGAACCCACCTAATGAACACGCTGTATCTCCGAACCGCTCTCACGGCACTCGCTCTCGCGATTGCCATCATCACCAGCCCGGCCCAGGTCCAGACCCAAGCAACTCAGCAGGCGCCTGACTCCGTTGTCGCCGTAGTCGCCGACGCTCAAGGCCTGCCGCTTGTGCTGCCGGACCAACTCCCATGCTTCGGCACCTTCTGGGAAGTGCGCAGTTCACTCCCATGCCTCACCGCGCCACTGCCCTTCCCGCCGCTCGATCCCAATACGCCGGTGTACGCCATCGGCGATGCCGTCGCCGGCGGCCACTTCCTCGTGGACGAGACGACCGGCCAGATCATCTCGCCGCAAATCCAGTCCACCCGCAGGGTCCTCAGCATGGATTCCGCGTCAATCGTTCAGGCCCAAGTGACCGAGTTGCAGAACTTCATCGCCCAGGTTCAGGCAAGCCAGGCCGAGGCCCTGTTACGCGCTGGCGGGCAAATCAGCGCCCTCACCCCAAACGGCCAGGAGGGCGGCGGAGTGTTCGGCCCAATGCGCCTCGATTCATACACCGCTGACGACCTCTGGCTCGAAATCATCACCCTGACGAACGCCGCCGGTTACTTCGTCGTCCACCCGCCCGCCGCTGAGATCGGCGCGGGCGTTTACGACCTCTTCATGACCACCAACCTCAGCCCGGAGGTCCCCGGCCTTAACCTGACCAACTGGGCGCGGCTTTATCGAACCGGGCCCGGGGAAACCAACCTCCTCGTGCCTGACCTTAGGGCGGACCAGGCCTTCTTCCTGCTGGCCGGAACCAATGACCTGGACGGCGACTTGATGAGTGATGCCTATGAGCATTTGGTCAGCCATACCGCTCCCGATCACCCGGATGCGCCCATCATCCTCTCGCAGCCATTCAGTCAAACGGTGTTTGAGCACGACACGGTTACCTTCCTTGTCGTCGCCCAGGGCGCGCAGCCGCTGGGCTACCAGTGGCTTTTCAACGGGACGGCCATGGACGGCCAGACCAACGCCTCACTGGTGCTGCCTAATGTTCAAGCCCCTCAGGGCGGTGATTACTCCGTCGTGGTAAGCAACGCGATCGGCCTTTGCACCCTCAGCAGCAACGCCACCCTGATCGTTTGGGGCTTTGACAACCCTGCCCTCCCTGTGACCGGCCCTCGGCAGAACATGACCTTTAGAAGCGGCTTTACCTACTTGATCTATAATCAGGTGGAGTTGTACGGCCAAACCACGATTCAAGACTGTGTTATAAAGTTCGACACCGAGAATGAGCTTGGGGGATCAGGCGATTCCACCCTGGTCGTTCTGGGATCTCTAAAAACCGAAACCCGGTCGTATTCACCCGCGATCCTCACCTCATTGCGTGACTGCAACGTAGGCGCTGACGTTTATGGCTACGGTCCGGGGCCGGTGACCTCCAGCAACGGATGTGCCTTCCTTGACTTGCGCTCGGCGCCGGACGGACAGGCGGAGATCAGCAACGTCCGCTTCTATTATGCCGACCACGCCCTCGCCGCGCCCGCCGCGGCGCTGGACCTGTGGGACTGCCAGTTCGTCCAGTGCAGCGCGGCGGTGCTCGACGCCGCCACCAATACCCCCACCGCCATCCGTCTGCACAATGTGCTCGTCGCCGCTTGCGCGACCGCCCTTCGGACCTCCGGCGCCGGGCTCACGGTTGCCGGCGAGCACGTGACCGCGGACGCCGCCGAGTTTTGGGCCGGCCCGGTTCCGCCCGCGCACATTCGCCTCACGAACAGTGTGGTGGTGGGCAACATCGCGCCCGGCCCCGGCCTAGTCGCCGACCACTGCGCGGTAAACCCTCCGCTGCCGGTCTTCCAGACCAACGGCGCCGGCCACTACTATCTGGCCAGCGCCAGCCCGTATCGCGCCGCCGGGACAACTGCCCTCAGCCCGCGGCTGCTCCACGAATTGCGCGGCAAGACCACCCAGCCGCCGCTGGCCTTCCCGGCTTTCATGAACCTCACGGGGGACTTGACGCTCGGCCCGCAGGTCCCGCGCTACACCAACGGCGCGCCCGATTACGGTTTCCAATATGAGGCGCTTGACTATACAGCGGCGTGCCTGGTCAACCGGGGAACGATCACGGTGCTCCCCGGTACGGCGATAGGATTGCGCAACGAATACTCGCCGGAACGGAGCCGGTGGACGTGGTGGGGCTTCGACCTGCGCGAAGGCTCGAGCCTCGTCAGCCACGGCGCCCCAACTAAACCGAATACCTTTGTGGACGTTCGACTGGTCCAAGACCAACCGGAACCGTCGTGCCAGGCCTCCTTCCTGCCCGACTTCTGGCCCGGGGGCGGGCCGAACGTGAACACGGCTCCGGCGCTTGATTTCCGGTTCTCCCATTTCTACGCCGCTCCGGGCGGCTACCATGTCTGGGCCGGCTACGACGAGACCTACCGTTACCTCGAATCCCCGGACAGCCTGCTGGACTGGCAGATGCGCGACTGCCAGGTGCATGGCGGCAAAATCGTGCTCGGTCCCCCGGACGACGGCTCTTTCTACGGCGCCCCGATGGACTGGGTCTATGGCTCCGGGGCGCTTTGCTGGGTCAACAACCTCTTCGAGAACGTCTTGATCATGCTGGACCCGAGCTACTACTGGTACAACGGCGTGATTAACTGCGACCTGTCCTTTGAGGCGCGCCAGAACCTCTTTCGCGGGGGCAAGGGTCTCATCCTGGGGCCGTTCCCGGCCAGCGGAGGCAACTGGCTGCTCCGGGACAATCTCTTCGACAAGATAGACTTCTGGCAGGATAGCGACCAGCCGCTGGACCATGACTACAACGGCTACTGGCCGATGCTGCCCGCGGAATTGGCGTTGGGCTGGATCGGAGAGACCAATCGGCTTTGGCAGACGATCTCCGACGCCGGCGCCACCAACGGGTTCAACGACGTGGTGCTCGCGGCCCCGCCGCCATACCAGGCCGGCCCGTTCGGCGACTACTACCTGCCCGTGACAACACCTCTGTCCCACGCCGGCAGCCAGCCCGCGAGCGACGCCGGCCTTTACCACTACACCACCCGCGTGGATCAAACGAAGGAAGGGGACGAGTTCCCCGGGCACACGGTCAATCTCGGTCTGCACTACGTGGCGGCAACCAATGCAGCGCCCAAAGACACCGACGGCGACGGTATCCCGGATTATGTGGAAAACTGGCATGGGGATGGGGCTTACACCAACCACAGCGACACCGAGACCGATTGGCAGAATGCCTACACCGTTGCCGGCACCTGCGACCCCACAAACTCCGTCTATGACGATATGGATGTCTCCGGCAGCGGCCTGGTTGGGCGCGTCAAGAAGGCGTTGGGAGTGGGGCCGCTCGATGCGGGCAATCCCCTGGCGCTAACACCGATCGCCACGGGAGAGGAACCCCAGTTCGCCACCTTTGAGGTCCCGGTGAGTTATGACGCGGTGAGCCGTTCTGGCAGACTGAGCCTGAGGATGAACGGGATTGACGTCACCCTGGGAGAATGTGCGCGGGCGACCAATGGCAACTGCTTGCTCTCGTTCAATGTGGCTTTCGACCCCGCAGGGCTGCATTACCTATCCGCAGGCTTTCGGCTGGGAACTGAACCGGCAGTGGACCGTCCCGTGATGACCGCCGGAGGCCTGCTTCAGCCTTTCTGCTCCAGCAACCTTCTCCAGTTCTCGCTCAACGGCTCGATGTTCGACGCCAACGGCGCGTACCTGGATGCCATGCTGTTTGTCCCGCAGGCGGACTACACCATAGACCTCTATGACCCCTCGACCTCGCCCCGCACTTGGATTCTGAGCATTACCAACAGCACCTCCAGCGGCATGATCCAGGAGGATTGGGGAGTAACCTATGCCGATGGGACTCCCTTCACGGGAAGCACGTTTGAGGCCGTCTTCAGCGTAGCACTTCCGGCCGGTTCCGGGAGCCCAGGCAGCGCTGCTGGCCGGGCGACCAAAAACTTCACCAAGGCCTCGGGCGCGCTTTCCGAGGCCGGGCCGAATTTTGACGTCGCCTATATGTGCACGGCGACGAATACCACGCTCCAGTCGGCCTTTGGAAAGCCCAATGGAATACCCGGGGTAATCTGGCTTGGCATGCAGAGCGTGGTGGATGCGTTGCTTACACCAACCAGTTCGGGTGGGGGCAGTGACTACTACTACTATTCCGACTTCAACCGCTACACCAGCCGCGACTACCCGGGACAGCTCGGAATCCCGGGCTATCTCAGCTCCCGGGCGGACGTCACCGGCACACTGCTCCCCAATCTCACGAACGGCCTGACGCGGCAGTTCTATTGCTACGCGCACGGAGCCAGCAACGCCATGGGCAACTGGGATGGAAGCGTCTATATTGATGCCGGCGAGGTGGCTGCCGCCCTGGGAAACAGCTATGCCAAAACCAACTTCATCACCCACAAGCCGTGCCGGTTTGTGTTCCTGGATGGGTGCGCAACGGCCTCCAGCATGGAGTGGTGCCGAACGTTTGGAATCTATCCTCTGAGCCAAAGCACCAGCGCGTTCCGGAACAACGTCGGCCCCCAGGCCTTCCTGGGCTGGGCGAAAGAGACAACTGGCTGGTTTAACGGAATCGGGCTATACACTACTTTCCCCTACCACAATGGGCTGTGGCGTTTTTCCTC